>CAVUDO010000007.1:0-13528 GCA_963740255.1 uncultured Actinomycetota bacterium | reverse complement strand
GCGATCCCGAGTCCGACCAGTCGAACGGTGGGCCGGTCCGCAGGAGCAACGGTCGCGCCGGCATCGCGCAGGTCGGCGGCGCGAGCCGGTGGCGTCACTCCCCTCGTCATCAAGATCTATTGCCCAGTGCAGCGCTCGCGCAACCGTGGTGACCCTGGTGCCGGCGCGACGTCCCGTCCGAGGAGTGGGCGGGAGGGATCAGGGCAGGGTCGGCGGCCGTGCCGCCATCACGAGCGCAGTAGCCAGCACGGTGCTCACCGGCCCCCACAGCACCGCGCCGGCCGGCGGCAGCCAGCCGAGCGCGGCCGGGGCGGCGAGCACCGCTACCGGGGAACCGATGGCCGCGAGCACGGCGCCGGCCCGCCAGCCGCGGTGGTGCAGCCAGAGGGTCACGGCGAACGCCCAGCCGGTGACGACTGCCCCCGCGGCCAACCACGTGCCGCCGTCCTCCGGCTGCCACCCGAACTGCAGGCCGATCGCAGTGGCCGCTACCGGCAGCACGGTGGTGCTGAAGGTGGCGAGGAACCGGACCGTCGCGGAGGCGTCGATGATCTCCGCGATGGTGCTGGTCATGAGGGCTCCTCGGGCCGGGGGTTGGTTCCGCCTCGGACGCTAGGAGCGGGGGCGTGGACCTCACGCCGGGGAAATCGCCAGGTTTCGTCCCGGAGCCGGCGGCGGGCGAGGCGCACGTGCTGGCCGTGCCGACGGCCGAGCAAACCTGGCGGTTTCCCCGGCGAGAGCGAGTCCCGGTCCCGGCGAGCGTGAGACCCGACCCGCAGTCCCACCTCGAGGAGGAGCCATGTCGGCCCACCCCACCGCCGAACCGGCGGCCCGTGCCCCTGGGCACCAGCACGTCCCCCACCACCACCCAGCAGCGGCTCACCCGGCGCCAGTCGAGGACACGCCGCGCCGACCGTGGTCGGTGTTCGCCCTGATGATCGCCGCCCAGTTCATGGTGATCCTGGACGTGTCGGTCGTGAACGTCGCCCTGCCGTCGATCAGCGACGCGCTGCACCTGTCGTCGGCGGACTACCAGTGGACGATCAGCGCCTACGTGCTGCTCTCCGGTGGCCTGCTGCTGCTCGGCGGCCGGGTCGCCGACCTGATCGATCGGCGCCGTGCGTTCCTCGCCGGGATCGGCCTGTTCACCGCCGCGTCCCTGCTCAGCGGCCTGGCACAGACCCCGCTGACGCTCATCCTGGCCCGAGCTGGACAGGGCGCCGGCGCCGCGCTGCTCACCCCGGCGGCCCTGTCGATCATCCTGACCGCCTACGCCGGCAAGCAACGGCAGGCCGCGCTCGCCGTCTGGGGCACCGTCGGCAGCCTCGGCATCGCCGCCGGTGTCCTCTTCGGCGGGGCACTGACGAGTGCGCTCGGCTGGCGAGCGGTCTTCTTCATCAACGTGCCCATCGGCGTGGCCGTCGTCGTCGGCACCCTGCGGGCCGTCGCACGCAGTGGATCGCAGCCGCGCCCGCTGAGCCGGCTGGACGTGCCCGGCGCGCTGACCCTCGTCGGCGGGCTGCTGGCGCTGGTGTTCGGGATCGAGGCCATCCGCTCGGCAGGCTGGGCCGCGCCGCGGACCCTGCTCTCCCTGGCCGTCGCCGCCGTCCTGCTCGCGACGTTCGCCCGGCTCGAGCGGCGTGCTGGCGACCCGCTCGTCCCCCCGGCGACGTGGCGGATGCGGTCGCTGGTCTCCGCCTCGGCGGTGATGGCCGGCGTCACCGGTGCCGTGGTCGGCGCGGTCTTCCTGTCGTCGCTGTACCTGCAGGCCATCGTGGGTTCCTCGCCGGTCGTCGCCGGACTCCAGTTCCTGCCGCTGGCCGCGGCGATGACCCTGTCTGCTGCTGCCGCGTCGAAGGCCATCGGCCACGTCGGCGCCCGCACCCTGATCCTCGGCGGGCTGGTTGTCATGGCCGCCGGGGTGCTGCTCCTCGCCGCCGGCGCCGGCGGCACCTCCTACGCCGGCGACGTGCTGCCCGGCTTCCTACTCGTCGGCTCCGGCGTCGGCCCGATGTTCGTGGCCATCGCCGTCGCGGCCATGAGCGACGTTCCGGCCGAGCGTTCCGGGCTGGCGTCGGGGCTGATGATGACCGGCCACGAGATCGGCGCCGCACTGGGCGTCGCCGCGCTCACCGCGGTCGCCGGCAGCCTGACCACCACCGCCGGCCTCGTCGACGGCTACGGCCGGGCCTTCGCCGTCACCGCCGGCGTGCTGGCCGCGCTGTTCGTGCTCACCGCCTTCGCCGTCCCTGGCGGTAAGCCCGCGGCCGGTGTCGCCGGTCACGGGCACGGACACGGGCACCTCGGTCACTGACCCGGCAGCCGGTTTCATGCGGTTCAGGTGACCCCGGCTCCGCTACGACGTCGAACGATGGACGGGGGCCGGCAGCGCGCCGGCCCCCGTCCTTCGGCGGCGAGCCACAGCGGAGGCGTCGTGACCGTTCACTCTCCACCGCGCGCGTCCTCCTCGTCGGACGGGAACCAGCCGCCCGGGCGGGAGTTCGCGTCCGCGTGGCGGCGGCAGCGGTTGAACGTCGAGGAGCGGACGGCGCGCGGACGCGCAGCGCGCCTGGAGGCCCCGCGCTCCGTGCACGCCCGCTGGACACCGGCGCCCGACCGGCCGGACCCCGCCGCGCTGCTGGAACAGCAGGCGCTGACGCGGGTGCCCGAACTCGTCCCGATCCGGCACGGCCGGATGCTGGTCTCGCCGTTCACCTTCTTCCGCGGTGCGGCGCTCATCATGGCTGCGGACCTCGCCGGCAGCCCCCGGTCCGGGGTCACCGTCCAGTTGTGCGGGGACGCGCACCTGTCGAACTTCGGCCTGTTCGGCACCCCGGAGCGGAAGCTGCTGTTCGACGTCAACGATTTCGACGAGACACTCCCCGGACCGTGGGAGTGGGACATCAAGCGGCTCGCGACCAGCTTCGAGGTCCTGGGGCGTGACCGGGGGTTCTCGGCGGAGGATCGGCGCGCGATCGTCGTCGCGGCCGTGCAGGAGTACCGGGACCGGATCCGCCGCGCCGCCGGGATGGGCGGGCTGCAGGCCTGGTACGAGCACTTGGAGGCCGGGGCGCTGCTCACGATGGTGCGCAAGGAAGTCGCGGTGAAGCACGTGGGCAAGCGTCAGCTCCGCGCCAACGAAGAGATGGTGGCCAAGGCCCGATCCCGGGACAGCGCGCGCGTGCTCTCGAAGCGCGTGGGCACGGTCGACGGCGAGCTCCGGATCGTCGCCGATCCGCCGATCATCGTCCCGGTCGAGGACCTCGTGCCGCCGGGAACCCCGTGGATGGACCCCGCCCCAGTCATCAAGAAGCTGCTCGCGTCCTACCGCCGCACGCTCACCCAGCATCACCACCCGCTGGAGGAGTACCGGTACGTGCACGCGGCCCGGAAGGTCGTGGGTGTCGGCAGCGTGGGCACCCGCTGCTGGATCGTGCTGCTGGTGGGACGCGACGACCGCGACCCGCTGTTCCTCCAGGTCAAACAGGCGGAGCCGTCGGTCCTCGAAGGCTTCCTCGGCCCGTCGACCTACCGGCACCACGGGCAGCGGGTCGTGGCCGGGCAGCGGCTGATGCAGGCCGCCACCGACATCTTCCTGGGCTGGCAGCGGATCGCCGGGCTCGACGGCGTGACCCGCGACTACTACGTGCGGCAGTTCCACGACTGGAAGGGCAGCGCCGACGTCGAGACGATGGACGTCCGCGCGGCCACGCTGTACGCCCGCATCTGCGGCGCCACCCTCGGCCGGTCCCACGCCCGGTGGGGGGACCGCATCGCCATCGCCGCCTACCTCGGCAAGGGACCGGCGTTCGACCGCGCGATCGCGGACTTCGCGGTGGCGTATGGCGACCAGAACGAGCGCGACCACGCCACCTTCGCCCGCGCCGTCGCGTCCGGCCGCCTCGCCGCCGAGACCGAGAGCTGATCCGCGAAACCTGGTATTTCCACCGGCGCGAATGCCCTCTCCTGAGCGACACGGTGTGTCCACGCACCGAGCAACCCCGCCCCGGGGAAGGGAGTCGACATCGTGAACATCTACGACCCCATGGACCGCATCGTCTACCGGCACATGGACTCCCGTGCAGCCGCTCCCTCCGGCCCGATCGCCGACGGCCCCTCCGTGCACCGGCTGCCGTCCGGGTACGCGAACGGATCGCCGCGGACGTATCTGGGCAGCACCCGCCGTCGGCCCCCTGTCGCTGCCTGACCACAGCCCAAGCTGTCCGATCCTGGTGATTTCACCGGCGAGATCGGTCCCGGGCGCCGACGACCGTGGCACTGCCGGCCCACGAGGTCCGCGCCGGAGGGCCGCCCGCAGCCGCCCGGACACCAGGAGATGCCATGACCAGCTCCGCCACCGACATCGGAACACTCAGCTGGGTCACACGGACCGGCGGCCAGCTGTCAGCCGCCGAGCGGCGTTCGCTCCTCCGGCCACTGGCCCGGGCTCACACCGCCAACGCGATCGGCCGCCTGACGATGCTCGCCCGGCTCAACTCCGGTCGGCGGCGACAGGTCGCCCCGTCGGAGATCCGGCCGCCGGACTCGGTTCTCACCCGGGCCGCCGTCCGGGTGGCCGAGTCCCGGCTCGCTCCCGCGCTGCTCAACCACTCCCACCGGACGTTCGCCTTCGGTGCGGCGCTGGGTGAGCTCGAAGGGCTGACCTACGACCGGGAACTCCTCTTCGCCGCGGCGCTGCTGCACGACACCGGGCTGCCCACCGAGGCCGTGCACCGAGACTTCACCGCGACCAGCGCCCGCATCGCCCGGGACGTCGCCGAGGAGGTGGGTCTTTCCTCGGCCGCGACGGAGACGATGCGGACCGCGATCACGCTGCACCACAACCCCCGAGCCACGCTGGCCCACGGCCCGGTCGCCTACCTGCTCGCGGCGGGCGCCGGCGTCGACGTCGTCGGGATCCGGTCGTGGGAGCTGCCGCCGGACCTCCTCGCCTCCGTGGTCGCGCAGCACCCGCGGCTGGGGTTCAAGCGCGAGTTCTCCGCCGCCTTCCGCACGGAGGCCGACCGCGTCCCCCGGGGACGGGTGCAGTTCCTGCGGCGCTACGGGGCGTTCGACCTCGCCATCCGGCTCGCTCCCTTCGCGGACTGACCGCCGTTCCCGGCGGCTGGGCTCGTGCCGGTCAGCTGGTGAGGACGACGAGCTGCTGCGTCGCCCGGGTCATCGCGACGTAGCGGTCGACCGCGCCCTCGATACCGGTCCCGAAGTCCTCCGGGTCAATGCCGTCCCGCGTCGGCAACGGACCGCCGCCGAGAGCGTCGACGCCATACTGCACACGTGCGCGGCTACGGCCAGTACTGCCCGATCGCGCGGGGAGCCGAGGTGCTCGGTGACCGGTGGACGCTGCTGATCGCCCGGGAGATGTTGCACGGCGTCTGTCGGTTCAACGAGCTGGAACGGTGCCTGCCCGGCATCTCCCGGTCGGTCCTGTCCCAGCGACTCCGCCACCTGCAGAAGCTCGGCCTGGTCGAGCGTGCCCTCCACGACGGTCAGCGCAGCGCGGAGTACCACCTGACGCCGGCCGGCCGTGACCTCCGTCCGGTGATGCAGGCGTTGGGTGACTGGGCGGTCACCTGGGCCTTCGGCGATCCCGATCCCGAGGAGCTCGACCCCGACCTGGTCGTGCGTTGGATCAGCCGCCACTTGGCCCGTGACCGGTTGCCTCCCCGCCGGGTGGTGGTGGCCTTCGAGGTGCTCGGCCGGTCACCCCGCTGGTACTGGCTGGTCATCAACACCGACGACGTCTCGATCTGCCGGCATGATCCCGGCTTCCCGACCGATGTCGCCATCTGCTGCGACGCGGAGACCCTGTACCGGGTCTATCTCGGCGACCTGTCGATGGTCCAGGCCCAAGAGGTCGGTCGGCTGCAGCTGACCGGGGACGCCGCGGCACTGCGGCAGGCGCCCGGCTGGTTCGCCTGGTCGACGTTCGCGCCCGCGATGCGGGGCGCCGCGCAGCGACGGACCGCGGTCACATCGTCCCGACGCTGACGACGCCCAGGGCGACGAGCGGCGCGACCCCGATCAGTCCGATGCCGAGGGCGTCGGCGAACCGCTCACCATGCCGCCACCCCTTCTCGAGCAGCACCGCGACGGTCATGACGGCGGCCAACCGAAGGTCCATCGCGGCCACGACCGCCATGGCGGCCATCAGCCCCCAGCAGCACGCCGTGCAGTACGCCCCGTGGGCGACGCCGACCCGGAGGTCGCGCGCCCGCGGCGACCACGCGGCGTAGTGCAACAGGCTGGCCAGCGGCGACCGGCAGCGGCGCAGGCAGGCCTGCTTGAGCGGGCTGAGCTGGTAGGCGCCGGCGGCGGCGATGATGCCGCCCTGCACGGCGCCCAGCGTTGCGGAGTGGTGCATGCCCGTGTGCTCCCCGACGACGGCGAGGCCGCCAGCTCATGACGGCACCTCCTCACGTGCGGGGTGGATGTTGTGGTTGGCCCGGAACACGTTGTCCGGGTCGATGCGACGCTTGAGCTCCGCCAGCCGGGCGAGGGTGTCGTCGTCGAACGCGGCGAGGACACGGTCGCGGCCCTCGTCGTCGAGGAAGTTGACGTAGACGCCGACCGAGTGCGGGTGGACGGCTGACCACTGGGCCCGCACCCAGTCGACGTCGTCGGGCTCGGGCGGGGCCCAGGCGCCGTTGATGTTCACGGCGAAGCCGGCATGCCGCCCGCCGAAGGCGGTGGCGGAGGGGGCCACGTCGGCCAGAGCCCCGCCGAGGTGGAACACGATGGTGTACGAGCGCGGGTTGCTCATCGTCCACGCCTGGTCGAGCAGGTCGTCGTCCAGGTCGGCGACGTAGTCCGACCGCCACTGGTAGTGCAGGCCATGCGGTACGGCGGCGTCGAACAGCCGCTGGTGCTCGGTGTAGAGCACCGGCCGGACGGTGTCCGACATGGGTCCCAACGCGCGCAGCGGCGCGAGCAGCGGGTCGACGTCCGTCGTGCCGGTCCAACAGATACCGAGCAGGAGCACCGGGCGGCCGTGCAGTGACGGGGGCAGCCACGGCGCGGGTGGCGCGTGCCGCAGGTTGAGCACGGTCCCGAGTTCGCGCGGCGCGGAGGCCGCGAGCACCCCGTACTCGGCGAGGGCCCGGCGGGCGGTCTCGGCCGGGAAGGCCAGGACGCCGGCGGTGACGCTCGGGCCGATCGGGTGCAGCCGCAGGTCCAGCCGGGTGACGACGCCGAAGTTGGCGCCGGCGCCGCGCAGCGCCCAGAGCAGGTCGGGATCGTCGCCGGCCTCGACGACGTCGCCGTCGGCGGTGACGACCTGTGCGCCGACCAGGTTGTCGCAGGTCGCCCCGCACCGGCGGGCCAGCCAGCCGATCCCCCCGCCGAGGGTCAGCCCACCCAGCCCGGTGTGGCTGACGATCCCGGCGGTGGTCGCCAGGCCGTGGGTCGCGGCCGCCGCGTCGAAGGCGCCGTTGAGAGCGCCTCCGCCGGCGCGCGCCAGCCGTCGGGCCGGATCGACCCGCACGCCGGACAGCCTGCGCAGGTCGATCACCAGTCCGTCGTCGCAGACCGCGTGCCCGGCGACGCCGTGGGCGCCGCCGCGCACCGCCAACGGCAGGCCGGCGTTCCGGGCGAACCGGACCGCGGTCGCCACGTCGGCAACGTCGGCAACCTGGGCGATCAGGGCGGGGTGCCGGTCGATGGCGCCGTTCCAGACGGCCCTGGCCGCGTCGTAGCCGTCGTCCATTGGCCCGAGCACGCGGCCGCGCAGGTCACCCTGCAGCGCGGTCACCGTCATGTCAGCGACTTCCCACGGAGGCCGGCTCGCGCAGTCCCGCGACGCTCGCTGCGCGGCGCGCCGCGATCTTCTCGGCCAGCATGATCGTCGGGATGTTGGTGTTGGCCGACGGCAGCTCCGGAATCACCGAGGCGTCCACCACCGACAGGCCCGAGACGCCGTACACGCGCCCGTCCGGATCGACGACGGCGCCGCTGGACGGGTCGAGTCCCATGGCGCAGGTCCCCACCGGGTGGTGGTACGTGGCGGCCGCGGACCGGATCCACGCCGTCGCGGCCGCGTCGTCGGCGATGACGTCGCGGGGCGGGCCCAACCGGGCACCGTGCGTCCACTCCGGCAGCGGTCCGCTCTCCGTCACGGCATCGGCCAGGCGGAGGCCCTCGAGCAGTCGGGGCAGGTCCGCGCCGTCCCGGAAGAACCCGAGGTCGATGTCGGGCGCCGCAGAGGCTTCCGAGGTGCGCAGCCGGAGCCGTCCCCGGGAAGCCGGCTTGACCAGCGCCGCCGCGACGGAGAAGGCCCAGTCGTCGCCGAGCGGGTAGGGGCCGCAGACCATCAGCTGCAGGTCCGGCGCGCCGTCCGGCACCCCCGCGCCGCTGCGCGCGGTCGCCACCAGTTGGAAGATCGCCTGGTCGCGGTCCGGCTCCGGGCACGGCAGGTCGATCGAGACCCACGGATGGTCGGCGAGGTTGGCGCCCACGCCTGGCAGGTCGGCGACGACGTCGAGGCCGAGAGCGTTCAGGTCGCCGGCGGTGCCGATGCCCGAACGCAGCAGCAGACCCGGGGACGCGTACGCCCCGGCGCACACGATGACCTCGTCGGCAGCGAACATCTCCCCGTCGGCGACACGGACGCCGAGCGCGCGCCCATCGCGAAGGACGACCTCGTGGACCAGGCGGTCGGCGCGGATGGACAGGTTCGGCCGTGTGCGCACCGGCTCGAGGTAGGCCAGAGCCGTGGAGATCCGCCGCCCGTCCACGCAATTGACCGGCAACGGGCCGACCCCGACGGCTCCCGGGGCGTTGTGGTCGGCGATCGGCGGAATGCCGGCCGCGACGCATGCCTCCTCGACGGCAACGGCGACCGCGGATCGCTCCTCGCCCAGGTACCGCCGGATCGGCACCGGGCCATCGGTGCCGTGGTACGCCGCCGCGCCGACGTCCAGGTCCCGCTCGAGGCGGACGAAGGCGGGCAGCACATCGGCCCAGCCCCAGCCGGGCAGGCCCCAGGCGTCGTAGTCGGCCGGGTGCCCGCGCAGCGCGAACGCGGCGTTGACCGCCGACGAGCCCCCGGTCACCCGTCCACGCGGCAGGGCCAGCGGCCGCGCCCCGGACACGCCCGTCCCGGTCAATCCCCAGTCGTGCGTCGCCGTACTGGTCCCGTGCACACCGTCGGCCAGATCGGCGGGCACCCTCTCGGCCGGATAGTCCGGACCGGCCTCGATGAGGACCACTTGGCAGCCGGGGTCCTCGGTCAGACGTGAGGCCAGCACGCATCCAGCGCTACCGGCCCCCACGATGGCGACGTCATATCCAGTGGTCATCTCGGCACCTCCTGTGCCACGAGACTGTGGCCCGGTGCCGAGACCACCGGAAGTTCGGAAATCGGACTTGCTGAGCGTTCGTCCGACAGAGCAGGAACGGCTCCGGCCGTCGTCGCCTATCGGACGATGCCGTCGACCAAGGTCACCGGCGGTGCCGGCCACATGCACCTGCACGAGGACCCGCAGATCGGCACCCACCTCGCCGCCGTGCCCGGCGGTCCGGTGGGCGCCCTCTGGCGTCGAAGCACGTCAGGGACGTGGCGGCGTCAGCACACCGTGTGGACGACGAGTTGCTGGGTCGCCCGGGACGATGAAGAGCACCGGCGCAACCAGGTCCAGCATCACCGTGGGGAACCGTCGCCGATACGCCTCGACGGCCTGTCGGCGTTCTTCAGTACCGACGCCCAACAGTCGGGCGGCGCCCATCGTCCGCTGTGCGCCGAGAGTCACCGCGACCGCCTGCGGTTCGCACCCGAAGTTCCGCCACCAGGTCTTGCCCGCGGGCTGCCCTGCCATCACCACGAGACCGTCGCCGGACGAGGCGTACATGACCGGCAGTCCGTACCGACGGCCGGAGCGATGGCCGGTGTACTCCAGGAACAGCACCGAGCCCGACAAGGCCCGGTGTGCCGGCGACCGCAGGAGCACGCGCACGACCGGGTTGACCACGTGGGCGCGGAAGCGGGCCGCCGCCGACCGGTCAGCCGAGTGCGCCCTGGGACGCAGCGCGAGCCCGCGGGCGTCGACCGGCGGCGGAACCTGCCGCTGGTGCGTGGCTTCGGCCCGTTCCCGGAGCCCCCGCAGCATCCGGCGCATCATCGGGAAGTCCCCGCACTCCATCAGCGGCACCCACAGCACCGTGCTGATGCGCCGCCAGTCGTACACGGCATGCAGCCGGGTGATCAGCCGGGTACGGCCCTCGGGCAGCGGGACCAGCCGCCAGGCCCAGGTGCTGCTCGGTGTCCGCCACAGCATCCAGCGGGGGAACTCGAAGCTGTCGACGACGAACGCCGACGACGCCGACGGCGTCGGGGCCATCGGCAGCAGCGAGCCCACCGCGAAGTTCTGCAGCTCGGGGACGATCGCCCGTGCGCTGGGGTGAGCCAGGTCGTCGAGCAGGTCGTCGCTGTACCAGCCGGCGCGGAGGCAGCCGACCTGGACCAGCCAGGGCCACACCTCCTCCGGTGGCGCGGCGATGGTGATCGCGCGGGTGCTCCGGTACTGGGCCTCAGGGAACAGGTCGTCACCTGGCATCCCGTCGGCGATCTCCGCCGGGCTGGCGCCCCAACGGAGGTGCCACCTCCGAAGCAAGGGCGAGGTGAGGAACAGCGGCAGGTCGGCGATGACGTCGCGCACCTGCCGGGCAAGATCGACAGGCGTCGGCCGTGAGGACGCCCACGGACGCGGCTCCGGGCTCGTCGGGCTGGGCGGGCTGGGCGGGCTGCTGATCGGCTCGGTGACGGTCGGACTCAACACAACTCCTGCGATGGCGGTGGACCCGCGGCGAAGGCGCTGCCCGGCCACCGGCGAAACCCGCGGCCGAGCAGCTGGGCTCACCCGGTCGGGACAGGCGGACCGGGCGGTGCTGCGACCGGCGCCGAGGGCGCTGACGGCGATGGAGGTCCGGGCGGCAACGAGGCCGGATCGGTCCCGCCCACGTCGAGCCGGAACGGCGGATAGCGGTCGGTCATCAGCGCCACATAGGCCCCCACCCGCAGTGCCCACCGGTCCATTCCCACCACGAAGTCGTAGAGCGGTATGGGGTAGCGGCCGGTGAACAGCAGCACGATCGCGGAGATGAGGACCAACAGGCCGACCAGGCTCCAGCCGGCGTTCGTGCCGTTGTCCCAGGCGTCGTTCGTGTCGCCGACGCGGGTGCTGAGCCACAGTCCTCCGCCGACGAAGATCGCCAGAACGATGAGGTGCGGTATCGCGAGCAGCCACTTCACGAAGATCAGCCCCCGGGACAGCCGCTCGGGGTAGGCGATGTCCAGGTGCGCCGGGTAGTCCGGTACGTCGTCCAGCGTGAACGGCGGGTAGCGGTCGGTGGCCAGCGCCCAGTAGCCGTAGTAGTTCACCCGCCAGCTCCAGCGCATGACACCGACGTTGAAGTCGAACAGCGACCGCGGATAGCGGCCGGTGAACAGGATCGCGAAGAACGCGATCACGGTGACGACGCAGAACGCCACCCACAGGAAGATCAGCACGAACACGTGCGGGATCAGCAGCACCCATTTGACCAGCCACAGCCACCGGGAGAGCGACGGGTCCAGTGCCGCGTCGGCGCGTACCGGGTACGGCGTGCGATTTTCGGTCACGACGACTCCTTCTGCCCGGCAGCCGCGGTCCGAAGTGGGGCGCCGCGGGGTCAGCCGAGTCCGAGTCGAGCGTGTCCCCCCGATCGGCCGTCCCGACACAGACATAGGTCCGAGGACAACGGGACCTTTGCCGACAAGGGACGGTCCGAGATCCCCAGCCGGGCGTCGGCAGAGGACGCGGCCGGCGAACGGCTTGTCGCTGCGCGGGTGACCCCAGGACCATGCCCTGGTGGCTCCGCTTCCTTCGGTCGTACGCCGACATCCGGGGCCGGCGTTCGTCGTCCTGGCCTTCGCACTGAGCTGGTCGGCGTGGCTCCCGCTGCTGGCCTCGGTGCAGGGCTGGGTGTCCTGGCACGCGAGCACCTACCTGCACCAGGTCGGCGCGCTCGGCCCAGCTCTCTCCGCAGTCATCGTCATCGGTGCCGTGTCGGGTCGCCGAGGACTCAGCGACCTGGGGCGGCGAGCCGTGGCCTGGCGAGGGCGGGCGAGCGCCTTCGCCTTCGCACTGGGCGTGCCGGTGCTCTTGCTGGTGGTCGCGATTCCGGTGGCGCTCTGGCTGGAAGGCACCGGCGCGCAGGTCGCCTGGTCGCAGCTCGGGCACTCGGCCGAGCTCGCCAACCTGCCCGTCCTCGTCTACTGGGCCATCAACCTGCTCTTCTACGGCTTCGGGGAGGAGCTGGGCTGGCGAGGGTTCCTCCAGCCGCACTTCGAAGGCAGGTGGACGGTCGTGACCGCGGCCAACGTTCTCAGCCTCATCTGGGCGGCCTGGCACATCCCGTTGTTCGGCATCACACCGAGCTATCGGGCGATGCCGTTGATCGGCTTCGTCGGCTTCTACTTCAGCATCTGGGTCGCGTCCTGGATCTTCGCGTGGCTCCTCCGGTTCGGCCGCGGAAGCCTGCTGGTCGTAGCCGTGTTCCACGCGTGGTTCGACGTGATCACCAACTCTCCACTCGGGCTGTCCGCGTTGCCGACGGCCATGGGAGTCGCGATGACATTGGTCGGCCTCCTGATCCTCCGACTTCTTCTGCGAGCCGAACGACAGCGACCGACCGGACGCCTCTCAACTGGGTGACCTTCGTCCCTCGCGCACCGTCGCGCGGGCATCGGGACGTGCGGCAGCACCCGGAGGTCGATCGGCCCCTGTCTGGTTCCCCTCCCGAGAGCACCAGTCAGACGCGCCGGGCGAGCCGTCCCGCGTTCCCGTTCCGCGACCGCAGCGATCCACCCGTCATCGTGGTCACACGACGGCCGCGGACACCAGCGGACCGAGTCCTCGACCCAGGTTCTAGCTCCGGCCGTGCGCACGTGGGTCATGGATCGAGTCGCGGCACTGTCGATGGGTCGGCATCGTGGAGCGAGAGCGAGATGGCGTTGCCCGAACAGACATGCTCACGGACGAGGGAAATCACGACGGCGCCCCGAATTCGCAGCCATCGCCATGACGCGCCTGCTTCCGACAGACCCGTCCGCTGGGGAGATGGAGCGCGCCGCAACGTCCGTCCGCAGCCGCCACCTCGTCGATGCCGGCGTTGTGCAGGTCAAGCCGCTCGGCGCCGGTGGCAGTGGGCTGCGGTACAGGGATCATGGTTGGTCTCCTCGAGGTCCGATGGTGCCGGGGTGGTCGTTCCGGTCGGCGCTGACCGAGGGCGCGCTGGCGTCGGCCAGCGGTCAGGCGGGTGGTCGTGCGGCTTCTCCATGGCCTGGGGCGCGTCGCGCCCGCGCAGAGAGCACAGGTCGACCTCGTTCCGTCCCACCGTGCCTGCGGGCCCCGCGGCCGGGTAGTGCCGTCGGTCCCGGAACGAGTGGCGGAGGTCCCGCCCATGACGTCGGGCCGGTGGACGGTTCGGCCCTGGACCCCCGCTGTTGTTCAGGCGCTCGTCAGGACGACGAGCT
>CAVUDO010000006.1:0-938317 GCA_963740255.1 uncultured Actinomycetota bacterium | reverse complement strand
GGGTGGGCGCGGCGTCGGCGTCGGAGGCCGTGTCCAGCCCCGGGCCGAGGCAGCTGCGGGTGATCGGCGGGCCGGACGCCGGCGCGGTGCGCACCCTGAACGCCGGCGAGACGGTGGTCGGCCGCGGCTACGGCGCCGATCTCCGGCTCGACGACCCGGACGTGTCCCGCCGGCACCTGCTGCTCGACGCCCGGCCGGACGGTGTCCACGCCTCCGACACCGGATCGACGAACGGCAGCGTGCTGTGCGTCGGCGGCGGGCCCGACCAACCGCTCACCGCCGCGCCGGTCCGGCTCCTGCCGGGTGCGGTGCTGCGCTGCGGGGGGTCGTTGCTGGCCTACACCGAACCCACTGAGCCGCCGGCGGCCGTGCGGCCGGACTCCGCCGGAGGCATCGGCCTGCACCGGCCGCCGCGGCTTCCTGCCGCCCCGCGACACGGTGACCGTGACGTTCCCCGCCGTCCCGACCGACCGTCCGAGGCTGCGTTTCCCGTGGGTGATGGTGCTGGCCCCGATGGTGCTCGGCGGCGTGCTGTGGTCGGCGACCGGCGGCAACCAGGCGTACCTGTTGTTCATGCTGCTCTCTCCGCTGATGTACGGGGCCAACGCGGTGAGCGACCGGCTCTCGGGTGGACGCGACCACCGGCGCTCGCGGGCCGCGTACGAGGAGGCCGTGGCCGCGGCGCGCGAGGAGGTGTCGGCCGCGGTCGACGCCGAGGTGCGCCGCCGGCGCGACGACGCGCCCGATCCGGCGGCTCTCGGCCTGACCGCCGCCGGTCCGGGCGCGCGTCTCTGGGAGCGCCGTCCGCACGACGACGACGCGTTGCTGCTCCGGATGGGATCGGCGGACCTCCCCGCCGCGCTCACCGTGCGCGGCCCCGATCCGGACACGGCCGGCCGGCCGGCGCGGCGTCGGTGGCGGCGCGCCGTGGCCGCACCGCCCAGGGACCCGGGCGACCGGCACCCGGCCCTGCCTGCCGTCCCGGTCACGGTGCCGCTCGCCTCGGTCGGTGTGCTGGGAGTCGCCGGGGCGGGGCGCCACGGCCTGGCCCGCTGGCTCGCCGGTCAGCTCGCTGCCCTGCACCCCCCGCGCGACCTGCGGATCGTGCTGCTGGCCCAGGCGCCGGACGGGCCGCGGGACTGGTCCTGGCTGCGCTGGCTGCCGCACACCTCCCCGACCCGCGACCACCACGCGGCCGCGCTGGTCGGTGTGGGCGCCGCACAGGTCGCGGCCCGGGTCGCGGAGTTGACCGCGGTCCTCGACCGACGGCTCGCCGCCGGAGCTGCCCCCGAGCCGGGCGGATTCGGGTCGGCCGGCGCGAGCGGGCCCGCGGGCCACCGGGGCGACGGGCCGGCCTACGTCCTGCTGCTCGACGACGCCGACGCCCTGCGCGCGTCCGCCGGGGTGGTGCGACTGCTCACCGACGGGCCACGGGTCGGCATCCACGCGATCTGCCTCGCCGAGGACGCCCTGGAGCTGCCGGCGGAGTGCGGCGCCACGGTGACGCTGGTCGCCGACGCCACGGCCATGGTGGTGCGGGCCGGCGCCGCCCCGGTCGCCGCGGTGGTCGCCGACCTGGTGAGCCCCCGCTGGGCCGAGCGACTGGCCCGATGCCTGACCCCGGTCCGCGACACCACGCCGGACGCTGTCGACGGCCGCATCCCACCCGCGGTGCGGTACCTCGACCTCGCCGGACCGGTGGCCGTCGACCCGGTGGCGCTGGCGGCGGCCTGGCAGTCGCGTCCCCGGTCGACGTCGACCGTGCTCGGCCTGGGGGCGGACGGGCCGGTGTCGGTCGACCTGGAGGCCGACGGGCCGCACGCGCTGGTGGCCGGCACGACCGGTGCGGGCAAGTCCGAACTGCTGCAGACACTGGTCGCCGGCCTGGCGCTGGGCAACCGGCCGGACGAGCTGGCGTTCATCCTGGTCGACTACAAGGGTGGCGCCGCCTTCGCCGACTGCGCGGCACTTCCGCACACCGTCGGTGTGGTCACCGACCTCGACAACCGCCTCACCGCCCGGGCGCTGGAGTCGCTCGCCGCCGAGCTTCGGCGGCGCGAACACCTGTTCGCCGCGGCCGGGGCCAAGGATCTCGCCGCCTATCTCGCGGTCCGGACCCGGGCGACCGACGAGACCGCCGCCCTGGCGGGCGACCGGCGGGCGAGGGTCGGTCCGGACGGCGGCCGCGCGCTTCACGGGACGGCACGCCCGCCGGAACCGCTGCCCCGGCTGGTGATCGTGGTGGACGAGTTCGCCCTGCTGGTCGACGAGCTGCCGGACTTCGTCGCCGGGCTGGTCGACATCGCCCGACGTGGCCGATCGCTCGGCGTGCACCTGGTCCTGGCCACCCAGCGACCGTCCGGAGTGGTGTCGCCCGAGATCCGTGCCAACACTCCGCTGCGGCTCTGCCTGCGGGTCACCGACGCCGGAGAGTCCGCCGACGTACTGGATGCCCCGGCGGCTGCCCGGATCCTGCCCACCACACCCGGCCGGGGCTACGCCCGGCTCGCGGACGGCGGACTCACCGCGGTCCAGACCGCCCGGATCGGCGGCCGGCCGCCACCGCCGGCCGGCCCGGCCGTCGGAGTCCGTGCCGCGCCCTGGGCCGCGGCCGGAGACCCCGTCCCCGGGCCCGACGCCCGCAGCGAGGACGTGCCCACCGACCTGGCCACCCTGGTGACCACCGTGGCCACCGCTGCCGACCTCGCCGGCATCGCGGTGCCGGCCAGCCCGTGGCTCGCTCCGCTGCCCCTGTCCGTGACGCTCGACGACCTGCCGGGAGCCGGCCCCGACCGCGTCCCGCTCGGGCTGCACGACCTGCCGTCCGCCCAGCGCCGCGACGTCTACGCGCTCGACCTCGCCCACGGGGGGCACCTCATGGTCGTCGGCGGGCCGAGGAGCGGCCGCAGCACGGCGCTGCGCACGCTGGGCGGGAGCCTCGCGCGCAGCTTCGAGCCTCGCGACGCGCACCTCTACGCGCTGGACTGCGGCAGCGGCGGACTCGCCTGCCTGGAGGCGTTGCCGCACTGCGGCGCGGTGGTCCCCCGCGACGACACCGGCCGCGGCGTCCGGTTGATCGCCCGGCTGCTCGCCGAGATCGCCCGGCGCCACGACCTCCTGGGCCAGGCCGGCTATGGCTCGGTGGCCGAACAACGCGCGGCCGCGGCGCAGGCCGACCGGCTGCCGTGGATGGTCCTGACGGTCGACGCCTACGAAGGGTTCCTGCACGCCTACGGCGAGATCGACGGCGGCCGGGTGGTGGACGATCTCGGCCGGCTCCTCCACGAGGGACCTGCGGCCGGTCTGCGGGTGGTGGTCACCGGCGACCGCCAGCTGCTCACCTCGCGGCTGTCCGCGCTGGTCGGCGAACGCCTGGTACTACCGCTGGCCGATATCGACACCTATGCGCTGGCCGGGATCCCGGCGAAGGAGGTGCCCGAGCGCGGTGTCCCCGGACGGGCGCTCGCCCCCGGCGCGACGATCACCGACGTGCAGCTCGCACTGCTCGACGCCGACCCGGCCGGACCGCGGCAGGTGGCCGCCGTGTCGAGGATCGGTGTCCGCGGGCCATCGGACGTTCCGGCGGCACAGCGGCCGATCCGGCTGCGTCCACTGCCCACGCGGGTGTCTGCCACGACGCTGCGGGTGCGGCCCGGCGGCCGCCTGTACGTCCTGCTGGGGCTTGGCGGGGACGCCGCCGAGCCGGTCGGTTTCGACCTCGCCGAGGACGGGCCGGGCGCCCTGGTGGCCGGCCCGGCCGGCAGCGGGCGGACCACGGCGCTCCGCACGGCGGCCCGGACCCTCACCGCCCGGGGCACACCGGTCGCCGTCGTCGGCGGCCGGCGGTCGGGGTTGGCGTCCCTGGCCGGCGTGCCGGGCGTCGTCGGGCTGTTCGGCGCGGCTGCCGGCGACCGGCTTGGCGGGACGCTCGCCGCCCACGCCGGCCGGCCGCTGGTGGTGCTCGTCGACGACGCCGACCAGCTCACGGACACCTCGGTGGACGCGGTGCTCGCCAGCCTGCTGGAGGCCGACGAGCCGCTCTGGGGCCTGGTCGCCGCCGGTGGCACCGACGACCTCGCGGCGACCTACCGCGGCTTCACGGTGCCGCTGCGGCGGAGCAGGCTCGGTGTCCTGCTCAGCCCGGCCCGGCCCTCGGACGGGGAGCTGCTGGGCATCCGGGTCACCCGTGGCGCCGCCTCCCGGCCGGGCCTCGGGCTGCTGGCCACCCGAGGCCACACCGTTCCGATCCAGGTCGCGATCGACGGCCACCCATCACCAGGTTGACCAACGTCCCTGGGCAGTACACCTAGTTCATGTGGGGGTACCGGTGGTCGGTCGGCGGCACGAACGTCTCCTTCACCGTCCTCGGGCTCACCCACCGCAACAGGTTCAGCATCGAACCCGCCTTGTCGTTCGTTCCGGACGCTCTCGCTCCCCCGAACGGCTGCTGCCCGACGACCGCCCCGGTCGGCTTGTCGTTGACGTAGAAGTTGCCGGCCGAATACCGCAGGGCAGCGTGCGCACGTTCGACGGCCGCGCGGTCGGTGGCGAAGATCGAGCCGGTCAACGCATACGGTGCCGCGCCCGCCGCCTGGGCCATCACCTCGTCGAACGCGTCGTCGTCGTAGACGTACACCCCGAGGATCGGACCGAAGTACTCGGTGGTGAACACCTCGTGCAGGGGGTCGGTGCACTCCACCACCGTCGGCCGGACGAAGTAGCCGACGGAGTCGTCGGCCGTGCCGCCGGCGAGCACCGCGCACGTCGCGGCGTCCTTGATCCGGTTCAGCGCTGCGGCGAGCCGGTCGAACGCCCGCCGGTCGATCACGGCTCCCCCGAAGTTCGACAGGTCGGTGACGTCGCCGTAGCTGAGTTCGGACGCCGTGGTGGCCAGCCGGTCGCGGAGGCCGCCCTCCCAGAGCGACCGCGGCAGGTAGGCCCGGGAGGCGGCGGAGCACTTCTGGCCCTGGTACTCGAAGGCGCCTCGGACGAGCGCGGTGTGCAGGGCGTCCGCGTCGGCCGAGGGGTGCGCGATCACGAAGTCCTTGCCACCGGTCTCGCCGACCAGCCGCGGGTAGCCGCGGTAGTGCGCGATGTTGGCCCCCACGGCACTCCACAGCCGCTGGAAGGTGCCGGTGGAGCCGGTGAAGTGGATGCCGGCCAGGTCGGGGTCAGCGACCGCGACCTCGCTGACGGCGTGCCCGTCGCCGGTGAGCAGGTTGATCACTCCGGGCGGAAGGCCGGCCGCCTCGAACAACCGCATCGTGAGGTGCGCCGAGAGCTGCTGGGTCGGGGACGGCTTCCACACCACCGTGTTGCCCATCAGGGCCGGCGCGATCGGGAGGTTGGCCGCGATCGCCGTGAAGTTGAACGGGGTGATCGCGAGGACGAAACCCTCCAGCGGCCGGTGGTCGAACCGGTTCCAGACACCCGACGACGACATCGGCTGCTCGCCGAGAATCCGCTCGCCGAACGCGACGTCGAACCGCAGGAAGTCGATCAACTCGCAGGCGGCGTCGATCTCGGCCTGGATCACCGACTTGGACTGCCCGAGCATCGTCGCGGCGTTCAGCCTCTGGCGCCACGGCCCGGCGAGCAGGTCGGCCGCACGCAACACCACCGCGGCCCGCTCACTGAACGGCAATCCCCGCCAGGAGGGTGCGGCCTGCTTGGCCGCCGCCACCGCGGCCGAGACGTCGGCAGGAGTGGCCTGGCGGAGGGTTCCCAGCACGTGGCCGTGCCGGTGCGGCTGGACCACGTCGACGGGCTCGCCGCCCCCCATTCGGTGTTCGCCACCGATCGTCTGGGTGAACTCGGCCCGGTCGCCCGCGAGCTCGTCCAGGCTGACCTGCAGCTCCGCCCGTTCTGGGCTCCCCGGAGCGTAGTCGCGGACCGATTCGTTCACCGGCAGGGGTACGTGCGTGACGCCGTCCATCGGTACCCTGCTCTCCATGCCTCGCTCGGCTTCGTCGACGAGTGACCACTGGCGAACGTGCGGGGCACGCGCGCACCATTTCATCCTGTCACGCGGTCTTTCCCGTCCGTGCGACGTTCCGGTACAAGCGCCGCACAAGCCGCGCCCATGCCGCTGCGTCCCGCGCGAGGCGAGGAGACCCCGCCATCTGAAGGGAGTCGATGTGGAGTCCGGCCGCGTGCCCATCCCCTCGCCCACGGAGCCCGGTCGTACCACCGTTCAGTTACTGGTTGCGTGCTCCGCGACGCTGGCTGTCCTACAGCTCGTGGCCGCCACCTCGGTCGAGGTCTTCAACGGCGGACGGCCCGGCTGGTGGATGGCCATCCAGGGTGCCACCGTGGCGTTCGCGGCGGCGTTCGCCGGTGCCGCGGCAGGTGCGGCCGGGGCGTGGTTCCAGCGCATGCGGGAAGGCGCCGGCAGCAGCACCCCCAAGAGCCTGATCACCGGCATCGGCGCGGCCAGCGTGGTCGCCATGGTCTTCACCGTGCTGTGCTGGGCGGCGATCGCCCAGCAGGCGCTGACCGTTCCGGTCGCGCTCGCGGTGCTGCTGGCCTCGCTCATCGGTGGGTTGGCGGGCTCCTTCCGGGTCGGCGGTGCGGTGCTCGGCGGGCTGGTCGCGGTGTTCGTGGCAACCCTGGGCGACCTCGTCGGCCAGGCCTTGACGACCCTGTTCGTGCTCGGTCCGGCCGTGGCCTCCGGCGACCCGGTTCCGACGGCGGCCCCGCTCTGGCTCAGCACCGCGATCTGGACGGTCTCCGCCGTGGCCGGCACCACGGCCGGCTGCTGGTGGCTCTCCCGGCGCCGCCAGTACACCGCCCTGTCGCACTGCGCGGTGATCGGCGTTTTCCCGGCCGTGCTGGTCACGATCGGCAACCTGACCTCCGCGCTCGGCTTCACCCTCGTGGACGATCCGGCGAGCGACGGGGCGTTCGGCACCTCGCTGGCCCTGCACGGAACCCAGATCGGGGTCTACCTCGCCGGCGGGCTGGTGGCCGCGGCGGGAATGGCCCTGTCGCTGCGACGCCGCAACGCGCTGAGTCTCCGTCCGATCTCGGTGGTGGCGATGTACGTGCCTTCGCCGAACGACGACTGACCGGACGGCCGCACTCCCGGACCACCGCACCGGCCAGCGTTCAGCCCGACGGCGTCAGCGGATGAGGTCGGCAAGCTCCTGGACGCCGTACCACTCCAGCTCGTGGGCCTCGGCACCGTCCATGGTGAACTGGGCGTCGTCGTCGCCGAGGTCCGCCGCCAGTACCGCCGAGGCGGCTGCCGCGACGTCCCGTTCGGCCGCCGCACCGTCGAGGTGGAGGGACGCCACCTGGATCAGCGCGACCGGCGCGGTGGTGCGGACCACCGCCCGGTCGAGTTCGGGGTGGGGCCGCACCTCGTCGTCCGGCACGTCCGCGGCCACCACCGCGCGGCGGCGAGGGGCCAGGGGATCGCCGTCCAGGAGGCGCAACGCCGCCCGGGTAGCCTCGGTGAACGCGGCGTACTCCAGTACCTCGTCGTCCTCGTCGAGGTACCACTCGCGCACCGACGGGGTGACCGCGAAGCCGGTCAGCGGCGCCGGCCCGAGTTCGCCGGCCTTGTGCAACTCCCGGAGCGTGGTCAGCGTGGCCGGCAGGTAGATCCGCATCGTTCTCCTCGACTCGGCGTCGGCCCGGCACCAGGCGGAAGGGTCACGTCGGCGCCGGACCGGTGTCGTGGTGAGCGTACGACTCCGCCGGGTACGGATCGGCACCGCGACGCAGCGCGGCGGCGGACGTGCGCAACGACGTGGCCAGCACCGCCTCGCGGCGCGACGGGTCCATCAGGTTGGCCCCGATGGTGGCCAGGTCCTCGGGTCCGGGCCCGAGCAACGTCACCCGGGTGCCGGTCGCCCGCACCTTCTCTGCTTCGCGGAGCATCCGCTGGGCCATCGCGCGCCGGACCCGCCGCTCCACCTTCGCGGCCAGCCCGACCGGCCGGTCGAACGCGAACGAGGCCATCGGCGCGATCACGTACACCTCGTCCAGCCCCTGCCCGGCCAGCAGGTCCAACGACGTGGTGGAACACGCACCGCCGTCGACGAACAGCCGTCCACCGATCTCCACCGGCGCGAACCAACCGGGGATGGCGCAGGACGCCGTCACGGCGTCGGGCAGGGTGGCCGGCGGCGTACCGGCCCGGCCGAACGGCACCCGCCGTCCGGACCGGTAGTCCATGGCCACCACCCACAACGACGGGTGCGGCGCCCAGGCCGCCCCGCCCACCGCACCGGCGACCAGGCGGGTCACCGACCCCAGCGAGCCCCGGCCGCGCGGCACCACACTGGACAGCGCCGCGAGCGGGGTCACCGTCGTGGGGTGCCGCGCCACCCGGGCGAGCAGGCGGGGCGAACCCAGCGCAAGCCGCGGCCGCGGCGGCAGCGGGCCGGTGCCGTCGACCTCCTGGTCGTAGGAGATCACCGGGTCGCCGGGCGCCGGAATCCCGCGTTGGTGCCGCAGCATCGCCTCCACCGACACGTCGCAGCCGAGCAGCGCCGCGGTGATCGCGCCGGCCGAGGTGCCGACCAGGGCGTCCGCCTCCCGGCAGTCGAACCCCTCGGCCTCCTCCAGGGCCGTCAACGCACCGACCGCCCAGGAGAAGCCCAGCACACCGCCCGCGCCGAGCACCAGCCCACGCCGGGTCATCCGACGGTCTCCACCAGCTCGGCGAGCGACTCCTCGATCAGACCGGCCAGCACGCCGACATCGCCCATCGCGTCCCGGTCGGCGTTCAGCCCGTAGTAGACCCCTCCGTTGTAGGAGGTCAGACCGACCGAGACCGCCTGTCCCCTGGCCAGCGGGACGACCGGGAACATCTCCACCAGGCGCGCGCCGCCGGCGTAGAGCGGGAACTGCGGACCGGGCACATTGGTCACGATCGTGTTGAACAGCCGGCGCGACCATCCCGACGCGGCGCGCGCCCCGAGCGAGTGCAGCGTGGACGGCGCGACGCCCGAGAGCCGGACGAGCACGTCGGCACCCACCGCCTGTCCGGCCTCCTGGTGCGCGGCCATCGCGTAGGACACCTGGGCCAGCCGCACGGTGGGGTTGGACTCCCCCACGGGCAGGTCGACCAGATAGGCACGGATCCGGTGCCCGACCGCCCCTCCCCCGTCGTCGGCGTGGCCGCCGCCGCGCACGCTCACCGGCACCATCGCCCGCACCACCGTCGACGGCCGCACCGGGGCGCCGCGGGTCAGCAGCCACTGCCGGACGGCTCCGGCCACCGTCGCCAGCACGACGTCGTTGACCGTGCCGCCGTGCTGCTTGCGGACCTTCTTGTAGTCGTCCAGGTCGGTGCGGGCCACCGCGAAACGGCGCCCCTCGCCGATCTCGGCATTGAGCGGGCTCTCGGGTGCCGGCCGGGACGCCGTGCGCACCGCGGCGAGCAACCCGCTCGCGACGCCCAGGGCGCGGGATGCGGTCGTCCCGGCGTCGAGCAGCGCGGTGCGGGCGGTGTCGAGCAGTTCCGACGGCTGGCGGACCAGGTCGGAGACGGCGTCCGCCAGCAGGTCGACGGGGCCCGGCTCCGCCTGCGGCAGCCAGGTCTCCCGGGTGGCCGAGCGAGGCACGGGCGCCGGGTCGAGGAGCACCTGGGCGATGTCGACCGCCGCGACGCCGTCGACCATCGCGTGGTGGGTCTTGGTGATCACGGCGACCCGCCCCTCGGGCAGTCCCTCCACGAGGTGGATCTCCCAGAGCGGCCGGGACCGGTCGAGCCGACGCGACATGAGTCGACCCACCAGTTCGTGCAGCCGCGCGTCCGTGCCGGCCCGGGTCTGTCCGCCGCCCGCGGTTGCCTCGGCCCCGGGTACCCCGCCCACGACCGCCACGGACCCGTCGGACCCGTCGGTCGCTGGCAGCGCGGCGCGCCGCACGTGGAAGGTGAGATCGAACTCGGCGTCGTCCGCCCACACGGGACGCCCCAGGCCGAACGGCACGCCCAGCACCTTCTGCCGGTAGCGCGGGACCTGGGCGATCCGGGCGCCGACCAGTTCGACCAGGTCGTCGTAGCCGAACCCGGCCCCTGGTGCCTCGAAGACGGCCAGGCCGCCTACGTGCATGGGGGTCGTCGCCGCCTCGGCGTAGAGGAAGGCGGCATCGCGCGGACTGAGCCGATCCGCCACGTCCACCCCCCATCGCCGGTCGTCGAGCCGGCCTCCATCGTGGCACGCGGCCGTCCGTCACCGCCGGGTTCCGTCCGTCACCGCCGGGTTCAGGTCGGCGTCAGGCGTCCGTGAACGGGACGCCCAGCAGGATCTCCAGTTCCTCGAGCGTCTGGTCGACGTCGGTGTGATGGACGCCGATCATGCCGGCGGCGGCGGCGCCGCGGACGTTCACGGCGAGGTCGTCGACGAAGACGCAGGCGCCGGGAGGGAGCTCCAGGCGTTCGGCGGCCAGGGCGTAGATCGCCGGTTCGGGCTTGCGGAGGCCGACCTCGCCGGAGATGACGACGGTCTCGAAGATCGTCTCCCAATCGGCCCGGTCGTAGTCGAGCCCCCAGGAGTTCGAGAGCAGAGCCGTACGCAGGCCGGCCTGCCTGGCACGCCGGACCGCTGCCACCATCCGGGGCTCGATGCGCATGCCGGCGAAGATCCGGTTCAGCAGCCCCGCAGCGACGACCTCGCCACCGTCGGCCCGCCGCAGCCGCCTTGCCAGCTGCCGTTCGAACTCGTGCTGGTCGAGCTCTCCCCGCTCCAGCGCGTGGGTGGGATTGGTGGCGGGCTCTCCCCCGAACATCTCCCACATCACGGCCTGGGCCTCGGCCGCGTCGAGCCCGTCCGCCGCGCTCCAGGCGCGGAACGTCTCGCCGACGGACGTCGTCAGGACGCCGCCGTAGTCGACGACGAGCGCGCGCTGGCGCGAGGGGGTCTCCGAGCCGTCGCCCGACACCGCCGACGGCGAGTCCTGCCTGCCGACGCCGTCGGTCATGAGGTGAGCCTGAACCGGGCGCGACGGGCGGGCCCGACCGGTTGGGGGCGGCCAGACAGGCGTGCAGCGAGGTCGAGCAGCGCCAGCCGCAGCCGCGAGGTCGGCGCGGACTCGGCCAGGCTGCGGCCGTCGGCGAGCGCGCCGTCGAGCGCGGCAAGGTCGTGCGGAAGGACCTCGATGTGGCCGATCCCGGCGAACCGGTGCAGGGCCGCCGCCATCTCGCGTCGCGGGTCGCCGGGCACGACACCGTCGCGGAGCCGGTTCACGACCACGCGGGGCGTCACGCCCGGAAGCGTCTCGGCCAGGCTGGCCAGACCGCGCACGAGCCTGTGCACACCGATCGGATCGGCCGACCCGACCGCCAGCACGACATCGGCCGTCTCCAACGCCGCCAGCGTCGCGCCGTTCCGCCGCGGCGCCATCGTGTCGTAGGCCAGCTCCTCGTCCTGTTCCAGGCAGAAACCGCAGTCGACCACGGTGAGTGCCGCCAGCCCCCGGGCGCGTTCGAGTACGCCGCGCACCGAGTCCGGCCGGATCTCCGTCCACCGGTCGGCGCGGCTGATGCCGGTCAGCACCCGCAGCGTCGGTGTCAGGGCGCGGGCCAGCCGCGCCAGGGCCGCGACGTCGAGCTGGCCGTTGTTGTCCAGCCGGGCGGCCGCGGCAAGGCCGGGCGACTCGTCCAATAGTCCGAGGACCTGCGCGATCACCCCGCCGTAGGTGTCGGCGTCGACGAGCAGCGTGGACACGCCCAGCCGTGCCGCCTCGTCGGCGAGCCCCACCGCCACGGTGGTGCGGCCGGGAGCGCCGGTCGGACCCCAGACCGCCACGACCGTCCCGTTGCCGGGCATGCCGGGGGCGTCCGGCGGCGCGGCGCCCAGCTGGGGCAACGCCGAGCGCGGGTCGCCCGGTGCCGCGAGCACGGCCCGTCCGGGCACCTCGGTGATCGCCGTGTGCAGCGCCTCGGCGACCACCGGCGGCGGGGCGTCAGCCGGGAGCACGTGCAGCACGCCGAGCTGGCGGAGCCGCCGCTCGGCGTCCTCGTCGCCCGGGACTACCAGGCCGACCACGCCCACCCGGGCGGTGCCGAGCTGCGCGAGCACCGCGCGGTCGAGCCGACGGAGATCGGCGGAGAGCACCACGGCGCGCGCCGTGCCCGACGCCGCGGCCGCGAGCAGGTCGGCGACGTCCACGCACCGGCGGACGACCGTCACACCGTGCTCGTTGCCTTCCAGCGCCGCGACGAGGTCGGCCTCCCAGTCGGCGTCGGTGACAGCGGTGAGGACCGGCAGGCTGCTCATGGCCTCAGCGCCGGACGGTGGGGCTCGGCTGCGGCGTGCCGCCCGGCGGGTTCGGTGCGGGCTGACCCGCGGGGGCCCCCGGCGAGGCCACGCCGCAGCCGTCGTTGGCGGCGGCGCCGTCCACGATCGCGATGTCGATGTCGGCCGTGCGGACCGCCTGGAACACCACGCCGGCGGCGTCCTCCGGCACCCGGACGACGATCGACCATTCGGCGTTCGCGCTGAGGAAGCCCGAGGTCGGCTTGAGGACCGCCTGCACGGTCACCGCGTGCAGCACCTGGGTGGTGGCCGCTCCCTGGTCCTTCTTGTCGGTGGCGAAGACGTCGATCCGGAAGCCCTTGCGCAGCGACGCGGGGACATGCTGGGTGGTGACCGGGATGCTCACCTCACTCCCGCACGGCTTGGCGGTGAGCGCGGCCCGGGGTACGAGTTCGCCGCGGCCGAGGTCGCGGGTGAGGGTGCGCCCGACCGGCGACTCGCCCACCGGCAGGTAGCGGTCGGCACCGTCGACCAGGCGCACCCGCGCCGGCCGCAGGTCGTCCCGGGTGAGCACGGTGCCGGCCGCCAGGTCGGCGCCGATCGCCCACACCCGGGTGGTCTCGTCGGCCGCCGCGACCACCCGGGCGCCGACCAGGATCGAGATCAGCACCAGCAGGACGCCGGCCACCAGCCGGAGATCCAGCCAGGAGGGCAACCGTTGCCGGATGACGGGCGGAGAAGCGGGCGCGGTCATGGGTCCCTTCCTGGGCCGGCTGGGGGGCGGCACCGGTCGTCGCGCGTCGGCGTGGTGCCGCACCGTACTCCCGGAAGCTGGGCCGGATGCCATCGTGCCTCATCCCCCCACCCCCGGAGCAACTGTCGTCCACAACCGCACGACGGTGTGGACAGCCGCAGGCATCCGGATGCATCCGGTGGCAGACTCGATGTGCCCGCTCCCGCTCACATTGGAGAAACCCGATGGCCGCCGAGCGCTTCCTGCAGCTCTCCGACGTAGCCGAGGTGCTCAACATCTCGTCGTCGCAGACCTATGCGCTGGTGCGCTCCGGTGAACTCCCGGCGATCAAAGTCGGTGGACGCGGTCAGTGGCGGGTCGAGCGCGCGGAACTCGAACGCTACATCGAGCGGATGTACGCCGAGACCCGCACGTTCGTCCGCGAGCACCCCTTCACCTACGGCGACGCCTCCGCGGACGAACTCGAACGCCGCTGACGTCCGGCCCATCGCCACGGGGACAGCGGTCCACCGCGCCGCCGGGGCGACACGGCCACCGCCAGCACCATGCCCCAGGTCTCGCGACGCCGCCCGTCCCGGGCCCGTGACGCGCATCCAGGCCCGCCGCGCGGCGGGCCTAGCCGGCGCGAACGGCCACGACGGCCGTGAGCGGCACGGCCCGGACGCGGCGTACCGCCCCCGGCCGGCGCGGCTCGCCGGGATCGTGCTCTGCCACCTCGAGGAAGTCGCTGCCCACCCGGTCGCACGTGCCGTGCAGCAGGGAGCGATCGGCCAGACGCAGCGCGAGTGGGGCCCGGTCGCGCGCCAGCCGGCGGAGCGCGTACCGGAGGTCGAGCCGCGCCGCCACCACGCCCTCGCTACCCGGCATCGCCGTGGCCAGGCCCAGGCCGGTCACCCCGCACACCGCGGCGAGCGGGACGAGCACCTCCCGCATGCCGTTCTCCGCCAGCAGCATCCAGTCGGGACCGACCTCGCGGAGGACCCCGTCGAGCTGCCCTTCGGCCGGCAGCGCGACCCCGACCCGGTGACCGATGGCGGCACGGAGCCGGTCGACGAGGCGGAGCCGGGTGAACTCCCGGCGGGTGCGGTCGCTCACCTCGGCCTCGAGCGTGGCCGAGTCGGCCGCGTCCAACTCTGAGGTCAGGTCGGCGAACAGGCGCTCCCACCGGCCCGGCCCGGCGGCTGCGCCGGTGGACCCATCCCACGGACCGGTACCGGCCGCACCCGAGCCCACGCCGCCCCCGCCGTCCTCACCCATGCAGCCCACTCTGCCGGCACCGGTGGCCATCGACAACACCTTCCCCGAGAAGCAAACGGACGCAAACGAAGGCTCTTGCGCCTGAATGCATCGTACGCTAGAAAAGGTAAACACATTCAAACAAAGGAACATGGCGTGAAACTTTGTCGGCTTTCGACCGCAGCAGGCGCGCTGGCCGCGGCGGCGTGCGGTCTCGCGGCGCTCGCGCCGCCGGGTCGGCTGCGGGACGAGCTCACCGCGGTCAGCACCGCCCCGCAGGCCACCGCCGACGCGCTGGGCGCGGACGCGGTCGCCTTGTCGCTGGTGGGGGTCCTGGCCTGGGCGGCCCTCGCCTGGCTGATCGTCGCGGGCACGTCGGTGGCCGCCGGCGCGCTCCCCGGGCGGCTCGGCCGGGTGGCGACCCGGGTCAGCGGCGCGGTCGTTCCGGCGGCGGCGCGGCGCCTGCTGGCGGGCCTGCTCGGTGTCGCCCTGCTGACCGGGATCGGTGCCGCGGCCCACGCCGATCCCGTCCAGCCGCCGCGAGTCGCGGCCGTGGCGCAACTCGACCTCGACTGGCCCGTCACCGCCCCCCGCAGCCCGCTCGCCGAGGCAGTCGCCGGCAAGCCCGCCAACCCGCCGGCGCCCGCGACGCCGTCGAGCCGCGCATCGCCACCGGGCGAGTCACCGCTCCCGGTGGTCACGCCGAGGCAGACCGGAGCCGAGGTGGTGGTGCTGCGCGGCGACTCACTCTGGTCGATCGCGAAGGCGCACCTCGGTGCCCACGCCGGCGACCGCGAGATCGCCGCCGAATGGCCCCGCTGGTGGGCGGCCAACCGAGCCGTCGTGGGCGACGACCCCGACCTGCTCCTCCCCGATCAACGCCTCGGACCCCCGGACCCCCGACGCTGACCCGCCCGACGCCGCCGCACCCCCGACGCTGACCCGCCCGACGCCGCCGCACCCCGACAGGAGAGTCACCATGACCGCACCGCTGGCAGTCCAACCGCCCCGCCGCCCGCTGGCGGCAGCGGTGGTCCGGCTCCGGCCGGCCCCTTCCCTGGAACCACCGGTCGAGCTGGCCCGTCCCACCCGCCGTCACCTGCGGGTCGTGCACCCACCCGTCGAGCTGCCGTTCGGCGACGCTGTGCCGCCGGCCGTCCTGCCGTTGCCGCCGCGGGTCGACGTGCCGGACGAGAAGACCGACCCGTTCGGCCCGCTGCCGACGTCGCGGTCCGCGCTGTCCGACCCCGCCGAGCAGGCCAGAAGCCTCGTGGTGGCGGTGCTGGAGGTGCTCGGCGGCCGGCGGCCGTTGCAACAGCTCATGCCGCACCTGGACGAGGCCGCCTACGAGAGCGTCGCCCGGCAACTGGCCGCTTCGCTCCGGCGCCCGCCCGACAGCGGCCCAGCGGCCGAACCCTCGCCGACCGGTGGCACGCGCAACCGGCTGGGCATCGGCACCCCCCGCGTGTGCGAGCCCGCGGACGGCGTCGCCGAGGTCACCCTGGTCGTGCGGTGGGGCGGACGCGTGCGTGCGGTGGCCATGCGCCTGGAAGGCATTGACGGCCGCTGGCGGTGCACGGTCCTCGACATCCTCTGACGCCCCGGCGCGACGATCCGGCTGGGCGCGCCCGGGTGGGCCGAGCCCGTTAGGCGAGCCGGGTTGGCCGCCGGCCCCACCAGGTCGGCAGCCGTCAGGTTCGGGGCGCGGGGGGTCAGCGGCCGGTGCGCCAGCGCACCAGCAGCAGCGCGGCCATGCCGAGCAGCGCCGCGCCCGCCACCACCAGCAGGCCCGCCTCGAACGAGCTGAACCCCGTCGTCCGACCGTCGGCCAGCACACCCGCGAAACTCTCCAGACGACGCATCCGACCCCCCACGAATGTCGCCGTAGCCTCCCGACCTGGGAAGACTCCTCCCTGCACTACATGCCGACGGCCGGACGAAGTCAAGCCGCCACACGGCGGGAGAAACCCTGACCGAAACGGCTGGCGAGGGGCCTGCGTCAGGCCGTACCGCCTGGCGCACCGTGGCAGCGCTTGTACTTCTTGCCCGATCCGCAGGGACAGGGGGCGTTCCGGGACGGGCCCGACCCGACCTTCTGGCCAGGAGCGGCCTGCTTCGCGCCGACCGCCGTGGGCGACGCGGGACCGACGCCGAGTGCGCTGTCTGAGCCGACCCGCACGGCACCGGCGCCAGCCTCGCCGTCGATGGTCGGTGCCGAGTACTGCAACGCCTGAGCGGCCCGGGGAGCACCCAGACCCTTGGCCCGGACCTCCACGTGGTGGGGTTCGTCGGCCGGCGCTTCGCCTGCCCCGTCGGCGAGCTCCACCGTCGGCGCGGCGTCGTCCTCGACCTGGACCTCGAGGTTGAACAGGAAGCCGACCGACTCCTCCTTGATGCCCTCCATCATGCCGTTGAACAGGTCGAACCCTTCGCGCTGGTACTCCACCAGCGGGTCGCGCTGGGCGTAGGCGCGCAGGCCGATGCCTTCCTGCAGGTAGTCCATCTCGTAGAGGTGCTCACGCCACTTGCGGTCGAGCACCGAGAGCACCACCTGCCGCTCGAGTTCGCGCAACGCGTCCTCGCCGAGTTCCTTCTCCCGCCGGTCGTAGGCGGCGTGGGCGTCCTCGGTGATCCGGGCGAGGAGGAACTCCGCGTCCATGGCCTCGCGGCCGCCCACCTCCTCCTCGAGCTCCTCCACCGTGAACGACACCGGGTAGAGCTGCTTGAGGCCGGCGATCAGCTGGTCGAGGTCCCAGTCCTCGGCGTAGCCCTCCTGGGCCACCCCGTTGACGTATTCCTGGGCGACGTCGTCGATCATGTTGCGCACCTGCTCCTGCAGGTCGGCGCCGTCGAGCACCCGCTTGCGCTCGGCGTAGACCACCTCGCGCTGGTTGTTGAGCACGTCGTCGTACTTCAGCACGTTCTTGCGGGTCTCGGCGTTCTGCTGCTCGATCTGCCCCTGTGCGGACTGGATCTGCCGGCTCACCAGCTTCGACTCGATCGGCACGTCGTCGGGGATGTTGAGACGTTCCATGATCGTCTCGACGGCGGCGGCGTTGAACCGCCGCATCAGGTCGTCCCCGAGCGAGAGGTAGAACCGCGACTCTCCCGGGTCTCCCTGCCGTCCGGACCGGCCGCGGAGCTGGTTGTCGATCCGGCGGGAGTCGTGCCGCTCGGTGCCGAGCACGTAGAGGCCGCCGGCGTCGGTGACCTCGTCGGCCTCGTCCGCCACTGCCTCCTTGGACCGCTCCAGCGCCTCGGTCCATGCCTTCGCGTATGCCTCCGGATCGTCGTCGGGGTCGTAGCCGGCATTGCGCAGCTCGGCCGCCGCGAGGTACTCCGGGTTGCCGCCGAGCATGATGTCGGTGCCGCGGCCGGCCATGTTCGTCGCGACCGTCACCGCACCCTTGCGGCCGGCCTGCGCGATGATCTCGGCTTCCTTGGCGTGGAACTTCGCGTTCAGCACCTCGTGGTCGACGCCGCGGCGGCGTAGCAGGGTGGAGAGCAGCTCGGACTTCTCGACGCTCGTGGTGCCGACCAGGATCGGCTGCCCGTTCTCGTTCCGCTCGGCGATGTCGTCGACGACCGCCTCGAACTTGGCGATCTCGGTCTTGTAGATCACGTCCGAACGGTCCCGGCGGATCATCGGCCGGTGGGTCGGGATCGGCACCACGCCGACGGAGTAGGTCTTGTTGAACTCCGACTCCTCGGTCATCGCCGTGCCGGTCATGCCGGCGAGCTTGCCGTAGAGACGGAAGTAGTTCTGCAGGGTGATGGTGGCCAGCGTCTGGTTCTCGTCCTTGATGGCGACGCCCTCTTTGGCCTCGATCGCCTGGTGCATGCCCTCGTTGTACCGACGGCCGTGCAGCACCCGTCCGGTGAACTCGTCGACGATCAGCACCTCGCCGTCGACCACGATGTAGTCCTTGTCCTTCTTGTAGAGCTCCTTGGCCTTGAGCGCGTTGTTCAGGTATCCGATCACCGGGGTGTTGCCGGCCTCGTACAGGTTCTCGACGCCGAGTTCGTCCTCGACCCGGCGGAGCCCCCGGTCGGTGATCGCGACCGTGCGCTTCTTGTAGTCGAACTCGTGGTCGTACTTGGACTCGATCTGGTCCAGCTGCTTCGCGTGGTCCTGGGGCGTCAGCGCGGTGGTCTCGAAGCCCTTCATCCGGTCGCAGATCCTGGCGAGTTCCTGGTACCAGCGGGCGGCCTGCTCAGCCGGTCCGGAGATGATCAGCGGCGTGCGGGCCTCGTCGATGAGGATCGAGTCGACCTCGTCGACGATCGCGAAGAAGTGGCCGCGCTGGACCAGTTCGTCCTTCGACCAGGCCATGTTGTCGCGCAGGTAGTCGAACCCGAACTCGTTGTTGGTGCCGTAAGTGATGTCGCACTCGTACGCGGCCTTGTGCTCGCCGGGCAGGGCGTTCGGCAGGATCGTGCCGACGGTGAGGCCGAGGAACGTGTGCACCCGGCCCATCCACTCGGCGTCGCGCTGGGCCAGGTAGTCGTTCACCGTGACGATGTGCACGCCCTTGCCGGCGAGCGCGTTGAGGTACGCCGGCAGCACGGAGGTCAGGGTCTTGCCCTCCCCGGTGCGCATCTCGGCGATCCGGCCCTGGTGCAGGGCAGCGCCGCCCATCATCTGGACGTCGTAGTGCCGCTGGCCGAGCACCCGCTTCGCGGCCTCGCGCACGGTCGCGAAGGCCTCCGGGAGCAGGTCGTCGAGGGTCTCGCCTTCGGCGTAGCGCTCCCGGTACTGGTCGGTCAGCTCACGCAGCTCGGCGTCGGTGAGATCGGTGTACTCGTCCTCGATCGAGGCGACGGTGTCGGCGATGGCCTTGAGCCGGCGCAGGACGCGGCCCTCGCCGGCGCGAAGGATCTTGTCGAGGATCACGGATCGGTCAGCTCCCTAGAATGTCCTGGCCACCATCGTAGGCACGGTGCGCTCCGGCCGGTGGCCGGGTCGCCGTCGTCTGCCCGCCGTCGCCGTACGGACGCGGCCGGCACGCCGCGCGGCCCTCGGAAAGTAAACCGCGCGGACGCTCGTGAGGTTCCCGCGAGGCCGAACATCGCCACCGGCGATCACCTGACGCGCGACCGGTAGCCGCCGCACGGTGCGGCAGTGCCGCCGGAACAGACCGTCCCGAGGGCACCGCCGTGTTCACCTGACACCAGGTTCGACCTGGCACGAGGTTCGACCTGGCACGAGGCTCGGCCTGGCACGAGGCTCGGCCTGGCACGAGGCTCGGCCTGGCAACCGGGTTCGACGCCCGTCACATCGACAGGCTGATGACCCCGTAGTCGTAGCCCTTGCGCCGGTACACCACGCTGGGCCGACCGGTGTCGACATCGCTGAACAGGTAGAAGTCGTGGCCGACGAGTTCCATCTCGAAGAGCGCGTCGTCCACGCCCATCGGCTTGGCCGGGTGTTCCTTCTCGCGGACGATGCGGCCGGGCGTGAAGTCCTCGACCTCCTGGACCTCCTGGACCTCCTCCAGGACACCGACCGGCTCGCCGGAACCGTTGGCTGAGGCCGGGGCCGGTTCGAGCGCCGTGAGGGTCTGCGCGGTGGCCGCGGCGACCGAGATCGGGGTACGGCGTCCGTGGTGCACCCTGCGCCGGTCGGCGACGCGGCTCAGGCGGCTCTGCAACTTGGTGATCGCGAGGTCCAGCGCGCTGTAGAAGTCGGCTGCGCACGCCTCGCTGCGGATGACCGGACCGCGGGACTTGCAGGTGATCTCGACACGCTGACAGGACGGGGACTGCCGGGGGTTCTTCTCGTGCGACAGCTCGACATCGACGCGGATCAGCTTCTGGTCGTAGCGCTCGATGCGGGCCAGTTTCTCGCTGACGTGCTGCCGGTAGTGCTCGGGCACCTCGACGTTGCGACCTTTGACGACGATGTCCACACGAGTGTCCACACGTACCTCCCACGTTTCCGCGATTCGGCGCACCGCTCGACGGCGGTTCCGTGACGACTGCCTCCGGTCGTCCGCGGGCCAGGCGACCGGTCGGTCACAGACCTCCTCTCCGTGGCGGAACGTTGTGCCCGCGCCCTCGACGCTAATAGCTCGGGAGGCCCGCGTCACCCCCTGTTGGCGCCCGGTTGTCCCTGCCGTCGCCCGGTATTCGACCGTCCTGCCTGTTCAACGCGGGCGGCCGTCCAGACGTGCCCGGCGACGCGCCAGGACGGCGACACGCCGAGTCACGGCCGGCTCCGCCCGACTCGTGGGATCGCGGCTCGCGGTCCGCGCCAGTCCGGTCACCGCGGCCGCCAGCCGACCCGGCGTCCGGGCTCACCCCCAGCACCGGCTAACCCGACCTCCGGCCTCGGCGCGGTGTCGCGGCGACCACGGCGGCGGCCGCCGGCAGGCCCGCCCCGGCCAGTGTCCTGGCCGCCTCGCCCAGCGTGGCACCGGTGGTGACCACGTCGTCCACCAGCACCAATGTCGCTGACCCGGCCGGTCGGCCGGCGGCCCGGAAGGCGCCGGCGACGTTCGCGCTGCGCTCAGCCGCGGACAGTCCCACCGAGTCGCCGGTACGCCGTGCCACGGCCAGCACCGGGCAGACCTCGGCCACCCGGCCGGACCGTCGCAGCTGGTCGGCCGCGTGGCCGGCCAGCGTGCGGACGTGGTCGATCCCCCGGGCCCGGACCGCGGCGCCGGACGACGGCACCGGCACCAGCCGCACCGGACCGGTGCCACCGGCCACTTCGGCCACGGCGTCGGCCAGCAGCCGGCCGAGCACCCTGCCCCAGACCCGGTGTCGGCGCTCCTTGTACGCGAGGATCGCGCCGCGTAGGGCGCCCGCGTAGTCCCCGGCCGCGGCACAGCGGGGGAACTCCGGCCACGATCCCGGCCGGACGATGCGCACCCCGCCAGGTGGCGGAGCGCAGGCCGGGCAGAACGGGCCGGGTCCCTGTCCACACCCGGCACACGGTGCGGGCAGCAGCAGGTCGAGCAACGCGACGAACACCGCACCATCGTGGCGGCCCGACCACCACCCACGCCGGCACGGCTGTGGAGAACCGGCCGGCCGGAGAAAGGCCGTCCGTGCGGAGAAGCGGCCGGGTGTCGCGGCAACGGACAGCGAAACCGTGGCGACGAACTAGCCGGGGAAGAACGGCGCCGTGCCGCCGGACGTGCCGGACTCGGGCACGGCCTGGCTGCTGAACACCTGGTAGAGCTGCCCGCCCGCCTCCAGCAGGACCTGGGTGGAGCCCTGCTGGGTGGGCGATGCCGCGATGCGCAGCCGACCCGAGGAGATCCGCACCGCCGGCCCCGGCCGGAACTCCGCCGGCGCCCCGTCCACCGGCGCCAGCACCACGCCGGACTGGTCGTCGGAGGTCCGGACCGCCACCGCCAGCGTCGTCACGCCCGCCCACGCCACGTCCCGCGGCGCGCCGGTCACCGCCAGCGGCAGCACCGCCTGCAACGCCGGCGCGGACCGGGTCGCCGGCGCGGCCAGCAGGGAGCCCAGCATCACCCGTGCGGCGGAGCCGTCCCCGGCCACCAACGCCACCCGGAGCCCGTCCGGAGCCACCTTGGCGGCCCGCACCGACCGCGGTGCCCCCGCCACCGGAACCGCGGTTCCCGGCCGCGCCACCGACACCTGCACCAGCCGGCCGTCCACCGGCACGAGCACCGCGGAAGCGCCCCGGCCCCAGCTCGGGCGGCCGAGGACACCGCCGAGGACACCGGGCTTCAACGGACCCTGGGTGGGTCCGAGCCAGAGCTGCTGGCCGCCGCCGGGCGCGTCCTTCACCACCGCGATCGTCGAGAGGTCGGTGGACAGGGCGGCCGTCACCACCCCGCGGGTCAGCTGCGGGTTGCTCGAGAGCGGAGCCGACTCGCTCGCCCGGGACGAGTCGGCGTCGAGCTTGCGGACCGCACCGCGCTCCACGTAGAAGTCGGGATTGGCGGTGCGGGCGGCCGGGTTGTACCGGCGCCACTGCGCCTCTCCCTGGACCGCCGTCACCCCCGGTACCGTCAGCAGCCGACCGGTCACCTGCAGCCGCACCCGCCCCCGGATCTGGTCGCGCAGCGACCACCCGACCTGGGCCACGAACGCGTTGATGGAGTCCGCGTCGGCCGACTCGGCCTCCGGGGACAGGTCCAGCTCCAGGTCGCCGGACGCGACGTCGATGGGCGCCAGGCCGTTCCGCTTGGTGCCGGCCGGGAGCGGGTTGCGGGCGATACCTTCCAGCCGGGACGACGGACCTCCGAGCAACAGGTCGACGACCTTGGTCTCGATCCCGCTGACCGAGTCGAGATACCGCTCCTCGGGCACCACCACCTCGGTGCCGGCCTCGCCCTGGGGTCCGGCGAAGTAGAGCGTCACCGGCGTGAAAGCCGCGTCGAACTCGTTCGCCGCCACCACGACCGGCGGCGGTTCGGCGAACAGCCACACCCCCCTGGTCCGGACCATCGGCACCGACGTCGCCCACCGCCGCGCGGCCTGGGGCAGGAAGGCCCGGGACCGGCCGTCCACGGCGCCCACCAGGTCGCCGGAGAACTCCAGGTTGGTGACGCTGACGCTGATCTGGCGGGGACGCATCTGCAGCGACCGGACGATGCGCACCTGCTTGGTCTGGCCGAACCGCTCCCGCGCCGGCCGGGCCACGAAGACCTCGCCGAGCCGCTTGGTGTCCTGGGTGAGCCGGCTCGCGTTGAGGTACGCCTGGCCGGTCTGTTCGACGTTCTCGCCGGGCTGCGGGAGGCTCGTCGCGACCTCGGCGTTGCGAGGATCGCCGGTGCCGAGCTGACCGTCCTGGACGAGCTGGGGTTCGCCGTCGTCGGGGACCGAGGCGCAGCCGGCGGCCAGCGCCGCGACCACCGCGACCACCGCGACCACGAGCGCCGCACGGCTCCGGCCGGACGGACGGACGCGTAGACCCCGGGGAGGCTCAGCCACCGCGCATCGCATCCTCGGCCGGCCGGGCAGCGTGCGCGCCGCCCGCGAGTTCGTCGCCCGGATCGTCGCCCAGATCGTCGTCGGAGTCGGGAGGGGCGTCCAGGTCGGCGGGCCGCAACGGCAGCGGGGCGGCGGCCAGTGGCCCGCGGACCCGCAGCGGCAGGGTGAGCCGGAACTGTGCGCCCTGGCCTGGTCGCCCCCAGGCCTGCAGCCATCCTCCGTGCAGGCGGGCGTCCTCCAGGCTGATCGACAGCCCGAGCCCGGTGCCGCCGGTCTGCCGGGCCCGGGACGGGTCGGCCCGCCAGAACCTGTTGAAGACGACCTCGGCCTCACCGGGCTTGAGGCCCACGCCGTGGTCGCGGACGGTGACCGCGACCGCCGTCGCGTCCTGACCCAGGGTGATCCGCACCGGCCTGGCCTCGCCGTGCTCGATCGCGTTGCCGACCAGGTTGCGCAGCATCCGCTCGACCCGGCGGGGATCGACCTCGGCGACCGCGGGCTCGTCCGGCAGCTCGACCTCGATCGGCGTGCCCGCCCGCTCGGCCAGCGGAGCGAGGCCCGCGACGATCCGGGTGACCAGGGTCCGCACGTCGACCTCCTCGGTGTCCAATACCGCGAAGCCGCCGTCGTACCGGCTGATCTCGAGCAGGTCCGAGAGCAGCGACTCGAACCGGTCGACCTCGGTGGACAGCAGCTCGGCCGACCGCGCCACCTCGGGCGCGAAGTCGCCGCGGGTCGCGTAGAGGACGTCGGCAGCCATCCGCACGGTGGTCAGCGGGGTGCGCAGCTCGTGCGACACGTCGGAGGTGAACCGGCGCTGCAACCGGGAGAGGTCCTCCAGCTGCACGATCTGGCGTTGGAGGTTCCCGGCCATCTCGTTGAACGAATGCGCCAGGCGGGCGAGGTCGTCCTCGCCCCGGACGGTCATCCGCTCCTCCAGCAGGCCGGCGGACAGGCGCTCGGCGGTGCGGGCCGCGAGCCGCACCGGGGTGACCACCTGGCGGGTGACCAGCATCGCGATGCCGGCCAGCAACAGCAGCAGCAGCACGCCGATGCCCACCAGCGAGTTCTGCACCAGGCTCAGCGTCTCGGCCTCGCCCCGCAACGAGAAGAAGTAGTAGAGGTCGAACCTCCCGGCCGCCGTGTCCACCGGGGCCACCACCACGAGCATCGGCCCCGCGGCGGCGCCCGCGAAGGCGTCCCGGGTGTACTGGTAGGCCGGCGCGTTCCGCTGCGCCACCAGTTGCGCGAGTTCTCCCGGCGGACGCACACCGGCCGACTCGTACTGGCGGGACAGGCGGGTGTTGGTGGTCTGGATCGCGATCGCGAAGTCGCCGCCGCTCCCGCGCCGGGACAGGTTGGAGACCACCTGGCGCAGCGCCGTGTCCAGCACCGGGTCGTCCGGCCCGCCGACCTGGCTGAGTTGGGCCTGCATGTACGCCTGGCCGCGGACCACCTCGTCGATGCTCTGCTCCCGCTTGGTGGTGACCAGGCCGTCGGTGACCCGCTGGACGACCACCAGCCCGAGCGCCACCACCACCAGCGTGCTCGCGGCCAGCGTCGTGGTCACCACGCGGAGCTGCAGCGAACGTCGCCAGTAGGCCAGGCCCCGCGCGGCCCGCAGCCGGGCCGGCGCACCGATCCGGGTGAGCACCGTCCGCCGCACGCCGGCGGCCCATGCCAACAGGACACGCCGGACGATCTCCCCGCGGCGGCCCGCGGCGGCCCGCACCGCGGCGAGCGCGGAACTCACCCCGTGCCCGCCTTGTAGCCGACCCCCCGCACAGTCAGCACCACCTCGGGGTGCTCGGGGTCGCGCTCGACCTTGGCCCGCAGCCGCTGCACGTGGACGTTGACCAGGCGCGTGTCGGCGGCGTGCCGGTATCCCCACACCTGTTCGAGCAGCACCTCGCGGGTGAACACCTGCCGCGGCTTGCGGGCGAGCGCGACCAGCAGGTCGAACTCCAGCGGGGTGAGGCCGATCGCGCTGCCGTCGCGGGTGACCGAGTGTCCCGGCACGTCGATCTCCACCTGGGCGTCCGGCGGGCCGATCGTCAGGCTCTCGGGCGGGGTGTCGTCGCTGCGGCGCAGCCGGGCCCGCACCCGGGCGACCAGCTCCTTCGGCTTGAACGGCTTGACCACGTAGTCGTCGGCGCCGGACTCCAGGCCCAGCACCACGTCGACGGTGTCGCTCTTGGCGGTGAGCATGACGATCGGCACCCCGGACTCGGTCCGGATCGACCGGCAGACGTCCAGGCCGCTCATCCCCGGCAGCATCAGGTCGAGGAGCACCAGGTCGGGCCGGGTCTCCCGGAAGGCGGTCAGGGCACGTTCGCCGTCGGAGACGAAGGACGGGGTGAAGCCCTCGCTGCGCAGGACGATGCCGAGCATCTCCGCCAACGCCGGGTCGTCGTCGACCACCAGCACACGTGCTCTCATGGCCCCATCGTGACACCTCCGCGCCGGTCACCGCGCTCGCGGCTGCCTTTCGGCCCCCGCAGGTCGCGGCCCGGCGGTCCCCACGCGGTGCGGTCGCGCCGTCGTGACACGATGTCGTCCGGACCGGGTGGCGTCCCGCGGAGCACCGGCACGGGTCCGCGGGGGTGGTTCGCCCAGGCCGGCCCCGGACCGGCCGGGGGCCGGCACGCCCGCACGGTCGGCCACGACGAGCGAGGAGATCTGGACGGCGGTGAGCACCCAGACAGCCGCGTACGGCGCAGGGGTCGCGCCCCCGCCCGATCCGCCGGCGCCCACCAGCCCGCCCGGGGCGTCCCGACCGGGACGCCCCGACCGGCCGACCCGCTGCGGCCGCTGGCCGTCGGCGAGGTGCTCGACGGGGCGATGGACCTGCTGCGCCGCCATCCCGGCCCCACCCTCGGGGTGGGCGCCGTGGTCGCCGCCGTCCAGCTGATCCTGACCGTCCCGGTGTTCTGGATCGTCGGCAACCTCACGATCGACCTGTTCAGCGGCTCGAGCCCCGGCGACGCGGCGATCCTCGCGACGCTGGCCGGAATCGTGGTGGCCGCGTTCCTGCAGGGCTTCGTCGCGTCGGTGTGCGCGTCGGTCGCGGGCGCTCCGGCCGCGGCGGCGACCGGAGCGGCGATGTTCGGCCAGCCGGTGCGGATGGACACGACCTGGGCCGCCCTGCGGCCGCGCGCGTGGCGACTGCTGGGCCTGGGCGCCCTGCTCGCGGTCCTGTCCGCCGTCCTCTCCAGTGTCGTCTCGGCCGTGTCGCTGATCCCGTTCGTCGGGCTCCTGGTGGCCCTGGCCACGCCCGCGCTGGTGGCCACCCTGCTCGGCATGGCGGTGCCGGTGTTCGTGCTGGAACGGGCGGGCGTGTTCCCCGCGGTGCAGCGTTCGGTGCAACTGGTCGGACGCGGGTTCCTCCGGGTGTTCTGGGTGCACCTGCTGGCGCGCACCGTCGGCGCGGTACTGCAGGCCGCCGTGGCGCTGCCGTTCTTCGTCCTCGCGATCACGGTGGTGGGCCTGCTGTCCGGGTCCGACGCCCCCGGCCCGGGCCTGGTGCTGCTCGCCGTGACGATCCTCAGCCTGGGTATCTACCTGCCGGAGGTCGTCGTGCTGCCGTTCCTCGGCTGCGTCAACGCCCTGGTGTACGCCGACAGCCGGATGCGCACCGAGGGTCTCGACATCGATCTCGGCCTCGACGGCCGCTCGGCCCTGGCCAGGACCACCTGATGGGCCCCGTCGTCTCCTACCTGGCCGACCCCGTGCCCCGCGATCCGGCCCAGCGGGAAGCTGCCGAGGAGCTGTCCAAGCAGCTCTACCAGCAGGAACGCCCGTCGGTGATCGCCGAGGGGCTCGACCGTCTGATCGCCTGGATCGACGGACTCTTCGAGAGCGCCGCCCAGCTCTCCCCCGGCGGCGGCGTCGGCCTGGTGGTGATCGTGCTGCTGGTGGTGGCGGTCGTGGTGGCGGTGATCGTGCGGTTCGGGCCGCTGGCCCGGACGGCCGGCCGGGCCGGGGAGGCCGACGAGCTGGCGCCGACCGTGTCCGGCCAGACCCACCGCGAGCGCGCCGACGCGTTCGCCGCGGAAGGCCGGTACGCCGAGGCCGTGCGCGAACGGCTGCGGGCCGTGGTGGCCGGCCTGGTGCACCGCGAGCTGATCGAGGACCGGCCGGGTCGGACGGCCGCCGAGGTGGCCGACCAGGCGGGGCGCGCGTTGCCGTCGGTCGCGGTGGACCTGGTCGAGGCCGTGACGCTCTTCGGCGAGCTCTGGTATGGCGGCCGCACCGCGACGGCCGAGCACGACGCCCGCCTCCGCGAGATCGACGCCCGGGTGGCCGCGGCCCGGCCGTCCGACCCGGCGACGGGCACCGGGGCCCGGGCCGGCTGGGTGGCTCCCGGCGCGACGGACACCCGATGACCGTGCGGGAGGCCCGATGACGGCGGCGGTCGACACCGCTGCGGCCCGCCCGGTCGGTGCCGGTCGACGGCTGGTCCAGGTGGGCGCGCTGGCGGGGCTGGCGCTGATGGTGGTGGCCAGCCTCGTCCTGTTCGCCTCGTTCCAGACCCGCACCGAGACGGGGCCGCTCGACCCGGACTCCCCCACGCCGGAGGGGTCCCGGGCGCTGGCCGTGCTGCTCGGCCACCGGAACGTCGCGGTGGAGAAGGTCTCCTCGTCCGCCGAGGCCCTGGAGACGGCCCGGGCCGGGAACGTGACCGTGCTGGTGCCGTTTCCCTACGATCTCTCCCCCGCCACCGTGCGGGCGTTGAGCGCCCTCCCGCGGTCGGTCCGGGTGGTCCACGTCGAACCCGACCAGTACACCCTCGACGAGATCGACACCCGGCTGCGGGCCCGCATCAGCAGCGGCCTGACGGACCTGGCCGACCCGGACTGCAACCTGCCCGAGGCGGTCTCCGCCGGCGAAGCCGAGGTCGCGCTGTACCGGTTCGACGTGACGGCGTCCGCGACCACCTGCTACGACCGCGGCCTGGTCGTGCTCGACCGGGCGGGCGCCGCCGAGACCGTACTGCTCGGGTCCCGTGACCCGCTGACCAACGACCGGCTGGACGACGCCGGCAACGCCGCGCTGTCGCTGGGACTGCTCACCGCCCACGACCGGGTGCTCTGGCTCGACCTGGCCGGTCCCGAGCCCGCCGCGGACGCCGAACGGGCCGGGCTCGGCGCCATCCTGCCGGGCTGGGTGGGCCCCGTGACGTGGATGCTGGTCGCCGCCGGCGTGCTGGCCGCGTTCTGGTCGGGCCGCCGGCTGGGCCCTCCGATCGCCGAGCGCCTGCCGGTGATCGTCCGGTCGGCGGAGACGGTCGAGGGCCGGTCCCGGCTCTACCGCCGGGCCAGGGCCAGGGGCGAGGCGCACCAGGCGTTGCGGGCGGCGGCGCTGGCCCGGGTCCTGCCGCTGCTCGGGCTCGGGCCCACGCCGGAGCGGCGAGTGCTGGTGGAGGCCGTGGCCGAACGTTCCAGGCGTCATCCCGCCGAGGTGTACACCTTTTTCTACGGCGCTCCCGCGCAGCACGACGCCGGGCTGGTGGCGGCGGCCGACGACCTGGACGCCCTGGTCGCCGACACGGTCGACCCCACCCGCAACGCGGTCCTCCCGCCCGACCCCGACCCCCCGCCCGGCCTGCCGCCCGCGGCTCACCTGCCCCTCCCGCCGGCCCCGGCCCCGTCCGGACCGACCGGGGACGCCGCCGCACCGAACGACGGAGAAGGACACCGATGACCGACACCTCGCAAGCGGGCTGGCAACGGCCCCAGGACGGGCAGCCGGGCGCCCAGCCGCCCACCTACCCCGGCGCCGGCGGCTACCCACCCGGCCAGGCGGGCGGGCCGGCACCGTATCCGCAGCCCGCCTGGGGCGCCCGCGGCCCGCACCAGCCACCGCCCGGGCACCCGGGCGGTCCGCCGCCGCACCCGGGCCAACACCCCGGTCACTACCCCGGTCAGCCCGCGGCCGCACCGCCGGCCGACCCCCGGTCGTTCCGGCCCGCCGACATGCCCGAACCCACACCCGAGGCGATCAGCGCCCGGGACGCGCTGACCCGGCTGCGGGCCGAGGTCGGCACGGTGGTGATCGGCCAGGACGCGGTCGTGACCAGCCTGGTGATCGCCCTGCTCTGTCGCGGCCACGTGCTGCTCGAAGGCGTCCCCGGCGTGGCCAAGACACTGCTCGTCCGGACGCTGGCCGCCGCCCTGTCGCTGCAGTCCAAGCGGGTGCAGTTCACCCCCGACCTGATGCCCGGCGACGTCACCGGCTCGCTGGTCTACGACGCGAAGACCTCGGAGTTCGAGTTCCGCGAGGGTCCGGTCTTCACCAACCTGCTGCTGGCCGACGAGATCAACCGCACGCCGCCGAAGACCCAGGCCTCGCTGCTGGAGTCGATGGAGGAGCGCCAGGTCTCGGTGGAGGGCGAGCCGCGCAAGCTGCCGGACCCGTTCGTCGTCGCGGCGACCCAGAACCCGCTGGAGTACGAAGGCACCTACCCGCTGCCCGAGGCCCAGCTCGACCGGTTCCTGCTGAAGGTGAACGTGCCGCTGCCCGCCCGGGAGGAGGAGCTGCGGGTGCTTGCCGCGCACCACGCCGGCTTCGACCCGCGCGACCTGTCCCGGGTGCGTCAGGTGGCCAGCGCCGAGGACCTGGCCCATGGACGCGAAGCCGTCCAGCTCGTCCAGGTCGCGCCGCAGGTGATGGGCTACATCGTGGACGTCTGCCGGGCCACCCGCACCTCGCCGTCGCTGGCCAACGGCGCCTCCCCCCGCGGGGCCACCGCGCTGCTCAACACCGCCAAGGCCTGGGCGTGGCTGGCGGGCCGGGACTACGTGACCCCGGACGACGTCAAGGCGCTGGCGCGGTCGACGCTGCGGCACCGCGTGCTGTTGCGTCCGGAGGCCGAACTGGAGGGCGTCACGCCCGACGGCGTGCTCGACTCGGTGCTCGCGGCCGTCCCGACCCCGCGCTGAGCATGGTCACCGGACGGGCCGTTCTCGCCTGCGTACTCGGCGCGGTGCTGCTTCCGCTGACGCCGTGGCCCGGTCTGGCGGCCTGGGCCTGGCTGGGCGTGCTGCTGGTGGTGTGCATCGTGGACTGGGTGCTGGCCGGCGCCGTCGGCGCGGTCCGGCTGGCCCGGCGCGGCGACACCCAGACCCGGCTCGGCGAGCCCGCGCTGGTGGCGCTGCAGGTGACCAACCAGGGCCGGCGGACGCTGCGGGCCCGGGTCCGGGACGCCTGGGTGCCCTCGGCCGGCGCCAGCCCGTACGAGCACCGGCTCCGGCTCGGGCCCGGGGACGGCCGCACGCTGGCCACCACGCTCGTCCCGAGCCGCCGGGGCGACCGCACGGCCGTGCGGGTGACGATCCGCTCCTACGGGCCGCTGGGCCTGGCGTTCCGGCAGACCTGGCGACGGAGGTCGCGCAAGCTCACCCCGGCGTGGGCCGTACGGGTGCTGCCGCCGTTCACCTCCCGGCGGTTCCTGCCCGAGAAGCTCTCCCGGCTGCGCCAGCTGGACGGCTCGGTGGCGATCCGGGCCCGCGGCCAGGGGTCGGAGTTCGACTCGCTCCGCGAGTACGTGGACGGCGACGACGTCCGCTCGATCGACTGGCGGGCCACCGCACGCCGGGGCGACGTGGTGGTGCGCACCTGGCGCCCGGAACGCGACCGGCGCATCGTGATGGTGCTCGACACCGGCCGCACGGCCGCGGCCCGGGTGGGCGACATCCCCCGCCTGGACGCCGCGATGGACGCCTCCCTGCTGCTCGCCGCGGTGGCCGCCAAGGCCGGCGACCGGGTGGACATGATCGCCGCCGACATGCGGCTGCGCGCGTCGGTGTCCAGCGCGACCCGGGGCAGCGTGCTGCCCGAGATCGTCCAGGCGCTGGCGCCGATCGAGGCCGAACTTGTCGAGTCGGACTTCGGGCTGATGGTGTCGGAGGTGGTGCGGCGGGAGCGCAAGCGGTGCCTGGTGGTGCTGTTCACCGCGATGGAGCCCGCCGCGCTGGCCGAGGGCCTGCTGCCGGTGCTCGGCCAGCTCACCGCGAAGCACACGGTCGTGCTCGCGTCGGTGGCCGATCCGACCGTCGCCGAGATGGCCACCCGCCGGGGCGACACCCAGGCCGTCTACGACGCCGCCGCCGCCGAACGGGCCATGGGCGAGCGTCGCCGGATCATCGCCGCGCTGCGCCACCGAGGCGTCGAGGTGGTGGACGAACCCGCCGACATCTTCCCCTCGAAGGTGGCCGACGCCTACCTCAACCTCAAGGCCGCCGGCCTTCTTTGACGGCGCCGGGTTAGGTCGCGTCTGCGCTGCCTGGGAGGGGGTGCGCCGGGGTCGGCTCCGGGGTGAGGGCCGTCGCGGTGCGCATGTCGGCGAGACCGGACTCGTGGGTGCGGACAGGGCGGTAGCCGAGGTCGGTGCGGGCCCGGGTGATGTCCAGGGTGCAGTCCAGCGACATCAGCCACAGTGCCATCCGGTCCAGCGGCGGCCGGCCGGACAGCCGGAGCCACCGCCAGGTCGCCTCGCCGGTGGCCGTGCCGGCCCTCGCCAGCCAGCCCGGAATCGAGCGGGTGGGCGGCTCGACGCCCTGCGTCCGGAGCAGTTCGCTGACGAACGAGCGGAACGTGACCAGGTGGTCGTCGGTGACGAAGTACACCCCACCGGACGCACCGCGCAACGCCGCCAGCACCAGGCCTTCCACGGCGTTGTCGACGTGGGTGACGTCGGTCAGGTGCCGGCCGCCGGAGATCCACCGGAGCCGCCCGGACCGGGCCGCCTCGACCAGCACCGGCAACAGCGAGGTGTCGCCGGCGCCCCAGACGAACCGGGGCCGCACCACCACGGTCTCCAGCGCCGCACCGTTGGCGTCCCGGACCATCTGTTCGGCCGCCGCCTTCGTCGCCGGGTAGGCGGCCTTCGAGTCCGGACGCAGCGGTGCGGTCTCATCCACGTCGACCAGCCGCTGGCCGGTCATCAGCACCGCCTCGGTGCTCGCGTGCACCAGCCGCGGCACCCCGGCCTCCTTGCAGGCCCGCAGCACCGAGCGCGTGCCGTCCACCGTGACCCGGCGGTGCGCCGCCCAGCCCGCGGCCGGGTCTGTCTGCGCCGCCAGATGGAAGACCAGCTCACAGCCCTGCACGGCGGCCCGGACGGAGTTGGCATCGAGCAGGTCGCCGTGCACCGGGAAGGCCCCGGCGTTGGCCACCTGCTCGAACGCCGCCGGACTGCGGACCAGGGCTCGCACCGTGTGGCCGTCCGCCGCCAGCCGACGGATCAGCGCACGCCCGATGAACCCGGATCCGCCGGTGACGAACACCTCGGCCATCGCCTGTCCCTCCCAGGGCAGCCCGTCAGGACAGTCAGTGAGAGACCGAGCGACGGGTCAGAGGGCGATGATAAGGGTCGCGGCGAGGAGCCCGACGGCGGTGGTGACGCTCAACGGTCCGGTGAAGCGTCGCAGACGCGGACGGCGCGTACCGATCGTCGGGATGGACGGCCAGGCGCGGACGGCGAGTGCCACTCCCACCGCCGTCACAGCTGCCGCGACGATCCAGGGCCACGCCGTGAGCTGGTCCCACGGCCCGAGCCGGGTCGTGACCACCAGCAGCGCGACCGCCGAGAACAGCCCGGCGACCAGGGAGAGCCGGTCCGGCCCGGTGTCCCGACCGGGCAGCGCCCGCCAGGCCGCGTAGAGCAGGCCGCCGACTGCGGCGAACAGCGCGGCGAGCACCACGATCGCCTCCCACGGCGGGGCCGAACCGGCCGGCTCGGCAGTGCGCACGCCGAGCAGGCGCAGGCCGATCTCGTCCACATCCTTGTCGGTGTTGCCCAGCACGACCACGCCCTCCCCGGTGGCCCGGTCGAACCCGACCCAGGAGCGGAAGCCGCCGGTGGCCCCGTTGTGCCAGGCGATCTCCCGCTGACCGTGGCGGTCGGTGAACCAGGCGTAGCCGACCCGCCGGTCCTCCTCCACGTCCCAGCGGGGGGTGGTCGCGGCGGCTCCCGGGGCGGTGCCGGCCGCGGTGCCCCGGAGCAGCGCGGCCATGTCCGGCGCGGTCGACCACGGTCCGACACCCGCGGGTGCATACCCGAGTCCGGTCCACGGCTCCACCGGCGCTCCGTTGGCGCGCTGGCCGCCGGCCGGATCTCTCGGCTGACCCGCCGGCGCGATCACGGTGGCATCCATGCCCAACGGCTCCAGCAACCGGGTGCGGACCAGGTCGGGATAGGCCATGCCGGCGCGGTCGGCGAGCGCGTGGCCGAGCAACGCGACGCCCAGGTTGGAGTAGTAGACGTCGGCGCCACGCTTCCCGGGCCGCGTGGAGGCCGCGGCGGCGACGAGGGTCGGCGCATCGTAACGGGCATACGGGTTCTCGCCGCCGAACTGGAACGCCAACCCGTCCAGCGCGGGACGCAGTCCGCCAGTGAGCCTCGGGAGGCCGGCCCGGTGGCTCGCGAGCTCGGCGAGGGGGGTGGCGGCCAGCGACGGATCGGTGAAGCGGATGTCGGGTATCGCCTCGGCCAGCGTGGTCTCCGGCGTGACCTCGCCTCGCTTGACGGCGTCGGCCAGGAGAGCTCCGGTGAACGTCTTGGTGACCGAGCCGATCTCGAATGTCGTGTCCCGGTCCACCGTGGTGCCCGCCGCCGTCTCGCCGAGTCCGGCGAACCGCACGGCGCCGCCGGCCTCGACCTTGGCGACTGCGAGGCCCCGGTAGCCGTCGGCATCTGATACCGCGACCCGGACGTCGGCTGCCAGTGCGGCGTCGCCGGTTCCCGGGCCGCCGAGGCGGGCCGGCTCGGGACCGACCAGGGCGCCCACGGCGCCGCCGAGCAGTGCCACCAGGCCGACCAGGGCCAGCGTTCGGAATCGGGTCGTTGTCATCGATCTACCTCCGCGATGAGGGTGAGGACGATCACCACGCGTTCGGACGGAACGCTGTACCGCCCACGACCGGCGGCGCGCAGCCAGCCGGCGGCAATCAGCTGGCGGACGTGGTGGTAGAACTGGCCGCTCGTGCCCAGGCCCTCTGCCGCCTGGAGTTCGGCGGCGGTACACCCTCCGCGCAGCACATGCCGCAGCAGGCGGAGCCGCACAGGGTGGGCCAGTGCCGAGAGCGAGGCCGCGGCGCCGTCCCAGTCACGGTCGAGGAGTTCGGCCGCGGCGTAGGTCTCCTGCCACCCGTACTCCTCTCCCGTCGGCAGGGTCACCGCACCTGTGAACAGCACAGCTCCGCCTTCGGGAGCCCGCTCCTGGAGCCCCTCCAGTGCCCAGAACGGTCGGTCCCCGGATGCCGGCACCGTGGGATCGGCGGACGCGGCGGACGCGGCGGACGCGGCGGACGCGGCGGACGCGGCGGACGCGGCGGACGCGGCGGACGCGGCGGACGCGGCGGACGCGGCGGACGCGGCGGACGCGGCGGACGCGGCGGACGCGGCGGACGCGGCGGACGCGGCGGACGCGGCGGACGCGGCGGACGCGGCGGACGCCTTGTCGGCGCCGCCGGCCACCCGGCGCTCCAGGTCGGCCACGCGTTCGGCCAACTCGTCCAACCGGGCCGCGATGTCGTCCGCGGTCATTCCCTCAGTATACCGTAACTACGTACTTACGTACTTAGCTCGGCCAGCGGCTCCCCCGCGCCCTGGTTCGACTATCCGCGGTGGAGGCAGCGCTACGAGGTCGGGCCGGCCGGTGTGTCCCGCAGGTCCCCGTCCGTCGGAGCGGTCCACTGCGCGGCGTAGGTGTCGATCTCGGCGGCGATCCGCTTCTTGCCGGCCGGGTCGAGGAACGAGGCGGTCACCGCGTTGGCGGCGAGCGCGGCGAGGCCGGCGGCGTCGAGAGCGAGGAGCTCGGCCGCGATGACGTACTCGCCGTCCAGGGTGGTGCCGAACATCGGCGGGTCGTCGGAGTTGACCGTGACGAACAGCCCGGCGGCCACCATCGCCGGCAGCGGGTGCTCGGCCAGCGACCGGACCGCCCGGGTGCGCACGTTGGAGGTGGGACACACCTCCAGCGGGACCTGGTGCTCGGCCAGGTGGGCGACCAGCGCCTCGTCGGCCAGGCAGCTCGTCCCGTGACCGATCCGTTCGGCACCGAGCAGGCGCAGGGCGTCCCAGATCGTCCCGGGCCCGGTGGTCTCGCCGGCGTGCGGCACCGAGTGCAGCCCCGCCGCCCGGGCCTGGTCGAAGTACGGCGCGAACTGCGGGCGGGGCACGCCGATCTCCGGGCCGCCCAGCCCGAACGAGACCAGCCCGTCCGGCCGCTGGTCCAGCGCGATCCGCAGGGTCTGCTCGGCCGCCGGCAGGCCGGCCTCGCCCGGGATGTCGAAGCACCACCGCAGCACGATGCCCAGGTCACGCTCGGCGTGCACCCGCGCGTCCTCGATCGCCTCGCAGAACGCCTCGGCTGGCATTCCCCGGCTGACGTGCGAGAACGGGGTGACCGTCAGCTCGGCGTACCGGACCTGCTGGCGGGCCAGCTCGCGGGCCGCCTCGAAGGTGAGGACCCGGACGTCGGCCGGGTCCCGGATCAGGTCCGCCACCGAGAGGTACACCTCGACGAAATGGGCGAAGTCGCGGAAGGCGAAGTAGTCGGCCAGCGCCTCGGGATCGGCCGGCACGGGCGTCGTGCCGGCGTGCCGGGCGGCGAGTTCGGAGACGATCCGCGGCGAGGCCGACCCGACGTGGTGCACGTGCAGCTCGGCTTTGGGCAGGCCCGCGACGAACGCGGCAAGGTCGATCATTGGCCGACCCTAGCGAGCCCGCGGGACCGATCGGGGCGAGCGGCGGGGGGCCGGAGAGGACGGCGCGCTGGAGTTCCCGCTCCCGGTCGTCGAGCAACGCCACCACCGCGAGCCCGGCCTTGTCGCCGAATCGCCGGAACGACCTTGGGCAGCAAGGTAGCCGTCGGGACGCCGACCGGGGCAGCAAGGTAGGCGTCGGGACGCCTACCGTGCGGGGAGGACGGAACCGTGTGCCCGGGTGGATGCGTCCCACCGAGGTGACAGCCCAACGGAGGTACCCATGAGGACGCCTGTGATCGTCGGAGCCACCGTCGCGGCGGTGCTGTTCGCGGGCATCGCGGTGGCGGCCACGGTCGGGCCGGACACGCCGGTCACGCCGCCGGTCGTCTCCACGCCGATCCAGCCGCCGGGGGCCGCAGACCCCGCACCGAACGGCCGGCCCCGGCTGGTCGCGCCACGTCCCGGCATGGCGCAGGTGCGCGCGGTCAAGTGGGAGAGCGCCGAGCCCGACGGCACCCGGGCCGTCGTGGTCACCTACTGGAGCGGCGTCGAGCCGTGCAACGTGCTCGACCACGTGACGGTGACCTACCGGCCCGACGCCGTCCGGATCGCCCTGCACGAGGGCAGCGACCCGAAGGCCGCGGAGCAGGTCTGTATCGACATCGGCATCCAGAAGTCGGTGCGCGTCGCGCTCACCGAACCGCTCGGGAACCGCCGCGTCGTCGACGGCACCTGACCGCGGCCTCCCGCGGGCGCCGGCCACGGGGGCAATTGCCAACGCCGTCACACCGAGGGCGCCAGGTCCTCGCGCTCGCCGACCGCCAGGTCGCCCGTGGCGCCCGCCCGCGCCGCGCGGTAGCCGAAGTAGAGGACGTATCCCAGGAAGGCCCCGAACGCGGTCACGCCGATCGCGATGCGGGCCCAGGTGGGCAGCGACGACGGCGTGACGAACGCCTCGATCACCCCGGAGATCGCCAACACCACCACCAGCCCGAGCGCCACCAGCACCGCCTCGCGAGTGGTCTCGGCCAGCGCCTGCGGACGGGTGCGCCCCCGGCCCGGCGCGACCCACGACCAGCCCACCCGAAGGCCCACCCCCGCGGCCACGAACACGCAGGTGAGTTCGAGCAGTCCGTGCGGCGTGATCAGCCCGAAGAACACGTCGGCCTTGCCGTAGGCCACCATGATCCCGCCGATCACGCCGACGCCGACCGCGTTCTCGATCAGCACGTAGATCACCGGGACGATCAGCACCCCGGCGACCAGCACCATCGCCGAGAGCAGCGCATTGTTGAGCCACACCTGCGCGGCGAAGTTCTGGGCCGGGTTCTCCGAGTAGTAGTTCGCGAAGTCCTTCTCGACCAGTTCCTGGATCACCGAGTCCGGCGCCAGCTTGCGGGCCAGCTGCCGGTCCGAGCCGATGAACGCGATCAGCGAGAACGCCACCAAGGAGAACCCCGTGGCCACCCCACTCCACCACGGCCACGCCCGGTACACCGACACCGGGAAGGTCACCGTCACGAACCGGCCGACGCCGGCCCACGACGGCGCGCTCCCGCCGGCCACCGACGCCCGGGCCCGCGAGACCAGCCGCGACAGCCGGGCAACCAGCGCGGGATCGGGCGAGCGGCTCTGCACGGCCGAGAGGTGGGTGGCCGTGCGCTGGTAGAGCGCGATCAGCTCGTCGGCCTCCTCGCCGGAGACCCGCCGCCGGCCGACGAGTTCCTCCAGCCGCTTCCACTCGTGCGCGTGCTCGGCCACGTAGGCGTCGAGATCCATGGCGTCAGCGTGCCAGGTAGGCCAAAAGGTCCTGTCGGGTCAGCACGCCCACCGGCTTGCCGTGGTCGAGCACGAGCGCGGCGTCGGCCTTCTCCACCGCCGCCATCGCGGCCGCGACCTCCTCGCCCGCGCCAATCATCGGCAGCGGCGGCGACATGTGCCGCTCGACGGGATCGGCGAGCTTGGCCCGGCCTTCGAACAGCGCGTCGAGCAGGTCCTTCTCCACCACCGACCCGACCACCTCGGCGCTCATCACCGGCGGCTCGGCCTTCACCACGGGGATCTGGGACACCGCGTACTCGTGCAGGATGTCGATCGCCTCGCGGATCGTCTCGTTCGGATGGGTGTGCACCAGCTCGGGCATCCCGTGGGTCTTGGCCTGCAGGATGTCGCCGACCAGCACGTTGCCCGCCGCGGTGAGGAAGCCGTAGTCGGCCATCCAGTCGTCGCTGAAGATCTTCGAGAGGTAGCCGCGGCCACCGTCGGGCAGCAGCACCACCACGATGTCGTCCGGGCCGGCCCGGCGGGCCACCTCCAGCGCCGCGACCACCGCCATCCCGCAGGACCCGCCCACCAGCAGGCCCTCCTCACGCGCGAGCCGCCGGGTCATCTCGAAGGAGTTCCGGTCGGAGACCGCGATGATCTCGTCCGGCACGTCCGGGTCGTACGCCGTCGGCCAGAAGTCCTCGCCGACGCCCTCGACCAGGTACGGGCGGCCGGATCCGCCGGAGTAGACCGAGCCCTCCGGGTCGGCCCCGATCACCTTCACCGCGCCCCCGGAAACCTCCTTGAGGTAGCGACCGGTGCCCGAGATGGTGCCGCCGGTGCCGATGCCCGTGACGAAGTGGGTGACCCGGCCGTCGGTGTCGGCCCAGATCTCCGGCCCGGTGGTGCGGTAGTGCGACGCGGGACCCTCGGGGTTGGCGTACTGGTCGGGCTTCCAGGCGCCCTCGATCTCGCGCACCAGCCGGTCGGACACGTTGTAGTAGGAGTCCGGATGCTCCGGTGCCACGGCGGTCGGGCAGACCACGACCTCGGCGCCGTAGGCCCGCATCACGTTGATCTTGTCCTGGCTGACCTTGTCCGGGCAGACGAAGACGCAGCGGTAGCCCCTGGTCTGGGCGACGATGGCCAGGCCCACGCCCGTGTTGCCGCTGGTCGGCTCGACGATCGTGCCGCCGGGCTTCAGGGCGCCGGACCGCTCGGCGGCCTCGATCATGCCGACGGCGATGCGGTCCTTGACCGAACCGCCGGGGTTGAAGTACTCGACCTTGGCCAGCACGGTCGCGTCGACGCCCTCGGTGACAGACCGGAGCTTGACCAGCGGGGTGTTGCCGAAGAGGTCGACGAGGGACTCGTAGTAACGCACAGCTACGGGCCTTCCGGGTGAAGGCGGGACCGGCCACGACGCCGGGACGACCGCGCTGACCAGGGTAGGCCCACCCCGCGCCCGGCACCGCCCCACCCCGGCCGGCCGTCGTCCCCGGTCCGCCGCCCTCTCGGGACGACGGTTCGGGCACAGACGATGACCGACCGTGAGGCGGCGCCGGATGCCTCCGGCCCGAGGCCCGCGACGCTGCCCCGCGGTCTACCTCCGAGGGGGGAAGACACCGGGGACCCGCCGACTAGCGTCGGATGGGCTGGACACCGCCAGCCGATGCCCGCGGACCCTTCGGGGAGGTCGCCCGATGACCGTTCGGACCGAACGCGTGCTGCCGGTGACCGAGCCGGCCGCGACGCTGTCGGACTACCTCGCCCTCGGTGGGGGCGACGGGCTGGCCGCGGCCAGGAGCAACGGTCCGGAGTGGGTGATCTCCGTGCTCGGCGAGGCCGGCCTGCGGGGCCGCGGCGGCGGCGGCTTCCCGACCGCGAAGAAGTGGGCGACCCTGCGCGCCACGTCCGCGCCGACGACCTACGCCGTCTGCAACGCCGCCGAGGGCGAGCCGGGCACGTTCAAGGACCGCTACATCCTCCGCCGCAACCCGTACCAGGTGCTGGAGGGCCTGGTGATCGCCGCGCTCGCGACCGGTGCCAGCCGCGCCTTCGTCGTGATCAAGCGGCCCTACGAACGGGAGATCGCCGCGTTGCGGACGGCGTTGGAGGAGATGCAGGACCTGCTCGGGCCGGTCCCGGTCCAGCTGGTGCTCGGCCCGGACGAGTACCTGCTCGGCGAGGAGAAGGCCATGATCGAGGTGATCGAGGGCGCGGTGCCGCTCCCCCGCATCTTCCCGCCGTACCAGATCGGCCCGTTCGCCAGGCGCGAGTCACCCAACCCGACGGCCATGAACAACGTCGAGACCCTGGCGCACGTCCCGGAGATCCTGCGCCGGGGCGCGGAGTGGTTCCGGTCGGCCGGCACGGACAGCTCCCCCGGCACGATGGTGTTCACCGTCTCCGGGGACGTCAAGCGGCCCGCGGTGGCCGAGCTGCCGCTGGGCGTGCCGCTGCGTGTCCTGGTCGACGTGGTCGGGGGCGGCGTCGCGGACGGCCGGCAGGTGAAGGCCGTGGTCCCGGGTGCGTCCGGAGCGCTGCTGACCGAGGACCAGCTCGACACGCCGCTCGACTTCGACGCGATGCGCGACGCCGGCTCCGAACTGGGGTCGGCCGGGTTCGTGGTCTACGACGACTCGGCCTGCATCGTGGCCGTGACGCTGGCGTTCTCCCGGTTCCTGGCCATCGAGTCGTGTGCCCAGTGTCCGGCGTGCAAGCAGGGCACCGCGTCGATCACCGAGTGCCTCGAACGGATCGAGCGGGGCGACGGGGCCGAGCGCGACCTCGACACCATCCGGGCAAAGTGCGGCACGGTGACCGGCGGCCAGCGCTGTGCCCTGCCCAGCGGGGAGGCCGCGCTGGTGCGCAGCGCGTTGACGGCGTTCGCCGCGGAGTTCGAGGCCCACCTCGGCAGCGCCTGTCCGCTCCCCCGCGACCTGCTGGTGCCGAAGTTCGTCGACTTCGACGAGGAGGCGTCGCGGTTCCGCTACGACGAGCGGTACCGCCGCAAACAGCCCGACTGGTCGTATGCGGCCGAACCCGATCCTCTTCCGGCCTCCGCGGCCGGTTCCGAACAGGAGCGTTCGGCATGAAAGTCGGCGACCTGGTGGCGAGCACCATCGTGGCGGTGGGTCCGGCGGACTCCCTGCGCAGGGCCGCGCGGGCGATGGTCGAGGCGGGCGTCGGCTCGGCGGTCGTGCTGGAGGACGGCTCGCTGGCCGGAATCGTCACCGAGCGGGACGTGCTCCGCGCGGTGGCCGAAGCCAGCGACCCCGACGAGACGCTGGCCGGCGCGGTGATGACCCGCGAGGTGATCACCGTCGAGCCGGACTGGGAGATCTACGAGGCGGCAGCCGAGATGGCGGCCCGGCGCATCCGCCACCTCGTGGTCAAGGACGGCGACAAGGTCGTCGGCGTGGTGTCGGTCCGTGACGTGCTGCTGGCCGGGCAGCGGGTGCCGCTGGCCGACGGCGAGTGGGCGGTGCTGCGCGACCCGCTCACGTTCACCGTGCGGGAACGGCGCAAGCTGCAGCGCTACCTGCTGGGCCTGCGGGGCGCGGCCGAGGAGGACGGCGTGCTCGTCGACCTGCTGGGGCTCCTGGTCGGCAGCTGGTCGTTGCCGCTGAGCCTCCCCCCGGACGCGGACGCGCTCACCACACTGCCGGCCGAGGACTACGCCGCGCTGCGCGACGCCGTGCTCGCCGAGCTGCCCGAGTTGCAGCGCGCCGTGCACCCCTCTCCCGGCTGGCGCCGCCGCTGAACCCCGCCGAGTCGTCACACTCCCCAAGGTGCCTCGCCCACGTGCACCGTTTGTCAAGAACGACCGGAAGTTAGCTCAGGCGTGCGGACCGCCAAGGTTCGCCGGTGCCCCTGTACTGCGATACCGGGATCGGCTCTGTGCCTGGTTTCATCCGCGCTCGGTACAGACGGCCTTCCAGGTGATCGATCTCGTGTCCGACGAGTCGAGCAGTCGCGTCGGTGAACTCCGTGATCCGCAGGGTGCCGTCGACGTCCTGGTGCTCGACCTCGACGCATCGGGGCCGACACACCATTCCTCGAACGTCGAAGAAGCTGAGGCATCCCTCGTATTGTTCGTCCACTTCCGAGCCATATCCGACAACACGCGGATTCAGCAGAGTGATGAATGACCCATTGGGCTCACGCACGACCGCCGCTGTCCGACTGATACCGACCTGGGGCGCGGCCAGGCCGATACCTTTCGCAAAGGTGTGAACCTGTTCCGCTCGTTCGACCACGGAACCAAGCTGCGCTATGACCCGTCGCGCGTCCTCGGCTTCGTCTGGCAGTACGAACGGACGCGCTGGCTGCTCAAGGACATCGTCGCCCTCCTGAACGATCCCGATTTCTGCCATCCGCTCGGCCGGGGTCATTCGCTCGACGATGCCCGGTTGGTCTCCAGCACTGTTCCTGAACTTCCATTCGATGCGATACCGAGCATGGAGCGGCGGATCCTTCGTATGCCAGAGAAACAACACACGGGCGTCACGCTCATGCCGTTCGATAGATGTCCGGAACGGGGTGGCCGTGGCGCTCATCGAGGTCTCCATCCCCCACACCACCGGAGCGAGTTCGGACGGGAAGTCCAGCGACATGGAGAGCCGGTGAGTGGGGAGTCGTATCGCGCGCTGCCACCAAGGACCCCATTTGTCGGCTTGGACGGTGTATCGATACTCGATCCACCGAGTCTCACCCGGATAGAGGGGGAACCTCGCGTCGGCGTTCTCGAACAGTAGCCACAGCTCTTTGAACGCGTCTCGGTCGTGTTTGACTCGCGAGCTCATCGGCTCGCGCTCACATTCTGCGCCTAGTCCTATCTCACTCCACGTCAAGGGTCGCCCCCGGTAGAGACGGTTGGAGCGCTCTGGATCGCCGGGATATCTGTCCACCGCGATTCGGATGAGATACTGAGTTACCGGCTCGGTACCGACGTTTCTCAACTGGCGACGAATCCTTGTCCGGAAAGTGCCGTCGAGGTACGCCAACTCCGCATGTTCGTGTACGACCACAAGAGCGGATCCGGGCGCCGACTGCGGATCGTCGGGCATGCCCTCATGTGCGCGTCTCGTCTCGCCCACCGCCCCAGCCGAACCGTATACCTCCGACCAGCGCCGGACCAGTGCCCGGCCGGCACGAAGCTGCCGGTCGGCATTCTCCGCGAACTCCCGGCTCGGAACCACCGTGCCCCGTTCGACCTTGCTCACGTAGGACGGGTCATAGCCGACAACCCGCGCGAGCGCCTTCTGCGAGAACCCGGTGACCTCGCGCCAGTGCCGAAGTTCGGCGATGAAGGCGCTCGTGGACTGCAGGCTCTCGTCCTCCATGAGCCACCCCTCAGCACGTGAATGGAATGAACGGAGGGTGATCGTCGGTCACCCTGCCCTCCACATGCGTCGCCGCAGTTTGCTTTGGGCATGACCAACCCTGTCACATCAGGCCGCGACGAGTTCACCTCTCACCACGGGCTCACCATTGCCGCGCAGCCGACCAGGCATCGGCCACAAGCCACGGCAGGGACGCGGTGGGGATGTCACCGTTACCTGTCGCCACGGTTCGGCCCGGCCACGTCCCAGCCGGTTCGGCCCAGCGATGATTGGCGAATGCCGTGACGACCGTCGTGGGGTACGTACGCCCAGCGCCGCAGGACCGGCCCGGCGCGGCGGACGGGGCGATCATCGGCTACGCCACCCGCCACAACCTGACCATGAAACGCATCCACCGCGACGACCCCGCCGAGCCCGGCCAGGGTCGCCGACCTGGATTCCTCGCCGCGCTCGACGACCTCCACGAAGGTCGGGCCACCGGAGTCCTGGTCCCGTCCGCCGAGCACCTGTCGCCGGTCCCGCACGTACAGCAAGCCCTTGTCCGGCTGGTCGAGGAAGCAGGCGGGCGGATCTACCCGGCCGACTCCGAACCTCCACCGCTGCGCCCACCCACGCCCACCAACCACCCGGACGCGCCGGCACCGTCCGGCCCGTGAACCCACGGCCGGGGCGGGTGGTCGACCGTGAAGTCCTGCCCGCTTCGGCCGTGCCCAAGAAGCACCGCGTGACCGGGCCGGACCCCAACGAGTTGCCCGGAGTCGAATCCGCCGACCTTCCGGCGGGCTGGACCGCGACCCGACCGCGATCCAACGCCTGGTCGCTGTTCTACCGAGGGGAGTTCACCTGCGAGTTGATCCGTTCTCTCATCGGGGAGTGGCGACTGTGCCTACCTGGCGAACACCTGCCCGTCCCCGGACGTATTCGACCCCGGCCGAGGCCGCCGTCGCCGCGCTCCGTATCGCGACACGAGCGACCGAGTCAGGTCCGGGGCCACGGAAGCCGCGAGCGCCCGCTCGCGACCCGGCACCGCCGCTCCCGGTCTTGAGCTCCTACTTCCAGCTACTACACGTCCGCCGTCGCGCTGCGGGGCCTGACGTTCGCCCCCGAGCTCCGACCCACGCCCAAGAGGACGAGTAGACATGGAGGCGACGGCCAAGCGGTCGGTTCGGCGGACGCCCTGGCCACGGGACCGATGAGGACTGCCTCAGCCACACCAGGTGCGCCGGCGCCACCCGCGCCGGACCCGGCTAATTAAGAAGTATTCGCTTGATATTCAGCCCTCAATCCTTGATAGACAATTCAATCCTTGTGGGTCAAGCTGGAGTCGTCCCAACGGCTCGACGAGGAGGACCAGGTGGCGGAGCGCTGGAGTGCCGGAGTCATCCCGTACGCCGAGATGGGCTACTGGGAGCCCGACTACGTGCCGAAGGACTCCGACATCCTCGCGGCGTTCCGGATCACGCCGCAGGAGGGCGTGCCGCCCGAGGAGGCCGGCGCCGCGGTGGCCGGCGAGTCGTCCACCGCCACCTGGACCGTGGTCTGGACCGACCGCCTGACCGCCTACGCGCACTACCAGGCCAAGTGCTACCGGGTGGACCCCGTACCCGGCACGCCGGGCCAGTACATCGCCTACATCGCCTACGACATGGACCTGTTCGAGGAGGGCTCGATCGCCAACCTCACCTCGTCGATCATCGGCAACGTCTTCGGCTTCAAGGCGCTCAAGGCGCTGCGCCTGGAGGACATGCGGATCCCGACCCACTACGTCAAGACGTTCCAGGGCCCGGCGCACGGCATCGTGATGGAGCGGGAGTACCTGAACAAGTACGGCCGCCCGCTGATCGGCGCCACCACCAAGCCCAAGCTGGGCCTCTCGGCCCGCAACTACGGCCGGGTGGTCTACGAGGCGCTGCGCGGCGGCCTGGACTTCACCAAGGACGACGAGAACATCAACTCGCCAGCCGTTCATGCGCTGGCGGGACCGCTACCTGTTCTGCATGGAGGCGGTCAACCGCGCGCAGGCCGAGACCGGCGAGATCAAGGGCCACTACCTCAACGTCACCGCCGGCACCATGGAGGAGATGTACGAGCGGGCCGCGGTGGCCAAGGAGATCGGCAGCGTCATCGTCATGATCGACCTGACGATCGGCTACACCGCGATCCAGTCGATGGCCAAGTGGGCCCGGGCGAACTCGATGATCCTGCACCTGCACCGCGCGGGGCACGGCACCTACACCCGGCAGAAGAACCACGGGGTCTCCTTCCGGGTGATCTCCAAGTGGATGCGGATGGCCGGCGTGGACCACATCCACGCCGGCACGGTGGTCGGCAAGCTCGAAGGCGACCCGACGATGGTCGCCGGCTACTACGACACCCTGCGGCTGGACCACATCCCGACCAACCTGGCCCAGGGCATCTACTTCGACCAGGACTGGGCCTCGATGCCCGGCGTGATGCCGGTGGCCTCCGGCGGCATCCACGCCGGCCAGATGCACCAGCTGCTGCACTACCTGGGCGAGGACGTCGTGCTCCAGTTCGGCGGCGGCACGATCGGCCACCCGATGGGCATCGCGGCCGGCGCCACCGCCAACCGGGTCGCGGTGGAGGCCATGGTCAAGGCCCGCAACGAGGGACTCGACTTCTTCGCCGAGGGCGAGGACATCCTCAAGAAGGCCGCCAGGAAGAGCCGCGAGCTCGACGTGGCGCTGGCCACCTGGGGCGACATCACCTTCAACTACGCGTCCACCGACACCCCCGACGTCGTCGCGACGCCGACCAACGCCTGACACGAGCGCCTGAGAAGAGGACCAAGGCCATGCGCATCACCCAGGGCACCTTCTCCTACCTGGCCGACTTCACCGACGCCGAGATCACGGCCCAGATCCAGTACTCGCTCGACAACGGCTGGCCGCTGTCGGTGGAGTTCACCGACGACCCGCACCCGCGCAACGCCTACTGGGACATGTGGGGCCTGCCGATGTTCGACCTGGCCGACGCGGCCGGCGTGCTGCTGGAGGTCAACGCCTGCCGGGCCGCGCACCCGAACCACTACGTGAAGCTGAACGCCTACGACGCGCGCCTGGGCCGGCAGACCACGGCCCTGTCGTTCCTCGTCCAGCGTCCCGATCCCGAGCCGGGCTTCCGACTCGACCGGCAGGAGTTCGGCGACCGCCAGATCCGGTACACCACCCACTCGTACGCCGTGGAGCGGCCGGCCGGCGAACGCTACCCGCGGGGCTGACCGGTGAGCTCCGAGTCGCGTCCCGGCTTCGGGATGCCGCGCCCCGGTGACGCGGTGCCGTCGGAGGTGGCCGAGGGCGACGAGCCGGCCGAGCAGCGGTTGCCGCCCGACGCCGTGGTCGACCTCACCGCCGAGCGCAAGCAGTCCGGTGTGGACGAACTGCTCGACGCTCTCGACCGCGAGCTGGTGGGGCTGCGCCCGGTCAAGGAACGGATCCGGGAGATCTCCGCGCTGCTGCTGGTCGACCGGGTGCGGGCCCGGTTCGGCATCGCCTCGCAGCGGCCCAACCTGCACCTGTGCTTCACCGGCAGCCCCGGCACCGGCAAGACCACGGTCGCCGTCCGGATGGCCGACCTGCTGGCCCGGCTGGGCTACCTGCGACGGGGGCACCTGGTCGCCGTCGGCCGGGACGACCTGGTGGGCCAGTACGTCGGCCACACCGCACCCAAGACCAAGGACGTGATCAAGCGGGCGATGGGCGGCGTGCTGTTCATCGACGAGGCCTACTACCTCTACCGGGCCGACAACGAGCGCGACTACGGCCAGGAGTCGATCGAGATCCTGCTGCAGGTGATGGAGAACAACCGGGACGACCTGGTGGTGATCCTGGCCGGCTACGCCGACAAGATGGACGAGTTCTTCAGGTCCAACCCGGGGATGAGCTCGCGGATCGCCCACCACATCGACTTTCCCGACTACGAGGTCGACGAACTCGACCAGATCGGCCAGATGATGGCCGCCGATCTCGGCTACGAGTTCTCCGAACCGGCCCGGGAGGTGCTGCGCGACTACCTGGAACGGCGGATGCGCCGGCCCCGGTTCGCCAACGCGCGCAGCGTCCGCAACGCCGTCGAACGGGCCCGCCTGCGCCAGGCGCGCCGGCTGATGGACAGCGGCACGTCGGAGGTCGGCGTGGCCCAGCTGACCGCGCTGGAGCCGGAGGACCTGCTGGCCAGCCGCGTGTTCCAGGACGACGAGTGACGGCGTACCCCGGCGACGCCGCCCCATGACAAAGGATGGTGCCCTAGTGACCACCAACGCGCGGCTGCGGGCGTTCGTGGAGGTGGCCGAGACCGGGTCGGTGCGGGCGGCCGCCGAACGGCTCTTCATCACCGAGTCGGCCGTGTCGGCGGCCGTCACGACGCTGGTCAAGGACGTGGGCGTGCCGCTGCTGGAGCGCGACGGCCGCGGCATCCGCCTCACCCCCGCCGGCACGACGTACGCCGCCTACGCCCGCACGATCCTGGGCCTGCACGAACAGGCCACCGCGGCAGCGCGCGACCAGGTGCGGCCGGACGAGGGCCTGGTCCGGATCGCTGCGGTGACCACCGCGGGCGAGCACGTCCTGCCCACCCTGCTCGCGTCGTTCCGCGGCCGGTACGACCGCATCCAGCTCCGGCTCGAGGTGGCCCCGCGCGACCGGGTCTGGCCGATGCTCGCCCACCACGAGGTGGACCTCGTCGTGGCTGGCCGCGCACCCGACGGCTTCCGCGGCCGGCTCCGCGCAGTCAGCCCGAACACCCTGGTCGTCGTCTCCGCGCCCGGCCAGCACGACAGCCCGTTCAGCCCGGAGCAGGCCACCTGGCTGCTGCGCGAGGAAGGTTCCGGCACCCGGGCCACCTGCCTGGCCCTGCTCGGCACCCTCGACATCGAGCCGGCGCAGCTCACCCTGGGCTCGCACGGCGCGGTAGTGGCCGGCGCGATGGCCGGGCTCGGCGTCACGCTGGTTTCCCGCGAAGCGGTCGCCGGGCAGCTGGCCGCCAGCCACCTCGTCGAACTGCCGGTCGCCGGCACACCGCTCGACCGGCCCTGGCACGCCGTCACCCACCTGGAGGCCACGGCCAGCACCGAGCTGCTGATCCGGCACCTGCTCTCGACCACGGACGGCGGCTGGCACCCCCCGCCGGTGCGGTCAGTGCCCCGTGCCCGCGCCCAGCGGAACCGTCGTCAGCACGCTGGTGCCTGAGCCGGGACGCGACCGGATCGTCAGCGTGCCGCCGATCAGCTCGGCCCGCTCGACCATGCTGGTCAGGCCGTAGCCGCCGTTCGCCGACGTCGGCGGCGCCTCCGGGCTGAAGCCGACGCCGTCGTCGCGGACCTCCAGCCGGGCGGTGCCCCGTTCGACCGTGAAGACCAGCTTCGCCGAGGTCGCGGCCGCGTGCTTCTGGACGTTCTGCAACGCCTCCTGGGCGATCCGGTACAGCGCCACCTCGACATGCTCGGGGAGCCGTTCGTCGCCCAGGTCCAGGACGATGGCCAGGTCCGGGACGGATCGGGCCAGGCTGGCCAGGCCGCCGGCGAGGCCGAGGTCGTCGAGGATCGGCGGGCGGAGCGCCCCGATCGCGGCCCGGGCCTCCTGGAAGGTGAGGTCGGCCAGGGCGCGGGCGAGCACGATCTGCTCGGCGGCGTACGCCGGGTCGGCCGCGACAGTCCGGTCGGCGGCGTCGAGGTGGTAGCCGAGGCTGACCAGGCGCTGGGAGATGCCGTCGTGGATGTCGCCGGCCAGCCGCTGCCGCTCCGCCTCCTGGGCGGCGACCGCCTGCTCGACGAACCGCTCGTGGGCACGTTCGCGACCGGTCATCTGCCGGTGCAGCCGGGCGTGGTGCACAGCGCCGGCCACCAGCCGCCCGATCATCGTGAGCAGGCGCAGGTCGCGCTCGGTGAACTCGCGGCGTTCCCGGGTGTGCACGTTGAGCACCCCGACCAGGCCGGCCACGTCGCTGGCCATCGGCACGGACGCCATCGAGGTGAACTCCGAGCCCCGCAGCGCCGGGATCGGCCGGTACCGCGGGTCGGCCTCCTTGTTCTCCACGATCACCACGGGCCGCTGGTGGCTGGCCACCCAGCCGGTGACCCCGGTGCCCAGCGGCAGCTGCACCTGGCCGGCGACGTCGAAGGGCGGCGTCGCGCCGGCCAGGGTGAGCGAGCGGCCGGCGTCGTCGAGCACGTGCACGAAGCACACATCGGTGGCTGTCGCGGCCGCGATCAGCTTGGCGACGGCGGCCGCGAGCGGCTCGACCCCCGGCCCTTCCGAGGTGGCCTGGATGATCGCGAGCAGCAGGGCGTTCTCGCGCTCCAGGTCGGCCGGGTCGGTGGATTCCGCGTCCGGAGCGGTCATCGGAAGATCCCCTCCCGCAGGGCCACGGCGACGGCGCCGGCCCGGTCGGAGACCTCCAGCTTGCGGTAGATCGAACGCAGGTGACTCTTCACCGTCTCCTCGCCGACCACCAGGCGCCGGGCGATGCCGCGGTTGGACATCCCGGTCACCATCAGCGAGAGCACCTCGCTCTCCCGGTGCGTGAGGCCCTGGCGGGCACCTGGCCAGAACTCCCCGCTGGCCAGCCGCGCCGCGGTCTCCACCGCCCGTCCGGCCAGTGCGGAGTCGACCACGCGCTCCCCGGCGTGCACCTTCTCCAACTGTCCGACCAGCTCCTCGCCGCCGATCCGCTTGAGCAGGTAGCCGGCGGCACCCGCCCGCAGGGCCTGGAACAGGTACTGCTCGTCGTCGTAGACGCTGAGCAGCACCACCCGCCGAGCCGGGTCGAGTTCGATCAGCCGCCGACAGAGGTCCAGGCCGCTGGCGCCCTGAAGGCGCACGTCGCACAGGACCACGTCGGGGTCGAGGCCGGCCACCACCCGCAGCGCGTCGTCGGTGCCGGTCGCCTCGCCCACCACCCGGATCCGCAGGCGGAAGGGCATGAGCATGGATTTCAGCCCCTGCAGGACCATCTCATGGTCGTCCACGAGCACGATGCGCACCGGCGTGTCCGCCACAGAGTGACCATACGGCGCCGCCCACCGGCTGTCAGCCGGCGCGGACCTGGGTCCCCTAGCCCCTCCCCAATGCGGGGGGCGTCGCGGGGCGACGCAGCGCCTACCGTCGTGGTAAGGACGCGGGCTACCCCGGGGCGGGCAGGGCGGTGAGGATGCCGGACAAGGCGTTTCGCATCGCGCGGGCGGCCGCCGAGCGCGGGCCTCGCCGCCCCGTGCTGCTGGCCATCGCCGGCGACAGCGCGGCCGGCAAGACCACCCTCACCAGGGGCCTGGTCGAGGCGCTCGGCCCGGACCGGTGCACGGCGGTGTGCGTGGACGACTACCACCGCTACGACCGCGAGGAGCGCAAGACCAAGCCGTTCACCGCGCTGCACCCGGACTGTAACTACGTCGAGATCATGGAGCAGCACCTGCAGCTGCTGGCCACCGGCCAGCCGGTCCTCAAACCGGTCTACGACCACAGCACCGGGAAGCTGGCCCGGCCCCAGCTGGTCGAGCCGAACGACTTCATCATCGTCGAGGGCCTGCTGCCGCTGTTCACGAAGCTCGCCCGGGCCTGCTTCGAGGTGGCCGTCTTCCTCAACCCGCCCGAGGAGATCCGGCGCGACTGGAAGGTCCGCCGGGACACCGCCAAGCGCGGCTACTCCGAGGAACAGGTGCTCGCCGAGATGGACCGGCGGGAGGCGGAGTCGGCCGAGTTCATCCGGCCGCAGCAGCGCCACGCCGACATCGTGGTGCGCTTCGCCCCGATCCCGGTCCGGGACGACCCGCCGGACACCCCGCTCTCGGCCGAGCTGATGCTGCGCCCGACGATCCGGCACCCCGACCTGAGTTCCGTGGTGGTGCCCGCCTCGCACCAGGCCATCCACCTGAAGCTGGAACGGGACTCCGACGGCCGGCCGTGCGACACGCTGCACGTGCACGGCTACGTGCCGAACGAGGAGAGCCTGACCGTCCAGAAGGCGATCTGGGCGTCGCTCGACCAGCCTGGCGACCTGCCGTCCTGCCTCGGCCGGCTGACCCCGACCCAGCGCAGCCAGCCGATGGCCATCACCCAGCTCCTGCTCATGTACCACCTCCTCAGCGCCTCCCACTGAGCCCTGATCCACCGGCGTTGAGTTCTTAGCTTCGGTTGTGGGGCAGGTGGGTGGGGCCGCGTGGGCGAGTATGGGGCGGTCGCCGGTCCTGGCCGGCTTTTCCACTGCGGTGTCCTTGGTCGTGCCGTTGCCGGCGGGGTGGTCAGGTGGTGACTGGGGCTGGTGGGCCGGTCGCGGTGGTCCAGAGCGATTCCCAGCCTGGTGCCCATGGCCAGTGGTCGGGCAGGTGGAGCACGAGCCGGCGTCCGGTCGCAGCGATCCGCGCGGGGATGTTGATGATCCGCTTGCGCACGGTTGCCCAGCGGGCGGTGCGGAGGTGGGCTGCGACCGCGGCGGCGCGGGCGATGTTGAACGCGATCACGGCGCAGGCGACCCACGCTGCGTTGGCCGCGTACTTCCCGCTGGGTAGGTGTGCGAGCGGTCCGTCCTTGAGCTCGGCGATGACCTGCTCGACGATCGCGTGGTCGCGGTGGCGGTCGTCGGCCTCGACCATGCCCAGAGTGGAGTTGGTGATGAAGGCGTGGTGGCGGTAGGCGGCGAACAGTTCGCCCTGCTCGGTGCCGTCAGACGCCGGCGGCTGGAGTCGCTTCACCCGGCGCACGATCAGCCGACACTTGACGTGGTCGCGCTTGCGGCGGGAGGTGAACGCGATGAAGTCGATCTCGGCGACCTCGGCGTCGGAGACCCAGCGTTGCTCGGCCTGGTCGAAGACCGCGTTCGGGTACTCGATGCTCTGCCACGCCGCGGGGTCGATGCTGGCGATCGCTGTCTTGACCTGCGGGTTCATCCGCGCGGTCACGCTGAACCACGCACCGTGCCGGATCGCGGTCGCGACGAAGGCGTGGCCGTAGTAGGCGGAGTCCGCGCGGGCCAGGATCTGGCCGGTCACGCCCGCGGCATGGGCGGTCGTGATCGCCTGGGCCAGCAGCCGCCCGGCGCCGGCGTGGGAGGCGGTGTTGCCCTTGCGGAGTCGGGCGCGGGCGATCACCGGCGCCGCGGTCTGGGTGCTGATCGTGGCCAGCTGCAAGTTCAGTCCCCGGATCCCGGTGTAGCCGAACCCGGCTGCCTGCTTGGCGTAGCCGTGGACCTCTCGGATGGTGTCGTCGACATCGACGAACACGATTCCCTCGGCTTGGCCACCGGCGAGCAGACCGGGCGCCTGGGCGGCGAGCCCGGCCAGCAGACCGCCGCCGATCTTGTCCAGCTGCTGCACGTGCCCGTGGGTGAAGGCCCGCAAGAACGTGCCCAACGTCGAGGGCGCCCGGGTCCCGGCGAACAACCGTCCCATGCCGCCATGGCGTAGCAGGTCCAGGTCGGCGATGCAGTCCGCGCCAGCCAGCATCCCACCGACCACGCCCGCTGTCTTCGCATCCGCGTTGGGCGAGGGCACAGACAAACCGTGGAGGAGGTCGTAAAGACCGGCGGACTCGGCCAGCCGAAGAGCCGGGACCAGACCCGCGGCCGACACCAGATTCCGATCATCGAAGACAGGCCGGATCGTGTGAGAAGGTTTCACTTACGAGGTGCCTCTCGTGAGCATTGGATGACGACGTCGCAATCGACATCCTCCCTGCTCAAGAGGGCACCTCGTTCCACGCCACACTCACACCGCCCACCACCGTCGGTGGATCAGGGCTGAGTGGGCCGCCGCAGCCCTCCGCGCGGCAGCCGGACCCGCCGTTGCCGGACCCGCCGTTGCCGGACGCGCGCGACCAGCCGCACCCGGTCAGGTCCGGAGGGTGAGGCGGAGGATCGCGTCGCCGGTCAGGGTGCTCACGTAGAGCTGGTCGCCGTGCCGGACGGCGCCACTGACCGTGTCCACCCGGGCCGGCGCTCCGGCCAGGTAGTGCACGATCGCTCCGGTGGCGTCGAGGGCGACGAGCGAGCCGCGGCCCGGTTTGCCGTCCGGCACCCGCATCGGGCCCTCCACCAGCACCATCGGGAGCTTCGCCATCACCTTCTTCAGGCGCGGAGACGGGCACGCCCGGTCGAGCATCGCGTTGCGCTCGAGGTAGAAGCCCACCCAGAGCAGGCCTTCGGCGTCGAAGTGGAGGTTGTGGGGCAGCCCGGGGAGGTTGGTGGCGAAGTCGTCGGTCTGGCCCGCCCGGGGTCCGGCCAGCCACAGCCGGACGATGCGGTAGCGGTACTGGTCGGCGACCACCAGGAACTGCCCGGTGGGGTCGATCGCGTTGCCGTTGGCGAACGAGAGACCGTCCACCACGGTGCGGGCGTCGGCCGTCTCGGGGTGGTACGCGATGACGCGGCCGTAGCTGCCGGCCTCCAGCGCCTCGAACGCTCCGCTCCACACGCCAGGTCGGGCGCTGCCCTCACTGAGGTAGATGGTCCCGTCCGGCGCTTCGCTGACGCCGTCGGGACGGACGAACGGTCGCCCGTCGACCATCGCGCCGAGCGGGAGCACCGTGCTCACGTCCCCGCTGGATCCCACCAACAGGAGCCCCTTCGACCAGTCGCACACCAGCAGGCTGCCGTCGGGGCGCATCGCCAGGTCGACCGGGCTGCCTCCCGTCACGGCGTGCTCGACCACCGGGCCCGCGGCGCCCGCCCCGACGTCGATCCGCAGGATCCTCCCGTCGCCGTAGCTGCTGGCATAGAGCGTCCGGCCGTCCGGGCTCAGGGCCAGGTCTTCCGGGCCGGCCACCAGCCCGGCGGCGAGCACGTCGGCCTCGGCCAGCCGGCGGTTGGGTGCCAGCACTCCGGTCATCGGCGGTGCGGGCGACGGCGTCCACGCCACCGGACGGATCGGCGACGGCAGCGCCAGGAAGGCCAGCAGACCGCCGAGCGCCATCAGGAGGCCCACGGCGACCAGGGGCGCGAGCACCACCCACCCGACGATCGCGACCAGCAGGCCGACCGGCACCAGCGCGAGCACCATCGGGTACCGGTGCGGTGGCGCCTTCTCCCCGAACAGCGGCTTGACATGGCGGTACGCCGACGCGGCCGCGTGGTGCTCCGGGCGGGGATCGACAGTCTTGACGGTCACGACGACTCCTCGATTCGCGGGATGGATGGTGCGTGTCGGGGCCGGTCGGTCCGAGCCGGGACCGACGGCGGCCGGTCAGCCCTGGCCGGAACCAGGGACCGGGACCGGACCGTCCGACCAGAAGTCGCGGGCCAGTCCGCGACGGTCCCGCCAGAGCGCGTTCTTGTCCCGGAAGCCCACGACGCCGGCCACCTGGTCGGCGTCGCCGATCCGCCAGGCGCCGTTGACGGCCCCGGTCAGTCCGGCCGAGAGCTTCTCGAATGCCTGCGCGGTCTTCAGATCAGCTTCGATGCCGTTGTCGATGATGAACTTCAACTGCCGGACGGCCTGCTGGTTCTTGCTCAGCAGCACCCGCACCAGCGCCTCGACCGCGTCGTCGAGCAGGTCGTCGGGCACGACCCGGTTCCACAGCGTCAGCGCGGCGGCCCGGGAGGCGGGGTGCAGCGCGCCGAGCAGGTTGACCTCCTTGGCCAGTCGCCGCCCGACTAGCCGGGCCAGCCGGGTGGTCCCACCCCACCCCGGCGTGATGCCGACGTCGACCTCGGGCATGCCCCAGCGCGCGCTTGCCGCGGCGACCACGAAGTCACATGCCATCGTGATCTCCAGGCCGCCGCCGACGGCATAGCCGTCCACCCGGGCCACGGTGACCTTGTCGAGCTGTTCCAGCGTGTCGGCCATGTGCTGGTAGCCGGCCACCCGGCGCATGATCTGGTTGGCGTCGCCCCACCGGTGCATCTCGGTGATGTCGTCCCCGGCGCAGAACGTGCCTCCGGCGCCCTGGATCACGAGCACCTTGGCGTCCGCGCTGTCGCGCATCCGCTCCACCGCGTGGATCAGCTCGTCGGACATCCGCATCGACAGCGCGTTGCGGACCTGCGGCCGATTCAGCGTGATCCGGACGACCGGGCCGTCGTCGGTGAACACCAGGTGCTCGTACGGGGGACGAACGCCGTGTGCCGACGGAGCCGGCGCGGCGCTGGGGTCGGGATCGGTCACGGACGTCCCCTTCGGCCTTAGTAGGTTTTGTTTCGCTACCAGCCACTCAAGCAGGGTCGGTCGCAAAATGCAACCATTCGGGGATAGCCTCACAGCATGGGGCGACCAGGCGATCATCGGAACGACTCGGTCGCGGCCGCGCTCGACGAGGTCGGCGACCGCTGGACGTTCCTGGTGCTGCGCGAGTGCTTCTTCGGGGTGCGCCGCTTCGCGGACTTCCAGCGCAACCTCGGCGTGGCCCGGAACATCCTGTCCGACCGTCTGGGCAAGCTCGTCGAGCACCAGATCCTGGAACGGCGGCCCTACAGCGACCGCCCGCCCCGCGAGGAGTACCGGCTCACCGACAAGGGCCGGGACCTCTACGGCGTCACGGTCGCCCTGATGCACTGGGGTGACCGGTGGCTCAGCGACGCGCCGCCGCTGACGTTGACCCACCGTGCGGACGGCGGCGCGGTCGACCAGGTTCTGCGCTGCACCGAGTGCGGCGAAGACCTCGACGTCCACGCTGTCCGCTACCGCCGGTCCGACGCGACGGCCGAGGGAAACGCGGAGGTTGACGCCGGACAGGTCGCCCCGCGTCCACGCGACGGACGCTGAGCCGGGTCGACGCTGAGCCGGTTGCGTTTCGCGGGATCGTCTGGTTCGACCGATATGTGTCGTGTCGCCGATCGAGCGAACCGGTTCGCGTGGGGGTGCGAGCTACCCTGCAACCAGGTTGATCGACGTGTCCAGGGTGACGGGAACGGCGTCCAGCGCGTGCGGCCACGGCCCCGGTCGTGGCCGTTGTGGTTCCCGGACGGGGAAGGGGTGCGGTCATGGGTCGGGTGGCACGGGCGCGGCGGATCGCGGTCGCCGCGGCATACGGGGGCGGCGGCCTCAGCGTGCTGGGAGCGGTGCTGGCCGCAGTTCTCGTCCGGCAGGCGATGCAGGCGCGGCGGGCGATCCAGCCGCGGGAGTTCGGCCCGCCCTGCGCGGGCGGCCACTACGGCGCCGAGTTCGCCGGTGAGCCCCTCACGCTGGCACTGCTGGGTGACTCCAGCATGCTCGGGTACGGCGTGGACACGGTGGCCGAGACGCCCGGGGCGATGTTCGCCACCGGGCTCGCGCAACTCGCCCGGCGGCCCGTGCGGATCGTCTCGGTGGCGATGATCGGTGCCGAGAGCCGGCACCTGGGCGCCCAGGTCGACACCGCCCTGCTGGAACGGCCGCACGCGGCGGTGATCCTGGTCGGCGGCAACGACGTCACGCACCGGGTCCGCCAGTCGGTGTCCGTCGGACACCTCAGGAGGGCGGTACGCGGGCTGGTCGGCGCCGACATCCGGGTCGTCGTCGGCACCTGCCCGGACCTGGGGACGATCCGACCGATCCCGCAGCCCCTGCGGTGGATCGCCCGCCGGTTGAGCCGCGACCTCGGTGCCGCGCAGACGATCGCCACGGTCGAGGCGGGCGGCCGCACGGTGTCGCTCGCCGACCTGCTCGGCCCGGAGTTCGCCGCCCATCCGGGCGAACTGTTCTCCGAGGACCGGTTCCACCCCTCCGCCGCGGGGTATGCACGAGCCGTGTCGGCGATCCTTCCCTCCCTGGCGGCCGCGCTCGGCGTCGGCGACGACCCGGCCGCCGCCCCGCGGTCGGACCGCGGCGAGGGCGTCCGTTCACTGCCCTCGGCCGCGGTGGAGGCCGTGGACGCCGCCGGCACCGAGGTCACCGCGACCGCGGTCGCCGGCCGGGCCCGCGGACCGTGGGGCACCTGGGCGGAGCTGCGGCACCGGATCCGGGTGCTCGGCGGCGACCCGGCCCGGCCCGATGCGTCGGCACCGAGCCCCGAACCACCCGCCACACCGCCCTCGACCGGCGCTCAGCCGTCCGGACAGGCTCCACCGGAAGGCTCGCCGGAAGCCGCGGCGGTCCGGGACAATGGGGAGAGGGAACGGGCGGTCGAGGGGGCGACGTGAGCGCACGCAGGGTGGCACTCGGCGGGGCCGTCGGCACGGTCGCGCTGGCTGGCGCCGCGGCCTCCCTGATGGTGGTGCAGGGCCTGATCGCCAAGCGGCGGCGGTACCTCTCCTCCGACCTCGCGCCCCCCGCGTCCGGCACGTTCGGCTCCGGACCGACGCTGCGTCTGGTCGTGTTCGGCGACTCCACGGCGGCCGGCATCGGCGTCGACAACACCGCCGAGACGGTCGGCGGACGGCTGGCCGAACTCCTCGCGGCCACCGGCCGCCGGATCCAGCTGACCTCGGTGGCGGTGTCGGGTTCCCGGGCCACCGACCTCGACGCCCAGGTCGCCCGGGCGCTCGTACACGGGGCACCCGACGTGGCCGTGGTGCTGATCGGCGGCGAGGACGCGATCGGGTTCACGGCGGTCGACGTGGTGGAAGCCGAGACGGCGGCCGCCCTGGGCCGGCTGACCGCCGCGGGCGCCGCCGTGGTGGTGGGCACCTGCCCCGACCTCGCCGCGGCCCGGAACTTCAGCCGGCCGCTGCGCGAGATCATGGCCTGGTCAGGCCGCCGGGTCGCGGCCGCGACCGAACGGGCCACGGTGCACGCCGGCGGAATCCCGGTCGATCTCGCCACCCGCACCGGTGGGGTCTTCCGGGCCGATCCGGGCACCCTGTCGGCGGACGGCTACCACCCCTCGGCGGACGGCTACCAGCTCTGGGCGCTGGCACTCTACCCGGCGGTCTTCGAAGCCTGCCGGGCCGGCTCGACCCAGGGTTGACCGCGGCCGCCTCCCGACGGCCGGGCGGCTGCGCTAGGTTCGAAACTACCGAGCGGTAACACGCCCCCAGCCGGGAGGTCACCAGCCATGGCCCAGTTCGCCGACCGCGACGCCGTCATCCTCGCGACCGCCCGTTCGCCCATCGGCCGGGCCGTGAAGGGTTCGCTGAAGGACCTCCGGCCGGACGACCTCACCGCCACCATCGTCCAGGCCGCGCTGGACAAGGTGCCCGCCCTCGACCCCCGCGAGCTCGACGACCTGCTCGTCGGCTGCGGCCAGCCCGCCGGTGAGCAGGGCTTCAACCTGGCCCGGGTGGTGTCGATCCTGCTGGGTCTGGACGGCCTCCCCGGCGCCACCGTCAATCGGTACTGCGGCTCGTCGCTGCAGACCACCCGGATGGCGTTCCACGCAATCAGGGCAGGCGAGGGCGAGGCGTTCGTGTCGGCCGGGGTGGAGACGGTGTCCCGGTACGCGAGGGGGAACGCCGACGGCCATCCCGACACCCACAACCCCGTGTTCGCCGAGGCCGAGGCCCGGGCCGCCACCGCGGCCGGGGGCGGGGTGCGGTGGCAGGACCCGCGGCTGGACGGCGCCGTCCCGAACGTCTACCTCGCGATGGGGCAGACGGCCGAGAACCTGGCCCAGGCCAAGGGGGTCACCCGCGAGGACATGGACGCGTTCGGCGTCCGGTCGCAGAACCTCGCCGAGAAGGCCATCGCGGACGGCTTCTGGGAACGGGAGATCACCCCGGTGTTCACCCCGGACGGCGCGCTCGTCGCCACGGACGACGGCCCGCGGCCCGGCGTGACGCTGGAGGCCGTGGCCGGGCTCAAGCCGGTGTTCCGCCCCGACGGCCGGGTCACCGCCGGCAACTGCTGTCCGCTCAACGACGGTGCCGCCGCGGTGGTGGTCACCAGCGGCGCCAAGGCCCGTCAGCTCGGCGTCGAACCGCTGGCCCGGATCGTCTCCACGGGTGTGTCGGCGCTCTCGCCGGAGATCATGGGCCTCGGCCCGGTGGAGGCATCCAAGCGGGCGCTGGCCCTGGCCGGCATGACGATCGGCGACATGGACCTAGTCGAAATCAACGAGGCGTTCGCCGCCCAGGTGATCCCGTCCTACCGCGACCTGGGCATCGACCTCGACCGGCTCAACGTCCACGGCGGCGCGATCGCGGTGGGCCACCCGTTCGGGATGACCGGTGCCCGGATCACCGGCACGTTGGTCAACGGCCTCCGCTCGCGCGACAAGCAGTTCGGGCTGGAGACCATGTGCGTCGGCGGCGGCCAGGGCATGGCGATGGTGCTGGAACGCCTGAGCTGACCCGCGGGCCGCTGGCGATCAGCCCTCGACCTGCCCCCACACCATCTCCGCACCGGTGTGGCCGGCCCGGACGGCGTACGCCGTGGCCACCCCGGCCAGTCCCAGCAGGCCGAGGGTGAGCACGACGGACACGCCGACGAGCAGCAGCCGTCCGCTACCGGGGCTCGCCGCCGCACCGGGGCCGTCGTTCGCCGCGGCCGCGCGCCCACGCCGGATCCGGATCCAGTCGACCACCACGAGCGCCACCGCGACGACGGCCAGCAGCAGCGCCGCGTTGCGCATCGTCTCGCCCAGGTCCTGGTGCCGGGTGATCGCCGGCGAGCTGCCCAGCTTCGCGGCGAACGCCTCGCCGCTGAGCACCGCGCCCACCGCGGTGCCCGCCGAGGCCAGGGCGAGCAGCGCGAGAAGCCAGCCGACGTGTCTGCGCAATGGCGGCACCAGGCCGTAGACGAACGCGACCAGCGCGGTCAGCGGCACCAGCACCACCGGTGCGTGCACCATCAGCGGGTGCGCCGGGATTCCGAAGATCTCTTCAGGCATGGTTCCTCCGAGTGCGGGCGGTCACCGGGTAACACGCCGAACGGGTGTGCACGGTTCGATACCAGTACACCGCCGTGCGCACCGGGAGGTCCACCGTAGTTCAGCCGGCGACGACCGCCCGGAAGGCCGGGAAAGGGGCACACTGAGACCGTGAGTCAGATCAGCGCCCACCGCGCCGCGGCCCGCGTGCTGGACCTGCCCGACGGCGTGGTCGGCGTCCTCGACAGCCTCCCGCGGCACGCGGCGCCCACCCGCGCCACCGCGCTGTTCGTCCCGGGCTACACGGGCAGCAAGGAGGACTTCGCCCCGCTGCTCGACCCGCTGGCCGACGCCGGTTACCGGGTCGTCGCGATGGACCAGCCGGGTCAGTACGAGTCCGTGGGGCCGACCGACCACGCCGCCTACAGCGTCGACTGGCTGGGCATGGTGGTCTGCGCCGTGGTGAAGGAGCTCGACGCCGGCCCGGTCCACCTGGTCGGGCACTCGTTCGGAGGGCTGGTCGCCCGGGCCGCGGTGCTCGCCGAGCCGGCGTCGTTCCGGTCGTTGACCCTGATGGGCTCCGGACCCGCGGCGCTCGGCGGCTCGCGCCGCGAGCGGATGGACGCGCTCGAACCCCTGCTGGCGCGGGGCATGGCCGTGGTGTACGAGGCGGTGGAGCGGCTGGCGGCCGGCGACGCCCGCTGGCGGGAGGGCCCGCCGGAGCTGCGGGCCTTCCTCAAGACCCGGTTCATCGCGTCGTCGGCGGCGGGGCTCAAGGGCATGGGCAACGCGCTGCTGAGCGAACCCGACCGGGTCGACGAGCTGGCGGCCTCCGGTGTCCCGCTGCTGGTCTGCCACGGTGCGGACGACGACGCCTGGCAGCCGGCCACGCAGGCCGAGATGGCCCGCCGGCTCGGTGCCGCCCACGTCGTGATCCCCGAGGCCGTGCACTCCCCCGCGATCGAGAACACCGCATCCACGGTGGCCACGCTGCGTGAGTTTTGGCGCCGCCACGCCGGGGCAGGGGCACTGCTCCGCTACGCGCGGTCAAAGCTCAGGCCGGCCGTTAGCTGACTACCGCCTCTCCTCCGCGTTTCGGGGCGCGGCGCAGCGCGAGCGGGCTACGTCTCGCGCACCATCTCGTCGTGCCCCGCCTTGTACTCGGCCAGCGTGCTCAGGCCAGCAGCGGCTCGACGCTCATCGACCGTCTCGGGGTTCCGGATGGTGTGGAAAACGTAGCTGCCGTCGTCGGTCTCGGTGAGCTGGGTGCCGTAGACCTGCGGCTCGCCCTCGGCTACCAGGACGCGGTCCGTGAGGTAGGCGATTTCCATGGCGCCGACGTGGCCGGACGGCTGGTCGGTCATCAAGCTCAGACAGGCGCGCTGGAAGGCGGGGTCGTGGTCCGCGTGCTGGACCAGGAGCCAAGCGGCGGTCGACGCCCGGGCACCGACTCTGGGAATGGTCGGCCAGCCGTGCTCGGCAATGATCTGCTTGAGTCGTTCCGCGTGGAGGGTGCGGCGCTGGACCTCGCGGTCGCCTGTCGCTTCCCGCTCTTCCTCGGAGCAGGAGGCGTCAGGCGGCAAGAACGTCTGGTCGAGCTCCATCATGGCGAGGAGTTCCCGCGCGACGGGGTCAGCCGTGGGCGGCCGATCGTTCACGCGTAGTACCGCGCCTCGATCACATTGGAATCCGGGTCACAGAAGTAGAAGGTTTCCGGAGCCAGGCCGCGCGCGCCGAAGGACTGCGCCATTGTGGCGAGAATCCGTATGCCGCGCGCTTCCAGGCGTTCACGCAGCGATACAAAGTCGGCGTGATCCATTGCCAGACAGATATGGTTAATCAGGTTCCCGGCTGTGCCTTCGGTGCCGTAGGAGGCGTCGAGTTTCGGCGCACCGGAACGGGCCATCAGATCAATCAGTGAGTTGTCGGAGACGCGCAGGCTGGGGAACGGAGCTTTGCCGTCGCGGTACTCCGCGACACGCAAGCCGGCGAGACCGACGACGTCCTGGTAGAAGTCAACAGCCGCCAGCGGGTCGCCCACCCACACAACGACGTGGTCTATCTGTGCCTGCATACTACGACTCCAATCGTTGGGGGAGAAGTTCCAGCGAATTCTCTAGCTTGCCGCGCTCACCAGTGATAATAAAATGGCTGGCGGCCATGAAGACCGTCATGGCATCGACTCTTGAGAGAGCGCCCCAGCTCACGAAGTCCGCCAGCAGTTCCAGCATGGCCGTAGCGGCCTCTTCCGAGCCGACGTGGGAATGCGCTCGCCACTCTGCGTTCCACCGCTCGACGAGTCGGGCATACGCTTGGGCGGTGGCTAGCTTGGCTTCGACATCCTCGACCCCATTCGCCAGCGACAGCACTTCATTGGGGGCCGAGCCTTCGTAACTGCGTCGGAATGCTTCTCGCCCCCGCACCCACTGCTCTAGCCTGTAGTCATTCACTTGCTTGGCTGCCAGCCGCGCCGCGCGGTACCAGCGGGCGGCGTCCGAGGCATGGCCCAAGTTCGCCGTGGTCATGCCGTACAGCATCATCAGGCGCGGGGCGGCCAAGCGCATCGCTATCGAATCGGATTCAGTCATCGCCTGCCTGAGGATGAGCAAATCGCCGGTTAGCTGCTCACGGAACGTCCCCGGCGCATCGACCATGAAGCGGTAGCCGTACTCCGTCGCCAGCTCATGCCAGTCGTCCGTGCCCAAGGCTGACAAGAGACTTTCGCGCAGGCGTTCCGCCATAAGGCGCGGCTGCACGAGTTCCAGTCCTGAGATGGCGCCGAGGGCTCCGAGCAGCGCGCGCCGTCGCACATCGTCCCCATCCTGTTCAGCGACAAAGAAGTCTACGAGAACGCCACCTGCGCCCAGCGCTGTGTCGCAGGCTTCGGCCAGATCGCGGGTCGCCACCCGGTGTCCGTTCTCGATATTCCGCAGATGGCTTTCCGAGAAGGTCGTCAGCCGTGCAAGCTTCGCGAGCGACACGCCGGCTGCTTGGCGGGTCGTTCTCACAGCTTGCCCGAAGCTGGCGCTCAGCGTCCTCACTCCACCTGTTGAATCGCGGTGAATCGGTCGCGGTCGTTGTTGCGGAACGTGACCTATCCCACGCTACCCGTAGGAGCTTGCCGGATGAGTCCGGCGCTGGCCAGGGGTAGCGAGGAGAAGCGGCATGGGCGCGTCGAGCAGCCTGCACGACGGGGCGCACATGCGGGAGCGCACGGCCGCGGCCCGGGCGGCCAACGCCCGCGTCAGAGCGCTGCCCACTGTCTACTACGCCGCCGTGGCCCGGGGCCGTATCGACGCCGCTCAGCAGGTGGCGCGGGAACACATCACCTCGGCCTGGACAGGCCGCTGCCTGGCGTGCGACCAACCGGGGCCGTGCGACACGCGAATCGATGCCGAGGACACCTTGGACCGCTACCAGCGATTGCCGAAACGAACGCCGGGAGCCTCGCTCGGCGGCACCGAAGCTCGACCGCTGCCAGCCAGCAGCTTCCTGTGGTTCGGGACAGACGAGGCCGACCGTGGATAGCGGCCGGGCAGCGAGGCACGAGCCGCAGTATGACCTCAGTGCGCTCGCCCCAGTGGGGTGGACGATCCGGCGTCATGGGAAACGGCGGTGGTGGCTGTACCGGGACACCCGGGCGGTGGCCGACTTCGGGGTGCTGTACACCGGAGAGTGGTGGGTGCTACCGAACAGCGAAACGCTGCCATGGGCGCGGACCTACCACACGGCGGCTGAGGCTGTGGATGCGTTGGTCGCTTGGTGGCGGGTGACGCGGGGGTGAGGTCGGGCGGACCCCCTACGGCACCACCGAGCACGCCGGGGCGCGTGGCGGCCCGGGTGCGGGGCATCTACGCCCGGCTCAGTGCGGTCGACCCGACGTCGGGATGTCGTGTCGCGTCGACGACCCGGAGTTGCTGCGCTGGTGGCCGCCGCCCAGCCCGCCGCCTCGACGTCCTCCCCGCCTGAGGTGCTCCCCTCCGCCACGCGGGACGTGCGAGGCTGTACGTCGCCGGACTCCCGGCCGAGCCCCCGAGCGAGGAGCCGCCCACCGTGGACGATCCGATGGCCGACGTGCCCCGGCCCGCGGGGCCGGCACCGCTGCTCGGCGAGGCGATGCCCGTGCCGGGGGCAGTACCCATCTTGCCCCTGCCGGGTGCGGTGCCCACCTCCTCCCCCACCGGGCTGGTCCTCCCGACCGAACAGGAGCTGGCGGCGGCCCAGCGGCAGTTCGACCAGGTGGTGAACCGGGTCGACGCGGGTATCGAGGCGGGCGAGGTCGACGAGGTGGTGGCCATGCTCGACGAGAACATCCGGACGGCCGACGCCGCCGGTCCCTCCCTCGTCGCGGCCCACGCCGCCCACCTGCGAGCCGACGTGCTGTGGATGGCGGGACGGCCCGCCGAGGCCCGGAAGGCGGCCCGGGATGCGATGTCCCGCGCCGAACGGCTCGGCAAGCCGGCGCTCGCGGCCACGTCACGGGTGCTCGCGGGCTGCGCCTGCCTCGACCTGGAACGTCACCAGGAGGCCGTGGAGTTCCTGGACGCAGCCGTCCCGGCACTGCCGGCGGACGACACCGCCCTTCGCTCGCGCGCGGTCCACGCGCTCGGCCGTGCGCTGCTGGGTACGTCGGAGCCGGCCACCGCCGCGGCCCGGTTCGCCGAGGCCAGCGAGCTGGCCGAGCAGGCCGGCGACCTGCCCAGGGCCGCCGAGGCCGCCCGCGACGCCGGGGACGCCCGGTGGCAACTCGGTGAACCCGCGGTCGCGGCTGCCGCCTACGCGCGCGCGGCCGGCCTGTGCCGCGGGGCGGGCGCCCACCCCCACGCGGTCCGGCTGCAACGACTGGCGGCCGAGGCGCTGGGCGGCGCCGGCCAGACCGACGACGCACTGGCCGCGCTGGACGAGGCGGCCGCGATCGTGGCGCTCCTCCCCGCCATGGACGGCCGCGCCTCCCAGGCCGACCAGGCCGACGTGCCGCGGGCCGCCCTCGACCCGGCCTGGCACCGGGCCGAGATCGACGACCTCGCGGCGCGGATCCTGGCCCACGCCGGGCGCGCACCCGAGGCGCTGACCCGCGCCCGCGCCGCCGAGGCCGCCCATCTGGCGGCGGGCTATCCCGACGACGCCTCCTGCGCGGCGGTCCTCACCGCGAACCTGCTGCTCCAGGCGGACGGCGACCCGGTCGGCGCGGAAGCGGCGGCCCGCCGAGGGGTCACCGTGGCCGAGGACGACGGCGTGCGTGAACTTGCCTCCAGCACGCTGGCAGAGGCGTTGCGGGCCCAGGGCCGCGACGCGGAGGCCAACGCGGCGCATCCGCAGGGCTGATTCGGGGCGGGTCGCCGGCGTCCGCCACCCGGGTGGCGGCGGCGACTCCCCGCGGCCGGTTCAGCTGGCCAGGCCGGCCCAGGACTCCTTCTGCGGGGCCGCCGCCTGGCCCTGTGGGCAGTGCCGGCGGAAGTCGCACCAGCCGCACCGCGGGCTCGGAGCCGGCGGGAACGCCTCGTCGGGGGAGGCACCCCCGGCGAGCGCCCGTTCGGCCCGCACCACGTCGGCCGCCGCGTCCTCGGCCCGCCGCAGGTGGCGGGCCAGCGTCTCGTCGGTGTGGGTGTGGGCGTAGCGGCCGCGCGCGCTCACGTGGTGCAGCTCGACCCGGTGGCACGGGCGGCGCAGCGTGCGGGCGGTGGCCAGGGCGTAGAGGGCGAGTGCCTGCGAGCCGGCGGCATCGGCTTCGGTGAGCGCCGAGCGGCCGGTCTTGTAGTCGACCACCACCGGCTCGCCGTCCCGGTCGTCGAGGCGGTCGATCCGTCCGGACAGCGCCAGCGTCTCGGTCTTCACGGCGACCACCCGCTCCAGGCCGACCGGCTCGTCGTCCGGGTCGACCGCGTCGAGGTAGTCCTCGATCCAGCCGGCGGCCCGCTCCCGCATCTGTTTCTGCTGGTCGGCGTCGCGATAGCCGTCCGGGATCCAGGCGCCCACCAGCAGACCGCGGCTGGCCTCCGGGGTGCGGCGGTGGCGGGGCAGGCTCCACCAGACGCGGAGGACGTTGTGGACCGTGGCACCGAGGGCGTTGTGCGCCCACGGCGGACCCTTCGGCGGGGTGGGTCGGTCGAGATAGGTCATCCGGTACTTGCGGGGGCAGTCGGCGAACGACGCGAGCTTCGACGGTGTGCAGGAGAACAGGCGCTTGGGCATACCGGCGAATCCCAGTTGTTCCACGTTCTGATCCTGCCAGTCGGGTGCGACCGTTCGCCGCCCGGCGTCAGCGGTTCCCGACCAGGACGGCGAGCCCGTCGAGGAGGCGGGCCAGGCCGAAGCGGTAGGCGTGCCCGGGATCGTGGGCGCTCCCGTGCGCCGTGCCGGCGGCGGTGCCGACCCGGCTGGCCAGGGGGTAGGTGCGCTCGTCCAGCACCCGGGCCAGCAGGGGCGCGTTGGCCGCCCACCACTGCTCGTCGTCCATCGCGCTGTCGCGGCGGGCCGCCCGCGCCGCGGTGGCGGCCCCGGCCGACGCCTGCACGAAGCTCAGCAGGTACGTGAGCGCGTCGTCCCGCACGACGTCGTCGAGACCGAGCCCGTCGAACGCCGCGAGCTCGTGCTCGTACTTCGCCATCAGGCCCGGCCCGAGCGGCGGACGGAGGGTGGACACGGACGCGGCCCACGGGTGGGCGTCGTAGAGGGCGCGGTTCTCCTCCGCGACGGCCGTCAGCCGCCGCCGCCAGGGCTGGTCGGACGTGTCCGTGCGGGGCATCCGCGCGTAGGCGGCGTCGAGCATGAGGTCCAGCAGTTCGGCCTTGCCCGGCACGTAGGTGTACAGCGACATCGCGGCCACCCCGAGCACCTCGGCCACCCGGCGCATGGTGACCGCCCGCAGGCCCTCCCGGTCCGCCAGCCCGGTCGCGGCGGCCACCACGTCGTCGACCCGCAGGCCCCGCTCCGGTCCGCGGCGTGGCGGCGTGGCGGTGGCGTCGCGCCACAGCAGCGCGAGGGTCCGCGCGGGATCGCCGGCGCTGGTGCGGTCGGAGGTCACGGGAACGTCCTCTCGAACTCGAACGTTGTACGACGTACGCTGTACAATGTACGGCATCGGCTGCCGTCGGCACCGGACGGCCCGCCCGCACCAAGGAGCGCTCGTGAAGATCACCTCGTCCGCCGTCTCGCTGAACGTCGACGACGTCCCGGCATCCAGCGCCTTCCTGACCGGGCACTTCGGCTTCCGCGAGGAGATGGCCGCCGACGGCTTCGCCTCTCTGGCCCGCGACGACGCCGGCATGAACGTGGTGTTCCTGCGGCGGGGTCTGCCCACGCTCCCCGCCGACCAGCGCGACGACCACGCCGCGGGGCTGATCCTCGCCTTCGTCGTCGACGACCTCGAAGGGGAACTGGCCCGCCTGCGGGCCGAGGGCGTCGCCATCGCGATGCCGCTCACCGAAGAGGAGTGGGGCGAGCGCGCCTTCCAGGTCCGCGACCCGAACGGCGTGATCGTCCAGCTCGTCGACTGGAACGCGTCCACCGGGGGCTGACCTGGTCAGCAACGGTGGGGCCGGCCCGGTCAGGAGCGGGCCGGCCCCACCGGCTCGACGCCGGACGCGGCGGCCACCAGGCGTTCGTAGGTCTCCGCCGTGGCGGTGGTTGTGCAGGTCGATGCGCATGGGATGGCGGTGTCGTCGACAGGAGCCAGCGCGGCGCCTAGTCGGCGCCGCCGCCGTTGTTCGACCCGCTGTCGACCTTGCGGTCCGGCTCGTACATCTCCTGGCAGAACAGCAGGTACAGCTCGTTGGGCCGGGGCAGCGGCTTGATCTCGCGCAGAGCCTGGTCCTGGCCGGCGGACTCGAGCACGAACGTGCCGTAGTTGAACACGCGGCCCAACGGGGACTGCACGTAGGCCATGTCGGTGACGCGCAGCAGCGGCATCATGCCGACCTTGCGAGTGATTATTCCGCCGACGACGAGCACCCGCTTGTTGGTCAGGACGAAGCGGTCGAAGTACCAGTCGAGCAGCTTGTAGGTGACCACCGAGACCACCGCGGCCCAGACGACCAGCGCGATCGTGAAGACGGCCCCGTTGTCGCCAAAGGCGCCGGTCACATACCCCAGGCCCAGCGTGGCGACGGCGCCGAGGGCCACCCAGCGCGCGACGTAGATCCAGTGCCGACGCCATTCGCCGCAGTAGCGCTCGCTGTCGAAGAGGTACCGCATCACCTGGCGGCTGGGCGCGAGGCCGGTCGGCACGATGTGCACCGGCGTGATCGGCAGGCCCGCGGTGTCGTAGCGGTCGTAGCTCTCCTCCCGGGCCGGCGGCGGCCCGGTCTCCTCGACGGGCACCGCAGTGATGCCGACCGAGGCGGAGGATGCGTCGTCGTACGCCCTGCCACGGGGTTCACGCTGGGAGCCGCCCTGCGGTCGGTCCACCACGCACCTCCGTCGAGTGATCTCCCGCCCGCGCGGAAGGGGCCGAACCAGCCGCCGGGCTCAGGTGAGCCCGGAGACGAAGTTGCCCAGACCCGTCGCCACGTCCTTCAACCCGTTGCCCAACGAGCGCAACACGCCGGCCGCGTCATTCGGCTTCGTCACGATGAAGAAGACCAAGAAGGCGAGCAGGCCCCAGCTCAACACCTTCTTCATCATCTGCCTCGCCTCCTCCTGCTCGGCAACGAACAGGCCTCGCGGTGCGACTGCCGGGACGGCAAACGCTGTGCGTGTGTGCACACACGACCGTACGCTCGATGATTCCACACCGGCGCCCGTCAGCGTGGTGGGCCTGCCGATCTCCCTCGAAGGTACGGCGAGAGCGCACCGAACAGCAACGGCCCGGGCCGGTCGTCGCGCAGGTCCTGAAGGACCAGGTCCTCGGCCAACACATAGCCGGCGGGGGCCGGCCACGCGATCGCCCACAGCCACAGGCCGCGCGCCTCGCCGACATAGACGGACCGGTCGTCGGAGGCGCGGATCGACCAGAGCGGCGTCGGATGGCCGGCCGCGAGCACCTTGGCGTGGGCGTTGGTGGTCTCCAGCGCGTCGGTGAGCAGCGCTCCGGGATCGGGGCCGGCCAGGCCGGCGAGCCGCGCGCCCAGCCCGGTGCCCGGTTCCTCCGCGACCAGGACGATGTCGGCCAGCCCGCCCAGCGGAGCGGGGCCGGCGCAAGCCACCGCGGTCGCGCTCGCGGGATGGCGCTCGTCGCCGGCCCAGGCGACGCCGGTGACCGTCCAGTCGGCCAGCATCGGCCAGGGCATCCACATCGGCACGCCGGCGCTGCGGCGCACGGTGTCGAGCACCTCGGGCCCGATGTGGCCGGCGACGTGCAGTGGCGCGACGGCACCGTGCACCGCGCAACGCCAGGCGCTGCTCATCAGGTCCGGAGGGCGGACATCCTGGTCACACCGGGGACAGCTCAGCTGCGACGGCACAAGCGCCACGGTCCGCCAGCCGACCACCCCTCGTCAACCCCGCCACGCGTCGACCGTCGCCGGTGCCCGCCGGCGGGCACCGGCGCCCCGGGAGGAGTACTTCCGCGAACTGGCCGCGAACGCAGCGGCCGGCCGCATGCTCAACGAGAGCGACTGGCAGGCGTTGTTCGCGCGGCACGACCAGTACCGGGCGACCTGAGGGCGGGCGCGTCCCGACCGGACGCGCGACAAGTGCGGCTCAGCCGGGGGGCGGGCCGGCGTGCTGCCGGATCCAGGCATGCATCGCGACTCCGGACGCGACCCCGGCGTTGATCGACCGGGTCGAGCCGTACTGCGCGATCGAGCACACCAGGTCCAGCGCGGCCCGGGCCGCATCGGACAGTCCGGGCCCCTCCTGTCCGAACAGGAACACACACGCTTCCGGCAGGGCGACGGTCTCCAGCGGCACCGCGCCGGGCAGGTTGTCCACGCCGATCACCGGCAACCGCTCGGACCTCGCCCACGCCACCAGCACACGGACGTCCTCGTGGTGCCGGACGTGCTGGTAGCGGTCGGTGACCATGGCACCCCGCCGGTTCCACCGCCGGCGGCCGACGATGTGCACCTCGCGGGCCAGGAAGGCGTTGGCGGTGCGGACCACGGTGCCGATGTTCATGTCGTGCTGCCAGTTCTCGATCGCGACGTGGAACGGATGCCGGCGGGTGTCGAGGTCGGCCACGATCTCCTCGCGCCGCCAGTACCGGTAGCGGTCGACGACGTTGCGCCGGTCGCCGTGGGCGAGCAGCTCGGGGTCGTACCGCGGGTCGTCCGGCCAGTCGCCCTGCCAAGGCCCGACGCCCGGCTCGTGCCCCGCACCCTCGTGCTCGGCCTCCGCGGCCTGCGCGGCGTCCGCGGGCTCCGCGTCCGGCGTCGGCGGGCGTGGCGTCCTCAGGCACGGGGTTCGGGGCGTGCGGGCTGCTCGCCGCCGCGGGCCTCGCCGTACGAGCGCCTGGGCACCATGACCTTCCGCCGGAACACGCAGACGACGGTGCCGTCCTGCTTGTAGCCGCGGGTCTCCACGTACACCACGCCCCGGTCGTCCTTGGACTTCGACGGAACCGCGTCGAGCACCGTCGTCTCGCCGTAGATCGTGTCGCCGTGGAAGGTCGGGGCGAGGTGCCGGAGCGACTCGACCTCCAGGTTGGCGATCGCCTTGCCGGAGACGTCGGGCACCGACATGCCCAGCAGCAACGAGTAGACGTAGTTGCCCACCACCACGTTCCGTCCGAACTCGGTGCCCTCGGTCGCATAGTGCGCGTCCAGGTGGAGGGGGTGGTGGTTCATCGTGAGCAGGCAGAACAGGTGGTCGTCGTACTCCGTCACGGTCTTGCCGGGCCAGTGCTTGTAGACCGCGCCGACCTCGAACTCCTCGAAATACCGTCCGAACTGCATACCCATCCGCTCCCTCACCGGCCGGTGGCGCCCGACCACGCCGGATCCTGCCCACCACGGCGGGCCGGCGCAACGACCCGTGTCACAGTGCCACCCCGGTCCGGCCGCCACGCAACGCGCCGCGCGGGTCACCGTGGGCAGGCTGCTCGACCTCGCCTGCCTGGACGGCGCACGCGGGCGCCGTGACGCGCGGGTTCTCCTGCGGTCAGTCCTCGATCCGGCCGAGGTCACGCTGGGCCTGGGGCAGCGCGCACGCCTTCGTGCCGCCGGGCAGCCGGTCGCGGTGCCGGGCGACCAACCGGTAGGCCGGGGGGCCGAACCAGGACAGCGGCGGCACCAGCAGCGCCCGACCCAGCGGCCGCCAGAACGAGCCGGCGTCGACCAGCAGCCGCCCGATCGCCGCAGCGCCGGATGCGCGCTCCCCGTCCGCGCCGACCCACTGCACGGCCTGCTCGCAGTCGGCCTCGGACAGGCCCAGGGCACCGAGGTCGGCACGCTGCCACGCCACCACGGCGGCACGGGTCGGAATCCGTCGCTCGACGAACCGCGCACAGCTGGAACAGAACGCGCAGTCGCCGTCGAACACGAACGTCGGGCGGGTCACCGCCCCATGATCCCTGGTCGTGGAACGGTCTGCGGCCGGGTGCGCCAGACCCGCGTGCCGGGTTGCAGCGGTGTTCGAACATGTGTTCGAATGCTGTCTGCGGAAGGGAGGCCCGATGCGTTGGGACCACATGCGGCTCACGGCGGAGCCCGACGAGGGAACCGCACCGCTGCCCCTGCCGCTCGCCGGCCAGGGCGCCACCGTGCGCACGTTCGACGCCCCGGAGTTCCGCGGGGTCACGTTCTACGAGGTGCGTTCCAAGAGCATCCTCAACCGGGTCCCGGATGCCTCGCCGATGCCGTTCCGGTGGACGGTCAACCCCTACCGGGGCTGCACGCATGCGTGTAGTTACTGCTTTGCGCGCAAGACGCACAGCTATCTCGACCTCGACACCGGTCATGACTTCGACTCGCAGATCGTGGTGAAGGTGAACGCCGGCGAGCAGCTCGCCCGGGAGCTGTCCGCCCGCTCGTGGAAGGGCGAGCACGTGGCGATGGGGACCAACACCGACCCCTACCAGCGCGCCGAGGGCCGCTACGGGCTGATGCGCGGCATCCTGGCCGCGCTGCGCGACCACGCCAACCCGTTCTCGGTGCTGACCAAGGGCACGCTGATCCTGCGCGACATCGACCTGCTCACCGAGGCGGCGAAGGTCACCGGCGTACGGGTGAACGTCTCGGTCGGCTTCCTCGACGCGACCCTGTGGCGGCAGGTGGAGTCCGGCACGCCCAACCCCCGCGCGCGGCTCGGCGCGTGCCGGGCGATGGTCGACGCGGGCATCGGGTGCGGCGTGCTGATGGCGCCGATCCTGCCGTACCTGACCGACTCCGACGACCAGCTGGAGGCGGCGGTGGCGGCGTTCGCCGAGGCCGGTGCCGATGCGGTGACGCCGCTGGTGCTACACCTGCGGCCGGGCGCGCGGGAGTGGTACCTGGGCTGGCTGCGGGGTGCCCGACCAGATCTTGTCGCACGCTACGCGCGGCTCTATCGCAACTCGGCCTACGCACCGGCCGACTACACCCGCGCCGTCACCGCACGGGTGGCCGAGCTCGCCCGCGCCTACGGCATCAGCACCCGGGCGGCCAGGTCCAGCCGGTTCGACCAGGAGCCGGCGGCTCCGGCCGCGACCCAGCTCGCCCTGCTCTGAGGCCTGTCTCCAGGGCGTGATCCGCACCTGGCCCGCGGCCTGCACCGGGCCGCCCGGCCGGCCAGCGGCGCCGGCTGGCGTCAGCGTTTGGCGCCGTAGTCCCGGAGCAGGCCGCGGCTGATGATCGTCTTCTGGATCTCGCTGGTGCCCTCGCCGATCAGCAGGAACGGCGCCTCCCGCATCAGCCGCTCGATCTCGTACTCCTTGGAGTACCCGTAGCCGCCGTGGATGCGGAACGCCTCGCTGGTCACCTCGACGCAGTACTCGCTGGCCAGCAGCTTGGCCATGCCGGCTTCGACGTCGTTGCGCTCGCCCGCGTCCTTGAGCCGCGCCGCGTTGACCATCAGGGCGTGCGCGGCCTCGATCTTGGTCGCCATCTCGGCCAGCTTGAACGCGATCGCCTGGTGCTCGACGATCTTCTTCCCGAACGTCTGCCGCTGCTGGGCGTACGCGACGGCCAGTTCGAACGCCCGGATCGAGATGCCGCAGGCCCGCGCCGCGACGTTCACCCGGCCGACCTCGATGCCGTCCATCATCTGGTAGAAGCCCTGGCCGGCGGCCTCAGGGCCACCGAGCACCGCCGTCTCGGACACCCGATGTCCGTCCAGGATCAGTTCGGTGGTCTCGACGCCCTTGTAGCCCATCTTCTCCAGCTTGCCGGGAACGGTCAGGCCCGGCGCGGTCTCGCCGAAGCCCGGGGGCTTCTCGACCAGGAACGTCGTCATGTTCCGGTAGACCGAGTCGGCGCCCTCGTCGGTCTTCACCAGCGTCGCGACCACCGACGACTCGGCGCCGTTGGTCAGCCACATCTTCTGGCCGGTCAGCACGTAGTCCGCCCCGTCGCGCACCGCCTTGCTCGTGATCGCGGCCACGTCGGAACCGCATCCCGGCTCGCTCATCGAGAACGCCCCGCGGACCTCACCGGTGGCAAGCTGCGGCAGCAGCCGCTGCTTCTGCTCGTCGGTGCCGTGCTGACGCACCAGGTAGGCGACGATGAAGTGCGTGTTGACGATGCCCGACACGCTCATCCAGCCCCGGGCGATCTCCTCCACGACCAGGGCGTAAGTGAGCAGGGACTCCCCCAACCCGCCGTACTCCTCGGGCACCATCAGGCCGAACAGGCCCATCTCCTTCATGCCCTCGACGATGTCGGCCGGGTACTCGTCGGCACGCTCCAGCGCCTGGGCGTGCGGGACGATCTCCTTGTCGACGAAGGCCCGCACCGCCGCGAGGATGTCGGTCTGGATCTCGGTCAGGCCGTGCGTCCGCGCGAGCCGGGCCACCGTCGCTCCCTCCGCCGCCGGACGGCCAGGTCGCCGCCCCGACACTGAGCCGGCTGGCGAACCACCTGCCTGGCCGGACACAGTCCGGTCCGAGGGTATCGGGGCGGACGGCCTCCGGGGCCGGTGTAGTGGTCGGCCTTACTCTGTGAACCGGGCAACACACCCGCAGAACCTTCGAGAGACGGAATCCGATGACGTATCCACCGCCTGGTGAGCAGCCTCCCTACGGGCAACAGCCGCCGTACGGACAGCCTTACGTCCCGCCGCCGTACGGGTTCCCTCCTCCCCGCGGCACCAACCAGAACGCGATCCTGGCCCTGGTGCTCGCGCTCGTGTTCGCTCCGCTCGGGATCTACTTCGGCAACAAGGCGAAGCGCGAGATCGCCGTCACCGGCGAGGAAGGCGACGGCCTGGCCACGGCCGGCATCGTCATCGGGTGGGTCAGCACGGGCCTGCTGATCGTGGCACTCCTCTTCGCGTGCGGCTTCCCCCTGCTCGCCCTGGTGGTCGCCGCCGTCGGCACCACTGCCGGCGGCTGAGCACCTACCCCACCACCGGCCCGGGGGGCGATACGCTCGCGCCTCCCCCGGCCTCCCGACCGCTCGTGACGAACCGCTAGGAGTGCTGATGTATCCCACGCCGTACGGGTACCCGCCACCGGTCCAGCGCAGGACCAACGGCCTGGCGATCACCTCGCTCATCCTCGGAATCGCCTCCTGGGTGATCCTCCCGCTGGTCGCCGCCGTCGCGGCGGTGATCTTCGGCCACATCGCCCAGCGGCAGGTCAAGCAGAGCGGGGAGGACGGTCAGGGCCTGGCGCTCGCCGGGCTGATCCTCGGCTGGCTCAACATCGCGCTCACGGTCCTCACGATCTGCTTCTTCGGTGTGTTCGTGCTGGGCTGTTTCGGGATCGTCGCCAGCTCTGGCGGCCTCGACCCGAGCAACTACCCCACCTACGACCCGTCGCCCACGTTCGAATCGCCGACCCCGTTCGACACCCCGACGCCGGCTCCGACGAGCTGACCTCGCGCCGAGGCGATCAGGCGCGGGCCTCCAGCACGCTGTTGCCACCGTCGACCACGAGCATCTGGCCGGTGATGTAGGAGGCCGCCGGCGTCGCGAGGAACGCGATCGCCGTGGCGACCTCGTCGGGTGTGCCCGGGCGGCCGAGCGGAGTCCGGTGCCCGAAGTGCAGCTCGCTCGCGGTCGAGGATCCGGTGTGGATCCAGCCGGGAGCCACCGCGTTCACCGTCACGCCGTCGGCGACGACCTCCATCGCCAGCGCGCGGGTGAAGCCGACCATGCCCGCCTTCGCCGCCGCATACCCTGCTTCGGCCGGCATCGCGTTCACCGGGCCGGTCGTGGACGCGACGTTGACGATCCGCCCCCAGCCCCGCTCGGTCATCCCGCCGACGAAGGCCCGGCTGGCGAGGAACGCGGTGGTCAGGTTGCGGTCGATCTCCATCCGCCAGTCCTCGTCCGTGAGCTGGGCGACCGGGCGCAGCACCTCGGGGCTGGCGACGCTCGCCATGCCCGCGTTGTTGACCAGCACCTCCACGTCGCCGAGCGCGTCGCGGACACCGTCGGCGAACGCCTCCACCTCGGCCGGGTCGGTGAGGTCGACCACGAAGCCCGACGCTCCCAGCTCGGCAGCCCGGTCGTGGATGCGCTTGGTCGTCGACACGACGCCGACCTGCGCACCCAGCCGGACCAGCCGGCGGGCCACCGCGTAGCCGATGCCGTCCGGGCTCCCGGCGCCGGTGACCAACGCGACCCGACCGTCCAGACGATCCGTCTTGTTCTCACTCATGCCCGGAATTGTGTCGTATCCGGGTGTGGCCCGCCGCGCCCCGTATCGCAAGCGGCGTCGCGCCGGGCGTACCGGTCAGGTTCCAGGCGGGGTGAAGGTGGAGGTGCGGGCCAGGCCCGCCGCCCGGCCCTTGCCGGCGACCACCAGGGCCATCTTCCGGCTCGCCTCGTCGATCATCTCGTCGCCGAGCATCGCCGACCCCTTCCTGCCGCCGGCCTCGGAGGTGGCGTGCCCATAGGCGTCCAGGATCAGTTCGGCGTGGTCGTAGTCCTCCTGGCTGGGGGCGTAGACCTCGTTGGCGATGTCGATCTGGCCGGGGTGCAGCACCCACTTGCCGTCGAAGCCGAGCATGGCCGAACGCTTGGCCACCTCGCGGAACGCGTCGGTGTCGCGGACCTGGAGGAACGGCCCGTCGATGGCCTGCAGGTCGTGGGCGCGGGCGGCCATCAGGATGCGCATCAGGATGTAGTGGAACGGGTCGCCCGGGTAGTCCGGGTGGATCGCACCGACGACCAGGGACTTCATGTTGATGCTCGCCATGAAGTCGGCGGGACCGAAGATGATCGTCTCCACCCGCGGGCTGGCGCCGGCGATCGTGTCCACCTCGATCAGGCCGCGTGCCGTCTCGATCTGCGCCTCGATGCCGATCCGGCCGACCTCGTACCCCATCGTCTTCTCGATCTGGGTGAGCGTCAGGTCGAGCCACCGCACCTGCGCGGCGTCGGCCACCTTCGGGAGCATGATGCAGTCGAGGTTGGCGCCGGCGCCCTCGACCACCTCGATCACGTCCCGGTACGTCCAGTGGGTGGTGAGGTCGTTCACCCGGACGACCCGGATCCGCTCGCCCCAGCCCCCCTCGTTCAGCGCCGCGACGATGTTCTTGCGCGCTCCGGGCTTGGCCAGCGGCGCGCAGGCGTCCTCCAGGTCGAGGAAGACCTGGTCGGCGGGGAGAGTCCGCGCCTTCTCCAGGAACCGCGGGTTGGAGCCGGGCACCGCGAGGCAGGAACGGCGGGAACGCGGGGACCCCTGGGCGGCCATGAACGACTCCGTTTCCCCGACGGACCACCCGAGCGGCGGCGACCGGATCAGCCGGAGATTACCGTCGGGGTGGGACGTGCGCAGTGAACCGAATCACCCGCGCCGGCCGAACGTCGGGAGGAGGGGGGTACCCATGACGGCACGGCCGACGATCGTTCTCACCGGCGCCAGTTCGGGGATCGGCAGCGCCGCCGCCCAGGCACTGGCCCGCGGCGGGGCCGAGGTGGTGCTGGTCGGCCGGAACCCCGGGCGACTCGACCGGGTGGCCGCACGGATCGAGACGCTGGCCGGCGTACGGCCCGCGAGCTACCAGGCCGACTTCTCCTCGCTCACCCAGGTGCGGTCCGTCGGAGCCGAGATCGCCGCGGCCCACCCCCGCATCGACGTGCTGGCCAACAACGCCGGCCAGCTCGTGGGCCTGCGCCACACCACTGAGGACGGCTTCGAGCGCACCGTCCAGACCAACCATCTGGCGCCGTTCCTGCTGACCCACCTGCTGCTGCCGTCCCTGCGCCGCGCCGCCGAGGAGAACGGGCATGCCCGGGTGATCACCACGTCGTCACTGGCCGAGGCCGCCGGCGCCGTGGACCCGGAGAACCTGAACTGGACCGGCCTGCCGTACTCCCGTTGGGCGGTCTACGCCGCGAGCAAGCAGGCGAACATCCTGTTCACCGTCGAGGCGGCCCGGCGCTGGGCGGACCTGGGCGTGGTCGCCACCTGCTTCCATCCGGGGCTGGTGCGCTCGCGGTTCGGCCGGGCGTCGGCGGCGTTCAGCTTCGGCAAGCTCTTCACGCCGTTCATGTTGCCGCCCTCGCTCGGCGCCAAGGGCCTGACCCATCTGGCCACCCACGGCGACGGCCGCACCAAGCCGGGACGGTTCTTCTTCTGGCGTTGGGAGACGGCCTGCACCCCGCGCTCCAAGGATCCGGCGCTGGCCACCGCCCTCTGGGACGCCAGCGCCGCCGCAGTCGGCCTGACCACCACCCGGCCAACCAAGGAATCGGGGGAACACACAAAGCGCACCGTCGACGTCGAGGACAGCACGTCGGCCAAGGCGAAGTGGGAGGATCACGAGATGAGTGAACCCGCGCACCCGCTGGTGGTCGAGGCGATGAAGAAGGCGGCCGTCGGCTGGATCACCGTCGACGGGGGGGCGGCGGTGGGGGTGTGGCTGCTGTGGATCGAGGACGCCGCGTACCTGGTGCACGGTGGCGCGGAGCAGTTCGTGCCTGACCTGATCGGCGCCACGCGGTGCACGGTCAGCGTCCGCGGCGACAGTGGTGGCCGGATCGCCGTCTGGCCGGCCCGGGTCGAGACCGTCGCACCCGACAGCGAGGCGTGGAAGGCCATCGTCCCGCAGCTCATCCAGAAGCGCCTCAACCTCGTCGAGCCCGCCGACGCTCCGGCCCGCTGGGCCGAGTCGTCGACGGTCAACCGGCTGGTGCCCGACGGCGGCCTGCTGCCGATGGGATCCGGTGGCGAGGCGGCGGCGCCCCGGGCCACCCCGGCGACGACACCCGTCCCGATCCCGTTCACGCTCGGCCCCAAGCCCCGCTGACCTCAGGCGGCCGCCCCTCGCGGCCCGGCTGGTACCGTTCGACCGCCGTCGCCGCGCCGCGGGGACGGCGGCACTCCGCGCTAGCGAAGTCCGGTGCGAATCCGGCGCTGTCCCGCAACTGTGAAGCCCCGCCGCTACGGCGGGGACGAGCCAGGTCGCCTGCCGGCATGTCGACGACATCGACCCTCGAGGGAAGGGCGATCCGTCGCCCGGGCGTCGGTTCGACGAGCACTCCCGGGCTCCACGGGTCACGCGCTTTCCCAGCACACCGTGGAGACGAGCATGAGGAACCTTCGCCGCCTTGTCGCGGCCACCCTGCTCGGTGCGCTGGTACTGACCGGATGCGGCCAGACCACCAGCCCACCTGAGGCAAAGACCAGCAACCAGGCGTACCCGATGACCGTCCAGGCGGGCAACGGCAGCGTCACGATCCCGGCCGCCCCGAAGAAGATCGTCTCGCTCGCGCCGTCGGCGACCGAGATGCTCTACGCGATCGGCGCCGGCAAGCAGGTCGTCGCGGTGGACGACCAGTCCAACTACCCGTCCGACGCCCCCAAGACCAAGCTCTCGGGATTCAAGCCGAACGCCGAGGCCGTGATCGCCCACGCCCCCGACCTGGTGGTGCTCTCCAACGACACCGACGGCATCGTCAAGGCCCTGCAGGCGGTGAAGATCCCGGTCCTGCTCGAACCCGCGGCGACCTCGCTGGAGGACGCCTACGACCAGCTCACCGACCTCGGCAAGGCGACCGGTCACGCCAGCGAGGCGGCGAAGGTCGTCACCGACATGAAGAAGACCATCGCCGACACGGTGGCCGCCACACCCAAGCCCACCAAGCCGCTGAGCTACTACTACGAGCTGGACAACACGTTCTACTCGGCCACCTCCAAGACGTTCGTCGGCTCGGTGCTGGCGCTGTTCGGCCTGCGCAACATCGCCGACCCGGCCGACAAGCAGGGCGGCGGCTATCCGCAGCTCTCGGCCGAGTACATCGTCGGGCAGAACCCGGACCTGGTCTTCCTGGCCGACACGAAGTGCTGCGGCCAGAACGCGGCGGCGCTGGCCAAGCGTCCCGCCTGGGCGGGGATGGCCGCGCTGAAGAAGGGCAACGTGGTGGAGCTGGACGACGACATCGCCTCCCGGTGGGGGCCGCGCGTCGTGGAGCTCGTCAAGGCCGCCGCCGCCGCGATCACCAAGGCGGCCAAGGGTTCGTGATCCGCGTCGGGCAGGCGGGCGGGAAGGAAGCCGGCACGGCCGCCGGACGCGGGACAACGTCCGGCGTCCCCGGCCCGACCCGGCCCGCCGCCCGGCGCGGCACCACCGCACCGCAGCCGACCCGGCTCCGGCCGCTCTGGCTGGCCGGCGGGATCGGCGCGGTCGTGCTCGCCTGCGCGGTGGGACTGCTCGCGGGCGGGATCGACCTGCCGCCGCTGGCGGTCGCCCGCGCGCTGGCCGACCGGCTGCCGTTCATCGACATCGTCTCCGGCCTGACCCCCACCCAGGACAGCGTCCTGATCGAGCTGCGGCTTCCCCGGGTGCTGCTGGGGGCGCTGGTCGGAGGCGCCCTGGCCATCGCGGGCGCCGCCTACCAGGGCGTCTTCCGGAACCCGCTGGCCGACCCGTACCTGCTCGGCGCGGCGGCGGGCGCGGGGCTCGGCGCGACCCTGGTGATCGTGTACGTCGACGTGACCGAGGTGGCCGGCATCGGGATCGTGCCGATCGCCGCGTTCGCCGGCGCGCTGGTCGGCGTCGGGCTGGCGTACGCGCTCGGGGCCACCTCGGGCCGCGGCGGCACGGCGACGCTGGTGCTGGCCGGCGTGGCGATCACGTCCTTCCTCACCGCGGTGCAGACGTTCGTCCAGCAGCGTGAGGTGCAGGAGCTGCGCCGGGTGTACTCGTGGATCCTCGGCCAGCTCGGTACCTCGAGCTGGCACGAACTGGCTCTGCTGGTGCCGTACGTGGGGGTGAGCAGCGCCGTGCTGCTGCTGTGCGGGCGGCTGCTGGACGTGCTCAGCGTGGGCGACGACGAGGCGGCGGCGCTCGGTGTGCGGGCCGTCCGGATCCGGCTGACCGTGGTGGTGGCCGCATCGCTGGCCACCGCTGCGGCGGTGGCCGTCAGCGGGCTGATCGGGTTCGTCGGGATCGTCGTCCCGCACATCGTCCGCCGGCTCACGGCGGGGTCCTACCGGGTGGTGCTGCCCCTCTCGCTGCTCGGCGGCGGGGCGTTCCTGGTGCTGGCCGACGTGGCGGCGCGGACGTTCGTGTCCCCGGCGGAGCTGCCGATCGGGGTGGTCACCGCGTTCGTCGGCGCGCCGTTCTTCATCGCGGTCCTACGGTGGGGCCGGCGGGGTGCGGTGTGAGCACGGGACGCGGCGTGGGCGTCGGGATCGGGATCCGCGGGCTGTCCGTCGCGCTGGGCGGCACACCGGTGCTGCACGGCGTCGACGCGACGGTCGCGGCCGGCGGCTGGCTCGCGGTGGTCGGTCCGAACGGGGCGGGCAAGTCCACGCTGCTCAAGGCCGTGGCCAACCTCGTCCGGCACAGCGGCGAGGTGACGGTCGGTGGCCGGGCAGTGCGGTCGATGAACGCCCGGCAGCGGGCCCGGCTGGTGGCCTACGCACCGCAGGTGCCGGTGTTGCCGCCGGAGCTGACGGTGCTGGACTACGTGCTGCTCGGCCGGAACCCGTACATCAGCCCGCTCGGCCGGGAGAGCCGCCACGACCGGGAGGTCGGCGCGTCCGTGCTCGAACGGCTCGACCTCGCCGGCCTGGCCGACCGTTCGCTCGGGGCGCTGTCCGGTGGCGAGCAGCACCGGGTCGTCCTGGCCCGGGCGTTGGCTCAGGAGGCCCGGGTGCTGCTGCTGGACGAGCCGACCGCCGCGCTGGACATCGGCCACCAGCAGCAGGTGCTCGAACTGGTCGACCGGCTGCGCCGGGACGACGGGCTGACCGTGGTCACCTCCCTGCACGACCTGACCCTGGCCGGCCAGTACGCGGAGGCGATGCTGATGCTGGTGGAGGGCAGGGTCGTCGCGGTCGGCCCGGTGGAGCAGGTGCTCACCGAATCGGCCCTCTCGTCGCACTACGGGGCCCTGGTGCGGGTGGTGCCCGGCCCGGACGGGAGGCCGGGCGTGCAGCTGGTGCGACCCGCGCCGTCCGATCGCGACCTGGCGGGACCGGGGCCGGCGGGAAGTTAGGCTGGGGCGTGACCTCGGCGACCCGCATCTACCTGGCAAGACTCGCCGGCGTGACGGTCTACGACCCCAACGGCGACGTGCTCGGGCGGGTCCGGGACGCGGTGCTGCGGCCGCGGGCCGAACTCACCCGGGCGCCGCGGGTGACCGGCCTGGTGGTCGAGATCGTGCACCGGCGCTGGATCTTCGTCCCGCTCGGCCGGGTGAACGCGATGGACGCCGACGGCGTGGTGCTCAACACCGGCACGATCAGCATGAAGCGGTTCGAGAAACGGGCGGGCGAACTGCTCGTGCTGGGCGAGGTGCTCGACCGCCACGTGCAGATCCTGGACGGCGACGGGCCGGCCGCCGAGGGCGTCGTGGTGGACGTGGCGATGCAGCGCACCCGGACGTTGGAGTGGGAGCTGGAGCGGGTCGCGGTGCGCGAACGCGGCATGCTCGGCCGCCGGCGCGGCCACCTGCGCCAGCTCGCCTGGGACCAGGTGACGGGCGTCATCGGCGTCCAGGACCGGCAGGGCGCGGCGAACCTGATCGCGGTGTTCGACCAGCTCCGTGCCCCGGACCTGGCCAACGTGCTGCGCGGTCTGTCTCGCCAGCGCCGGGTGGAGGTGGCCGCCGCCCTCGACGACGAGCGCCTCGCCGACGTCCTGGAGGAGATGCCCGAGGACGAGCAGGTCGAGATCCTCGGTTCGCTGGAGAGCGAACGGGCCGCCGACATCCTCGAGGAGATGGACCCGGACGACGCCGCCGACCTGCTCGGCGAGCTGTCCGGCCCGGAGCAGGAACGCCTGCTCGACCTGATGGAGCCGGCCGAGGCGGGGCCGGTGCGGCGGCTGCTGGACTACCACGACGACACGGCCGGCGGCATGATGACGCCCGACCCCGTGATCCTGCCCCCGGACGCCACCGTGGCCCAGGCCCTGGCCAAGGTGCGCGACCCCGACCTCTCCCCCGCGCTGGCCTGCCAGGTGTACGTGTGCCGGGCTCCGGCGGCGACGCCCACGGGCCGGTTCGTCGGCGTCGCGCACATCCAGCGGCTGCTCCGCGAGGAGCCGGCCACGCTGGTCAGCGCGGTGGTCGACACCGACCTCGACCCTCTGGACGTCCACGCGACGCTGGCGCAGGTCACGCACTACCTGGCCACCTACAACATGGTCGCCGTCCCGGTCGTCGACGAGGGCCACCGGCTGCTCGGCGCCGTCACCGTGGACGACGTCCTCGACCACCTGCTGCCCGACGACTGGCGCGACCGAGATGGGTGACCCCGGAAGGCTGACACCGATGGCTGACACCGATGGCTGACTTCGGCCGCGCCGCGATGACCCGGTCGCGCTCCCGCCTCGACCAGCCGCGGGACGGGCGGCGCCGGCTGCCCCGGCTGGACCCGGACGCGTTCGGACGGTTCTCCGAGCGGATCGCCGGTTTCCTCGGCACCGGCAACTTCCTGATCGGCATGACGATCTTCGTCATCATCTGGATCAGCCTGAACGTCTTCGCGGCCAGCCTGCGCTGGGACCCCTACCCGTTCATCCTGCTCAACCTGATGTTCTCCACCCAGGCGTCCTACGCCGCGCCGCTGATACTGCTGGCCCAGAACCGGCAGGCCGACCGCGACCGAATCACCCTGGAGGAGGACCGGCAGCGCGCCCAGGCGGCCAAGGCCGACACCGAATACCTGGCCCGCGAGCTGGCGGCGCTCCGGCTGGCGATCGGCGAGGTGGCCACCCGCGAGTACGTCCGCACCGAGGTCAACCGGCTCCTGGACGAGCTCCGCGAGAGCACCGCCCCGCCCGGCACAGCGCGCACCCGCCAGACGTCCCGCAAGCTCACCACCACGAAGGACCGCTGAGCCGGCCAGGCAGGGGAAGCTGGACCAGCGTGGACGCCCAGTGCGAGGGCTGTGGCGTCAATTGGCGAGCGGAGGGCAACAGCGGTGAGTGGCGAGCCGGCAGCGGGCGCGGGTCACCAGCACGGGCATCACCCTGTGCACCAAGACGACTGGGATCAGGTCGGGGATCGGTTGGAGGGCGAGGCGGAGGTGGGCCTCGGCTTCCTCGAAGAGGCGGCCCGCTGGCTCGCGGACCTCGTCGGCGACCACCCCGTGCGCCGGGTCATGGATCTCGGCAGCGGGCCGGGGGTCGCGTCCTGCGTGTTCGCGACAACCTTCCCGGACGCGGTCGTGCACGCCGTGGACGGATCGGCGCCTTTGCTCGAACGGGCCGCCGGCCGGGCAGCGCGGCGGGGGTTGGGCGACCGTCTCGTCGTCGCACAGTGCGACCTGCCCGACGGCCTGGACGCGCTCGAACCGGCCGACCTCGTCTGGGCCAGCCGGGTCGTGCACCACCTCGGTGACCAGGACGAGGCCGTGCGCCGGATGGCCGCGCTCGTCCGGCCCGGCGGAGTGCTGGCCGTCGCCGAAGGCGGGTTGCCCACCCGCACCCTCCCCCGTGACATCGGAATCGGGCTGCCTGGACTGGAGACGCGGCTGGACGCCGCCATCGAGGACTGGTTCGCCGAGATGCGCGCGGCCCAACCCGGCGCGACGTCCACGGTGGAGCACTGGCCCGGGATGCTGGCCGGCGCGGGACTGAGTCCATGCGGAACACGCACGTTCCTGATCGACCGGCCGGCGCCACTGGACGCCAGACCCCGGGAGGTCGTCCTCGCACGGTGGGCCGGCACGCTGCCCCGGGTGGGCGACCGGATCTCGGCCGAGGACCGCGCCACGGTCGAACGCCTGCTCGACCCCGACGACGCGCAGGGGCTGCACCGCCGCCCCGACCTCTTCGTGCTGACGGCCACCACCGTCTACGCGGGACGTGCACCGGCACCGTAGGAGCGCCACGCCCGGCGAGGTGGCGGGGTGTCAGCCGCGCCTGCTCACTGGTAGTGGTACCGGCACTGCGCGATCCGGACCTCGTCGTCGCCGAGCTTGTACACGAGGCGGTGATCACCTCTTCCCGGTCGTCCGCCACCGCGCTGAGCGTCTCGGCGTACCGCGCGATTCCGGGTACGTCATGGACATCCGCTACCGCACCGACGGCGTGAGCCCGCTCCGGCCCAGCCGGAGCGGGCTCACGAGGCGTCGCCGTAGCATGGGACGTATGGCGGCCCCGAGTACCGACGCGATCCAGACTGCCCTCGCCGGGGTCAACGATCCCGAGATCCACCGTCCGATCACCGACCTCGGGATGGTCAAGGACGTCACCGCCACCGACGACGGGGCGGTCGAGGTCACGATCCTGCTCACGGTCGCCGGCTGCCCGATGCGCGACACGCTCACCCGCGACGTCACCGCCGCGACGAAGACCGTCGAGGGCGTCACCGCCGTGCGGGTGACGTTCGGGGTGATGAGCGACGAGCAGCGCAAGGCACTCCAGGTGACACTGCGCGGCGACCGCGCCAACCCGGTCGTCCCGTTCGCCCAGCCCACCTCGCTGACCAGGGTGTACGCCGTGGCCTCGGGCAAGGGCGGAGTGGGCAAGTCGTCCGTCACGGTGAACCTGGCCGTGGCGATGGCTGCGCGCGGCCTGTCCGTCGGCGTGCTCGACGCGGACATCTACGGCTTCTCCGTCCCCCGGATGCTCGGGGTCACCGGCAAACCCACGCAGGTCGAGCAGATGATCATGCCCCCGCAGGCGCACGGCATCCGGGTGATGTCGATCGGCATGTTCACCCCGGGGAACACCGCCGTGGTGTGGCGCGGTCCGATGCTGCACCGCGCGCTGGAGCAGTTCCTCGCCGATGTCTACTGGGGTGACCTGGACGTCCTCCTGATGGACCTGCCGCCCGGCACCGGCGACATCGCGATCTCCGTCGCGCAGCTCGTGCCGAGCACCGAGATCCTGGTCGTCACCACCCCCCAGCAGGCCGCGGCCGAGGTGGCCGAGCGGGCCGGGTCGATCGCGCTACAGACCCATCAGCGCCTGGCCGGGGTGGTGGAGAACATGTCCTGGCTGGAGCTGCCCGGCGGCGAGCGCATGGAACTCTTCGGTTCCGGGGGTGGGCAGGCCGTGTCCGACGCGCTGACCAGGCTGACCGGCGGCCCGGTACCCCTGCTCGGCCAGATCCCGCTCGACCCGCGGCTCCGCGAAGGCGGCGACGTCGGCGTGCCGCTGGTGCTGTCCAACCCGGACTCCCCGGCCGCGGTGGCGCTCACCGCGGTCGCCGGCCAGCTCGCCGTACGGCAGCGCGGCCTCGCCGGCCGCCCGCTCGGCCTGACCCCCACCTCCCGCTGAGGCCCCGCTGAGGAGGCCCGACCGGCCGCGGGTCAGGTCGCGTCGGTGTCGTAGCGGGTGGCGGCGCCCGGAGCGCGCTCGACCGATCGGGCGTCCATCGGGTGCCGATCGGCGACCGGCTCGTCCGACAGCGAACCGCGGTGTGCCGTGGCGACGTCGTCGGCGTGGGTCAACTCCTCGAAGTCGCGCATCGCGTCGCGCAGCGGACGGCGGAAGAGATCCTCGTCCTGCTCGGACAGCAGGTGCTTGCGGACGAACCGCTTCGGGTGCAGGTCGGCGATGTCGAGGTCGGTCCCGAGTTCGTCGCGAAGCTCCGACGAGGCGTTCCGGGCCATCTGCCGGACCGTCCGCAACATCCGGGCGGCGTCGGCGACGACCTTCGGGAGGCGTTCGGGTCCGAACACGAACAGGCCGATGAGCACGAGGACCGCGATCTCCATCCAGCCCAGGTTCTCGAACACCCGCACTCCTCACCCTGCCTCGGTGGCGACACCGGGCCGGCCGTCACCTTCACACTACGACGTACGCCGGCCCCCGCCTGGCGGGTTCACTTCTGACCCAGCGTCACCGTCGTCGCCACGGTCTGGCCACGCCGCGTGTACTGCAACGGCACCTTCGAGCCCGGGGGCTGCTTGCGGACCAGCGCGACCAGCGCGACCCCGTCCTCGATCGGACGGTTGGCGAACCGGGTCACGATGTCGCCGGGCTGCAGTCCGGCGGCCTTGGCCGGCCCCTCCGGCACCTCCTTCAACGGCGCACCGCTGCTGGTCTCGCTGGTCAGGTCGACCACCGCGCCGATCACCGTCGTCCTGGTCTTGCCCGTCGCGATGATGTCCTCGGCCAGCCGCTTCGCCTGGTTGATCGGGATCGCGAAACCGATGCCGATGTTGCCGCTCTTGCCGCCGCTCGGACTGGGCACGGCAGCGATCGCCGAGTTGATGCCGATCACCCGGCCGCCGCCGTCCACCAGGGGACCGCCGGAGTTGCCCGGGTTGATCGCGGCGTCGGTCTGGATCGCCGCCATGTAGGCGGCTTCCTCGCCGTCGGTGCCGCCGGTCTTCACCGGCCGGTCGACGGCGCTGACGATTCCGCTGGTCACGGTGTCGGAGAGGCCCAGCGGTGAGCCGAAGGCCACCACCGGGTCGCCGATCGCGATCTTGTCCGAGTTGCCGAACTGCACCGGCTTGAGGCCGCTCTTGGAGATCTTGAGCACCGCCACGTCCGAGCCGGGGTCACGCCCCACGACCTTCGCCGAGGCCACGCTGCCGTCGGAGAACGAGACCGTCGGCACGGCGGTGCCGGCCGCCGCGCTCGCCACCACGTGGTTGTTGGTCAGCACGTGGCCGGTGCCGTCGATCACGAAGCCCGAGCCCGTGCTGCGCCCCTCGGCCGTGCGCACCTGCACGGTCACCACGCTCGGCTGGACCCGCTGGACAATGCCGGCCACCGAGTTCGGCGCGCGGTTGGCGGCCTCGGCGGTACTGCCGTCCGGGCTGCCCAGCGAGAAGCCTCCGCCCGCCGTGCGGGCCGCGACCACGTAGCCGAGCCCGCCGCCGAGCAGACCCGCGATCAGCGCGGACACGACCGCGACGAGCAGCACCTGGCCGAGGCCGCCGCGTATGCCGGGCGGATTGCCGGGCGGAGCGGGAAGGCCGGGACCGGCCGGAGGAGGAGGCGGTGGGGCGATCCACGCCGGCGCCGAGGTCGGATCGCGCCACGGGTCGCGTCGCGCGTCGGCGGCCCAGAACGGCGAGGCGCCGGCGGCCGGGAGCGGTGCGGTGATCGTGCCCGGCTGCTGGCCGCTGCCGGGCGCGGGCGCCCCGCCCGGCACGTAGCCGTACTGCGGCGCCCCGCCCGGCACGTTCCCCGGTGGGCCGTAGCCGTACTGCGGCGCCGGACCCGGCGGGCCGGCGTAGGCGCCGCCACCGTGAGCGCCGCCACCGGGCGGGCCGCCCGCGGGCGGGAAGACAGGAGGCGTGACCGGGGTGGCCGGCGGCGCGGCGGACGCGGCGGTGCGGGTGGGCTCGAACGCCCGGGACGGGCTGGCGGGGGCCTCGGCAGGCATCTGGACCTCGGGTTCAGCCGACGAACCGGACACTCCCGGTTGCCCGTTGGGCGGGCTTGCCTGAGTCACAGTCGATACCTCCGTTAACGCTGGCGACGCCCACCGACGCGCAGCAGACCGTTCCAGTGTCCCCCAACCGCCGTCAAGCCGCTGTGAGCGGGCCGCCCACGGACCTGGCCGGCGCGCTCCGCCGGTCAGTCGAACGGATCGACCAACGATCCCATCCTGGCGACACCGCGACTCATCCGGCCGAGCATCGACCCGTCGTGCGGCCGGTGTGGCATCGCGCCCACCACCGCGGCCACCGACTCGTCCGGAGCGTCGGTGACCACGGTGTAGACGAGCCCGCCGCCTTCCCAGCTCAGGTGTCGGTAGAGCCCCGCCTCGGCGTACACGGTCGCATCGCCCACCTGGCGGGCGGTGTGACCGGGCAGGTCGTCGGGGTCCAGGCGCCCCCGCTGGACGAACATCGACAGCGTGAACAGGCCGTCGGAGTAGGTCAGGTGCACGGCGTGCGCACCGGCGACCCGGACGTCACGGGCACCGGAGAGCGTCAGCCCGGACGGCAGCAGGTCGGGCAGCACCCAACCGTCCTCCCGCAACTCGTCCAGCCCGCCCTGGTCGAGCACCCGGTCGGCCTCGGCGCTCGGCAGGGCGCGCGGCTGGAGACTCCCGGACGGCGCCGTCGGCACCGGCCGCAGCCGCCGACTGTCGACCACCCGCAGGTCGACGAAGAGCGTCAGCCGCACCTGCCGGCCGCGGGCGTCGAAGAGTTCCCGTCGCAGCGTCAGCCCCGTGCGGTCGTCGAGCCAGAACCGGCCCGCGACCACGCCGTCGCCCCGCACCGCCTCCACGATCGTCGCCCGGCGGCCGATGCACCCCTCGACGCCGGCCACCCGCAGCCGGTACCGGCGGGTCAGTGCCGCGAGCATCCGGTCGTCGACGCCGGTGCCGGCGTCAGCGGTCACGAGCCGACGGGTCGGGGACGAGCCGCTGGCCGTCGTCAGCCGGGTGCCCTCACCCGGGCGGTGGCTCACCTGGGCCAGCACGCTGGTGTGTCCGTAGTCCGACCAGCTCCCGAAGAACTTCGCCCCCTGGTAGGCCAACGCGCTCTCGGCCCGTCCCGCCCGGCGCAGTAGGTCGACCGCACGCTGCTCGGCCGCCGCCAGCACACGGGGCCTCGGCGTGGGAGCGTTCGCCGTCCGGACCGGCCGCAGCTCGTCGCCGGCCGGAAGCACGAGATGGACGCCGGTCGAGCACACGGCCGCGCCCAGCGCTCCCGCGCCGACGACCAGCACGACCCGACGGGCCGCGTCGAGGACGGGCTGGGAGCGCATGACCAGCTTCACCGGTTGGCGTCGGCCGCGTCGAGCCATCCTGCGTCCGGGTCGCCACCGGGCAGGCCGCCGCCGACGCGGGAGTGCTCCACCGTGAAGGTGTTCACCGGTGGAGCCACCCGCGGCGGCTCCGCGCTGCCGCCGAGCGCGACGACCGTGGCGATGCCCGCGGCGAACACGGCCAGCCCGCCGGCCGCCGTCCCGGCGACCCGCCGACGACGGGACCGCCCGCCCGGGCCCCGGGTGGGCCGGCCACCGGCCGGACGGGTCGGGCTCACCCTGCGGTCGGCCACCATCGGGCGGGAGGGCCCGGGAAGGGTGGGCCTGGCGAGGGAGGGCCTGGCGAGGGAGGGCCTGGCGGCCGCGGGTCGAAAGCGGGCCCGGACCGGGTCCGGCGGCAGGCCGGCGCCGTCGCCCAGCGGGGCGCCGTCGACCAGCGCGCGGAGCCGGTCGACCAGCGCGGCCGGACAGGACGGCGCGGCGAGGCCGGCGAGCCGGGCCTTGAGCCGGCGGTGGGCGTCCACCTCGGCACGGCAGGCGTCGCACCGGGTGAGGTGGACGAGCGCCCGGTCGCGGGCCTGGTGGCCGAGCGTGTTGTCGACGAGTGCCGCGACCAGGTCGCCGAGGTGCCGGTCGCGACTCACGGCGCGTTCTCCCCGCCGGCACGGCGCGGGGCACGGTGGGCCAACGCCTCCCGGAGCAGGCTGCGCCCGCGGTGGATGCGGCTGCGGACCGTGCCGAGCTTGATGCCCAGCGTCGCGGCCACCTCCTGGTACGACAGCCCCTCGATGTCGCAGAGGACCACCGCGGCCCGGAAGTCGGGCGGGAGGGCGTCCAGCGCGTGCTGCACGTCGGCGTCGAAGTTGTCGTCGGAGTACGCCTGCTCGGGGCTGCGCTCGCGGCCGGGCACCCGTTCGGCGTCGTCGGGCAGTGCCTCGAACCGGATCCGGGCGCGACGCCGGGCCCCGTCGAGGAAGAGGTTGGTGGTGATCCGGTGCAGCCAACCTTCGAAGGTGCCCGGACGGTAGCCACCGAGGGCCCGGAAGACGCGGACGAACACCTCCTGGGTCAGGTCTTCGGCGTCCGCGTGGTTGCCGGTCAGCCGGTAGGCGAGCCGATGGACGCGCGCGGAGTGCGTCCGCACGACCTCGTCCCAGCTCGGCGGCTCCCACGCCTCCGGCGGCTGATCGGGGACCTGCGAGGGCTCGGGCCCGGCCGGCAAGGCCACTCCTCTCCCAGGCGCGATGGATGCGATCACCATTGTGCCGGGGCCTCCTAGCCTGCACGTCGTTCCCGAGTACGACCCGAGCCGTCGGGTACTGCTCCCGGCGGAGTACCTCGCTCCCCGGTAGGGCGTACGCCCTACCGGGAGGCGACTCCGCCCCTCGTGCTGCCAACGGTCGGGCCGTGCCGGGGGTTCCCCTACGCTGAGCCGGGCGATTGCCGGACAGGGGAGGTGGGGGTGTGGAGGCCACGGGGCACTCCGTCGGCCCGGCGTTCGCCGACGCCTACCCGGCCGAGGATCCGGTGGCCACCGCGGCCCGGGACCGGGCCGCCGAGGTGGGCTGCGCCTCTCCCTCCCCCGGCGCGGGCGCCGCGCTGTGCGTGCTGGCGGCGGCGGCCCGGGCCAGGGCCGTGGTCGAGGTGGGCACCGGCACCGGCGTGAGCGGGCTCTGGCTGCTGCGCGGCATGCGGTCGGACGGGGTTCTGACCAGCATCGACGACGAATCAGAGTACCAGCGGATGGCCCGGGCCGCCTTCCGGGAGGCCAGCGTCGCCCCGGGCCGCTACCGGCTGATCAACGGACGGGCGATGGACGTGTTGCCCCGGCTGGCCGACAGCTCCTACGACCTGGTCGCGGTGCTGGCCGCGGCCCGGGCGGAGCGTCCGGACTACCTCACCGAAGCGATGCGCCTCCTGCGCCCGGGCGGGGTGGTGGTCTTCGCCGGCGTCCTCGCCGACGGGAGGGTCGCCGACCCGTCCGCCCGCGACGGCGATGCGGTGGCGATGCGCGACCTGCTCCGCACGGTCCGTGATCGGGGCCTCGTGTCGGCCATCCTCCCCGTCGGCGACGGCCTCCTCGCCGCCACCACCCAGCCCTGACGGGCAGGATCAGGGCAGTCGGAGTCGTTCGACGGGTTGGCCGGTCAGATCGGCGATGAGCTCGAAATCCTTGCCGAGGTGCAACAGGGTCAGCTGAGCGAGTTCCGCCGCCGCCGCTACCAGCAGATCTGGCACCGAAGGCGCGCGGTGGTGTCCCTGGTCGGCCAACAGCGCCTGGACCTCGACAGCCCGGTCCTCGACTGTCGGAGTCAGGTACTCCACGGCCATGGCCGACAACGGAGGCGGCCTGGCCGCGGTCCGGAGGCCGGAGCCCTAGACGGCGAGCTGGGCGCCCTTGCCGAGGACGACGATGCCGGAGTCGGTGACCCGGTGGCGTTCGCGGTCCTCGTCGAGGTCGACCCCGATCTGGGCGCCGTCGGGCACCACCACGTTCTTGTCGAGGATCGCCCGCTTCACCACCGCCCCGCGGCCGACCTTCACGCCCTGCATGAGAACCGCCTCGGACACCTCCGCGCCCTCGGCCACCATCACCCCGGGCGAGAGCACCGACTCGCGGACGTCCCCGGTGACGATGCAGCCGGCCGAGACCAGCGATTCCGACGCCCGGCCGCCCAGCACGAACTTGGCCGGCGGCAACTGCGGCGGCGAGGTCAGGATCGGCCACTCGCGGTTGTAGAGGTTGAAGATGGGCTGCAACGAGACCAGGTCGCGGTGGGCGTCGTAGTAGGAGTCCAGCGTCCCGACGTCGCGCCAGTAGCCGCGGTCCCGCTCCGTGCTGCCGGGCACCTCGTTGTCGGCGAAGTCGTACACGGCGGCCTCGCCGCGCTCGACCAGCAGCGGGATGATGTCGCCGCCCATGTCGTGCCCGGAGGCCGGATCCTCGGCGTCGGCCCGGAGCGCGTCCAGCAGCACCTTGGTGGTGAAGACGTAGTTGCCCATCGAGGCGTACGCGACCTCGGGGTCGTCGGTGACCGCGGGCGGGTCGGCGGGCTTCTCCAGGAACCGGGTGATGGAACGGCCGTCCGCGGCGGTGTCGATCACTCCGAAGGCGGTCGCCTCCCGGCGCGGCACCCGGATGCCCGCGACCGTCACACCGGCCCCGGAGTACACGTGCTGTTCGAGCATCTGGGCGGGGTCCATCCGGTACACGTGGTCGGCACCGAAGACCAGGATGAACTCGGGCTCCTCGTCGTGGACCAGGTTGAGGGACTGGAAGATCGCGTCGGCCGAGCCGGTGAACCAGCGCGGGCCGAGGCGTTGCTGCGCGGGTACCGGCGTGATGTACGTGCCCAGCAGGGGGGACAGCCGCCAGGTCGAGGAGATGTGCCGGTCGAGCGAGTGCGACTTGTACTGGGTCAGCACGCAGATCTTGCGCAGGTCGGCGTTGACCAGGTTGGAGAGGACGAAGTCGATCAGGCGGTACTGGCCGCCGAACGGGACGGCCGGCTTCGCGCGGTCGGCGGTGAGCGGCATCAGGCGTTTGCCCTCGCCACCGGCGAGGACCATGCCCAACACCGACCGTGTCGACCCGGCGCCGCGACCCATCACATGAACCTTAGTTCCCGTTTAGTAACCGTCCACGCACCGTGGGCCGAACGGCTGATGTACAGCGGCTTCTCGGACCGGGGTCCTTGCCCTGGATGACCTCGCCACCAGCCGGCGCTGCGTAGGGTGAGCGCATGCGGCTGGCGGTGCTGACCAACGAGTACCCCCCGGAGGTGTACGGCGGCGCCGGCGTACACGTCGACTTCCTGGTGCGAGAGCTCCGCCGGCTGATCGAGGTCGAGGTGCACTGCTTCGGCGCGGCCCGGCCCGGTGCGGTCGGCCACCTGCCGCCGGCCACGCTGGCGGGCGCGAACGGCGCGCTGCGGGCGCTCGCGGTCGACCTGGAGATGGCCCAGGCCGTTCAGGGGGCGGCCGTCGTGCACTCGCACACCTGGTACACCAACCTCGGCGGCCACCTCGCCAAGCTGCTGCACGGCTGCAGGCACGTGGTCACCGCGCACTCGCTGGAGCCGTCCCGGCCGTGGAAGGCCGAACAGCTCGGCGGCGGGTACGCGGTGTCCCGGTGGGCCGAACGGACGGCGTTCGAGGGCGCCGACGCCGTGATCGCGGTGAGCGCCGCCATGCGCGCGGACGTCCTCGACCACCACCCGGAACTCGACCCGGACCGCGTGCACGTCGTGCACAGCGGTATCGACACCGCGCTCTACGCGCCCACCGGGCACGACGACGTGGTCGTCGCGCACGGGATCGACCCGGACCGGCCCTACGTGCTCTATGTCGGCCGGATCACCCGCCAGAAGGGCATCATCCACCTGCTCGCCGCCGCACGGCAGCTCGATCCGGGCGTGCAGCTGGTGCTCTGCGCGTCCGCGCCGGACACCGACGAGCTGGCCGCCGAGGTGTCGGCGCAGATCGAGGCGCTGCGCGCGGGCGGGCACCGGGTGGTCTGGGTGGTCGAGATGCTGAGCCGGAGCGACCTCGTCCAGCTGCTCAGCCACGCCACGGTGTTCTGCTGCCCGTCGGTCTACGAGCCGCTCGGCATCGTGAACCTGGAGGCGATGGCCTGCCAGACCCCGGTGGTGGCCAGCGCCATCGGCGGGATCCCGGAAGTGGTGGTGCACGGCGAGACGGGCCTGCTCACCCCGTACGCCGCCGACGACCCGCGCAGCTACGAGGCGGGGCTGGCCGAAGCGCTGAACGCCCTGGTCGGCGACCCGGCGCGGGCCCGGTCGATGGGGGCGGCGGGGCGGGAGCGGGCCGTCGGCCGGTTCGGCTGGGAAGCGGTCGCGGAGCAGACGCTCGCTGTCTACCTGTCGCTCGGCTGAGGGCACCGGGCTCCGCACGGCGGACGAGCACGGATTCAGGGCACAGAACAGCCGGCCCAGGCGGACACGGACTTCCACCGTGCCGGCCCGGACCGGCCGGAACACCGAACGGCCTCAGCCCACGACGTTTCGCAACGCGTCGCCCAGTGCGCTCGCCTCGTCGGCGGACATCTCGACCACCAGCCGACCGCCGCCCTCGAGCGGAACGCGCATAACGATGCCGCGGCCCTCCTTGGTGACCTCCAGCGGACCGTCACCTGTCCGCGGCTTCATGGCCGCCATCCTGAGCTCCCCTCGACCAGGTGGTCGCCCGTACTCGCACGACCACGCCGTACGGCTCACAGGACCCTGTCAGGCCCCGGCCGTCACGCTTCGTCGGATATTCTCGCGCATCGCCCCCACCTGCCCCAACTCGGGCTGGCTCCCTATTGTGGACGACCCACGCCCGTCACCAGCGAAAAGGACCCCGCGCCGCGTTCCGGGCACCGCCACGCAACAGGTTTGTGACAACACGTGGACGTTCCGTCATCTGGCTGACAGACTCACGACGTGCAGGCCCGCTCCGCCCTCTTCGATCTGTTCGGCGACCATCTCCGGCCGCGCGGCGGCTCCGCTCCGGTCGCGGCTCTCGTGCGCCTGCTGGCGCCGCTGGAGGTCGCGGCTCCGGCTGTCCGCACCGCGGTGTCCCGGATGGTGCGGCAGGGTTGGCTCGAGCCGGTCCGGCTGGCCGCCGGGCCCGGCTACACCCTCACCCCCAAAGCCGTCCGGCGGTTGGACGACGCGGCTGCCCGGATCTACCGCACCCGGCAGGACGGCTGGGACGAGCGCTGGCACGTGCTGGTGATCACCGGTCCGACCGACCGCGCGGCCAAGACCCGGCTGGTGGCCAACCTCGGCTTCCTCGGCTACGGCACGCTCGACGGACACACCTGGGTCTGTCCGCGGGTGGCCGACGAGGTCGACTCGCTGGTGACCGAGGCCGGCGCCCAGGTCGAGCAGTTCCTGGCCGTGCACGCGGGCGGTCGCGAGGGTGCGGCCGGCCTGATCCGCCGGAGCTGGGACCTGGAGACCCTGGCCAAGGCCTACCAGCGTTTCGTCGGGGATCTGCGTCCCGTGGTGGACGCCGCCGGAGAGGAACCCACCGACGAGCAGGCGTTCGCCGCCCGCAGCAGGCTGGTGCACAGCTGGCGCCGGTTCCTGTTCAGCGACCCGGGCCTGCCGCACGTCCTGCTTCCGGACGACTGGCCCGGCCTCGCCGCGGCGGAGTTCTTCGACCGGAACGCCGCGAGGCTGTGGCCTGCTGCCAGCCGGTACGTCGACGCCTGCCTGGCATCGTCCCGTCCCTGACCGGCCCAGCGGGTCGCGGCCCGCGCCCTGGAGGAGGTTCCGTGTCCGACACGCTGCTCGTCGAGCGCACCGACGGCGTCACGACGCTCACCCTGAACCGCCCCGACACGATGAACGCGCTCTCGGTCGAGCTCAAGGAGGCGCTGCTCGCCGCGCTGACCGAGGCGGGCGGCGACGAGAGCGTCCGAGCCGTGGTGCTGGCGGGAGCCGGCCGCGCGTTCTGTGTGGGGCAGGACCTGCGCGAGCACGTGGCGATGCTGGAGTCCGGCGACCCGACGCCGCTGCGGACCGTGCGCGACCACTACAACCCGATCGCGCTGGCCATCGCCGGCATGCCGAAACCGGTCGTGGCCGCGGTCCGGGGCATGGCGGCGGGAGCGGGCGCGTCGTTCGCGTTCGCGGCCGACTTCCGGGTCGGCGGCCCGTCGACCGGGTTCCTGATGGCGTTCGCGAAGGTCGGGCTGGCCGCCGACTCCGGCGCCTCCTGGACGCTGCCGCGGCTGGTCGGGCACGCCAAGGCCACCGAGCTGCTGCTGCTCGCCCAACCCGTGAAGGCCGCCGAGGCCGCGGCGCTGGGCCTGTTGACCACCCTGGTCACCGACGACGAGGCCGTGCCCGGCGCGGCCCACGAGCTGGCGGCGCGGCTGGCCGCCGGCCCCACTGTGGCGTACGCCGAGATCAAGCGCTGCCTGGCCTACGGTGCGTCGGCCACCCTCGCCGAGGCCCTCGAGGCCGAGGCGGACGCGCAGGCCAGAGCGGCCGACACCGTCGACCACCCCGCCGCCACGGCGGCCTTCGTGGCCAAGCAGCGCCCCACCTTCCTCGGCCGCTGAACCCATCCGCGTCCCGGCGGAACAGCAAGAGCGGGCGGGAGCTGCCCTCCTGGGGCGGTACGAACGATCTGAAGCGTCGCGGACGACTCCCCTACGCCGGTCCCCGTCCGTGGTGAGTGTCGGTCTAGCCGAGTTCGTCCAGGAAGTACCGAACTCCCACTGCGAGTGTCCGGTCGATGAGTTCGGCAATCTCTGGCCAACGGTCGCCAGGGCTGTTCGTGTGCACGAGTGTGACGCTGTCGCCGGCAGTTGGTTCGAACGCCCGGCGGTGCTCCGGTGGGCCGCCGGGATCCCGCTCCGTTCGCCGGCCCGGTTTGTCTTCGACCACCTCCGCGAACGGCGTCACCGCCAAGACGCCGAGGTCCGCATGGCCGACCTTCTGGATGGCGACTATGTAGCGCAACACCTGCCCAAGCGCAGTGAGATGGAGGCAGGTCCACCAGCTGCCGTCGGCGAGGTTCGCATAGAAGTCGATTCGCTTCGCGACGTACACGAGCTGGCCGCGCCAATGTCTCGCGTTTGACGCTCCAGGGGCGCCATGCGAAACGTGGTGCCGCGCCCGGCGATCCACGCTTCGGAACTCGTGCTCCAGTTGCTCACCGAGACGTTCGACCTCCTCGATAATCTGGGCGTGCGCTGCCTGGGCGAGCTTTTCGGACGCGGCTCGGCGGTCCTGATCATCCGCACGCTTGCGTTCTTGGAACCGCCCGACCATCTCTCTCGCCACGGCGACCGCGCCAGTGGCCTGAGAGGCCGACGACAGTTGGGGAGACAACTCGGACTTCAACGCGACGATCTCCAGGCCCGCGAAGAGCCGCACAAGGGGTCGCAGGTCACCCTCGTTCGCCGTGTCCAGTGCCTCGATGTAGCTCGTGCGCTGATTCCGGTCTACAACGAGCGGCGCATAGCGCGACCTCAGGAGAACGAGAAGTGTCAACGCCCTAGCGACCCGTCCGTTGCCATCCTGAAAAGGATGGATCCGCACGAAACGGTGATGCAGCCACGCTGCCCGCACAACCGGGTGGGCGCCGCCCGTGTCCTCGTATCCTGCGAGCAGCGACTCCATCTCGCTATCGGTGTGTTCCGGGGGGACGAACTCCAACAACGAGCCGTCCTCCCGTATCACATCGTTGCGGTCCTGCTTCCAGTCACCGTGGATCATGGGACGAGAGAACACGCGGCCGAACTGGTCGCGCGCTTCGTATGTGTGCTGCGTGCGCGTTATCGCGGCGTGGAGTTCGCGGACTAGGGACAACGTCAACGGGCGGCCGTCACCCACCGCCTCCACCATCAGGTCCAAGGCGTCGAGTTGAGCGTTGATCGTCGCCAGAGTGTCTTCAGAAATGCCACCCTCGCGGACCGCGGCCGACCGGGTGATTCCCTCAGCCACCAGCGCCTGGGTGACGCCCCAGTCGACATCGTAGAGACGCTCGATGATGCCTGTCTCGATAGCGTGCCGACGCAGCGCGCGTCGCCGCGCTTCTTCGAACTCCCCACGCGAGACGTACTTGAGCGAGGACTCCCACGCCTCGCGCAAGGTGTCGACCGTGTCGAGTATTTTCTGCGTCTCTCCATTGATGGGCGGTAGCGGCTCGACTGGTCGCCACGCGAGCACATGCTCGGTCATGAGCGGAGCCTACGACCTCGTCAGCCGCACACGACGGCCCGCACGACAGGCCATGACAAAGTCCCGCCTCTCTTGCGGCGCACCGGCGCCGAGGTCTTACGACCTGTAGGACGAAGCGTAGGCGCTATGACCAGCTCGGGTGGCTACCCCTGGCGGGCAAGGTGACGTGGCAGTCGGCGAGGTGGTCGTCGACCATGCCGGTGGCCTGCATCAACGCGTAGGCCGTGGTCGGGCCGACGAAGCGGAACCCGCGTCGCTTCAGGTCCTTCGCCATCGCGACGGACTCCGGTGAGGTCGCCGGGACCTCCGCCAGGGTGGCCGGGCGCGGCGTCGGCGGCGGAGCCCAGGTCCAGAGCAGCGCCGACAGGCCGTCGGGCAGGTCGAGCGCCGTTCGGGCGTTGGCGATCGTCGCCTCGACCTTGGCCCGGTTGCGGACGATGCCGGCGTCGGCCAACAGCCGTTCGATGTCGTGCGGCCCGAACGCGGCGACCGCCTCGATCGAGAAGCCCGCGAACGCCGTCCGGAACGCCTCCCGCTTGCGCAGGATCGTCAGCCAGGACAGTCCGGACTGGAACGCCTCCAGCGACACCCGCTCGAACAACGCGTCGTCGCCGGTCAGGCGGCGTCCCCACTCGGTGTCGTGGTAGGCCACGTACTCCGGCGTGCTCCCGGCCCACCCGCAGCGCGCCAGCCCGCCGGCGCCGACCACCGCGGTCACCGGGCCTCCTCGGCGAGCCGGGCGAACCTGCGCAAGGCCGCCCGGAACCCCGCGGCGGCCAACGGCCGCACCCACGGCCAGGCCCGCACCCCCAGCCGGCCGAGCGGCAGGTGCAGGTACTCCGCCCAGACGAACCTGGTCCGGTGGGGCCCGTCTGCGGCGAAGGTGAACTCCCCGGGCCCGCGCACCAGCCGCCCCAGGTGCAGCACGTCGACACGGCGCGGCGGTTCCCACCGGGTGATCCGCAGGACGTCGAGGAACCCGATCGGACCGATCCCGGTGAACGCGTGGACGACGCTGCCGACGCTGCGTCCGTCGCCTTCGACGACCCGGACCCGGGTCAACGGAATCCACCGTCCCTGCCGTTCCCAGTCGGTGGCCACCGCGAACGCCACCTCGACCGGTGCCCGCACCTGGCCGGGCACCGTCAGCTCGCCTGGCCCCCGGGCGGCGAGGTCTGAGGGCGCCACTCGTACTCCTCCTCCGCCTGCGCACCGGCCGGGACGAGTGGGTCGTCCACCGGGCGCTCTCCGTCCGATGCCTGGTCTGGGGCCTTGGCGCCGTTGGGCGAGTCGGCGGCCCGGACCAGGTCGGCGGCGGTGCCCTCGGGCGCGCGCGGCGCGGTGTCGCCGTGTGGACCGCGGGCGGCCTCGAGGTGTTCCACGTGGGCCCACAGCTCGCCGAGGTCGTACTCCACCCGGCGGAGCAGCTCGTCGACCTGCTCCATCCGGTATCCGCGCAGCGCCGTGTCCAGCCGCAGGCCCCGGATGTCGGCCTCGTTGAGCGGGCGCCCGGCCGGCAGGTCGAACGGCGGAGCGTCCGGCCGCGGCGGCATGAGGCCCGGGTCGCGGTCGAGGACGAACGCCGCGATTCCGAACCCGATCCCGGCCACCACCAGCGCGGCCACGACGATCAGCAGGAAGTCACCCACACCCGGCATCGTGCCATGCCGCCCGTGACCACGCGGCACGTGCCCACACCAAGCACCGCCACCTGGCCACACCACGGCCACACCGGCCGGCGGCAAGGCGGAAGATGGGCGTGGGACACCCGACGAGGACGGAGAACGGCGTGCGGCTGCGGTGGGGTCGGCGGACGTTCGCCGAGACGGACCTGCTGGTGATGGCGATCCTCAACCGCACCCCCGACTCGTTCTACGACCAGGGGTCGACGTTCGGCGACGAGGCCGCGTTCCGGGCGGTCGAGCGGGCTGTCGCCGACGGCGCGGACATCGTGGACGTGGGCGGCGTGCGGGCCGGACAACAGGGTGCTCCGGTCGACACCGCCGAGGAGATCCGGCGCACGGTGCCGTTCCTGGCGCAGCTGCGTCGCCGCTGGCCGGACCTGGTGCTCAGCGTCGACACGTGGCGCGCCGAGGTTGCCGCGGCGGCGGTGGAGGCCGGCGCCGACCTGATCAACGACTCCTGGTCCGGGTACGACCCCGCGCTGGTGGACGTGGCCGCCGCTGCCGGGGCGGGCCTGGTGTGCTCGCACACCGGCGGCCTGCCACCCAGAACCGATCCGGGCGGGGTCGCCTACGACGACGTGGTTGCCGACGTGGTGGCCACCGTCACGGGGCTGGCCGATCGTGCGGTGGCCGCGGGAGTGCGCCGGGACGGCATCCTGATCGACCCCACGCACGACTTCGGGAAGAACACGCTCCACTCGCTGGAGGTCACGAGGCGGCTCGACGAGCTCTGCGCGACCGGCTGGCCGGTACTGGTCGCAGTGTCCCGGAAGGACTTCGTCGGCGAGACCCTCGACCTCCCGCCGGGCGAACGCCTGGAGGGCACGCTGGCCGCGACGGCCGTCTCGGCCTGGCTCGGGGCCCGGGTCTTCCGGGCGCACGACGTGCGGGCCACCCGGCGGGTGCTGGACATGGTCGCCTCGATCCGGGGCGACCGTCCGCCCGCGGTGGCCCGGCGTGGCCTCGCCTGAGCCTGTGCCGCGGGGGGACGCTCTTACAGAGTCCGAACACTGCCGGAACCCCGATCGACGGTCGCGCCCGCACGCTACGAGCGTCACCGCCTCGACATCCCGGGGCGCACACCTGGAAGAGGAGTTCCCGATGACCAGCACTCGACGCCGGGTCGGCACGGTGGTGGCATGGGCCGCGGCCGCCACCGTCGGTCTCGCCGCCGTCACCGGCGCGGCGACCAGCATCGCCTTCGCCGAGGCCACCCCGTCGCCATCCACCTCGGCCTCGGAGAAGGCCGACCAGCCCGACCGCCAGCGGGACGGGCGGCCGTTCCGCCGCGCGCTGGCCAAGCGGGTGCTGCACGGCGAGGCGGTGGTCAAGAAGAAGGACGGCGGCTTCGTCACGGTCGTCCGGCAGCGCGGCGAGGTCACCGCGGTCGACGGCAACTCGGTGACGGTGAAGAGCGCGGACGGCTACTCCGCGACCTACACGGTCAACGGCCAGACCCGGGTGCGGGTAGAGGGCAAGAAGGGCGCGCTCTCCGGCGTCAAGGTCGGGCAGAACGCCCTCGTCGTCGGCACCAAGGACGGCGGCACGGTGACCGCGCGCGCAGTGGTGGTCCGCGCCAAGGACTGATCCCGCGAGTCCACGGCGACCGCCGCCCGGCCGCGACCGGGTGCGGTCGCCGGCGTCGGTCGGGCCAACCGACCTAACCGGCCCAATCGGCCTAAAAGGACTTAAACAGGCCCAGTCAACTCCGGTCGACCCGCACCGGCGCCGACGGTCCGGCCTCGACCCGCACCGGGTCGGCCAGCCCCGCCTCGACCAGGTCGAACGCCGCCGCGACCGTGCGGGCCACCGCCAACATCGCCAGTGCCTCCGCCCGCACGAACCCCCGCGAGACGAGACCCTCCAACCAGTCGCGCAGACCGTCGTAGAAGCCGTCCGGATCGAGCAGGACGACCGGCTTGGCGTGCATCCCGAGCGAGCGGGACGTCCAGACCTCGAACACCTCCTCCAGCGTGCCGATCCCTCCGGGCAGCCCGAGGAACGCGTCCGCCCGCTCGTCCATCGCCGCCTTGCGGTCGCGCATCCCGGTGGTGACCACCAGGTCGTCGGCGTCGGAGTCGGCGACCTCCCGCGTCATCAGGACCCGCGGGATCACGCCGACGGTGTGGGCACCTGCCGCCCGGGCCGCGCGGGCGAGTTCTCCCATCATCGACACCCGGCCGCCACCGGACACCAGCCAGTGGCCCCGTCGCCCGAGTTCGGTCCCGACCTCGGCGGCCAGCCGCAGGTAGGCCGGATCGATGCTCAGCGAGGACGCGCAGTACACGCAGACCGCCGCCACTACACCTCCACCGGGCAGTCGGGGGTGGGGCCGGCGTCGGGCGGGGCGGCGTCCGCGGCCTGGACCAGCCGGACCGCCTCGGACACGTCGTCGGTGACCGAGAAGAGCTCGAGGTCGGCCGCGTTGATCTTGCGCTCGGCGAGCATCGGACCGCGGAGCCAGTCGACCAGCCCGCTCCAGTACGCCGTGCCGATCAGCACCACGGGGAACCGCGTCACCTTGCGGGTCTGCACCAGCGTGAGGGCCTCGAACAGCTCGTCCAGGGTGCCGAAGCCGCCCGGCAGCACGCAGAATGCCTGCGCGTACTTGACGAACATCGTCTTGCGGGCGAAGAAGTAGCGGAAGTTCACGCCGACGTCGACCCACTGGTTGAGGCTCTGCTCGAACGGCAGCTCGATGCCCAGGCCCACGCTCACCCCGCCGGCCTCGCTGGCGCCCTTGTTCGCCGCCTCCATCGCGCCGGGGCCGCCGCCGGTGATGACCGCGTAGCCGGCATCCACCAGCTCGCGGCCGAGCCGTTCGCCGGCCGCGAACTCCGGGCTGTCGGCCGGCGTGCGGGCCGAGCCGAACACGCTCACCGCGGGGCCCAGCTCCGCCAGCGACCCGAAGCCCTCGACGAACTCGGACTGGATCCGCAGCACCCGCCACGGGTCGGTGTGCACCCAGTCGGTCGACCCCCGGGAGTCCAGCAGACGCTGGTCGGTGGTGCTGCCCGGGCCGTGGGAGCGCCCGAGGGTGGTCGGACCCCGCCGGCGCTCCGGGCCGGCGTACGGCACACCGCGGGCCACCTCGGGGGTCGGCTGCCGGTTGTTCCCGGCGGGAACGGCGTCGGGTGTCATGCCCGCCACCGTATCCGGTCGACCCTGGTGGGGACCCCGCGTCGACGACCGCGCGGCCACGGCCGCCACCGGTGTCTCCGGCGCCGCGGAGCCGCCGGCCGCATCCGGCCGGCGGCTCTGTCGTTGGGCGCTTCGACGCACCTTCGCGGCCGGGGCGGCTCCGATTCCCCCGGCCTCGCGGCCAGGCGGACCCCCGCACGGCCTGGCAGGCTCTACGGCGGTGACCCACGGCGGCCTTGCGATCAGAGAGGCGGAGTTCGATGCCAGAACCGGCACCGGAGGCCGACGAGATCCAGGCCTGGCTGACCGAGCACGAGCGCGCGCTGGACCGGCTGCGGGCCAAGGTCGTCGACCTCGAGCACCGGATCGAGGCCGACCGGGAGACCGCCGTGCCGCATGCCCTGGCCGCGGCCGGGATCCTCTCTCTGCTGGTGGCGCTCTCGTTGCCGTGGCTGGTGCGCCCAGCCGACCCGCACGCCACGAGCGCCTGGTCGCTGCTGCTCGCGCCGACCGACTCGCCGGTGATCGCGAGTGCCGCGTACCTCGTGCTGGTGGCGTCACTGCTGCAGGCCATCGCCCTGACGGTGCGGACGCGGGCGGCCGCGGTCATCGCCGCGGTGGCCAGTGCCGGCTCGGGGTTGTCGATCGTCGCGCTGATCTTCCTGGTGGCCACCGCTCCCGACCTCGACGCCGGCACCGGGCCGGGGTTGAGCCTCGGCCTGCAACTGCTGCTCGCGGTGCTGTGGGGGAGCGTCGCCGAGTCTCGTCGTTGGGAGTGACGCTTGCACCGCACCTCTTGGGTCGCGGGGACCGGGGGTCGCGGTTCGGACTGCTCGCAGGCTCGCCTTACGTCTTTCACCGCGACCCCCGGTCCCCGCTCGCGCCGCGTCGTGGCTCGGGCTTTGAGGGCCTGCGGGGTGCCTAGACTTCGAGGGTGACTGTTCGTGCGCTTGACCTTCGTGGGGACCCGGTGGCGCTGACTGTGGCGCTTGTGGATGTTCCGAGTGTTTCCGGGGACGAGGCCGTGCTGGCGGATGCCGTCGAGGAGGGGCTTCGGGGGCTGGGGCGGTACCGGGTGGATCGGGACGGGGACGCTGTCGTGGCGCGGACCGGTCTCGGGCGGGCGCACCGGGTGGTGCTGGCCGGTCATCTGGACACCGTGCCGATTGCGGGCAACCTGCCTTCGCGGCGCGACGGGGATCTGCTCTACGGGTGCGGAACGACCGACATGAAGGGTGGGGTCGCGGTGCTGCTCCACCTCGCCGCGACCGTCGCCGATCCTCGCTGTGACCTCACGCTGGTCTGCTACGACCAGGAGGAGGTGGAGGCGGCGAGGAACGGGCTCGGCCGGATCGCGCGCACTCACCCCGACTGGCTGGCCGCCGACTTCGCCGTGCTGCTCGAACCGACCGGGGGCGTGGTCGAGGCGGGGTGCCAGGGCACCATGCGGGCGATCGTGCGGACGACCGGCCGGCGGGCGCACTCGGCCCGTTCGTGGCACGGCGAGAACGCGATCCACGCGGTCGCCGGGGTGCTGGAGCGGCTGGCCGCCTACCGGGCGCGGCAGGTCGAGCTGGACGGGTGCGGCTACCGCGAAGGGCTCAACGCCGTGGGGATCGCCGGCGGAGTGGCCGGGAACGTGATCCCGGACGAGTGCGCGGTCGAGGTCAACTACCGGTTCGCGCCCGACCGGTCGGGGGCCGATGCCGAGGCCCACGTCCGGGAGGTGTTCGACGGGTACGCCGTCGAGGTGACCGACTGCGCACCGGGCGCCCTGCCCGGGCTGGCCTCCCCGGCCGCGGCCGGCTTCGTCGCCGCGCTGGGCGTCCCGGTCCGGGCCAAGTACGGCTGGACCGACGTGTCGCGGTTCTCGGCGCTGGGCGTTCCGGCGGTGAACTTCGGACCAGGCGACCCGAACGTCGCCCACACCGTGGACGAACACGTCGACGTCAGGCAGATCACCGCCACCGCCGAGGCGCTCCACCGGTACCTCGTGACCCCGCGCCCCACGTGACCCTCGTGACCCCGCGCCCCACGTGACCCTCGTGACCCCGCGCCCCTCGTGACCCTCGTGACCCCGCGCCCCTCGTGACTTCGCAGGCGCCGGCCTGAGCCGATGCCGCCGCCGCGTCCGGACACCGCGCCGCACCGGGCGCGCCCGGGAGGCTCGGTAGGCTCGCGCCGTGAACAGCACCTCGACGGAGACAACCGCCGGCGCCTGGGGCGTCGGGCTGGCGACCGTGACCGGCGCCGGGCAGGTACTCGACACCTGGTTCCCGGCCGGGCGACTGGAGCTCGGCGAACCCGCCCTGCCCGGCCTGGCTGGCGGCGCGACGCGGCTGGACAAGGCCCAGGCCGAGACCGCACTGGGCCGCGATCTCGCGGGTGCCGTCGGCCCGGACGAGCTCCGGAGGGTGCGGACGGTCGCCGTGGCCGTGGTCCTCGACGACCTCGACGCGCCGCCCGCGGGCGCCCACGACGCCTACCTGCGCCTGCACCTGCTGTCCCACCGGCTGGTCCGGCCGCACGGGATGAACCTCGACGGGCTGTTCGGCCTGCTCGCCAACGTCGCGTGGACCTCCGCCGGGCCGGTGGCCGTCGACGAGGTGGAGTCGGTGCGGTCCCGGGCCAGGGCGGCCCGCAACCACTTCGAGGTGTACGGGGTCGACAAGTTCCCCCGGATGACCGACTACGTGGTGCCGTCCGGCGTCCGGATCGGCAACGCCGACCGAGTGCGGCTGGGCGCCTACCTCGCGTCCGGCACCACGGTGATGCACGAGGGTTTCGTCAACTTCAACGCGGGGACGCTCGGTGTGTCCATGGTGGAGGGCCGAGTCTCGGCGGGGGTGGTGATCGGCGACGGCTCGGACGTCGGCGGCGGGGCGTCCATCATGGGCACGCTGTCCGGCGGCGGGAGGCAGGTGGTCTCGGTGGGCGAACGCTGCCTGCTCGGGGCCAACTCCGGACTCGGCATCGCCCTCGGCGACGACTCGGTGGTGGAGGCCGGCTGCTACGTCACCGCGGGTTCCAAGATCACCCTGCCGGACGGTGCCGTGGTCAAGGCGGCCGAACTCTCCGGCGTCTCCGGGATGCTGTTCCGCCGCAACTCGGTGAGCGGGGCGCTGGAGGGGGTGCCGCGGACCGGCACCTGGGGCGGCCTCAACGCGGCCCTGCACCGCAACTGACCCCGCTGAGACCGCACAGACCGCGAACCGGTTCGAGACCGGCGGCGCCGATGGGTCAACCGATGAGCCGGGCGACGGCGGTCGCGATCCGCTCCGAGGCCGCGGTGAGGGCGATCCGCACGTGCCGGCCACCGGCCGGGCCGTAGAACTCGCCCGGCGCGACCAGGATGCCGAGGTCGGCGAAGGCCGAGACGGTCGCCCAGCAGTCCTCGTCACGGGTCGCCCACAGGTACAGCCCGGCCTCGGAGTGGTCGACCCGGAAACCGGCCGCGGTCAGGCCGGCCCGCAGCGCCGTGCGTCGCGCGGCATAGCGGGAACGCTGCTCGGCCACGTGGCCGGCATCCGACAGCGCCGCCACCATGGCCGCCTGCACCGGGGCCGGCACGATCATCCCGGCCTGCCGGCGCACGGCCAGCAGCCCGGCGACCAACTCCGGGTCGCCGGCGACGAAGGCCGCCCGGTACCCGGCCAGGTTCGAGCGCTTGGACAGCGAGTGCACGGCGAGCAGCCCGGTCACGTCCCCGTCGCACACCTCGTCGGCGAGCAGCGAGACCGGTTCGGCCTCCCAGCCGAACTCCAGGTAGCACTCGTCGGAGACCACCAGGGCGCCGCGCTCACGGGCCCAGGCGACCACCTTGCGCAGGTGCTCGACGGGCAGCACCCGGCCGGTCGGATTGGACGGCGAGTTGACCCAGACCATCGCCACCTCGGCCGGGTCTGCTGCGAGCAGGGCGTCCCCGCGGAGCCCGGTCGCGCCGGCCAGCCGGATGCCGATGTCGTAGGTGGGATAGGCCAGCGCCGGGAAGAGAACCGTATCGCCGGGACCCACGCCGAGCAGGGTGGGGAGCCAGGCGACCAGCTCCTTCGACCCGACCGTCGGCAGGACGCCCAGCTCGGCCGTGACCCCGCACCGCTCCCGCGTCCAGCGCCGCAGCGTCCCCCGCAGCTCCGGCGAACCGGCGGTCAGCGGGTACCCGGGCGCGTCGGCCCCGTCGGCCAGCGCCGCACGCACGGCCGGCGGGGTGGAGTCGACCGGGGTGCCCATGCTGAGGTCGACGAGCCCGCCCGGCACCGCGCGGGCGCGCTCGCGGAACGGGACGAGCTGGTCCCACGGGTACTCCGGCAGCGGCACCGAGGAGGCGGGGACCCGGAAGGACGCCGCGGCCCGCGGCTCGCCTCCGGAGGGACCGACGCCGGTCACGTCGGTGCCAGGGTCTGGACGTCCGGCAACGGCCGGTCAGTGCCCCTCGTGGACCTGTGGCGGCAGGGCGGCGACCAGCGGGTGGTCCTTCGGGATCAGCCCGACCTTCGCCGCGCCGCCGGGCGACGGGTCCGGGAGGTCCTCGAAGAAGTCGACGTTCGCCTTGTAGTAGTCCTTCCACTGCGCGGGGACGTCGTCCTCGTAGAAGATCGCCTCCACCGGGCACACCGGCTCGCAGGCACCGCAGTCGACGCACTCGTCGGGATGGATGTAGAGCATCCGTTCGCCCTCGTAGATGCAGTCGACCGGGCACTCGTCGATGCATGCCTTGTCCTTGAGATCCACGCAAGGTTCGGCGATGACGTACGTCACGTAGGCATCCCTTCCGCCGCCGGCCAGCGATCACGGGCCCAGCACTGCCGTGGTCGGTCGTGCGCGGGGCATCGCTGCGCCCTGACGACTGTAACGACTACTAGTATCCCGTCCGGGTCGGCACCACGCGAGTACCGGGGGTGGAAGGTGGCGTTGGACACCTCTGACATCGGTCGCCGCGTGGTCGTGCGGCACCGGGCCGGCGAGCGCGACGGCCGCCCCCAGTTCACCGACGTGCTGGGCGAGCTGCTCCGGTTCGACGACCTGGTGGTGGTGCGCACCGAGGCCGGGGACGAGGTCGCGGTGCCGGCGTCCGACATCGTGGCCGGCAAGCCGGTGCCTCCGCGCCCCGCCCGCCGCCGCCCACGGACAGCTCCGGATCCGGACGGGCCCGCGCCTCGCGCCGACCCCGCACCTGCCGGTGCGGCCGCGGCCGACACGAGCAACGATCGGGCCGGGACCATCGACGTGCTGGAACTGGAACGGATCGCGGCGCTGGGCTGGCGTGGTCTGGAGTCGTCCCGGTTCGGCGGCTGGGAGCTCCGGGCGGCAGGGGGGTTCACGGGCCGGGCCAACTCGGTGCTGCCGCTGGGCGACCCGCCGCCGGACCTCGATGCCGCGCTGGCCCACGTCGTCGCCTGGTACACCGAACGCGGGCTGCCCCCGACGTTCCAGATCCCCCTCCCGGCCCGCGAGGACCTGCGCGCCGCCCTGGCCGGCCGCGGTTGGACCGACCGCTGGGGGGCGGTCGTGATGACCGCCCCGATCCCCGCCGTGCTGGACATCGTGCCCCCGCGCCCCGACCTGCCGCCGGTCACGATCACCGGCGCCCCGGGCCGGGGGTGGCTCGCCGGGTACCACTATCGCGGCGGCGAGCTCCCCGCGGTCGGCGTCGAGGTGCTGCGCACCGGCGACCAGCCGGCATTCGCCGCGGTCACCGAGCAGGGGACCACCGTGGCGATCGCCAGGGCGGCCCTGGACGAGGGCTGGGTCGGCATCGCGGCGGTGGAGGTCGACCCGGCCCACCGGCGGCGGGGCCTTGCCGGCCATCTGCTCGTCGAGATCCTCCGTCACGCCGTGAGTCGCAGTGCGCGGTGGGCGTACCTGCAGACCGAGGAGACCAACGTCGCGGCAGTGACGCTGTACGAACGGGCCGGCTTCACCGCCCACCACGTGTACCGCTACTACCGTCCGCCCGACGCCTGAGCCGGCCTGCCCGCGCCGCGACTCCGCCGGACAATCGCATGACAGGGTCGGGTAGCCGACAGACAGCCGGCGGTCAGCGGCGGGCGGTGCGCGTCTTCGGCTTGGTGCGCGCCTTGCCCGGACGCGTCGCGCCCTTGGGCAGCTTGACGCTGCGGGCGTACGCCTGCCACGCCCGGCTCTTGGGATCGAGCCCGAGCGCCGTCGCGACCAGCACGCCCAGCGCCGCCCCCACCGTCAGGACGCCGACGCACGCCCCGAGCTGCAGCAGGAAGAACGTGAAGCCGCTGGCGAACGGTGTGGTCCCGGACACGAACGGCCCGACCAGCGTGACGACCAGCGCACTGGAGACCACGACGACGGCCAGGTCCGCGGCCACCCTCCCCAGGCGCTCGCGTCGGGCCCAAAGGAAGCCGACGACTCCGACCCCCACGCCCATCGCCCCGAGTGACCAGAGCGCGATGGCCAGGTCGCGTGCGTCGTCCGTCGGACCGGCCAGCCGGACCACACCACGCGCGACCAGGTTCATCGCGACGAACACCCCGGCCGCGATCGCGACCTCGGTCCACCTACCGCCCTTCACGCCCGTCTCTCCTGTCCTGAGGTTCGTCTGCCGATGTCGGAACCGGGCTACACCAGAGCCTCGGTCCTCCGAGGCTAGTCAGTGTGCGCCATCCGCTGGCGGGCGTGACCAGATCGTGCCCGGTCGGGTGCCGGCATGGTCACCGCGACGTAGAGGCTCACCGCGAGCGTGCCCGCGCCGACGAGGAGGGTCCCGTAGCCGACCCAGGTACCGGCGACAACCAGGTCGCCCTCGGCGGTGCGCGCGGTCATCGGGACCACCGCACAGAACCACGCGAAGGCCGGAACCGCCGCCGCCCACCGCCGCCCGGCCGTGTAGCGGGCGAACCACACGGATGCCGCCGCCCCGGCGGCCGCCACGGCCCACGCCAGCGGAACGGGCACCGAGCCGATCCGCAGCGGCACGAGGAACGAGGCGAACAACGCCATCGCCACCGCGAACACGGTCGCGAGGACGATGCCCGCCACGCCGAGCACCCACTCGAGCGCGAGGTCGAGGGGGTCGGCTCCGCGGTCCGGCGGGTCCGCAACCTCCGTGGTCGTCTCGGTCGGCGCCATCAGCCGAGCCTAACGTCGCGGTCCCGGAGAATGCCCGGGACGCCGAGCGCACGCACGCGGCGGCGCGGGTCGATCAGCGCCTGCACGCCGACTGGCGGACGGTGCGCGGTGCGCTGAGCACCCGCTTGCCGTCCTTGCGGGTCACCTCGGCCTGGTAGGTGATCACCGTGTTGTACGGCAGTCCGGCGGGCTTGATCAGGTACTCCCCCGCGCCGTTGGACACGGCGAGCCTGGTGGCCTGATAACCCGCCCAGCCGTAGGTGATCGTCACGCTGCCCACCGGATGGCCGGCCACGGTCGCGGCGATCCTGGCCTGCCAGTTCGCCGGGCAGCCGGTGCTGATCTTCCGGAGCGCCACGGACACCCGGGGCACGATGCGCTTCCTGGTCGGCGAGGGCCGGACTGTCGGCGGACGGGTGCGCTTCGGCGGGGGCGAGGCGCTCGGCTTGGGAGCCGCGGTAGTCGGCGCGGGTGCGCCCGACCCGGCGAGGGCCCCGTCCAGGGGCAGCGGCTCGACGACCGACGTCCGCGAACTCGGCTCGGCGGGCATCCGTACGAAGGCAGCCACCGCCCCGCCGCCGACCAGCACGGCGACGACCGCCACCGCGGCGACCAGGACCGACCGCCCAGCGCCGAACGGCCGCCGCGAGCGGGGAGCGGTCACCGGAACCGGACGGGGAAGCGGCGGCACGACCGGTCCGACGGCCAGCTCGCTGGCCTCTCCGGTGACCATCGCCGAGCGGCCGCCCGGCCGATGGACGGCCGCCGCGCCCCGCACCGCGGCCAGCACCTGTTCACGGAGGCCGGCAGGCAACCCCGGAAGCGGAGACCATCCGTACGAGGCCAGGCCTTCGGACCAGTCCGGCCCGACCAGCTGGGTGTACAGGTGCGCGAAGTCGGCCTGCGTCGCGGCCAGCCGGCTGGCCGCGAGCGGCTCGGGTATGCCGACCACCGCGGCCACCTCGGCCGACGTGAGGCCGTGCCGGTGGGAGAGTTCGATCATCTCGCGCCCGTCCCGGTCCAGCCGGGACACGACGGCGGCACCGGGCGCGGCGGAGGTCGCGGTCGGCAGGACCGGTAACGGGCCGGTGGGGCGCTCGACCACCGTGACCTGCAGGAGGCTGGCCTCGCGGCGGCACAGCGCGTAGAGCCAGGGCGCCAACCGGTGCGGGCTCGCCGGCTGGTCGGCCGTGCACGCAGCGACGAACGCCGCACGCAGGGCCGCGGCCGGAGCCTCGTGATCGATGCCTGTGTGGGAAAGAAGGATCGCGCAGTAGCCGTACAGCCGCGCGGCGTAACGGTCGTACGTCTCGGCCACAGCGGCGGGATCTCCCCGCCGCAGCCCCGACACGATCTCCGCAGCGTCCATACGAAGGCGAAGACTAGCAGCGGCCGCCACGGCACACCCAGGCCGAGGAGAGCCGGGTCACCCGTCGCATCCGGCCTTGCGGACGGTGCGGGTCGCGCTGCTGACCTGCCGCCCGTCGGTCCTGACCACGTCCGCGCGGTAGGAGATCGTGGTGTCGAACGGGAGGTCGTCGGGCTTCACGATGTACCGCCCGTTGCCGATCGCCGCCGTGCCGTAGGTGAAGGGCGCCTGCCCCGGCCACCAGTAGCTGACGTTGACGTACCTGACCGGATGGCCGGTCACAGTGGCCGTGAACTGCGGCTCCCAGTCCCCTTTGCAGTCCGAGTCGATCTGCTGGACGGTCACCGACACCCGAGCGGCCGGAGTTCGCGGCACGGCCGTCGGTCGTCGGCCGGCGGCGGCCGGCGAAGGGCTCGCCGACACGGACGGTGTCGCGGACGTCGGGGCGACGGTCGCGGGCACCGGTCGGCCTGGTCCGGCGAGTGACGCCCCCTGCGGCCCGGGAAGGACCACGGCGGTGCTCGACTCCTGGTCGGACGGCTGAAGAAAAGCGAACAGGCCCGCCGTGGCGGCGAGGACGACCACGAGCGCGACCGCCGCCACGATCCACACCTCCTCGCGCCGCGTCCCCTGCCGTCGCGCCGTTCGTCGCCGTGCCCCGCGTTGCCGCGGCATGGTTCCGCCGTCGGGGAGCGCGCCGGCCGCTGTCAGGTTGACCGTGTCCCAGGTCTGGACGACCGGGTCGCCGGGACCGGCCCCCGCCGACCGCATGGTCTCCGCACCGACGGCGGCCAGCACCTGCGCCCGGAGGCCGGCGGGCGGTTCGGGCAGCGGCGACCGCCCGTACCGGGTGAGACCCTCCCGCCACCCGAGCCCGACCAGCCGGAGGTAGAGGTGCTCGAACGCGCCCTGCGCGGAGGCCAGGGTGGCGGCCGCGACCGGATCGGGCACGCCGACCACCGCCGCGACCTCCGCGTTGGTGAGACCGTGGCGGTACGCCAGCTCGATCGCTTCCCGGTGGCCGTTCTCCAGCCGCGACACCACGGCCACCGCGGGTTCGGTGTCGGACGGGATCGGTCGCTCCAGAGCGACGGTCGGCGCGCCCGGGGAGAACGCGCCCACGGCCGGCCCGAGGACGCTGGTCGGGTCGGCGGCCCGCAGATCGTTCACCTCGAGCCGGCAGAGGGCGTAGAGCCAGGGGCCGAGCCGGTGCGGGCTGGCAGGTCGCTCCGCCGTGACCGCCGCCACGAGGGCCGCGCGGACCGCGGCCGACGGCGCGTCCGGACCGGCGTCCGCGAGGAGGCCGGAGCAGTACCCGTACAGCCTGCCGCCGTACCGGTCGTAGGCCACGGCGACCCCCGCGGGGTCGCCCCGCTGCAGCGCCGACACGATCTCCTCAGCGTCCATCGAGGGCGGAGGGTAGCAGCGGGGCGGCCCGGATGGCCCTGGCCGGCCGGGTGCATTTCCGTCCCGGCGGGACCGATCCGACCGGCTCGCTCAGAGACCGGCGAAGAGGTCGGTCTCCCAGTCGTACTCGCCCTCGCCGGGGCCGCGCTTGCCCAGCGCGAGCACGTAGTGCTCGACGCCCATCGCCTCCGCGCCGATGTTGTCGGCCAGGCTGAACAGCCACCCGTCCGGGGCGATCTGGGTGGGATGCGCGCGCACCGCGGCCATCTTGGCGTCGTGGTACGCCGAGGCGTCGATGCGGGTGGTGATCTCGGCGTCCGGCGTACCGAACGGCAGCTCGTCCACATCGGTCACTCCGGCGAACGGGTTGTCGCCGGAGTCGGCGAAGAACTCGATCCCCCGGGCCAGGGCGGACTTCGGCTGCGCGGTCCAGTACACCTTCTCCACCGCCCATGCCTCGCCGGACTCGGGCGCGAACGCCGGGTCGGCGGCGAGCTCCACCCCCCGCATCGCCACCCGGTGCGCCTGGATGTGGTCGGGGTGGCCGTAGAACCCGACCGGGTCGTAGGTGAGCAGCACCTGCGGCCGCACCTCGCGCAGCACCCGGACCAGTTCGCCCGACGCCTGGTCGAGGTCGGCCCGCCAGAAGCAGCGCGGGTGCTCGTTCGTGGGCTCGCCCATCATGCCGCTGTCGCGGTACCGGCCCGGCCCACCGAGGAACCGGTGGTCGGTGACGCCGAGCGCGGCACAGGCGGCAGCGAGTTCGCCGATCCGGTAGCCGCCCAGCTGGTCGGCCTCGGCCGCCCCGAGCTGCGCCAGTTCGGGCACCAGCACCTCGCCCTCCTCCCCCAGCGTGCAGGTCACCAGCGTGACGTGCGCACCCTCGGCGACGTAGCGGGCCATCGTGGCGCCGGTCCCGATCGTCTCGTCGTCCGGATGGGCGTGGACGAGCAGCAACCGGCGGTCGGCCAGGGGCGGGGTCATGTGCCCGAGCCTACGGCGGAAGCCTTGGCCTGCCAGGGGAACGCTGCCCGCACTGTCGCGGCCCGACGGGGTGTGGCCGCGGTGTGGCTGCCCGGATGCCTGGCAGGATGGTCGGGTGACGCAGACCCCCGGGGACACCCCTGCCGACGGCACGCCCGGCGAGCCGGAAGAGATCTCCTATCCCCGACTGGCCGCCCGCACCCGCACCTTCACCCTCGGGCAGCCCCGCACGGTCTCGGTGTCCTCCGACGGCGACCGGGTCGCGTTCCTCAGGTCGACCGGCGGCACCGACGCGGTCCACTCGCTCTGGGTGTTCGACGTGCCCGCCGGCGAGGAAAGACTCGTCGCCGACCCCCGCGCCCTGCTCGCCGGGGGCGAACAGCTCCCGCCCGAGGAACGGGCGATGCGCGAGCGCAAGCGGGAGGGCTCCGGAGGCATCGTCGCGTACGCCACCGACGACGCAGGCCGCACGGCGGTCTTCGCCCTGTCCGGACAGCTGTACCGGGCCAACCTCGTCACCGGCGAGGTCGTCGAGCTGCCGACGGCCGGGCCGGTGCTCGACCCACGGCCCTCGCCGTCCGGGAACCTCGTCGCGTACGTCACCGGCGGCGAGCTGCACCTGATCGAGGACGGCACCGACCGGGTGCTGGCCGCCGAGGACGGGATCACCTGGGGCCTCGCCGAGTTCGTCGCCGCCGAGGAGATGAGCCGGTTCCGCGGCTACTGGTGGTCGCCGGACGGCGAGGCGATCCTCGCCGCACGGGTGGACGAGTCTCCCGTGCCGGTCTGGCACATCGCCGACCCGGCTGTGCCCGGGGCGCCGTCCGTCCCGGTCCGCTACCCGCACGCCGGCGCCGACAACGCCGAGGTGAGCCTGCACGTGCTGCCACTGGACGGCGGCAAGCCGGTCGAACTCGGCTGGGACAGGGCGTCCCACCCGTACCTCGTCACGGCCGGTTGGGACGACAGCGGCTGCCCGCTCTTCAGCGTCATGGACCGCCGCCAGTCCGGCGTACAGGTGCTCGGCGCCGACCCGACCACCGGGGAGATCTCGGTCCACCGCGAGACGTCCGGCGATCCGTGGGTGGAGGTGCTGCCCGGCACCCCCGAGTTGCTCGGCGACGGGCGGCTGGTCTGGTCGGCCGACACCGCAGACACCCGCCGGCTGGTGGTCGGCGGCACCCTGGTGACCCCACCCGAGCTGTACGTGCGCGGCTACCTCGGCATCCTGGACGGCGGCCCCGAGGCGGCGCTGCTGGTGGAGGGCACCGAGGACGAGCCGGAGCAGAACCACCTCTACCGGGTGACGCTGGACGGCACCGCCACCCGCCTCACCGAGACCCCCGGTTGGTACGGCGCCGTGGTCAAGGGCGGGACGACGGTGGAGATCCGGCGTGGCCTGGACACGCCGGGTGCGGTGTTCACCGTGGTGCGGGACGGCGCCACCCGCCCGCTGGTGAGTCACGCAGCACGCCCACCGGCGCTGGCCAGCCCGGCCCTGGCCCGGGTCACCGAACGGCGGCTGCCCACCGGCGTGCTCTACCCGAACGGCCACCGGCCCGGCCGGTCGCTCCCGGTGCTGGTCGACATCTACGGCGGCCCGCACCACCAGGAGGTCGTCGCGGCGTCGTCGTCCTGGCTGGAACCGCAGTGGTGGGCCGACCAGGGATTCGCCGTCGTGGTCGTGGACGGGCGCGGCACACCCGGGGTCTCGCCGGCGTTCGAGCACGCGATCCGGTTCGACCTGGCCACCCCCATCCTCGACGACCAGGTCGACGCCCTGCACGAGCTCGCCGCCGTGCATCCCGACCTCGACCTGACCAGGGTCGCGATCCGTGGCTGGTCGTTCGGGGGCTACCTGGCGGCGCTCGCCGTGATCCGCCGGCCGGACGTGTTCCACGCCGCGGTGGCCGGCGCACCCGTCACCGACTGGGCGCTCTACGACACCTTCTACACCGAGCGGTACCTGGGCCTCCCCGACGAACAGCCGGAGGCGTACACCCGTTCCTCCGTCCTGACCGGCGCGGAGGCGCTGGAGCGACCGCTGATGGTGATCCACGGTCTGGCCGACGACAACGTCGTCGCAGCGCACAGCCTGAGGCTGTCCACGGCCCTGCTCGCCGCCGGTCGGCCGCACGAGGTCCTGCCGCTGACCGGGGTGACACACATGGCCGCGGACGAGGTCGTCGCCGAGAACCTGCTGCTGCTCCAGCGCGACTTCCTCCGCCGCGCCCTCACCCGCTGAGTCCCGCACTGGACGGAAACTCGGACGCCGCGCGGGCACGCCGGCCGCCAGCTCACCTACCGGCCAGCTCGGTACCGACAGGACAGCTCCCTGCCGATGGAGCGGTTCAGTCGGCGACGGGGACGATCTCCCGCACCTCCGCGAAGTGGCAGGCGCTCGGGTGGTCGGAGCGGTCGATCAGCGCCGGCACCTCCTCGGCACACCGCTCCCGGGCCTTCCAGCAACGGGTCCGGAACCGACAGCCCGACGGGGGGTTGGCCGGGCTCGGCACGTCGCCCTCCAACCGGATGACCTGCTTGCGGTCGCGGAGGGACGGGTCGGGCACGGGCACGGCGGAGAGCAGCGCCTGGGTGTAGGGATGGGTCGGGTGCTCGTAGATCTGCGCATCGGTGCCGATCTCGGCGATCCGGCCGAGGTACATCACGGCCACCCGGTCGGACAGGTGCCGGACCACCGACAGGTCGTGCGCGATGAACACGTACGAGAGTCCGAACTCCTCCTGCAGCTTCTCCAGCAGGTTCATCACCTGCGCCTGGATCGACACGTCGAGGGCGGAGACCGGCTCGTCGCAGACGATGATCTCCGGTCGCAGGGCCAGTGCCCGCGCGATGCCGATCCGCTGCCGCTGCCCACCGGAGAACTGGTGCGGGTAGCGGTTGATGTGCTCGGGACTGAGCCCGACGACGTCGAGCAGATCCTGCACGGCCTTCCGCCGTTCGCCGCGAGGGGCGACCTCGGGATGAATCTCGAACGGCTCCCCGATGATGTCGCCGACCGTCATCCGGGGGTTCAGTGAGGAATAGGGGTCCTGCATGACGAGCTGGATGTTGCGGCGCAGCCGGCGCAGCGCCCCGCCGTTCATCCCGAAGATGTTCTGTCCCTTGTAGAACACCGCACCGTCGGTCGGCCGCTCCAGCCGCATCAGGAGCCGCCCGAGCGTGGACTTGCCGCACCCGGACTCGCCCACCACGCCCAGCGTCTCGCCCTTGCGCAGGTCGAAGGAGACCCCGTCGACGGCCTGGACGTGGCCGACCGTCCGCTTGTAGACGATCCCCCGCCTGATCGGATAGTGCTTGACCAGGTCGCGCACCTCCAGGATCGGCTCGCCCGGCTTCGGGTCGGCGGCCGCCCCGCTGGCGGCGGCGTCGGCGGCGATGTCGGCCAGGCCGCGGCTCACCAGCCCCGGTTGCAGAACCTCTTCAGACACGGTTGGCCAGCTCCTCGGCGAAGTGGCACGCGCTGGCCCGCGTCGGTCCGAGCGACAGCAGCGGCGGCACCTGCGCCTCGCAGATCTCGGCGGCCATCGGGCAACGGGGACGGAACGCGCACCCGGACGGGATGTGCATGAGGTTCGGCGGCAGGCCCTTGATCGTGGTGAGCTCCTGGCCCTTGAGGTCCAGGCGCGGGATCGACTCGAGCAGCCCGACCGTGTACGGGTGACAGGGCTTGCGGTAGAGCTCGAAGACATCGGCGGTCTCGACGATCCGGCCCGCGTACATCACCGCGATCCGGTCGGCGACGTCGGCGACGACGCCGAGGTCGTGGGTGATGAGGATCAGCCCCATGTTCCGCTCGCGACGCAGCTCCGCGAGCAGGTCCATGATCTGGGCCTGGACGGTGACGTCGAGCGCGGTGGTCGGCTCGTCGGCGATCAGCACCTCGGGATCGAGCGCGAGCGACATGGCGATCATCACGCGCTGGCGCATTCCCCCGGAGAACTCGTGCGGGAATGCCTTCACCCGGTCCTTGGCGTTCGGGATCTTCACCAGGTCGAGCATCTCCGCAGCGCGCACCATCGCGTCCTTGCGGCTGACACCGCGGCGCTTGCGGTACACCTCGGCGATCTGGAACCCCACGGTGAACACCGGGTTGAGCGAGGACAACGCGTCCTGGAAGACCATCGCGATGCCCTCGCCGCGGATCTTGCGGCGCTTGTCGGCGGACAGCTTCAGCATGTCCTGGCCGTGGAAGCGGATCTCCCCGCCGGTCACGAAGCCCGGGGGCGTGTCCAGGATGCCCATGATGGCCTGGGCGGTGACGCTCTTGCCCGACCCCGACTCCCCCAGCACCGCGAGCGTCTCGCCGGCGTTGACGTGGTACGACACGCCGTTGATCACCTTGGCGACGCCGTCGCGGGTGCGGAACTCGACGAACAGGCCCTCGACGTCGAGCAGCCGCGCGTCGCCCTCGGCGTCGACGAGCCGGTCGGCGGCCGTTCCAGTGGTGAGGATGTCCGGCATCGTCGCCTTCCTAGCGCAGCTTGGGGTCGAACGCGTCGCGGATGGCGTCACCGAGCATCACGAAGCTCAGCACCGCGACACCGAGGAACCCGGCGGGAAAGAGCAGGGCGTGCGGGCCGGTGCGGATGTAGTCCTGGGCGTCGGAGATCATCACGCCCCAGGAGATCACCGGGGAGCGCAGACCCACGCCGAGGAACGAGAGTGTGGCCTCCGCGCCGATGTAGAGGCCGAGCGAGATCGTGGCCAGCACGAGCACGGGCCCGACCGCGTTCGGCAGCACGTGGCTGCGGATGATCCGGACCGGTCCCGCGCCCAGGGCGCGAGCGGCGAGCACGTAGTCCTGCGACTTCGCCGAGATCACCGAGGCGCGCATGATCCGGTTGAAGGTGGGCCAGCCGAACACCACCAGCGCCGTGATCACCAGGACGACGATGCCTACCGAGCCGACCTCGTCGCCGGCGGTGGACAGCAGCACGATCGCGCCGAGCACGAACGGCAGACCGAGGAACATGTCGCCGAGCCGGGAGAGCGCGGCGTCCACCCAGTTCCCCACGTACCCGGCCGTGATGCCGACCAGCCCACCGAGGAGGAGGTTCCCCAGCACGGCGGCCGTGCCGACGATGATCGATGTCCTGGCGCCGTAGATGGTGCGGGCGTAGACGTCGTACCCCTGCACGTCGAACCCGAAGGGATGGCCGCTCTGCGGGCCCTCCAGGCTCTTGCGCAGGTCGGCCGCGGTCGGGTCGACGCTGGTGAACAGTCGAGGGAACAACGCCATCGCCAGGAAGAACACGATCAGGCCGGCCGCGATGACGAAGAGCGGCCGACGACGCAGATCGCGCCAGGCGTCCTGGGCCAGGCCGCGGGGCTTGTCGCCCTTGTGCGCCGCGTCCGGTGTCGAGGGAGTGCTGCCCCCCAACTGCTCGCCTGCCTGCACGGCGTCTGTCCCGAGTTCGACGGCCTGGACGGCCATGGGGTCACTCATAGCGGATCCTCGGGTCCAGGACCCCGTAGAGCAGGTCCACGATCAGGTTGCAGATCAGGTAGACGATCACCAGGATCACCACGACCGAGACCACCAGGGACGATTCCTTGCGGCCGATCGCGTTGAAGAGCAGCCCGCCGATCCCGCGGATGTTGAAGATTCCCTCGGTGACGATCGCCCCGCCCATGAGGTTACCGATGTCAATCCCGATGAAGGTGACAACCGGAATCAGCGAATTGCGCAACAGGTGGACTCCGGTGACCCGGGCCGGGCTCATGCCCTTGGCGACCGCGGTGCGGACGTAGTCGGCGCGCTTGTTCTCCACCAGCGCGACGCGGGCGAGCCGGGAGACGACCGCCATCGAGCCGCTGGCCAGGATGAACCCGGGAACGATGAGGTCGGTCAGCCCGAATTCGTTCGGGACGGTGGGGCTGATGATCGCCAGTTTGATCCCCAGCAGGAACTGGATGACGAAGCCGGTGACGAAGATGGGGATGGCGATCAGGAAGAGCGTGGAGACGAGCACCAGGTTGTCCAGGAAGCCCCCTCGGCGCAGGCCGGTGAGCACGCCGGCCGTGATGCCGATCACCGCCTCGATGGTGATGGCCACCAGGGCGAGCTGCATCGTGACCGGGTAGGCCTCGAGGATCAGCGCATTCACCGAGAGCCCGGACACCGTCTCGCCGAAGTCGCCTCTGAGGATTCCACCCTCTTGGACGGGATCCCATAGGTAGTACAGGTACTGCAACCAGATCGGCTGGTCGAGATGGAACTTGGTCTCGAGCTTGTCGATGAACGCTGGCGGACACCCCCGGTCGCCGCACTGACCGGCGAGCGGGTCACCCGGGATGCTCCAGACCAGGACGTAGATCAGAAAGGTCGTCCCGAGGAAGACCGGGATGAGCTGGAGCAGTCGCCGCAGCGTGTAGCGCCCCATGGTGGATCTCCTTCGGCGAGGCGGAGCGGGCACCGACCAGCTCGACGGCCCGGTTGCGGTCGCAACTCGTGGCGGTGTGCGCCGGGGTGGGACACCTGGTCGGTACCCCACCCCGGAACGTCACACCGTCAGATCACTTGACCGTGATCTCGGAGAGCGCGATCTCCCCGAACGCGTCGATCACGACGTTGTCGACCTTGGTCGACCACACCGACTGCTGACCGACGTGCCACAGCGGGATGGTGGGCATGAGAGCCGGCAGCATCTTCTCTGCCTCGCGGTAGAGCTCCTCCGCCTTCTTCAGTGTCCTGCGTACCGTCGGCCTCCTTGAGCTTCGCGTCGAACGCCGCGTCGGTGAACAGGCCGTCGTTGGACGACGCCCCGGTCCGGAGCAGCGGGTTCAGCCAGTTCTCGATGCTCGGGTAGTCGGCCTGCCAACCGGACCGGTACACCCCGGTGTGCTTCTGGGCGTCCGAGAGCGTCCGGAAGGCGTCGAAGGTCGGGATCGGCTTGCCGACGCACTTCACACCGAGAGCGGTGCTGATGCTGTTGCAGGTCGCCTCGACCCATGCCTTGTGGTTGGAGTCGGCGTTGTAGGCGATGCTGATCTCACCCTTGAAGCCGCCACCCTCAGCCAGCAGTGCCTTGGCCTTCGCCGGGTCGTAGGTGCAGAACTCACCGCACGCGCCGTCCTGGAAGCCCGAGACGTTCGGGTTGACCCAGCCGTTCATCGGCACCCGGCTCTTGTTGAAGATCTTCTCGGTGATCAGCTTCCGGTCGATCGCCATCGAGATGGCCTGCCGCACCTTGGGGTTCTTGTACTGCGGCAGGTAGAACGGGAACGCGATGAACTGCGACACCGCGACCGGCTTGTTCAACGACGCGCTCGGGAAGTCGGACTTGTACTTGTCGCCGGTCAGCGCGCTGGTCGGCACCTGCTGCACGAAGTCCAGGTTGTTGGCCTGCACGTCGGCGTAGGCCGCGGTGTCCTCCTGGTAGACCTTGAACAGGACGGTCTTGACCTTCGGCTTCTCGCGGCCCTTGTAGTCGTCGTTACGGGTCAGGGTCAGCGAGGTGTTGACAGTGCGGTCGGTGTACTTGAACGGACCGTTGCCGATCGGCTTCTTGGCGTACTCCTCGGGCCCCTTGTCGAAGAAGACGTTGGGCATCGGCATGAACACCGAGTAGCCCGTCTTCAGCGGCCACAGGGTGGACGGCGCGGCGAGGGTGACGGTGAAGGTGGTGTCGTCGACGACCTTCAGGCCCGACATCTCCTTGGCCTTGGGCGTCGGCGCCTTCTTCGGGCCGTCCTCGTCCGGGTCCTCGGTGTAGGTGTCCTCGAAACCGGCGATGTCGGACATGAACGGGCCGTTGGCCATGCCGTTGGGCGAGTAGGCGTAGTAGTTCCACGCCTTCGTGAAGTTCTCGGCCTTGACCGGCGTCCCGTCGTGGAACGTCCAGCCGCTCTTGATCTTGATCGTGTAGGTCTTGGACTCGGCGTCCGGGGTGATCGACTCGGCCATCTTGAGCACCTGCGAGGCGTCCTTCGTGCTGTAGCTGATCAGGCCGGTGAAGATGGCATCCATCACCTTGCCGCCCTGGACCTCGGTGGTGTTGCCGGGAATGAGCGGGTTCTCCGGCTCACCCCACTGGATCGAGACGGTGCCGTCGGTCTTGCCGGCACCCTCGTCATCCCCGCTCGAGCCGCATCCCGCGGCTACTAGGGCTGTCACGATGCCGATGGCGGCCAACGCGCGCCCCGGCTTGGCGAACCTCATCCCCGACCTCCAGATTGAGGGAGATCCCCCGAGTAGGGGGAACGTGTTCGACCGCCCACAGGCCGCAGGCGGCGCGGACCGCAGCAAACCGTCCGTGTGGTTCTTCGTACACACCGGCATGGCCGAAGTTGAGTCTGTTGGGCACGCTGCAACCAAGCCGTGACCTATTTCTGCGCCCTTCGTGGTGAGGTGTCACAAACTCGTCGGTAGCTTTCTGTCCGTTTTGGGTACGCCGCTGCCCGCCTCATCACGAAATGCCTGCTCAAAACGCCCAGGCCCGTGCAGGACCGGCCCTCAACGGCTCAGCTCTGGCCGGCCCACTTACGGCTGCCCCGGTCGCGCTGGCGGGTCTGCCCGGAGAGCACGACCTTGCGGATGCGGACGGTGGCCGGCGTGACCTCGATGCACTCGTCCTCGCGGCAGAACTCCAGCGCCTGCTCCATCGACATCTGCTTGTACGGGATCAGCGGCACCAGGATGTCCCCGGAGGACTGCCGCATGTTGGTGAGCTTCTTCTCCTTGGTCGGGTTGACGTCCATGTCGTCGGACCGGGAGTTCTCCCCCACGATCATGCCCTCGTAGAGCTCGGTTCCGGGGCCGACGAACATCGTGCCGCGCTCCTGCAGGTTGGCCAGCGCGAACCCGGTCGCCGGGCCGGACCGGTCGGCGACCAGCGAGCCGGTCGGCCGGGTGCGCAGCTCGCCGTACCAGGGCTCATAGCGCTCGAAGACGTGGTGCAGCAGGCCGGTGCCGCGGGTGTCGGTGAGGAACTCCGTGCGGAAGCCGATCAGGCCGCGGGCGGGCACCAGATACTCCAGGCGGACCCAGCCCGTGCCGTGGTTGACCATCTGCTCCATCCGGCCCTTGCGCAGGGCCATCAGTTGCGTGACCACGCCGAGGTAGTCCTCGGGGATGTCGATGGTGAGGCGTTCGACCGGCTCGTGCACCTTGCCCTCGACCAGGCGGGTGACCACCTGGGGCTTGCCGACGGTCAGTTCGAAGCCTTCGCGCCGCATGATCTCGACCAGGATCGCCAGCTGCAGCTCGCCGCGGCCCTGCACCTCCCAGGTGTCCGGCCGTTCGGTCGGCAGCACCCGGATGCTCACGTTGCCGACCAGTTCGGTGTCCAGCCGGCTCTTCACCAGGCGGGCGGTGAGCTTCTTGCCGCTCCGGCCGGCCAGCGGCGCGGTGTTGATGCCGATCGTCATCGAGATGCTCGGCTCGTCGACGGTGATCACCGGCAGCGGGCGGGGGTCCTCCGGGTCGGCCAGGGTCTCACCGATGGTGATCTCGGGGATGCCGGCGATCGCGATGATGTCGCCGGGGCCGGCCGAGTCGACGGGCTTGCGCTCCAGCGCGTCGGTCATCAGCAGTTCGGTGATCTTGACCCGCTCGATCGTGCCGTCGGCCCGGCACCAGGCAGCCTGCTGCCCCTTCTTGATCGTCCCGTTGCGCACCCGGCACAGCGCCAGCCGGCCGAGGTACGGCGAGGCGTCGAGGTTGGTGACGTGCGCCTGCAGCGGGGCCTCCGGCGCGTACTCCGGCGGCGGCACGGTGGCGTAGATCGTGTCGAAGAGCGGTTCGAGGTTCTCCTCGCGCGGCATGCCGCCGTCCTCGGGGCGCTCGAGCGAGGCGCGGCCGGCGCGGGCGCAGGCGTAGACGATCGGGAAGTCCAGCGCGGTCTGGGTGGACGAGGAGTCGTCGATCAGGTCGAGGAACAGCTCGTAGGTCTCGTCCACGACCTCGGCGATGCGGGCGTCGGAGCGGTCGACCTTGTTGATCACCAGGATCACCGGCAACCGCTGCTGGAGCGCCTTGCGCAGCACGAACCGGGTCTGCGGGAGCGGGCCCTCGCTGGCGTCCACCAGCAGCACGACGCCGTCCACCATGGACAGCCCACGCTCCACCTCGCCGCCGAAGTCGGCGTGGCCGGGGGTGTCGATGATGTTCACCGTCACCTCGCGGCCGTCGGCCGAGCGGTGCCGGACGGCAGTGTTCTTGGCCAGGATCGTGATGCCCTTCTCCCGCTCCAGGTCCATCGAGTCCATCACGCGGTCGTCGACGGCGGCGTTCTCGCGGAAGGCGCCGGACTGCCAGAGCATGGCGTCGACCAGCGTGGTCTTGCCGTGGTCGACGTGGGCGATGATCGCGACGTTCCGCAGGTCGTCACGCCGGGTGAGCGTCGGTGTCGGCTCGGTGGACATGCGGACAGACGCTCCTGGTCTTCGGGGGACGCCGCTCGCGAGTCGTGGCGGCAGCACCGAGTCTACGGCTTGACAGCGCCCCACCCGCCGGGCGCAGGCTGGGCGGATGACGGACGTACTGGACCAGGCCGCGCTGGACGCCGCGCTGGCCGACCTTCCCGACTGGCACGGCGACCCGTCCGGCATCCGGCGGGACGTGACCGCGGCGAGCTTCCCGGCCGGGATCGCGCTGGTCGACGCCGTCGCGGTGGTCGCCGAGGAACTCGACCACCACCCGGACATCGACATCCGCTGGACGAGGGTGACGTTCGGGCTGGCCACGCACTCCGCCGGCGGAGTCACCGCCGCCGACCTCGATCTGGCCCGCCGCATCGACGCGCTGGTCGCGGCCGCATAGCAGAATCCCGCGAGTCGTGCCGGTCGCGCTCAGATGCCGTCCTCGTCCAGCACCAGCGAGGATCCGGGCCGGGTCGCTGTCGGCGGTCGCCCCATCTCCACGATCCAGCGCCTGTCCGAGAACTCTGCCCGTGCCCGCACCGACCTCTGGACGGGTGTCAGCCCGTCGAGGAAGCCGCCGAGGTATCGGACGGTCAGGCAGGGCCAGGTGGTGGCGCAGCACTGGCAGTGGGTGGGTTGCGGGTTCTCCGGCGCGGGAGCGTGTCGGTGCCAGAAGTCCACTCCGGCACGCCAGGCGATGCCCGCGAGGACCCCGGAGGGTGGTTCGGTCGGTGGCGCGCCGAGGTGGACGGTCAAGGCCACAGCTCGGGATGTTCGTCGTCAGCCCACAGCACGTGAAGCCGGGCGCCGGTGTCGGCGATGCGGCGTTCCCACTGCTCCCGGGCGGGCGTGAGCCAGGACAGGTGGCTGCGTGCGGGGATGAGCACCCCGGCTCCGTCGTTGCGCCAGAGGGCGTTCATCAGGAGGCCGAAGCCGTCGCGTTGCGCCAGTAGCCCGGTGCAGGGCATGTCGATGTAGACCGCGAGCAGTTCCAGGGCGTGATCGCCGGCGTGCAGCGCGAGTTCGCCTTCGAGGATGACCAGCTTGGCCGGTTCGACGTCGGCCGAGCGCAGGTAGCCGAAGACCTGGGGCCGGATCACGGGTGTCCTTCTGGTGGGTGGTTGGACAGCCAGACCGGCGACGGCTTTGGGGCGCGGCGTCGCCGGTCCGGCCGGCATGGGGGCGGCGGTCAAGCCGCTGTGAGACGCCGGGACGGTCACGAGCGCACCGGCTGGTGCGTGGTGGTGTGGGCGCACCGCGAACACAACAGCGTCTTCCCGCACCGGGGACACCACCGCAGCGCCCGCTGGAACGTCCACAGCCCGGCCAGCCAGCCGAGCAGCAACGCGGCGAGGGCGGTCACGTACAGCAACAACTCACCACCTCGTCAGCAGAGGGGTCGACGACCAGCCCAGATCGTTGGCCATCGTTCGTCCCGAACGGACGGACGCGACTCCCAAGATACCAGCCTTCCCACGATTCTGCAACTCCCACCGCTAGAGAACATCCGCATCGCTGGGACTCGATATTCTTCTGGGAATCGGTCAGACTCATCCACCGTGAGCACTCCAACCGTGCAGCGCCGTCGGCTTGCTACCGAACTTCGCAAGCTCCGCGAGGCCGCTAACCTGACCATCGAGCAGGCTGCCACCGACGTGAGGCTGTCGAAGTCGACGCTGTCTCGCATCGAGACCGGCAAGGTCGGCGTCCAGCCCCGCAACGTTGTCGCACTCCTCAAGCTCTACGGCGTGGCCGACACCGATGCCGCAGGGCTCGTGCAACTGGCCCGGGACGCCCGCCAGCACGGCTGGTGGTACGACTACTCCGGCACCATGCCCAAGTGGTTCGCCGGCTACGTCGCGTTCGAGGACGAAGCCACCGAGATCAAGCTGTACGACATCCAGCTCGTCAACGGCATGTTCCAGACACCGGACTACGCCCGCGCCATGATCTGCGCCCACTTCCCAGAGGAGCGACCGGAGAAGATCGAGGAACGCGTCGAGCTACGGATGGCCCGCCAGAAAATCCTCGAACGCCCCAAGCCACCGCGGGTCTGGCTCGTCATCGATGAAGCGGCGTTGTCCCGGCCCATCGGCGGCCCTGCGGTCATGGCCGCGCAGCTCGAACGCTTGGCCGAAGCCAGCCAGCTACCCACGGTGACGATTCAGGTCCTTCCGTTCAGCCAGGGCGCCCACGCTGGCATGGGCGTCGGCTTCACCATCATGGAGTTCGCCGGTTCCAGCGACCCATCCGTCGTCTACCTCGAAAATCTCAGTGGTGCCCTCTTCCTCGACCGGCACTACCATGTAGGGACGCACAGCTTGGCGTTCGATCACCTCCGGGCCGCCGCCCTGTCCCCGGCAGACACCGTCACGCTACTGCGAGTAAGGGCCGAAACCATGGTGAATCAGTAGCAGAGGGGAGGTCGCAGAATGGCTGCGCCAGAGCTGACCGGCCTCACGTGGCGCAAGAGCAGCCGCAGCAACGGCCAGGGTCAATGCGTCGAGATCGCCGACACCCCCGACGGCGTGCTCGTCCGCGACTCCAAGAACCCCCACGACGGCAACCTCGCCTTCACCCCGAGCGAGTGGAGCGCCTTCCTCGGCGGCGCCAAGGACGGCGAGTTCGACCGCTGAGCCTGGACGATGCCGAGCAACATGTAGCGGCCCTGGAGGGCACCAGCGGACGGCAGGTCGTCCACCTGCCTCGACGGTTACGCGTAGCCGCTGGTGGACGGCACCTTTGGTCGAGGTCCCATCGGTGACGCACCGGGACGTCGTGCCGACGCAGTGGACCTCCTCAGGATCCAGCACTGTGGGCAATCCCACCTGGTGGGCAGGGTGGAACGGGCCACCCCGGGGTGTCGACTCCGAACCGTTCGCGACAGACTGGCGGGCGCATCCGGTCGGCGCGATGGTGCGCCGAGACGAACGAGGAGCCTGACCGAGCATGAGTGCGCCCGCCCCCGCTCGCCCCGCGGACTCCGGGCCGGCGCCCGGCCGTGCGGCGATTCCCGCCCGGACCCTGCGCACCGACCGCTGGTGGCTGCCGCCGCTGGTCACCGTTGTCGGCCTCACCGCCTGGGTGGCCTACGCCGTCACGCGGACGTTCCTCCAGGAGTACTACTGGGTCGCCGACTACCACTACCTGACGCCGTTCTACTCCCCCTGCGTCTCGGTCGGCTGCGTGCCGGAGGCCGCGCACTTCGGCCGGTTCCTGCCCGACACGCCGCTGCTGCCCTACGCCGCGCTGAGCCTGCCGTTCCTGCTGCTGTTCCGGCTGACCTGCTACTACTACCGCAAGGCCTACTACCGGGCGTTCTGGCTCTCGCCGCCAGCCTGCGCGGTGGCCGAGCCGCACAAGACCTACAGCGGCGAGACCCGGTTCCCGCTGGTCTTCCAGAACCTGCACCGGTACGCCTTCTACGCCGCGGTGGTCATCTCGCTGATCAACACCCTGGACGCCGGGCTCGCGTTCCGCGGGGCCGACGGCGGCTTCGGGTTCGGTCTCGGCAACGTCGTGCTGCTCGGCAACGTCGTGATGCTGTGGGCGTACACGATCTCCTGCCACTCCTGCCGGCACATCGTGGGCGGGCGGCTCAAGCACTTCTCGAAGCACCCGGTGCGCTACAAGCTCTGGACCCAGGTCTCGACGCTGAACGCCCGGCACATGCAACTGGCCTGGATCACCCTCGGCACGCTGGCGCTCACCGACTTCTACGTCATGGCCCTGGCCGCCGGCTGGTTCCCCGACCTGCGTTTCATCAACTGAGGTAGCGAACGATGACGGAAAGCAACGAAGCCCTTCCCGGCACCCCGCTGGCCGACGCCCTGCCGGCCGGAGCGCCGGTGCCCGGCGCGGAGATCGACCGGCACTCCTACGACGTGGTGGTGATCGGTGCCGGCGGCGCCGGCCTGCGGGCGGCGATCGAGGCCCGCGACCTGGGCATGCGCACCGCGATCGTGTGCAAGTCGCTGTTCGGCAAGGCACACACCGTGATGGCCGAGGGCGGCATCGCCGCGGCGATGGGCAACGTCAACGCCCGCGACAACTGGCAGGTGCACTTCCGCGACACGATGCGCGGCGGCAAGTTCCTCAACCACTGGCGGATGGCCGAGCTGCACGCCAAGGAGGCGCCGCTGCGGGTCTGGGAGCTGGAGACCTACGGGGCGCTCTTCGACCGCACCCCCGAGGGCACGATCAGCCAGCGCAACTTCGGCGGCCACGAGTACCCCCGGCTCGCGCACGTCGGCGACCGCACCGGCCTGGAGCTGATCCGCACCCTGCAGCAGAAGATCGTCTCGCTGCAGCAGGACGACCTGCGCGAGCACGGCGACGCCGAGGCGTACCTGAAGGTCTTCCACGAGTGCACGGTCAGCACCCTGGTCAAGGACGGCGAGCGGATCGCCGGCGCGTTCGGCTACCACCGGGCGGACGGGCGGTTCGTGCTGTTCGAGGCCCCCGCGGTGATCCTCGCCACCGGCGGCATCGGCAAGTCGTTCAAGGTCACCAGCAACTCCTGGGAGTACACCGGGGACGGGCACGCGCTCGCGCTCAAGGCCGGCGCGACGCTGGTGAACATGGAGTTCGTCCAGTTCCACCCCACCGGCATGGTCTCGCCGCTGAGCGTCAAGGGCCTGCTCGTCACCGAGTCGGTGCGCGGCGACGGCGGGGTGCTGACCAACTCCGAGGGCAAGCGGTTCATGTTCGACTACATCCCCGAGGTGTTCCGCGACAAGTACGCGACCACCGAGGAGGAGGGCGACCGCTGGTACTCCGACCCGGACAACAATCGGCGCCCGCCCGAGCTGCTCCCCCGCGACGAGGTCGCCCGGGCGATCAACTCCGAGGTGAAGGCCGGCCGGGGCTCCCCGCACGGCGGCGTGTTCCTGGACGTGTCCAAGCGGCTGCCGGCCGAGGAGATCCGACGCCGGCTGCCGTCGATGTACCACCAGTTCAAGGAACTGGCCGACGTCGACATCACGGCCCAGCCGATGGAGGTCGGTCCGACCTGCCACTACGTGATGGGCGGGGTGGAGGTCGACCCGGACACCGCGGCCGCCGCGGTGCCCGGCCTGTTCGCCGCCGGCGAGGTGGCCGGCGGGATGCACGGCTCCAACCGGCTCGGCGGCAACTCGCTGTCCGACCTGCTGGTGTTCGGCCGCCGGGCCGGGACGGGCGCTGCCGACTACGTGCGCGCGCTGGACCTGGACCGGCCGGCCGTGGCGGAGGACACCGTGCGGAACGCGGTCGAGGCGGCGTTGGCGCCGTTCGGCCGGGACGCCGGGGAGAACCCCTACGCCGTCCAGGCGGACCTGCAGCAGGCGATGAACGACCTGGTCGGCATCATCCGGCGGGCGCCGGAGATCGAGCAGGCGCTGGCCCGGCTGGCCGAGCTGGGCAAGCGGGCCGCCTCGGTCGGGACCGTCGGCGGCCGGGCGTACAACCCGGGCTGGCACGTGGCCCTGGACCTGGAGAACCTGCTGCTCGTGTCGGAGTGCGTGGCCAGGGCGGCGCTGACCCGCGAGGAGAGCCGCGGCGGCCACACCCGCGACGACTACCCCGAGATGAGTCCGGACTGGCGCCGGGTCAACCTCGTCTGCGCACTGGCCGGCGACGGCGTGCGGATCACGAAGCAACCGCTGCCGGTGATGCCGGCGGAGCTGCTGTCGCTGTTCGACCGCTCGGAACTCGCCAAGTACATGACCGAGGAGGAGCTGTCCGTGCTGGTCGAGGAGCCCGAACCGGCGTCCCGCGAGGTGGCTCCACCGGGCGCCGGAACGTCCGGCGGCGCGGCCGCCGGGGCGTCCGCACCCGCCGAGGGAGGCCAGTGATGGGGCACCAGGCACACTTCCGGATCTGGCGCGGCGACGACGCCGGCGGCGAGCTGACCGACTTCGACGTCGAGGTGAACGAGGGCGAGGTCGTGCTCGACGTCGTCCACCGGCTGCAGGCCACCGACGCGCCGGACCTGGCCGTGCGGTGGAACTGCAAGGCCGGCAAGTGCGGCTCGTGCTCCGCGGAGATCAACGGGCACCCCCGGCTGATGTGCATGACCCGGATGAGCACGTTCGCCGACGACGAGACCGTCACCGTCACCCCGCTTCGCACGTTCCCGGTGGTGCGCGACCTGGTCACCGACGTCGAGTTCAACTACGCCAAGGCCCGCGAGATGCCCGCGTTCGCACCGCCGCCCGGCCTCGCGCCCGGCGAGTACCGGATGCAGCAGGTGGACGTGGAGCGGTCGCAGGAGTTCCGCAAGTGCATCGAGTGCTTCCTCTGCCAGAACACCTGCCACGTGATCCGCGACCACGATGACAACAAGGAAGCGTTCGCCGGGCCCCGGCTGTTCATCCGGGCGGCGGAGCTGGACATGCACCCGCTGGACTCCCGTGACGACCGGCGCGAGTTCAGCCAGGCATCCCAGGGCGTCGGCTACTGCAACATCACCAAGTGCTGCAGCGACGTGTGTCCGGAGCACATCGCGATCACCGACAACGCGATCATCCCGATGAAGGAACGGGTGGTGGACCGCCGCTACGACCCGCTGGTGTGGCTCGGCGACAAGATCTTCCGCCGCAAGGCCGACCAGCCGATGTGAGCAGGCCAGGCCGTTAGGTCAAGATGTTATTCTGTCATCATGTCTGATGCTCCGAAGGCGATCAGTGTGGCTGACGTGAAGAAGCACTTCGCCGACGTGCTGGGTGGAGTGCGGTATCGGGGTGAGCGCTACCTCATCGAGCGGAACGGGACTCCGATGGCCGCGCTGGTGCCGTTGAGCGACCTCGACCACGGCCCGGCACCACGGCGGGGGTTGGCGGCCCTGGTGGGCGCCTTCGCCGATGCCCCCGAGTTCCCCGACCTCCTCACCCAGACCGCGAAGACCAGGGACCAGCAACGGACCCGGCCCGCACCCCAGCTCCCGACGTGATCGTGTTCGACACCGACGCGATCAGTGAACTGATGCGTCCGCGGCCGTCGTCAATGTTGCTGGAACGCCTCGCCGCCGTCCCGGTGGCTGACCAGGCCACAACCGCAGTCACCATCGGGGAGCTCGCCTACGGCGCACACGAGGCCGGCCGGCCCGACCTGTACGCCCGCGCGGCGGAGCTGCTTGCCGGTGTGCGGATACTCGCCTTCGACACCGCCGCGGCCGAGCACTACGGCGCGCTGAGGGCGACGCTGGAACAGCACGGTTGCCGGCTGGCCGATCCGGACCTTCGGATCGCGGCCACGACGCTTGCCCAACAGCGGGCGACGCTGGTCACCGGGAATATCCGTCATTTCGCCCGGGTGCCCGGTCTGGACGTTCAGGACTGGATACAAGGCCGGACGTGACACGCCGCCGCTAGCGACGGGTACGCCGGCATTGCCGGACCGGTGGAAGCGCGTTCAGCGGCCGCCTCCGCGGACCGCCGCCCGGGTGGCGGCGAGTTCGGCGCGGCGTTTGAGGTGGGAGGAACGGGCAGCCAGGATCGCCAGCAGCCGGCGGCGCACCACCAGCGTGTCGGCCGCCAGCCCCAGCGGCCCGGCCGGACTGGTCCACACGATCTCGTCCGTGACCAGTGTGCCGCCCCCGGTCGCGGCGAAGAAGTGCTGGTGGCGCAGGTGCGCGAACGGTCCCCGCACCTGGACGTCGACGAAGGTGCGGGGCCGGTCCAGCGCGACGATCCGCGCGTCCAGCCGCCAGGGCAGGCCGAAGTGGCGGGCCCGGAAGCAGACCAGGTCGCCCTCCGCCAGCAGGCCGCGCGTCCGCCCGGGCGGCACCGCCCGCTCGCCGGTGTGCGCCAGCGCGGCGTTGTGTTCGCCCACGTCGCGCGCCAGGTCGAAGACCACCTCGACCGGCGCGTGCACGAGCATCGTGGTGCGCAGGACGGCCACCGCTCAGCGCACCCGGGGTTGGCCCAGCACGCGGCCCAGCTCGGCGACCAGCGGCGCGTCGGCGGGCAGCCACGGCACGTCGCCCAGCTCGGCGGCGGCCAGCCAGCGAAGTTCGGAGTGCTCGTGCGCCCGCGGAGCCCCGCCGGTCAGGCGGGCCAGCCAGACCTTGAGCACCGCCCGGCCGTCGCGGAGCGCGACGTCGCCTCCGAGCCGGGCGCCGACCTCGACCGTGACGCCGAGTTCCTCCTGGCACTCGCGGACGAGCGCGTCGTGCTCGGACTCCCCCGGCTCGACCTTGCCGCCGGGGAACTCCCATCTGCCCGCCATGTCCGGAGGGGCGGCCCGCTCGGCGGCGAGGACGCGGCCGGTGTCGTCGAGGATGGCGGCGCCGACGATCGTCACGGTCGGGCTGTTCTGGGCGAGGTCGGTGTGCACGGCGCCAAGCGTGCCAGACCCTTTCGGGGGATGGTCTGGAACCGTCCGGCCGACCAAAATCGACGCCGGAACGCCGCCGACCGCCGGGGCCACCATTTCCGCGGCGACCGAGGAGGGCAACGATGCCGCAGATCCTCAGCTCCCCGCGCCTACGGGACGCCCTGTCCCGGCTCAGCGGGTGGACCGGCGACACCCGCGGCATCACCCGGACGATGCGCCTCTCCGACGGAGCCCACCGTGAGCTGCTGGAACGGATGAAGGTGTGCGCGGACGGCCTCAACCACTATCCGCGGGTGGAACGGATCGACGACCTCACCCGGGTGTGGCTGGTCACCGACGCGGCCGGCGGCGTGACCGAGGCGGACGTGACACTGGCCGCCCGCATCGACGGCATCCTCCGGCTCACGCCGCGTCCGGTCTGAACCAGGGGTCGGATTCGGTCCGGCAGGTTCCCGTGGTGCCACGCCCGCACGGTGGGGCGGTCGTGCGAGGCTGTGACGGTGCGCCGGCGGCTCGCGCCGGCGCACTCGCGACGGAGAGGACGAACGGGTGTCCGACGAGCAGATGGTGACCAGCCTCGCGTTCGAGACCGACGACGAGGAGGTCAACGCCGGCTCCTGGGTGGTGACGATCCAGAGCGGTGACGGCTCGATCGTCACCACCGGCCCGTGGGAGCACACCGAGGCGCTGGAGTTCGCCGAGGCGCTCACGGGCCTGCGCGGGATTCCGGGGCAGGCGGTCGTCGAGCCGCTGTTCGAGCGCCCCGACCTCGACACCGCCCGCGAGTTCCTCACCGACAACGCCGGTTCGGCGACAGGCGAGCACGACACCGCGCCAGACGCCGCACCCGAGGAGCAGGGAAGCCGCTAGCCGAATGCGCCGAGCTCGCCGCATTCGCGGCCAGCGGCAACCCGGTCTGTCGACGCTCAGCGGTTGGTGTGGAACTCGACCACGTCGCCGTCGGCCATCACGTAGGCCTTGCCTTCCATCCGCACCCGGCCCCGCGCCTTCGCGTCGGCCATCGAGCCGGCGGCGACCAGGTCGTCGAACGCCACCACCTCGGCCTTGATGAACTTGTTCTGGAAATCCGAGTGGATGACGCCGGCGGCCTCCGGGGCGGTGGCGCCGGTCGGGATCGTCCAGGCGCGGGCCTCCTTCGGCCCGGCGGTGAGGTAGGTCTGCAAGCCGAGCGTCCGGAAGCCCACCCGGATCAGCTGGTGCAGGCCGGGCTCGGACTGGCCGACCGACTCCAGCAGCTCGAGGGCCTCCGCCTCGGGCAGGTCGATCAGCTCGGACTCGATCTTGGCGTCCAGGAACACCGCCTCGGCCGGCGCCACCAGCGCCCGGAGCGAGTCCAGGAACTCCGCGTCGCCCAGCTCCGGCTCGTCCACGTTGAACACGTACAGGAACGGCTTGGTGGTGAGCAGCGTCAGCTCGCGCAGCTGCATGGCGTCGACGCCCTTGGCGTCCGCACCGGCGTAGAGCGTCACACCGCCGTCGAGCAGGTCGACGGCTCCGCGGGCGGCCTCCAGCACCGGTGCCCGCTCCTTCTTGAGGCGCGACTCCTTCTCCAGCCGCGGCACCGCCTTCTCCAGCGTCTGGAGGTCGGCCAGGATCAGCTCGGTCTCGATGGTGGCGATGTCGTCGGCCGGCGAGACCTTGCCGTCGACGTGCACCACGTTCGGGTCGTCGAAGGCCCGGATCACCTGGCAGATCGCGCTGGCCTCGCGGATGTTGGCCAGGAACGCGTTGCCGCGGCCCTGGCCGGTGCTGGCGCCGCGCACCAGCCCGGCGATGTCGACGAACGAGACCGCCGCCGGGACGATCTTCTGCGAGGAGAAGATGCCGGCCAGCACCTCCAGCCGGGGGTCGGGGACGCCGACCACCCCGACGTTGGGCTCGATCGTGGCGAACGGGTAGTTCGCGGCGAGCACGTCGTTCTTGGTCAGGGCGTTGAAGAGCGTGGACTTGCCGACGTTGGGCAGACCGACGATCCCGAGGGTGAGGCTCACGACACACCAGTCTTCCAGACCCCTCCCTGACCTACGTCCCGTGGACCGCGGACGCTGGCGGCACCCCTGGCCACCAGGTCCGATTTCCGCTAGCCGCACGCCGGGACGGGTGCGAGGATCGACGTCATGAGCCCACTGGCCGATCCCGAACTCTGCTACCGCGCCGTGCGGAGCAGGGACGCCCGGTTCGACGGCTGGTTCGTCACCGCGGTCACCTCGACCCGGATCTACTGCCGGCCGAGCTGCCCGGCGATCACGCCGAAACGGGCGAACGTCCGCTTCTACGCCACGTCCGCGGGCGCCCAGGCGGCGGGGTTCCGGGCCTGCTTGCGCTGCCTGCCCGACGCCGCCCCCGGCTCGCCGGAATGGAACATGCGCGCCGACCTGGTGGGCCGGGCGATGCGCCTGATCGCCGACGGCGTGGTGGAGCGGGACGGCGTCACCGGGCTGGCCCGGCGGCTCGGCTACTCCGACCGGCACCTGCACCGCCAGCTCACCGCCGAACTCGGCGCCGGCCCGCTCGCCCTGGCCAGGGCCCGCCGCGCCCAGACCGCCCGCACGCTGATCGAGACCACCGCGCTGCCGTTCGCCGACATCGCGTTCGCCGCCGGCTTCGCCAGCATCCGCCAGTTCAACGACACCGTCCGCGAGGTCTTCGCGACCACGCCCAGCGCCCTGCGGGCCCGCCGTCGCCAGGTGCGGACGCCGGCACCGGGGACGATCAGTCTGCGGCTGCCCCGGCGGGAGCCGTTCGACGCCGCGGGCCTGTGGGCGTTCCTCTCGGCCCGCGCCGTGCCCGCGGTCGAGGAGGTCACCGCCGCGGGCAGCTACCGGCGGGTGCTGCGACTCGCACGCGGCCCCGGCACGGTGGCGCTCGCCCCGGGCGACGGGCACGTCCGGGCCGAGCTCCGGCTGGCCGACCTCCGCGACCTCGGCAGCGCGGTCCAGCGCTGCCGGCGCCTGCTCGACCTCGACGCCGACCCGGTCGCCGTGGACGCCCACCTGGCGACCGATCCCGAGCTGGCGCCGCTGGTCGCCGCCCGGCCGGGCCTGCGGGTGCCGGGGGCGGTGGACGGCGCGGAGATCGCCGTGCGCGCGGTGCTGGGCCAGCAGGTCTCGGTGGCGGCCGCGCGCACGGTGGCCGGCCGCCTGGCCGCCGCGTACGGGGAGCCCGTCGAGGGAGACGCCGGCCTTCACCGGGCGTTCCCGACCGCGGAGGCGTTGGCCGCGGTCGATCCCGCCACCCTGCCGATGCCGGCCAGCCGCGCGCGGGCGCTGGTCGCGCTGTGTGCGGCACTCGCGGGCGGCGACCTCGTGCTGGACGCCGGTGCCGACCCGGCGGAGACGGCCGCCGCGCTGCGGGGGCTACCGGGCATCGGCCCCTGGACAGCCGACTACATCGTCCTGCGGGCGCTCAGCGCGCCGGACGTGTTCCTCCCCGGCGACCTGGGCGTACGCCGGGGCGCCGGCGCCGTCGGCCTCCCGGACACCGCCGCCGCCCTGGACGCCCACGCCCAGCGCTGGCGGCCGTGGCGCTCCTACGCCGTCCTGCACCTCTGGCACGCCCATTCCGAGCACACCAACCCCGGGCACGCCAACCCCCGGCACACGCCCACCCACTCGGGAGACCACTGATGACCGGCACCGCCTCCTTCACCACGATCAGCACACCGATCGGACCGTTCACCCTGCTCGCCACCGAGGAGGCCGTGCTGGCCAGCGGGTGGACGGCGTCGGTCGACGACCTCGTCCCCCTCGTCGCCCCGGCACTGCGGCCCGTCGCGGTCACCGGGCGGGCCGACCTCGGCGCGTTCAGCCAGGCCGCCGAGGCCTACCACGCCGGCGCCTTGGACGCGCTGGACGCGGTGCCGGTCCGGCAGGTGTCCGGACCGTTCCTGACCCACGCCTGGGACGTACTGCGGACGGTGCCGGCCGGAGCCCCGCTCACCTACGCCGGGTACGCGGCGAAGTCCGGACGGCCCGGGGCCGTCCGTGCCGCGGCCAACGCCTGCGCCCGCAACGCCGCCGCGCTGTTCGTGCCGTGCCACCGCATCGTCCGGACGGGCGGTGGCCTCGGCGGCTTCCGCTGGGGGCTGGAGGTCAAGCAGTGGCTGCTCGACCACGAGGCCGGACGCGCAGCCTGACCTGCCGACGCCGGTCCGCCGTCCCACTGGCTCCGCAACAGGCGCCGGTCCTGGTCCGTCACTGAGCGCCGGCCAACCACCGCGTCCGCCCCGGCGACGGGCGTCCACAGGAGCACCTGCAAGGGTGTGAGGGTCGAGCCACCTCCAGGAGGAGCGCCCTTGCCCGCCGCAGACAGCGACCGCGCGACGACACCCCGACTGGTGCATTCCGGCAAGGTCCGGGACGTGTACGCGCTCGGCGGGGACGAGCTGCTGCTGGTGGCCAGCGACCGGATCTCGGTGTACGACGTGGTGCTGCCCACCCCGATCCCGGACAAGGGCGCGATCCTCACCCGGCTCTCGCTATGGTGGTTCGAACAGCTCGCCGACCTGGTGCCGCACCACGTGGTCTCCGCCGACGTGCCGGCGGAGTTCGCCGGCCGGGCGCTGCGGGTGCGGCGGCTGCGGATGGTGCCGGTGGAGTGCGTCGCCCGGGGCTACCTGGTGGGGCTCGGGTTGGAGCAGTACCGGGCCACCGGCACGGTGAGCGGCGCCGCGCTGCCGTCCGGCCTGGTCGAGGCCGACCGGCTCGCCGAACCGATCTTCACCCCGACCACCAAGGCCGACGTCGGCACCCACGACGAGCCGATGACCTACGCCGAGGTGGTGGCCGCCGTCGGCGACGAGGTCGCGGCCGACCTGCGCCGGATCACCCTGGAGGTCTACCGGCGCGGCGCCGCAGTGGCCGCCGGGCACGGCATCATCGTGGCCGACACCAAGCTGGAGCTGGGCTGGTCGGCCGAGGGCACCCTGACGCTGGGCGACGAGGTGCTGACCCCGGACTCCTCCCGCTTCTGGCTCGCCGACCAGTGGCGGCCGGGCGAGCGGCAGCACGGCCTGGACAAGCAGTTCGTCCGCGACTGGGCGACCGGCACCGGCTGGGACAAACGCCCACCCGCCCCCGAACTGCCCGACGACGTCGTCGCCGCCACCCGTGCCCGGTACGTCGAGGTCTACGAACGCCTCACCGGCACGCCCTGGATCTGAGCGCCGGTCGGCCTCGCGCCGATGTCCGTCGTCACGGAGATGCGACCCGCCGGGCCCTGCGTTGGCGCATCTGCAAGGCATCTGTAGCGGGTTTGCCTGGAATGTGCGAGGGTTGGCCGGTGACCGCGTTCCGGATCGGCGAGGCTGCCGGGCTGCTCGGGGTCAGCGCCGACACGATGCGCCGCTGGGTGGACGCGGGACGGCTCGCCGCCGACCGCGACGAGCACGGCCACCGGGTCGTCGCCGGTGCCGACCTGGCCCACTACGCCCGGACGATGGCTGGGGAGCACGACGAGGGCGCCGACGTGTCCTCGGCGCGCAACCAGCTACGGGGAATCGTCACGGCGGTGGTGAAGGACACCGTAATGGCCCAGGTCGACATCCAGGCGGGGCCGTTCCGGGTGGTGTCGCTGATGAGCCGCGAGGCCGTCGACGACCTGGGCCTGGAGGTCGGCTCGCTGGCCGTCGCGGTGATCAAGTCGACGAACGTCGTGGTGCAGAAAGCCCGCTGAGGGGCGGCCGGAGAAGGAGCAGCCCGTGCAGGCACGTAAGGCAAGGACACGTGGGGCAAGGACACGTGGGGCAAGGATCGGTCTGGCCGGTCTGGCCGCGGCCGCGACGCTGACGACCGGCGCCTGTGGCGGCTCGGGCACCACGACCTCGCCGGGCGCGGATCCGGCGAAGGCGACCGGCACCGTCACGGTCCTTGCCGCGGCGTCGCTGACCGAGTCGTTCGCCCATCTCGGCAAGGACTTCGAGGCCGCGAACCCCGGCACGAAGGTGACGTTCAGCTTCGGCGGCAGTTCCGCGTTGGCCGCCCAGGTCAACGCGGGCGCCCCCGCCGACGTGTTCGCCTCGGCCGGCGCCGCCCCCATGAAGACCGTCACCGACGCCGGCAACGCCGTGGGGACCCCGACGACGTTCGCGAAGAACCAGCTCGTGATCGCTGTCGCCAAGGGCAACCCGGAGGGGATCGAGAGCCTGGCAGACCTGGCCAGGCCCGGCGTCAAGGTGGCGTTGTGCGCCGTGCAGGTGCCCTGCGGCGTCGCGGCGAAGAAAGCGCTGGACGCGGCCGGGACGAAGCTCACCCCGGTCACCCTGGAGCAGGACGTGAAGGCCGCGCTGTCCAAGGCCCGCCTCGGCGAGGTGGACGCGGCGCTGGTCTACCGCACCGACGCCAGGGCGGCGGCGGCCGATGTGGAGGGCATCGAGTTCCCCGAATCGGCCGGCGCGGTCAACAGCTATCCGATCACCGTGCTCAAGAACGCCCCCAACAAGACCGCGGCCGAGGCGTTCGTCGCCTACGTGCTCTCCGACAAGGGCCGGGCGGTGCTGGCGCAGGCCGGATTCCAGACCCCCTAGAACCCTCCGCGGCTGCGGCCCAACGCCCCCCTAGCGCCGGGGCGCACCCGTCCGTCCCCGACGATTCGGCCTGGAGAAAATCGGGCGGAGATTGGCGGGGGCGGCGGTTACCGTCGAGGGATGCCCCCGGATACCGCGTCGCGTTCGCGTGCCCGCCATCGGTTGCGCAACCTGTGGCGGGTGCGGTCCTACGTGCGGCCGTATCTGGGCCAGATGGTCACCATGCTCGTCGCCGCGGCCCTCGGCGTGGGTGCCAGCATCGTCGTGCCGCTGGTCACGCGCGGCGTCGTGGACGGCCCGGTGCGCCGCGGCGAAGGCTCCGGCCTACTGCTCCTGGGCGGCCTCGCGCTCGCGCTGGGCCTGGCCGAGGCGCTGTGCGCCTTCGTCCGGCGGTGGGTGCAGGCCGGCGCGGCGGTGGGCATGGAGGCCGCGATGCGCAACGACCTCTACCGGCACCTGCTGCGGCTGCCGGTGGCGTTCCACGACCGCTGGCAGACCGGCCAACTCGTCTCCCGGGTCACCACCGACCTCGGGGTGATCCGCCGGTTCCTCGCGTTCGGCCTGATCTTCCTGGTGATCAACATCGCCACCTACCTCACCGTGGTCGTTCTGCTGCTCAACCTCTACTGGCCGCTCGGCCTGCTGGTCGCGGCCGGGGTGGCTCCGCTGGTATGGCTGTCCCAGCGGCTGGAGCGGGAGTACATCGTGCTCGCCCGCCGGGTGCAGGACCAGCAGGGCGACATCGCGAACTTCGTCGAGGAGTCGGCGGTCGGCTTCCGGACGATCAAGGCGTTCGGGCGGCGTCGGGAGGTGCTGGCCCAGTTCGGCCGCAGCGCGCAGGCCCTGCACGACACCTCGATCGACAAGGCCCGGCTGATCGCCCGGTTCTGGTCGTCCTTCGACGCGGTGCCCAACGCCATGCTCGCGATCGTCCTGCTGCTCGGCTCGCTGGCCGTCGCCAACGGCGCGCTCTCACTCGGCGGCCTGGTGGCGTTCGTCGCGCTGATGCTCATGCTGGTCTGGCCGGTGGACGCGCTGGGCTGGATCCTCGCCAACGGCCAGGAGGCGGCCACCGCCGCCGACCGGCTCTACGAGGTGCTCGACACCGAGCCGGCGATCCTCGACCGGCCCGACGCCGCCGACGCCACGGGCCTGCGCGGGCACCTGCGGTTCGAGGACGTCTCGTTCACCTACCCGGACGCCACCGAGCCGGTGCTGCGCGGCATCGACCTGGACATCCGGCCGGGCGAGACGCTGGCGCTGGTCGGCGTCACCGGCTCGGGCAAGACGACGCTCACCGCGCTGGTCCCGCGGCTCTACGACGTCACCGGCGGCCGGATCACGCTGGACGGGCGCGACCTCCGCGACCTGCGGCTGACCTCGCTGCGCTCGGTCGTCTCGACGGCGTTCGAGGACCCGACGCTGTTCTCGGCCAGTGTCCGGGAGAACCTCACGCTCGGGCGGCCGGACGCCAGCGAGGCCGACGTGGACGAAGCGCTGCGGATCGCCCAGGCCGAGTTCGTCCACGACCTGCCGTGGGGTCTGGACACCCGGATCGGCGAGCAGGGCCTGACGCTGTCGGGCGGCCAGCGCCAGCGGCTCGCGCTGGCCCGGGCCGTACTCGGCCGGCCGGCGGTGCTCGTGCTCGACGACCCGCTGTCGGCGCTGGACGTCTACACCGAGGCGCTGGTGGAGGAGGCGCTGGCGCGGGTGCTCGCCGGCACCACCGCACTGCTGGTGGTCCACCGCCCGTCCACGGTGGCCCTCGCCGACCGGGTCGCGCTGCTGCGGGACGGCACGATCGCCGCGGTGGGCACCCACTCCGAGCTGCTGGCGACCGTGCCGGCCTACCGGGCGGCGCTGTCCCAGGCGTCGGAGGACGTGGAACCGCACCGGGTGCCGGCCGACCTGGTGGCCGGTGCCGGCAAGGCGGTGGCGCGATGACGACCGGCCAGGACGCGAAGGCGGCCGCCGCCGAGGCGGACGACGCCAGCGACGCGACCGGCGTGGACGTGACGGCCTGGCGGGGCGTGGCGGCGGAAGGGTCCGACGAGGTGTCCGCCGAGACCGGCGTCCGGCTGCGGGAGCGGAGCCGGCGGCTGCTGCGGTCGTTGTTGCGTCCCCACAAACGGCTGTTCGGCTACGCGGTGGTGCTGCTGCTCCTGCAGAACGCCGCGGGGCTGGCCGGGCCCTACCTGGTGAGCGTGGGCATCGACGCCGGCATCCCGCCGATCGTGCGGGACGGCGACGCGACACTGCTGGTCACCGTCGTGGTCGTGTTCGCGCTGGCGTCGGCCGTGGAGTACGGCACCAAGCGCAGCTTCCTGGTCGCGTCCGGGCGGATCGGCCAGGCGGTGCTGCTCGACCTGCGGCGTCGGGTGTACGACCACTTCCAGCGGCTGTCCACGGCGTTCCACGAGCGGTACACCTCCGGGCGGGTGATCTCCCGGCTCACCTCCGACGTGGATGCGATGGGCGAGCTGGTCGACGGCGGCCTGGACGACCTGGTCATCGCCGGGCTGAACGTGGTCTCGATCGGGGCGGTGCTGCTGATCCTGGACTGGCGGCTGGCCCTGATCGTGCTGGCCGGCTTCCCGCTGCTGTGGTGGCTCTCCACCTGGTACCGGCACCGGTCGGCCGTGGCTTACCGGCGCACCCGCGAGACGATCGCGCTGGTCATCGTGCATTTCGTGGAGTCGCTCGGCGGCATCCGGGCGGTGCAGGCGTTCCGGCGCGAGCCCCGCAACACCGCCCTCTTCGAGGCGATCTCCGACGACCACCGGCGCGCCACCCGCTACACCAACCGGCTGGTCGCACTCTTCTCCCCCGGCATCCAGCTGATCGGCAACGTGACGACCGCGCTGGTGCTCACGGTGGGCGGCGCCTACGCGGTGGGCGGGTCGCTCCAGATCGGGGTGCTGGCCGCGTTCCTGCTCTACCTGCGGCGGTTCTTCGAGCCGATGCAGGAGTTGTCGATGTTCTACAACGCCCTGCAGTCGGCGACCGCCGGCCTGGAGAAGCTCTCCGGTGTGCTCGAGGAGCCGCCGAGCGTCCCCGAACCGGTCACCCCCACGCCGTTGTCCGCGGTGGCCGGAGCGGTGCGGTTCGAGGGCGTCCGCTTCTCCTACCGCGCCGACCGTCCGGTGCTTCCGGCGCTCGACCTCGACATCCCCGCCGGGCAGACGCTCGCGCTGGTCGGGGCCACCGGCGCCGGCAAGACCACGGTCGCCCGGCTGTTCGCCCGCTTCTACGACCCGCTGGACGGCCGGGTCACCCTCGACGGGGTCGACCTGCGCGAAATCTGCGAGGCCGACCTGCGCCGCGCGGTGGTGATGATCACCCAGGAGAACTTCCTGTTCACCGGCTCGGTCGCCGACAACATCGCGTTCGGGCGTCCTGCCGCGTCCCGGAACGATGTCGAGGCCGCGGCGGCGGCGATTGGCGCGGACGGGTTCGTCCGCGCGCTCCCGCACGGCTACGACACCGACGTGGCCAAGCGCGGCGGCCGGCTCTCGGCCGGCCAGCGCCAGCTGGTCGCGTTCGCCCGGGCGTTCCTGGCCGACCCCGCGGTACTGGTCCTGGACGAGGCGACCTCGTCGCTGGACATCCCGAGCGAACGGGCCGTGCAGCGGGCCCTGCGGACGATCCTGGCCGACCGCACCGCGCTGATCATCGCCCACCGGCTGTCCACCGTGGAGATCGCCGACCGGGTGCTGGTGCTCGACGGCGGCCGGGTGGTCGAGGACGGTTCGCCGACCGAGCTGATCGCCGCCGGCGGGCGCTACGCCGGCCTGCACCACCAGTGGGCCGACAGCCTGGTCTGAGCCGTCCGGCTCCGGCCAGCCGAGCCGAGTGACCCGCCGTGCGATCGAAGCGGCCGAGCCTGGCCGCACCGGGTCGGCCGCGTGCGCCGACCACCGTGGCGCGGTCAGGCGCCGAGGTCGTCCAGCACCTCGGCGAGCTGGCCGACCGCCCAGGACAGATCGTCGGACTCCACCACCAGCGGCGGCGCGAGCCGGATCGTCGAGCCGTGGGTGTCCTTGGCCAGCACCCCCCGCAGGGCGAGCTGTTCGCAGACCTGGCGGCCGGTGCCCAGCGCCGGGTCGATGTCGATGCCGGCCCACAGCCCGCGGCCCCGGACGGCCAGGACGCCGTGGCCGACCAGCGCGGCCAGCTCGGCGTGCATCGTCGCACCGAGTACCCGGGCCCGGGTCTGGTACTCCCCCGTCGCCAGCAGTCCGACGACCTCCCGCCCGACCGCGCAGGCCAGCGGGTTGCCCCCGAACGTCGAGCCGTGCTCGCCCGGCCGGAAGACCCCGAGCACGTCCCGGTCGGCCACCACGGCACTGACCGGCACCACGCCGCCGCCGAGCGCCTTGCCGAGGATGTAGGCGTCTGGCCGTACCTCCTCGTGCTCGCAGGCGAACGTCTCGCCGGTACGTCCGAGTCCGGACTGGATCTCGTCGGCCATGAACAGCGCCCCCGCGGTGTCGCAGATCTCGCGGACCGCCTTCAGGTAGCCGTACGCGGGGACGATCACGCCGGCCTCGCCCTGGATCGGTTCCAGCAGCACCGCCACCGTGGTCTCGTCCACCGCGGCGCGCAGCGCGTCGGCGTCGCCGTAGGGCACGATCCGGAACCCCGGCGTGTAGGGGCCGTAGTCGGCCCGGGCGTCCGCGTCGGTGGAGAAGCTGACGATCGTGGTGGTGCGGCCGTGGAAGTTGCCGTCCGCGACGACGACCGTGGCCTGCCCGTCCGGCACGCCCTTGACCCGGTACCCCCACTTGCGGGCGGTCTTGACGGCGGTCTCGACGGCCTCGGCGCCGGTGTTCATCGGGAGGACGAGGTCCATGCCGGCCAGGTTGGCCAGCTCCGCGCAGAATGCGCCGAACTGGTCGTGCAGGAACGCCCGGCTGGTCAGCGTGAGCCGGTCGAGCTGGGCATGTGCGGCCGCGAGCAGCCGGGGGTGTCCGTGGCCGAAGTTCAGCGCGGAGTAGCCGGCGAGGCAGTCCAGGTACCTGCGGCCGTCCACGTCGGTCACCCAGGCGCCGGACGCCTCGGCGACCACCACGGGCAGCGGGTGGTAGTTGTGGGCCGTCCGCGCCTCGGCGAACGCCACCGCGTCCGGCGTCAGGCCGCCTGCGGCAGCACTGCCGACCGCGCCCGAAGGACCTGCGGCGCCTCGGCCACCCTGCTCCACCACGTGCTCCGTCGTCATCTCCACGCCGGCCACTTTCGCACCCCGACGCGGTGCGCACCAACCCGCCCCCGCCCAGACGGCGCCGCAGGTGGCTTCCGAGCCCTCATGTGTAGCTCATGACCGTCACCGCGAGGGTGGCCCCCCAGAAGAACGGCCAGTAGAGCACCTTCGGGATCAGGTTCTCCCGCCAGGTGATCCAGCGCGGCGGACGTACCAGGCGGATCAGGATCGAGTTGACCGTCACCAGCGTGATCACGCCGTACAGGATGAACTGCAGGTAGTCCAGATAGGACAGTGCCGAACCGCCCACTGCTGCCCTGATCTCTCCGTGCTGGATGACGACGACGAGCAGCATGGCGACGCAGAACCCGATGAACCCCAGCGTGTTGGAGCCGGTCTCCTCCACCCGTTCCGGGTCGGTCGTGGTGGAGAACAGCGAGGCGAACATCATGGCGGCGATGAAGAAGATGGGGATGATGTGGGCGAGGAAACCGCCGTAGATACTTCGCTTGAAGCCCATGTTGAAATACAGCTCTGGTCGGCCGGTCGCCTTACCGAACTTCCCGTAGCCGAAGGATGCCTCGTACGCGATCTTGTTGTACGAGAAGAAGGTGTAGTTCGGTTCCCACTCGTCGAACACCGTCTCGCGGTCCACGCCGAGGAACTTCTCGTCGTGCCATTCCGGATAGCCGGCGAGGTCGGGCAGGAGAAGGGCGCCGCTGTCGAAGTCGGAGTGCCACATCCGCAGCCAGACATCCTGGCGGTCCAGCGGGTAGCGGCTGTAGTTGAACTTCTGCCGGGTGGAGAGTTGGAAGGTCCAGCCGATCGTGAGGTATCCGTCGGCGCTGGACCGGTACACCTCGACCGTGCTGTAGGAGTCCTCGGCCTCGGGAAAGGCGACGCCGGGCGTGACGTTCTTGGGCAGCGGTTCCTGGTAGCGCTGCCAGACGTAGCCCGACAACTGCACGTTGTTGGCGCTCGTGAACTCCACCGACTTGACGTAGAGTCCAGTGTAGACACGCAACAGCGGCTGGTCGCCCGGGTAGTTGTCCTTGAGGTAGCTCTCGGTCTCGGCGTCGGTGGCGACCCGTTGGCCGATCGCCTCCGACCGGTCCGCGGACGACACGGTGAGCACCCACAGCCCGACCACGCCGAGGAGCAGCAGCAGCGCGATACCCGTGCTGACCGTCCACATCAAGGCGGGCACCCAGCGCGACTCGTCCTTCCGCCTCCTCGACGCGGCGGGTACCGCGGTGTCCGGAGGGGGCTGCGGCGGGGCGCCGTACTGGTTCGTCCGATAGACCGTCTGGGTCCGACCGCCCTCGTGATGCTGGCCCGGGGGCGCCGGGTACTCCCCCTGGCGGCCGGGCCCGACCGGGACGTGGCCGGCTGGTCCGACGTGAGTCTGAGGTCCGACCTGGGCATGGCCGGCGGGCCGGGGGGCAACGCCAAGATCCCGCCTACCGTATTCGGACATGTCGTTCCTCCCTCCAGGTCGCCGACCCGGCGCTGCCTCGCGCCGGCCCGAACCAGGGAACCTCACGACCGCAAGTCCCCGCTCGTGCTGTGGACTTGTGAATCGCTCGACGTGCGCGACCGCGGCTCGCGGGCCGACCGACCCACGGAGCGGCGGGCTGCTTCGGGCGGTACCGCCTGAGATGTCCGAGCTGGAGGCGCACACACTACAGGTGTCCCGAAACAGCCCCTTCGCCGCCTCCGGGCCTGCTCAACGGATGCCGCACTCTCTAGCGGAAGCCGGCCGGCGTCGGCACGGCGTCGGCACGGCGTCGCACGAATCTTCGAACACCTGTCCGACACGCCGCCCGGGTGCGCGAATCCGTCGGACCGAGCGGCCACGATGGAGGCATGACCGCTCTCGTCGTCTCCGTGGGCCTGCTCTGCCTCGCCGCGGGCGTGGCCGTCGGGTTCTTCGCCTCCACCTCGCGGAGCGCCGCGCAGATCGCCCGACTGCACGCCACCCTGGACGCTTCCCGGTCCGGTGAGCAGCGGCTGGAACAGGCCCTGCGCGGCCTCTCCACGGACGCGATCGATCGCAACAATGCCGCGTTCTCCCAGCTCATCGCCCCTATCCGGGAGAGTCTGGCCAACGTCGAGCACTCCGTCGCCACGGTCGAACGCGACCGCGTGCAGGCCTATGCCGGCCTGCGCGAGCAGGTCGTCCAGATGCACCGCAGCTCCGAGCAGCTCCGGGTCGAGACCGGGCAGCTGGTCTCGGCGCTGCGGGCGCCGCAGGTACGCGGGCGGTGGGGCGAGCACCAGCTCCGCCGGATCGTCGAGGTCGCCGGGATGATCGAGCACTGCGACTTCGTCGAGCAGGCCGTGTCGACCACCGCGGACGGCACGCTGCGGCCCGACATGGTGATCACGCTCGCGGGCGGCAAGAACGTCGTGGTCGACGCCAAGGTGCCGTTCGCGGCCTATCTGGAGGCGATGGAAGCCCGCGACGAGGCCGGCCGGGAGAGCCGGATGCAGGCCCACGCCCGGCACCTGCGCACCCATGTCGACGCGCTGTCCGGCAAGGCGTACTGGCACCGGTTCGACCCGACGCCCGAGTTCGTCGTCCTGTTCGTGCCGGCCGACACGTTCCTCGACGCGGCCCTGCAGCGCGAGCCGCTGCTGCTGGAGTACGCGTTCAGCCGCAACGTCGTGGTGGCCACGCCGTCCACCCTGGTCGCACTGCTCCGGACCATTGCCTACACCTGGCGGCAGGAGGCGCTGGCCGAGAACGCCGCGGCGGTGCACGCGCTGGGCCGCGAGCTGCACCAGCGGTTGTCCACACTGGGCAGCCACGTCGACAAGCTCGGCACCGCGCTCACGGGCGCGGTCGGGCGGTACAACGACGCGGTCGGCTCGCTGGAGGGCCGGGTCCTGGTCACCGCCCGCAAGTTCACCGACCTGCAGATCGCCAGCGCCGACGTCGAGACGCCACGCCAGATCGAGGTCGTCCCCCGCCAGCTCCAGGCCCCGGAGTTGGTCGCCGACTGAGGCGGTTGGTGTCCACAGAGTCTTCTCAGTTGGCCCGGTTACGCTGGGTCGACATGGACCCTGCTCGCACCGAAACCCCCGCGCCGCCGGCCTGGCGGGTGCTGCTCAGCTATGTCAGGCCCTACCGGTGGACGCTCGGCGGGGGTGCCGCGCTGGGGCTCGTCACCGCGGCGACAGGGCTGGCCCTGCCGCTGTTCGCCCGGGAGCTGATCGGCAACCTGACCGCGAACCGCTCCATCGCCGGCCCGCTCGCGCTGATGACCGTCCTGGTCCTGGCCAACACCGTCGTCGGCGCGGTGGGCGGCTACCTGCTGCAACGCACCGGCGAGTCGGTGGTCCTCGTGGCCCGCCGCGGGCTGGTCGACCGGCTGCTGCGGCTGCGCATCAGCGCTGTCGACCGCTCCGAACCGGGCGACCTCATGTCGCGCGTCACCGCCGACACGACGCTGCTGCGCGAGGTCACCACCGATTCGCTGGTCGGCGGCCTCACCGGACTCATCGCACTGGTCGCCACCGTCACGATGATGGGTCTCCTGGATCCCGTCCTACTCGGTGTCACCCTCGCGGCGTTGGCCACCGCGGGACTCGTCGTCGGTGTGATCGTGCCGCGGATCCACCGCGCGTCGCTCCGGGCACAGGAATCGGTCGGCATCGTCGGCGCCGCGCTGGAACGCGTGTTCGGCGCCTTCCGCACCGTGAAGGCGTCCGGTGCCGAGGACCGCGAGCGCGTCCGGGTGCACGACGCGGCCACCGACGCCTGGCGGGCGAGTGTCCGGGCCGCGAAGTGGTCCGCGCTGGCGGGCAACACCGCCGGCCTGGCGATTCAGGCGTCGTTCATCGGCGTGCTCAGCGTGGGCGGAGCCCGGGTCGCCTCCGGCGCGATCGACATCGGCACCCTGGTCGCCTTCCTGCTGTACGTGTTCTACCTGTTGCCGGCGATCAACCAGCTGGTCCGGGCCGTCACCCAGTACCAGGTCGGCGCCGCGGCGATCACCCGCATCCAGCAGGCCGAGGCGATGGAGGTCGAGCCCGAACGGACGCTCATGCGGTCCGGTTCGACCGGCACGACCCCGGCCAGCCCCACATCTGCCAGCCCCGCATCTGCCGGCACCAGACCGGCCGGAACGATGCCGGTCAGCGCGGCGCCGGCCAGGGTGACCTTCGACCAGGTGCGGTTCCGGTACCAGCCGGAGCTGCCGCCGGTGCACCACGGGGTGAGCTTCGACGTGCCCCCCGGCGGGATGACGGCGTTCGTCGGCCCGTCGGGAGCGGGCAAGACGACGGTGTTCTCGCTGATCGAGCGCTTCTACGACGCCGACGAGGGTCTGGTGCTCGTCGACGGCGTCGACGTGCGCGACTGGCCGCTCACCGACCTCCGGGCCGCGATCGGCTACGTCGAGCAGGACGCGCCCGTGCTGTCGGGCACGTTGCGCGAGAACCTGCTGTACGGCGCGCCGGGCGCCACCGAGACCGAACTGCGGCAGGCCGTGGCCACCGCCCGGCTCGAACACCTGGTCGTCGGGCTGCCCGACGGCCTGGAGACGACGGTGGGACACCGCGGCACCAAGCTCTCCGGCGGCGAACGCCAGCGGGTGGCCATCGCCCGGGCCCTGCTGCGGAAGCCCCGCCTGCTGTTGCTCGACGAGGCCACCTCGCAGCTCGACGCTGTCAACGAGGCCGCGCTGCGGGACACGGTCGCCGACGCCGCCCGCACCACGACGGTGCTGGTGGTCGCGCACCGGCTGTCCACGGTCACGATGGCCGACCGCATCATCGTCATGGACGCCGGCCAGGTGCGGGCGGTCGGCACCCACGCCGACCTGGTCACGGGCGATGCGCTCTACGGCGAACTCGCGGCCACCCAGTTCCTGGCCCCCACCGGCTGACCTGTCGCTTGCCCCACCTCACCTCGGATGATCCGGCGCCGGGCCGCTGACCATCTGCTGCCGGGCCGTGGAGCCCCGACAGTGGCAGAGTGGCGGAGTGAGCCTGACCCTGCTCGACTGGCGACGCACGGTGGTCTCCCTGTACGCAGACGCCCGGGCGGCACCGGACCCGGGCGAGGGGTGGGCCGCCTGGCGGGTGGGGCGGGACCGACTGTTCGCGGAGCACCCCGACTCGCCCCTGCGCGACAAGGCGACGTTCGCCGGCCTGCGTTACGCGCCCTACGACCCGCGGTTCCGGTTCGTCGTGCCGGTTCGGGCCGCACCAGCCGAACGCATCGAGGTGCAGACGGCGACCGACGGGTTGGTGCCGTTCGACCGGATCGGCCGGGTGGAACTCGCCGGCCTCGGCACCCTGGACGTGTGGTGGCTCGGGTCGTACGGCGGCGGCCTGTTCGTGCCGTTCCGCGACGCCACCTGCGGCCGGGAGGCGTACGGCGGCGGCCGGTACCTGCTCGACACGGTCAAGGGCGCCGATCTCGGCGGCGACGCCGACGCGCTGGTCATCGACCTGAACTTCGCCTACAACCCCTCCTGCGCCTACGACGAGGCATGGGCGTGTCCGCTCCCGCCACCGGGCAACGTCCTCACCGCCGCCGTGCCCGTCGGCGAACTCGCGCCGCCGCACTGAGCGACGAGCCCGCTGGGCAACCGTCGTCCCACCCGCACGCCGGCCGCATCCGCCGAAGCGGGTGGTGGCTCAGCGGGGGCGCGACGTCATGGCGGAGAGCCGCAGCTCCATCGGCCACGGATCGGCAACTACCAGCAGGTCGGCATGATTGGCGACCAGGTCGTACGCGTCACGCGCCGGGTCGAGCCGATAGGTGTGGACGACGAGGCTGGCCTCGGTCTCGATCCGCCAGTAGTGCGGGATCCCGGCCTCGGCGTACATCGCTGGTTTCGTTGCCCGGTCCATGGCCTTCGAGGACGGCGAGACGATCTCCACCGCCAGGACCACCTCGCGCGGGCGGTAGGTCGACGGGTTGCGCACCGCCGCCTCGGCCGTGACGACCAGGAGATCCGGGATCAGGCTGCGGAACCGGTTGATACGAATTTCTACGGCCTGGGTGACGTCGTACTCCTCGGGGCACGACGCATCGAGCGCGGCTCCGAGGCGCAACGCGACCTTCTGGTGGTCATGGGTGGGGCTCGGCGACACGTGCAGCACTCCGTCGATCAACTCGCGGCGGTAGTTGTCCTCGGGCAGCGTGTCGAGGTCGTCGACGGTCCACCCGCCGGCGGGCGGGTGGAGGTAGTCGTGGGCCGTCGTCACGCTGTCTCCTCGTCACACGTCGCGCTCGCGGTCGTGGAGTTCGCAACCAGGCTACGCGACGGCTCGCGCCGGGAATCGTCCATAATCAGTGCCTGTTGACAATCGATCGGTGGTGGGTCGGAGCCAGGTCCCTAACTCGCCTTCATCCCAACTCGCCTCAACGACGATGTGGCCCTCGTCCTGGAGGCGGACTCATATATCTCTGACTGTGGGGTTGGCTCCAGCTTGACGAGCCTCGTCAGTGATTCCCTCCACAGCCGACGAGTCGATGACGACCTTGAGCATGATCTGGGTGTAGCTCACCTTGCCCTCGTCCACAGCATTGGTAAGGCTTCGAAGGAAATCCGTTCCGCCAGTGGTCGACTCGGCGGTCTTGGGCTTGGCGAGGCGAAGACCGGACTGTCCGACACCGATGTCGCCGGGGCGAGCCACGGCCCGGTCGAGGTCACCGGCGCCAACGAGCCGGAGACTGCCCGCTTCGAGTGCTTGGAAGATCGCCTGCTGCAGATCGGTGTCCCCGCCAGCCAGCAGCGGCATCCGAGGGGTGCTCCAAAATAGGTCGCGTACCTCGTCGAGTGGCCGTCCGTAGTCCCCGTCTTGGAGATTGTGGAGAAGGGCCTTCGCGTCGAGGGGGTTGGCCGTGCCGAAAGCCTTCCCCTTCGCCGCGAGCATCTTCCACACGGCCGTACCGTCGAGCGCGCTCTCGCTGTCCTCGAAGGTGACGATCCGCTCCACTCGCGCATGCTCATCGCCATCGCCCTCCCCGAGGTACAGGACGTGCTGGTAGGCGCGGCGCAGGGCGGTATCGAGATTGCGGCGGGCCTCGGCCCTCTGGTCTCTGGCCTGCTCAGCCAGATCCTCGTCGGCGCGGACCGCATCCATCGCCGCGACCCGTTCCCAAGCAAGGAACGTCACCGCAGCACCTCGAGCCTGACTCCGCCGCTGGGTGTTGACGACGGCGAAAACCGCCGAGGACGCCCACTGAACCGGGCGCTTCTCGGGGCCGATTCCATTACGGCGCGGATGGCCGCGCGGGTGTCCTTGTCGATTCCGTTGAGCAGACTGAACTGCCGAGGGTCGAGTACGACGAGCCGGGTGCTACGAGCATCATCGATGCCGGCGTTCGCGAGCACGTCGAGCTGGGTTCGTTCGAGATCGGCCGTGACGAAGAGCTTCTTCTTGAACGGGCCGGTGGCGGCGAGTCGCACGGCGGTTCGGGCAAGCTCCGTATCGCGGTCGAGATCACCGACCGTACTCCGGGAGGAGCGGACCAACATGTTAAGGGTCTGCCGCGTCGACATGAAGAAACGGGCGGCTTGCCCGCCCTTGCCTACGAGGTGCTCGACGCTGGCAAGCCCGCCACCCTCGACATGGAGGAGTTCGGCGAGGACGCCATCGGCCTCCGCGAGGGGGAACGTCGAACTGGGGACGAACATCGCCGCCTTCAGTTCGGCTTCGGTCGCGCCCTGCCGGCCCCCACCCCGGGCGCCGATCACCGAACAGCGAGAACTTCGGCCGACGCCCCTGCGCCATCCTCGCGCAGCACGTCGCACGCCGCTGCCTGGTCGTCCGTCAGGTCGATCCTCTTGAAGGTGCCGGGCGCTTCCTCGACGAACAGCCCCCAACCGTCGCCATCCCGTACCGCAAGCTCGACTCGGACGTATCCCGGGAGGTCAGGCCGGCCCGGAACCCGGACGCGACACCCTGGCTCGAATTTCACCGCACTGAACCTACGCGGCCAGCGCAGGCAGAGGTCGGCCGGTTGCTCGGCGACGACGACCAGCCCGCCCGTCAGCTGGCACGGAGGTACTGGTCGATGGCCCGGCGAATGATCTCCGACACGCTGGTCTTCTCCGCAGCGGCGCGGAGCAGCAAATCACGCTTGAATTCGGGATCCAGACGCACCGACTCAACTGTGGAGGCCGCCGACCCCATCGGAGGGCGGCCACCCCGGCGGCGGCGTAGCACATCCTCCACGTCGTATCCCCGCTCGGCCTCGGCGGCCATCGCCTCGACCACCTCGTCGGTGATCGGGGTGCCATCTGCTCTGCTTCCATGCTTCGTGGACATCGTCACCACCCCTTCGGCAGCAAGGTTCTGTACTTCGCTCGCATGACCATCGCGTGTATCAACGCCGGGCCCTGAGGCCGATCCATCACCACCAATTCGAGGAACCTCCCCGCAAGGTCAGCGCCCAGGATCAGGTATCGAGTCGGGTCTTCGCCGATCACGTCCACGACCAGCGCGTTGCGCAACGCGTGCTGGATGTCTTCCGGCTTGACTGCATGGCGGAGTGCTGATCGTAGGATCTCCACGAGAGAGTATCGTACTACGAAACCTGCCGGCAACGGTCGATGGGTCAGCAAACGTCCGCGGATGGCAGGTCAGTGCGGGAGGCCGGCGGCCTTGAGGTCGCGGCGCAGATCCTGCGGGAGGGAGAACACCAGCGTCTCGTTCGCCGAGAGCACCTCGTCCACCTGGCCGTAGCCGCGCTCGGCCAGGAACGCCAGCACCTCGGCGATCAGGTCCTCGGGCACCGACGCACCCGAGGTGAGGCCCACGGTGCTCACCCCGTCCAGCCACGCCTCGTCGATCTCGCGCGCGAAGTCGACCAGGTGGGCCGCCCGGGCACCGGCCTGCAACGCCACCTCGACCAGCCGTACCGAGTTGGACGAGTTGGTCGACCCGACCACCAGCACCAGCTCGCACTCCGGCGCGATCTCCTTCACCGCCAGCTGCCGGTTCTGGGTCGCGTAACAGATGTCGTCGCTCGGCGGGGACTGCAGCAGCGGGAACCGCTCGCGCAGCCGGCCGACGGTCTCCATCGTCTCGTCCACGCTCAGCGTGGTCTGGGACAGCCACACGACCTTCGACTCGTCGCGCACGGTGACGTTCGGGACGTCGTCGGGGCCGTCGACCAGGTGGACGTGCTCGGGCGCCTCGCCGGTGGTGCCGACCACCTCCTCGTGGCCCTCGTGGCCGATCAGCAGGATGTCGTAGTCGTCGCTGGCGAAACGCTTCGCCTCGACGTGCACCTTGGTGACCAGCGGGCAGGTGGCGTCTATGGCCTTGAGACCGCGGGCGGCCGCCTCGGTGTGGACGGAGGGCGCCACGCCGTGGGCGGAGAAGACGACCGTGGCGCCCTCGGGCACCTCGTCGGTCTCCTCGACGAAGACGGCGCCGCGCGCCTCCAGTTCGGCCACGACGTGCTTGTTGTGCACGATCTGCTTGCGGACGTAGACCGGCGGGCCGTACAGGTCGAGCGCCTTCTCGACGGTGATCACCGCCCGGTCCACGCCGGCGCAGTAGCCGCGCGGCTTGGCGAGCAGGACACGTTTGGCCTGGGTCATGCCCCCATCGTAGGCAGGCCCCACCGCATCGGCTCGGCGATCCCGGCCACACCGGGGGCACCCGGCCCCGTCCCCGGCGGGTTCGGCGCGATGCTGGCGGCGCCATGCCACCACCGTCCGTACCCTCGAACACGTGGACGACCGGAGCACGCGCGCATGACCGACGAGCAGCGGACACCGGCCAGCTCGCCCGAGGCGCCCTGGCCGGTGCGGATGGTGAGCATGAAGCTCGGCCAGTGGATCGCCCGGCTCGGCGAGGTGTGGGTCGAGGGCCAGGTCGCGCAGGTGTCCTGGCGTCCGGGCGCGCCGACGGTGTTCCTCACCCTGCGCGACGCCTCGGCCGACATCAGCCTCTCGGTGACCTGTGCCCGCGCGGTGTTCGAGGCCGTCGACCCGCCGCTGGTCGAAGGGGCGCGGGTGCTGGCCCGGGCCAAGCCGGACTTCTACCTCCAACGCGGCAGCCTGTCGCTGCGCGCGACCGAGTTCCGCGCGCTCGGCGTCGGCGAGCTGCTCGCCCGGCTGGAGCGGTTGAAGAAGCTGCTCGCGGCCGAAGGCCTGTTCGCCGTCGAACGCAAGCGGCCACTGCCGTTCCTCCCGAACACCGTCGGCCTGGTCACCGGCCGGGCCAGCGCCGCCGAACGGGACGTGCGGGAAAACGCCCGCCGCCGCTGGCCGGCCGTCCGGTTCGCCGTCCGCAATGTCGCCGTCCAGGGCACCGCGGCGGTCACGGCGATCCTCGAGGCGCTGGCCGAGCTGGAACGCGACCCCGAGGTGGACGTGATCGTGCTGGCCCGGGGGGGCGGGTCGGTCGAGGACCTGCTGCCGTTCAGCGACGAGGCACTGTGCCGTGCGGTGTTCGCCTGCCGGACGCCGGTCGTGAGCGCTGTCGGCCACGAGCCGGACAGCCCGCTGGTGGACTTCGTGGCCGACGTCCGCTGCTCCACGCCCACCGACGCCGGCAAGCGGATCGTCCCGGACCTGGCCGAGGAACAGCAGCGGATCGGCGTCGCCCGCGACCGGCTCACCCGCTGCGTCACCGGACGGCTGGAGCGGGAGCAGCAGTGGCTGGACGCTCTGCGCAGCCGGCCCGTCCTGGCCGGCCCCGACGTCCTGGCGGACACCCGCCAGGCGGACGTGGACGCGCTGGTCGAACGCTCGCGCCGCTGCCTCGGCCACCGGCTGGACACCGCCGCGGCCGACCTGGTCCACACCCGGGCCCGGGTCAGCACCCTCTCCCCCAAGGCGACCCTGGGGCGCGGGTACGCCGTGGCGCAGCGGGCCGACGGCACGGTGGTCCGCCGGCCGGCCGACGTCACCGCCGGCGAACGCCTCCGTCTCCGGCTGGCCGAAGGCGAACTCGCCGCCGACGCCGTCCTGTAAACGACGCCGAGGCCGACGAGGGGTGGCACGCCGACGTGCCCGGCGGGCCGACGGGCCGCGGCGCCGCACGTACCCTGACCGGCATGGCGAAGGCATCCGGGTCGGACGACGACGATCAGCTGAGCTACGAGGACGCGCGGGCCGCGCTCGCCGAGGTGGTCCAGCGGCTGGAGGCCGGCGGCACGACGTTGGAGGAGTCCCTCACGCTGTGGGAACGCGGCGAGCGCCTGGCCGCGGTGTGCCAGCGGTGGCTGGACGGTGCCCGCGCCCGCCTCGCGGCGGCCCGCTCGGCCGCCGACGACGCCTAGGGCCGGAGCAGCCGAAAATATCTCGCCGGAGACGGGGAACCGTACGCCCGCGCCATGCGTCGGACAGGTGACGGCGTTCGTCGTCGGCCGACCTTCGGCGCGATGTGGTGGCGTTGCCGGAGACGTTCAGGGGTCCGACGCCTGCTGCCGTCCCCGCCGCACAGGCGGGTGGTGACGGTCGCCGCGGTGTGGTCTCGCGGCGCCCGCGGCGACCGTCACCTCTTCCCCGGTCCTCCCTGGCGTCCCCTGCCCCGACCAGCTGACAGTCTCTGCCGAGAGTTGTCGGACCTCGCCGACGCGGCCCTCTCCGCTCCCGATTCCTCGCGGCCGGCGTCGTGGCTCCTACGTGGCGCGGCGTCGCGGCCGAGATCTCAGGCGCGTCATGTCGGCGGGCCGACCTAGGGTGGAGGGATGCCGAGCCCGCCCGCGATCAAGGTCACCGCTGTCGTCAAGCGCTACGGCGCGGTCACCGCCGTCGACGGGCTCGACCTGGACGTGGCGCAGGGCAGCTGCCTCGGCCTGCTCGGTCCGAACGGCGCCGGCAAGTCCACGACCATGCGAATGCTCACCGGCCAGTCCCGGCCCGACTCGGGTGAGATCGAGGTGCTGGGGTTCCGGATTCCGGCCGAGTCCAAGCACGCGCGCGCACTGATGGGCGTCGTCCCCCAGCAGGACAGCCTCGACGTCGAACTGACCGCCCGGCAGAACCTCGCGGTGTTCGCGCGCCTCTACCGGGTTCCGGCCGGCGAGCGCCGGGCAGCCGTGGATGCCGCGCTCAAGCTGGCGCAGCTCACCGACCGCGCGGACGCCAAGGTGGACGAGCTGTCCGGTGGCATGCGGCGTCGGCTGCTGATCGCGCGCGGGCTGGTGCACCAACCCCAACTGGTCCTGCTCGACGAGCCGACCGTCGGCCTCGACCCCCAGGTCCGGCAGGAGCTGTGGGGTCTGATCGACGGGTTGCGCCGGCGTGGGACGACCGTGCTGATGTCGACCCATTACATCGAGGAAGCCGAGCGGCTGGCCGACGACGTCGCGGTGATGAGCCATGGCCGGGTGATCGCCCGCGGCGCGCCGGCGGCGCTGCTCACCGAGCATGCCGGCAAGTCGGCGATGGAGTACTACGGCCCACCGGACCGGCTCACCGAGGTGGAGCGGCTGGCCGTCGCTGCCGGGATGGCGACCCGGCGCACCGGTCCGAGCGTCTCGGTGCTGCGGGCCGAGGAGATCCCGCCGTCGCTCGCGGACGCGCTGGGTCCCGGCGTCGAGCGGCCAGCCAACCTGGAGGACGTGTTCGTCGTGCTCACCGGAGAGGTGGTCCTGTGACCAGGCAGGGTGCCGGCACTGCCGCGGTGCGCACGCGACTGCGGTTCATCGAGCCGGCGGCGCTGTCCGGCGTGCTGTTCCACGACCTCACCGTGTTCCGGCGGTTCTGGCCGTCCACGACGTTCTCCTCGGTCGTCGAGCCGACGATCTACCTGCTCGCGTTCGGGTCCGGGATCGGCGCGCTGGTGGGCGCGGTCGCCGGCTACCGCTACCTCGACTTCCTCGGCACCGGCGTGGTCGCCACCGCGGTGCTCTTCTCCTCGGCGTTCGGCGGGATGTTCCAGACCTTCATCCGGCGCACGTTCCAACGCACGTACGACGCGATCCTCGCGGCGCCGGTGGACGTGCACGAGCTGGTGACCGGCGAGGCGCTGTGGCTGGCGGTCAAGGCCGGTGTCTACGGCTGCGCCCCGTTGCTGGTGGCGATCGGGTTCGGGCTCGACCCGTCGGCCGGGATGCTGCTGGTGCCCATGATCGGATTCGTCACCGGGCTGGGGTTCGGCCTGTTCGGCATCTGGATCTCGGCGGTGGTGCCGAGCATCGACAGCTTCAACTACGTGATCTCGGCGCTGCTCACCCCGCTGTTCCTGGTTGCCGGGACGTTCTTCCCGATCGACAACCTGCCGGGCTGGGCGCGGATCGGAAGCCAGTTCAACCCGCTCTACCACTGTGTGGAGCTGGTGCGGCACGCCGCCTTCGGACTGCATCCCCTCGCCGATCTCGGTCACCTGGCCGCGCTGCTCGCGTTCGCGGGCCTGATGTGGGTGCTCGCCGTCCGGTGGATGCGCAAGCGCCTGATCACCTGACCTCCGCGCCACAGCGCGGAGGCGTCGGGTGGAGACGCCGTCGAGCCGCCCCGAGAGGGACGGCCCGACGGGTGGAAATGCGGTCAGGCGGAACTGCGCGCCCGCGGATACACGGCCGCGGCCAACGTGACGCCGACTGCCGCGATCACGATCTGGAAGAGCAGCTCCCACCAGTCGATACCCGCGGTGTCCTCGACACCGAACGCGCGGGCGACCAGCGTGCCCAGGAAGGCGGCGACGATTCCGACGAGGACGGTGAGCCAGAACGGGATGTTCTGACGACCCGGGGCGATCAACCGCCCGAGGACGCCGACGATGACACCCACGATGAGCGCGCCGATGATGCTTCCGATCATGAACCCACCTCTTTCTCGGGCGAGCGGGACGAGGACATTCTCCCCCGTACAGGCCCAGGTCATGCGTAACGCGACGGCCGACTTTCGCCGTCGCCTCCTCGTGCGGTGAACGGCCGGCCGGCACCGGGCCGGGAGCCGGCCAGCCGGGGGTCAGCCGGGGGTCAGCCGGGTCGCAACGCCGTGACCAGCGTCCTCAGCTCGCCGTCCGTCGCGTCGCCGACCACGATCACGGTCACCGTCGGCTCCAGCAGCACGTATGCCCGGTCGTCCGGCTGGCGGGCCGAGTAGTGCTGCCATGCGGCGCCCTGGATCGTCGCGGCCCCGCGTGGGCTGCCGCCCCCGAGTTCAGCCGGGATCAGTTCGTCGGCCGGGACGCTGCTCTGCACCAGCTGGGCGTACCGGCCGGCCGGCGTCAGGTAGCTCACCCGCAGCGTCGCGGTGCCGGCGGCGGTCTCGCGGAACGTCGCGTTCGTCGCGGCCCATCCCTCCAGACCCGCCGGTTCGCGCACCGGGAACCCTGCCTCGGCACGGGCACCGGCGTAGGCCCTCGACGGGTCGATCTTGGTGGGGCCCGAGTCGCCCGGCTGGCAGAGCGCGACCACGGCCACCAGCGGCACCACCAGCACGCCGATGGAGATCGCAAGGTCCCGGATGGTGCCGCCACGGCGGCCCCGGGCGGCGGGCGGGTCGGCGGGGGTGGGTTCGGGAGAGGTCACCGCACCATCGTCGGCCACCGGTCGCCCACCTGACGACCGGGGGCATCGGTGCCGTCCGGTGGCGACGACAGCGCCACGTCGGCGTCCGCAATGGGAGGATGCTCCCAAGACCTTCGGCGAGGAGGAGGCGTCATGACGAGCCATGAGCAGACCAGCCCGCCCCGGCACCGGGGCGAGGCGCCCGACCGCAACCTCGCGTTGGAGCTGGTCCGGGTCACCGAGGCCGCGGCGATGGCCGCCGGTCGCTGGGTCGGGCGCGGCGACAAGAACGGTGGCGACGGCGCCGCCGTGGACGCGATGCGCAAGCTCATCAACAGCGTCTCGATGCGCGGGGTGGTGGTGATCGGCGAGGGCGAGAAGGACAACGCGCCGATGCTCTACAACGGCGAGCACGTCGGCGACGGTGTCGGCGCGGAGTGCGACGTCGCCGTGGACCCGATCGACGGCACCACCCTGATGGCCAAGGGCATGCCGAACGCGATCGCGGTGCTCGCCGTCAGCGAACGCGGCACGATGTTCGACCCGTCCGCGGTGTTCTACATGGAGAAGATCGCCGTCGGGCGGGAAGCCGTCGGCGTCGTCGACATCACCGCACCGGTGGCCGAGAACGTCCGTCGGGTGGCCAAGGCCAAGCGCATCGGCGTCGAGGACGTCACGGTCACCATCCTCGACCGGCCGCGGCACCAGCGACTGATCCACGAGGTGCGCCAGGCGGGTGCGCGGATCCACTTCATCTCCGACGGCGACGTGGCCGGCGCGATCGCCGCGGCCCGCGAGCACACCGGCGTCGACATGCTGCTCGGCATCGGCGGCACCCCCGAGGGCATCATCACCGCGTGCGCCCTGAAGTGTCTGGGCGGCGAGATCCAGGGCCGACTCTGGCCCCAGGACGACGACGAGCGGCAGAAGGCGATCGACGCCGGCCACGACCTCGACCGGGTGCTCACCACCAACGACCTGGTCACCGGCGACAACGTGTTCTTCTGCGCGACCGGGGTCACCGACGGCGACCTGCTGCGCGGCGTGCACTACCGCTCGGGCGGGGCCACCACGCAGTCGCTGGTGATGCGCTCGAAGAGCGGCACGATCCGGACGATCGAGAGCTGGCACTCGCTGACCAAGCTCCGCGACTACGCGCTGGTCGACTTCGGCCACCGCGGCGAGTGAGCCGCGGCGTGCTGGCGGTCCTCGGCGAGAACGTCGTCGACCTGGTCCCGGACGGGGCCGGCGTGCTGGTGCCGCACGCGGGCGGCGGTCCGGCCAACGTCGCCGTGGCCGCCGCGAGCCTGGGCGCCCGCGCCGCCCTCCTCGCCCGGGTGAGCCGGGACCACTTCGGCGCGCTTATCCGAGCCCGCCTGGACGCGGCCGACGTGGACGGCCGGTACCTGACCGACGCCGCCGAACCCTCGTCGCTGGCGGTGGTCAGCTTCGACGCCGAACGGCGGGCGAGCTACGACTTCCGGCTCGCCGGCGCGGCCGACTGGCAGTGGCGTCCCGGCGAGCTGCCCGACCCGCTCGACCCGGACGTGTCAGCCCTGCACGTCGGCTCGCTGGCGCTCTACCTGGAGCCCGGCGCGGCGCAGGTCGAGCAGCTGCTGATCCGCGAGGGCTACCGCGGACGGGTGACGCTGAGCCTCGACCCGAACGTCCGGCCGACGATCGTGGCCGATCCCGGCGGCTCGCTCGACGCGGCCCGCGAGCGGGTGGAGCGGGCCGTCGGGCTGGTCGACGTGGTGAAGGCCAGCGAGGAGGACCTGGGCTGGCTCTACCCGGGTGTGCCGGCCGAGGACGCCGCCGCGGACTGGGCTTCCCGAGGTCCGGCCCTGGTCGTGCTGACCCGCGGCGCGGACGGCGCGACGGCAATCGGCCGGAAGGCCGCCGTGTCCGTACCGGCAACGACGGTCGAGGTGGCCGACACGGTGGGAGCGGGCGACACGTTCGTCGGCGCACTGCTGCACGGGCTGGGCGCCGGCGGGCTGCTCGGACCCGGCGGAGCCGAGCGGATCGCGGGGCTGGACGCCGACGCGCTCACCACCCTCCTCCGCCGGGCCGCGACGGCAGCCGCGCTGACCTGCACCCGACCTGGCGCCGCTCCCCCGACCGCCGCCGAGCTCACCGCTGCCCTCGGCTGAGCCGCGCCCGGCCGCCCCATCGGGCGGCCGGGCGCGGCCCCGCTGAACGATCCTGGACGGCCGGCAAGGATCAGGACGGCGTGCGCACGCAGTCCTCGGCACTGAGCCCGTTGTAGGGCACGACCTTCACGATGCCGATGACACCGCCGGTGTACTTCCCCTTGTACGTGAACGCGTCACGTTGACTCGCGAAGTACAGCGCTGCGTACCAGTACACCTTCTCCGGCTTGAGCCTGAGCCCCGCCTCCGCACCCTCGTCGCACGTGGGGCCGACGAGGTAGGCGGCGTACCGGGTAGCGACGTTCGTCAGCTCGGAGGTCGGCTCGTGCTTGTCAGTGATCGCCAGGACCAGCACCCACAGTGTGCCGCCACGCTCCCTCGGCACCGGCTTGGGCGTCCGTGCGGACGGCTTCTCCGCGGAACTCGGCCGGGCCTTGCCCGGCGCCACGGTCGGCGCCTGGCCGGAGGTCGACGCGGCAGGCGACCCGGCTGGCGCGGCTTTCCCCTCCGCCTTGTCTGGTCCGCCCGCCGCGCATCCAGCCGCCGCCATACCCACGGCGAGACCGGCGATCAGAACTCTTACGGCACGCATCAGACTCGTTCTCCCTCGATTTCGATGTTGACACCCCTTCAGATGCACCGAACCGGGAGCTGGTTCAGATCCCGCCGGACGTTGTTCCGGGCGGGCGGATCTTGTGCTCGTGCCGTACCGACGTCACCCCTTGACGCGGATCTGCGTGCGGTGCGGCAGTAGCGGGAGCGGTGCGACCAGAAGGCGGCCGGGTTCCGAACGACGGGTCCCGTCCCCACACCCCGCGGACAGCACGGCAAGATGGAACGCGTGAGCGAATCCGAGGGCGAGTACCGCGTCGAGCACGACACGATGGGCGAGGTCCAGGTGCCTCGGCACGCCAAGTGGCGGGCGCAGACCCAGCGGGCGGTGGAGAACTTTCCGGTCTCCGGCGCCGGTCTGGAGCCGGCGCACGTGGCCGCGCTGGGCCGGATCAAGGCGTCCGCGGCCCGGGTGAACGCCGAGCTGGGCGTCCTGGACGACGACCTGGCCAAGGCCGTCGCCGCCGCCGCCGACGAGGTGGCGGAGGGTCGCTGGACCGGTGAGTTCCCGGTGGACGTGTTCCAGACCGGCTCGGGCACCTCCAGCAACATGAACGCCAACGAGGTCATCGCCACCCTGGCCACCGAACGGCTCGGCCGCCCGGTGCACCCGAACGACCACGTCAACGCCTCCCAGTCGTCCAACGACGTGTTCCCGTCCTCGATCCACCTGGCCGCCACGGACGCGGTGGTGAACGACCTGGTCCCGGCCCTGGAGCACCTGTCCGGAGCACTGCGCGCCAAGGCGTCGGAGTTCGCCGAGGTGGTCAAGTCCGGGCGCACCCACCTGATGGACGCGACCCCGGTGACGCTCGGCCAGGAGTTCGGCGGGTACGCCACCCAGGTCGAGCTGGGCGTGGAGCGGCTGCACGCGACGCTCCCCCGGCTGGCCGAACTCCCGCTGGGCGGCACCGCGGTGGGCACCGGTGTCAACACGCCGGCCGGCTTCGCGGCCAAGGTGATCGCCGACCTCGCGGCCACCACCGGACTGCCGGTGACCGAGGCGCGCGACCACTTCGAGGCCCAGGGCGCCCGGGACGCGCTGGTGGAGGCCTCGGGCCAGCTCCGGACGATCGCCGTCGGGCTGTACAAGATCGCCAACGACCTGCGCTGGATGGGTTCCGGCCCCCGCGCCGGCCTCGGCGAGATCGTCCTGCCCGACCTGCAGCCGGGGTCGTCGATCATGCCCGGCAAGGTCAACCCGGTCGTGCCCGAGGCCGTCTGCATGGTGTGCGCACAGGTGGTGGGCAACGACGCGGCGATCGTGTTCGCTGGTGCGGCCGGCTCGTTCGAGCTGAACGTGATGCTGCCGGTGCTGGCCCGGAACGTGCTGGAATCGATCCGGCTGCTGGCCAACGTCTCCCGCCTGCTGGCCGACCGCTGCGTCGCGGGTCTGGTCGCCAACGTCGAACGGTGCCGGGAGTACGCCGAGTCCTCGCCCGCGATCGTGACGCCGCTCAACCGCTACCTCGGCTACGAGGAGGCCGCGTCGATCGCGAAGCAGGCGCTGGCCGAGCGCAGGACGATCCGGGACGTGGTGGTCGAACGCGGCCACGTCGAGAGCGGGCGCCTCAGCGCCGAGCAGCTCGACGCCGCGCTGGACGTCCTCGCGATGACCCGCCCGCCGAGCTGACCGGTCGGCCGCGCTGACGCCCGACCGTCACTCCGCCGGGCTCACGGACGCCGGGTCAGTACCAGCCGTTGTTCTCCCAGAACGCCAGGGCGCCGCACGGGGTCTGGTACCGGCCCTTGATGTAGCTCAGGCCCCACTTGATCTGCGGCACGGGATTGCTGCGGTAGTCCGCCCCGTGCGAGGCCATCTTGGACGCCGGAAGAGCCTGCGGAATGCCGTACGCCCCGGACGACGGGTTCTCGGCCCGCTCGTTCCAGCCGCTCTCGTGGTCCCAGAGCGGTTCGAGGCAGCGCATCTGGCCGGTGTCGAAGCCGGCCCAGGCCAGCAGCGAGCAGCCGGTGCGGCGGTTGCCGGAGTACTTCTGGCAGTCCACGGGTGCGGGGGGCGGCGACTCCCCGGCGGGGCCCGTCCGGGTCTTGTTCCGGGACGCGCGCTCGGCGGCGGCGAGGCGGGCCGCCTCACGGGCCGCGCGTGCCTTCGCCTCGGCCTGGGCGCGCTTCACCCCGAGCAGCCGGGCGCCGACCGGAATCCCCTGCGGCCGATGGGTGTCGGCCGCCGGGGTGGGCAGCACCCCGGGAGCCGCGTCGGCCACGGCGGGCTCGGTGACTTCGAGCCGGTCCTCGCGCAGGGTGCCGGTGGCCAGGCCGGCTCCCACCCCGAACAGGAGCAGTCCCACCGCGAATGCACGGATACCCACGGCTGATCCCCGGAATCTCCTCCGGTGCACCCGATGGTTCCCTTCGTCGTGCGCGGGGGGCCGCTCCGGCCGTCCTGCCGCGCTGTGGTCACCCTGCCGGTCCATCGACCTGGCGCGCCGCTCAGTGGGGGCGAGTCGCGCGGGCCGGACATGGCGCGCGCGTTCGGGTGCGAACTCGGTGAACCTAGACCGCGTCGCCGTGGCCTGGCCAGCCGAGCGTCGCTCCGAGTGACACTCTTCACCACGGAAAACGGGCGATAAACCCTCAACCTGGGTGTTCACCGACGCCGGGGGTCCGCTGGTCCTGCCCCACACGGGAGGGGACCACGGGCTTGGTGCGCCGGGCGTCGACATCAGTCAGGTGCCCACCCGGGCGTCGCGCCCGGGCAGCCTGCGTTGTCGTTTCGTGACCACCGCCGCGACCCTACCGAACGGGCGCCAGCCGCAGGGGGACACTACGCGGGACTTAACCCGGCGAACGGCGCGGTGGGTCACGCCCGGCGAACGAGCGTGACCCACCGTCGAGATGTCTCCTGGACGCCGCGCCTCAGTTCGGCAACTCCTCCAGCATCTCTGTGACCAGCGCCGCGATGGGCGAGCGCTCCGAGCGGGTGAGCGTGACGTGGGCGAAGAGCGGGTGCCCCTTGAGCGCCTCGACCACCGCGGTCACGCCGTCATGGCGGCCCACCCGCAGGTTGTCCCGCTGGGCGACGTCGTGGGTGAGCACCACCCGCGAGTTGGTGCCCAGCCGCGACAGCACCGTGAGCAGCACGCCCCGCTCCAAGGACTGCGCCTCGTCCACGATGACGAACGCGTCGTGCAGCGATCGGCCCCGGATGTGGGTGAGCGGCAGCACCTCCAGCAGGCCGCGGTCCATGACCTCCTCCACCACGGCCTCGCTGACCAGCGCGCCCAGGGTGTCGAACACCGCCTGCCCCCACGGCCCCATCTTCTCGGCCTCGCTGCCGGGCAGGTAGCCGAGCTCCTGGCCGCCGACGGCGTAGAGCGGGCGGAACACCACGACCTTCTTGTGGGTGCGCCGTTCCATCACCTGCTCCAGGCCGGCGCAGAGTGCGAGCGCGGACTTCCCCGTCCCGGCCCGCCCTCCGAGCGAGACGATGCCGATCTCCTCGTCCAGCAGCAGGTCGAGGGCCACCCGCTGTTCGGCGGAACGGCCGTGCAGCCCGAAAGCCTCCCGGTCGCCCCGGACCAGGCGCACCGTCTTGTCCGGTCGGACCCGGCCCAGCGCCGACCCCCGGCTGGAATGCAGCACCAGCCCGGTGTGGCAGGGCAGGCCCTGCGCGGCATCCAGGTCGACCGACTCCTCGCCGTAGAGCCGCCCGATGTCGGCGTCGGAGACGTCCAGCTCGACCATGCCGGCCCAGGGCCGGTCGGCGACCGTCACCATCTCGGCCCGGTACTCCTCGGCCGGCAGGCCCACGGCGGCGGCCTTGACCCGCAGCGGCATGTCCTTGCTGATCAGCACCACGTCGCGACCCTCGGCCGCCAGGTTCAGGGCCACCGCCAGGATGCGGTTGTCGTTCGCGTCGAGCCGGAAGCCCGACGGCAGGTTGCCGGGGTCGGAGTGGTTGAGCTCCACCCGCAGCGTGCCGCCGACGTCGGTGATCGGCACCGGTACGTCCAGCCGACCGTGCCTGATCCGCAGATCGTCGAGCGCCCGCAGCGTCTGGCGGGCGAACCAGCCCAGCTCCGGGTGGTGCCGCTTGCCCTCGAGCTCACTGATCACCACCAGCGGCAGGACGACCTCGTGCTCGGCGAACCTCGTCAGCGCGCCGGGATCCGACAGCAGGACGGAGGTGTCCAGCACGTGGATCCGGGTGGATGGATGAGGCTTCCCGCGGGGGGCGCGAGCACGGGGCTTGCGGGCTGGGCCAGAGCCGTCAGCCCCGGACGACCCGGAGGCCGCGCTGGAGTCCTTCGACTGGGAGGAACGACGATTGGTCATGGCCTGCTCCTGCTCCCGCGAGCCCGCACCCCTGCGCTCGCTGGCTCGAGGGCTTCCGGTACCCGCCCCACGAGGGCCGGGTGCCGGCCCTGCTCCGACGTGAACATCCGCCAAGTTTCGGCACGCCTGGGCCTCCCGGGTGGGCGTGAGAAGAGCCCCACCACCGACGACGCTACGCCGAGGTCGGAGCAAACGGAGGCAGAACACGCGAAGGGAGCCGAGCGGACCGTGAACATCTGGTTACGCGGCAACCACGATCTGTCCGTCCGGGCGATGTCACGTGTCGGTGGCTACTGACCGTGCCTGCGGTGCCGGTTGGCGTAGTCGCGCAGCGCTCGGAGGAAGTCCACCCGGCGGAAGTCGGGCCAGTAGGCGTCGCAGAAGTAGAACTCGCTGCGGGCGCTCTGCCAGAGCAGGAAACCGCCGAGCCGCTGCTCGCCGGAGGTGCGGATGATCAGGTCGGGGTCGGGCTGGCCGCGGGTGTAGAGATGCTCGGCGATGTGGTCGACGTCGAGGATCTCGGCCAGCTCCTCGATCGAGGTGCCGCGGCTGGCGTGGTCGTACAGCAGCGAGCGGACGGCGTCGGCGATCTCCCGCCGGCCGCCGTAGCCCACCGCGATGTTCACGAACGGCCCGGGCCGGCCGTCGGTGCGCGCGGCTTCGGCCTTGAGCACCCGGGCGGTGTCGGCGGGCAGCAGGTCGAGCGCGCCGACGATCTTGAGGTCCCACTGGTGCTCGTCGGACGCGAGGTCGGTGACCACGCCCTCGATGATGCGCAGCAGCGGAGCGAGTTCCTTCTCCGGCCGGGCGAGGTTGTCGGTGGACAGCAGCCAGAGCGTGACCACGTCCACACCCTGCTCGGCGCACCAGTGCAGCAGCTGCTCGATCTTGGCCGCGCCGACGTGGTGGCCCTGGTTCGGGTCGTCGAAACCGGCCTCCCGGGCCCACCGCCGGTTGCCGTCCAGGATGACGCCGACGTGCCGCGGCCGCGGCCGGTCCGCGAGCTTCGCGGCCAGCCGCCGTTCGTAGAGGGAGTAGAGCAGGTCGCGGAACGCCACGTCGGCAGGGTACGCCGGGTTGCGTCGTCACCGGAACGTCGTCCGGAAATCCGCTCAGCTCGACACGCCGAGGTTGGCCTTGAGCACGTCCAGCTCGGCCCAGAGGACCGCCGGCAGCTTCGGGCCGAACTTCGCAAACCACTCGGTGACCTGGGGAATCTCGGCCTTCCACTCGTCGGCATCGACCGCGAGCGCCGCATCGAGGTCGGCCGGGTCGAGGCCGAGGCCGTCGACGTCGAGCGCACCGGGCGCGGGAACCCGGCCGATCGGGGTGTCCACCGCGTCCGCGGTGCCCTCCAGTCGTTCGACGACCCACTTGAGCACCCGGCTGTTGTCGCCGAACCCCGGCCACAGGAACCGCCCGTCTTCCCCGCGGCGGAACCAGTTCACGTAGAAGATCCGCGGCAGCTGCGAGATGTCGCCGGTCGGGCTGGCCTTGCCCATCTCGATCCAGTGCCGCAGGTAGTCGCCGCCGTGGTAGCCGATGAACGGGAGCATCGCCATCGGGTCGCGCCGCACCACGCCCACCTGGCCGGCCGCCGCGGCGGTGGTCTCCGACGACAGCGTGGCTCCCATGTACACGCCGTGGTTCCAGTCGCGGGCCTCCGTGACCAGCGGGATCGTGGTCTTGCGCCGGCCGCCGAACAGGATCGCCGAGAGCGGGACGCCGTTCGGGTCCTCCCACTCCGGCGCGATGGTCGGGCACTGGCCGGCGGGCGTGCAGAACCGCGAGTTGGGGTGGCTGGACAGCTCCCCGCTTTCCGGCGTCCAGTCGCGGCCCAACCAGTCGGTCAGGTGGGCCGGCGGCTCGGCGGTCATGCCCTCCCACCAGACGTCGCCGTCGTCGGTGAACGCGACGTTGGTGAACAGCGAGTTGCCCCGCTCGACGGTGCGCATCGCGTTGGCGTTGGTGTGCCAGCCAGTGCCGGGGGCCACGCCGAAGAACCCGAACTCGGGGTTGAGCGCGTAGAGCCGGCCGTCCTCGCCGTACCGGATCCAGGCGATGTCGTCGCCGAGCGTCTCGACCTTCCAGCCCGGCACCGTGGGCTCCAGCATGGCCAGGTTGGTCTTGCCGCACGCCGACGGGAACGCGGCGGCCACGTAGTGCACCTGTCGTTCGGGCGAGGTGAGCTTCAGGATGAGCATGTGCTCGGCCAGCCAGCCCTCGTCCCGGGCCATCGCGCTGGCGATGCGCAGCGAGTAGCACTTCTTGCCCAGCAGGGAGTTGCCGCCGTAGCCGGAGCCGTAGCTCCAGATCGTCCGCTCCTCGGGGAACTGGGTGATGTACTTCTCCTGGTTGCACGGCCACGACACGTCCGGCTGGCCTTCGTCGAGCGGGGCGCCCACCGAGTGCAGGCACTTCACGAACGCCGCGTCCTCCGCCATCGTCGCGAGCACGTCCGCGCCCATCCGGGTCATGATCCGCATGCTGGCCACCACGTAGGCCGAGTCGGTGATCTCCACGCCGAACATGGGGCTCGCCGCCGTCAACGGACCCATGCAGAACGGGACGACGTACATCGTCCGGCCGCGCATGCAGCCGCGGTAGAGCGCGGTCATCGTGGCCTTCATCTCGGCCGGGTCCATCCAGTTGTTGGTCGGACCCGCGTCGGCCTCGTCGACCGAGCAGATGAAGGTGCGCTCCTCAACCCGGGCGACGTCGGTCGGGTCGGTGCGCGCCCAGAAGGAGTTCGGCTTCTTCGCCGGATCGAGCCGGACCAGCGTGCCCGCCTCCACCAGACCGTCGGTGATGCGGGCCCACTCCTGCTCGGAACCGTCGCACCAGACCACCCGGTCGGGCGTGGTGAGCGCGGCGACCTCCCGCACCCAGGCCAGCAGCGTCGGATGCGTGGTCGGGGTCTGCACCAGGCCGGCGGTCGTCGTGGCCGGGACGGTCATCTGACATCTCCTCGGGGGTCGACGCGCACCGACGCGCGTGGCCGGCGGCCGCGGGGAATGCCGCTGGCCCGCACGGAGGCGGGATGGGGTATTCGTCGGAGTTTCGGTCAGGGTAGACCTCGCGGGCGGCCTGGAAACGCTTCCACGATGTGAGAACGCCCACCGGCATCGATTCAGTTCTCACGGTCGGAGACCGTTCCTGCCGGCGATCTCGCGTTCTCCGAGCCCCTCCGCCGGACGAACTGGAGTCGACCGCCGACCGGCCCCCGGGCCGGGCACCGGCGGCTGCGAGGCGAACGATCCGTCCCTTAGCTACCGTGGCGGGGTGACTTTCGAGACCGCTCCGCTCACCCTGCCCGACGGCGGGCACCAGAGCTTCCGGCCCAGGATGCGGGGTTGGTTGCACTTCTACGCGTTCGGCACGGCCATCGTCTGCGGGATCGTGCTGTGCAGTCTTGCGCTGGCCCGTCCGGGCTGGACGCCGTTCCTCGCCTGCGGCATCTACAGCGTCACGGTCTGCGGTCTGTTCGGGATCAGCGCGCTCTACCACCGCCGGGCATGGGGTCCGCGCGGCTGGGCTCTGATGCGGCGGCTGGACCACTCGATGATCTTCGTGTTCATCGCCGGCACATACACGCCGTTCTGCCTGCTGCTGCTGCCCGACCCGACCGCGGCCGTCCTGCTCACGATCGTCTGGTTCGGAGCCGTCGCCGGGGTGACCCTGAAGATGATCTGGCCGGGGGCGCCGAAGTGGTTCGGCGTTCCGCTCTACATCGGCCTGGGATGGGCCGCGCTGGCCGTGCTGCCCGACATCCTCGCGGTCGGGGGGGTGACGGCTGTGGTCCTGGTGGCCGCCGGTGGTGTCATCTACTCGGTGGGAGCCCTGTTCTACGCGCTGGAGTGGCCGAACCCGTGGCCGACCACGTTCGGCCACCACGAGTTCTTCCACGCCTGCACCCTGGCGGCCGCGATCTGCCACCACATCGCCATCTACTTCGCTCTTTATGTGGCGGCCCGTTGAGGCACGCCGCTCGCTGCGTTGTCGCCGGCCGCACGTAGCTTCGCTACGCCACGGCCGGCTCCGCCTTGCGATCGACGCACCTCAACGGGCTCCAGGTCAGAACCAACAGATGCTTCCGGTTTCACCGGACGTGGTCAGGATGAAAGCACGCCGGAGTCGGCGGGCTCCGGGTTCACTCCTCCTCGGTGGTGCCGTCCGGGCCGGTGGCGCGGAGGCGGTCGACCTCCTCCATGGCCTGACGCAGGTCACCGAGCCAGGCGTCCGCGTTGCGGCCGACCAGGCGGACGCACCAGGCCAGCGCGTCCGAGCGTGACCGGGCCACCCCCGCGTCGACCAGGGTGTCGAGCACCTGGCGGTCGGGCTGGCGCAGCCGGGTCATCACCGGCGCCGAGTGCGTGGTGAACGCCTCCGTGGTCTCCCCCGAGCTGGCGCCCCACGAGACCTTGCGGCGGTAGCGGTGCTCGGCCTCCCGGGCGACCCCGATCCGGGCGTCGCGGGTGTCCTCGCGGAACCGGCTGATCCGGCCGGACTCCTGGGCCGCGCGGTCCGCGGCGCTGGCGCCCTCGGGTACCTCCGGGGCAGGCACGCGTCCGACGATCAGGATCTCGTCCCGGTCCACCGTGATCTCTGGCGGCTCGGTGAACCATCCGTCCGGCAACCGGCCCGCGATCCACGCCGGGGCGTCGTCCGCGGGGGGGAGGTCCGCATGCTGCCAGCCGCCCGGCCGGCCGAACCCGCGGCCCCGACCATGTCCCTTCATGCTCCTCAGTCCTCTCACACTTTCTCCTTTACATCAATTACAGCATTACATTGATGTCAACGAGCGTCCTGCCGGGCTTGTTCCCGCGACACGGACGAACTTCGGGGATCGCTCTCGGGCAGAATTTGGCCAGGCCGGCGTCGTCCGGCGAGCCAACGAAGGTCCGGACGACTCCCAACCAACCAGGGCCCACACCGGATCATCGTCGTGGAGGCGCGTTGAGCCGCAGCGACAGTCGGTCGTGTCCTCCAGTGCCAGCGGGCAGCGTGCAGCGCCACCTAGGAACCTGGCGAAACCGGACACCGGTCAACACAGGCGTTCGGCCGGCTTACGATTCGACGGTGTTCGCCAACGTGGGGGTCAAGTTGCTGGTCCAGGGTGCGCCGCAGGTGGGCAAGACCACGGTCCTGACCCGGCTGGTTGACCTCCTGAGAGGCAGTGGCGTGGGCGTGGACGGGTTTGTGACGAACGAGCTGCGGGAGGGCGGTCGGCGGGTCGGGTTTCTGATCCGGGACCTGGGCGGTGAGGAGGCCCTGATCGCGCACCAGGACCTCGACTCCGCTGTCCGGGTAGGACGGTTCGGCGTGGACGTACCGGCGTTCGAGCGGGTGGCCCTGCCGACCCTGGAACGATCCCTCGGCGGCCAGGTCATCGTGGTGATCGACGAGATCGCCCGGATGGAACTGGCGAGCGAGGCGTTTGTTGCTCTGCTCGGCAAAGCGATCGAGCGCGCTGGGCCGCTGGTTGCGACGGTGCACGTACATCGGCATCCGGTGACCGACGCGCTGCTCGGCCGGCGGGACGTGGAGATTGTCCAGGTCACCGAGGCCAACCGGGAGGAGCTACCTGAGCGGCTGCTGGCCCGGATGGTCATGCTGTGAGTTGCCGCTGCCGGCTCTGTTCCAGGGTCAAAGCACGGTGACGGTTGTGGACTTCGCGGGTGACGTCCAGCGTCGGGTGCTGGCGGCGCAGGACGACGGCCAGTTCATCGGCGCGGACGAGCACGGTGCCGGTGACCCGTTCAGAGCCAAGCGCACGGAGGGCCTCGTCGGCCGCGGCGTCGGGCTTGTCGACCGCGATCAACGCGAGAGCGAGGTCGAGCCGGGAAATGGCTTCGCGGGTGGGTGACCGCTCGGCGGGGTCGACGGCGGCGTAGAACTCCAGCGCGTTGCCGGCGTGGGTGACCGCGTGTTCGGGCCGGCCGAGCGAGAGCGACGATGTCGCCGCGTAGGAGGCGATCCGGCCGGCTTGTCGCGGTAGTCGTCGTCGGGCCTGCCGCCGGCCTCCCAACCCAGCCAGGACCGCTCGCCCAGCCCACGCATTCCGAGTCCGACCTCGCGGCACATCCTATGGAAGCTGCTGGTCGCCTGGTCGACCGTCCAACCCCACGCGAGCCGGTGTGCCTTCAGCGGGGTGTGGCCGCAGTGCGCCCGATCTGCGCGGCGATGTCGTGAAGCAACGCGATGCCGGGCTCGTCCGGTTCACCCGAACGAACCAGGGCGCGCAACCGGATGCGCCCGGCGCACCTGAACTCATGCGCCGAGCGTTCGCCGCGGCCATCTGCAGTGCTGCTGATATCGCCCATCGCCCGGATATTCACCGCGCCTGTGGTCATGTTCGTTTCGGCGACCGTACGCCAGGGTGATGCGGCTGTCACCGGAATGCGGCGCCGTCTCAGCCGACGTGAGGCGACGGCTCAGTGACTCCCGGTGATGCCCTCGGTACCGAGTTCGGCAACTCACCGTCGGCGGGAAGATCGTGACCGACCTCAGAGGCGGAATCAGCGGCGGCCTCGTCATCTTGACCAAGTACAAGAACGACATTGTGGAGGGTCGGTTCGATCCCTACCCGGCCGCGTTCATGCCACTGCGAGCCGATCCCGACGACCCGTGCGCACCCGGGTACTCCGCCACGCCCGCGGTCCTCGACATGCGCAACGGGCACGAGGGAACCACCGGGGTCGACCCGCGATTCGTATCCGTCGACAGAGGCTTCCGGTTCCTGCTGCAGCTCCACCTGGCTGGAACCCGCTTCGGTGGGTTCCTCATGTTCGACGGCGACACCGACATGCTGGCCAGCAACGCGCAGGGTGCCTGGGCCAGAGTGACTATCCCCTCGGGCGAGGACGGCTGGTACCGCGTCAGCCAGGGCGGCGGCCTGCGGCCTTGGGACACCGTTGAAACCGCGCACGCGCTCTGGCAACGGCTCGGCGCGCCGCCCATCGAACGATTCGGCCTCTCCGCCAGCGTCGACGCCCATCGTCAGTACGTCTGGCTGGACGATCCGAACAGCGACTACTGCTGGCCGTTGCCGCTCTGACCGCGTCCCCGCACGGGGAACATCGTGTGTCGGGCTGGGTGCACGCGGAACGTGGCCGGCATCGCGGCCGAGACCCAAGGCGTTCCGGGTGCGGGGCGGAAAGGTTACGAGGCGGCGACAGCCACCGCGAGCGGCGTCTGCTCGCTGCCCTGGCCGAGCGGGTTGTCGGCGAACAGTTCCTCGAAGAACCGGGCCGGCCGGTCGGCGTCCGCGCCGAGCACGTTGCGGCCGATGTCGTTGGCGTCGATCACGACGACGCCGGCCAGGGCCTCGGCGATCTCGACCAGCCCCTCGGCCTTGAGCACCAGGGCGAGAGCCTGTCGCAGCTCGGAGGCCACCTCGTCCGGGTGGGCCGGGGCGAGCTTGGCGGAGACGTTCGCCGGATAGACCGAGTACTCCGTCGGGCCGTCGATCGCGCGCACCGAGTGGCCGGCCACCTGGTAGAACAGGCCGCGCTTGCCCAGGGCCTTGCCCGCGGCGCTCACCCCGGCCGCGAACAGGATGCGGGGCAGTCCGGCCTCCTTGATCGCCAGCTCCATCGTCCACGGGCTGCCCAGGCCGATGCCGTACGGCGTCTTGACCACGAACTTGGCCAGCGTCCGGGCCCACCAGGACGGCTCGATGTCCCAGATGAAGTACGACCGGCCCTGCGAGATCGCGATGATCTTCTCGCTCACGAGCAGGTACCACTGATGGGCGAGGCGCTTGGCATACGCCGGGTTGTCCAGGGCGTGGTGGACGAACTCCCGCACGTCGACCGCGATCCGCTCCGCGTAGGGGTCACCGGAGGTGAACAGTTCGGTGCGGATCGGGAACCGCAGCCAGGTCTGGTCGCCGACCACGACCTCGAGCTTCTTGCCGGCATTGGCATCGAGCGGGCCCTTCACCCGCACCGGCTCGTCCACCGGCTTCTCGTCGAAGAACTCCTGGGCCCACAGCTCCACGCACCAGATCCGCCAGAACAGCTCGGCGTCGGCGTTGCGGCCCTTGATGAAGTCCTCGAACGCCACCAGCACCGCCTGCTGGGCGAACCACGGCCGGTTGACGAACGACTCGGCCAGGAAGGTGCCGTAGATCCGGTTCTTCAGCCGCAGCAGCCAGTCGCGGACCGGCACCGCGGGTCGGACATCCCCGGGTGCACCGTTCGGCAGCGCCTCCCGCAGGGCCGCCTCGTCGCCCATGGCGCCCGCGAACGGGACCGCAACCTCGATGCCCAATGCCGCGGCGGTGCGCTCGGCGACACGTCGCGCCTCGGCGATCCTCCCGTCGACGCCGAGGGCCACGAAGCCGCCGTCAGCCATCAGTTCCGGCTTGACCAGCGTCGTGGGGTCGAGTGCGCGGCGTGCCTTGCCGCCCACGGACTGGAGGCCGTAGGTCTCGGCCGCTCCGGCGGGGTCGAACAGCACGTCCGAACCGGCCTCGGCCGCGGTCTTGGCCACCGCGTACTGCACGTAGGCGCCGAGGTCGGCGAACGGCTCGCCCTGCACCCGGAGGAATTCCGGCAGGTCGGAGACGAGCGTGTCGGCGTTCACCCGGGCGGTGTGGACGGTGGTCTCCAGCGCGGCGCCGACGGCGCCCGTGTAGAGGTCCTCGGTGGTGTCCAACGGGGCGAAGCTCGCGGAGAACACCGCTGCCCCGCGATCGGTGGCCTCCTGCACGGTGGCGGCCAACACCGCCCCGGGCAGTCCGCCGCCCAGCCGCACCGCCGGCCGCTCCGCCCCCCGAGCCGGCGGCGGACCGCGGCGAACGGGTCGGAAGCCTCGGTGTCGGCCAGCGGCCGGGTCGTCACCCCGGCGGCGTCGACGACCACCGCACGGCCTGGCGGCACCTGGCGGATGCCGGCGAAGAACGTGCCCTCGCCGTCCTCGCTCCCTCCGGTGAGGACGAACCGCAGCACCCGGTCGGTGTCCGGCGCCAGCGCCATGCCGGCCGCGGCCAACGCCGTCGGCTCGGACGCGAACACGACGCGGCCCTCCACACCGGCGAAGTACAGCCCGGCCGCGCCCTCGGCACCGCGCGCCAGCACGAGCGCGTCGGTGCGCGGGTCGACGACCGCAACGGCGTACGACCCGGTGAGGTCGGCGAAGGCGTCCACGCCACCGGCGGCGTAGCGCGCGTGAGCGTCCTCGGCAGCAACGCCGGCCGCCGCGACGACGACCCCGTCCGCGGCGATGTGCACCGTCCCGCCGCGGCTGACGGCCCCGGCACCGGCGTGCAGCCCGACCTGCGCGACGGGGCCGCGGTGCGCCAGCGCCTCGCCCAGCGAGCGCAGCAGCGCCTCGTCACCCAGGCCGTGGAACCCGGCGATGCCAGCCCGGTGGTCACCGGTCACCGAAGCATTCATGAACGTCGCTTCTCCACTCGCCGAACACGTCTCTGCCCTGGGACCCGATCATACGGGCGCCGGCCGGCGCCCCGGCCCGAGCCACCGTCGGCCACGGACGCCCGTGCGGTCCGCCGGGACGTGTCTCCCCCTCGCGCCTCCGGACGCCTCCGGGCCTCGACGGCCGTCGCGCCGAGGTGACGTTTCGGCGCCCGCCTGGCGGATCCGCGATGTCCCCGTCGTGAAGGTTTGTCAGACCTCTGCCTCTTTGCCCCGCTCTTTGTGCAACTCGACGACGGAGGGCACTGCCGTGCGCGATCCTGCAGGCACGGATCCTGGACCGGAGGTACGGACAATGGCCCTGTTCCCTCGCCTCGCGATCGCCGGCATCCTGCTCACCGCCGCGATCTCGCCGCTCGTCGGCCCCGCGTCGCCCGCGCTGGCCGCGCCCACGGCCGCCGCGCTGGCCCAGCGCTGGGCGCCCGTGCACTATCAGGACACCGACAACTCCGACTACGACGCCGACTACGTGTCCGCTGTGGACTTCGACGGGGAGTGGAACACCCTCGACAACTGGGAGGCCCAGGGTGTCAGCGTGGCCCGGCTCACCGGCACCGCCTACTACTCGGTGGTCGACACCTCCACGCACTGGTTCGTCCTCTACGCCTTCTACCACCCGCGGGACTGGGTCGACTATCCCGATCCGCTCGGCCGCGACCACCACGAGAACGACATGGAAGGCCTGGTGCTGACCGTCCGCAAGAACGGCACCCCGTACGGGGCGCTGGAGGCGATGGTCACCGTGGCGCACTCGGACTTCTTCTCCTACACCCCCGCCGGCAGCCCGTTCACGAACGGCCGGGAGAGCATCGACGGCACCGTACGCATGCAGACCCACAACGGCACCGCTCGCCCGACCACCTACCAGGAGGCGAAGGGCCACGGGCTCAAAGCCTGGAACGGCGCGGCCTTCCCGGGCGGCGACGGCGTCGTGTACTACCCCACCACCGGCGCCGCCGAGGCGCCCACCGGCGGCAACGACCGCTCCGTGCCCTACCGGCTGGTGAACTCGTTCGCCGCCGCGGGCCTGTGGTCGCGTCGCCTCGACAGCCAGACGTTCGCCAGCTACGGCACGTTCCGCGGCGACAACGGCAAGGACAACGCCGCCAACGCCGCGTGGGGCTGGGACGACGCCAACGACGGCAGCGACCTCCCGCGCGGCATGCTCGCCACCGACCCGGCGTACCTGGTGGCAACGTACTTCGGCAACGAGGGCACCTTCAGCCGCACCTACCTGAGCAACCCGTACCGCGGCTGAGAGCGCACGGACACCGCCGGGCGGCCGGACCAGGGGCGCCTGGCGGTACGGCGACGGTCGGGCCGGCGTCCGCGGGGCCAACGGTCCGCGGAGTCAACGCAGCGCGGCCGCCAGTTCGTCCACTGTGGTCACAGGACGGTCGCAGACGAAGCCGCGACAGACATACGCTGCGGCGCTGCCGCCCACCAGCGGACGGCCGGCCAGCAGCGGCACCCCGGCGGCGTCCGGCGGCCCGGCGACCACGACCAGCCCCGGCGACGCCGACGCCCGCGCGACGGCCACCAGGGCATCCGCGTCCGGACCGGACCCGACCACGGCGACCTGCAACGGCCCGGCCAGCGCCGCCTCGGCCACCGCGCACGCCCAGCCGGCGAACCGGGCATGCCGGGCCGCGACCGGCGCCACCCTGGCCAGCGCCGCGTCGGCGGCCGCACGGTGCCGGCTGGACGAGGTGAGGGCGGAGTAGGCAAGCAGCGCCCCGGCCGCCGCGGACGAGCCGGCCGGTGTCGCGTTGTCGGTGGGATCGCGCGGCCGGCGGACCAGCCGCTCGGCGTCGTCCGCGGTGTCGTAGAAGCCGCCGTCGCCGTCGGCGAACCGGTCCAGCACCACGTCGAGCAGCTCCCCCGCCGAGGCGAGCCACAACCCGTCGGCGGTGACCTGGTGCAGCACCGTGTACGCGTCGGCCACGCATCCGTAGTCCTCCAGCACGCCGGCGTTCGGGCCGATCCGGCCGTCGCGGGACGTGCGGGAGAGCCGCCCGTCGACCGTGTGCAGGTCGCGGAGCGGCGTGGCCGCCGCCAGTGCGGCGTCCAGGCTGGCGGCGTTGCCGGTGAGCACGCCGTGTTCGGCGAGCGCCGCCACCGCGAGCCCGTTCCAGGCGGCGACCACCTTGTCGTCCCGGGCGGGCTGCGACCGTTCCTGCCGCGCCGTCCAGAGCCGGTGCCGCAGCGCCGCCCAGCGCTCGGGGTCGTCGGGGTCGGCGCGCAGTTGCAGCACGCTGGCCCCGTGCTCGAAGGTGCCCTCGGCGGTGACGCCGAGCAGCGCGGCCGCCCAGGGGCCGTCCACCTCGCCGAGCACCTCGACGAGCTGCTCGGGCCTCCACGCATAGGTGAGGCCCTCGGCGCCGTCGGTGTCGGCGTCCAGCGCCGAGGCGAAGCCGCCTTCGGGCGTGCGCAGGTCGCGGAGCAGGAACTCGGCGGTCTCGTCGGCCACCCGGCGGGCCAGCGCCGAACCGGTCGCGCGCCAGAGGCGGGTGTACACGCCGAGCAGCAGCGCGTTGTCGTAGAGCATCTTCTCGAAGTGCGGCACGGTCCAGGTGGCGTCCACGGAGTACCGGGCGAAGCCGCCGCCGAGCTGGTCGTACATGCCGCCGCGCGCCATCGCCGCAGCGGTCGCCTCGACCATCCGCAACGCGTCCGGGTCGCCCGTGCGGGCGTGGCGGCGCAGCAGGAACTCCAGCACCATCGACGGCGGAAACTTGGGGGCACCGCCGAAACCGCCCTCGCGCGCGTCGAAGTCCCGGGCCAGCGAGGCCGCCGCGGCGTCCAGCACCGCCACGTCCAGTGGCTGGCCCGGTCCGAGCTTCCCGCCCGCCAACGCCTCGACCACCGTGCGGCCCTGCTTCACGACCTCGGCCCGGTTCTCCCGCCACGCCTCGGCGACCGCACCCACCAACCGCTGGAAGTGCGGCTTCGGGAAGTAGGTGCCGCAGAAGAACGGCTCGCCGTCCGGGGTGGCGAACACCGTCATCGGCCAGCCGCCCTGACCGGTCATGGCCTGGGTGGCCTCCATGTAGACGGCGTCGACGTCGGGCCGTTCCTCCCGGTCGACCTTGACCGGCACGGTGTGTGCGTTGACCAGCGCCGCCGTCTCGGCATCCTCGAACGATTCGTGCGCCATCACGTGGCACCAGTGGCAGGCGGCGTAGCCGACGCTGATGAGCACCGGGACGTCCCGGCGGCGGGCCTCCTCGAAGGCCTCCGGCGACCAGGGCCGCCAGTCCACCGGGTTGTCGGCGTGCTGCAGCAGGTACGGGCTGGTCGCGTCCGCGAGACGGTTGGGCATGGTCCGATCCTGCCTGGTGGCCGGGAGCGTGTCGCACGGCGGGCGGGGTGCCGTCATGGCCGTCGGCCGGCGGACCGGAGGGGAGCGCGCGGCCGCCCGCTCAGGCGGTCTGCTGCTCGCCGGTGGCCGAGCGCTTCAACCAGGTGGGGAAGTCGACGCTCCAGTCCGACCATCCGTTGCCGACCTGCACCGTGGTCTCGGTGTTCTTCACCGTCACCGGGTCGCCGACCTGCAGGCGGTTGTAGAGCCAGACAGCGTTCGCCGTCGATACGTTGATGCAGCCGTGTGAGACGTTCCGGCGCCCCTGGTCGCCGACCGACCACGGTGCGGCGTGGATGAACTCGCCGCCCCAGGTCAGCCGCATCGCGTACTGCACCTTGGTCCGGTAGCCGTCCGGCGAGTCCACCGGCAGGCCGTAGGTGGACGAGTCGAACAGGGCCGTGGGCCGCTTGTCGATGAGGACCATCGTGCCGCTGCTGGACGGGAACTTCGGCTCGCCGAGACTCACCGGGATGGTCCGGACGACCTGGCCACCCTCGACCACCCGCATCTGGTGAGTGGCCGAGTCGACGACCACCTGGCGGCCGGTGCCGATCTTGAAGTCGACGGTGATGTCGGTGCGGCCCCAGGCGTCCTCGATCTTCCGCCCGGCGGTGTCGACCTCGACGTGGACGCTGCTGCCCGGCGCCCAGTAGGTCGCGGGCCGGAAGTGCACCTCGGTGCCGCTGATCCAGCCCCAGGCCCCGGTGGTCGCCGGCTCCGACCGGACCTTCACCGCACGCTCGTACGCCGCACGCTCGGCCGGGGTCTTCAGCGACCGGCTGAGCCTGAGGATGATCGGCATGCCGATCCCGTAGGTCTTCCCGTCCCCGACCGTGCTCGACGTCCGCACCGACTGGTCGGTGCCGGGCTTCGGGGCGGTGGTGAACGTACTGGTCGTGGGCTTGCCCTGGTCGCTGGTGACCTGGACGGAGTAGGTCGCGCCGAAGGAGAGCTTGCCCTTGCTGGTCCACTGCCGGCCGGCCGGGTCGAGCGCGCCCTCCACCACGTCACCGCCGTTGGAACGCACTGCGACCGCGGTGAGCCGCCCCTTGTCGACGGTGACGAGCACCGGCGTGGCGGGCGCGACACCGGACGCGTTCGCCGCCGGCACGACGCCCACCTTGGCGGCGTCCGGCGACGGCGAGGCGGCGGGGCCGCCGAGCGGGGACGAGCAGGCCGTCAGCGTGACCATGGCCGCGACCGAGAGCGCAACGGTGAGGCGGCGGACGACGGGGGCGTGCGGCGTAGGGGTCACCGGGTCAGCTCCGTACAGGAGGGTGATGGGTGTTCGCCACCATGGTGCCTGAGGCACGCCACCACGGCACCCGCAGGTCGGTTGGCGCCGCCTTCCCGCCGCCCGGGCGAGCCGCGGTCAGGTCGTCGGCCGGCCAGGTGATCGGTCGGCCGTCAGTCCGCCACATCGTCCGGCGGCACGGTGCCCGGAGCACGGCCGCCAGGCGCCTGGCCGCTGCCCGAGGGCCGATCGGGCGAGCCCTCGACGGTGCGGCCGAGCCAGCTCACCCGCCTCGGGCTCAGCGGGATCACCGTGGCGGTCTCCCGCCCCGCGGCCGACTCCGCGGCCGAGGACAGCGCGGTCAGCGTGTGCCGGGCGGTCAGCGGCGGGTAGAGGTGGTACCCCTGTGCGCCGTGACATCCGAGCTGGGCGAGCACCGCGGCCTGGCCGGCGGTCTCCACCCCTTCGGCGATCACCCGCAGGCCGAGGCTCCGGGCGAGTTCCACCGTGGTCCGAACGATGGCCGCGGCCTCGCGGGAGGAGTGCATGGCGGCCACGAAGCCGCGGTCGATCTTCACCTCGTCCGGCTTGACCCTGGCCAGGAACGTCAGTGACGAGTAGCCGGTGCCGAAGTCGTCGAGGGAGAGCTGGACGCCCCGGGCCCGCAGTGCCTCAAGGACGGAGTCGACCACGTCGAGCTCGCTCATCATCGCGGTCTCGGTGATCTCCAGCACCAGCATCGGCGGGGGGACGCGGTGCCGGTCGAGCAGGCGGCCGACGCGGTGGGGCAGTTCCCGGTCGAGCAGTGCCCGCGCGGAGAGGTTGACGGCGACCGGCACCACGATGCCGTGTCGCGACCACTCCGCGCAGGCGGCCAGCGCGAGGTCGAGCACGTGCCGGGTGAGCGGACCGATCAGGTCGGTCTGCTCGATGTGCGGGATGAAGTCCGACGGTCCGAGCAGCCCGCGCCGCGGGTGCTGCCAGCGCACGAGCGCCTCCGCGCCCAGCGGCGCGCCGGTGGCCAGGTCCACGCTGGGCTGGTAGTCCAGGACGATCTGGTTGCCGAGTTCGAGCGCGGCCTGCATCTCCGTCGCGACCGCCAGCCGGTCGACGCTGGCCTCGTCGGAGGCCGCGTCGTAGCCGGCGATCGCCCGCCCGGATCCTTTCGCCTGGTACATCGCGATGTCTGCCCGCCGGAGCAGCTCGGCGATGTCGCAGCTGCCTACCCGTGCGACGGACACGCCCACGCTGGCCTCGACGGCCAGCTCCACGCTGCCGACGACGGTGGGCTCGGCGACCGCCGCGAGTAACGCTGCGGCGCGCTGCTGGGCCACCACGGTCGCCGAGGCGACGTCCCGGAGGCCGGGAATCAGCAATGCGAACTCGTCGCCACCGAGCCTGGCCAGCACCTCGCCGGGGCCGGCGGACGCGCGCATCCGGGCGGAGGCCTGCAACAGCAGCAGGTCGCCGGCGTCGTGGCCGAGCGTGTCGTTGACCTGTTTGAAATGGTCGAAGTCCAGCAGCAGCAGCGCGACCGCGCCGCCACCGGCCTCGCCCAACGCGTCGCTCCCGGTCTCGAGCAGGAAGGTGCGGTTGGCCAACCCGGTCAACGGATCATGGGTGGCCTCGTATGCCTTCCGGTCGGCGAGCCCGCGGAGCTGCTCGTGGATCTCGGCGTTGCGCAGGGCGGACGCGAGGGCGTCGGCGAACGTGGAGAGGGTGAGCCGTTCCCGTTCGCCGAGCCGGAAGTCCGAGCGGAAGCACAGCCGGATCTGCCCGAGGACGCCGCCGCGCCCGTTGGACAGCGGAGCGACGTACACGCTCGGCTCGGCTCGGACCACGATCGGCGTCGCGCGCCAGACGACCGACGTCGCGTCGCCCCGGGCGTGCAGCGTGCGGCCGTTGGCGCGGTTGATCTCCACCTCGACGATGTCGGCGCAGAACAGCCGGGCCGCACCGGCCACGGCACTCCCGACCACCGCGCGGACGTCGAGCTGGCTCATGCTGTGGGTGGCCGACGCGAGCTGCTGCCAGGTCCGCCGCTCGGTGCGGGCCCGGATGCGGCCCGCATAGGCCTGGTGCACGAGCCACAGGATCGGCGGGAGCGCGAGGAGCAGCCGCGGCTCGAACCGCGCCGCGGCCAGCACGGCGAAGGCAACCCCCACGTTGCCCACCAGGACGAGGACCTTCATGCTCAGTCCGTCGAAGAAGACCGACGCCGTGGTGGTCCCGCGGGATATCGCCACCACGAGGGCGATGCCGAAGTGGTCGACCACCCAGCACACCGTCGCGGCAAGGACGAGGGCCGATACTCCCCGTCCGGACAGCGGGTCGAGAGCGGCGAACCCCCAAGCGGTCAGGACCAGCACCGCACACGTCGCGGCAATAGCCGTGATGGCGACGTTGTAGAGCAGCTTGACGGCCTCGGCCCGTCGCCATGCGTTGGCCAGGGCCACGCCGGTCGTCGCGGCGAGCACCAACCACGGCGGTCCCCCGAGCACGACGGCCAGCACGAGCGCGGACTCACTCCAGTCCACCAGGACGGCGTTACTCCCGACCTGCAGTCGGAGCACCACGAAACGGCTTATTACGACCAACGCCACAGCCGCGAGAACCGGGCCCCATGCGACCTGACCAGCGCTCACGGCCCACGCGACAGCCGCACAGATGCATACGGCACCAAGTGCCGCGGCGCCCGTCACCACAAGACGCAGACGACGTGGAAGCCCGACGACGGCAGAACCCGTCACTGCCTCCACTGCGGCACCTCACCGACCCAAGCGTCACCTCGCACAGGCCGTGCGCCTGTCCGCACGCCGATCTTCCCCGATGAGGAGCCCTCAGGGAACCTTCCAGCCGCGACTGATGCCGAGTCAGCGGACGTGGGGAACAAACATCACCAAACTATGCGAGGTCGTGCCTTACCCGGCAACGGCGACGTTGCCCCCGGTACGCCGGCCACCCCACTGCGCACCCCGGTCCAGCTGACCCCACTGCGCACCCCGGTCCAGCTGACCCCACTGCGCACCCCGATCGAACTGACCCCACTGCGCACCCCGGTCCAGCTGACCCCACTGCGCACCCCGATCGAACTGACCCCACTGCGCACCCCGATCGAACTGACCCCACTGCGCACCCCGGTCCAGCTGACCCCACTGCGCACCCCGGTCCAGCTGACCCCACTGCGCACCAGGGGCGTTGGTCAGCTCGGGCCGGACAATCAGACGGGTGTTCCTCATTGGATTGGTCCCTTCACAAAGTGGTCTGGTCGAAAGCCGAGCCCGCGCTCGGCCAACAGGAGAGTTGCCGCTCCGATGGAGACGGTTGTGCCGACGCCTTGACATCAGGAGTCACCCCATCGACGACAGAGGAGCCGTCCCCCTCGGAAATAGCCAGCGACCCGCGCAAATACTGCGAGCACCCACCGAGCGTAAGACCAGACGAGCGCAAGGGACACCGACACATTGGCTCGTGTTGGCTGGAGAACGGGGCATTTGTCGGAAAGGCGATAGTCTTGCCGTAAGAGTGATCTCAATCCCTGTTTGACCCGCTGTACCAACTGGGCAACTCAGGACAACAGTGGCAAGAGACAGCGCCCGCAATAATATCGGGGCGTAAAATGAGGAACACCTTGCGTGAATTCTCCTGGTCGGCGCCAGCGGATTACGAACCGCCGACCGGGGCGGTCAGTCCGCTGGCCCGTCCGGAGCGTTCTCGTCCTCGGACTTCGCAGGCGGCGGGAATGACTTGGGAAGGCGTCGGAGCCGAGCATTCATGTTGCGGATCAGCAGGACCGTCGCGGTGATCAGGAGCAGCGTGATCACCAGGCCGAGCGGGCCGGCCACTCCCCCGCTCCGGGTGTCACCGAAGTTGTTGGTGTCCTCCGCAAGCACCTGACCGATCGCCAGCAGGGCGGTCATCGCACCACCACCGCCTCACGGATGCCGGCGAACAGGTCGTCCTCGGGCAGTTGCGTGTCCACCACCGACCGGGCCAGCTCGTAGTCCTCCGTCGGCCAGGCGCTCTGTTGCAGCTCCAGCGGGACGCTGAACCAGCGCCCGGCCGGATCGACCTGGGTGGCGTGGGCGCGGAGGGCGTCGTCGCGGGCACCGAAATGCTCGGCGCACCGCACCCGGGTGGTCACCCGGTGGGAGATGTCCTTCGCGTCGTCCCACGTGTCGAGCCACTCGGCGTACGGGGACTCCAGCCCCGCCGCGAGCGCCGCCTCGTGGACCGCGGTGAGCCGCTGCTTGGTGAACGTCATGTGGTAGTAGAGCTTGAGCGGCTGCCAGGGCTGGCCCTGACCGGGATAGCGGTCCGGGTCGCCCGCGGCGTCGAACGCCTCGACGGAGACCGCATGGCACATCAGGTGGTCGGGATGCGGGTAGCCGCCGTTCTCGTCATAGGTGAGCATCACGTGCGGCCGGAATTCGCGCACCAGCCGGACCAGCGGCGCGGCGGCCACCTCCAGGGGCTGCACAGCGAAGCACCCGTCGGGCAGCGGCGGCAGTGGATCCCCTTCCGGCAGCCCGGAGTCGACGAACCCCAGCCACGCCTGCCCGACGCCGAGGATCTCGCGGGCCCGGTCCATCTCCACCCGCCGGACCTCGGTCAGGTCCTTCCAGATCTCGGGGCGGTCCATCTTGGGGTTGAGCACCGAACCGCGCTCGCCGCCCGTACAGGTCGCGACCAGGACGTCCACGCCCTCCCGGACGTAGCGGACCATCGTCGCGGCGCCCTTGCTCGACTCGTCGTCGGGATGGGCGTGCACCGCCATCAGGCGAAGACGCTCGGACACTGGCGGATCTCCTCGAAGAAAGCGAAGCTGACGACACCGGGACGCGCGCGGCCGGTGCCGTCACTCGCGACGATTGTCCCTGACGACCCCGACAGATCCGATCTCGGCGGTGCCGCCTGCGCGAACACCCCACGTCGATCGCCTCCGAGAAGGAGTAACACCGTGACGACCCCGACATTCCCGCCCGGCCGGTACGGCCGCCGCCGGGAGCCGCGCCGCACCCCCCGCTGGGTCGTGGCGGTGCTGGCCGGAGCCGTCGTCCTGGCCGGGCTCGCCGTGGCCGTCGGGCTCTACCGGCAGTACGGCGGCGCGCCGGTCCAGGGCCAGGTGACGAGGTTCACGATCGTGTCCGACACCGAGATCCGGGTGAGCTTCCGGGTGCGCAAGCCGGCCGGCGAGGCCGCCACCTGCGTGGTCCGGGCACGGTCGGCCGACGGCGCGCAGGTCGGCCTGGCACGGGTCCCGGTGGCCGCCGGGCCGGACTCCGTCGAGCTCACCCATGCCCTGCCCACGACCCGGCGGGCGGTGACCGGCGAGGTCCCCCGCTGCGTCCCGGGCCCGGTCGCCTGACCCGGCGACCGGGAGGCCGCCGGTTTCGGGCGGCTATCCTAGGAAGCTCCGCTTTACGGCAGTCCGCTCGCGTAACCCCGAGGAGCATCCGTGTCCACCACCGACGAGGCGCCCGCCACCTGGCTCACCCAGGAGGCGCACGACCGGCTGAAGGCCGAGCTCGACCAGCTCATCGCGAACCGCACGTCGGTGGCCCAGGAGATCCACAGCCGTCGTGAAGAGGGCGACCTCAAGGAGAACGGCGGCTATCACGCGGCCAAGGAGGAACAGGGCAAGCAGGAAGCCCGCATCCGCCAGCTGGAGGACCTGCTCCGCACCGCCACGGTCGGCGCGGCGCCGACGACGGCCGAGGCGGTGGCGCCCGGCATCGTGGTGACCGTCCAGTTCGACGACGACCCCGAGGACTCCGAGACGTTCCTGCTCGGCTCCCGCGAGATCGCGGCGACCACCGACCTCACGGTCTACTCGCCCGAGTCCGCACTCGGCGCCGCGATCCTCGGCCACCGGCCCGGCGAGACGGTCACCTACTCGACCCCGGCCGGCGCCAGCATCTCGGCCACCGTCGTCGACCTGAAGCCGTTCCACGGCTAGGGCGGTCACGGCAGGTCGACGGAGTACCCGGCGGCGCGCAGCGCGGCCACCATCCCCTCGGAATGCTCGTTCCCCCTGGTCTCCACCGAGAGCGACACGACCACCTCGCCAAGGTGCAGTGCCGGGTCGTAGCGGGAGTGCTCGACGTTCAACACGTTCGCGCCCTGCTCGGCCAGCATGCCCAGCAGGGCCGCCAATGTGCCCGGCCGGTCGGCGAACCGGACGGTGAAGTGCAGGTACCGGCCGGCGGCGGCGAGGCCGTGCTCGATCACCCGGAGCAGCAGCAGCGGGTCGACGTTGCCGCCGGAAAGGATGGCCACCACCGGCGGCTCGAACCGCTGCGGCTCGGCCAGCAGCGCCGCGACCCCGGCCACACCGGCGGGCTCGACCACCAGCTTGGCGCGTTCCAGGCAGAACAGCAGCGCCCGCGACAGGTCCTCCTCGGTGACCGTGACGATCTCGTCCACCCGCTTCTGCACGTGCGCGAACGTCAGCTCACCCGGGCAGCCGACCGCGATCCCGTCCGCGATCGTCTGCATGGCCGCCACCGAGGTCGGCCGGCCGGCGGCCAGCGAGCCCGGGTAGGCCGCCGCGCCCGCCGCCTGCACCCCCACCACCCGCACCTCGGGCGCGAGTTCGCGCACCACCGTTGCCACCCCGGCGGCGAGGCCGCCGCCGCCGCAGCCGATCAGGATCGTGCGGACATCCGGACACTGGTCCAGGATCTCCAGGGCCACGGTGCCCTGACCGGCGATGATGTCCGGGTGGTCGAACGGGTGGATGAAGACCGCCCCTGTCTCGTCCGCGAACCGCTGCGCGGCCAGCAGCGCCTCGTCCACCGTGTCCCCGCCGAACCGCACGGCGGCCCCGTACGCCTTGGTGGCGGCCACCTTCGGCAGCGGCGCCCCGGTCGGCATGAACACGGTGGCCCGCGTACCGACCAGGCCGGCCGCCAGCGCCACACCCTGGGCATGGTTGCCGGCACTCGCGGCGACCACGCCGCGGCTTCGCTGTGCCTCGGTCAGCCGCGCGATCCGCACGTACGCGCCGCGAATCTTGAACGAGCCCGCGCGCTGCAGGTTCTCGCACTTCAGGTACGCCGGGCCGCCGACCTTGACGCCGAGCGGAAGACTTTCCTCCAGCGGGCTCACCCGCACCACGTCGGTCAACAGCGCCCGGGCGGCACGTATGTCGTCGAGGCTCACCAGCTCCGTTGCCAGTCCCATCCGCCGATCGTCGCATCCGGATGCGTCGGAGGTCCCGCCCGGACCCTGGCACCAGAGCCGGGACGGGCTGGAGGGATTACCCGGCGTGGTCGCGGGTAGTGACCGCTGGAGAGGCGAAGGAGGACACGGTGCCCCACGGCGGTGATCCCGACCGGTCCCTCGGCCTTGCAGGCCGGGCGCACGGGCCGGTCAGGCACGGACGGAGGCCGGTGTGAGCACGTCGACGGTGTCGGGCCGGCCGGAGGCCGAACGGCGGTTCTCCCATCAGGCGTTGGTCTACTCCTCCCCTGCGGACCTGGTCGCCGCCGCGGTGCCGTTCATCGACGCCGGACGCGAACAGGGTGACGCCGTCCTCGTGGTCAGCCCGCACGCCGACAAGGTGCGGGACGTGCTCGCCTCCACGGAGGGGGTGGAGTTCCTCGACACCGAGCAGTGGCACCAGGTGCCGGCATGGACGATCGCGGCGTACGCCTCCCGGGCCCAGCGATGCGCGGCCGACGGCCGGCAGGTACGGGCGATCGCCGAGATCGGCTGGGACTCGCGGGCAGCGCGGCAGATCGCCGAATGGCACCGGTTCGAGTCACTGCTCAACCACGCCCTCGCCGACGGCGAGTCACGGATCCTCTGCCCCTACGACGAGAGCCGGTTGCCGCGGTCGGTGCTCGACACCGCGTTGACCACCCACCCCACTGTGGCCACCACGGCCGGAGCCAGGCCGTCGGACTCCTACCTCGACCCGATCGCGTGGTCCACCACCCACGGCAGCCGGCCGAGCCCGCCGGCGCCTGCCGACGCGCTCCAGCTGACCTTCGGAGCTGTCGAGATCCCCGCGGTGCGTCGGGCCACCCGGGCCTGGGCCACCGAGGCGGGCCTGGCCGAGGAGGCGGTCGAAGGCCTCCTCATCGCCGTGTACGAACTGGCCAGCAACGCGGTGGAGCACGGTGGGGGTGGAGGGGTGGCCCGGTTCTGGCGGTGGAGCGACGACCTGCTCTGCGAGGTCGCCAGTTCCCGACGGATCGCGGATCCGCTGGCCGGTTACCGCCCGCCCGGCACGTCCCAGGAGCGCGGGCGCGGGCTCTGGCTGGTCCGTCAGATCTGCGAGCAGGTGGAGGTCGTGAACCAACCGGACGGCGCCGTCGTCCGCATCTCGTTCCCGCTGCGCTGATCCCTCAGCCCGACGCCGTACGGCACGGGGGTCGAGCCGCCGTACCCGCGATCCCGGGTCCCGGCACGCAGTGCGCATCGGGACAACCCGACGTACGGTCGGGGCCGTGACGTTGGACGAGGATCCCGTGGCCGCGACTCCCCCGCCGGCGCCGACCACCCTGGGCGTCCTGCGCGAGGGCGGTCACCGCCACCGTGCGGTGAAGGCCGAGATCCGGGCGAACCTGCTGGCCCGGCTGGCCGACGGCGAGCCCAGCGTGCCCGGCATCGTCGGGTTCGACACGACTGTGCTGCCCGAGCTGGAGCGGGCCCTGCTGGCCGGGCACGACCTCGTGCTGCTCGGCGAGCGGGGGCAGGGCAAGACGCGACTGCTGCGCTCGCTGGTGACGCTGCTCGACGAGTGGACCCCGGTGATCGCGGGCTCCGAACTCAACGAGCACCCCTACGCCCCGATCAGCGGCTACGGCATCGCGACGGTGGCCGAGCAGGGCGACGCGACGCCGGTGGAATGGCTGCACCGCTCGTTGCGGTACGGCGAGAAGCTGGCCACGCCGGACACCAGCGTCGGCGACCTGATCGGCGACGTGGACCCGATCAAGGTGGCCGAGGGCCGCACCCTCGGCGACCCGGAGACCATCCACTTCGGACTCGTGCCGCGCACCAACCGTGGCATCCTCACCATCAACGAGCTGCCCGACCTGGCCGAACGGATCCAGGTCTCGCTGCTCAACGTGCTGGAGGAACGCGACATCCAGGTCCGCGGGTACCAGCTGCGGCTGCCGCTGGACCTGCTCGTGGTGGCCAGCGCCAACCCGGAGGACTACACCAACCGCGGCCGGATCATCACCCCGCTCAAGGACCGGTTCGGCGCCGAGATCCGCACCCACTACCCGCTGGAGCTGGAGGACGAGCTCGCGCTGCTGTCCCAGGAGGCGGTGCTGTCCTGGCCGGGCGACCCGCTCGGCGACCCGGTCGTCCCCGACCACCTGCGCGAGGTGATCGCCCGCTTCACCCGTGAGGTCCGGGAGGCGCCCCAGGTCGACCAGCGCTCCGGAGTGAGCGCCCGGTTCGCGATCGCCGGGGTGGAGACGGTCGCGGCCTCGGCCGTGCGGCGGGCTGCCCGCGTCGGGGAGCCGCCGGTGGCCCGGGTCTGCGACCTGCCGTCCGTGGTGCCGGCCAGTCGGGGCAAGGTGGAGTTCTCCGACCTGGCCACCGACACCGAGGACGGCCGGGAGGTGGAGATCCTCGCACACCTGCTGCGCCGGGCGGTCGCCCGGACCTTCCGCCGGCACCTCGCCGGCGTTGACCTCTCCGGCCTGCAGGCGGCGTTCGCGGACGGTACGACCGTGGAGGCCGGCGAGTCGGTGTCGGCCGCCGAGCTGCTGCGCCAGCTCGGGCGGGTGCCCGGGCTGGCCCAGATCCTGGATCGGCTCGGCGTGCCGGACGGGGCCGAGTCGCCCGGTCTGGCCGCGGCGGCGTGCGAGTTCGCGATGGAGGGCCTGCACCTCAACCGGCGCCTGGCCAAGGACTCCGCCGACGGCCGCACCCGGTACGGAGCCTGACCGGTGCCGCCCGACCCCGGCCGGCCCGGATACCGGTACGGCCGGTGGGAGGGCGGTCCCGACCCGCTGGCGCCGCCCTATGACGTGGGCGGGGCGATGGACGCCCTCGGCGACGACGTGCTGGCCGGGTCGACGCCGGCCGACGCGCTGCGCCGGCTGCTGCGGGCGGGCACCGACCGGCTGCGCGGCCTGGACGACCTGCGCCGAGGGTTGCGCCGCCGCCGCGAGCAGGTCCGCCGCAGCGGCCGACTCGACGGCACGTTGCGGCAGGTCCAGGAGCTGCTGGAGGCCGCGCTGGAGGCCGAGCGACGGGCACTGTTCGCCGACCCGTCGAACTCCGCCCGCCTGCAGGAAACCGAGCTGGACGCCCTGCCCGAGGACACCGCCAGCGCGGTACGGACGCTGGCCGACCGGCAGTGGCGTTCGCCTGAGGCCGCGCAGGCGTACGAACAGATCCGTGACCTGCTCCGCCGCGAGGTGCTCGACAGCCAGTTCGCCGGCACCCGGGACGCCCTGGCCAACGCCACCCCGGCGGACCTTCGGCGGATCAGGGACATGCTCGCCGACCTCAACCAGCTCCTGGCCCTGCACGCCCGCGGCGAGGACACCGCCGCCGCGCTGGCCGACTTCCTCGACCGGCACGGCCAGTTCTTCCCCGACCGTCCCGCCACCGTGGACGAGCTGATCGACCAGCTCGCCCGCCGCGCGGCCGCCCAGCAGCGGCTGATGGCGGGGCTCACCCGCGCCCAGCGGGCCGAGCTGTCCGGTCTGATCGACCAGGCGTTCGGGAACGACCTGGGCACGCAGGCGGAGCTCGACCGCCTGCGTCAGCAGTCGCGCGCCGCCCGCCCCGACCTCCCGTGGGACGGCGACCCGCGGATGAGCGGCGAGGAGGGCATGGGCCTGGGCGACGCCACCGCGGCGGTCGCCGAACTGTCCGACCTGGAGACGCTCGACCGCCAGCTCAGCCAGCGCTACGCGGGAGCGGACCTCGACGACGTCGACGAGGAGATGGTCTCCCGCGCGCTGGGCCGGGAGGCCGTGGACGACCTGGCCGCGCTGCGTCAGATCGAACGGGAGCTGACCCGGCAGGGCTGGCTGATCCGCACCGGCGACCAGCTCGAACTGTCCCCACGGGCGATCCGCCGGATCGGCGGCACGGCGCTGCGCCGGATCTTCGCGGAGCTCCACGGGCCCGGACGCGGACAGCACGACGTCACCGACGCGGGCTCCGCCGGCGAACTCACGGGGTCCAGCCGGGCCTGGCAGTTCGGCGACGTCCAGCCGCTGGACGTGGTCCGCACGGTTGGCAACGCCGTCCGCCGCACCGCCGGGTCGGCCGGACCACCGCTCCACCGTCCGCGCCATCGCCGCTCACCGGGACATGCCCCGGTGCAGCTCGCGGTGGAGGACTTCGAGGTCGTCGAGACCGAGCGGCGGGCCCGGGCCGCGGTGGCGCTGCTGGTCGACCTGTCGTACTCGATGGCGCTGAACGGCACCTGGGGCGCGGCGAAGTCCACCGCACTGGCGCTGCACCACCTGGTCACCACCCGCTACCCGCAGGACGCGCTGTCGATCATCGGCTTCAGCCAGTTCGCCCGGGAGCTGCGGCCGGCCGCACTGGCCGGCCTGGACTTCGACCCGGTGCAGGGCACCAACCTGCAGCACGCCCTGATGCTCGCCCGCCGCCACCTCACCCGGCACGCCGACGCCGAGCCGATCGTGCTCGTCGTCACCGACGGCGAGCCCACCGCCCACCTCGAACGGGACGGCTCGGCCACCTTCCACTGGCCGCCGCTGCCCGAGACCCTGGCGCTCACCCTGGCCGAGGTCGACCGGGCCACCCGGGCCGGCGTGACGATCAACGTGTTCATGCTCGGTCCGCCCAGCGGCACCGACCCGCGCCTGCTGGAGTTCATGAACACCGTCGCGCGGCGCAACCACGGGCGGATGTTCACCTCCGACGCCGACTCGCTCGGCCGGTACGTGGTGCGCGACTACCTGCGGACCCGGCACGCCGCGCCGCGCACCCGTCGGCGCTGACCCCGCGCCGGGTGGCGCGGGACCTGACGGCGACGGTGCCGCGGATCGGCGAGGGGCACGAGCTCCGCCCGCGGCGAATGTCCGATTCGGATTCAAGGCGTTCGTCGCTAGCGGACGCGACCCTCTCGGCCGTACCCTTGACCTGCTCAAACCCGTTCCGCTGACCACGGATGGGCGCGCGACGCGGCGCTCGGAACTCGGCAGTGGACGGGCCGGTATCGAGAGATAGGTCCACTGCCCCGCCAGCCCTAGGGAGCCACCATGCTCGCGATCATCGCTGCCGTGCTCTTCGGACTTGCCCTCCTTCTCGATCTGATCAACCAAAGCCTCGGCACTGTCGTCACCACCGGAACGTTGACGCTCGCCGGGCTGCTCTGCGTGGCACTGCACCTGACCGGCTTCGGCGTCCGGGGCCGCGGCTGACCGCCCGTGACGGCGGTTCCGGTGGTCCGCGTCGAACCCGGCCGCACTGGTCGAGCCAGCCCAGCCCAGGCCGCAGCTCCGCCACCGGAGCCGCCGTCCAGCCGTGAACGGACGGCTCTGGACCGCGCGCCGCTACGGACCGGTGAAGGTGACGGTGACCGTGGTGAAGCCCAACGATCTGAGCAGGCTCAGCAGCATCGCCCGGGTGTTCTGCTCCGCCCGTTTGGCCAGGTCTGTGCGGGTCGCAGCCGCGGCGATCTTCTGCTCGGCCACCTTGTACACCGCCTGCAGCCGGTTCGGGTCGTCGTCGAACAGCGACTGGAAGCGGTTGACGATGCCGCGCTTCTGGGCGAAGACATAGCTGTTGTCGGGATCGAGGTTGGGCTTCTCCAGTGCCGGGCGCGGCACCGTCACCTCCACCGTCAGCCGGTCGGCCGAGAGCTTCAGCGCGCCGGTGCTCAACCCGGAGAAGTCGACGTAGGCGTCCACGGTGCCGGCCGCGACGAACAGCGTCCGCTCGCCGAAGATCGCCGAAGGGACGAACTTCGTGTCCTTCTCCAGGTCGACGATCACCTGGAAGTTGCCGGACGCGGCCTCGAACCGGCTCAGGTCCTGGACGGACTTGAGCACTACGGGCTGGCTGCGGTCCACGGTCCGCTCGCCGAACGGCAGGTCGCCCCAGCCGAACGCCCGGAGCGAGAGCAGTACCACGGCGACCAGCAGGACGCCCACCAGCAACGCCACCAGGATGCCCCGGCTCCGGCCGAGAAGACCGCGAGCCGGAGATCGGGGCTCCGGCACGGTCTCCAGCGGAGTCGTGTCGCCAGCGTCCGAACGCGTCATCGCGGCCTCACTTCATCTCGGAGTGCCCTGGCCTGGGTTCGCCGCCCACCCCTGGCACCCAGGAGCGGCGGCGGTTCAAGCCTAGCCGCGAGCCCGGCGTGCCTGGACGAACGAACGGACCGCCAACCCCAGGAACACACCGCAGAGGACCGCGGTGAGCGCGCCCGCGATCCGTGCGATGCCGGCGTGGTCGGAGTCGGCGGCCGGCCGTGCGACCAGCTGCCAGACCGAACCGAGCAGCCCGACCAGCGCGACGACGGCGGCGCCGTGCATCGCGTGGCGGCGCCAGCCGTCCCGAAGGCCGAGAAACCCGGCGACGACCAACAGCAGCCCGAGCACCGCGGGTATCAGCGCGGTGGGGCTGGCACCGGGGCCGGAGGCCGTGTAGGCCCAGCTCCCGACGACGATCAGGACAGCTCCGACGACGAGCGCGAGCTTGGGCACCGCGACACCTGCACTTCCTGGCCGAGCGGACGACGGGCTCCCAGTCTTCCGCCTCACGGCCTGGGCGGACGACCCGGGTCCCGGGGCGGCGTGGCCGGGGCCACCCCCGGTCCCGGGCGGCGGCTGCCCGGGCGTCCCAGCTCCTGTTCAGGTGGAGCGCCCGGACTCAGCCGATCCAACCGGGGCGGACCAGACCGGACTCGTAGGCGAGCACGACGAGTTGCGCCCGGTCGCGGACGCCGAGCTTGATCATCGCCCGGCTGACGTGGGTCTTGGCCGTCGCCGGACTGACCACCAGCCGGCCGGCGATCTCGCCGTTCGACAAGCCTTCGCCGACCAGCGCCACCACCTCGCGCTCGCGGTCGGTGAGGCCGTCCAGTGTCGGCAGAGCCCGCGGCTGGCGGGCGTTCGCGGCGAACTGCGCGATCAGCCGCCGGGTGATCCCCGGCGAGAGCAGCGCGTCGCCGCGGGCCACCACCCGCACCGCCTGGATCAGCTCCACCGGCTCGGTGTCCTTCACCAGGAAGCCGCTCGCCCCGACCCGCAGCGCCTCGAACACGTAGTCGTCCAGGTCGAAGGTGGTCAGGATGACGATGCGGACCGTGCCGAGCCGGGGATCGTCGCCGATCCGGCGGGTCGCCTCCAGCCCGTCCACGCCGGGCATCCGGATGTCCATCAGCACCACGTCGGGCACCAGCGCCGTGGCCAGCCGCACGGCCTCGGCACCGTCGCCGGCCTCGGCCACCACCTCGATGCCGTCCTGGGCGTCCAGCAGGGCCCGGAAACCGGCCCGCACCAGCGCCTGGTCGTCGGCCAGCAGCACGCGGATCACGACAGACCGTCCAGCGGGAAGCTGGCCTGCACCCGGAAGCCGCCGTCGGCGCGGGGCCCGGCCAGGAACACGCCGCCGAGAGCCTCGGCCCGTTCGCGCATTCCCGGGATGCCGTTGCCGCCGCCAGGCACCGGATCGCCCCGATCACCGGGATCGCCGTGGTCGCCGCGCAGCTCGTCCGGCCCCTCGTCGTCGACCCGGACGGTCAGGTCGTCGGGCCCGTAGGCGATCCGGACCACCGCCGGTGCGCCGCCGGCGTGCCGGCTCACGTTCGTCAAAGCCTCCTGGACGATCCGGAAGGCCGCCAGGTCGACCCGGGCCGGCAGCGCGCGGGGCGACCCGTCCACCTCGGTGCGCACCTGGGTCCCGGCCGCGGCGAACCGGGCCGCCAGGTCGTCGAGCCGGGCCAGGCCCGGCGAGGGCTGGCGCGGTGCCGCCTCGTCGACCTGGCGCAGCACACCGAGCGTCGAGCGCAGCTCCACCAGCGCGTCCTTGCTGGCCCGCTTGATCGCCACCAGGGCCGAACGCACGGGCAAAGGGGTGTCGGCCGGACCCGGCGACCCGGCGGCCGCCGGGTCGGAGCCGGTACCGCCCGACGTCCCGGAGTCGAGCAGGTGCAGCGCGACGCCGGCCTGCACGTGGATCAGCGAGATGTGGTGGGCCAGCACGTCGTGCAGCTCCCGCGCGATCCGCAGCCGCTCGTCCGACACCCGGCGCCGGTCTGCCTCCTGCCGGCTGCGGTAGGCCTCCGCGGCCCGCTCCCGGCCGATCCGGGCGGCCTCGGACGCGACCAGCACCACCAGCGTCCAGGCGGCGAACGAGACGAGTTGGTAGGCCGCGATCCGGGGCGGCCGGCCGACGGTCAGCTCCAGCGCCACGAACCCCGCGTAGCCCACCCCCGCGAAGACCCATGCCTCCCCCCGCCGGCCGGCCTTCACCGCCGCGCCCAGCGCGAACAGCGGCGCCAGGAAGACCGGGCCGATCGGGTACCCCAGCAGGTAGTAGACCGCCGCGCTGACCGAGGCGAGGACGAGGGCGACCACCGGGTGGCGCCGACGCAGCAGCAGCGCGGCGGGTCCCGCGAACGCGAGCGCGACACCGAGGACGTCCAGCGGAGTCTGGTCAGGCTGCCTCCGGGCCACCACGAACACCCCGACGACCTGGATCGCGACGAGCACCGCCGGCAGCAGGAGCAGCGGCGGACCGCCGCGGAACCACCGCCAGCCGGACCACGGCGCGCTGCCGTCGGGTCGGCCGAAGCCGGCTCGTCCGGAGCCGTGCCTTGGGTGACCGGACCGGTCCCAGGCTCCCCCCGGCCACCGGCGCCGCCCGAGCGGCCAGCCTCCCGGCCAGATCTCCTGACCGGGCCATCGGGTGCCTGGCCGGTTCTCCACGTCCGCACCGTATGCCGCGCGGCACCCGCCCGTCATCGACCCACCGGCGCGCGGCGGATACCGCGCCGGGCGTACCCGCCGGCGTGCCCTGCTCCCGCGGGCGTAGCGGAGATGCCGCCGCCGGTCCGACGCGGCCCGGCGCCGCGGCGGTCACGATCGAACGTGTGCAGACAACGCTGGAACCGCGACCGTGAGTGGGCGTACCGCCCGCACCGTGAGGAGAACGCCATGAACACCGGCCTCGACCTGTTGGGTTCGACCGATGCCCGGGTACGCGCCTCGAACGCCGAGCGCGAGGAGGTCGCGACCATCCTGCGCAGCGCCGCCGCCGAAGGCATGCTCACGCTGGAGGAGGTGGACGAGCGGCTCGCCTCGGCCTACGCGGCCACCTACCGCAGCGACCTGGCCCCGCTCACCTGGGACCTGCCCGGGCACGGCCGGCCGTTGGCCGAGTCCACGCCGAAGGCACGGGCCGAGGCGCGCAGCGGGCTGTTCCGTCACGGCCGGTTCGTCCTCGTGGTCGCCGCCGTCCTGATCGGACTCTGGGCGCTGTCCGGGGCGAACTTCTTCTGGCCGATCTGGCCGTTGGCCTTCCTCGGCTGGGGTCTCTACCGGCACGCCCGGCGGGCGCGCGGCCTGGGGTCCGAGCGGTGGGGTCGCGGCTTCCGGCGCTGGCCGTCCCGCTACTGATTCGTCCCGCTACCGAGTCCTGGTGTGGCGGCTGTCTCAGCGCGGGTCGGACCCGCTGGTCGAGTTGGGGTTGGTCGGGCCGGCCGCCGCCAGGTCGCCGGCGGGCTTGTCCTGGCCTGGTTTTTCCTGGCCTGGTTTTTCCTGGCCTGGTTTTTCCTGGCCTGGTTTTTCCTGGCCGGGATCGTCGGACGCCGGCGCCGCGACGGCCTGCTGGCCATTCGTGTCCGGTTTCTCCGGACCGTCGCTCGCGGGCTGGTCCGGGCGACCGAGCTGGCCGGCAACCTGGGCCCGCCCCTGCACCATCCCGCGCGGACCGCGGTCGGCGTCCGCCCCGAAGCCCGGCGATCCGACCGGACGGTCGCCTGCCGGTGCTCCCGCGGCCTCGCGGCCGCCACCCTGCGGTGTCACGGCGGGTGGGCCGCCAGCCTGCGGCATCGCGGCCGGCGGGTGGGCCCGCGGGGGGCCGGAGGACGGGCCGCCAGCCTGCGGAGTCGGCGACGCGGGGGCGGGCGGCGCGACCCGCGGGTCGGGAACGGCTGACGCCTGGGGGGACGCGGGGGCCTCGTCCTCGTCGTCGTCGAACAGCGCCGCGGTGCCGCCGGTCAGCCGGACGAGTGCCTCGCGGAGCTGGCCGATCTCCTGCTTGATCTGGCGGCGCTTGGCGTCCAGCTCGGCGACCCCGCGACGGGCCTCGGCGAGGAGCTGTTCGCCGTCGACCCGGGCCTGGGTCTTGGCGGTCTCCACCTCGGCCCTGACCCCGCCGAGGGTCGCCTCGGCCTGGCGGCGAGCCGCCTCGGTCGCCGCCCGGGCGGCCTCGTCGGCCTCGGACCGCACCTTCGCCGAGTGCTCGTCGGCCTTGGAAACCACCGCGAGCGCGTGCTTCTCGGCCTCTCCGCGCACCCGGGCCGCGTACTGGTTGGCCTCGTCCTGCTTCTGGTGCGCCTCGGTCTTGACCGACTCGCGCTGCTCGTTCACGTGCTTGTCGGCCTCGGCGCGGACCTGCTCCGCCTCGCGCCGCAGCTCGGCGGCCTGCCGCTCGGCGTCCTTGAGCAGCTTGTCGGCCTCCTGGCCCTTGGCGGCGTAGGCGGCCTCGATGGCGGCCCGACGGTCGGCCGCGGACTTCTCGGCGTCGGCGACGAGGGTCGCGGCGTCCTTCTCGGCCCGGGAACGGACCTCGGCGGCCTCGTCCTCGACCAGGGCGAGGATCTGCTCCACCCGGGCACCGAGGTGCTTGTAGGTCGGGTTCTCCCCTCCCGGCGGGGTGCGCCGGAGGGTGGCGAGCTGGTTCTGCAACTCCTGCACCTGCGCGGACAGTGCCTGGGCGTGCCCGACGGCCTCGTCGCGATTCGCCGCGTACCCGGCGAGCTCGGACTCCAGCTGGGCCACCACCCGGTTGACCTGCCCGCGGTCGTAGCCGCGCAGGACCAGGTCGAAGCTGGGCTCACCCGAGGCCGAGTTGCTCAGCGTGAACAGGTTCTGGTTCTCACCTTGTGCCATTACGTCCCATCCCAACCACGATCCGGCCCGCCGTCCCCCGCTGCCAGAGGGTATCCGGTCTCGCCGGGCCGATTCACCCGGCCGGAGGCCATCGGCGAAGCGGGGCCGGACGGTGCCCCGCCAGCCCTGGCGGACCCGCCGGTCAGCGGTCCAACGCCACGAAGGCGTGCCGCCCCAGGGTGTCCAGGTCGTAGCCGGCCAAGCCCGTCTGGGACACCGTCCAGATCGTGTCGCCGATCACCAGTGTCCGCTCGGGGCCCGGCTGATAACCCTGTCCCGAGGAACGCGACGGCGGGTCGCGCAGGATGCCGCGTTCGGTCAGCGCGCTGCCGGCCAGGCGCAACATCAGGACGCCCTGGTCGGGCCTGCCCTGGTCGGGGGCTTCCCCGGGCCGGTCCACGGTCCAGCGGGTGACGGGGACGGCGAGCAGCCCCGTCTTGGGCCACCACAGGAACGCGTGCGGGTCGTACTCGGCGCCGGAGTTCGCGGTCGGGATGGCGAACTGGGCGGTGCGGACCGGCCGCGCGAGGTCGCGGACGTCGAACACCGAGACCTGCAGGCCGCGCACCCGACCGGAGGAGTCCGCGTCCTGCCCGACCCCGATCAGCCGCCCGTCGCCGACCGGATGGAGGTACGCCGAGTAGCCGGGGATCTTCAGCGTCCCCGCCAGTCGCGGCGCACGGGGGTCGCTCAGGTCGAGAGTGTAGAGCGGGTCGGTCTGCCGGAACGTGACGACGTACCCGACATCGCCGGCGAACCGCACGGAGTAGATCTGTTCGCCCCGGCCCAGTCCGTCGACCCGGCCCACCCGCACCAGCCGCTCGCCGTCCCGGGCCAGCACCGTGACCGCGCTGACGGTGGCGGGGCGTGGCTGCGGCATGTCCGCCGGGGCGTCCGCGGTCGGCCGCGCCCCCGTCTGGCGGGTGGTCGCGATCCGCAGGTGACCGGCGTGGTCGGAGAGCGCGTACTGGTTGATCAGCCGTCCGGGGACGCTGCCGGCCGCACGGTAGACCGGTCGGCCCGGCCGGGAGGTGTCGAACGCGTACACCTCGGCGACGTCCTCGACCACCTCCGGCCGGGTGACACCCCCACGGAGGACGCCTGGACGCTCCGTCCGCCAGCGGTTGTCGGCCACGTAGAGCGTTCCGCCGGTGGCGTAGACGATGTCGCCCGCGGCCGACAGCGACACCGGGTCGCCGTCGGCGAAGCCGTCGCCGGCCAGGTCGACGGTGAGGACCGTGAGCACCGAGGTCGCGGTGTGACGGACTGGGTGGCTGAGCCGCTCGCAGGGCACGGTGCCGCGTTCGACGCCGGCGGCGTGCCGGCGTTCCCAGGTCGGCAACCAGGCCGAGATCGGCGCCGCGCGCAGGACGTCCTGGTTCGTCCGCAGCGCGGACTTCTCGGTCACCGCGCCGCCCGGCTGGACGAACGGCAGTCGGGGCCGGGTCTGGACCACTACCCGGGCGACCGTCCCGGACTGGCGCGCGTCGAGGTAGTCCGCGCCGTTCACGACGAACCGTTCGACCACCCGGGGAGCGCCGGACAGGTCGACCAGGGTGAGCCGGGTCTCGGCGGGCCCGGGCGCGATCTTGTCGGCGACGATCCGCCCGCCGCCCGTCTCGTCGGCGCTGAACACCAGCGCCCGGTCGCCGCTGAGCAGCAGCTGTCCGGAGTAGACCGAGCCGGGCGGGTCGGCGGCGCTGCGCAGGTCGAGGTCACCGCTCTGCCGCCGGGTGGCCACGTCGACGACGCGCAGCCGGCCGCCGACCACCGTGACGATCCGCCGGCCGTCGGTCTTGACCAGGTCGGGTTCGTCCACGTCGGCTTCGTGGGTGTTGGTGCCGGAGTGGTCGGGTGCCTGGTTCGGGGTGGCCGGCGCCGCCGGGGCCATCCCCTTCTGGCGCGCGTCGGCCTGGACGTCGACCGCTCCCGGATCGCCGGGAGCGTTCAGCCCGTACGGCGTGACGTACGGCGCGGCCGCCCGGCGCAGGTCGGTGAGCGCCTCGGCGCAGGAGTCGTAGGCGACCAGCCGGAGCGCCGCGCCGGCGGGCGGCGGTTCGTTCGGAGCCGCGGTGCAGGCCCCCATACCCAGTGCGGTCACGGTCGCCAGGCCGGCCGTCAGGATTGCTCTGCGCGTCATGCGCCATTCGACGCGGGCCACGGCCGCGCGGTTCCGAGCTCGACACCCGGTAAGTACGCCACTGCGTACCGTGCGGTAACAGGGTCGCGGGAAAGCGTTCTTCACCACTTTGATCGGGTGTAACGTACCGGCCGTCCGCGGAGTCCCGTCTCGCCGAGTTCCACCCGCTCGGCGACTCCGCGCGGAGGAGGCGCTGTGCCACCGTTACCGCCCACATCATCCGCTTCGCGGCCCACCCGGCCCAGCTGGCGTGAACCGCGCGCCCGCACCGCCGCCGCCACCGCGTTAGGCCTGGTCGCCGCCGGGGCGTTCGTCCTGGCCCCGGCCGCCGACGCCGAGCCGCAGAACCAGTTCACCGCGTCCAAGTCGGTGGCCCGCAACTGCTTCGCCGCCCCCGTGCCGCAGGCCAGCGGGGTCGACCGCACCCGCGTCACCGCCACCGAGACCGGCCTGGTCCGGGTCCGTCTCGACGGCGGGGGCGACTGGGACGTCGCCGTCTTCGACAGCGCCACCAACCGCACCGTCGCCGCATCGGCCGGGATGAAGTCCCACGAGCTGGCCGAGGGCTTCGTGACCAAGGACCAGAAGCTGCTCGTGCAGGCCTGCCGGTACGGCGGAAGTGCCCGCAGCGTCGGCTACAACGTCAGCTTCGTCGCCGTCCCGGCCGCCGCCGCCGGCACCGCCCAGCTGGTGAGCGTCGCCACCCCGGACCGGACCGCCAAGCGCCGGCTGCAGGCGCTCGGCGTCGACCTCACCGAGTCGGCCACCAAGACCAGTATCGACGCGGTGCTCACCAAGGCCGACGCCGCGAAGGTGACGGCCGCCGGGTTCCGGTACACCGTGAAGATCGCCGACCTGGCCAAGCACGCCGCGGCCAACCGGGCCGCCGACCGCGCGTTCGCCAAGGCCCAGGCCGCGTCGGCGCTGCCGTCGGGCCGCACCAGCTACCGCCGGCTCGCGGACTACGAGTTCGAGATGAAGGAGCTGGCCCGCAAGTACCCGAAGCGGGTCCGCGCGTTCACGCTCTCCGAGCGCACGATCGAGGGCCGGGAGATCGGCGCGATCGAGATCGCCAAGGACGCCAAGAACCTCGCCGACGGAAAGCCGATCTTCCTCAACATGGGCGTCCACCACGCGCGCGAGTGGCCCTCGGGCGAGCACGCGTTGGAGTGGGCGTACGACCTGGTGCTCGGCTACGGCAAGAACGCCCGGACCCGGCAGCTGGTCGACGCGAGCCGCAACATCGTGCTGCCGATCGTCAACCCGGACGCCTTCACGATCTCCCGGGAGGCACCGGCGCTCGGTGACTTCTCCACCTTCGACTACGAGATGAAGCGGAAGAACTGCAACCCCGCCGACTCCCCGGAGCAGTTCCGCACCGGCATCTGCTCGGCCAACCCGGCCGGTCGCCTGCGCGGCACGGACCTCAACCGCAACTACGGCGGCTTCTGGGGAGGCCCCGGGGCCAGCACCAACTGGTCCAGCGACACCTACCGCGGCTCGGCCCCGTTCTCCGAGCCCGAGGTGAAGGCGGTACGCAGCCTGGTCTCCAACCGGCAGGTGACCAACCTGATCACCAACCACACCTTCTCCAACCTGATCCTGCGGCCGCCGGGCCTGGCCGACGCGCGGGCCCCGGAGGAGGAGCCGCTGATCAAGGCGCTCGGCGACAAGATGGCCAGCCGCAACGGGTACGCCAGCCAGCAGGGGTTCCAGCTCTACGACACCACCGGCACCACCGAGGACTGGAGCTACTGGATCACCGGCGGCCTCGGCTACACGTTCGAGATCGGCCCGGACTCGTTCCACCCGGCCTACGAGGCCGGCGTGGTCAACGAGTACCTCGGGCTGGGCGAGGCGGCCGGAGCCGGCACGGGCGGCAACCAGGCGGCGTACTACGACATGCTCGAAGCGACGATCGCCGCCACCCACCACGCCACCCTGGTCGGCACCGCACCCAGGGGCTGGACGCTGCGGGTGCACAAGGAGTTCCAGACCCCGACGTCCCCCGTCATCCAGCCGGACGGGACGACGGGCGACGCGATCCTCTACAGCGACACGCTCGACTCGACGATGAAGGCAACCGGCGGCGCGTTCAGCTGGGCCGTCAATCCGTCCACCCGGCCGTACGTGGCCGGCCGGTTCGGACGCCACCCGACCGGGCCGCCGCAGGCCCCGGCCACGCTGCCGAACCCGGCCGGCCAGCCGGCGGAGAACCAGGGCGACCCGCTGGGCGGCGCCCACGAGGAGGTTCCGTTCACCATCGCCGGACCGCCCGACGTGGACAACGGCAGCGCGACCATCCACATCGAGTGGGGCAGCACGGACACCGACTGGGACCTCTACATCGTCGACGAGGCGGGCACGATCGTGGCCCAGTCGGCGGCGGGCGGCACCAGCGAGGAGAACGCCGTGATGCGGGATCCGTTGCCGGGGAACTACAAGGCGATCCTGGTGAACTACGACCAGGTCGAGGGCCAGCCGTACGACGACTGGTCAGGCGGCAGCGTCACGTTCGCCAGCCCGCTGCCGCCGACCGCCGGGGTCAAGGAGGCGTGGACGCTCACCTGCGAGCGGCCCGACGGCTCCATCGCGTCGGTCCGCCAGGTGATCGTCGACCGCGGCCAGACCGCCGACCTGGGCAATGTCTGCGCCCGCCGCAGCCGTGCCGCCAAGGGGGTGACCGTCGGTCGCTAGGGCGTGGCCGCGCCGACCTCCCGGACGCTGGCGCCCGGGAGGTCGGCGTGCAACGGTGACGGGGAGCACCACCGTCCGCTGGGACCCGCCGCCAGCCCACCGGAGGTCGAGATGGGTCGAGACCTTCCCGCTATCGAGTTCACCCGCGAGGACCGCACGCGGTACCGGAACAAGGTCCGTTCCTGTCTGGACGTCTTCGCCCGGATGCTGGAGGAGTCGCGGTTCGACTTCGACCGGCCGCTGGCGGGCCTGGAGATCGAGCTGAACCTCGTCGACGCCCGCGGCGAGCCGGCGATGAAGAACGCCGAGGTGCTGGCCGTGATCGCCGACGAGGTCTGGTGCACCGAGATCGGCCAGTTCAACCTGGAGATCAACGTCCCGCCCCGCCGCCTGGCCGGCAACGGGCTGGGCGGGCTCGAGCAGGAGATCCGGAGCAGTCTCAACCACGCCGAGGAGCGGGCCCGTTCGGTCGGCGCGCACCTGGCGATGGTGGGCATCCTTCCGTCGTTGCGCGAGAAGCACATGAGCCTGGACGCGCTCTCGGCGAACGAGCGCTACAAGCTGCTCAACCAGCAGGTGTTCGCCGCCCGCGGCGAGGACCTGCGGCTGGAGATCGACGGGGTGGAGCGGCTGGCCACCTACGCCGACAGCATCGCGCCGGAGGCCGCCTGCACGAGCGTCCAGTTCCACCTGCAGGTCAGCCCCACCACGTTCGCGAGCTACTGGAACGCCGCCCAGGCGATCGCCGCGGCCCAGATCGCGGTGGGCGCCAACTCGCCGTACCTGTTCGGCAAGGAGCTGTGGCGCGAGACCCGGATCCCGCTGTTCGAGCAGGCCACCGACACCCGGTCGGAGGAACTCAAGGCCCAGGGTGTGCGGCCGCGGGTGTGGTTCGGCGAGCGGTGGATCACCTCGGTGTTCGACCTGTTCGAGGAGAACTCGCGGTTCTTCCCGGCCCTGCTGCCGGTCTGCGAGACCGAGGACCCGGCCGACGTGCTCGACCGCGGCGACATCCCGCACCTGGGTGAGCTGACCCTGCACAACGGCACCATCTGGCGCTGGAACCGGCCCGTGTACGCCGTGTACAACGGCAAGCCGCACCTGCGGGTGGAGAACCGGGTGATGCCCGCGGGCCCGACCGTGGCCGACATCTGCGCGAACATGGCGTTCTACTACGGGCTGGTGCGGGCGATGGTCGAGGCCGAACGTCCGATCTGGAGCCAGATGTCGTTCGCGGTGGCCGAGGAGAACATGCACAACGCCGCCCGGCACGGCATCGACGCCCGGCTCTACTGGCCCCGGGTGGGCGAGGTGCCGGCCACCGAGCTGGTGCTGCGCACGCTGCTGCCGCTGGCCCACGAGGGCCTGGACCGGTGGGGCGTGGACACCGAGGAACGCGAACGCCTGCTCGGCATCATCGAGCAGCGCTGCCTGACCGGGCGCAACGGAGCGGTCTGGCAGACCGAGACGGTCGCGCACCTCGACGACGCGGCGAACCTGAACCGGCCCGAGGCGCTGCGCCAGATGACGCTGCGCTACCTCGAACGGATGCACTCCAACGAGCCTGTGCACACCTGGCCGGTGGGGTGAGACAGGACGGTCTGCCCCGGACGGGACGGTCTGCGCCGATCAGGACCTACGGCGGCCACCAGGGACGGACGACTCTGCCCATCGCCTGGTGAGCGAGGCACGATGGGGCCCACAGCTCCCGGTGGGGAGCGGCCGGTCGATCCCTCGAGGGTGCGGGTCACCGGTAGCCGTCGGCGGTGCGGAGGGGTGCCACCGGCGCCAGGCGGGCGGTGTGGCAGCGCCACACCGCCCGCCTCTGCGTCCGGGCTCCGGTGCCGACGCTCGAGGAGGCGCCCGCCCGACCCGGAGCGAAAAGCACGCATAGTATCGCTGCGCACACTTTGGGGTACAGCATCCCCCGGCGAGTGATGTGGCCCTGTTTTATCCCGCATTCGCCGGGCGAGGACCCGCGCGGGCGCTTAACCTGTGCGTCCGGGGGGAGTCGGCAACGGGTAGGTGACGTCGAGTGGGGTGGGCCGTGGCTGTGGACAGCCCCGAGTCGGATTGCCCCGTCCCGGCGCCGGTGGAAACCGGCCTGCAGGGACGCGGCGACCAGCTCCTCACGGCCGTCGTCGCCATGGCCAGTGCGCTCAGCCTGCCCGACCTGCTCCGCCGTATCGTCCGCTCGGCCTGCGACCTCGCCGACGCGCAGTACGGCGCACTGGGCGTGCTGGGTCCCGACCACCAGCTCACCGACTTCCTGTACGTGGGAGTCGACGAGCACACCCGCAAGCTGATCGGCGAGCCGCCGACCGGGCGCGGCATCCTCGGCATGCTGGCGCTCGACTCGACGCCGCTGCGGCTGGACGACCTGACCGAGCACCATGCCCGGGCCGGCTTCCCGACGCACCACCCCCCGATGCGCACCTTCCTGGGCGTCCAGATCCGGGTCCGCGGGGAGGTCTACGGCGCGCTCTACCTGACCGACAAGCGGGACGGCTCGACCTTCACCGACGAGGACCAGCAGGTCCTCACCGCGCTGGCCGGCGCCGCGGGGATCGCCATCGAGAACGCCCGACTGTTCCAGGAGACCAAGCGCCGGGAGATGTGGCTGCACGCGGCCACCGAGCTCGCCACCCACACGCTGCGGGGCATCCCGCCCGGCGACGCGCTCGACCTGGTCGCCGAGACCGCCCGGTCGATCGCCGATGCCCGAATCTCGCTGCTCAGCCTCCCGGTCGACGACCAGCTGCAGATGGCGGCCGCCGCGGGCGAGGGCGCCGAGCACCTGATCGGCATCGTCCACGACATGGCAGGCACCTATGCGGGCCGGGTGTACCAGACCGGCGAGCCGTACCTCACCTCCCGCTACCACCCCACCGGCTGGGTGGACACGCTCTCGCCGGACGCCGCGGAGGTGATCCGGAGCCTGGTGGACGGGCCGCTCGCGCTGATGCCGCTGTCGGCGAGCGGGCACGTCCTGGGCGTCCTGGGCGTGGCCCGGCTGCCCGGCCGCCCGCCGTTCGACGAGGACGACCTGCGGATCGTCCGGTTGCTCGCCGACCACGCCGCGCTGGCCCTGGAGTTCGGCCGGGCCCAGGACGACCGGCAGCGTCTCGCGGTATACCGGGAACGCGACCGGATCGCCCGCGACCTGCACGACATGGTGATCCAACGCCTGTTCGCGGTCGGACTGGGGCTGCAGGGGCTGTCCCGGCTGGTGGTGCGGCCCGAGGTGGCCAGCCGGATCGAACGGTTTGTCGACGAACTGGACGAGACGATCCGCGAGGTGCGGCGGACCATCTTCGCCCTGCAGGAGCCGACCGACGACCCTGACGGGCTGCGCACCGAGGTGCTGCGGGTCGCGTCCGACTCCGCCGTGGTGCTCGGCTTCGAGCCGTCCGTCCGGCTGGACGGTCCGATCGACTCGACCGTCGCCGACTCGGTCCGCACCGACGTGCTGGCCACGGTGCGTGAGGCCCTGTCGAACGCCGCCCGCCATGCCCAGGCCGGCCGGGTCGAGGTCGGGCTGCGCGCCGACATCCGCACCGGACTGCTGCACCTGACCGTGGAGGACGACGGCGCCGGCATCGACCTCAACGGTCCGACCGGCCGGGGGCTGACCAACCTCGCCGCCCGCGCGGAGAAGCTCGGCGGACGGTTCGACGTCGTCTCCAGCCCCGGTGCCGGCACCACACTGACGTGGTCGGTGCCGCTGGACCCCGCCCTCTGAGCCTCGCGTTCCAAGCCTCTACCCGGCACCGCAAGGACTCCCCGACGGCGCTCGGCAACGACGGCGAAACGCGCTGGTAACCTCCTGGCCCGAGGAGTGGGAAGGCACACCGAGGACATCGCGATTCTTGCGCGGATGCGGTTTCATGAGTCACCGCCCGAACGCGTGCCCCCGCTACGACGCGATGGAGAACGAGGCTTTCTATGGCCGATTCGCCCCTTCACTCACTGTGCACCACCGGAGAGATCGACTTCGATTCCCTGTCGCCGGAGTCGATCGGGGCGCTGGCGCTGAAGACCGACCCCTTCATCGCGACGACCGCGCTGTCGGAGCTGTCCAGCCGCGATCCGCGGGTGGAGGCCGAGACCGCACGCGCGCTGCTCACCAACACGCCGGATCCGTGGCTGCGTTCCTACGCGTTCTCGATCACGCTGCGCAACGACCCGGCCGGAGCGCTCGACTGGTTCGCGGCCCAGGTCGAGGACCTGGACGACGGAGCCCTCAACATGCTGCTCCGGGACCTGCTCGCCTACGACGCCGCCTGGCCGGAGGCGGCGGCGACCGCCCAGGTGGTCGCCGCGCTCGAGCGCCGGCTGGCCGACCAGCCGGAGCACTGAGCGGTCCGTCCTTTCCGGATCGATGGTCCCACGGGGAAGGTCACCGGGCGTCCGACGGTGGGCGCAGCAGCCGGGCTGCGAGCACGGCGGCCTGCGTGCGCCGGGCCACCCCGAGCTTGGCCAGCAGGCCGGAGACGTAGTTCTTGACGGTCTTCTCGGCGAGGAACGTGCGGGTCGCGATCTCGCGGTTGGTCAGCCCCTCGGCGATGAAGGTCAGGATGCGCCGTTCGGCGTCGGTGAGGGCGGCCAGTTCGGCCGGCTGACGGGGACCGCCCCGGACCCGCTCCAGCACCCGCTGGGTGACCGCCGGATCGAGCAGCGACCGGCCGGCGGCGACCAGTCGAACGGCGTCGACCAGGTCGGTCCCCCGGATCTGCTTGAGCACGTAACCCGCCGCACCGGCCATGATCGCGGCGAACAGCGCCTCGTCGTCGTCGTAGGACGTGAGGATCAGGGCCTGGATGCCGGGGTCGGCCGAACGGACCTCCCGGCACACCTCGATGCCGCTGCCGTCCTGCAGCCGCGCGTCCAGGATCGCCACGTGCGGGCTGAGCGCGGGGATCCGCCGCATGGCCTCGACGGCGGATCCGGTCTGACCCACGACCTCCAGGTCGGGCTCGGCGTCGAGCAGGTCGGTCAGGCCGCGTCGCACCACCTCGTGGTCGTCGAGGAGGAAGACACGGATCGTCGCCACGTTCTACCGTTCCCCCTCTGCCACCTGCATCCCCACCGCGTCCCCTCTCGACGCGTATAGAGGGACGTTACGCCCGTCACCAGCCACGCGCCGGGAACCGCGGCACAACCGGGGTCACCGCGTCGGCCGGGAACGCGTCAGAACGGGCGCAGCGATCGGCGTGCGGCGGCGGCATTCGCCCCCGGCGCCGCGACGCGTTCCGCGGTTCAGGGCAGGTCGGCGCTCTCCAGCACCCGCTTCGGAGCGCCCTCCCGGGCCACCCGGAGCATCGCCTGCCCGACCTGCTCGGTCGTGGTGACGTACTTCGGCAGGAGCCGGCGCAACACCGGGTAAAGCGGGGTGGTCAGCGCGTAGACGGCGCGGTACCAACCGGTCTTGGACGTCGCCCCGTGCAGCGGCTGGATGAACGCCGGCCGGAACGCGTAGCCGTTCGGGAACAGCGCGAGCACCGCGTTCTCGGTGCGGCCCTTGACCCGCGCCCACATCGACCGGCCGCGTTCGGAGGAGTCGGTGCCGGCGCCGGAGACGTAGACGAAGGTGAGGTCGGGATTGCGGCGGGCGAGCACCTGCGCCGCGGCGAGGGTGTAGTCGTAGGTGACCCGGGTGTAGTCGGCCTCGCTGCGGCCGGCGGCCGAGACGCCCAGGCAGTAGAAGCAGGCGTCGTGGCCGGCCAGCTCGTCCTCGACGGCCGAGAGGTCGGCGAAGTCGTCGTGGACGAGTTCGCGCAGTCGCGGGTGCTGCCGGCCGGTCGCCGTGCGGCCGATCACCAGGACGTCCGTCACGTCCTCGGCCAGCAGGCATTCGCGGAGCACGCCCTGCCCGACCATGCCGGTCGCGCCGAAGAGAACCACCTTCACCCGGCGAACCCTATCTGTCGCCCCCTATCCGTCGCCGACGCCCCGGCCGCGGCGACCCATCGTCGCCGCGAGCCCGTCCCGGCCGACGATCGCGGCGACGATGTCGACGAGCAGGGTGAGCCGGGTCAGCTCGATCGCGTGGAACTGCGGGTCGTGGGTGCGGGCGACCACCACCGCGGCCTGCGTTCCCTCCAGCGGCGCCGCGACCAGATGCACGCCGCCGTCCAGGGTCAGCGTCCGCGCCCGCAGCGGCGCCAGGTCGGGTGCCGTGACCTCGGCCGGAACGTCGCAGCCGCGCACCAGCAGGCGCGGGTCCCCGTCCACCGCCACCACCGCCGACCACCGCGCGCTGAACAGGGCCGGCGCGGCGTCGACCAGAGTTGCCAGGCCACGGGACGGCCGCTGGGCGATCTGGGCGAGCACGCCGAGGTCGGGGAAGGCGCCGGGTCGCACGGACGTGGCCCAGATGCCGCTGACCTCTACGCCCGGCGCGGCCGCCAGGCCGGCGACCACCCGCTCGCGCACCGACGGGTTCGCGGCGGAGATCGTGAACTCGTCCACGGCCCGGCCACCGGCCCGTTCCAGGACGGTGACCTGCAGGATGTCGGCGCCTGCGGCGCCCAGCGTCCGGGTCACCCCGCCGAGGGCACCGGGCCGGTCCGGCACCGAGAGCCGCACCCGCAGCAGCATCCGGCCCCCTCCGCTCGCCGGGTCGGACGGCCCGACGCCCGTCGCCTACCCCGCATGCCGAGCCTGGCACGCCGGTGTTTCCCGCGCGTTGCCCCGTCGACGCCGGCGGATGACGCCGCAGGTCGGGCGGGGCGGCCCGACCCCTCGCGAGACCCGGTCGCAGACCCCGCCAAGATGGCGGTATGACTCCCCTCTCCAAGATCCTCTACACCACCCGGGCCACCGCCGTGGGCGGTCGGTCCGGCCCGGTCCGCACCGACGACGGTGTCCTCGACCTGACGCTGGCCTCACCCAGGAGGAAGGTGCCGGGTGCCACCAACCCCGAGCAGCTCTTCGCGGCCGGGTACGCCGGCTGTTTCGGCTCGGCCCTGGCCGAGGTCGGACCGGCCTTCGGCCTCGACGCGACCCGCGCGCAGGTGACCGCCGCGGTCGAGCTGGGCACGACGGACTCGGGCTTCGGGCTCGCCGTCGCGCTGCACGTGACGCTGGCGGACGCCGACCCGGACGTGCTGGCGAAGTCGGTGGACATGGCACACCAGGTGTGCCCCTACTCGGCAGCCGTCCGCGGCAACGTCGAGGTGACGATCACCAGCGGGACCTGACCCGCGCACCGAGCCGGGCGGTCGGCCGGTGCGACGAGGCTCAGGCGACGACCTGGCGCCAGGCCGCCTGCCAGGTGGCGTAGTCGGTGCATCCCGTGGCGGGGGCGCCGGGGCGGAGGCAGTCCTTCAGCGGTGTCCGCTGGATCGCCACCCTGGCCCAGTAGCCCTCGTCCGTCGCGTGGGTGGTCGCGCACCACCGCGGGTCGACGGTCCTCGTGCACGCGGCCGCCGTGGCCGGCGCGATTCCCAGCCATTCGGCGGCCTGGGCGTTCACCGCCGGGCTGAGCACGTGGTTCATCCACCGGTACATGCAGACCGGGTGCCGGGCCTTGGCGGCGAGCATCCAGGTGGTGGACGTTCCGGTGGTGCCCTCGGCCGGCAGCGTCGCCCGCACCGGCGTCCGGCCGACCCGCAGGAGATCGACGGTGGCCTGGGTGGCCGAACCGATCACGGTGCTGCCGGCGGCGAAGCCCGGGAGCTGCTGGGTGTAGTCGCGCCAGTAGCTCTCCACCATGCTGCGCTGCACCTTGAGCAACGAGACGGCGGCGGCCAGCTGCGCCGGCGTCAGCGCGTACGGGTCCTCGATGCCCACCTCCGGGGCGGTCGCCTTGAGGTAGACGGCCGCGTCCGCGATCGTCATCGGTGAGTCGTGGACGCCGATCTTCCCGGCGTGCGGCGAGCCCAGCCGGTAGACCGTGCTCCACGACGTCGGGGCGGGCTTCACCTTGTCGGTGCGCCACATCAGCAGCGTCGCCGCCCGTCCGTGCGGAACGCCGTAGGAGCGGCCGCCCACCGACGACCAGGGAACCGAACGCAGCCCCGGCACCACGCCGGCGGCGTTCGGCACGAGTGCGGTGTTCACCGGCGCCACCCGTCCCTCGCCCACCAGGCGCAGGCTCACGTCGCCCGCGGCGGCCACGCCGTCGTACCCGCCGGTGGCCATCAGCTTCAGCGTCTGTTCGGGCGAGCCGGCGAGTGTCAGGGAGACCTTGCAGCCGGTGGCCTTGGTGAACGGGGTGACCCAGTCGACCAAGCGGTCGGTCCTTCCGGTCTCGACGTGGCCGGGCGGCGCGAGGAGGTTGAGCGCGCCCTCGCCGGCGCCGAGGGTAGCCCGGGGGACCAGCGACGGGGGCGCCAGCCGGCCGGCGTCGGGATCGGGCGAGCCGGTGCAGGCGGTGACGGCGGTGACCGCCAGCAGCGCCACCGTCAGGGTCGCCACCAGCCGGCGCGAAGCCGTCACACCGTCTCCCGTCCCTCGTTCCGCTGCCCGGTCCGCGTCCCATCCTCGCAGGTGGCCGCTCGGACGGCCGGTCGACCGCTTGCGGGTGCGGCGCCACGCGGGCCGGACTGCCGGCTCGCCGGGTCGCTACAGGTCGAGGCCGGTGAGCACCAGGACGCGGTCCTCGGTGTAGTCCCGCATCGCCGAGCGGACGCCCTCGCGGCCGACGCCGGAGCCCTTCGCGCCGCCGTAGGGCATCTGGTCGGCCCGGTAGCTCGGCACGTCGCCGACGACCACCCCGCCGACCTCCAGCGCCCGGTGGGCGGCGAAGGCGGTCTGCACGTCGCGGGTGAAAACCCCGGCCTGCAGCCCGTACTCCGAGGCGTTGACCAGCGCGAACCCCTCCTGGACGCCGTCGAACTCGGTGATCGTGAGCACCGGGCCGAACACCTCCTCGCGCAGCACCCGGACCTCGGCCGGGACGTCGGCGAGCACGGTCGGCGCGTACGAGGCGCCGTCCCGGGTGCCGCCGGTGAGCACCGTCGCACCAGCCTCGACGGCCTCCCGGACCCACGCCTGGACCCGCTCGGCGGCCTCGACGCCGATCATCGGACCGACGTCGGTGTCCTCGTCGTTCGGATCGCCGGTGACCTGGGCGCGCACCCGCTCGACGATCCTCGGCACCAGCCGGCCGGCCACCGCACGGTCGACCAGCACCCGCTGCACGCCGATGCACGACTGGCCGGCCTGGTAGTTGGAGAACGTCGCGATCCGGGTGGCGGCCCAGTCCAGGTCGGCGTCGCCGGAGTAGTCGGCGCAGACCATCGCGGCCGCGTTCCCGCCGAGCTCGAGCGTGACGTGTTTGCGGGGAACGGTGTCCCTGATCTGCCAGCCGACCGGCCCCGACCCGGTGAACGAGACGACCGGCAACCGCGGGTCCTCCACCAGGGCCCCGGCCCGCTCGTTCGGCACGGTGAGCACGCTGACCATGCCGTCGGGCAGCTCGGCGCCGGCCAGGATCTCGCCCAGCAGCAACGCGGTGAGCGGGGTCTTCGGTGCGGGCTTGACCACGATCGGGGTGCCGACGGCGAGCGCCGGGGCGACCTTGTGTGCCACCAGGTTGAGCGGGAAGTTGAACGGCGAGATGCCCAGCACCGGGCCGCGCGGGAACCGCCGGACCAGCGCCAGCCGGCCGGTCGAGCTCGGATCGGTGTCGAGGCGTTGCAGCTCCCCGGAGAACCGCCGCGCCTCCTCGGCCGCCCACCGGAACGTGGACACCCCCCGGGTGACCTCGACGCGCGACCACTTCAGCGGCTTGCCGCTCTCGGCGGTGATCAGCCGGGCGATCTCCTCCGCGCGTGCGGCGAGCTGGTCGCAGACGTGCTGGAGCGCCGCCGCGCGGACGTGGGACGGCAGCGCCGCGGCCTCAGCGCGCACGGCATGGGCGGCGGCCACCGCCTCCTCCACCTGCGCCTCGGTCGGAACCGCGACGACCGCCACCGGGCGCCCGTCGTAGGGATGGTGGACGGTGAACGTGTCCCCGCCGTGGGCTGGCCGGCCGGCCAGCCAGAACGGCGTGATCTCCGACATTTGCGTCTCCCTCGCATCGCGCGGTCCGCCCACGACGCTATTGCCCGGCCCGACATACGTCCGACCGTGGCTGGAGCCGTGGGCACCGCGTTCGCGAAGTGTGGGTCCGGCAGGGTAGAACCAGGGCATGGCCACACCGGCGTACGACGGGTTGATCAGACAGGTCGAGGAACGCAGCGCGGCGTTGCGGAGCGCCGCGCGCGATCGGCTCGACGCCGACGTACCCGGTTGTCCCGGTTGGACGGTCCGTGACCTGGTGCTCCACGTCGGCGACGTGCAGCGCTTCTGGGCGGCGGCGGTCGCCGCGGGCCCGGCGGCCGAGCGGCCGACGGTCCGCCACCAGGAGGCGGGCAAGGATCTGATCGCCTGGTCGACGGGCGGCACGGCGCGGCTGACCGCGGCCCTGCGGGGCACCAGGGCCGACTCGGGCGCGTGGACCTGGTGGGGTGAGCCGCGCCGGGTCGACGCGATCGCCCGGCACCAGGTGCAGGAGGCGGCCGTCCACGCCTGGGACGCGCAGGAGGCCGCCGGCTCACCCGAGCCGCTCCCGGACGACATGGCAACCGACGGCGTGGACGAGTTCCTGGCCATCGTCGAGCGGTGCGCGGTGGCCTGGCCCGACCCTCCCGGCACCGTCAGCCTGATGGCCACCGACACGTCGGAGGCCGCCTGGGTGGTGCGACTGCTGCCCGCCGGGGCAAAGATCTCGCGGGCGAAGCCGAAGGGCGAGGCGGTCCTGCGAGGCTCCGCCAGCGACCTCGTGCTCGCGCTGTACGGCCGGCGCGGCGTCGACAGCGTCCGGTGCGAGGGCGACGCCGACCTTGCGACCCGGTTCCTCGCCTGGAACGACACGGACTGAGCACCCGGCCGACGCTCGGCCAAGGGAACACCGGGCGGTACGAGAGCTACTGGTGCCAGTTGACGCAGGTCGGCCGGCGGCCGGTTTCGGCCAGGTGCGGGTGCCGTCCGTCAGAGAGCCCGCGCGAGTTCAGTTGTCGAACTCGCCGTCCTTGACGCCGCCGACGAAGGCGCTCCACTCGCTGGGAGTGAACGCCAGGACCGCTTCGTGGGGGTTCTTGGAGTCGCGGACGAACACGCCGTCCGGGGCGTCGGCGATCTCGACGCAGTTGGATTGGCCGTTGCTGCGGCTGCTCTTGCGCCAGGCGATCTCGACGCAGTTGGACTGACCGTTGCTGCGGCTGCTCTTGCGCCACGTCAGCGTGGTTGGGTCAAGTCGGTCGTTGCTAGTCACTGTCGAACTCCCTTGCTGCTCGCGTGATGATCTTCTTGGAGGCGGGCTCGTCAAGCGCCGAGTCCCAGATGTTCGCGAAGGTGTCGCTGTAGCGCCGGATTTCGCGTTCTCGGTCGAGGTAGAGGTCGCCGGTGAAGCCGTCGACGTAGACGGTCGGCGGCTCGGTTTCGCGGCCGTCGCCGTTGAGCGGGAAGCGCAGCATGACGAACGGCCCACTCATGATACCGCCGTGCAATCCGGCGGCGAACGTCATGAACCGCAGGTTGACGTTGGGCAGTTCGGCCGTCTCCGCCAGGTGCTCGAGCTGTGCGGACATGATCGCCTTGCCGCCGACCGGCCGGCGCAGGATGGCCTCGTTGAGCACGATGTCGAGTGTCGGCGGGTCGGTGACGCGGGTCAGCAGCGCCTTGCGGGCGATGCGCAGCTGGACGCGCCGCTCGATCTCCTCCTCGTCGACGCCGGGGTTGTCGGCGCGGATCAGGGTGCGGGCATAGTCGGCGGTCTGCAGCAGGCCGGGCACGAGTTCGGATTCGTACCAGGAGAAATGGGAAGCCGCCTCCTCCAGACCGATGTAGAGGTCGAAACCTTCGGGGATGACGTCGCCGTAGGAGTGCCACCAGCCTTTGGCCTTCGTCTCCTTGGCCAGGCCCATCAGGCCGTCGATCATGTCGGTGGGTGCGCCGTAGACCTTGCACATGGCCTCGACGTCGAGGCTGCGCAACGAGGTCTGGCCGGTCTCGATGCGCCAGATCTTGGCCTCGCTCCACTCCAGCTTGGTCGCTGCCGCCCGCACCGTGAGCCGGCTGCGGTTGCGCAGGTCACGCAGGTACCGGCCCAGCTGCCGGCGCGGCACCGTCGAGCCCGTCGTCCCCTCGGACATGCCCTGTCTCCTTCTCTGTGAGGCGAATCCTACACCCAGAATGAAAGACTTCTCCCACACGATTTGCTGTGAATGACCCACTTGTAATGTCGTAGAGCGTAACGCAGAAATGCGATCTTGCAGAACGATATCTCATCATGATTGGCTCTCATCACAGCGCGCGGTGCCTATACCGCTTTCTGTGATCTCAGGCCGACCTCGGCGGTACCCCTTGTCGCTGGTTGGCCGTTCAGACCCTGGAAGTCGCCGCCGGGGTCACGAGCAGGGAGGCCGTCATGGTCTATGCGACCGCCCTCGCCGCGTTGCTGCTCGGCTGGCTGGCCGGGCTGTGGACGTTCCAGCGGGCGCTGCGGTGGTGCCCCCGGTGCGGGAAGACGCTGTCGTGTTCGCGGTGCGCCCACACCAACACGCACCAGCCGGTGCGCTCGTGACCGCGCCCACCGGCGACGGCTCTCTCCCCACCCAGCGGCACGGGTACCGCCCCGCACTGGCCAGACCGGCGATGCCGCTCCCCAAAGCCGTCGCCGGTCTGGCCCTCCAGCCACCCCATCGGAGAGTCCCCATGACCCGGCCCCAGGTCTTCGGCTACCTGCGCTCCACCGACGTCGAACCGGCCAAGCTGGTCATCCTCGAAGGCGAACTCGCGCTGCACGCCGGCGATCACGCCCTGGAACTGCTCGCGGTCTACATCGACATGCCCTGCACCGGGCTACTGGCGCAACGCGACGGCTTCAGCCTCCTGATGAACGCCCTCTGGCGCAACGACGGAGCCGGGGTGCTCATCCCCGCACGCAGCCACCTGTCCTGGCTCACGCCCGCCCGGGAGCAGTGGGAACGCCGCATCGCCGACACCGGCGCCCGGCTTCACGTGCTGTGGGCTGACGACGAACATCCCGAGCTGTGGCCTTGACCGTCCACCTCGGCGCGCCACCGACCGAACCACCCTCCGGGGTCCTCGCGGGCATCGCCTGGCGTGCCGGAGTGGACTTCTGGCACCGACACGCTCCCGCGCCGGAGAACCCGCAACCCACCCACTGCCAGTGCTGCGCCACCACCTGGCCCTGCCTGACCGTCCGGTACCTCGGCGGCTTCCTCGACGGGCTGACCCCTGCCCGGATGCCCACGGGACCACGGGCGGAGTTCTCGGACCGGAGAGAGACCCTGGCCCGGGGCCGGCCGGGGAGGCCCGACCGCTCGTCGGCACTGGGACTGGTCGAACGTCCTGGCTCCTAGCCGGTGGGCTCCGGCTCGGCCGGCAACAGCAGCACGCGGACGTGCATGGTGGTGCGCTGTTGCAACGCCGCACGCAGGGCGCGGTGCAGGCCGTCCTCCAGGTAGAGCGTGCCCTCGCACTCCACCACGTGCGGGAACAGGTCGCCGTGGAAGGTGGAGTCCTCGGCCAACAGCTTGTCCAGCGCGAGATGACGCTTGGTGGTGACCAGCTGGTCGAGTCGCACCGGACGCGGCGGGATGTCGGCCCACTGCCGGAGCGAGTAGCCGTGGTCGGGGTAGGGCCGGTCGTCCCGGACGCCTCGGAAGATCACCGCGTCAGGCTCCTCTCCTCGCCCGTCCGGTCAGCGTAGTGCCGCGCGCTCCGACGCGACGGCCCCGCGCCGCGGGGCACCAGCGACCGGGTCGAAACCCCTCAGCGGGGCCGGACCGGCCGGACACCCCAGCTCCCCCGCCACCGCTGGCCGGGTTCGAGCGTGAGCACGTCCGTGCCGGAGCGGAAGGCGTCGGGCGGGCAGGTCATCGGCACGATCCCCACCGACCGCCCGACCCGCCCGGTCGCGCCGCCGTTGTAGAGCTGGATCCAGCCGAAGCCGGCGTCCTGCCACACCTCGGCCCCCCGGCCGTCCGGGTCGAGAACGGTCGTCCGCGCGACGCCGTCGTCGTCCCGTTCGGTGACGCCGAACGTCGTGTCCCAGGCCGCCTCGCCCACCGGCCGCGGGTCGCGGAGGTCGAAGGAGGTCCCGTCCACGGGCTCCTCCCCGGTGGGAATGAGCCGGTCGTCGACGGTGAGGCGGCGGCCGGCGGGCACCCGCAGCGTGTCCCCGGCGCCGCTGAGCAGCACGTACGGGTGGGCGCCGAGGCCGAACGGCGCCGCCGTGGGGCCGATGTTCGTCGCGACGTGGTCGGCCCGCAGCCCTCCGGCCGGGCTCACGCTCCAGCGGGTGGACATCGCGATGGCGTAGGGGTAGCCGGGCCGGGGCTGGATGGCGCGTGCGGTGGTCACCGAGTCCGGCGTGTGGTCGACGCGGTCCCAGACCTCCCAGCGCACCAGGCCGTGCAGGGCGTGATGCCGGGCGACGTCCTCGATCGGGAGCTGGTGCTGCGCGCCGTCCCAGTCGTAGCGGCCGTCCCGGATCCGGTTGGGCCACGGCGAGAGCACCTGCCCGGCCGCGCGCCGGCACATCGCGTCCACGGGGTAGCCGTCCAGGATGTGCTCGCCGCCACAGGTGTACTCCCGCACGCCGCCGCCCACCTCGACGATCGTCGCCTGGTGCGAGCCGGCCGCGATGATCCACTGGTGGCCGGACGGGTTCCGCCAACGTGCCGCCATCCGTGCCTCCCCGTCCGCTGCGGCCCCGGTACACGCGCACCGACCGACCGGGGCACGATAGCGGGCTATGGACGCACGTTCGCTGGTACCCGCCGGTGCCGACCTCGCGACGCTCAAAGCGGCCGCCGCCGGCTGCGGCGCCTGCCCGCTGCACGAGGACGCCACCCAGACCGTCTTCGGGACCGGCGACCCCGCCGCCTCCGTGGTGCTGGTGGGCGAGCAACCCGGTGACGTCGAGGACCAGCGGGGCCTGCCGTTCGTCGGCCCGGCCGGCACGCTGCTGCAGAAGGCGGTGGCCGAGGCCGGCTTCGGCCGGGGTGCGGTCTACGTGACCAACGCGGTGAAGCACTTCCGCTTCGAGGTGCGGGGCACCCGCCGCATCCACCAGACGCCAGGTCCCGAGCACATCCGCGCCTGTTCGCCGTGGCTGGCCGCGGAACTGGCGCTGGTGCGGCCGCGGGTCGTCGTCTGCCTCGGCGCCACCGCGGTGAAGGCGCTGCTCGGCTCGGCCTACCGGGTGACGAAGGACCGCGGCGTCCTGCTCCCGTTCGACGACCTGCCCGGTGCGAAGGCGCTGATCACCACCCATCCGTCGGCGATCCTGCGGATGCCGTCGGACGCCCGCGAGGAGGGTACGCCGGGCTCTCGCCGACCTCCGGGTGGCCGCCGAGGCGGTCAGCTAGCCGGCGCCGGAAGTCGGAGCGGCGCGGCGGACGGGTGTCCACCGCGATACGCCCGACCGGCGCCGGACCGCACCCGCCGCCGCACCTGGCCCGTGGTGCGCCCGCGTCATGGCGCGAGCTGCCTGCGAGCTGTCATGGTGCGAGCCGCTCCACCACCCACGCCTGGCCGTCGCGGCGGAACCGGAGCCGGTCGTGCAGGCGGTCCCGGCGCCCCTGCCAGAACTCCACGCTGCGCGGTTCGACCCGGAACCCGCCCCAGGTCGCCGGGCGGGGGACGTCCCCGCCTTCGGGATGCCGGGCCGCGAGCCGGGCCGCCTCGGCCTCCAGCGTGCGGCGGTCGGCGATCACGCGTGACTGCGCGCTGGCCAGCGCCCCGATCCGCGACCCCCACGGACGCGCGGCCCAGTAGGCGTCGGACTCCTCGGCGGTGGTCGGTGCGACCGGCCCGCCCACGATCACCTGCCGCTGGATCGGATGCCAGCCGAAGAGCAGGCTGGCCCGCGGGTTGTCGGCGAGGTCGGTGCCCTTGCGGGAGGTGTAATGCGTGAAGAACGTGAAGCCGCCGTCGTCCACGCGCTTGAGCAGCACGGTCCGGACGCCGGGGACTCCGTCGCCGGACGCCGTGGCGAGCACCATCGCGTTCGGCTCGACCAGCCCGGCCGCGGCCGCGTCGTCGAACCAGCGGCGGAACTGGAGCAGCCAGTGCGGGGCGAGATCGGCCTCGGAGAGCCCGCCCAGCCCGTAGTCCACCCTCGCCGCGGCCACCCGACCGGCCGCCTCCGCCGCACCGCCGGCCGCCGGGACACCGTCCCTGCTGCTCACGGGGCCTCCTCCCGCCGCCGCCGGGGCCGGGACCGGCCCCGGCGAGGTTCCCGCCGCCGACCCTACGTCCGCGCGCCAGCCGGCCGAGGCACCCCGGTGACCCGCGTCACGTCTTTGCTGGAAAGGTTCCCCCCGGGCACCTCGCGAAAGCTACCGACGAGTTGCAAGATAGGCAGCTACAGAACCCGAACCATCGTTCAAGGCCGCCGCGGCGTCACAGCGTTCTCGGCCGGTCGAGCCGTCAGGTGAGCACCGCCACCGTGGACCACTGGGAGCTGACAGGGATGTCCGAGTTCAAGCCTGGCCTGGAAGGCGTCGTCGCCTTCGAGACCGACATCGCCGAACCCGACAAGGAAGGCGGCTCGCTGCGCTACCGCGGTGTCGACATCGAGGACCTCGTCGGCCATGTGTCGTTCGGCAACGTGTGGGCGCTGCTCGTCGACGGGAAGTTCGGCCCGGGCCTCCCGCCGGCCGAACCGTTCCCGATCCCGGTGCACTCCGGCGACATCCGGGTGGACGTGCAGTCGGCCGTCGCGATGCTCGCCCCGTACTGGGGTCTGGGCCAGCTGATCGACGTCTCCGACGAGCAGGCGCGGGAAGACCTGGCCCGGATCTCGGTGACCACGCTGTCCTTCGTCGCCCAGTCGGCCCGTGGCATCGGCCTGCCCGCCGTACCGCAGAAGGAGATCGACAAGGCCAACACGATCGTCGAACGGTTCATGATCCGCTGGCGGGGCGAGCCGGAACCCACGCACGTCAAGGCCGTCGACGCCTACTTCATGTCGGCTGCCGAGCACGGGATGAACGCCTCGACGTTCACGGCCCGGGTGTGCGCCAGCACCGGCGCGGACGCCGCCGCGTGCATCTCCTCGGCGATCGGTTCGATGTCCGGCCCGCTGCACGGCGGCGCGCCGTCCCGGGTGCTGAAGATGCTCGACGCGGTGGAGAAGACCGGCGACGCCGACCGCTGGGTCAGCCAGGCGCTCGACCGCGGCGACAAGCTGATGGGCTTCGGGCACCGGGTCTACCGGGCCGAGGATCCGCGCGCCCGGGTGCTCCGCAAGGCGGCCAAGGAGCTGGGTGCGGCCCGGTTCGAGGTGGCCGAGGCGCTGGAGAAGGCCGCCCTGGCCGAACTGCACGCCCGCAAGCCCGACCGGGTGCTGGCCACCAACGTCGAGTTCTGGTCGGCCGTGGTGCTCGACTTCGCCGAGGTGCCGGCGCACATGTTCACCTCGACCTTCGCATGTGCCCGCACGGCCGGCTGGTCGGCGCACATCATGGAGCAGAAGCGGCTCGACAAGCTCGTCCGTCCCAGTGCGGTGTACCAGGGGCCCGGCCCCCGCCGGCCCGAGGAGGTCGAGGGCTGGGACGAGATCGCCCACAGCTGACCACCGCGACGAGAACGGCGAAGAGTCCCGTGGCAAGCGTCACGGTGGCCGAGGTCACCGTGGCCCAGGTCACGAGGGTGCCCGGCCGGCGTCCGGGCTGATGGCAGGATCAGGCCCGGACGCCCGCGCGCGGCGTCCGGCGCCCTGCTGTGCCGGCGCCTCGGACGACGAGAGAGTGGCCCACCCGTGACCGTCCAGATCCCCGCCGACCTGCTTCCGGCCGACGGCCGCTTCGGTTCCGGACCGTCGAAGGTGCGTCCCGAGTCGGTGCGGGCCCTGGCCGCGGTGGCCACCGGCTACCTGGGCACGTCCCACCGCCAGGCCACCGTGCGGAACGAGGTCGCGCGGCTGCGCCGCGGCCTGGCCGACCTGTTCAGCCTGCCGGAGGGCTACCAGGTGGTGCTGGGCAACGGCGGCACCACGGCGTTCTGGGAGTCCGCGGTGTTCGGCCTGATCCGCGACCGGGCGCAGTTCCTGTCGTTCGGGGAGTTCGGGTCGAAGTTCGCCAAGGCCGCGAAGGTCGCGCCCTTCCTCGGCGACCCGACGGTGATCGAGTCGGCGCCCGGCGACGCGCCGGAGTTCGACCCGGAGGAGGGCGTGGACGTCTACGCCACCCCGCACAACGAGACCTCCACCGGCGTGGCCGTGGCCGTCAGGCGGGTGCCCGGCGACGCCCTGATGCTGCACGACGCCACCTCGGGCGCCGCCGGCCTGGCAGTTGACGTGGCCGAGAGCGACGTGTACTACTTCGCGCCGCAGAAGTGCCTGGGTTCGGACGGCGGCCTGTGGATCGCGCTGATGTCGCCGGCCGCGCTGTCCCGGGTGGACGAGATCTCCGGGTCCGGCCGCTACATCCCGGCCTTCCTCGACCTGTCCACGGCCGTGGACAATTCGCTCAAGGAGCAGACCTACAACACGCCCGCCCTGGCCACGATCTTCCTGGCAGCCGAGCAGGTGGACTGGTTCAACGCCCAGGGCGGCCTGCGCTGGGCGGCCGGCCGCTCGGCCGAGTCGGCCGCGACCCTCTACGGCTGGGCCGAAGCCTCGCCGTACGCCACCCCGTACGTGAAGGACCCGGCCAGGCGCTCGAACGTCGTGGGCACGATCGACTTCGACACCTCCGTCGACGCCGCCGCGGTGGCCAGGGCGCTGCGCGCGAACGGCATCCTCGACACCGAGCCGTACCGCAAGCTCGGCCGCAACCAGCTCCGGATCGCGACGTACCCGACCGTCGACCCGGCCGACGTCGCCAAGCTCACGGCGTGCATCGACCACGTGGTCTCCGCGCTGCAGGGTTCCACGCCCCGCTGAGTGTGCGCGCCGTTCGGCGTGGTGCGGACAGCGGCGTTGCCCGGGGTCGTAAGGTGGGGCGGCCTGGGCCGATTTGCTGGAGGGAGGCCCGATGCGCCCCATCCGGTTCGTCGCTGTCTCCGAGGACGGCCAGGCGCTCATCCTCACCGACGAGGTCGGGCGGATGCTGTCGCTGGCGATCGACGAGAACGTGGTCGCCGCGGTGCAGCGTGAACGCACCGGCGCCCAGGGCCAGCTCGCGATCGACGTCGAGGCCACCCTCACCCCGCGCGACATCCAGTCCCGGATCCGCTCCGGCGACACCGCCGAGCACGTGGCCCGGCTGGCCAACGTGCCGATGGAGAAGGTCCTCCGCTTCGCCGGCCCGGTATTGCAGGAACGCGCGGCCATGGCCGAGCTGGCCCGGCGCACCCGGCTGAAGGGCGCCGACAGCGGCCAGACGCTGGCCGACATCGCCGACGCCCGGCTGCGGTCGCACGGGGTGAACATCGAGACCGTCGCCTGGGACGCCTACCGCCGCGATGACGGCGGCTGGCGGGTCACGGCGACCTGGCCGTCCGGCAAGGCCACCGCACACGCCCAGTGGGACCTCGACCGACCCCGTTCGACGGTGATGCCGGTCGACGACATGGCCCAGTTCCTCTCGGCCGAACGGCAGCAGCTCCTGCTCGCCCAGGAGGAGGCACCGGAGACGACCTCGCGGGCCGCCTGGGCCACCAGGCTGGCCGAGGACGCCGACCCCAAGGAGGGGCCGACGGTTCCCCCGCTCTCGGTGCTCCGGAAACGTGCCCGGCGCGACGAGCCGGCGCGGGAGCCCGCGGACTGGTCCGGCGACGAGAACGACGCCGAGCCCACCGCCCCCGAGCAGTCCCGTCCGGCCGCGGGCCGCACCCGACGCGACGATCCGTGGCGCGAGGAAGCTCGCCGCGGCGCCGCCGCGCGCGAGGAGACGGCGCACCAGGTCGCCAGCCGCAGCCGCACGGCCGACCCTCGTCCGGAGCCGCGGCGCGAGGAGAACTGGCGCGAGCGGCTCGATCCGACCGGCCTCGGGCCGGTCGCCGCGGCCGACGGCCCCGGGCAGCCCCGGGCCCGGCGGGCCGAACTGCCGAGCTGGGACGACATCCTCTTCGGCTCCCGCCACACGCCGAACTGACCAGCGCTCAGGTCCTCCACGGCTTGCCGCGTGCCTGAAGACTCCGCCGCTACTGGGTCAGTCGTCACCCAGTACTGTTCGGAGGCGAAGGGCCACCGACTCCCACACGTCCTGCTCGACAGTCGCTTCACGTTCGACCAGACGACTGGCCACGGTCGAGTCCACAAGCAGGGCGTTGACCCACCCGTAGCCCGGGACCTCCACGGTGAGCAGGTCCTCGACGTGCTTGCCGGAAGGGTCGATCGGCAGCGTGAGTACCCGGCCCGGCCGTTGCTCGAGCACTGCGTCGGTGGTGATGACGAGCCGGTGCCCGGCGGCCGAGGAAATCACCGCGTCGTAACGCCATACCTCTCCGCGGCGCATCTGCGCGTCACGCACGAGCGATCCCGCCGGCGGCGGCCTTCTCCTCGTCGAGGGCGTGGAGGAAGTCGGCGTCCGCGGCCCAGGCGTTGAAGGTATCCACGGACTCGGCGAGCGCCGCACGCCGGGAGGCGTAGAACTGGTCGGCGTCCGCAGCCGGCACGATGGCGGCGACCGGACGACCCCGTCGGGTCAGGTACACCACCTGCCCGGTCTGGTTGGTGCGGTCGACCACCTCACCGAGATGGTCACGAGCCTCCGCAATCGGCATCGTGCGTGGCTCACGCGGGGCAGGTGCGATGCTCATCCCCGAATCGTACAGTTCGGAGACCCGCGTCGGTCGAAAACGTGGATGCAGGTCAGTGTTCCGGGGCGACGCGGGGGACGCGGGCCATCTGGCGGGCCTGCGCGACGAGGGTGCCGGCGCTGTCGCGCAGCGTGCAGCCTTCGTCGAACCAGCCGCCGGCCAGCACCTGCCCCCGCAGCTCGGCCCGCAGCCATCCCGGTGCGGGCAGCATCCGCAGGTAGGTGGTGAGCTGCACCGTCGGGGCCCATCCGTACCGCCCGATCGTGAACGTCACCGGCGGGAAGGCGTCCACGGCGAGCAGGCAGACGAGCGGATCGGGGTCGCGGCCGTCAACCATCCGCGCCCAGCCGCGCAGCGCCAGGCTGCCGTCCGCGCTCTTGCGCAGCAGGTTGGCGAACTCCGGCGCGAGTCGGATGTCCACGTGTTCCATCAGGCCGAGGTGGGTGCCCTTCATCATGTCCGGCCGGATCTTGGTGCACTGGTCGGGTGAGGGCAGCTCGATGGTCGGAGCGTGGTCCACGTCGGCCGGCCCGCCGGCGAGGGTGCTGGTGACCACCGAGGAGACGAGCACGGCCTCGCCGTCCTGGATCAGGGTGGCGCGGGCGGTACCGATCGTCTTGCCGGTGCGCAGCTTCTCCACCACGATCTCGGCGTCGCCCGGCCGCGCCGCGGTGAGGAAGTCGGTGGTGACGGCCACCGGATGCGGATGCCCCTCGGCGGCCAGCGCCGCCCGGACGACCGACAGCTGCAGGTATCCGCCGTTCATCGAGTGGCCGATCGACCACCCAGCGTCCAGCACCGTCGCGTACCGGTCGGGACCGGTCCTGCGGATCTCGGTGTGGGTGTCGAGCACTGACCCAGCCTGCCAGAGTCCGTCGAACGCGTCCGATAGATCCGGAATCCCACGGCCGCCCGCCCGGTTGAGGGAAGTGGCCGGCCGCCGATCGGCGTGACAGGGTTGGTCGCAAGGGGTCCCCGGGGCCTGCCCGCGAACGGGCTGGAGCGCTGCTCCCGGAGGAGCACCCACGACACGGCTCCGCGGCGCAACCACCCCTACGGAGGGCGCATGCAGTACACACACCTCGGTCGCACCGGGCTCTCGGTGAGCCGGGTCTGCCTCGGCACCATGAACTTCGGCCCGGAGACGTCCGAAGAGGACAGTCACGGGATCATGGACCGCGCGCACGAACACGGCATCAACTTCTTCGACACCGCGAACGTGTACGGCTGGAAGAAGGGCGAGGGCGTCACCGAGCAGATCCTCGGACGCTGGTTCGCCCAGGGCGACGGCCGGCGGGAACGCACCGTGCTGGCCACCAAGCTCTACGGCGGGATGGGCGACTGGCCGAACGAGACCTTCCTGTCGGCGCTGAACATCCGCCGGGCCTGCGACGCCTCGCTGAAGCGGCTGCAGACCGACTACATCGACCTCTACCAGATGCACCACGTCGACCGGTCGACCCCGTGGGAGGAGATCTGGTCGGCGATGGAGGTGCTGCACGCGCAGGGCAAGATCGTCTACGTCGGCTCGTCCAACTTCGCCGGCTGGCACCTCGCCCAGGCCCAGGAGGCCGCGAAGGCACGGCACTTCCTCGGCCTGGTCAGCGAGCAGTCCATCTACAACCTGCTCACCCGCTGGATCGAGCTCGAGGTGCTGCCGGCGGCCAGGGAGTACGGCCTCGGCGTCATCCCGTGGTCGCCGTTGCACGGCGGGCTGCTCTCCGGCGCGCTCCGCAAGCAGCGGGAGGGCACCGGCTCCCGGTCGCTCTCCGGCCGCTCGGGCGAGGGCCTCGACCAGCACCGGGAGGCGATCGAGGCGTACGAGAAGCTGTGCGCCGACCTCGGCGAGGACCCGGCCATCGTCGGGCTCGCCTGGCTGCTGGCGCAGGAGGGGGTGACGGCCCCGATCATCGGCCCGCGCACGGTCGAACAGCTCGACGGCACCCTGCGTGCCACCGAGCTGACCCTGGACGCCGACACGCTGGCCACGCTGGACGAGATCTTCCCGCCGCCCGGGCCGAACGGCGCCAAGCCCGCTCCGGAGGCGTACGCCTGGTAGGACCCGATGATCGCCGGCTGGTAGCCGCACGAAGGCTGCCAGCCGGCGATCACGTCTTGCATCCGGCACCTGGGTACAGGGTTACCGTCGGTGTCATGAGCCGAGACGAGATCGCCTGGGTCCCCGACACATGCACGTTGCCGGTGGCCGAACAGCCGCTGCGGGTAGCGGAGTTCGACGCCTTGTTCGCCGCCTCACTGCGGGCCGTCGAGCGACCTGGGCCCACCCGCCTGCTCCTACGGCTGGACCCGGGCACGCGGGAGACGGCCGCGGACCTGGCCGCACGCGAGACCGCCTGCTGCTCGTTCTTCTGCTTCGACTTCGCCGAAGGCGCGGACGGTGCGGTGCTCATGGACGTGACCGTCCCGCCCGCCCAGACCGCCGTGCTCGACGCGGCGGCCGCCCGTGCCGTTGCCGCGGCGGGGTTGTCGTGAGTGCCCTGCGCAGCGGGCAGGTGGCCGCCGCGCCCCGCACTCCGCGCCGGGTGCGACGATCCTGGCCACCCGCGCCCACCACCCCGTGCTGCCCGCTCCCGTTCACCGACCTCGCCGGAGAGAGCCGCCATGTCGATCCCGTCGGATGAGCCCACCGTCCGTCCTCGGCGGTTGCTGCCCTCGGGGTTGACCGGTCTCGCCGGCCTGGCCGGCGCGGCGTGCTGCGCGATCCCGTTGCTGCTCGCGGCCGGCGTGCTGGGCGGCGGCACGATCGTGCTGCTCGGACAGCTCATGCCGGGCATCGCGCTCGGGCTGGCGGTGCTGGCCGGCCTGGCATGGTGGCGGGCCGCCCGGCGTACCGCCCACCGGCACGGGTGTGGGGCGGGCTGCCCCGACCAGGCGGCCCCCGACAGCGGGCCCGGATCGCACCGGTGACAGTCGTCAGGCCGTTGGCGCTCTTCGCGCTGGCGGCCCTGGCCGAGATCGGTGGCGCCTGGCGGTTCTGGCAGAGCTGGCGGAGCACCGGGGTCTAGGCGACCTCGGAGTCGCGCGGCGCGGTGCGCGGCCTGGCCGGGGGGATGCGGACCTCGCCGGCCTCTCCCCCGACCAGGTGCACGTGCGGTCGGGGAAGACGGTGCAGCCGGACCTTCATGCCGTTCCGGCGCAACCGGACCAGCGCCAGCACCCCGACGGCCGCCAGCACGGACGCACCGCCGACCACCAGGCCGGCGCGCGCACCGAACTGGTCGCTGATCCAGCCGACGAGCAACGCGCCCACCGGAGTGCCGCCGAGGAAGACCAGCAGGTAGAGCGACATCACCCGGCCGCGCAGCCGCGCCGGCGTCCCGAGTTGGACCCGCGCGTTGGCCACGTTGTTGTGTCCGATCAGGAACGCCCCGGTCGGCACCAGGACGAGCGCGGCAATCGCGAACGTCGGAGCGAAGGCGACCAGCACCTCCAGCAGGCCGAACAGCGCGGCGAGGCTGAGCAGCAGCACGGCCGAGGGCCGGCCCCGCCGGCGGCTCCCGACCAGCGCCCCCACCAGTGCCCCACCGGCGAACGCGCTGGTGAGCAGCCCGAAGGAGGCGGCTCCCACCGCGAACTCGGCCTTGGCCAACAGTGGGAGCGTGAGGTTGAAGTTCACGCCCATCGTGCCGATGACGCCCATCAGCGTCACCACCAGCAGCAGGTCGGGCCGACCCCGCACGTACCGCAGGCCCTCCAGCAACTGGCCGCCGGCCCGGGGCATCCGGGTGCCGCGCAACAGCTCGCCGGGTCGCATCGCGACGATGGCCGTGAGCACGGCAATCGCCGTCACGCCGTTGAGCAGGAACGCGGGCCCCACCCCGAACCCGGCGATGACCAGGCCGCCGACGGCCGGCCCGACCAGCCGGGCGGAGTTGAACACCGCCGAGTTGAGCGCGACGGCGTTGGGAAGCCGGTCGGGCCCCACCATCTCCGAGACGAACGACTGCCGGGTCGGCGTGTCCAGCGCGGCGACGGTCCCGAGCAGCGCCGCGAAGACGTACACGTGCCACAGCCGCACCGCGTCGGAGACCACCAACGCGCCCATCGCCAGCGCGAGCAGTCCGAGCGCGGCCTGGGTCGCGAACAGGATCTTGCGCTTGTCCAGCCGGTCGGCGATCACGCCGCCCCAGAGGGTGAGCAGCAGCACCGGGACGAACTGCAACGCGGTGACCAGGCCGAGCGCCGTCCCGGAGTTGCCGGACAGTTCCAGCACCAGCCAGTCCTGCGCGATCATCTGCGCCCACAGGCCGGTCAGCGAGACGACCGCGCCGGCCGCGTACAGCCGGTAGTTGCGCACGCCGAGCGACTGGAACATCGAGCGGAGTTCCGCGCGAGGACTCACGGGCGCACCTCGCTCCGCTCGGCGGCCGCGTTCGCGAGGCTGTGCGGTGACGTTCGCCCGCTCCGCTCGCTCACGTGCCGGCCAGGCGGTCGAGGATCGCGGCCGCGTCACGCAGAGTCCCGCGCTCGGCCGGGGTGAGGGTGGCGAGCTGCCGGGCGAGCCAGGCCTCGCGCAGCCGGCGGTTCTCCCGGAGCAGCGCGTCGCCGGCGGGGGTGAGCGAGAGGATCACCTGCCGGCCGTCGGTGGGGTGCGCGGCGCGGTGCAGCAGGCCGCGTTCCTCGAGTGCGGCGATCACCTTGGTCATCGACGGCGGGCGGACGCCTTCGGCCGCGGCGAGACCGCGGGGCGTCATCGTGCCGGCCTGCTCGACCGCGGTGAGCGCCGAGCCCTGGGTCAGCGTGAGATCGGTGTCGGCGCGTTCGCGGCGGAGCCGCCGGTGGAACCGCGTCACGGCGCCACGGAGCTGGGCGGCCAGGTCGGCGGTCTTCGAGCGGCGGCCCACGGCGATGATCACGTTTCGTTAGCCTACCTCATTACCTTGGCTAACGATCTCAGCGCGACGTGCGGCTTCGGTCACGTGCCGCCCCGCTGGAGCTCGGCGGTCCCGTGACGGACGCTGTGTCCTCTGGTTTCCCGCTCCGCTCGGTCACTCCCGACGGGCGTCCACCCGCTCGCGGGAGGAGAACGGTGACGGCAGGCGGGCCCCGCGCCGCCAGCACCAGCGGACCAGCAGCACGATCACCACGGTCTGCACCACCGGCGTCACCGTGTCGATGATCCGGGTGGTGAGGAAGTCCAGGTTCGGCGGCAGCACGACGGCCCGGGCGGCCACGTACGCCGCCGACATCATCGCCGTCCGGACGAGCAGCAGGCGGTCGACCGGGGACGCCACCAGCAGCGCCACCGGCACCCACGCCACCATGTCGTACCAGGGCAGGCTGTAGTGCGTCATCAGCACCCAGGCCAGGCACAGCACAGCGGCCGCACGGACGGCGTCGGGGGTCGGGTCGTCCGGGCCGGCCGGCCGCAGCACCGGCATCGGCAGCGCACGGGCCAGCAGGATCGCCATCAGCACGATCGAGACCATCGCCGCGACGGCGATCACCGTCCGGGCCGCCCCGATCGGCATCAGCAACAGGTGCAGCGGGCCGAAGATCAGCCGCCACGGGGTGCCCGTGGAGATGTAGCTGCCCGCGGCCCGGAGCTGGTCGAACGCGTGCGGGCCGACCACGCCGTAGGTGCCGATCAGCGCCAACGCGGCGCCGGCGCACAGCTCGGCGATGCTGCGTTTCGACCTGCGCATCCCCCACAGCAGTGCCAACCCGAACAGACCGACGTTCAACTTCACCGCGCCGCCCAGCCCGACCAGCAGCCCCGCGGCGAACGGAGACCGCCGGGCCACCACCAGTGCGGCGACCGCGAACACCACGGCCTGGGCGTCGTTGTGGGCGCCGGCCACCACGGCCCAGACCAGCACCGGATTGGCCAGCACGAGCAGCGCGGCCCGCGCCCGCGCGCCCGGGTCGCGCCCGGCGAGCACGATCACCAGCAGGCCGATCACCACGTACGCCAGCGCGTTCACCAGGTGCAGCCACATCACCGTGGTGTGCGTGGACTCGCCGGAGACCCGGGACGCCGCCTCCTGGATCCAGGTGGCGACCGGCCCGTAGACCGAGGTCTTCTCCTGCCACGGCAGCTCGGTGGAGCTGGTCACCGGGTCGTAGCCCAGCCGGGAGATGTCGGCGGGCGCGGTGACGTAGGGGCTCTCGCCGAGCGCCGCGGTCCGGCCGTACGCGGCGTACATCAGGATGTCGCCGGAGCTCATCGGCGGCACCAGCGCGATCGCGCCCACCCCGCCGACACCGAGGCCGACGAGTTGCCGCAATCGCGGCTGCCAGCCGGTGGCCAGTGCCCGGAGTCCCAGGTGGATGCCGATCGCCCCGCAGACCAGTGCCGCGAACGCGAGCCCGACGACGAGCCACGGGGACGGGTCGGCGTCGAACCAGTAGGGCGGGTGCCACGCCTCCCGCTGCGGCAACGTCACCGCCACCACGGACGGACCGAGCAGCCCCGCGACGGCGACCAGGCCGAATCCCAGCGCGCACAGCGCCATCGCCCGGCGTCCGGCCGCACCACTGTGGACCGGGTCCGCGGAGACCGCGGGGCCGGCCCCGCTCTCCGGATCTGGCACGGCTGTCTCGACGCTCACCCGCGACCTCTCGTTCGGAACCGGCCATCGGCCGACCCACGGTCGTCGACCGCCACGGCGAGACCCACGCCCGGCTCTCCGCGGGTTGCCCGGGTGGCCGCGCGCCGCACTGCGTCCTCCGCCGGATCGGTCGCCGGGACGCGCGGCGACAGGCAAGGAGAACGGGGCGGCACGGGTAGAGATTATCGACTCCCCGCCACGCCGCAGTCCCGAGGTGCCCCAAGTCCGGCGAACCGCCCTCCGCACGTGTGCGTGCGGTGCCCGGCCGCCTACGCTGGGCGGGTGCCACGCCACCCTGCCCGTCCCACGCCGGAGCCGCTCGACGTGGACGCCGTCGCCGTGGTGACCGGCGGCACGGCACTGTGGACGCTGGCCGGGCTGGGGTTGCTGGTCTTCGGGCGGCCGTGGCTCACCGCGCACGGGCACGGCGGATGGCTGTGGATCTGTGCCGCGGGCACGGGGCTGGGCGTGTTCGGGATCTGGTACGTACGGCGGCGGCGCCACCGGCTCGGCCGCCGCGCCGCCGCCCGGGGCGACTGACAACCGGGCGACGCGACCGCGGCGCGACCTTGGTAGAGCCCGTGTCAGAGTTCGGAGAGCACCGGCACGTCGAGGAGCTCGGCGACGGCCAAGGGGTCGGCGCCGCCGAGGATCGGCTCCCGGTCGCCCACCTCCGACAGCCGCCACGGCTGGTCGACGACGACCACGGTGGCGGCGTCGACCACCCGGTCGGGCGAGACCCGGACCCGGGCCGGCGGGTCTGGCCTGACCAGCGGTGTGCCCGCGAGCGCGGCGTCCTCGAGCGCGACGGCGATCCGGGCGTAGATCAGCGGGACGACCGCCGCCGGCGCCGACCGCGCCGGGTCGCCGAGCCGGTCGAGGAGGTCGGCGGCGTCCCCTGCGGCGAGAACGTCGGCCAGACCGGTGCGGCAGCCGAGCAGCGCGAGGAACTCCGGGTCGACGCCGGTGTCCGGCGTCTCGTACAGGCCGACGAGGTCCCAGGCGTTCGGGGTGCGCAGGTCACCGGGCCGGTGGCCGTCGAGCACCGGCTCGTCCGCCAGCCACCAGCGCGCGTAGGCCGGCACCTCGACCCGGCGGCCGTCGGCCAGGACGGCGTGGGCGGGAGCGGCCAGCAGCGGGCGCAGCACGCCGGTGGCCAGCGCCGCGAGCGCCTGCGGCCAGGCGTCCGGCCGGACGTATTCCAGGTCGCGGACGGCGCGCAGCTGCTCGATCCGGGCCCCGGTCGCGGCGTCGCCGAGCAGGTCGGCCACCGCGTCGGCCCAGGCGTCGCCCTGGTCGAGGTCGAGGTCGTCGACATCGGCCAGGTCCACCTCGGAGGCGTCGAGGACCGCGAAGGCCGAGAGGCACCCGACGGCGGCGACCACCTCCTGGCCGTGGACGTCGAGCACCTCGCGTGCCAGCGTGCCGAACGGGGCGTCGGCGGCGAGCACAGCCGCCAACGGCGAACCGGGGACGACCAGCTCGGCGGCCGGGTACCAGTCGCCGTCCGTGCCGGGCAACGCAAGATCGCCGAGCCAGGGTTCCGCGCCGGCCTGGACGCCTGCCGCGGCCACCAGGGCGAGCACCGCGTCGGCGACCTCGGTGGGGTCCTCGGCGTCGGCGGAGTGTTCGACCGCCGCCCGGACCCGGTCGTCGGTCAGCGCGGAGCGCGGTGTCGCCGGCTGCGCGCCGAGGCGTTCGAGCAGCGGGTGGGCGGCGTCCGGGTGGACCACCCGAAGGCCGAGCACGCCCACCGCACCGGCGGGCAGCCCTTCGTCCGGAAGCAGGGTGCCGCGGGCCCCGGTGACCGTCCGGCCGTCAGCCAAGGGGACGGGCAGCGCGGCGAGCGCGTCCCGGTCGGCCCGCGGACCGAGGTCGGCCAGCGCGGCGTAGAGGTCACGCCACCACGCCGGGGGGCGGTCGAGCCCGGCGACGGACCCCACCACGTCGGCCACCTCCAGGCGCCCGACGCCGAGCGCATCCAGGGCCTGGATGTGCGCCCGTCCGGCGTACGGCGGGGGCAGCAGGCCCGGAACGACACCGGCGAGCACGGGGACGAGCCGTGGCGCCACGTCCACGAGGTCCGGGCCAGGGACCCGTGCGTCGCGCCCCAGCACCCGCCGGTCGTCGCCGCCGTGGTCGGTCGCGGCGGTGGCCGGCCCGGGCTCCCAGCCCGCCGGGATGTCGTCCGCGGCTGGCCGTGGTTCGCCGGCCGGCCGCACAGTCGGGAGCAGCGGCGTCTCGCGCAGGCGGGTCAGGACGGCCGTGCAGAGGGCGGCGTCGAGCGGGGCGTGCGCGAGGCCCGGGCGTGGGACGAGCCCGAGGGCGGCGGGTGTCGGCGCCACGCTGGACACCAGCGCCGCCACGGCGTCGGCGGCGCGCCCGGTGAGCCAGTCGGTGAGCGGGCCCGGGGCGACCCGGCGGCGGGACGGTTCGAGCGGATACGACACCGCCAGCCGCAGTGCGAGCGACAGCGGCTCGTCGCTCGGGGTCGGCGCGTGCACCACGCCGGGCCCTGCCAGCGGTGCCGCCTCCCCGGCCTCGTCCACGGGCACGGCAGCCAGCACGGACCAGGTCGAGGACTCCTCCACGGGTCGGCCGAGCAACAGCTCGGCGGGCACGTCGCCGCCGGCCCGCGCACACCGCCACCGGGTCCGCACCCCGCCGTCGGCCAGCACCACGTCCGTATCGCCAACGTCGGCGGGGTGCCGTTCGATCACCCGGTCGCCGATCTCGACGCGGGTCAACGCCGGCAGGCCGAGCAGCAGCGTCGGGTCGAGCGCGGCGAGCAGTTCGCCCACGGCCGCTCCGGCGCCGTCCCGCAGCGGCAGCCGCACCTCGGTGGCGAACCCCTCCGGCGGTGCCGCGTCGACCGGCCAGGCCAGCCGGAGCACCGGGACACGGCCGGCCCGCCGCGCCGCCTCCGCCGCGACCACACCGCCCAGCTCCGCCGCCGCCTGCCGGGTCGCCACGGCGGAGAATCCGACGCCGCCCCCGAGAGACCGCACCTCGGGCTCGTCGCTCACCGCGAGCACGGCCGCGAATCCGACGCCGAACCGCCCGACCCCGCCGGTGTCCCGCTTCGCCGACGCCCGCAACGAGGTGAGGCTGTCGACCCCGGCGGCGTCCAGCGGCGCGCCGGTGTTGGCGGCGGACAGCACCCCGTCGGCCAGCCTCAGCCGCAGGACGCCCTCGACGCCGGCGCGGGCGGCCGCGTCGGCGGCGTTCTGGGCGAGCTCGACCAGCACCCGGTCTGCGTACCCGCCCAGGAGCAGGTCTTCCTCGGCGTTCGCGTCCTCACGGAATCTGGTCGGCGAGCCCACCCAGGCATCGAGCACCGCGTGTCGGCGCTCCTCGGTGCCGAACACGTCGGACGGGTTCGACGCGGCAGGCACCCGCTCCACATTCCCGGCGAACGCCGGGGAGGCCGGCAGAACCGACCGCTCGTCAGGCACCGGTCAGCCGTGGCCCAGCGGCTCGGACTCCGCCTCGGACACCGAGCCGGGCGTGTGTCCGGCCGGCGCGTAGTCCACGGCAGCGTCGTCGAAGGCCACCGGACCCGCGTCGGCCGCCGGCACCGACTCCACCAGCGCCTCGGAGTGCGCACCGCACCCGTGGTCGGCCGAGACCAGTCGGCCGTCGTCCGGGGCGAACAGGTTGGCGCAGGCGCCGAACAGCGCACCGAGCGAACCGGCCAGCGGCGCGTAGAAACCGCAGGTGCCGCACGGGGCCGGCGCGGCCTTGGCCAGGTCGGCGTCCGGGCCGGCGTCGGAGCCGTACCACCGCTCGGCGGTCTCCTCGCGGCCCAGCCGGCTGAGCACCCGCACCCGGCCCAGGCCGATCTCGTCGTTCACGTCCTCGACGGCGGAGTCGTCGGAGAGCAGGTACCCCGGCACCAGCCGGTCGTCGTCCGGCGGGGTCGGCAGCAGGTCGCCGACACCCAGGTCACCCGGGAGGAGTCGCTCGTTCCACGGCACCCACTCCGGAGCCAGCAAGGCGTCGTTGCCCGGCAGCAGCGCGATCTCGCTGACCGTCGCGATCTTCGCCCGGGGCGCCCGCGCGACCGTCACCGACCACTGCCAGCCCTGGTAGCCGATCTGCTCGGCGGCGAACAGGTGGGTGACCACCCGCTCCCCCTCGGCGTAGCAGCCCTGGTGTTCGCCGATGCCCTCGCGGCCGACCTCCGCCGCGGCGGCGCGCGCGACATCGACGGCGGCGGCCCCGACGGCATCGGGCTTGGCGGACGACCGGATGGCGCGGGAGGTCTGGCTCGGGGCTGTGGGGCTGGTCACCTCCCTATTCTTGCTCACCGGCGGGCCTACCGCGTACCACGGGGCCGTGCAGGCACGGCGGTCCCACCTGCGTGCCGCGGAGCGTCCGTTCCGGGCAGGCAGACCGGCGCAGGACGCCGACACGAGTCGCCGCGATGGGTGAGGATGGTGCGGTGCCCACACCACGCCCCCTCTCGACGCGGCTCTCCTCGTCGCTCGCCGCCGTCTGGGCGTGGCTGGTCGGGGCGTGGCTCGCGGTCAGCGGACGGGTACGCCGGGCCCGGGACGCCGACGGGGCGGCCGAGACGGGCATGCACAAGCTGTTCGACCTGCACGCGCTCTCCGTCGGCGGCGACGCGCTGGTGGCGGTGGCGCTGGCAGGAACGATCTTCTTCAACGTGCCGGTGGGCGAGGCACGGGCGCGGGTCGCGCTCTACCTGCTCATCACGATGGCGCCGTTCGCGCTGCTCGCGCCCCTGGTCGGGCCGGTGCTCGACCGGTTCCGGCACGGGCGCCGCTACGCCCTGGCCACCACGATGCTGGCGCGGGCGTTCCTGGCCTGGGCCATCGCGGCCGACTTCGACCCGATCGTGCTCTACCCGGCCGCGTTCGGAATCCTGGTGCTCGGGCGGGCGTACGGGGTGGCCCGGGCCGCCGCGGTGCCCCGGGTGCTCCCCGACCGGATGACTCTGGTGGAGGCGAACGCGCGCAGCTCGCTGTACGGCACCGTGGTCGGGGGTCTGATCGCGGCCGTGGGCGTCGGGCTGTCGTTCGCTGGTCCTGAGTGGACGTTGCGGCTGGGGACGGTGGTGTACGCCGTGGGCATGGTGCTCGCGCTCCGGCTGCCGGCCAAGGCCGACTCCGACCCACCGGAGACCGTGCCGCGGGCCTTCGCCTGGCTCGCCCACAAGCAGACGCTGCGACTGTGGGACACCCACATCTGGGCGGCGATCACCGCCAGCGCCGGCCTCCGCGCGCTCTACGGGTTCCTCACCGTGTTCTTCGCGTTCCGCACCAGGACCGACGCTCTGATCGTGCCCCCGCCGGTCGCCCTCGGGCTGATCGTCGGCGGGCTGGGGGTGGGGTCGCTGGTCGCCACCGCGATCGGCACCCGGCTGCGGCTGCGGCGCCCGCTGCTGCTCGACGTGGTGGTGCTCTCGGTCACCGCACTGGCCTGCCTGGTCGGCGCGGTGGGGTACTCGCTGCCGGCCGCGGTCGCGCTCGCGCTGGTCACCGCGTTGAGCAGCGGACTGGCCAAGCTCGCGGTGGACGCCCAGATCCAGACCCGGCTGCCCGACCACGCGCTGGCCATCGGCTTCGCCCACTCCGAGACGATGCTGCAGCTGGCCTGGGTGGCCGGTGCCGCGATCGGGCTGATCCCGTTCGCCGGGCCGTGGGGCCTGTTCGTCGCCGCGGTCGGCATGGCCGCCGCCGCAGCCCGGGTGGGCAGTTGGGTCTGGTTGCTCCGGCAGCGGAACGTCGCGCTGCGCACGGTGGGCGTGAGCTGACATGCGCCTGCTCGTGGTGACCGCGGTGGACGCCGAACGTGTCGCCGCGCTGCGCCTGCTGCCGGCGTCCGAGTCGGACGGACGGCTGGAGGTGGTGGGGATCGCCGGCGGGGTCGGGCCGGTGGCCGCGGCCGTGACGACCGCCCGGGCGCTGGCCTCGTTGCCTGCGGTGGACCTCGTGGTGTCGGCGGGCATCGCCGGCGGCTTCGGTGGCCGGGCCGGGATCGGCGACACCGTCCTCGGCGACGCGTCCGTCTTCGCCGACCTCGGCGCCCTCACGGACGAGGGCTTCCTCGACCTCGCCAGCCTGGGACTCGCCGGCGGGGAGCCGCTGCCGGCTCCCGGCGCGTCGTTCGCCCGGCGCGTGCTGGTGGCGGCCGGCGTCGAACCGGTGGTCGGCACGGTGCTGACGCTCGCCACGATGACCGGCACCGAGGCGGGCGGATCCCTGCTCGCCGCACGCCATCCGGACGCGGTGGCCGAAGCCATGGAGGGCTACGGGGTGGCGACAGCGGCCGCCGCGGCCGGCATCGGGTGGGTCGAGCTCCGCACGGTGAGCAACCTCGTCGGCCGGCGGGACCGGTCGCGCTGGGACCTGCCCACCGCGGTCGAGGCGCTGGGCGTCGCGGTCGCGGCCCTGGCCGCGGGCGAGGTCCCGGCGGACGCCTGGGCGGCACGGCCCGCTCCGCCGGGCGCGGAGTCCGCGCCGTGAACCCGCTGCGGGTCGCCTACTCCCCCTGTCCGAACGACACGTTCGTGTTCCACGCGCTCGCCCACGGCCTGGTGCGCGGCGCGCCGCCGCTGGACGTCACGCTGGCCGACGTCGACGTCACCAACACCACCGCGCGCGCCTACGACCTCGTGAAGGTGTCGTACGCGGCGCTGCCGTGGCTGCTGGACGACTTCGCGCTGCTGCCGTGCGGCGGCGCGGTGGGGCGGGGCTGCGGGCCGCTCGTGCTCACCGCGGCCCCCCGCCCGCCCGATGCCCTGGCCGGGGCGACCGTCGCGGTGCCGGGTGACCGCACCACCGCGTACCTGCTGTTCCGCCTGTGGTCGCGGGACTTCGCACCGGGGCAGGTCGCCATACTGCCGTTCGAGGACATCATGCCGGCAGTGGCCCGGGGCGAGGTCGACGCGGGACTGGTCATCCACGAGGCCCGGTTCACCTACCAGCGGCACGGGCTGCACGCCCTGGCCGACCTCGGCGACTGGTGGGAGAACGATACCGGCCTGCCGATCCCCCTCGGCGCCATCCTGGCCCGACGTGACCTTCCGGCCCGGACGGGCGTTGGTCTGGACGCGCTCGCCGGCTGGATACGCGCCTCGGTGGACCTGGCGTGGTCGCACCCGTCCGCCAGCCGCCCGTACGTCCTCGACCATGCGCAGGAGCTGGAGCCGGCGGTCGTGGACGCCCACATCGCGCTCTACGTCAACGCGTTCACCCGCGACCTGGGGCCCGAGGGCCTCGCCGCGGTCACCACACTCCTCGACCGGGCCGCCGACGCCGGCCTCGCGCCGGCTGTCGACCCCGCTACTCTCGCATCTTCTTGATCAGTACTGAGGTCCTTCGCGCTCTCGACGACTTCGCCGAGCGTGCCGGCCGTCGACGGCTGACGGCGTCGGGCTGACGGCCACCGGCCGCCGCACCGGTCAGGCCTGGAGCTCGCTGGCGACGGCGTGGACCAGCTCGGCGACCTTGTTGGCGACCTTGCGGTCGGGGTAGCGCCCCCGCCGCAGATCGGGCTGGATCTTCACCTCGAGCAGCTTGATCATGTCCTCGACCATGCCGTGCAGCTCGTCGGCCGGCCGCCGGTTGGCCACCACCAGGGACGGGATCGGGTCGAGGACCGTCACCGAGAGCGCCTGGTCGCCCTTGCGGCCGGCGGCGATGCCGAACTCCACCCGGCTGCCGGGCTTGAGCTCCTCCACCCCCTGCGGCAACGCGTCCTTGTGCACGAAGACGTCCGGGCCGTCCTCGCGGGACAGGAAGCCGAAGCCCTTCTCCGCGTTGAACCACTTCACCTTGCCGGTGGGCACCGTTGACCTCTGCTCCCGCTCGCTGCGAACACCCGAAGCGGCGATCAGCGCTGCCCCGTAAAGGCCAAGGCTAGCGACCCCGGCCGCCGCGGCCAACGGGGTAACCCCCAGCGATGAGGACGGCGTCCCGTTTCCTCACATCGAGCGGGCCGCGCCTCCGGGCTCTAGGCTCGGCGGGTGGTGACGGCCGGCCGCGGGATCCTGGCCCTGATGGGCTCGGGTGAGACCGCGCCCACAATGGTCACCATCCACAAGAAGCTGTTCGACCGCGCTCCGTCAGGTCCGGCCTATGTGCTCGACACCCCCTACGGCTTCCAGACCAACGCGGACGGGATCAGCGCCCGGGCCGTCGACCACTTCGCCCGCCACGTGCGTCGCGCGGTGGAGGTGCTCGGCTGGCGCCGGCGGCCCGGCTCCGCCCCGGACCGGGACCGGCTGGTCGGCGCGTTGCGGGCGGCCGGCTGGGTGTTCGCCGGCCCCGGCAGCCCGACCTACGCGCTCCGGCAGTGGCGCGACACGGGGTTCGCCGACGCGCTGGTGGACCTGGTGGACGCCGGCGGTGTCACGGTCTTCGCCAGCGCGGCCGCGCTCACGCTGGGCAGCCACACCGTGCCGGTGTACGAGACCTACAAGGCCGGCGCCGAGCCGTCCTGGGCCGAGGGGCTGGACGTGATGCGGCGGCTGACCGGACTCCCGGCGGTGGTGATCCCGCACTACGACAACGCCGAGGGCGGCACCCACGACACCCGCTACTGCTACCTGGGCGAGGAACGGCTGGCCCGGCTGGAGACCGCGCTGCCCCGGCAGGCGTTCGTGCTGGGCGTGGACGAGCACACCGCCTGCGTGGCCGACCTCGGCGCCGGCACGCTGGCGGTCGTCGGCCGCGGAGGCGTCACGGTGCGGCAGCGCGGGCGGAGCGCGGTATTGCCAGCCGGCACGGTGGTGCCGCTGGATGCGGTGACCGACCTGGTGGCTGGGCTGGTGCCTGGGCTGGTGCCTGGGCTGGTGCCTGGGCTGGTGCCTGGGCTGGTGCCTGGGCTGGTGCCTGGGCTGGTGGCCGGCCTGGTGCCTGGGCCGTCGCCCGCCAGCGAGACTCCGGCCGTGCCGTCGGAACGGGTGACCGCTCCTCCCGCCGGGCCCGCGCACCCCCCCGGCGGACGGGCCGAGTCCCTGGCCGAGACCGCCGACCGCCTGCAGGCCGCGTTCTCGGCGGGCCTGGACGCCCGGAACGCGCACCCGGCCGCCGCGGCGGTGCTGGACCTGGAACAGGCGCTGCACGACTGGTCGGCCGACACCGAGCAGGGCAGCGCCGACGAGGCCCATGCCCGCCGGGTGCTGCGCCGGATGGTCGGCGCCCTGGGCGCGACGGCCACCGGCGGCCTGGCCGATCCCCGGGAGCGGATCGCGCCGCTGGTGACCACCCTGCTGACGCTGCGGACATCGTTGCGCGAGCGGGGTGAGTACGCCCTGGCCGACGCCGTGCGGGACGGCCTCACCGCGGGCGGCGTACGGGTGTCGGACGGTACAGACGGCACGACCTGGGAACTTCGAACCTGAGACGGGCGCCGTGGCCGGCATATTCCGGGCTCAGGTTCCGGGCCGGCGCGCGTCCGCGGGCTACCGGACGGCGCGGCGAGGCGCGGCAGGGAGACGGTCAGCAGCGTCCGCCTGCCGCGCCTCTACCGACGCGGTGCCGCCTGCCCCTCCAGGTCCACCAACGTCGTGGACCCCAGCGACACCGCCGTCCCGATGGTGACGACCCCTCATCAACCACCATCGGGGAGGCGTTCGAGTTCGAACCGTCCGTACGGGACAATTCCGACTCTCTGGCGCGAATCGTAGCAGTACGACTACGCGGTGTCATGTACAGAATGCGATATTTGTTCGGGTTCGCAGACGGGGTCGCGTCCCACTCGGGCGACCACGTGGTCGCTGATACCCCGGTGTATCGGCTCATACTCTGCGTCGTCAGATGAGTGCGGAACGTAGGCAAGAATCGGCCGTGCGGCGCCGCGCCAGGCGATCCGCCCGACAGGAGGCACTCCCATGATCGACACCGGACGGTCGACTCCGTCAGCGTCCCCGCCAGCCTGGCTCGAACAGGCCGCCCGCTACTTCTGGGACGAGCGCGGCTCGTTCGGCACCGAGCGGGAGCGCGGCCAGTCCGCCGCCCGCCGCGGCCCCCGCCACCGACACACCTGCGGCGCAGGAACCGTGCGCGTCGCCGACCCCGGCGGCGCCTCGGACACCCCGCCCGGCGGTCCCTCGGGCGACGGCACGGCGGACCCCCACGCCGGGACCAGGTGAGTGCGGTGATCGGACAGGATGCCGTCCGGCTGAGCAGACACTCGGCCGTGTGGCACCGCCTGCGGGAGGCCCGCGGCCGAGCCCGCGACGCCGACGACCAGACCCTGCTCGCCTATGCCCGCGACGACGTCAGCACGCTGGCCTTCGCGCTGTCGGAGTGCCTCTCGCTGCACGAGCCCCGGGACGGTTCGCCGTACTGCACGCACTGCTCGGGCCAAGGGATGCGGGTCATCTGGCCGTGCCCGCTCTGGCAGCGGGTGGAGACCACGCTGGGGCGTACCGACTGGTGAACGCCCTAGGAGTGCGCGATCGCGGAAGGGTCCGGGTGGGTGTACGCGAGTTCGTCGACGGGCAGCGGGAAGGTGACGTCGTCACCGAACGGGCTGCACGCACCCTGGTTCTCGCCGAGGAGTTCGTTCACAGGCAGGTGACCGTCCTTGGCCACCGGGTTCCTGCCCCGGCGCGGCTTCGGCGACTGCTCGGGCGCCATGGCTCCTCCTCGCGATTCCTGGTGGGAGCAACGTAGGCGGAGCCCGGCCGGGTGATCAAGTTCCCCACCCTCGAACAGCCCGCCGCGCAACCCCCCTCCGCGCGGCGGGCGCCCCACCCCCACCTGGCCGGTGCTCCCCTCCGCGCTCCCCCCTCCGTGCGGACCTGGACGCGGGATACCTGGCTGAACGGCCGGGTTGCCGGCCGGCCAGATAGCGTTGGACGCGATGACCACCACGAGCCTGGCCGATCATCTCCGCGCGCTGACCGACGAGCGGCTCGTGGCGTTGTTCGCGGCCCGTCCGGACCTCGCCGTCCCCGTGCCCGCCGACCTGTCGGTGCTCGCCCAGCGTGCGCACACCCGGATGTCGGTCGCCCGCGCGCTCGACCAGCTCGACCGGTTCCAACTGGAGATCCTGGACGCGCTGCGGCTCGCGGCGGGCGACGACCGCCGGGCCGACCGGTCCGCTGTGCTGGCGCTGGTCGGTGCCGACGGGTTCCTGGCCACAGCCGCCGAGCAGGCGCTCGACCGGTTGGTCGAGCTCGCGCTGGCCTGGCCGGAGGGCGCCGCGCTGCACCTGGTGAGTGCGGTGGAGGAGGTGTCGTCCGGTTACCCGGCGGGGTTGGGCCGGCCGGTGGGTCGGCTGGTCTCGGGCCACCCGACCGTCCAGCTGGCCACGGTGCTGGCCGCGCTGCATCTCCCGGCGACGAGCCAGCCGGTGGCCGGCGCGGTGCTGGCCGAGGCGCTCGCCGACCCGGTCCGGGTACGGGGGCTGCTGGAGCGGTGCCCGGCCGAGGCCCGGTCGGTGGTGGAGAAGCTGGCGGTGGGGCCGCCGATCGGTACCGTGCGCGACGCCCGGCGGCGCCTGGACGCGGTCGAGGCGGACGGTCCGATCCGCTGGCTGCTGGTGCGCGGCCTGTTGGTCGCGGTCGACGAGGACACCGTCGAGCTCCCGCGGGAGGTCGGGCTGGCGATCCGCGGCGACGCCCCGCTCGGCCCCCTGCACCCGGCGCAGCCGCAGATCGCCGGCAGGGCCGCCGCCCAGGTGGACGCGGCCGGCGCCGGGCAGGCGTTGGAGGTGTTGAGACACACCGAGGCCGTACTCGACGAGTGCGCCGCCCAGCCGCCGGCCGCCCTGCGGTCCGGCGGGCTCGGACAACGCGACCTGCGCAGGCTCGCCCGCGAGGCCGGCGTCGGCGACGGCGTCGCCGCTCTGCTGCTGGAGACCGCCCACGCGGCCGGACTGGTCGACCAGGGCACCGGGGCCGACCACGCCTGGCTGCCCACCCACGCCTACGACGCGTGGCGCACCGAAACGGCCGACCGGCGCTGGTCGCGGCTGGCCACGGCATGGCTGGCGATGACCCGGCTGCCGGGTCTGGTCGGCCAGCGCGACGAGAAGGACCGCAACATCGCGGCGCTCTCGCCCGAGGTGGAACGGTCCGGCGCGCCGGAGACCCGCCGGCTGGCGCTGGGCATCCTCGCCGAGGCACCGCCGGAGGTCGCCGTGCCGGCCGAGGACGTGGTGGCCGTGCTGGCCTGGCGCCTGCCGCGTCGGGGCGGGCCGCGCCGCGACCAGGCGCTCGGCCAGGCCCTGGCGGAGGCGGCCACGCTGGGCGTCACCAGTCGCGGAGCACTGACCTCGTACGGCCGGACGCTCTGCGCCGGCGGCGACCCGGCGTCCGTGCTGCATGCCCTGCTCCCGGAGCCCGTCGACCACGTGCTGGTCCAGGCCGACCTCACGGTGGTGGCGCCCGGACCGCTCCAGCCCGTCCTGGCCGCCGACATCGCGCTCACCGCGGACGTCGAGTCGGCGGGCAGCGCAACCGTGTACCGGGTGACCGCGGACAGCGTCCGCCGGGCCCTGGACGCCGGCCGCTCGGCCGAGGACCTCAAGACGCTGTTCGCCACCCGTTCGCGGACACCCGTGCCGCAGGCCATGACCTACCTGATCGACGACGTCGCGCGGCGGCACGGCGGTCTCCGCGCCGGTGCCGCGGGGGCCTACCTTCGCAGCGACGACCTCGGCCTGCTCACCCAGATCCTGGCCGACCGCCAGTGCGAACCGTTGCGCCTGCGTCGGCTCGCGCCGACCGTGCTGGTCACCACGGCCAACCCGCAGCGCCTCGGCGACCTGCTGCGGACGGCGGGCTACGCCCCGGTCACCGAGGACGCCTACGGAGCGCTCGTGCTGTCCGGGACGCAGGCCCGCCGCGGGGCCGGGCGGGCCAGGCCCAGCCGAACCTCACCGACATTGCCGGCGTTCGACACCGCCTACCTGACCGAGGCCGTCGCGGCCGTGCGGCGCGGCGACGACACCGCCCGGGCCGCCCGCCGGTCCCCGGTGGAGACCCGGCTGCCGAAGGCCGACGCGGGCGCGGCCCTGGTCGTGCTGCAGCAGGCGGCGCGGGAACGCCACCGGGTGTGGCTGGGCTATGTGGACGCGCACGGCGGGATCACCGCGCGCGTCGTCCGCCCGGTCTCGATCGGCGCGGGGTACCTGCGGGCCGAGGACGACCGGACCGACGTGCTGCACACGTTCGCCCTGCACCGGGTGACCAGCGCCGCGCTGGCCGAAGACCACTGAGGCCCGGCCAGGCTTCGCCGGGCCGCGCGGGCCGTCAGGTGCCGGGCTTGCGGCCGAAGATGTGCACCGGGGTGCCGCGGCCGGTCAGGCCGAACAGCGCCGACGCGTCCCGGCGGAGCAGGTTGATGCAGCCGTGCGAGCCGGGGCTGTCGCCCTCGTAGAGGTAGGACGGCGTGGCGTGGAAGCCCATGTCGGCGTAGAACCGCTGCCAGTACGGCAGGTCGACGTCGAAGATGGTGGAGCGGGTCAGCCGCTTCTTCTCGTGCACCGAGTACTTCCCGGCCGGGGTCGCGAGTCCGGCCCGTCCGGTGCGGATCGTCGTCGGACCGAGCACCAGCGTGCCGCCCCGCCACACCCATATCGCCTGGGAGGTCAGGTCGACGCAGACCTTCGGGCCCGACCCGCCCCGGCACTGGCCCATCCGCGACCAGGCGCTGTTCAGGCGGCTCACCACCCGGCCGGTGACCGGACCGGCGTACCCGGCGGCCGGGCTGACCCCGTAGCGCTGCTGGAACTTCCTGATCGCCTTGCAGTCCTCGACGCTCGGCTCGCCGTCGGGCATGACGGCGCCGAACTGCGGATGCGCGGCGAGGTAGTACTCGACGGCCCGCAGCGCGGGCCCCTTCTTCGCGCACGGCCCGGTGACCTTGGGCTTCGTCGGGTGGGTCGTGGGGGGCGTGTGGGCCGGCGGCGGCACCTCGGGAGTGGCCGCGGGGGCCTCGACCGGCTCGGCCACCGGAGTCGTCTTCACGCCCTGCTCGACGAACCGGCCGCGGGGCGCGGCGAACGCGGACGGGATCCCGGCTGCCGCGGCGCCCAGCACGAGGACGACCGCGACCGCGACCGCGGCGGTTCCCATGCCTGCCGCGACCACCGTCCTCCGCCGCGCCTTCCGCGTCACCATCCGTCGCCTCCGTGTCGACCCGATCGCCGGCCGGGCGACCGAGCCGCCCGCACTCCCCTCCACTGTGCCGTCGCAAGGGGTAAATGCGACGTTAAGTGGCCGTGTCGCCCTTCGGACACCCGCTTGCCGAATAGACGTAGGCGGAGGCACCAAGGTTGCACGCCGGCGTGCCGCGCGTCCCGTCCTGACCGAGGATGGTTCCCTGAGGCCGACCCGGGGAGAGGATCCGATGACCGACGCGACGCCGCACCCGCCCGCCCGTTACGACGACCTGCGGGCGGTGTTCGTCAACGGCACGCTGAAGCGGTCGCCCGAACGCAGTCACACGGACGGGCTGATCGAACGCAGCCGCGGGATCATGGAACGCCAAGGCGTCGCCGTCGAGGTGCTCCGCGCGGTCGACCACGACATCGCCACCGGCGTCTATCCCGACATGACCGAGCACGGCTGGGCGTCCGACGCGTGGCCGGAGATCTTCCCGCGGGTGCTCGCCGCCGACATCCTGGTGCTCTGCGGCCCGATCTGGCTGGGAGACAACTCCTCGGTGACCAAGCGGGTGATCGAACGCCTGTACGCCTGTTCCTCGCTGCTCAACGACCGGGGCCAGTACGCCTTCTACGGCCGGGTCGGCGGCTGCCTGATCACCGGCAACGAGGACGGCGTGAAGCACTGCGCGATGAACGTCCTCTACAGCCTCCAGCACCTGGGCTACGCGATCCCGCCGCAGGCCGACGCCGGCTGGATCGGCGAGGCCGGGCCCGGCCCGTCCTACCTCGACGAAGGCTCGGGCGGACCGGAGAACGACTTCACCAACCGCAACACCGCGTTCATGACCTGGAACCTGCTGCACCTGGCCCGGATGCTCAAGGACGCCGGCGGCATGCCCGCCCACGGCAACCAGCGGTCGGAGTGGGACGCCGGCTGCCGGTTCGACTTCGAGAACCCCGAGCACCGCTGAGGGCGGTTCGCCGGCCCCCTCAGAAGGCCCTCACGGTCGCCTCACGTGCGGGCAGCCGCACGTGACTCCGGCACCGCCTCGTCCGGCCCTACGGCGGATAGAGCAGCAGTTCAGGCGGGCTTGCGGCCGAAGACGTGGACGGCGGTGCCGACCGCGGTCAGGCCGTACAGCGCCCTGGCGTCGCCGGGCAGCAGGTTGATACACCCGTGCGAACCGGGAACGCCCGTGCTGTACATCGGCACCTCGGTGGCGTGGAACCCGAAGTCACGGTAGAAGCTCTGCCAGTGCGGGAGGCGGGTGCGGTACTCGGTGGAGACGGTGTCGACCTTCTTCTCGTCCACCGTGTACCAGCCGGTCGGCGTCTCCAGGCCCTTGCGTCCGCTCCGGACCACGGTGGGGCCGATCGCCGGCCTGCCGTTCTTCATCACCCACAGCGTCTGGTGGGTCAGGTCGACGCAGACGGTCGTGCGGGTGGACGGGGCCTGGCACGCGGCCGGGCGGGTCGCGGCCAGCCGGCGCGCGACGTCGGTGGTGACCGCGTCGGCGTACCCGTTCTGGTTGGGGATCTGCGCCCAGGACTGGAACCGGGTGATCGCGACGCAGTCGATGTCGTCCTGCTGGCCGTCCGCGGTCACCTGGCCGAACCGGGCGACCTGGGTGGCCAGGTATGCCTCGACGGCCTTCTGGCCCGGGCCGTTGCGCCCGCACGGGCCGCCGGAGCGGGAGGCGCGCTCCGGGGCGCTGCGGGTCTGGAGGTCGGCGGCGGCGACGGTGCTGTCCTGGTCGGCGTCGGCACCGACGGTGAAGGCGACGTACCCACCGGTGCCACCGACGACGGCCAGCGCTGCCGCGGCGACGAGCACCGTGCGGCCGAGCGCGCCCCGCCGCGTTCGCGAGTGCTTGCCGCGGTAGGCGTCTTCCGGTGCGGTGAAGAGGTTGTCGGAGGTGGTCTCGGGGGAAGGGGAATGTCGTCCGGGCACGGAGGGAAGGTTACGGGCCGGTCACGGTCCGGGACATGCGCCGGGGTATTTCTTGAGCAATCCTTCATGCACGTTCCACGGAGCGCGACTGGACTATCGACGCAAGGTACCGATCTACGGAAGATTCGTCCGGGATTGAGAGGTCTGCTGCTGATCCAGGACCCTCTGTGGATTGCCTCACAGACACCGCGGGCGGGCGGGTGGCCCGGTCGCGAGGGACACTGGTTGGTCTGGTCGGCCCACCGCACCGGCCGACACTCCACCCACCGTCCCGACACCCCACCCACCGTCCAGGGAGGTCGCCCCGTGAACGACGGTCCGCTGATCGTGCAGTCGGACAAGACCCTGCTGCTCGAGATCGGTCACCGCGACTCGCAGGCGTGCCGGATGGCGATCGCCCCGTTCGCGGAGCTGGAGCGCGCCCCGGAGCACGTGCACACCTACCGGCTGACGCCGCTCGGCCTGTGGAACGCCCGCGCGGCCGGCCACGACGCCGAGTCCGTGGTGGACGCCCTGGTGCGGTTCAGCCGGTACCCCGTGCCGCACGCGCTGCTCGTCGACGTGGCGGACACGATGGACCGGTACGGCCGGCTGCAGCTGCTCGACGACCCCGCGCACGGCCTCGTCCTGCACGCCCTCGACCGCGCGGTGCTGACCGAGATCACCCGCAACAAGAAGATCGCCCCCATGCTCGGCGCCCGGATCGACGAGGACACCGTGCTCGTCCACCCGTCCGAACGCGGACGGCTCAAGCAGATGCTGCTCAAGGTCGGCTGGCCGGCCGACGACCTCGCCGGGTACGTCGACGGCGAGGCCCACCCGATCGCGCTGGCCCCGCACGACGGCCCGGACGGGTGGACGCTGCGCCCCTACCAGCGCGAGGCGGTGGAGAACTTCTGGGCCGGCGGCTCCGGCGTGGTGGTGCTGCCCTGCGGTGCCGGCAAGACGCTGGTCGGCGCCGCCGCGATGGCCGAGGCCGGGGCGACCACGTTGATCCTGGTCACCAGCACGGTCGCCGGGCGGCAGTGGAAGCGGGAGCTCGTCGCCCGGACCTCGCTCACCGAGGACGAGATCGGCGAGTACTCCGGCGAGCGCAAGGAGATCCGCCCGGTCACGATCGCGACCTACCAGGTGATGACCACCCGCCGGGGCGGGGAGTACCGGCACCTGGAGCTGTTCGGCGCCCGCGACTGGGGGCTGATCGTCTACGACGAGGTGCACCTGCTGCCGGCGCCGATCTTCCGGCTCACCGCCGACCTGCAGTCCCGCCGCCGGCTCGGCCTCACCGCCACCCTGGTCCGGGAGGACGGACGGGAGGGCGACGTGTTCTCCCTGATCGGTCCGAAGCGGTACGACGCGCCGTGGAAGGACATCGAGAGCCAGGGCTGGATCGCGCCGGCCGAGTGCGTCGAGGTGCGGGTCACGCTCACCGATGCCGAACGGATGGCGTACGCGATCGCCGAGCCCGAGGAGCGCTACCGGCTCTGCGCGACGGCCCGCACCAAGATCCCGGTCATCCGCAAGCTGGTGGACAAGCACGGCGACGAGCCGGTGCTGGTGATCGGCGCCTACCTCGACCAGCTCGACGAGCTCTCCGCCGAGCTGGAGGCGCCGGTGATCGAGGGCAAGACCACCACGAAGGAACGGGAGCGGCTCTACGACTCCTTCCGGCGGGGCGAGATCAAGGTCCTGGTCGTCTCCAAGGTCGCCAACTTCTCCATCGACCTGCCCGAGGCGGCGGTGGCGATCCAGGTGTCCGGCACGTTCGGCTCCCGGCAGGAGGAGGCGCAGCGGCTCGGCCGGGTGCTGCGACCCAAGGCCGACCGCCGCCAGGCGCACTTCTACACGGTCGTCTCCCGCGACACCGTGGACGCCGACTACGCCGCCCACCGGCAACGGTTCCTGGCCGAACAGGGCTACGCCTACACGATCGTCGACGCCGACGACGTCCTCGGCCCACCCATCCCGGACGTGGGATGACCACCCGCCGCCTCGCCCTGATCGAGGCCGGCCGGGCGGCCGTCCGCGAGTTCGAGGACGAGTTCAGAGTGCTCCCCGACGACGCGCGCCAAGCGGCCCGTCGCGCGTTGGTCGAGGCCGGATCGATCGAGGCAGTACGAGCTACGGAGCGGTGAACGCGATGGGTCAGCTCTCCGGCAGGTCGAACTCGTTGTCCTGGACGCCGCCGAGGAAGGCGTCCCACTCGGCGGGGGTGAAGACCAGGACAGGTCCGTCCGGGTCGGCGGAGTCGCGCATGCCGATCATGCCCTCGACGAACGCGATCTCGATCCGGCGTTCGTCCTCGTCGGTCTGGCTGCCCGAGTGCCACTGCGCACCGGTGAAGTCCGGGCGGTACTTGCCGCCGGCTGGAGTGGTCACCACGAACTCCTTCACGTCTGAGCTGATCGGAGCCACCGTAGCGGGGCCGACGGGGAGTTCGCCGCCCGCCTGGCGCCGCCACCGGAGCCGCCCGCCCGCTCAGCGGAGCTTGACCGAATCCTCGACGATCTCCACGGCTCGGACGAGCCCGGGCGCCCCGCGGGCGGCCTTGCCGCAGTCGCCGTAACCGGTCGTCCGGCCGCCCATGCGCAGCGACCACACCGTACCGTCCGGACAGGCCCCGAGGTCCCGCTCGGTGGTCGACTTCGCCCAGGTCGCCCCGGCGGTGACCAGCCGGCGCAGCTCGGCGAGCCGTCCGGCCGGCAGCGTCCCGGTGACGACCTGCCCGCTCCATCGGTTGGTGAAGGTGACGTGGCCGTCGGGTCGGACCTCCCACTGGTCGGACACCCCGGCCACACCCCCGGTGCGGGTCACGGTCAGCGTCTGGAACCGCACGGTCGCCTCCGTCCCTGCCGACGGTGCTCCGCCCTGTCGACGGCGTCCCTGCCGACGGCGGTCCGGCCGGCGGGGACGCCGTCGGCTGGGCGCACGCCGCCGTCCCGCCCACCACCGCGGCGGCCGTCAGCACGGCGAGCATCGCCTCCGCGAACCTGCGTCGCATGTCGTTGGGACGGACGGCGACGCCGCGCGGTTCCCGCGACGCCCGAACGAAACGTCAGGCCGGCAGGGTGAGGCGGCGGACGTCGGGGGCGCCGAGGCGCGCGGCGTCCGCGGTGTGGTCGTCGGCCATCCGTTGGGACTCGCGCTCGGCGGCCACCCGGGCCCGGTAGTGCTCCACCTCCTGACGCCGGACGGCCGGGCTCCAGCCGAGCACCGGCGCGACCAGGTCGGCGACGTGCTCCACCGACTCCAGGCCGCGGTGCGGCGTCTCGATCGAGATCCGGGTCCGGCGGGTGAGCAGGTCGTCCAGGTGCAGCGCGCCCTCGTGGGTCGCGGCGTGCACCACCTCGGCCGCGAGGTACTCCGGCGCCCCGTCGACGGGCCTGGCCAGCGCCGGGTCGGCGTCCGACCAGCGCCAGCACCTCCGCGGCCACCGTCCCGTACCGCTCCAGCAGGTGTTCGACGACGCCGACCGAGACGCCGTGCCGGCGGGCCAGCGAGGTCCGGTCGGCCCACGCCAAGCGGTAGCCGTCGGCGCCCAGCAGCGGGATGCTCTCCGTCCGGCTCGGCGGCACCGCCCCCCGCAGCCGACGCGCGGCGCGGTCGACGACGTCCGCGGCCATCACCCGGTACGTCGTGTATTTCCCGCCCGCCACCAGCATCAGCCCGAGCATCGGTTCGACCACGGCGTGCTCGCGGGACAGCCTCGAAGTCTCCTCCACCTCGCCCCGCAGCAGCGGCCGCAGCCCCGCGTAGACCCCCTCGATGTCGGCCTGCGTGAGCGGGCGTTCGAGCACCGTGTTGACGTTGTCGAGGACGAAGTCGATGTCCGCGCTGGAGGCCGCGGGGTGGGCGCGGTCGAGCGACCAGTCGGTGTCGGTGGTGCCGAGGATCCAGTGCCCGCCCCACGGGATGACGAACAGCACCGACTGCTCGGTGCGCAGGATCAGCCCCACCTCGCCGGTGATCGCCGACCGCGGCACGACCAGGTGCACGCCTTTGCTGGCCCGCACCCGCAGCCCCGGCCGCCCGCCGAGCATCTCCGACACGTCGTCGCTCCACACGCCCGTGGCGGCGATCACCGTCCGGGCCCGGATGTCGAACTCCGCGCCGGTCTCCAGGTCGCGGACCCGGACGCCGACCACCTCGCGGACGTCCTTGAGCACGTCGACGACCCGGACGCTGGTGGCCGCGGCCGCGCCGTAGGAGGCCGCCGTGCGGGCCAGCGTCAGCACGAAGCGGGCATCGTCCACCTGGCCGTCGTAGTACCGGATCGCGCCGACCAGGGCGTCCCGGCGCAACCCCGGGAACAGCCGGCGGGCGGCCGACCGCGACAGGTGCCGGTGCCGCGGCAGGCCATGCGCACCGCCGACGAGCGACCCGAGCGCGTCGTAGAGCGCCACGCCCGCGCCGTAGTACGCGCGCTGCCAGACCCGGTGGGTGAGCGGGACGAGGAACGACACCGGCCGCACCAGGTGCGGCGCCAGCGTGCCGAGCAGCCTGCCGCGCTCGGCCAGCGCCTCCCGGACCAGCGGGAACTTCCACTGTTCCAGGTACCGCAGACCGCCGTGGATGAGCTTCGACGAGCGGCTGGACGTACCGGCCGCGAAGTCCCGGGCCTCGACCAGCGCCACGGACAGCCCGCGGCTCGCCGCGTCCAGTGCGGCACCGGTGCCGGTCACCCCGCCGCCGACCACCACGACGTCGAACGTCTCGTCCCGCATCCTGGCCAGGTCGCGGGCGCGTTGTTCGGGGCCCAGCCGACTGGCCACGAACCGTGACAGACCTGGATTTCTTCCCACCTGGCCACCGTACGTCGCCCGCCCGGACGGCCGGGACCCCCACTACCGTGCATCCATGCACCAGGGACCCGACGGTTCTCCCCCTCCCCCGGCCGGCCGGAACACGCCGGAGCGCGGCGCCCCGCCGACCGGGGCGATCCGGCCGAGTCCGAGGCCGCGCCCCCAGCCGACCGGCCCGCTGGCGCCCGGCTGGCTCGTCACCACGGCCGTCGTCCTGGCCGGCGGCTGGCTCGTCGGTGGGGTCGCGTTCGGCCAGTTCGCCGTCTGGGCCGTGATCCAGTTCCTGCTGCTGCAGGGGACGCCGGCCCCGTTCGCGACCTGGCCGGTCGCCGCCGCTCTGATCACGCTGGTCGGGGCGGCTCCGGCCGGCCTCGCGGCACTGCTGGTTCGGCGCCCGCGGCTGACCGCGGTGGTGCGGTGCTGGGCGCTCGCGGCGGGGTGCGCGGTGGCGCTCGGATTCGCCCGGCTCGTCCCCGCCGAACGGGAGGCGGTGCTGGCCCTGGTCACCGCGGTGGTCGCCGCGCTGCTGGCGGTCTGGATCGGCTGGCGGAATCGGCCGCGGCAGGTCCCGGCGTCGGCCACGGCGACGCTCACCGGCGTCGCCGTCGGACTCGCCGTGACGGCGCCCTGGTGGTGGCTCGGCGCGCTCGGATCGTTGACCGACACGCTCGCCGGCCTGCTCGCCGCGGCCGCGGTCGGCGGCCTGGTCAGCGCGATCCTGCACCGGACGCTCTGGCCGGCATTCGCCGCGACGACGCCCTGGCGGCGCACGCTGCTGGGCGGACTCGCGGCGGGGGTGGCCCTGGTGCCGATCGCCGGTGCGGCGGGCGGACCCGGACCGCACCTCGCCCTGCTGCTCGTCCTGCCGGCGTGCGGCTTCGCCCTCGCCGCACTCGCCGATCCGCCGTCCTGGACACCGACCGCCGCCCTCGCGGCCCTGGCCGCGCTGGGACCGTTCGCGCTCGTCGACCCGGAGGAGGTCTCGCTCGTCCTCGTTCCCGGCGACGTGCCGGTCTGGGTCACGCTGGCCGCGGTCGCCGCGGCGGGGGTGGCCCTCCTGGCCGGCCTGGTCGCCGGCCTCGTCACGCTGGTCATGCACACCCCGGGCGGCCCGTCGAGGGCGGCGGCCGACCATGGCGACGCGCCGCCGGAGTCCCGGGCGAACCCCGGCGCACGGGGTCGGCGCACCGGTGCGGTGGTGCTCGTCGCTGTGCTCGCGGCGACGGTCGGGTGGGGCCACGCGCAGATCGGCAACGCCGGTTTCCACGGCGAACGACTGTTCGTGGTCCTGAAGAGCCAGGCCGACCTCGGCGGCATCACCGGCAACGCCGCCGCCCGCCGCGGCGCGGTCTACCGGCGGCTGGTGACCCACGCCGAACGCACCCAGGCAGCCCTGCGCCACGACCTGGAACAGCTCGGATTCGAGTCCACGCCGTACTACCTCGTCAACGGCATCGAGGTCGACGACAACCCGGTCGTGCGGACCTGGCTTGCGGGGCGGGACGAGGTGGACCGGGTGCTCGACAGCCCGCGGCTGCGACCCCTGCCGGTCGAGCCGGCGCCCGAACGCGGCGCCAGCGTGAACGCGCCCGACACACCGACGCCGGGCCTCGTCGCGATCGGTGCGCCCAATGCCTGGGGATCGGGCACCACCGGACGCGGCATCGTCGTCGGGGTGTCCGACTCCGGGGTGGACGGCGACCACGTGGCGCTGCAGACGGCCTTCCGGGGCGGCGTGGACAGCTGGTACGACCCCTGGAACGGCACCGCGCGCCCGGTCGACCGGCAGGGCCACGGCACCCACACCACGGCCACCGCGGTGGGCAGCCGGAACGTGGGGGTGGCGCCGGGCGCGCAGTGGATCGGCTGCGTCAACCTCGCCCGCAACTGGGGCAACCCCGCGTACTACCTCGACTGCCTCCAGTTCATGCTGGCTCCGTTCGGCCCCGGCGGGGACCCGTTCACCGACGGCGACCCGTCCCGTGCGGCCGATGTCCTCAACAACTCGTGGGGCTGCACACCGCAGGAGGGGTGCGACGCCGGGTCGCTCCGCCAGGCCACCCGGGCGCTGCGGTCGGCAGGCATCTTCGTGGTGGTCTCCGCCGGCAACAGCGGGCCCCGGTGCTCGTCGGTCAGCGACCCGCTGGCGCTCTACGACGAGGCGTTCAGCGTTGGGGCCGCGGACGCCAGGGGGCGGGTGGCCGACTTCTCCAGCCGGGGCCCGGTGACGGTGGACGGCAGCGGGCGTGGCAAGCCGGACCTGGTCGCACCGGGTGTGAACGTGGTCTCGGCGCTGCCCGACGGCACCTACGGCCCGCTCGACGGCACCTCGATGGCAGGTCCGCACGTCGCGGGCGTGGTCGCCCTGCTGTGGGAGGCGGCACCGCGGCTGCGGGGGGACATCGACGCGACCGAGCAGATCCTGCGCACGACCGCCTCCCGCGCGACCGCCACCTACGCCTCGCGCGAGCCGGCCGACCGGTGCGGTGGCGACCAGAACATCACCGGCGCCGGACTGGTGAACGCCGGCGCCGCGGTCGCGGCCGCCCGCGCACTCCGGTAGTCCCATCCGCTGGCTCCGGCCGGTTGCGGGTCCGTGCCGGCCGCCAGGCGCCGCCGCGGCGCGAAGGACCCGCCGCGGCGGGGAGTTGCCCTCCGCCGCCCCGGACCTGCGAAACGCCGGAGGGCGGCTCCCCTACGGGGAACCGCCCTCCGGTCTTCGTGCGTGACGGACTTCAGAAGTCCATGCCGCCCATGCCGCCGCCGCCGTCGCCGCCGGCCGGCGCGGCGTGCCGCTCCGGCTTGTCGGCGACCACCGCGTTGGTGGTGAGGAACAGCGCCGCGATCGACGCCGCGTTCTGCAGCGCGGAGCGGGTGACCTTGGCCGGGTCGATGATGCCGGCCGCGATCATGTCCACGTACTCGCCGGTCGAGGCGTCCAGGCCATGCCCCGTCGGGAGGTTGCGGACCTTCTCCGCGACGACGCCGCCTTCGAGGCCGGCGTTGATCGCGATCTGCTTGAGCGGAGCCTCCAGCGCGACCTTGACGATGTTGGCACCGGTGGCCTCGTCGCCGGACAGGTCGAGCTTCTCGAAGGCGGTCACCGACGCCTGGATGAGGGCGACGCCACCACCGGCGACGATGCCCTCCTCGACGGCGGCCTTGGCGTTGCGCACCGCGTCCTCGATGCGGTGCTTGCGCTCCTTGAGCTCGACCTCGGTGGCCGCGCCGACCTTGATCACCGCGACGCCGCCGGCCAGCTTGGCCAGCCGCTCCTGCAGCTTCTCGCGGTCGTAGTCGGAGTCGCTCTTCTCGATCTCGGCCCGGATCTGGTTGACCCGGCCCTGGATCGCCTCGGCGTCGCCGGCACCGTCCACGATGGTCGTCTCGTCCTTGGTGACGACGACCTTGCGGGCCCGGCCGAGCAGGTCGAGGGTGGCCGACTCGAGCTTGAGGCCGACCTCCTCGCTGATGACCTGGCCGCCGGCGAGGATCGCGATGTCGGCGAGCATGGCCTTGCGGCGGTCGCCGAAGCCCGGCGCCTTGACGGCGACGGACTTGAACGTGCCCCGGATCTTGTTGACGACCAGGGTGGCCAGGGCCTCGCCCTCGACGTCCTCGGCGATGATCGCCAGCGGCTTGCCGCCCTGCATGACCTTTTCCAGCAGCGGGAGCAGGTCTTTCACCGAGCTGATCTTGCCGTTGAGCACCAGGATGTAGGGGTCGTCCAGGACGGCCTCCATCCGCTCGGTGTCGGTGGCGAAGTAGGGCGAGATGTAGCCCTTGTCGAAGCGCATGCCCTCGGTGAGCTCGAGTTCGAGGCCGAAGGTGTTGCTCTCCTCGACGGTGATGACGCCTTCCTTGCCGACCTTGTCCATCGCCTCGGCGATGATCTCGCCGACCGAGGTGTCAGCCGCCGAGATCGAGGCGGTGGAAGCGATCTGCTCCTTGGTCTCGACGTCCTTCGCGGCGTTGCCCAACGCGTCGGACACGGCCTCGACCGCGGCCTCGATGCCCTTCTTCAGGGCGATCGGGTTGGCGCCGGCCGCGACGTTGCGCAGACCCTCGCGGACCATCGCCTGGGCGAGCACGGTGGCCGTGGTGGTGCCGTCGCCGGCGACGTCGTCGGTCTTCTTCGCGACCTCCTTGACCAGCTCGGCCCCGATCTTCTCGTACGGGTCCTCGAGCTCGATCTCCTTCGCGATGGAGACGCCGTCATTGGTAATCGTGGGCGCGCCCCACTTCTTCTCGAGCACGACGTTGCGGCCTCTGGGGCCCAGCGTCACCCGGACGGTGTCCGCGAGGATGTTCATCCCTCGCTCGAGGCCGCGACGCGCCTCCTCGTCGAACGCGATCATCTTCGCCATGCGGTGTTGTCCTCCGATGGTTTCCCGACACGGCGGCACCGGAAAGACGGCGCCGCTGAGCTTCACGGCCGGGCTCGATGCCCGCGACGGACGACCCCGGACCACCCGGCATACGACCGGGCGGACGGCGGCCTCACCGTCCCGACCTGGCACTCAGCATAGCCGAGTGCCAGTCCAAGGTTTAGCACTCTGCCTGGGAGAGTGCAAGAAACCGGAGCTGACCCCGCGCGGGTCAGGCGTGCAGTTCGGCGGCGAGATCGGCGGTGGTGAGCGGCCCGTCGCGGCGGGCCCGCAGGTCGGCGTAGGCACACACGACCAACGGACCGGCGAAGGCCGCCAGGGCGGCGTTGACCACCACCGACAGAGCGACCACGAAGACCGCGACGACCCCGAAGTCCTCGCCCAGCGGACCGATCTCGGAAAGGAGGATCAGAACGACGATCGCGAACTGGACCAGATGCCGGACCCAGACCCCGATGGCCAGGACGGACCCGACTGTCGACAAGCGAGCCAATGCGGTACCGGGATTGCCGTGGACGAGGCTCAAGCACGCCGCGCCGCCTCCGCGACCGAACGCCACGGCGGGAGGCAGGATCAGGAACACCAGCCATGCGTAGAGCCCAGGCAGGACACCGAAGACCAGGCCCAGGCCGATCACCGCCCACGTCACCACGGTCCACCCGATCAGCGGCCCGAGGCGTCCAGCGGCGGCACGCAGCGCGGTGGCCACGCCCGGGCGGCGACCGGCGGCCGCACCCACCACCAGATACACACCGACCATCAGGGCGATCCCGTCGAACAGCGCGTGCGGCGCCACTATCAGCAACACCATTTCCGTCACCCCGCGCCCGAGGTACCGCCCAGCCATGACGGCGCCCGCGACAGCGAGCAGTGCGGACACGGCGCCCGCGACCAAGTGCACCGCGAGCAACAGGTTCCAGGTGGCCTTGAACAGTGCGAATCCGCGGCGCCACCAGCCCGCGTAATCGGGACTGATCAGCGGATCGTCGTCGCCGATGGGCGGGCGATCGCGATCTGTCCGCGGAAGGTGGGCGACGTGCGACGGCGGACCGTAGCGGACCGGCGTCCGCGGTCCGGTGTGGTCGGGTGGCGGCGGTCGATACCAACCCGGCCCGCCGACGGCGGAGCCGGCACCGGGGGCCGTCGCCGGGGGCAGCCCGGCGGCCGGACCAGCCGGCGGCCCGGCGATGCCAGCGGAGGCGGCGGAGGCGGCGGAAGTGGCCTGGCCAGCCGGATCCTGAGGCGGCTGGATCATGGCTCCTTCCGGTGCTGTCCTGAGGCGTCAGGGGGAGGACGACGTGACCGCGGGCCTGCGCCGCGGACAGGCGCGAGGCCCGCGCCAGCGAACCGGGCGGGCCTCTTCGGTGGGGTCGGGGTTCAGGCGAGCCGGACGGAATCGGCCTGCGGGCCCTTGGGCCCCTGGGTGACCTCGAACTCGACTCGCTGGCCGTCTTCCAGTGCCTTGTAGCCATCCATCTGAATGGCCGAGTAATGGACGAATACGTCGGCTCCGTTGTCGACGGCGATGAAGCCGTAGCCCTTCTCGGAGTTGAACCACTTCACTGTGCCCTGCGCCACGGTGCACATCCTTACTGCTGATACGGCGGAACGCACTCCTTGACCGTGCGCACCGGGTCTTCGTCCAGGAGCCGATCTGCGGAACCGCACGAACACTGGCGAGAACTTCGACCGGTCAGGACGGTACCGGACCTCCGAGCGGCGCGGAAGTATCGGGAGAAAGGGACTTCCGCGAAGGGATGGCGGCAAGGTTCCATCGACACATGCACGAAAAGAATGCGTTTTCCGACGGTCCGGGACACCCCCTCGCCACACCCCCGCCCGGCATGTCGGGCGATCTGCCGGACGTGGTGATCCGCCGCATCCGGTCCGATGACGGGCCGGCCACCCGGGCTCTCCGGCTGGAGGCGCTGGCCGACACACCGCTGGCCTACATGGACACGGTGGCCGACGCCGCGGCCCGGCCGCTGATCCTCTGGGACGCGCTGGCGGCCGAACGGGCCAGCGGGGACGCGGCGGCCGCCTTCGTGGCCGACGCCGGCGGGACGCTGGTGGCCAACTCGGCCGCCGTGGCGGACGCCAACGGACGGACCGCGCTGGTGGGCGTCTACGTGACGCCGCCGTGGCGGGGCACCGGCCTGATCGCCCGGCTGGTCGACGCGGTGGCGCAGTGGTCGCTGTCCGTGGGCCGAGACGAGCTGTGCCTCTACGTGGCCGACGGCAACCCCCGTGCGGTGCGGGCGTACGAACGGCTCGGGTTCGCGTTCACCGGGCACGTCATGGAGCACACCTTCCACCCCCAGATCGTGGAACGGGAGATGATCCGTCCGGCCGCCTGGCCTGCCGCGGTCGGTGGGCATCCCGGCGCAGGATGAGCCGATGACCCCGGGACAGCGGCTGCGCGCGATCGTGAACTGGGTCAACCTGTCCACGCCCCTGGGCCTGCTGGTGGCCCGGATCGGGCGGGCGAGCGTGGTGCGCGGGCCGGCCGGCACGAGGCTGGCGTCCGGGTACTGCCGCCGGGTGCCGCTGGCCCCGGCGTTCACCGTCGGCAACGTGATCCTCACCCGCCGGCCGTCGCCGCCGGAGGGGGCGCTGCTCGTGCACGAGTGCCGGCACAGCACCCAGTACGCACTGCTCGGGCCGTTGTTCCTGCCGGTGTACGGCCTGCTCGCCGCCTGGTCGTGGAGCGTGACCGGCGACTGGGGCGCGCGGAACAAGTTCGAGCACTGGGCCGGCCTCGCTGACGGCGGCTACGTCGACCGGCCGCTGCGACCCGGCCTGGTCCGGATCGGCGAAGCCGTCACCCGGCGCTCCCGACGGTAGCGCGCGTGCTCAGTCGAGCAGGCCGGCCTCCCGCGCGGCCCGCAGGGACGCGCCGATCCGGTGCGTGGGGCCGACCACCTCGGCGAGGGCGTCCGCGGTCTTGAGACCCTCGCCGGTGTTGAGGACGACCGTCTCGGCGGACGGGTCGAGCTGGCCGGACTCCACCAGCTTCTTCAGCACCGCCACCGTCACGCCACCGGCCGTCTCGGCGAAGATGCCCGTGGTCCGCGCGAGCAGCAGCACGCCGTCCCGGATCTCGTCGTCCGTGACGGCCGCCAGCGCACCACCGGTGCGGCGGACGGTGTCGAGCACGTACGGGCCGTCGGCCGGGTTGCCGATGTTCAGGCTCTTGGCGATGCCGGTCGGCTTCACCGGGCGCACCACGTCCTCGCCCGCCTCGAACGCCGCGTACACCGGCGCGCACCCGGCCGACTGCGCGCCGAACACCCGCCACGGGGTGTCGGCGACCAGCCCGCCGGTCACCAGTTCGGCGAACGCCTTGTCGACCTTGGTGAGCAGCGACCCGGAGGCCACCGGCACCACCACCTGGGCCGGCAGGCGCCAGCCGAGCTGCTCGGCCACCTCGTAGCCGAGCGTCTTGGAGCCCTCGGCGTAGTAGGGGCGCACGTTCTGGTTGACGAACGCGGTGTCCTCGTACTCGTCGGTCTCCTGGAGCTCGCTGGTCAGGCGGTTGACGTCGTCGTAGCTGCCGTCCACCGCCACCAGCCGCGGACCGTAGACCGCCGAGGCGAGCACCTTGCCGGGTTCGAGGTCGGCCGGGATGAACACGGTGGCCCGCCAGCCTGCCCGGGCGGCGTGCGCGGCGACGGAATTGGCGAGGTTGCCGGTGGAGGCGCAGGCCACGGACCGGAAGCCGAGCCCGTGGGCGGCGGTGAGGGCGACCGAGACCACCCGGTCCTTGAAGGAGTGCGTCGGGTTGGCCGAGTCGTCCTTGATCCAGAGCGGTGCGGTGAGGCCGAGCTCGGCGGCGAGCCGGTCGGCGCGCACCAGCGGGGTGAGGCCCGGGTCGAGCGTGACGCGCGAGGCAGGATCCTGTCCGGCCGGAAGCAGCGGAGCGTACCGCCAGAGGTTCGCCGGCCCGGCCTCGATCTGCGCGCGGGTCACGGCGGCCAGGGCGGCCGGGTCGTAGCCGACCTCCAGAGGGCCGAAACACTCGGCGCAGGCGTGGATGGCGATCAGGGGAAACTCGGCGGCGCAGTTGCGGCAGCGCAGGCAGCGCGCGGGGGCGGCAGTGGGCCTGGGGGCTCGGGCTGGCTGAGCATGGAGCAACGACGGCATGGCGAGGCCTCTCCTCATCTTTCCCGGCGTGCGCCGGGACGGAGTTGGCACCTGCCGTGCGCGGGCCTCGCGGTGCGAGCGCTGATCACGGAGGTTGCCGGGGCTTCGACGGGCCGTTCCCTCTGCCCCTCTGGATGAGTGGTGTATTCGGTTGTGACGCCAGTGTAGCTGCCGGTCACGCCGCTGGGACGGGGCTCCCACCTGCTGGAACGCTGTGGGGCTCTCCCCAGGGGCGTCGTGATCGGCAGGGCAGGGAGAGCCCCGTGGTGCTCAGCGGACTACGTGGTGCTCGGCGGACTGCTCAGTGGAACAGGCCGCGCTTCTGCGTGAGGGCGGCGAGGTGCTCGTGCAGCCAGCGTTCCCAGTCCATGCCCTCGGCACCGGCGTAGGGAATCGTGAAGCGGTTGAACGCGTCGTGGCCGGAGCTGAGCAGCCCGCCTCGCTTGTCCAGTTCCAGCAACACGTCCAGCTGCTGCGGGCCGGCGATGAAGGTCACCTCGAGTTCGTTCATCGCGTGCGCGTACTGGGGCGAGGGGTAGAACTCGATCTCCTGGTAGAACGGCATCCGCGAACCGTGCAGCGTGCCCTGTTCGAGGTCGGCGCCCTTGGGGCCGAAGCCGAGCCGCGCGAACGCGTCCAGCAGTCGGGCCTGCACGGGCAGCGGGTGCACGGTGATCGGGTCGAGGTCGCCCTTGTCCAGCGAGCCGGCCAGCTCCAGCTCGGTGCGGACGCCCAGCGACATGCCGTGCAGCGGGTGGCCGTTGACCGCGCTGATCGGCGCCTCCCACGGCACCGGGAGCGCGAACGGCACGGCGTGCTGGGCGCCGGGAGCCAGGCCGAACCGCTCGGCGGCGACGACCTTCCCGAACGGGATCATCTGGTTGTACTCCGAGTCGCCGGACTCGATCTCGACCCGGGCCACCAGCTCCAGCTCGATCCGGTCGACCGCCATCTCCTGGGTGCCGCCACCGATCCGGACCTCACCCCGGACGACCCCGCCCGGAGTCGTGTTCGGATCGGCCAGCACGGTGTCGACGGACGCGCCGCCGCCGAACATCCCCGACAACTTCTTGAACATCTGTACGAACCTCCTGGGTCGGACCGGGTCAGGGCACCATGGTGACACTGCGTCGCCAGCCGGCCGTCACCCCGTCGGGTACGCAGCGGCCCAGCACCGCGGCCGACGTCGCACGGCGCCGGGCCAGCGACCCGTCGGCGTGGCGGCGCTAGCTGACCACGTCCTTGCGGGTGAACCGCCAGAACGCGATCGCGAGGAAGACCGTGGAGTAGGCCACCGCCGAGATGGCGCCCTTGACCATGTCCTCGGTCTGGATCGGCGAGGACAGCAGCGACAGCCACGCGCTGGCGTACTGGGTGGGCAGCACGGACCGTAGGTCGCCGAGCGCCTCCACCGCCTCCAGGATGTTGGAGAGGATCCACAGCAGCACCGCGCCGCCGACCGCGCCGAGCGGGGCGTCGGTGAGCACCGAGAGCAGGAAGGCCAGCGACGCGACGGTGAGCATGGTGACGCCGATGAAGCCGACCACCATCGCGATCCGCAGCACCGCCTCGCCCGCCGGGATCTGCTCCCCGATCTGGGTCTGCAGCGGCCCCCAGCCGAACGCCAGCGTGCCCGCGATCATCGCCACGGTGGGCAGCAGCACCAGCGCGAACCCGCTGTAGGCGAGGCCCACCAGGAACTTCTGCCGGAGCAGCCGGGCCCGGGGCACCGGAATCGCGAGCAGGTACCGCAGGCTCCCCCAGCTCGCCTCGCTGGCCACGGCGTCTCCGCAGAACAGCGCCACCACCACGATCAGCAGGAAGCCGGCCGAGACGAACAGCGTGAAGAGGGTGAAGTTGGCCGCCGACGCGGTGGCCACGTCGGCCAGGCTGGTGCCCCGGGTGGAGGTGTCCGGGTCGTCCGGGACCCCGATCAGGAACGCCCCGACCAGGATCAGCGGCAGGACCACCAGGAACCCGAGCGCCAGCTGGGTGCGGCGCCGGGTGAGCTGCCGGCCGAACTCGGCCCGGAACGAGAGCGTCCGCCCCGGCCGGTACCCGGGCGCCACCCCGACGCCGGCGGCCCGGTCGTCCCTGCCGACGCCAGCGGCGCCGTCTTCGGTCACCGCGCTCACGGCACCCTCGCCTCGCTCACTGCTGCGCTGACTGAAGCCCTCGCCCCGCCCGCTCACTGGTCCTCCCCCACCATCGCCAGGAACACGTCCTCCAGGCGTCGGCGCGGCGCGATCCGTTCGACGCCGATCCCGGCGCCGACCAGCGTCCGCACCACTTCGCTGCGCTCCACACCGTCGAGGTCGACCACGACTCCGCGCCCGTTCGGGCTCACGGTGGTCACCCCGGCGAGGCCGCGGAGCACGGTCGCCGCGGCCGGGACGTCGGTGCCGGCGGTGACCTCGATCAGCACCGAGGCGCTCTCGCCGACGATCTCCTCGACCGGCCCGGCGGCGACCAGCGCTCCCTTGTGCATGACGACCACGTGTGTGCAGGTCTGCTCGACCTCGGCCAGCAGATGGCTGGAGACGAGCACGGCCCGTCCGTCCACGGCGTAGCGGCGCAGCACCTGGCGCATCTCGGCCATCTGCGGCGGGTCGAGGCCGTTGGTCGGCTCGTCCAGCACCAGCAGGTCGGGCAGCCCCAGCATGGCCTGGGCGATGGCGAGGCGCTGACGCATGCCCTGGCTGTAGGTCTTGACCAGCCGGTGGACGGCCTCGCCGAGCCCGGCGATCTCCAGCGCCTCCTCGATCCGGGCGTCGCCGGCCGGCCGGCCGGTGGCCTGCCAGTACCGGCGCAGGTTCGACAGACCCGACACGTGCGGCAGGAACCCGGTGCCCTCCACGAACGCGCCGAGCCGGGACAGCACCGGCGCGCCGGGGCCGACCCGGTGGCCGAAGACGAGGATCTCCCCGCCGCTCGGCCGGATCAGCCCCATCAGCATCCGCAGGCTGGTCGTCTTGCCGGCCCCGTTCGGGCCGAGCAGTCCGACCACCTGGCCGGGCTCCACCCGGAACGACAGGTCGTGGACGGCCAGGTACCCGTCGCCGTACGCCTTGCGCAGGTCGCGGATCACCAGCGGGGTCCCGGCCGACGCCGACTCGACCGCGACGTCCGTCCGGCGCCGCCGCCACCGGACCACCGCGACCGTGGTCAGCGCACCGAGCGCCACCGTGCCCAGCAGACCGGCCAGCACCCACGGCCAGATCCCCGACGCGCCGACCACCGGCGTCGCGTCGGCCACCCGCGGCACGGTCACCCCGCCGCCGCCGAGCGCGACCTGGTACACCGTCGGCTGGACCGGCGTCGCGAACGCCTGGTCGGAGCTGGCCACCACCACGCGCAGCCGGTGACCGGCCTCGAACCGGTACGCCAGCGCGGGCAGCGTGACGGTGACCGGGCGGGCCTCGGCCAGGGTGGCCGGCAGCCCGGTCAGCCGGACCGGGGCCACCAGGCCGGACGGCAGCGTCGGCCGACCGTCGGAGTTGACGTCGTAGAGCTTGACGAACAGCACCGCCTCACCGGTCGGCGACGCGGCCCGGATCGACAGTGACGGCGCGCCCACCACGGTCAGCGGCTCGTCCAGCGCCGGACTCTGGAAGGCGGCGAACTGCCCGGGGACGTCGAGGGACACCCCGCCGACCAGCGAGGTCAGCCCACTGACGCCGGGCAGCGAGGAGAGCGCGGACGGTGTGCCGTCGGGCGGGTTGGCCACCGGCTGGGGCGGCCCGTCGACCGCGATCCGGACCGGGCTGGTGTCGCCCGTCAACCCCGGGTAGCGGTCGGTGGCGTAGGTGAGCGTCGTCGGCCGGCTGCTGCGGACGCTGACGCCGCCGGAGGTGCTGAACGTGAAGCTCGTCGACGGGGTGGGACCTGTGCCGGCCAGGTAGTGGTCGAGCCACTGCAGGGTCAGGAACTTCACCCGGTCGGTGTCGCTGTCCGAGCCGGCGCCGTCGTGCCCGCCGGAGTACCAGGCCACCCGCACCGGGGTGCCGGCAGCGGCGATACCGCGGGCGTTCGCCTCCGCCTCGGCCAGCGGGAACAGCGTGTCGCCCTGCCCCTGGACGAGCAGGGTGGGGGCCTTGATGTTCCCGAGCACCGTGGCGGGGCTGGACCGGCGGAGCAGCGCTACGGATTCCGCCGACGCCCGGCCGGTGGTGGCCACCTCGAGGTAGGCCCTGCACACATCGGCGCGGAACCGGCCGCACTGGGCCTGCTCGGCGCTCGTCCCGCCCCGGTTCGACGGGCCCGGCCCGAGCAGCGAGGCCACGTCGAGGCCGCTGCCGCTGCCGAAGAAGAGCCCGGCCCACACCTTCTTGAACACGCCCTGCTCCGGGCCGCCGCCGCGCGCCTCGGGGAAGAACGAGCCGGCCAGGTCGTGCCAGGTGATCTGCGGGACGATCGCGTCGACCCGCTGGTCGTGGCCGGCGAGCAGCAGGGCCAGGCCGCCGCCGTACGAGCCGCCGACCACGCCCAGCCGGGGGTCGCCGGCGGCGTCCTTCTGGACGTCCGGGCGCCGGGCGAGCAGGTCGACCAGGCCGCGGGCGTCGTTCACCTCGTAGTCGGGGTGGTCGAGGCTGATCTGGCCCGCGGAGCGGCCGAAGCCCCGGGCGCTCCAGGTGAGCACCACGTACCCCTGCTGGGCCAGCTGCCGGGCGTCGGCGGCGACGGCCGCCTTGCTGCCGCCGAACCCGTGTGCGAGCAGGACGGCCGGGGCGGGCGCGTCGCCGGTGGCGCTGTCGGGCACGAAGAGAGTCGTGTCCAGCCGGATCGGCTCGTTCCGGCCGGGGCCGGAGTTCACCGTGACGAACGCCGCCTCGGTGCGCACCGGCTGGCCGTCCGGCCAGGCGATCCAGGTGACCAGGCCGCCGGTCAGGGCGAGGATCACCGCGGTGGCGACCAGCCGGCGGCGGGTGAAGGCCTTCCGCCAGCCGCGTCGGGCCGGGCCGGGCATCCCGCGGCGTCGGGTGGTGGTGGGCAGCCCGTCCGGCGCCGGGGTGGAGGTCACGGCCTCACGATAGGCCGGCCGCCCCCCGCCGGCCCCCGGGTCTCAGCCCGTTGCCAGCTTCCGCGCGGCACCGGCGCATAGGCTCGCGGGCGTGACCTCTCGCCCCCGTGTCCCCTCAGACGCCGTTGCCACGCCCGGGCCGGCCGGCTCCACCTCGGCGACCGGGTCACCAGGCGTTCCCGGGGGCGGGGCGACCGGTCGCGTCCGCCGCCGGGGCGTCCCGCGAGTCCGCCGGGTCGTCGCAGGATTCGGCGACCGCGTCGCTGACGCTCACGGCGAGCCTGCGGCCGGCCGCACTGGACGCCCGGCGCGGCGTGGTCCGGCTGCATCCGGAGGTGCTCGCGGCGCTCGACCTCGCGGCCGGCGATCCCGTGCTGCTCACCGCCGGCCCGCGCACCACCGCCGGGACGACCGCGGTCGCCCACGACGCTCGCGGGCTACTGCTCGCCGACGACCTCACGCTCGGCAACCTCGGCGTCCGCGACGGCGCGTCGGTGCTGGTGGCGCCGGCTCCGATCCAGGCCGCCCGCACGGTGACGGTGGCCGGCGACCCCACCGTGGCCGCGGTGGTGTCCCCGGAGATGCTGCGGCTGGCGCTGCTGGGCAAGGTGGTCACCCTCGACGACGACGTGTCGCTGCTGCCGCAGGACGTCGCGCCGTCGCACCCGTACCGGCCGCTGGTGGAGACCGCCCGGCGGAGCCTGTCCAACACGGTCGGGCTGGGCTGGACGACCGTGCTGCTCAACGTCGTCGCGGCACAGCCTGACCAGGCGGCGCTGGTGACCATGGACACCGTCGTCCGTTGGTCGGGCCTGCCGGGGGGTCCGGCGTCCCCGGCCGCGCGGCGCCCGTCCAGCGCCGGTTCGCGGTCGTCCGGCGGTGGCTCCCGGTCGTCCGCGGCCGACACCGCCGCGCTGCTCGACGCGATGGGCGTGCCGGCCCGGGCCGGCGTTCGCCCCGTCGACGCGCCGGCAGCGGTGGAGGTCGAGGACGACGCCGACCTGCCGCCGGTGGAGGACCTGGCCGGCCTGAAGACACAGGTCGCCCGCCTCACCGAGCTGCTCGAACTGGGCTTCCACCACCGTGAGGTGCTCGACAAGCTCAGCACCACCGTGTCGATGGGAGTCCTGGTCACCGGCCCTGCCGGGTCGGGCAAGTCCACGCTGGTGCGGGCCGTCGCCCGCGACACCGGCGCCGCCGTGACCCACCTCTGGGCGCCGGGCGTGGCGGCCCTCGCCACGGACTCCGCCGCCGCGGCGCTGCGCGACGCCGCCGCCGGCGCCCGGCTGCGGGGTCCGGCCGTGCTGCTGCTCTCGGACGTGGAGGCGCTCGCGCCCCGGGACCGACCCGGCCCGCTGGCAACGGTCTTGCGACAGACGATCGCCGACGCCGTGGCGGCCGGCGTGGCGGTGGTGTGCACCACCAGCCGGCCCGAGGAGGTCGACCCGGGCCTGCGCACCCGGGGGGTGCTCGACCACGAGATCGCGCTGCCGCTGCCCGACGCCGGCCACCGCCGCGACCTGCTCGTCGTGCTGACCCGGTCGGTGCCGCTGGCCGAGGACGTCTCGCTGGACGACGCCGCGGCCCGCACCCCGGGCTACGTCGCGGCCGATCTGGCGGCGCTGGTCCGGGAGGCCGGCGTCCGGGCGGCGTCCCGCCAGCGGGAGGCACCGACGCCGCTGGTCGGACGCGTGGACGTCGACGCGGCGCTGGAGGTCGTCCGGCCGACGTCGATGTCCGAGTCGTCGCTCGAGGTCGCCAAGGTCACGATGGACGAGGTCGGCGACATGGCCGAGGTGAAGGAGTCGCTGACCGAGGCCGTGCTCTGGCCGTTGCGGTATCCGGACACGTTCTCCCGGCTGGGTATCGAGCCGCCGCGCGGCGTGCTGCTGTACGGGCCGCCCGGGTGTGGCAAGACCTACCTGGTCAAGGCGCTCGCGGGCACCGGTCAGGCGAACGTGCTCTCGGTGAAGGGTGCCGAGCTGCTGTCGAAGTGGGTCGGGGACAGCGAGCGGGCGGTGCGCGAGCTGTTCCGCCGGGCCAGGGAGGCCGCGCCGACACTGGTCTTCCTGGACGAGGTGGACGCGCTGGCTCCGACCCGCGGCCGGTCCACGGACGGCGGCACGACCGACCGGGTGGTGGCGGCGCTGCTCACCGAGCTGGACGGCGTGGAGGCGCTGCGCAACGTCGTGGTAGTGGGCGCGACCAACCGGCCGGACCTGATCGACCCGGCGCTGCTGCGGCCCGGGCGGTTGGAACGGATGATCTACGTCCCGCCGCCGGACGCCGAGGCCCGGGGATCGATCCTGCGGGCCGCGGCGCGCCGGGTGCCGCTGGCACCCGAGGTGGATCTGGGCGATCTCGGGGCCGAGCTGGACGGCTTCTCCTCGGCGGACTGCACCGCGCTCGTGCGCGAGGCGGCGTTGGCGGCGATGCGCGAGTCGATGGACACCGCCGAGGTGACCGCCGCACACCTGGACACCGCGCGGCAACGGGTACGGCCGTCGCTCGACCCGGCGCAGGTCGCCCACCTGGCCGGCTACGCCACCCTGCGCGACGCCCGCTGATCCAGCGATCATCCATGGGAACTCTCGAGCCTCGGTCGTCCCGCACCCGAGGCCCGAACGCCGGACTGTCAGAACTGCCAGTCGCTCGTGAGAAAGAGCACGGTGATGACGACCGCGACGACGTAGCCGACGAGCATGATCACGGCGTGGGCGGCCATGGCACTCACGGCTCCTGTCAGCCAGGTCGCCGCCCAGCCTTGACGCCGCGCGCCGGCCCAGGCGATGCCGCCGAGCGCCGCGAAGAGCGGGAACGTCGCCGAGCGCACCCGCCAACCGGATGAGCCGTTGTACTCAGGCCAGGGCAACTCGGCATGCGGGCCGGCACCGACGCCTCCGCAGCCAGCGAACGAGGGCGCAGGGCGCAGGGTCGCACACGAAGGTGCGCGAGATGTCGTCGATGAGCGCGGGCTTCAGACCCGCGTGGCCGCCCGGGGCGGCCGGCCGTCAGGCCTGGATGCCGAGGCGGCGGGCGGAACGGGCGCGCTGGCGGGCGGCGCGGAGCCGACGCAGGCGCTTGACCAGCATCGGGTCGTGCGCGAGCGCCTCCTGGCGGTCAATCAGGGCATTGAGCACCTGGTAGTACCGCGTGGCGGACATGTCGAACAGATCCTTGATGGCCTGTTCCTTGGCGCCGGCGTACTTCCACCACTGACGTTCGAAAGCGAGGATTTCCCGATCTCTGCGGTCGAGGCCGCTGTCGTCGACAATGTCGATGTCGGCCACTTCGGCGAGCGGCATGGCGGACGTGGCGTCCATCTCGCTCCTCGAACCTCTCGACAGTGGTGGACAGTGCTCGTACCTGAGCCACCCGCAGGTGGACTCGCAGGCCATTAGAACACGGTGATCGCGCTTCGCCGGCCCCACACGCCGATCGCGGCCATTGCCGCGATCGGCCTCCACTGTAGCGTCGGAGGACGCGGAACCGTCCCCACTCCGCGCAACCGGAAGGGCTTTCACCGCGACCGAGAAGGCCTCCGCACGCCCGACCGCCTCGCTCGCCGCACAGGTCACGGTTCGGTCTGGGCTGGGAGATCCAGGGCGTCATGAACGGCGGCCCGCCGCACCGCCAGCCGCTCTGACCTGCGCAGCCACCAGCCAGCCCGCCACGCCGACCGTCAGGACCACGGCACCGGCGAGCAGGCTCTGCCACGGGACGCTGACCGCCAGCAGCACGCACCCGGCCAGGCCGACCGCGGCGATCGTGCGCACCAGCGGCCGGGCCTCTGGCTCCCCGCGACCCAGCTCCCCCCGTGCCAGCTCCCCCCGTGCCGGCGCGCCGCGACCCCGCTCGCCGCGCGCTGCCTCACGGCCGAGCGTGAACGCGCTGAGATTCGTCAGGGCGTAGTAGGTCAGCACGGTGAAGCTCGAGAAGCCGATGGCCGTCCGCAGGTCACCCACCGCCACAAGGGTCGTGACCAGCACCGCGACAGCCAGCTCGGCCCGCAGCGGCACCTGCCGCCGAGGGGCCACCGCCGCCAGCGCCCCGGGCAGGTCGCGCCGACGCCCCATCGCCAGCACCGTCCGGGCCACCCCGGCCAGCAGTGACAACAGCACCCCGACCACGGCCACCCCGGCCCCGATCCGGACCAGCACGGACGCCCCCGGGACACCCCCCGCCGCCGCCACCTCGGCCAGCGGTGCCGTGGTCTCGGCCAGCCTCCGCGGGCCCAGCACCACCAGCGCGGTCACTGCCACGGCCGCGTAGATCGCGAGCACCACACCCAGCGCCACCGGGATGGCCCGAGGGATGGTGCGCGCCGGGTCACGGACCTCCTCGCCGAGAGTGGCGATCCGGGCATAGCCAGCGAACGCGAAGAACAGCAGTGCGCCCGCCTGGAGCACCCCGAGCCAACCGTTGTCCCCACCGCCGGCGATCCGTTGCCAGGACGGCTCGTCGGTCAGCCCCGCCACCACCACGAACGCCAGAACGGCCAAGGTGCAGAACACCAGGACCCGGGTGAGACGCGCTGTCTTGGCGACGCCGGCGGCGTTGACCGCCGTGAGCGCGACGACCGACCCGATCGCCACCGCCCGCGGCAACCACGCCGGCGCACCGGGCGGCACCAGGTACTCGCCGACCGCCAAGGCCATCGCCGCGCAGGATGCCGTCTTGCCGACGACGAACGCCCACCCCGCCACGAACCCCGCGAACGGGCCGAGGCGTTCCCGGCCGTAGACGTACGTGCCACCGGACTCGGGATACCGGGCCGCCAGCCGCGCCGAGGACATCGCGTTGCAGAACGCCACGAACGCGGCCAGGGCCAGCCCGGCCAGCAGTCCGTAGCCGCCCGCTGCCCGCGCCGCGGGCGCGTACGCCACGAAGACACCCGCACCGAGCATGGCACCCAGGCCGACGACGACGGCATCGGACAGCCCCAGCCGTCGCGCCAGGCGGCCGGACGCGTCCATGCCGACCACCGTAGGGGCTCCCGGTACCGCGGTCCGCGACTGCGGCGGGCAGGATGAACGCCGTGCCGCTCGACTGGAAGCCCGCCTCCGACCACCCCGAACTGCTCGCCTCCGCCGTGACCGCGGTCGCGGCCACCTGGGGCGGCCCGGGCGCGCTCGCCGTGGCCGAGATCGACCCGTCCGACGCCGACACCGAGGCGTTCTGCGCCCGGTACGGCGTCCGGCCGGACGAGTCGGCGAACTGCGTGGTGGTCGCCGGCCGCCGCGGCGGCGAGACCCGGCACGCCGCCGTAATGGTGCTCGCCACCACCCGGGCCGACGTGAACGGGCTCGTCCGTCGGCACCTGGACGTCCGGAAGGTTTCGTTCGCTCCCTTGGAGGAGGTGGTGGCCGCGACCGGGATGGAGTACGGCGGGGTGACCCCGCTCGGCCTCCCGCCGGAGTGGCCGGTGCTGCTGGACCGCGCGGTTGCGGCGGCCCCGTGGCTGGTGGTCGGCAGCGGGCTGCGCGGCTCGAAGCTGGCCGTGTCCGGTGCCGCGCTGGCCGCGCTCCCCCGCGCCGAGGTGCTCGACGGCCTCGGCCTGCCGCGCGCGTAAGCCGGTCGCGAACGGTCGCCGCGGCCGCCTAGGGTCGGGCCATGAAGCCGCAGCTCCCCCCTCGCCTGCGGGCTGGTGACCAGCTCCGCGTGATCGCCCCGTCCCTCTCGATGGGGCTGATCGCCCCCGACCAGCCGGCGCAGTCCGCGCGGCGGCTGGAGAAGGAGTACGGCGTCACGGTCACGTACGGCGAGCACGTCTGGAAGGACGGCCCGCTGGGCACCGCCACGATCGAGGAACGCGTCGCCGACCTGCACGCCGCGTTCGCCGACCCGGACGTGGCCGGCATCCTCACGGTGATCGGCGGCTTCAACGTCAACCAGCTGCTGCCCTACCTGGACTACGACCTGATCGCCGCCCACCCCACGATGCTGTCCGGGTTCTCCGACATCACCGCTCTGCAACACGCGCTGCTGGCCCGGTCCGACCTCGTCACCTACTCCGGCCCGCACTTCTCCACGTTCGCCATGCGCGACCACCTCGAACGGACGATCGACGCGTTCCACCGGTGCGTGTTCACCTCCGAACCCGTCCGCTGGGCACCGAGCCCGTACTTCACCGACGACAACTGGTACGAGGCGCAGGACGGCCGGCCGCAGGAGGAGAACTCCGGCTGGTGGGTGCTGCAACCGGGCACGGCGTCCGGGCAACTCCTCGGCGCGAACCTCTGCACGCTGAACCTGTTGCAGGGCACGCCGTACCTGCCGCCGCTCGAGGGCACGGTGCTCTTCGTCGAGGACGACCACGAGACGGACGCCAAGACCTTCGACCGCGACCTGACCTCGCTGCTCCAGGCCGCCGGGCCAGTCCTCGGCCTGGTGGTCGGACGGTTCCAGAAGGCCAGCGACATGACCCGGGACCTGCTCGCGCACATCGTCTCGACCAAGCGCGAGCTCACCGGACTGCCCGTGCTGGCCAATGTCGACTTCGGACACACCAACCCCCTCTACACGTTCCCGATCGGCGGCGAGTGCTGGATCGCCGCCGACCCTGGCGCCGTGGAGATCGCCCTCACCCGGCACTGACGCCCTTCCTACCGCCAGCCGGCACGGGTCGCGTCCGTCCGGCGTCGCTACTGTGGACAACTGCCCGCCTGTGGACAGACGTCCAGCAGCAGCCGCGGGCTGGCACGCTCGGATCCCTGACGAGGGGGTGCGGTATGGGCGAGGGTTACGTGGCCGTCGAGCCGGCCGGGGCGCGGCGGCTGGCCGACCTGCTGGACGAGGCTGCCGGCGAGCTCCACGTGCTGCGACAGCGCGGCCGGGACCTCGGTGTGGACGCCGAGTTCTCGTTGGCCCCGGGGATCGCGCGGTGGTTGGCCGGCCACGCCGCGAAGCTGCGCCAGTCCGCCGCGGTGGTCGAGGTGGACGCGCCGGGCCTGAGGGAGTGGTGCCGGGCACTGGAGTGGGCCAATCTTCCGCTGACACCGCCGCCTTCACCCGCGCAGGCCCGGGCGCTGGTCCACGACCTGCGGCGCTGGCTCGCTTCGCAGCCCACCGACGCGACACCCGACGAGCGGGCGAAGGCCGTGAACGCGTGGTTCGCCGCCCGGACACCGGAGGAGCGGGCCACCCTCGCGGTCCTCGCACCCGCGCTCGTGGGCAACCTGGACGGTGCGCCGACCCGGCTGCGGTACGCCGCGAACCGGCTGAGCGTCGCCCGCACCCGCGCCTCCGAACAATCCCGTCTGGACGCCTGGCAGCCGCCACCGGCCCGGTCGGACCCGCGGTGGGTGGACTACGCCCGGCTGACCGGCCGACTCGCCACCTACGACACGCTGCTCTCCCCAGGCGGGCCCGACGTACCCGTCTTCGTGCCCCCGCGTTGGGTAGGCGACCACGTGGTCGAGGACGGACGGCTCGCTGTGGCCGCGGGCGACCTCGGCACCGCCGCCTCGGTCGCCGTCCTCGTGCCGGGCGCGGGCACCCGGATCGACAGCGTCGGCGGCTACCTGCGTGACGGCCGGGCGCTTCGGGCCGCCGCGAAGCCCGGGACGGCCGTCGTGGTCTGGTTGGGCTACGACGCACCGGAGCTGTCCGGTGCGGTGCTCACCGACCAGGCCGAACGGGGCGGCGTGGCGCTGCACGGATTCCTCGCCGGCCTCCGGGCGGACGCGCCGGTCACGGTGCTCGGACACAGCTACGGTTCGCTGGTGGCGGCGTACGCCGTCCGCGACGGCGCCCGTCCCGACCGGCTGGTCGTGCTCGGCTCGCCCGGCCTGGGCCGGTCCGTGCACGCCACCGCCGATCTCGGCCTTCCGCCGGGCTACCCCGTGTTCGCGATGCGGACTCCGGACGACCTCGCCTCGATCACCGAGTGGCACGGCGGCGACCCGGTTGACCTGGCGGGCGTGCGGACGCTCGACGCCGGCCCGGCGAGAGGGCACATGTCGTACTTCACCGGCGCCGCGCTCACCAGCCTGGCCGCGGTGGTCGCCGGCACTCCGGTGGCGCCGGCACTGTCCACTCTGCATAGTCGACATGGCGACGAGTTGCGGGCGCTGTCGCGACGGCTCCGGGCGGAGTGCCCACCGGAGGTCGCAGCGGACGCGGTGGCCAGGGTGGAGGGACGGATCGCCCTGCTGCTGGCCGGGGGCAAGGTCGACCAGATCGCGCTGACGGCGGCGTGCGTCGCCGCCTACCGCGATTCCGGCATGTCCGCGTACCTCACGCCGGCGGAGTTCGCGTGGCACCTGGCGCGTTCGGGACTGGTGCGGGCCATCGTCGTGGAGGGCACGACGCGTGCCGTCCGTCTGGCCTACCAGCCAGGCTGGCACCTCGGCGCCGGCCGCGTGGCGTAGGCGTCGCCCCCGACCGCCGGCATAGGCACGGCCCTGGCCGCGCAGGTGCCGCCCATCCAGCGTCACCGTCACCGTCACCGTCGGCAGCAGTGGCGGTGGCGGTGGCGGTGGCGGGCGATCGGACGCGATCACGACCAGGGCGTGCGGTCGCGGCCGGTGACGAAGTCCTCGACGTCCTCGGCGGCCGAGTCGTGGTCCTCGATCCATCGCGAACGGTACGCCCGGGCGGCGGCAGCTCGCCGCAGCTCGCCCGCGATGCGTCCCAGCACGCCGCGGGCACGGCCCAGCTCCCGCCCGGTGTCCTGAGCGACCGGGCCGACCAGATCCTGCTGCCGCATCATCCGATGGAGCAGCCGCCACGGACGTTCGAGCAGCGACTCCAGGTTCCCGGCCAGCGCTCTCAGCGCACGCGCCTCGGCATCCAACCGGCCACTCTCCGCAGACATGGCGCCTCCCCCGGACCTCCGACCGACCCGTCCGAGCTTGCCCGAGTCTCGGATGCCCACCACCCACCAGTCCGCGATCTGGGGACTACATGCACCCTGTTGACGAACGTCTCCCGCCGCGGCGGCCATGCTTGCTACGACCTGCCGTACTTCGCGGCCGCGGCTGCGGCAGCCTCGTCCAACGCGCGCTCCAGCGCCTCGCCGACGAACTCCCTGGCGAGGCCGCGGAACCGGTCCATCGCGGCCCCGAGCTCCGCGAGCCGTTCGGGCGGAGCTTGCGCCGGGTCGTCACCGACGACGTACCGCTCGAACACGGCCACATACCGCTCGGCGATCCGCCGGACGTCAGCGGCCAACAACTCGTACTCGTCCAGGCCGACGTCGGTCGGCACGCCGTGGCGGGCCAACTCCCTGCCGACCTCGACGAACGTGCGGCTGGGCACCAGCAGCGCACCCGCATCCTCGTCGAGCGCGACCAGGCCCAGCTCGATCGCGCGCCGGACGACCTCGGGGTCGACGGTGCCATCCGGGAAGAGCGCGGCGAAGTCGTCGATTCCGAGCGTGGCCGGTTCGCGCCGACCGGCCAGTCCGAGCAGGTCACCGAGGCTGACGCCGCTCGACCAGCCGTCAAAGAGCTCCTTGATCGCGGCCAGGGAGTAGCCGCGCTCCTGGAGCCGCGCGATGGCGCGCAGCCGGTCGAGGTGCGGCTGGGTGTAGTAGCCCACCCGGCCCCGCACCTCGGGTGGGGCGAGGAGACCGCGGGCCTGGTACATCCGGACTGTCGAGGTCCGGGTACCCGCCTCGGTGGCCAGCTCCTCCACGGTGAACTCCGCAGTCATGCACGTCACACTAGCCAGTGAATACCTCGCTAGTGTTCACTCTAGGAGTGTTAGTTAGCGTCTTGACTCCGGCCGCCGCTCTCGCGGCCGCGTTGGCAACCGTCCCGTTCCTCCCGCCGGGGATGCGGCTGCTCGTGGTGGTCGGGTCGCTGTACGTCTCGATCAAGGCGGTGGTACTGACCAACGGGCCGAGGCCCCGCGGCGCCGGGCTGGTCGCCGCGCTGGCCTGGCCGGGCTTCGACCCGCGGCCGTTCCGTGCCCGGACCGCAGCCGACCGGTCGTGGCCGTGGACGCGCCGTGGGCTCGTCGTCATGACGCTCGGGCTGACGGGCTGGGCGGCGTTGACCTGGGCCGCAGCGCGACTCGGCGACGCCACCACAGGTTGGCTCGGCATCGCGGTCCTCCTCACGACCGTGCACCTGGGCTTGTCCGACGTCCTGACCGGCACGTTCCGGCGGGCCGGCTACAGCGTCCGCCGGCTGTTCCGCGACCCGCTGCTCAGCCGGACGCTCGGCGAGTTCTGGTCACGCCGGTGGAACCTCGCCTACGTCGAGCTCAACCTCGTCTACCTGCTCCGCCTGCTGCGGCCCCTGCGGGCGATGGGCGCGGCCGGCCGCGTTCGGATTCTCGGGCCTGTTCCACGAGTTGGCGATCAGCCTTCCGGTCGGGCGCGGGTTCGGCGGGCCGATGGCGTACTTCGCGGTGCACGCCGTGCTGACGCAGGCCGAGCCGCGGCTACGCGTGGCCCACTGGCCCGGCCCGCTCGCGCGGCTCTGGACCTGGGCCTGGCTCCTGCTCCCCCTCCCCCTGCTGTTCCACAGCGCGTTCCGGGACGCACTGGTCGTCCCGCTCTTCTCGTGGAGGTCACCGTGACCCGGCTGTTCGACATCGCGATCTGGCTCGGTGCCGCGGCGCACTTCTGCCTGCTGCTGGTCAGCGTCCAGGTGCCCGGCGCGCTGGGGTGGCGGGCCGACCTGGCCAAGCTCCGACCGTTCAACCGCAAGGTGTTCTGGGTCTTCGGCGGATACGTCGTGTTCACCTACCTGGCCTTCGGTGTGCTCACGGTGGTGCTGCACGACGAGCTCCTGCGCGGCGACCGGGCCGCGGTGGCGCTCGCGGTCTTCATCGGCCTCTACTGGCTGGTGCGGCTGGGTGTGGACGCCTTCTGGTTCTCCGCCGCCGACTGGCCACGCGGCGTGCGTTACCGCGTCGGACACGTGATGCTGAATCTGACGTTCTGCGCCCTCACGGTCACCTACCTCGGTCTGGCGATCTGGCATACCGTCACCTGAGGCGTACGCCGACGGCGGCGCCCATGCCACCTTCCGGTACCGGACTTGTCCATCGTCAGGGCTGTCCGAACGGGCGGCGGGCCTGGCCTGCCAGACCCAGGTCTACCCAGTCCCGGATCAGCGCGCTGAATTTGGTGTCCGCACGCTCGCCCTCGTAGCCGCACAAGCAGACCTGACGCGGCCCAGCATGCGTGCTTCGGCGTCTGACGTCACCGCCGGAGGACGTCCTGTGCGTAAACCGTGCCTGCGGAGAAACGGCCGATCAAGCCACACCGGCCGCTGAACTGGGGTTTCGGAGCTGGCGAGGGGAATCGAACCCCTAACCTTCCGATTACAAGTCGGATGCGCTGCCAGTTGCGCCACGCCAGCACGTGCACCGTGATCGTAGCCGGGACGGGCCGGCGGGGCGTCACTCGTAACTCTGCCCGCACACCGCGAAGAGCGTCAGGTCGTGCCACCCCAGCGGGCGCAGCGGCATCGGCGCGACAGGCTCGGCGTCCACCTCGGCGTTGTCGAACTCCGGGCGCCAGCCTCCGAACGCGCCCTGCGCCCCACCCTCCAGGTAGGACGCCACCTCGAGGTTGACCCAGCTCGCCGTCGTCGGCCGGCGGCCGGACGCCCGAGGCGCGGTGGCGCCCCAGAGCGGAGCAACGTCGGCACCCGCCAGTTCGCCCAGGTCGCAGATCTGCGCCCGCAGCACCCGTGACCAGCCCGCGAACCCGTCCGGCACCTCGTCGCCCAGGTCCTCCCGGGCCCAGGCACCGTCCGGCGCCGGCGCCTCGGCCAAGAGCGCGGACTCGGCCAGCGTCACCAGGTCGCCCGCACCGAACACTTCGGTGTCGCACCGCTCGTAGCCCAGCGACCAGAACGCCCGCAGGTACTCCTCCAACGGCCGGCGGGCCGAGGCGCGCTGCCCCAGCTCCCGCAGCGCGAGGTACAGGTCGCTGTTCGTCCGCACCCGCTCATCCTGACGCACCACACCGACAAGCCCCGGCAGGTGCGGCCCGACGCCGCGTCAGCGTCCGGGCGCGAGAGGCTAGACCAACGCGGCGGAGGAGGAGCGGACGACCAGGCGGGTGGGGATGCACTCGCGGGCCGGCCCGGTGGTCTCGCGGTCGGGACGGCTGAACAGGCGCCAAGCGGCCCGGCCCTTTTCCGCATGCGGCTGGGCCACCGTCGTCAGGCCCGCCGACTCCGCCTCGGGCACGTCGTCGAAGCCGGTCACGGTGAGCGCCCCGGGCACGTCGACGCCCCGGGCGGCCGCGGCGCGCAGCGCACCGAACGCCAGGATGTCCGTGCTGCACGCGACGGCTGTCAGTCCGGGATGGGCGTCCAGCAGCTGGGACGCGAGGCGCTCGCCGGCGCTCGCGGTGTGCTCCCAGCACTCCCACACCGGCACGTCGGCACGGCGGACGCCGAGCCCGCCGACCAACCCGTCCACCCGCAGCCGCACCACGTCGTACGGTGCCGTGCGCTGGCGTTCGAGGCTCACCGGGCCGTCGCGGCGCTCGGGGCCGGTGCGGCTGCAGAGGATCCCGACCCGGGTGTGGCCGAGCTGCGCCAGATGCCGGCCCACCGAGGCCGCGGACGCCCCGTCGTCGATGCCGACGAAGTCGGCGGTGGTCACGCCGAGCGGCTCGTCCACGATCACCGTCGGAATGGGCCGGGCCAGCACCGCGTCCAGGTGCGGATCGCCGTGCGGCAGGGAGTAGACGATGAACCCGTCCACGGCGGCGCCGGCGGCCAGGGCGGGGTCGGTGCCCGAGCCCGGCACCGCCGGCACCAGCAGCAGGCCCATCCTGGCGTCCTCGCACTCCTGGGCCAGGCCCTCCAGGAACTGCACGGCCGCCGGGTCGCGGAACGCGTAGGAGAGCGTCTCGGTCAGCAGCAGGCCGATCGCGCCGGCGCGGCGGGTGCGCAGCGACCGGGCCAGCGGATCGGGTCCGGGATAGCCGAGCCGCTTGGCTGCTTCCAGCACACGCGTACGGAGCTGGGAGGAGAGCTGGTCGGGCCGGTTGTAGGCGTTGGAGACCGTCGTCCGCGACACCCCGAGCTCGGCCGCCAGCGAGGCGAGCGTCGCGGTTCGCCGGATTGCCGGATGAACCATGCGCCGGACCCTAACCGATTCAGCACACCGGTGGTACCGGTCGGTAACCGCCACCCGTCCCCACCGTGAACACGGTCAGGCCAGCCGGCGCTGCCGCGCGACCTGGGCCAGCACCACCGACGCGGCCACGGAGGCGTTCAACGACTCGGTGACCCCCGACATCGGGATCGACACCCGCTGGTCCACCGTCTCGCTGACCAGCCGGGACATGCCCCGGCCCTCCGAGCCGACGACGAGCAGCAGCGGTTCCCGGCCGACGACGAGGTCGTCCAGCGACGTGTCGCCGTCGGCGTCCAGGCCGATCACCGTGAAGCCGCGGTCCTGGAGCACCTTCACGGTGCGGGTCAGGTTGGTGATCCGGGCGACGGGCACCCGGGCCGCGGCTCCCGCCGAGGTGCGCCAGGCCGTCGCGGTCATCGTCACCGACCGGCGTTCGGGCAGCAGCACGCCGTGCGCCCCGAACGCCGCGGCCGAACGGATCACCGCGCCGAGGTTGCGCGGATCGGTGACGCTGTCGAGTGCGACGAGCAGGGGCGCGGCCGTGCCGGCCGACTCCAGCACCGTGTCGAGGTCGGCGTACCGGTACGGCGGCACCTTCAGGCCGATGCCCTGGTGCAGCACGCCGCCGGTCATCCGGTCGAGCTCGGCCCGGCTGACCTCCAGGATCGACAGTCCCCGCTCGCCCGCGGCCGCAACCGCCTCGGTGACCCGCTCGTCGCTGTCGATGCCGAGTGCGAGGTAGAGCGCGGTGGCCGGGATCTCGGCCCGCAGCGCCTCGGCCACCGGGTTGCGGCCGACCAGCAGCTCCGCGGCCTCCTTGGTGGCCGGCCCGCGGCGGCCTGGCGCGGTGCGGGGCCGGTCGGCGTCACGGGGACGCGCCTGGGCGCGCTTGGCCGCGCCCGCCCGCTTCGCGGCGGCGTGGTAGGGACGGTCGGTGGCCTTCGGGGTGGGGCCCTTTCCCTCCAGCGCCTTGCGGCGGTTGCCACCGGACCCGGTGACCATGCCCTTCTTCGTGCCGTCCTTGCGCCGGTTGGGGCGCTGGCTGTTGCCCGCCATCAGGTTCCTTCCAAGGAGCTGCGGTCACCGGCTGCGGGCACCACGCCCGAATCCGCGAGCGTCCACCTTGGACCGTCAGGGGTGTCTTCCACGAGCACACCGGCGTGCTTGAGCTGGTCGCGGACGGCGTCCGCCGCGGCGAAGTCCTTGCGTGCCCGGGCGAGCTGACGCTGTTCGAGCGCGACCCGCACCAGTCCGTCGACGACGCTGTGCAGGTCAGAGCCGGCGCCACCGCTCCACCGTACGGAGCGCGGGTCGAGGCCGAGCACGTCGAGCATCGCACGGACGCTCGCGAGCGCTCCGCGCGCGGCCGTGTCGTCGCCCGCCGCCAGCGCGGCGTTGCCCGCGCGCACGGTGTCGTGGACCGCGGCGACGGCCTTGGGCGTGCCGAGGTCGTCGTCCATCGCCGTCGCGAAATCCGCGCAGAACACGCCCTGGCCGGGGTGAGCGGCCACGCCGAAACGTTCGGTCGCCCGCTGCACGAAGTTCTCGATCCGGCGGTAGGCGCTCGCGGCCTCGGCGAGGCTGTCCTCGCTGTAGTCGATGGTCGAGCGGTAGTGCGGCGCGGTCAGGTAGTAGCGCAGCTCCACCGGGCGCACCAGCGACAGGACGTGCGCGAGGTCGATGACGTTGCCGACCGACTTGCTCATCTTCTCGCCGCCCAGGTTGAGCAGCCCGTGGTGCACCCAGTAGTTGGCGAACCCGCGTCCGGCCGCCTGGGACTGGGCCACCTCGTTCTCGTGGTGCGGGAACACCAGGTCGAGCCCGCCGCCGTGGATGTCGAACGTGTCGCCGAGATACCGGCCGGCCATCGCGGAGCACTCCAGGTGCCAGCCGGGACGGCCCGGGCCCCACGGCGTCGGCCAGGAGGCGGTGGCGGGCTCGCCGGCCTTGTGCGCCTTCCACATCGCGAAGTCGCGGGGGTCCCGCTTGGTGCCTGCCTCGCCGGGCCCGGCGTCGGCCGCCCCGCCGCCGTCCGCCGCCCCGCCGCCCTCGGCCGGGCCGTCCGCGGCGGCCTGCATGTGGTCGAGCCGCTGGCCGGAGAGGGCGCCGTACCCGTCGAACGTGGTGACCGCGAAGTAGACGTCGCCGCCCGCCGCGTAGCCGTGGCCGGCGTCGATCAGCTCGCGCATCAGCGCGACCATCTCCGGCACGTGGCCGGTGGCCCGGGGGGCGATCGTCGGCGGCAGGCAGCCCAGCGTGGCGTAGCCCTCGGCGTAGGCGACCTCGTTGGCGTACGCCAGCGCCCACCACTCGACGCCCGCGTCGGCGGACTTGGCCAGGATCTTGTCGTCGATGTCGGTGACGTTCTGGACGAACGTCACCTCGTAGCCGTTGCGCAGCAGCCACCGGCGCAGCACGTCGTAGTTCAGGCCCGAGCGCAGGTGTCCGATGTGCGGTGCGGACTGCACCGTGGGTCCGCACAGGTAGATCCCGCAGCGCCCCGGAGTGACCGGGACGAACTCGCGGGTAGACCTGCTGGCGGTGTCGTACAAACGCAGCGTCACGGGCGTCGAGTCTACGCGGACGGACCGACCCCCGATTGCCCGCCGAGGTGGCCGCGGCGCAGCTGAGACGTCGGCGGTCAGCTCAGGTCGGCGGGGGTGGCGACGGCGTCGGGGCGGCCGGTGTCGTCGCACGGGACGTCGGTGACGAGTTCGGTGTGCGCTTCGAGGAACCCACAGACGCCGATGTCTCCGTTCGCACCGGCCATGACCTTCTCCCAGTGCTCCGAACCGAGCAGCACCGGATGACTCCGCTCCCCGGCGTAGGTGGCCATGACCGCAGACGCACCGGCCTCGTGCGCGGCGACGACCCGGCGCACCGCGTCGGCACCCAGCCACGGGGTGTCCACCCGGACCACCACCACCGCACTCGGCTTCCGCGGTCCGAGCACGCGTCCGGCCGCCCGCAGCCCCGCACGCACCGACGAACCCAGCCCGGTCTCCCAGTCGGGGTTGTCGACCACGAGCGCACCTGGCACCGCGAGCGGCACCGCGCCCGCCACCACGTACACCGGCGCGCAGCGGCCGTCCCGCAACAGGCGCACGGCCCGGTCGACCAGTCGTTGCCCGTCCAGCGACGCCAACGCCTTCGGCCCGCCGAAGCGGCCTCCGGCACCCGCGGCCAGCACGATTCCGGCAACCCGCATGTACGCCTCCCCCAGCCCACTCCGCAGCACCGTTGCCGGGGCGCTCCAGACGCACCGACCACACGACGCTAGCGACGCCATCCACCTTGCCGGATCGTCCCCTTGGCCAACAATCCCGACAACCGGCCCTCTTCGCCCTTGGGGCCCGGTGCGTACCGAACCTGGCGGCGGCGGCGGTCGGGGCGCACTCTGAAGCCATGGCTGGTGACAGGGGTGGCGGCAGGGCTGGTGAGCGGGCCGGTGACAGGGCCGAGCTCCGCTGTGGAGCGCCGACCCGCCGAGGTACGCCGTGCCGGAACGTCGTCAGCGAGCCCGGCCCCTGCCGCCTGCACACCGAAGGCGACGCACCCCCGCTCACGGTGGTTCCGGCCGAGGTCCCCGCGGACGCGCCGCACGAGATCTCCGCGGACGACGCCGCCCGCCGGCAGCGGCTGGCCCGGGCCGCCGCGATCTGCGCCGACCTCGTCGGCGGCGGCGCCTACCCCGGCGTGGAGGACCTCGCGGGACGCCTGTTCGACCCGACCACCTGGGCCGACCTGCGCGAGCGCTGGGAACCGGCCAACTGCACCGTGGTGGCAGCCGCCGCCCGGCAGGCACTGAACTCCCCGACGAAGATGCACGGCATCGCCTCGACGCTGGCCGAACAGGCGTGGCGCTGGATGGGCCGGCCCAAGGTCGAGCAGTTCATGGTCAGGGAACTGGTGAAGCGACTGCCGATCGTGGGCGAGGGCCAGCTCCGGGCCACCGCCCGGGCGGCCCAGCTCACCGGCATCCACCTGTGCCTGGCCAGGGGCCACGACCTGGTGGACTGCCCCGCGTTCGCCGACATCGTCGCGACGGAAGGGGAGCTGCAACCGCGCCGCCTCCTCCGCGCCGCACGCGAGGACTGGTCGGCGCTCTCCCGCCTGGCCTGACCACTGTGCCGGGGCGATGTCCGCCCGTAGCCTCTGTGTGGCGGCTGCCCGGGAGGTGAGAACGCTTGGTGTTCTACGCGTGTGCCGCGTCGGCCTCGCTCGCCGACCTGCTCACCGGTGTGGTTCGGCCCGCGCGGGTCGTGGGAGTGCTCGACTCCGCGGTCTACCTCGCGACCGACCACCCGGAGACACCGATGGTCTGCCTGGCACTGCCGACTGCGGTACGGGTGCCGTGCGCGGCGGTTGTCGGCGCCGGGTCGTTGCCGACGCCACGGATCGGGGACGGCGCCCAGGTCGGCGCGGGCGGTGTGGTGGTCGGCGACGCGGCCTACCGGGTGGGCCGCTGGTGGCAGCCCCCGCGGCCGCGGGGGCTGCGCCGGGTGGATCCCCCAGCGCTGACCGCGGCGGCCGACGCGATCCGTCGCGCCGTCGCCGACCCGCTGGACGCCGCCGGCCGGCGGGCAGCCGCCCAGTTGACCAGCGTCCTCACCGGCGCGGCAGACGCCGGCGGGCTGACCGACCCGGTCGGTGCCCTGCTCGGCCGCGGCCCCGGCCTCACCCCGCTCGGCGACGACGTTCTGGCCGGGATGCTGGTGGCCCTGCGCGCGCTCGCCCATCCCGGCGCCGACCCGCTGGCCGAGATCGTGCGGGCAACGGCACCCGCCGCGACGACGGCGGTCTCGGCCGCGCTGCTCCGCCACGCCGCAGGCGGCGAGTGCGTACCGCCGCTCGCCGCCGTGCTCGACGCCGTGCTCGACGTGGGGGACCACCCCGGGATGGACGCCGCGCTGGTCGCCCTGCTCGACGTGGGCCACACCTCCGGCGCCGGCCTGGCCCGGGGAGCAACTGCCGCGCTCGACGCTGCCGCACTGTCGCGGCCACCGGTGGCCGTTCCGAGCCATGGAAGGATCGCCCCGTGACCCGCCACGTCGAGTTGCGCCGCGGCGCCTTCCGCGACTCGGTGCGCCTCATGCAGGTCAGCCGGGCGGTCTCGGGCGCGCCCGGGGTCAGCGGCGCGCTCGTCGCGATGGCCACCGCGCTCAACCTCGAACTGCTCACCGGCATGGGTTTCGAAGCGCCCGACGACGCGACCGCGAACGACATGGTGGTGGCCGTGGCCGCCGAAGGCGACGCCGGCGTGGGCGCCGCGCTGGCCCGGCTGGAGGAAGAGCTCGCCGAACCCGCGTCGGCCACCACCGGGGCTGGGGGCACCTCCCCCCCGCGCACCGTCGGCTCCGCCGTCCGTCGCAGCGGGGCGTCGGTGGCGCTGATCTCCACGCCGGGCCGGTACGCCTTCCTCGACGCCATGGACGCGTTGGACGCCGGTGCGTCGGTGATGCTGTTCAGCGACAACATCCCGCTGGAGTACGAGGTCGCGTTGAAGGACGCCGCCACCGCACGCGGCCTGCTGGTGATGGGCCCCGGTTGCGGCACGGCGGTCGTCGGCGGCGTCGGACTGGGGTTCGCCAACGTCGTGCGGCCGGGGCCGGTGGGAATCGTCGCGGCCTCGGGCACGGGTGCCCAGCACGCGATGGCGCTGCTCGACGCCGCAGGCGTGGGCGTCTCGCACTGCCTCGGGGTGGGCAACCGCGACCTGTCCGACGAGGTGGCCGGCCGATCGACCTACGCCGCGCTGAACGCCCTGGACGCCGACCCGGCCACCGAGGTGATTCTGGTGGTGTCCAAGCCGGCGTCCCGCGAGGTGGCGGACGCCGTCCGGGAGCACGCCGGCTCGCTGTCCACCCCGGTGGTGTTCGCGCTGCTCAGTCCCTGCCAGCCCGACCTGACCGCCGCGGTGGCCACCCTGCTCGGCGTGCTCGACCGTCCGGCGCCGGAGCTGTGGCCGCGCTGGCTGCCCGTGGCGCAGCCGGTGCCGTCGGAAGGGGCGCTGCGCGGCCTGTTCGACGGCGGCACGCTCTGCGACGAGGCGATGCTGATCGCGTCGGAAACCCTCGGACCGATCGCCTCCAACGTCCCCCTGCGTCCAGAATGGACGCTACCGGCAGAGCCCCCGCTCACCGGTCACGCGATGATCGACTTCGGCACCGACCAGCTCACCCAGGGCCGGCCGCATCCGATGATCGACGGCACGCTCCGGCTCGAACACCTCGCCGAGCAGGCAGCCGACCCGGACTGCTCGGTGATCCTGGTCGACGTCGTCCTCGGGCACGCCGCCCATCCCGACCCGGCGGCCGAACTCGCGGTCGCGATCGAGGCGGGCCGTCGCACCGCGAAGGACGCCGGCCGGGAGCTCGCCTTCGTCGTCACGCTGGTGGGCACCGCGGACGACCCGCAGAGCCTGAGCCGCCAGGCCACCGCGTTGTGGGACGCCGGCGCGGCCGTGTTCGTGTCCAACTCCGAGGCGGCCAGGTATGCCGTGGCCCTGGCCGGCGGAGGTGCGCCGTGACCGCGGCGCTGCACGGGCTGCTCGGCCGGGAGCCCACCGTGGTCACCGCCGGTGTCCAGCTCTTCGCCGACGCCCTGGACGCGCAGGCCACCGCGCACACCTCGGTGGCGTGGCGGCCCCCACCGGCCGACACCGAGGCGGCGCTGGCGCGCGTGCTCGGCGACCCGCGGCGGGCCGACGCGAACGTCCAGGCCGCGCTGTCGATGATGGCGGCCGGCGCGGTGTTGGTGGACGTCCAGCCCGCCGCCCAGGTCGTCGGGCTGGCACCGGGGCAGTTCTGTCACGCGGGCCCGCCGGTCGACTGGGAACGGGCCTCCGGCGCGCTCCGCGGCGCGCTGATCGGCGCCATGCTCTTCGAGGGCCTGGCCGAGGACCCGCTCACGGCTGAACGGAAGCTCGCCACCGGGGAGGACGTCGGCTGGTCGCCCTGTCACGCGTCCGGTGGTGTCGGCCCGATGGCCGGCGTGGTGTCGCCGTCGATGTGGGTCTTCGTACTGCGGGACGAGGCGCACCACCGGACGGCCTGGTGCTCGCTGAACGAGGGGCTGGGCAAGGTGCTGCGCTACGGCGCCTACTCGCCGGAGGTGGTGGTGCGGCTGCGCTGGATGTCGGCCGTGCTCGGACCCGCTCTGCGGGCCGCGGTGCACGCCCACGGCCCGCTGGACGTCAAGTCGCTCGTCGGCCAGATGATCCAGATGGGCGACGAGGGGCACAACCGCAACCGGGCCGGCACCCTGATGCTGCTGCGCGACCTGCTCCCGCACGTCGTCGAGAGCGGATTCGGCAGTCGCGAGGTGGCCGACGTGGCGCGTTTCGTGGGCGGCAACGACCACTTCTTCCTCAGCCTCGTGATGGCCGCCTGCAAGCTCCAGACCGCCGCGGCAGCGGGCATCCCGGGTTCCACCGTCGTCACCGCGATGGCCCGCAACGGCACCGACTTCGGCATCCAGGTGTCGGGCACCGGCGACCGCTGGTTCCTCGGCCCGGCCGGCATCCCCGACGGGCTGTTCCTCGGCAGCTACGGACCCGAGGACGCCAACCCCGACCTGGGCGACGGGACGATCACCGAGACGGCGGGCATCGGCGGGTTCGCGATGGCCGGCGCCCCGGCGATCGTGCGGTTCGTCGGCGGCACCCTGCCCGACGCGCTGCGCACCAGTCAGGAGATGTACGAGATCACCGTGGCGGAGAACCCGGCGTACGCGCTGCCGAGTCTCGGCTTCCGCGGCGCGGCGACCGGCATCGACGTCACCGCCGTGGTGCGCACGGGCATCCTGCCGCGGCTCGACACCGGCATCGCCGGTCGCGTCCCCGGCACCGGCCAGGTCGGTGCGGGCCTGGTGTCCGCCCCCGCGGAGTGCTTCGCCGCCGCCCTCCATGCCCTGGCCGAGGCGGCGCCGCCACTGCCCGCCCTGACCCCGGTGCCCGCCGCTCCCAGCTCGCCGCCGCCGTCCGTCCCGCCGCCGGCCGTCCCGCCGCCGTCCGTCCCCCCGCCGCCCGCGGCACAGGCCGCTCCGGCCCCGACGGCCGCGGAGCCCTCCCCCGACGCGGAAACCGCCGGGCAGCGTACCGACCCGGACGCCACCGCACCGCCACCCGATCCGGATGCCGCGCCGCCCGCGCCGCACGCGGTCTGAGCGGTTCCCGCGAGTCAGGCCGGCGCGGCCCCCGACGACCCGGCGGCGGCGTGGACCAGCGGGAGCACGCGGTGCGGCACCTGGGTGGCCAGCGCGATGATCGTGGCAGTGCGCAGGATGCCGCGGGTGGCCACCACCGCGTCGATCACCCGCTGGAGGTCGGCGTTGGAGCGGGCGACCAGCCGGCAGAACATGTCGCCGGGGCCGGTGATCGTGTGCACCTCCAGCACCTCCGGGATGCGGGCCAGGTCACCGGCGATCGCCTCGTGGCCGCGTCCCTGCCGGATCTCCAGCGTGACGAACGCCGTCACGGGATAGCCCAGCGCGGCCGGGTCGACGGTCGGGGCGAAGTCGGCGATCACGCCGCGGGCGGTCAGGCGGTCGAGCCGGGCCTGGACCGTGCCGCGCGCCACCCCGAGGCGCCGGGAGATCTCCAGCACGCCGATCCGGGGCTCGGCCGCCAGCACCGCCAACAGGCGGGCGTCCAGAACGTCCACGCTGCGGCTCGGCAGACTGGTCATGTTGTCCACCATAACGCCGGTCTCCCTGCTCATTCTGTGCACGCTGAGCAGCGGATGAGGCGACAGTTGCCCAGCCTGACCACCAGCCGGGATGCTGCACACAGGGGACCGAGCCGGGCCATCGAGGAGCACACATGGGCATCACCCTGGGTACCGAGACCCTGGGCACCGACACCGACGTCCTGGTGGGGGCGGTGGCCCACGACCTGGCCGCCGACCCGTTCCCGGTGGTCGGCATGGACCACGTGCGCTTCCACGCCGGCAACGCCAAGCAGGCCGCGCACTACTACTCCTCGGCCTTCGGCATGACGTGCGTGGCCTACCGCGGCCCGGAGACCGGCTCTTACGACCGCGCCGAGTACGTGCTGGTCAGCGGAAAGGCGCGGTTCGTGCTCACCGGCGAGGTGCGGGCCTGGACGGCAGTGGGACGGCACGTCGCCTCGCACGGCGACGGCGTCGGCGACCTGGCGCTGGAGGTGCCCGACGTCGACCAGGCGATCGCGTACGCCCGCGAGCAGGGCGCGATCGTGCTGGACGAGCCGCACACCCTGACCGACAAGCACGGCAGCGTCCGGCTCGCCGCGATCGGGACGTACGGCGAGACCCGGCACACCCTGGTCGACCGTTCGGGCTACGACGGACCGTTCCTGCCGGGCTTCGTCCCCTCCGGCCCGCTCTTCCACGCCAAGCCGGCCAGCCATCCCCAGCGCTACTTCCAGGCCATCGACCACTGCGTGGGCAACGTCGAGCTCGGCCGGATGGACGACTGGGTCGCCTTCTACAACCGCGTGATGGGGTTCACCAACCTCAAGGAGTTCGTCGGGGACGACATCGCCACCGAGTACTCCGCGCTGATGAGCAAGGTGGTCGCCAGCGGCAACCACCGGGTGAAGTTCCCGCTGAACGAGCCGGCCATCGCGAAGAAGAAGTCCCAGATCGACGAGTACCTGGAGTTCTACGGCGGGCCCGGCGTCCAGCACATCGCGCTGGCCACCGGCGACATCGTGGGCAGCGTGCGGGCCATGCGCGAGATGGGCGTGGAGTTCCTCGACGCTCCGGACTCCTACTACGACACCCTCGGCGACTGGGTCGGCGACACCAGGGTCGCGGTGGACACGTTGCGCGAACTGAGGATCCTCGCCGACCGGGACGAGGACGGCTACCTGCTGCAGATCTTCACCAAGCCGGTGCAGGACCGCCCGACCGTCTTCTTCGAGCTGATCGAACGGCACGGCTCGATGGGCTTCGGCAAGGGGAATTTCAAGGCGCTCTTCGAGGCGATCGAACGCGAACAGGCCCGCCGCGGCAACCTGTGACGGGCCAGGCCAGGTGCTCGCGACTGTCCGCGCGGCCCGGTGCGGCAGGATGAGCCCATGACCCAAGCGCCCCACCCCCCGGCCGGCATGCCCGTATTCCCCGGCCCGCCCGGCTCGCCCGTGCCGGCTGCTGGTGGCGCCGGGCAGCCCGCCACGCCCGGTTGGACCGGCGCCCCACCCGCTGGCCCTGCACCGGTGACCCCGTGGGCGTACCCCGGCGTCCCGGCAGGTCCGCCGCCCGGCGTGGCCACGAACGGGCTGCGGCTGGCGGAGGCGACCGACCGGCTGCTCGCCCGGATCATCGACGGCCTGATCCTGCTGGGGCCGAACCTGCTCGTCGTCGTCGTGATCCTCGGCGGCGCGTTCTGGCTGGGTGCCGCGACCATCGGCGAGCCCCGTGACGGCGGTGAGCTGCTCCTCTGGTTCCTGCTGCTGTCCGGGGCGACCCTGCTGCTGACCCTCGTCAGCGGCCTCGAGTCCTACCTCTACGAAGTCACCTACATGCAGAGCCGCGGCGGGCAGACGATCGGCAAGCGGATGCGCAACATCCGGGTGGTGACCCTCGACGAGGGCAACCCGGCCACCACCCGGCACCTCCAACGCCGCTGGCTGGCCCACTCCGGCGTCGCGCTGCTCGCCGCCGTCCCGCTCGTCGGCTCGTTCGTCGGCATCTACAGCTGGGTCAACCAGCTCTGGCTGCTGTGGGACAAGCCCAACCGGCAGTGCCTGCACGACAAGTACGCCAAGACGGTGGTGGTCCTGGCGGACGCTCCGGTCCAGCCGGTGGGGGCTGGCGGATGAGCCCCACGCCCGGTTGGTACCCCGATCCGGCGGCGACGGACACGCAGCGGTACTGGGACGGGGAGCAGTGGGTGGGCGACCCGCTCCCGGCCGGCTCGCCGCCGCCGGCCGCACCGCCCGGCGCGGCCGCGCGCACAGCCTCACCGGCAGCCGCGCCCACCGCCGCGGCCAAGGCGCCAGCGCCGGCCACACCGGTGCAGGCGGGTCCCGACCCGGCGTCGCCCGCCCGGACGCGCGATGCCGCCGCAGCCGACCCGCTCGTGCCGGTGAACGTGCCCGGCACGGCCGCGCCGGTGATGCTCGACATCGGCCGGCTCGCGCCGCTCGGGCGCCGGGTGGCCGCACGCGCCATCGACGTCGCGGTGGTGCTCGGGCTGAACATCCTGGTCAATGGCTACTTCTTCGTGAAGTACCTGCAGCTGGCCGGGCCCGTGGTCGAGAAGGCGCTGAGCGCGGGCAACGCCAACCCGCTCACGGTCAAGCTTCCCGACGAGGCCAACAACCTGGTGATCGTGATGGTCGTGGTGGCGATGGCCCTCTGGCTCGCCTACGAGGTGCCGGCGACCGCCAACAGCGGCCAGACCCTCGGCAAGCGGATGGTGGGGATCCGGGTGCGGCGGGTGGACGACTCGGCGTTGACGATGGGCCAGTCGCTGCGGCGCTGGCTGATCCTGGCCCTGCCGAGCCCGCTGGTGCTCTCGTTCTGCGGGCTCCCGCTCCAGCTGGCCGACCTGCTGTGGTGCGTGTGGGACCGTCCCGCCCGGCAGTGTCTCCACGACAAGGCCGTGGCCTCGGTCGTGGTCCTCGCCGACCGGGCCACGACAGCGGCGGGGCCGATTACCTGAGACTGGCAGGCCGAGCCACCGCCGGTTCCGGCACCGGCGTTCGGCAGCCCCGCCGCAATCCGCACGGTCGTCGGCACGCCCGCAACCGGTGGCTCTAATGTCGTGGCCATGCCGCTCACCCGTGCCGACCTCGCCGCCCTCCCGTCGTACAAGCCGGGCCGCAACCCGGCCGACCTCGCGCGCGACCTCGGCCTGCCCGAGGCCATCAAACTGGCCAGCAACGAGGTGCCCTACGGTCCGCTGCCCGGCGTGGCCGAGGCGGTCGCCGACGCCGTCGCGCAGTCGCACCGCTACCCGGACATGGGGGTGGTCGCGCTCCGCGAACGGCTGGCGGAGCGGTACAAGATCGATCCTGCCCGGGTCGCCACCGGCTGCGGCTCGGTGGCGCTGGCCGAGCACCTGGTGAAGGCCGCGACGGTCGCCGGGGACGAGGTCGTCTACTCCTGGCGCTCGTTCGAGGCGTACCCGATCATCACCGCGGGCGCGGGAGCGCGGGCCGTGCCGGTGCCCAACACCCCGGCGCACGCCCACGATCTGGGGGCGATGGCCGACGCGGTCACCGACCACACCCGGCTGGTCTTCGTCTGCTCGCCCAACAACCCCACCGGCACCGCGCTGCGGCGGGCGGAGCTGGAACGGTTCTTCGACGCCGTCCCGGACGACGTGCTGATCGTGCTGGACGAGGCGTACCGGGAGTTCGTCACCGACCCCGACGTGCCGGACGGGCTGGAGGCTGCCGGCGACCGGCCGAACGTCGTGGTGCTGCGGACGTTGTCCAAGGCATGGGGGCTGGCCGGGCTGCGGGTCGGCTGGCTGGCCGCGCCGGAGCCGGTGGCCGACGCCGTCCGCAAGGTGCTCACGCCGTTCTCGGTGTCGGCGGTCGCGCAGGCCGCGGCGCTGGCCGCCCTGACCCAGGCTGACGAGATGCGCCGCCGGGTCGACCTGGTGATCGCGGAGCGCGCCCGGGTGCGGGACGCCCTGCGCGGCCTGGGACAGGACGTGCCGGAAACCCAGGCGAACTTCGTCTGGCTGCCGCTGGGCGGGGGCGCGGCGGCGTTCGGAGCCGGGTGCGAGCAGCGCGGCGTGATCGTCCGGCCGTTCCCCGGCGACGGCGTCCGGGTGACCATCGGCACGCCGGCGGAGAACGACACGTTCCTCAACGCCGCCAGCGACCTGCTCGCCCCCTGACGTCCCGCCCGACCGTCTGACCGTCCACCATGGACTTAGCAGGGGCATGCCCCCGGCGGGACCTGCCATCGTCGAGGCGGGCGGGATGACGTCGTCGCGGTCGGGCACGGCCTGTTCCGGCGTGAGCCGTCGAACAGGCCGTGCCCGGCGCGGGTCAGTGCCTGCTGGCGTACGCGACGAGCAGCAGAAACGAGACCGCGAGGACGAGCTGGAACAACCGGCGCCGCCGGCGGCCCCGCCACGCCCGGTACTCACGCGGCGAGACCGCAATGACCATCTTGGGCATGGTGATCACCTCCGCTCTGGCTGCGACGTTCCCCTCCAGGGTCCCGCCTCCGCGCACCGGAGCCAACCGAATTCCGCACTGGACTGAACACATCGGACAGACCGAGCCACGCGACCGGTCAGTGCACGGCCGGGAGGACACGGCCGGCCACCTCGGCCAGGGTGAGCAGGTCGCCGTCCGCGCCGGGTGCGGTGGCGGTGATCGCGACCTCGTCGCCGTCGTCGAGAAAGGTGCGGGTCGTCCCGCCGGCGAGTGTCACGGGCTCGGTGCCGTTCCAGGTGAGTTCGAGCAGGCTGCCCCGCTCGTCCTTCGCCGGGCCGGACACCGTGCCGGAGGCGTAGAGGTCGCCGGTGCGCAGCGCGGCGCCGTTGCTCGTCAGGTGGGCCAGTTGCTGGGCCGGTGACCAGTACATCGTCCGGAACGGCGGCCGGGAGACGACCTCGCCGTTCCAACGCACGGACAGCGCGAGGTCGAGGCCCCACGGCTCGGCCTCGGCCAGGTACGGCAGGGGCGAGGGATCCTGCGGCGGGGTCGGCACGCGTGCGCCGTCCAGCGCCTCCAGCGGGGTGATCCAGGCGCCGAGGCTCGTCGCGAACGACTTGCCGAGGAACGGGCCGAGCGGCACGTACTCCCACGACTGGATGTCGCGGGCCGACCAGTCGTTCAGCAGCGCCACGCCGAACACGTGCTCGTTGAACGCCGAGGTGGACACCTGGGCGCCGGGCGTCGACGGGACGCCGACGACGAACGCGACCTCGGCCTCGATGTCCAGCCGCCGGCTCGGCCCGTACTCCGGTACGTCGGTGCCGGCCGGCAGGCGCTGGCCGCAGGGCCGGACGATGTCGGTGCCCGAGACCACAACCGTGCCCGCCCGGCCGTGGTAACCAACCGGAAGGTGTTTCCAGTTACGGGGAAGTGCCTGGTCAGAGCCTGGTCGGAAGATCCGTCCGACGTTCGTGGCATGGTGCTCGGAGGAGTAGAAGTCGACGTAGTCGGCCACCGCGAACGGCAGCACTGCCCGCACGTCGGCCAGCGGCACCAGCAGCGGCTCGACGTTCGACCGCCACGACGCGCCGCCGAGCAGCGTCCGCAGCCGCGCCCGCACGCTCCGCCATACCGTAGGTCCGGCGGCCAGGAACGCGTTCAGCGTCGGCGTGCCGAACAGCTCCCGGGTTCCGGCCACGGCTCCGTCGAACAGGCCGGTCTCGGCCACGTCGTCCAGCCGCAGCGCGAAGTCCCCGATCCGCACCGCCGGACGGGCCGGACCGTCGTCCTGGACGACCACCCCGTACGGCAGGTGCGCCAGCCCGAACCCCGAGCGGCCGGCCAGCGGCGGCCACGGGGAACTCATGGCTTCACCTGCCAGAGCGCGTCGAGCGGCACCGCGGAGAGGCGTCCACCGAACGACAGCGTCTGCTGTCCGGTGTAGAGGACATATCCGGCGACCAGGCGCGACCCGATCCGATCTGCCAGGTGCCGAAGCCCGGCCAGGTCTTCGGCCCGCACGGTCGCGCCCGCCTTGACCTCGACGGCGACGACTCGACCGTCGGCCGATTCGAGGACGACGTCCACCTCGACCCTGTCCTTGGTGCGGTAGTGGTATAGGCGGACACGTTCTTCGCTCCAGGTGAGCTGGCGGGCAAGCTCCATCAGAACGAAGTTCTCAAGCATGGGGCCAGCGGCTCCGTCGGGCTCGTTCAGCCGCCTTACGTCCTGCCCGAGAAGATGGCATGCGATGCCACTGTCGACATAGGCCAGTTTGGGTGTGCCGGTGGCGCGATGCGTCTGGCCCGCCGACCAGGCCGGGATTCGCTTGATCAGAAACACGGCCGAGAGTAGTTCCAGATAACGGTTGAGCGTGGTCCGTGGCACCCCGGACTGTGTCGCCAGGGATGCTGGTACCAACAAGCCTCCAGAACGCCCCGCCAGGAGCGCGAGCAGCTTGCGCAGTTCTCCGCGTCGCTCGATCGCGGCCAACTCGCTCACGTCCCGCTCGATCAGGGTGGTGAGGTAGGAGTCGAAGAAGGCCGACCGTCGCCGCTCCGAACGGAGTATGGCCTCGGGAAACCCTCCCCGCACCACGCGATCCAGGTAGTCGCGCTTGCGGAGGAACGACGTGTGCGTCATGGCCGCACCACGGCTGAACGCGGCATCGATGAACTGGTCAGGTGTCCGCTCGATCTCGCCCTGCGAGAACGGCCACAACTCGATGATCTCCATCCGTCCGGGCAGCGCATCTGGGAGGTCGCGTAGCGCGAGCACCTGGGCAGAGCCGGTGAGAAGGAAGCGACCGGGCCGCGGGTCGGTGTCGACCGCCATCTTGATCACGCGGAACAGCTCGGGGACGAGCTGCACCTCGTCGATGATCAGAAGTCCGTCGTGCTCGACGAACCCGACGGGGTCGTCGAGCGCCGCGCGCAGGGTCGCCGGATCGTCCAGCAGCCGGACAACCGGGTTGTTCGCCGTCGTTGCGGCGATCCTGGCGAGGGTGCTCTTGCCGACCTGCCTGGCGCCGTTGAGGGTGACGACCCTGGTGTCCGTCAGAGCTTCGGCGACCAGGCTCCGCACTCTCCGCGGGACGAGCTCACGACCGTCTTTCATTACCTCATTATGGTCCCTGCGCCGCTAGCTGGTGGACATCTGGCCGCATGAATCGTGGACATTTGGCCGCATGAATCGTGGACATCTGGCCGCTCCGCTCGGGCGCGGTTGACATGGATGTGACGCTCATCGACGCTGAAGGCCAGACGGATGACACATCCGGCCACCCGAAGTGCAGTCCGGAGGGCGACGATGCCTTACTACCGCCAGGTGGGCGAGATCCCCCGCAAGCGGCACACCCAGTTCCGCCGGCCGGACGGCGGCCTGTACGCCGAGGAGCTGATGGGCGTCGAGGGTTTCTCGTCCGACTCCGCGCTGCTGTATCACGAGCACCTGCCCACCGCGATCGTGGACGCCCAGGTGTACGAGGCCCCGGCCTGGACCCGGACGCCCAACCTGCCGCTCAAGCCGCGCCACTTCCGCACCCACAAGCTCGACGCGGCCGGCGGGGACGCGGTGACCGGACGCCAGCACCTGCTGGCCAACGACGACTGCCGCATCTCCTACGCCGTGGCCGAGCGTCCGTCGCCGCTGTACCGGAACGCGATCGGCGACGAGTGTGTGTACGTGGAGTCGGGCACCGGCCGGTTCGAGAGCGTGCTCGGCGCGTTCGACATCGGCACCGGCGACTACGTCGTCGTCCCGACGTCCACGACGTTCCGGATCGTGCCCGGCGGCTCCGGGCCGCTGCGGCTGTACACCGTCGAGGCGACGGGCCACATCCGGCCGCCCAAGCGGTACCTCACCGCGAAGGGGCAGTTCAACGAGTTCTCCCCCTACTGCGAACGCGACCTGCGCGGGCCGACCTCGCCGCACCGGGCCACCGGCAGTGACGTGGAGGTGATCGTGCAGCACCGGCGCGGCTGGACGCGGTTCACCTACGCCCAGCACCCGTTCGACGTGGTGGGCTGGGACGGCTGCCTCTACCCGTACGCGTTCAACGTGGCCGACTTCGAGCCGATCACCGGGCGGGTGCACCAGCCGCCGCCGGTGCACCAGGTGTTCGAGGGGCCGAACTTCGTCATCTGCAACTTCGTCCCGCGCAAGGTCGACTACCACCCGCTCTCGATTCCCGTGCCGTACAACCACGCGAACGTCGACTCCGACGAGGTGATGTTCTACTGCGCGGGCGACTACGAGGCGCGCAAGGGATCGGGCATCGAGCAGGGATCGATCTCGCTGCACCCGTCCGGCTTCACCCACGGCCCGCAGCCGGGCTCGGTGGAACGAGCGCTCGGCGCCGACTACTTCGACGAACTCGCGGTCATGGTCGACACCTTCCGCCCCCTCGACCTCTGCGAACCGGCCCTGACCTGCGAAGACCCCACCTACGCCTGGTCCTGGTCCGGCCGCGCCCCGGGCACATGATGCGCCTGAACACAGATCGGAGCCGAGTTGGGCCAAGTACCTGTGATGAGTCAGAGGCAGCGTCCAATCAAGACCTCTCGGCGGCGGATTCGTCAAGGACAACAACCGGTAACGACCACTTATCTGCCGGTGGGCTCGCCTTCCTACTGATCTTATTGTGCCGGAGCTCCCAGCTCCCATGGTAGCCACGCAGAAGACGCCGATCGGCGAGTCAGATTTCTGACAGTGTTGTAACATTTTCCTGTCGCGATACGATTATCGGTCGTAACGACACCGCCTGAGAGGAGCTTCGGGTGACGATTGCCCCTCACAGCCGCCAGTCGTATCGAACGATCGTCATTATCGCTGCAGGAGTGCTTATAGCCATTTGCACCGGCGCGCTGGTTGCTGTCACAACCGACCGCGAGCCGGCGGAACCCACGCGTGGGTTGGTTTCCGAACCGGCCACGCCCCTCTTGTCACCATCACCCACGGTCAGCCCGCGCGACGAGGAAGAGTACCTCCTCGCTATTCGCTCACGTTATGCGAGCGCCGCATCTGTTGATCGCGTGTCTCTCATCGGCCTTGGCGACAATCTCTGCGGCGCGATTCGCGATTACGGCGGGGATGTCTCGGCCGTCCATGGCGGATTAGCTAACGACACTCCGGCATTGAAGGCCGCACTGTTCTATGCTGCGCCGACGTACCTTTGTCCAGAGTACGCCGATCAGGCCATCGATATGCCGGTGCCTGACTCAGTTGCTCCAACCGCAAGAAAGGGAGTTCCTGATGTTCCGAAGGGCTCCCCGGCCAGGACGCAGACGGCGGCGACCTACTACCGCAATTGTGCCGCTGCGAGAGCTGCTGGTGTCACACCGCTCTACCGCGGGGACTCCGGTTATCGCAAGGGACTCGATGGGGACGGCGACGGTATCGCGTGCGAAAGCTGAACTTCTCTTTGTATTTTCGGGGAATATTTGCCGGCGTACCACCGGTGCAACAGAGAGGCAGAGAACCTACGTATTCAGTGCGCACTCCCATCAAGGGATGACCTGCGGGAACGCAGGTTAGAAAAGGCTCATTGAGGACAAGTGGCTTATGACCTACCGGCCGGGTATGGCTGAGTCGAGGCTACCGCGTCCCAGACCTCGTGAAGGTCTTCATCACGGAGTGATGCGCCGTACTCGTCGTTGTCGTAGTCGACATCGATGAGATCGTTCCAGGTCGGGACCGTGAACGCGCCCGCGCAAATGGCGTCGGCGAACTCGCCTATGAACCATGGATGGACACCATCGCGGATCACGGTGCCGAGCGCGTCCACGCCACTCATCTGATTGCAGTAGGCACGGATAACTCTGGCTAGTTGGTCGCTGAGGGCATTCATGCGATCGTGCCTTCCGTTTTCCGAGGCGGGGGCCGCCGGGGGTACATGGTTTCCGGCCGCCACGGCCCGGTACTGGTTTGACGCTGGTACACCAGTCGGATCTCAGTGTCCTCGCCGAATAAGGTCGGAGTGGTCCCGCTCGGGTGCCGGTCCGAGCCAGTTCTAGTCAAGCCGATCAGATGCTCACGAAAACCAATACCGAAGATCTGTCGTGCCGTCACATCGATCTGAAACCTGACGTCTCCGAGCGCTTCGGCGCGAACTCGCTCGCGGACGCCGATCGAGCTGTCCCAGGCGTGGGCCTCGGCGTAGACGATCGCGGCGGTGTTGCTGAACGCAGTGGCCTCTCGGCCACAGGAGTGGCGGCGGCCGGTTGTCCAGTCGGTGGTGGTGCCGGTGGCGGGGTCTTGTTTGTGCATGCAGCGGATGGCCTGGGCGTCTTCTCCGGCGTGGTCGATGTGGTGGCGGAGGAAGGTGTGGCCTCCGGCGTCGATCCAGTCGGCGCGCAGCAGGACCAGCGCCTCGGGCAGGTCGGCCGGGCCGTCAGCGGTCTGGAGGAGTTCACGGATGCGCTCGCGGGAGATGTCCTCGATCGGGTGGTGCGCCGGTTCGGCGTCCGGCCCGCCGTGGCCGCCGTGGCCGCCGACCGGCTCTCCCACCCGCTCGATCACCGGGAGGCCCACCGCGACCACCGCGCCCGCACCGCCCCCGCCGAAGGAAGGCGACACCGCGCACAGCTCCCCGGCCGTCTGACGCAACCGGGCGCTCGCCCTGCGCAGCAACGGCACCGCCCGGTCGGCCAGCGCCGGCCTGGCCCGCTGGTAGGCCGCCACCATCGCGTACGCGGCCCCCGGTGCTCCGCACGCAAGGCCGCCGCACGGCCGGCAGCGGACGCGACCCGGGTGGCCACACCCGCCACGTGGCCCGCCTGCTCGTCGGTGACCTTCGCCAACGCGTGCAGCTACAACGCGATCCGCTCCAGCTTCGACCCCATGACCGCGCCGACCCTAACGCCTCACGGCACCCGAACGGGGCGCGCCGGGAGTTCGGCCCGCGTCGACCATTCGGCCCGCAGCGAGTCGAACACCGGGGTGTCGGTACCGCCCGCCGAAGGCCGCACCGGAACCGCCGCGGCAACCGGGACATCCCGTCCGGTCAATGCGCACGGACGGTACGGACCCAGCAGGACGCCGCCCGGCGGCACGTCGCACATCTACGGACGGCCGGTCGTCGCGAGCGGCCAGAACGGGATCGCCGGACGGACCGTCGTGGCGGGCGGCCGGAGCGGGCCCGCCGGAGAGCCCGTCACGGCTGGAGCTCCGGGCGCTCGTGGTCGCCCCAGACGGCGACCACCTCGCCACCGGTCTCGCGGATCCGGCGCACCAGGTCGCGATAGGTCGCCTGCTGCCACGACAGGTGGCAGCGGGCCGGCACCACCACCCGCGCCCCGTCCTGCCGCCACAGGGCCTCCAGCAGCCAGCCGAAGCCCGGCCGGTGTTCCGGCGGCACATCACCGCACGGCATGTCGTCGTACACGTCCACCAGGTCGAGGCCGGTGCGCCCGGCGTGCAGGATCAGCTCGCCGTGCAGGATCGAGAGCTTCGCATCCTCCCGCCTGGTCGAGCGGAGGTAGCCGAACGCGCGGACCCGGGTGGTGGGAGACGCCTCCGCCGGTGGGTGGACGGCCGGACCGGCGACGGCGTCGGGGCGCGGCATCGCCGGTCCGGCCAGCTCGACAGGCACCTCGACGGGCACAAGGCCCCGCTGCCGACCTGGTGGGTGCTCCGCCGCCCGTCCCGCGCGGATGGTCATGGCGCTCCCTGGGTCGATGGCTGGTCTGGGCGCCCCACGGCGCCGGGCGGCCCGAGCCGTCGCCAGACCGACTCCGCCCTGCCTCGGAGTCTTGGTCTGGCTACGGTGAGCCACTACTCCACGCTCGCAGCGCCGCATGAGGATGTCAATGTTACGGCATAACTTTTCTTCGTAGAGCCGGACCGGGTACGTTAGGTTGACGGGTAGCGCGGCCCTGCTTGCACCTGCGCGTCAGATCGAAGGATGAGCCCGTTTCCGTGGATGGTGGAGGAACTGATGCCCAAGCCGATCGGTCCGACGATCCCCCGCTGGCAGCTCGGCGAGCAGCTCAGCCGCCTGCGCGACCGGGCGAACGTGACACAGCCGCAGATCGCCGACCGGCTGGGCTGCTCGGTCAGCAAGATCCAGAAGATCGAGGCCGGCGAGGTCGGCATGGTGCGGGCCGAGCTGGAGGCCATGCTCGTCGCCTACAAGGTGGACGACGAGCGGATGGAGGCCGAGCTTCTGGAGCTCCAGAAGCTCGGCAAGCAGCGCGGTTGGTGGTCGAAGTTCGGCGCCGTCCCCGCGCCCTTCTCAACGTTCCTCGGCCTGGAGAGCGCCGCGACAACCATCCGGGTGTTCGAGTCGATGATGGTCCACGGCCTCCTCCAGACCGAGCGCTACGCCCGGGCGATTGACGAGTCGGCCAACGTCGGCATGACCGACGAACAGGCAGAACGGCAGGTGAGGATCCGCCTGGAGCGACAGGAACAGCTATTCGGCGACGAGCCGCCCGAGGTTTGGGTGCTGTTGGACGAGGCCGTGCTGCATCGCGAAGTCGGTGGCAAGGCCACGATGGCTGAGCAGTTGCACCACCTGGCGAAGCTACCCAAACAGGTCACGCTCCAGGTGGTGCCGTTCCACAGCGGCGGTTATCCCGGCGTCCGAGGGGCATTCAGCATCTTCGAGTTCGACGAGAACATGCACACACCCGTGGTGTACGTCGAGGGCCAAGCCGGCAACCTCTATCTCGAAAAGGAGACCGATCTGCGCCGGTGTAACCTGGCCTACAGCCACATGACCGCGGCAGCGCTGAGCAAGCAGGAATCGGCCAAGCTGATCGCGGAGGTGGCCCGCCAGTACGCCGGAGCCTCCTAGGGAGCACAGAGTGAGCACGGACCTGTCCCGCGCCGTCTGGCGCAAGAGCACCAAGTCGGCAGCGAACGGCGGCTGTGTCGAGGTCGCAGACCTGGGCGACCAGTTCGCCCTCCGCGACTCCAAGAACCCCGACGGTCCGGTGCTGCTGTTCACCGCCTTCGAGTGGGAGTGCTTCCTCCACGGCGTCGACAAGGGCGAGTTCCCCCGCCGCTGACCCCGTCGCCGGCGCGTCACGGACGGGCGCGGAAAGTGCGGACCCTGCGGTTCATCGCGTGGCGCACCCAGTGGCGGTAGAGCACGGCCCTGAGCCCGGACAGGTTGGCGCCGTGCCGCCGGTAGAAGGCGTCGGGGTCGTCGAACGTGCCGTGGTCGGCGTTCATACCGGTGGCCTGGATCGCGGTGTCGGTGCCGCACCACCCGACCGGCGGGTCGGCGAGGTTGTCGGTGCCGACGCCGTAGCCGAGGAACGCCCCGGTCCGTTCGGGGAACCGGGTGCGGAGGCCGTCGAGGTATGCCTGGTCGAGGATGACGCCTTCGAGCGCCACCCAGCGGCCGTCGAAACGGACCTCGGCCCAGCTCTGCACGATGCTGACCGGAGCGAGTCGGTAGAACAGTCCCCGCACCACACCGCGCTGGAGTCGCTTGTGGATTGTCGCGCCATGGAACCGGGTCGGGATGCCGGCGGCGCGGAGCAGAGCCATGAGCAGCGTGGTCTTGGTGTTGCACTGCCCGTAGCCGTCGGCGAGGACCGCGGAGGCCGGCAGGTCGTCGGAAGCGTTGTAGCCGAACGGAATCTCGTCGCGCACATAGGTGTAGATCGCGGCGATGCGGGCGTTCCCGTCGCCGGTCGTCCAGCCGTGGGCGCGCAGCAGCGCCTGGATGCTCGGATGCCCGTAGTCCAACAACCGGGTGGGTCTGGTGGTCAGCTCGTCCATGCGGTCCAGCCTGGTGCCCGCGGCCGGAGTCGGCTTGAACGGATCCGCTGACGTTCAGGTGCGGTCGCCGGCGGCGCGCACGCCCTCGGTCGGGGTGATGCCGAACGTCGCACGGCAGGAGCGGGTCAGGTGGGCGCTGTCGGCGAACCCGGCCTGATGCGCCGCGGTGGTCAGAGACCCGCCGGCGCGGACCACGCCGAGCGCGTGCTGCAGCCGCAGCCAGCGCCGCCAGGCCGGGTAGGCCTGCCTGGACTACCTCGGCGAACGGATGGGACAGGTCCCCGTCCTGGGGATCCCGTGCCTCCAGCTCAGGCGCCCGCTCCCGGCGGGCAGCCAGGCCGACATCTGGGGCTCGCTGCTCCCCGCAGCCTGGAGCTACATGCTCGCCGCCCGCGCGCACGGCCTCGGCACCGCCTGGACCACCCTGCACCTGGACTACGAACGCGAGGTCGCCGAATTGCTCGGCCTGCCGGACGGCGTCCACCAGGGCGCACTCATCCCGACCGCCCACTACACCGGCACCACGTTCAAGCCCGCGCCGCGCCAGCCCCTGGGAACGGTTCTCCACCGCGACCGCTGGTAGTGCGGGCCGGCCTGCCGGTCGCCGTCGCGATCCCGTTCGGTCTCGAACCCGACGGGCGCCTCACTGGCCGCCGAGGACGAGGATTCCGACACAGGCCAGGAGAGCCACCAGCAGGAGGGGCCCCAGGACGAGCAGCAGGATGGCGTAGTTCGACCACATCCCGAACCTGGTGACGTCCGTGCCCTGACCGTCGTAGACCCGGTTGCGCCAGCCACCGAAGTGGAATCGCAGCGGATGCGTGGCGCCCGGGTGTACGACCAGCTCGGTGCGGATCATCGGGATGCCGATGAAGTCGGTGAGCTTGATGTCGTGCCGCCCCGGCGGCAGGACGAGGCACCACCCGATCGGGAACTCCCTGCCGTCGACCTTCAACGTCGTCGTCGACGCCGCCGAGACGATGTACGGACCGTGGTTGGCGGTGGTGACCAGGCAACCGAAGCCGGGCGGCGGTGCGATCGGGGCCGGGTAGGCGACGTACGGGGCCACACCACCCGGAGGGCCGGGAAACGTCATGGCCGGATCGTGTCACATCGGAACCAACCGCCCGCACGCCGACTCACGGGCCGCCCGCCGGCTGCCCGTGAGCGCCCGGTACCGACGTGAGTGCCCGGCTGCGGACACGTGCCGCGGCCGCCGGGCACGGCCCCGCCCCCGCACCGGAGATCTGTGCGGGGCAGGGCCGCGGCTCCAACTCGTCAGGCGGCCAGCAGGGCGTCGAGCTTGGTGAACGAGCTGGTCCAGCCCTCGCGGGCCATCTCCTCCATCTGCTCGCTGTAGGGCCCCTGGCGGATGACCAGCCGGGTCTTGTTCCCGCCCTCGTCGTGGAACTCCATGCGCACCGTCATCGTGCCGCCGTCCTGGAGGCCGGGCACGCCCTCCCACGTCTCGTGGGCGACGAGCAGTTCGTTCTCGACCACCTCGGTGAACGTCGCGTCCACCGGGGAGGCGGCGTCGGGGTCGTCGTCGCTGACCATCGTGAACCGCTGGTGGCCGCCGACCCGGACGTCGACGTCGACGCTCTCGCGCGGCACGGAGTACCCCACCGGCCCGTACCACTGCGAGAGCTGGTCGGGGTCGGCGAAGGCCCGGTAGACCAGTTCGCGGGGGGCGTCGAAGATCCGGGTGAGAACCAGTTCCTTCGTGGGCCGGGTGTCGTTCGCGGGCTCGTTCATCGTGTCTGCTCCTTCTCGGTGGTGCGCGGGCCGGCCGGTGCCGGTGGCGCCTGTTGCAGTCGTCTCAGGTGGGCGTCGAGCCGCTCGAAGTTCGCGTCCCAGAACCGCCGGTACCGCTCCATCCACGCGGTGGCCTCCTGGAGCGGCTCGGCCTCCAGGCGGCTGGACCGCCACTGGGCCGAGCGGCTGCGGGAGATCAGCCCGGCGTGCTCGAGCACCTTCAGGTGCCGTGAGATCGCCGGGAGGCTGATCGAGAACGGCTCGGCCAGCTCCGAGACGGTCGCGTCCCCCTCGGCCAGGCGGGCCAGGATCGCCCGCCGGGTCGGGTCCGCCAACGCCCCGAAGATGGTGCTGAGCCGGTCTGTCGCCATCGCATTTAACCTTGCTGTTAATTAACGGATGTGTTGAATATAGGGGAGCTTCAAGCTTCCGTCAAGCGCATGGCTTCCTCCTGATGCGCCGGCCGACGTTCACTGCACTGCATCCCGTTCTCAGCGTCCCGAGCCGCCGAGTGCCGCCTGCGAACCTCCGACGGTCCGCTCCAGGCCAAGCCGCCAAGACCGCACGGTCGCACCCGGCGCGGTCCCCACGCCTCCTGGCCCATCGTTTGGTCACCGCCGCCTCAGTGGCGTCGGGGGCGGCTCCCAAGGAACGAGCCAGAACACCTCCATAGAACGGCCTCATGCACGACGCGCGCCCGCTGCTGCGGGAGCGGTCGGCGAACTGAGGTGAGAGAGCAGTGCCTACTCGAAATAGGCGACAAACTGGTATTGGCACGGCGTAGAGTTAACGACTCATCACTTCGACGCTGCGGCCGTGAGCTTCTTTACGGCTACACCGGAATATACTTTGTCCCGCGGCGCTCTCCGATTCTGCGGAGGCGATTGCTATCCTCTAGCATCGCAAGCAGTGAGCGGGCGTCATCTCGATTTACCTTAGCGAGCTCCCGTACCCGGGTATTGGTGAGGGGCTCGACTGCGGCCTGCTCACATAGATAGTCGAGAAGTTGCACGATACTCATACGGAAGGTAGGGGGTGCGATATCTTTGGCCAGAGTATAATATGCTCCGCCGCGGCTGCCATATCGTTGAAGTAGGCCAGCCTTCACCAAACGCCCCAAAGAAGCCCGGACTTCGAACTGATCTGCGTTTAGCGCCGTTCTTCCATCGGCGTTGGTAATCCGACCGTCGCGGGCCGCTTGGATCAGCAGCAAACGATCTTGCGGCTCTACCCGGCCCTGGCGCTCCACCTCCATTACCCAAGCCCGCTCCTCGACTGCGATAGGGCTATGAATTGGGAGGACTACTTCAAACTCGTGCCCAAGATCGCGGAACCGTGGCGGGTCCAGCAGGTTAGCTGACATCTCATCCTGCATCACATCGATACCTCGACCAGCGTCTTCTGCCAAGCGATAACGCCGCAGCAAACTGATAACACGTGGATTACGAGCGGCTTGAGTTTCGCGTAGGTTCTCTTCTGTCACAGGATAAGGAGCCCTCCCGGGGAGGTAAGTATCACCTTTCCCGGCCGCAGTTCGATCACGATGGCTGTGCCAGAATTCTCGTAGTTACGATGGGATACCGCATTCGAGATGGCTTCCCGCAATACGACTTCAGGTATACGAGGTAGGCGATGCCTGTAGAGATTCGTAACCACAAAATCACTACCCAATTCAGCCATCACGAACTGGGTGGCTGTGCGGACCTGATCGGCGGCCGGTCCGTCGAACTCTTCTCTACGGTCGTAATTTAGTGTGGTTTCATCGACATACCGCCGGACCTCGATGAATGCTTTACCGAGCGCCTCGCGCGGACGCTCGGTAAGAAAGAGCACTCCTGCGACAGTAAGAACCCGTGGCATGCCAGTTAGGAGACTTTGACTAGCCATTAGATCCATGGCAGCACCCGATTCGGCATTCCAGCCGAATAGTTCAGCAACTTCGTCAATCAGGTTCGCTTCTGCAGCGTCAAACCTGACAGAAGAGGGCGTTTCGTCGTAACGGACTTGGAGGCGTGAAATGATCAACTCAGCAAGGTCATTGCCGAATAGCGGGAGATCCTGTTCGCCCCGTCGTACCAGCGGCAGGCCACCTGCCGTCTGAGCCACGGCATTCCTTCGAGCTTGTACACAAACTGCCAGCACATCGTGGTCGCCAACCTTGACGGAACGGAGATGATACTTTCCGCACTCACGCACCGAAGCCGCTGTCTCATGGACAGTCCTCATCCAGGCGGTGAGTGGCCCCTTATGCGTCAGCACCCCGTGATCATCTACCCCGATCAGGATCACGCCGCCCTCGGCGTTACTCAGAGACACCATGGTGCGGGCGACCGGATCACGGCCAACGTTGGACTTGAACTCGACGAGCTGCCCTTCGTGCGGATACGCAGTCCGAAACTCTTCGGCGGTGAAGCTCTGCCGCTGGTCAGACGACTGGGGATGCAGTGGGCACAGCAAGTTATGGTCAAACTTCGAACGTGATGCTGACACAACTTCGAAGATAGGCCATAAGTCCGGGAGGCACCAGCAGGCTCGCGAGCAAGCTGCTCAGGCGAGCTTGCGGGACTTCAGGTAGGCGAGCAGGTCGTCGTAGGAGCCGTCGGCGTTGGCGAACAACGCGACGTTGCGGGCCGCCTGCAACCACGGGCCGGTGCTCGACTTCACCTCGGCCAGCGCGGCCGTCACATCGTGCATCGACACCGGCCGCACCTCCCCCGTGCGCATCGACTCGGCCAGCGCCTTCTCCGCCGCCGTCTCGGCCAGGTGGGCGAGGTCGGCACCGGAGTAGCCGTTGGTGGCCTTCACGATCGCCGGCAGGTCGATGCCCGCGAGCGGACGCTTGGACAGGTGGTAGCGCAGGATCGCCTCGCGGGCGGCCGGGTCCGGCGGGAGGACGAGCAGCATCCGGTCGAACCGCCCGGGCCGGCGCAGGGCGGTGTCGACGTCCCACGGGTGGTTGGTGGCGGCGAGCACGAACACGCCCTCGTTGCTGCCGCCGACGGAGTCCATCTCGTAGAGGAGCTGGTTGACGGTCGTCCGCATCGCGCTGTTGGAACGCAGGTGCGACCGCTTCTGGCCGAGCGCGTCGACCTCGTCGAGAAAGAGCACGCAGGGGGCGTTGCGCCGGGCGGTGTCGAAGATGTCGCGCAGGTTCCGCTCGGACTGGCCGATGTACATGTCCAGCACGTCGGCCAGGCCGACGGGGTAGAAGCGGGCACCCAGCTCGCCGGCCACCGCCTTGGCGATGAACGTCTTCCCGCAACCGGGCGGACCGTAGAGCAGCAGGCCACCGGCCAGCGACTTGCCGTAGGCCCTGGCGAGCTCGGGATTCCGCATCGGGCCGAGGAAGGCCAGGTCCAGGCGCTGCTTGACCTCCTCCATCCCGCCGACGTCGGCCAGCCGGACGGTCGGGGTCTCGATGTCCTCGTGCACCGGGTCGGCTCCGGACTCGTGCACGAACGCCGGCTCGACGATGTCCCCGACCTCGGCCTCGGCGGCCTCCCAGTCGAAGCCGTCGCCACCGGCCGGGGAGCCGGTCCCCTCCGAGGCAGTGCCGCCCGAGGCGAACGGGCCGGGAGCCGGCTCGTCCGGCGTGGCGGGGCGGCGGCGATCGGCCGTCTCGCCGGCCAGCGCTCCGGAGGCGCGGCGGAGTAAGGCGAGCGCCTCGGCATGGGTGGCATCGACGCGCAGCACCATCGCGCAGTGCTCCAGAGCCTCCGCGGCCCGTCCCCGGTCCAGCAGCACCGCCGCGACGTGTACGCGCAACGGGAGGTCGCCAGGTGCCGCCGCGACAGCGGCGAGCAGGCTGGTGACCAGAGGGTCGTCACCGGACGGGGTCATGACCGCAGGGTAGCCAGCGGCCGCTCTCCCCGGAATGGCACGGCCGGCCGCCGGGGGCCCGGTTCAGGGGGCGAGCAGCAGGGCGGTGGCGATCGCCGCGAGACCCTCGCCGCGGCCGGTGAAGCCGAGGGCGTCCGTGGTGGTGCCCGACACCGTGACGGGGGCGCCGGCCGCGTCGCCGAGGACCGCCTCCGCCTCCGCCCGCCGCGGCCCGAGCTTGGGCATGGACCCGATCAGCTGGACCGCGACGTTCCCCACCTCGAACCCCGCGGCGCGGACGCGCCGGGCGGCCTCACTGAGCAGCGCGATGCCCGACGCCCCGGCCCACTCCGGCTCGGACGTGCCGAAGTTCATGCCCAGGTCGCCCAGGCCGGCGGCCGACAGCAGCGCGTCGCAGGCGGCGTGTGCCACGACGTCGCCGTCGGAGTGGCCGGCCAGCCCGTGCAGACCGGGCCAGTGCAGGCCGGCGACCCAACACGGCCGGGCGTGGTCGAAGGCGTGCACGTCGACGCCGACGCCCACCCGCGGCATCCTCGGCCGCGGGACGGCGACCGGAACCGGCGCGGCCGCGGGAAGTACGTCCAGCCCGGCCGGCGCGGGACTCACCGGAGCAGAGCTGCCGGCGCCCAGCGCCACCGCCAGGTCTGGATCGTCCAGCCCGGGAAAGTCCACCTCGGGACGGGGCTCGGTCGGCACGGCGTCAGCGGGAGCGAAGTCGGGCATGGCCATCCTGTGGGCAAGGGCCTCGGCGTGTAGCAACGCCTCGGCGACGACGAGGTCGAACGGGCGGGTGACCTTCAGGGCCGAGTCGCGGCCGGGGATCGTGTGTACCGGCACCCCCAGCCGTTCCACCAAACCGGCGTCATCGGTGGCGGGACCGTCGGCGGGGCGATCGTCGGTGACAGGGCTGTCGGTGGGGGCCGCACCGGCGAGGGCGTGCGCGCGGACGAGGACGTCCCGCCGGAAGCCCTGTGGTGTCTGCACGAGGCGAAGGTCCGACCGGTCGACGGTGGCAGCCACGGCTCCCCCCTCGTCGGTCCGCTTGACGGTGTCGACCAGCGGAAGCACGGGCACCACCGCGGGGTGCCCGGCACGGACGGCGGCGGCCACCTCGTCGGCCAGTTCCGGAGGTGCCAGCGCACGGGCCGCGTCGTGCACCAGGATGACGTCCCCACCGGACGGAGCGGCGGCGAGGGCCAGCGCGACCGACTCCTGCCGGCTCGCTCCCCTCGACGACGATCAGTTCGGCGTCGGTGGCCACCTCGGCGAGCAGTGCGCGCACGTCCTCGGATGTCCCGGGCGGGGCCGCCACGACGACCGCGAGGACGCTGCGTGCGGCCGCGAGCCGGCGCACCGCGTGCACGACGAGCGGGACACCAGCCAGCGAACGAAGGGACTTCGGCGCCCCCGCACCAAGACGCTCGCCTCGGCCAGCGGCCGGGACGAGCGCGATGGTGTCCTGGACGTCCGAAGTGGACGGCCGAGTGGTCAACTCAGGAAGCCAGCACCTTGTCGAGAAGCTGCTCGGCGTCTTCCCTGCCGGTGCCCTCGGCGAGCGCGAGTTCTCCGACGAGGATGTCGCGGGCCTTCGTGAGCATCCGCTTCTCGCCGGCCGAGAGCCCCCGCTCCCGGTCACGCCGCCACAGGTCGCGGACGACCTCGGCCACCTTGTTGACGTCTCCGGAGTGGAGCTTCTCCGCGTTGGCCTTGTAGCGCCGCGACCAGTTGGTCGGTTCCTCGGTGTGGGGAGCGCGGAGAACCTGGAAGACCCGGTCCAGACCCTCCTCGCCGACCACCTCGCGGACGCCTACGCTCTCGGCGTTCTCGGCGGGGACCCGGAGGGTCAGGTCTCCCTGGGCTACTTTCAGAACGAGATACAGCTTCTCGACGCCATTGACCATGTGGGGTTCGATGGCTTCGATGAGTGCTGCCCCATGATGCGGGTAAACAACGGTCTCGCCGACGGTGAAGGTCATGAGTCGGAAACCCCTTTCGCTTTGTCAATGATAACACGGCGTGACGAGGCTCCGCGACGGCCCTGGCGGCCAAAACCGCAGGTCAGAGGGCCTAACAAAGGCCAACAAAGTCTTGACAAGGCTGGCTTGATCTGCATCTTGCGGGGGCGCGAGACGACACCGGTTCGCTGTCGCATCCTGTGTACGACCGATCCCGCCCGTTGCTGCTCTGGCGCCGGGTCGCCTGGTGCGCGACAGTAGGAGACAGGCGACGTTCGCAGGAGGCGCCCCATGACCCATCGTCGTGGTAGCGACCAGGATCCCCGCCCGCCGGGAGACGGCGAGCTGCCGGACCTGCCGCCGGAATGGGGCCCGATCGTCATCCCGGACGACCTGGCCGAACTCGCCGACGAGGCCGCCGAGATCCGCGCGGAGCTGGCCGCATCCCAGCAGCTGCCCCGGATGGGCCGGCTCATCCGTGCCGAGCCGCACGGCCCCCGGCGGCTCACCGGCCCGCTGGTCGTCCTCGGACTGGTGCTGGTCACCGCGTTCGCCAGTCTGCTGGTGCTCGTGCTGCCCACCCCCAGCGTCCCTCCGACCGACCGGGCCCCGCTGGCGACGCCGGCCGTCGCGGCCGGCCAGGTCGGCGGCCTGGTCCCGCTGGTGGGGCTGTCCGGCCCGAACGGCAGCCTGCTGCGGCTCCGCGACCTCCGGCCGGCGGTGCTGCTGCTGACGCCGGCCGGATGCGCACGGTGCGCCGCTGTGGGTGCCGCGTTGACAGTGGCCGCACGCGACTCGCGGGTGACGGTGGTGCTGGTCGCCGACGCCGGCCGGCCGAACCCGCTGCCGGCGGAGGCCACCGGTGACCGGGCGGTCTCACTCGCCGATCCGCAGGGCGTGCTGTTCCGCGCCGTCACGGCACGCTCGCCCGCCGGACCCACCGCGGTCCTCGTCCGCGCCGACGGGGTGATCACCCGCGTCGTCCCGGACATCACCGACGTCGCCACCCTCCGCGGCGAACTCGCTGCCCTCCCCGTCACCTGACCGCCGCCAACGCCCGCCCGCACTTTCTCGCCGGGGAAGGCCGCACACTGCCCTCTCTCGCAAGGTCTCTGTTGTTCTGACCTGGAGCCCGTTCAGGTGCGTCGATCGCAAGGCGGAGGTGGTCGTGGCGTAGCGGAGCTACGTGCGACCGCCGACAACGCCGCGAGCGGCGTGCCTGAACGGGCCGCCCACCTGCCGGAGGAGGGTGGTGTAGAGGGTCAGCCCGGGGCCGAACGCCAGGGCCACCAGGTGGCCGTCCGGGCCGGGGAGCCCGCGGCGGGTGAGTTCGTCGACCACCAGCAGCACCGTCACCGAGGAGCAGTTGCCGTGCTCGGCCAGCACGTGGCGGGAGGCGGCCAGCGCGTCCTCGGGCAGCTCCAGCCGTTCGGCCGCGACGTCGAGGATCCGGGGGCCGCCGGGGTGCACAGCCCACCCGGCGATGTCGGGCACCGTCAGTCCGTGCCGGCCCAGCAGCGCCTCGACCGCGGGCCGGATGTGCTCGGCCAGCACGTCCGGGACGCGGGGAGACAGGCCCATCCGGAAGCCGAAGTCGGTGACGTCCCAGGTCATGTGGTCGGCGCTGGTCACGTCGGTCACCGCCGAGACGTCCACCACCTCCAGCCGGGCCGACCCCCAGCCGGCCGCTCCCGCCGACGCGCCAGGCGGTCCAGCGGGTGCCGCGGACGACGGCGCCACCACCACCGCGGCCGCCGCGTCGCTGAACAACGCGTGCGCGACGATCTGCTGGGGGTCGCGGGTGGGGGGCTGCACGTGCAGGCTGGTCAGCTCCAGGCAGAGCAGCAGCGCCGGACGCCCCCGGGCGACCACGAAGTCGCGGACGGCACCCAGGCCCGGCAGCGCGGCGTAGCAGCCCATGTGGCCGATCATCAGCCGCTGCAGGTCGGCCGGCATGCCCAGGTCGCAGCTGAGCCGGATGTCGAGGCCGGGCGTCGCGTACCCCGTGCACGAGACGACGGCGAACAGGCCGAGATCCGCCGCCGCGAGGCCGGCGTCGTCGAGAGCGGCGGCGACGGCGTCCTTGCCCAGCGGTAGGGCCTCGGCCAGGTAGCGCTGCATCCGCGCCTCGGTGGACCAGCCCGGAGACGTCGTCGACCAGCGGGTTGGCCACGCCGTGCCGCCGCTTCACGCCGGAGGAGGCGAACACCCGTTTGGCCAGCCGGCTGCCGTCGAAGTGCCCGGCGAAGAAGCCGTCCCAGACCACCTGCTGGTCGAGCGTGTCGGGGAACGCCTGCCCGTACCCGACGACCTCGGCGGTCGGCGTCCACCCGTCCCGGCCCGGGAGCGGTGACCCGGACGGCGTCACCACGGGGTCACCACCGGGTCACCATCGGGGTACCGCCGCGTCGCCTTCCGGGTCGCCGCCGATGGCCGCCACGCCGAGCCAGTCGGCGCAGACGTCGGAGGTGGCGGGTTGCAGCGAACCGCAGCGGGCGTCCCGGAACAGCCGTTCCAGCGGGTGTCCGCGGCGGCTCGCCGAGGTGCCGGCGGCCTCCAGCATCGACGCCGCGACGTCCATCGCGGTCTGGCCGGCGAGCAGCTTGGCGCGCCAGATCCAGCGGTTGGTCTCCGGCTCGCCCGGTGCGGTGTCGATCCGGCGGGCGGCTTCGAGCACGGCGAGGCGGGCCGCGGCCGCGGCGGCGTCGGCACGGCCGATCCGGGCCCGGACCGCGGGCAGGTGCCCGAGCCTGCGTGCGGCCACGTGCGCCACGCAGGCATCCACGGCGGCCTGCGCCACGCCCACGTACACCGCGGCGTAGCTGGCCACCAGCCACTGCGGCATCACCTGGGCCAGCAGCAGCGTCAGGCCCTCCAGTCCGCCGAGCAGCGCATCGGCCGGCACGGTCACGTCCAGGTGCAGGTCGTGGCTGCCGGTGGCCCGCATGCCGAGCGAGTCCCAGGTGTGCTCGACGGTGACGCCGTCGCCGGCCGGCACCAGGAAGTGCGACACCCGGCCGTCGGACGCCTTGGCCGCCACCAGGTAGCTGTCGGCGTGCCCGGCGCCGGAGACGAACGTCTTCGCACCCTGGATGCGGTAGCCGCCGTCGACCGGTGCGTAGGCCGTGGTGAGGGCGGACAGCCGCGAGCCGGCGCCGCGTTCGCTCATCGCCACCGCGAACAGCGCGCCGCCCACGGCCGACTCCAGCACCCGGTCTCGGGCCGCGAAGTAGGTCTCGGGCACGCCGAGCTTCCGGGCCAGCTCGTCGGGGGTCTGGGCCATCGCCCCGGTCACCGAGGCGTGCATGTTGAACACCAGGGCGGTGGCACCGTTGCCGGCAGCCAGCGTCATGGCCACCTCGGCGTAGTCGGCGAAGCCCGCACCGGGGCCGCCCAGGCGGGCGGGCGCCATCAGCCCCAGCAGGCCGGCCCCGCGCAGGTCGTCGAAGTCGGCGACCGGGAAGAGGCCGGCGCGGTCGTGCTCGGCCGCACGTTCGGCCAGCGCGGGCACCAGGGCGGCGGCCGCGGCGACGGCCGCCGCGGGGTCGGCCAGCCGGGTCTGGGACGCAGTCACGCCGAAACTCCCCCTCCCTTGACCCCGTACGGCCTGGAACAGCACCGCGGAGGTGAACAGCGGCACCATCCGCACCGACCCGCGCCGACCCAGCAGCCAGCGCGGCAGGTCGGCGAGAGAAGGACGAATGCCGCGCAGCCGAAGTTCCACGCCGTGCCCCGCGGCGACCGCAACGAGCCGGCTGCGGTCGACGAACAGCGCCGGGTCGTGGATGCCTCTCGGGGCTCCGCCGGGCACCCTTTCGGCCAACGTCACCGCCACGAACCGGCCGAGCCGGGTGGCGGCGATCGTGTCGATCACCAGCCGGCCGCCCGGACGCAACACCCGGCACGCCTCGGCCACACCGGCGTCCAGGTCGTCCACATGCTCCAGGATCTCGCCCGCGCTCACCACGTCGGCACAGCCGTCCGCGAACGGCAGCCTCAGGACGTCGCCCCGCACACAGCGCACCCCGTGGTCGGCGGCCTGCGCCAGCGCGGACGCCGTGAGATCGACGCCGACGTGCGCGTACCCCTTGCCGGCCAGGTGCGGCGCGAGCAGGCCGGCACCGCACCCCAGGTCGAGCAGGACCGCCCCGGGCCGCTCGGCCGGCGGGACCAGCCGGCCCCGGGCCTCGGCGATCCAGTGCAGCATCGCGAAGATGCCGCGTCGGTCCCACCAGGCGTCGGCCAGGTCGTCGTACTGGCCGGGATCGTTGCGCGGCCTCCCCGGGCGGGACGTGCCGCGGCAGGAGCCCGGCGGGGCGTCGGCGGGACCGCGCGTCGGCGCGGGGGCAGCCGCCGCGGGGTCGGCCAGGCCGGACTCACCAGGTGCGGGATGCGCCCGTCCGACGTTAGCCACGCTGCCAGCCTGACACACTGCGCCCGTGCGGCAGCGTGCTTCCCGGGGGTTCGCCTCCACGGTGTGGGCGCTGGTCCGTGCCTGCCACCCGGAGCCGACGCTCGCGGTGACGGCCGGTGTCACCGCACTGGCCGCGACCACCGGGCGCCCGCCGGCCGGACTGATAGCCGTGGCCGCCGCGGTGCTGGCCGGGCAGCTGGCGACCGGCTGGAGCAACGACTACCTCGACGCCGACCGCGACGCCGTGGCGGGCCGGCCGGACAAGCCGGTCGCCGCGGGCGAGGTGCCCCGGCGGGTGGCGGCGGCGGCGGCGCTGCTGGCGCTGGCGGCCTGCGTGCCGCTCTCGTTCCTGTCCGGATGGCGGGCCGGGGCGCTGCACCTGGTCGCGGTGGCCTCGGCGCTGTCGTACAACGCCGTGGCGAAGTCCAGTGTGCTCTCGCCGCTGCCCTACGCCGTGTCGTTCGGGATCGCGCCCGCGTTCGTGGTGCTGGGGCTGCCGGGGTCGCCGTGGCCGCCGGCCTGGCTGGTCGGCGCGGGCGCGCTGCTGGGCGCCGGCGCCCACTTCGCCAACGTCCTGCCCGACCTGGCCGACGACGCCGCCACCGGCGTCCGCGGGTTGCCGCACCGGCTGGGCTACCGGGCGAGCGCGCTGGCCGCGGCGGCCCTGCTCGGACTGGTGGCGGGGGTGCTGGCGTTCGGGCCTCCGGGGCGGCCCACCCCGGCCGGGTGGGCCGGGGTCGCGGCCACCGTGCTGGTGCTCGGCCTCGGGATCTGGCGGGGCCGGCGGCCCGGATCGAGGGCGGTGTTCCGCGCGGTGCTGGTGGTGGCGGTGGTCGACGTCGCGCTGCTGCTGCTGACCGGCCTGCCGACCGGATGAGCGGCCGGGGGCGGCGGCCGCCCCGCGGCTGATGCGCCGGCCTCACCCGAGACGTCGGTGCCGGCGCAGCGACACTAGGGTGTGTCCGGTGGGCTGCAGGCGCCCCCGCGGGACGGGTTGCAAGGAGGACGTCGCTGTGAGCCGCTCGACCGTATGGTCCGCAGGGCCGCTGGTCCGTCGCGTGGCGCTGCTGGCCGCCGCAGGCGTCGGCGCCGCCGCCCTGCTGGCCGGCTGCAGTGCCGGGCAGATCACCCAGACGGCCGCCAAGGGACCCTCGATCGAGGGTGTCGACGCGAACGTGGGCCCGATCCAGATCCGCAACGCGATCGTGGAGCGGCCGCCCACCGGCGACGTCTGGCCCGCCGGCTCGGACGTGCCGGTGCGGGTGCGGATCGTCAACGAGGGCCGCACACCGGACACCCTGGTCGCGGCGGCCAGCCCGGTCGCGTCCGCGGTGGACCTGGTCGACCTCGACGCCACGCCGTCCCCGTCCGCCAGTGCGTCGGCGAGCGGCAGCCCGGCGGGGTCCCCCGCGTCGCCGTCCGCTCCCGCTCCGTCAGCGTCCGTCCCCGGCTCGCCGGCCGCGAGCGGGTCTCCCACGCCGGAGGGGTCAGGGTCGCCGTCGGCGAGCCCCGCCGCATCGTCGGAGCCGCTGCCGCTCCCGCCGGGGGTGCTGGTCATCCTGGACACCGGCAGCGCGCAGCTCGTCCTGAAGGACGTCACGACCGCGTTGGGGGCCGGCACCCTGGTGCCGGTCGCCCTGCGGTTCGCACTGGCCGGGGACGTGGTCCTGCGGCTGCCGATCGAGCCGCCGGCCGAGCCGAAGCCCCGGACGTCACTGACCCACGCCGAGGATGCGACCAAGGAAGGCCACGGCTAGCGCGGCCAGCCGGACCAAGGCGACGTGATCGTGGTGCCCCGCGTGCGGTGTGCGCTAGAGGCTGCGGTGGAGCGCTGCGTCCCCGCCGGCGGGTGGCGGTGCGGGCCTGTCGTACGGGCGCCGTAGATTCGCCCGCATGCCGCCGAAGTCCGTCAAGGAGCGCCCTGCCTTCCGTTGTGCCGAGTGCGGCCAGACGGTGCCGAAGTGGGTGGGCCGCTGTCCCGAGTGCCAGGCGTGGGGCTCGGTCGACGAGATGGGCGTCGGGCCAGCCACGTTGCGGCGGGTGGCCGCCGGGCCGGTGACGGCGCTGGCCCTGCCGATCGGCGAGATCGACGTCGAGGCGGCCCGGGCCGGGCCCACCGGGGTGGCCGAGCTCGACCGGGTGCTCGGCGGCGGGCTGGTGCCCGGAGCGGTGGTGCTGCTGGCCGGCGAACCCGGAGTGGGCAAGTCCACGTTGCTGCTCGAGGTGGCCCACCGGTATGCGGCGTCGGCCGCGGCGCCCGCGCTGATCGTCACGGGCGAGGAGTCCGCGGCCCAGGTCCGGCTGCGGGCCGAACGCACCGGGGGCGTGCACCCCCGTCTGTACCTCGCGGCCGAGACCGATCTGGCCGCGCTGCTCGGGCACGTCGACGCGGTGCGGCCCGGCCTGCTGGTCGTCGACTCCGTACAGACCATCACCTCCCCCGCCGTCGACAGCACCGCCGGCGGTGTGACCCAGGTGCGGGCGGTGGCGTCCGCCCTGATCGCCGTGGCGAAGGAGCGCGGCCTGGCCACCATCCTGGTCGGCCATGTCACCAAGGACGGCGCGATCGCCGGGCCGCGGGTGCTCGAACACCTCGTCGACGTGGTGCTGCATTTCGAGGGCGAACGGCACTCGACGCTGCGGCTGGTGCGGGCGGTGAAGAACCGGTACGGCCCGGCGGACGAGGTCGGCTGCTTCGAGATGCACGACGGCGGCATCAGGGGGCTTGCCGACCCGTCCGGCCTGTTCCTCAGCCGTCGCGAGGACGCGGTCGCCGGCACCTGCGTCTCGGTGACGGTCGAAGGTCGCCGGCCGCTGCTCACCGAGGTCCAGGCCCTGGTCGCACCGTCCTCGCTGGCCACGCCGCGCCGCGCGGTGAGCGGGCTGGACGCGGCCCGGGTGGCGATGGTGCTCGCGGTGGTCGAACGGCGGGGCCGCATCCGGCTCGGCGACCGGGACGTGTTCACCGCCACGGTGGGGGGCATGCGGGTCACCGAGCCTGCCGCCGACCTCTCGGTGGCGCTCGCCGTCGCGTCCGCCGCCCGGGACGCCCCGCTGCCGCCCGACCTGGTGGCAGTGGGCGAGGTCGGGCTCTCCGGCGACGTCCGCCGGGTGGGCGGGGTGGCCCGCCGGCTCGCGGAGGCGTCCCGGCTCGGCTTCCGGCGCGCGCTCGTGCCGGCGGGGTCGCTGGACACGCGGCCCGACGGGATCGCCGTGACCGAGGTATCCGACCTGGGCGCGGCGCTCCGCGTCCTCGGCGCCTGAGACAACGTCGGCACCGCCCGTTCGTCGGCACGCCACGCCGCCGCTGTCGGACTGCGCCCGCGCGCATGACGCCGCGGGCCTGCCGGGGTAGGGCCCTTCGGGCGTGACGTGGTGCGGTCGTCGTCGGGCTGGCTGTGTTCGGAGCGTGACGCCGCGAGAGGAAGGCCGGCCGGTGGTCGCCGACCCCTGCCAGGCACCACGACCTCGGCGCGTCGCCGTAGACTGCCGGGAGAAACCGGGCATCGGGAGGTCATGCTGTGGTCGGCACGGAGCGTGAAGAACTGCTCCGGCAGACGCTCGCCCAGATCGCTCCCGGCACTGCGCTGCGTGACGGCCTCGAACGGATCCTCCGCGGCAACACCGGCGCCCTGATCGTCCTGGGCAACGACGACGTCGTCCACGAGATCTCCACCGGCGGCTTCCCGCTCGACATCGAGTTCTCCGCGACGAGACTCCGCGAGCTGGCCAAGATGGACGGCGGCATCGTGCTCTCCTCCGACGGCGGCCAGATCGTCCGGGCGGCCGTGCACCTGATGCCCGACCCGTCGATCCCGTCCGAGGAGTCCGGCACCCGGCACCGCACCGCCGAGCGGGTGTCCAAGCAGACCGGGTTCCCGGTCATCTCCGTCAGCCAGTCGATGCGCCTGATCGGCCTGTACGTGGCCGGCATGCGGTACGTGCTGGACGAGACGGCGTCGATCCTCTCCAAGGCCAACCAGGCGCTGGCCACCCTGGAGCGGTACAAGCTCCGCCTCGACGAGGTCTCCGGCACGCTGTCCGCGCTGGAGATCGAGGACCTGGTCACCGTCCGGGACGCGATGGCGGTGACCCAGCGGCTGGAGATGGTCCGCCGGATCGCCGACGAGATCGGCGGCTACGTCATCGAGCTGGGCACCGACGGCCGCCTGCTCGAACTCCAGCTCGACGAGCTGATGGCGGGTGTGGACGCCGACCGTCAACTGGTCATCCGCGACTACCTGCCCGGTGGCCGGCGCCCCCGTACGGTCGCCGACGTGGTCGGGGAGTTCGACCGGCTGTCGGCCACCGAGCTGCTCGACCTCACCCTGGTGGCACGGGCGGTCGGCTACCCGGCCACCGCCGACACGCTCGAAGGTGCGGTCAGCCCCCGGGGCTACCGGCTGCTGGCCAAGGTGCCCCGGCTGCCCGAGACGGTGATCGAGCGGCTGGTGGACCACTTCGGCGGGCTGCAGAAACTGCTCGGCGCCACGGTCGACGACCTTCGGGCGGTGGACGGTGTCGGCGACTCCCGGGCCCGCGCCGTGCGCGAGGGGCTCTCGCGCATCGCCGAGTCGTCGATCCTCGAACGCTACGTCTGAGCGCACGCCTGACCGCACCGGTGCGGCGGCGCGGTCAGGCTGGGGGCCGCCCTCAGCGGGAGATGGTGAAGGCGGCCGGCTTGCTGGTGAGGTTGCCGACGCGGGCGAGCAGCTGGTACTTGCCCGGCGCGACCAGAGTGCTCGGGGTCTTGCAGCCGGGCGCCGAGGTCTTGCTGTTCCACACCACGTAGTACGTGCGGGTGTCCCCCGGCTGGAACAGGCGAGGGTCGGAGCCCTTGCTGGCCGAACAGTCGTCGGACGACCAGACGCGCGTCTTGCCGGCCATCACCCGCAACTCCTGCTGCGTCGCGCCCACGTCGCGGACGCAAGGGCGCGCGGAGGCGTTCGTGACCACCAGCTTGAGCTTCGGGTACTCACCCACCCTCGACGCTCCGTCCCCCGGCACCGCCGTGAGCGTCAGCTCCGCGTTGGCGCACTGCGTCGGGCGGGCCGGAGCGCTCGCCGCGGGCGCGCTCACCGACGGCGCCGCGGTCTGCGTGGGCACGAGAGTCCCGGCGGGCGGCGGTCCGACCGGCGGGACACAGGGACTCTCGGCCGTGCATTCCTCACCCGGCGCCGCGCTGGCGGTGGAGCTGGGCGTCGGGCTGGGCGTTGGCGAGGTGGTGGGAGAGGACGAGCGGGCCACCAGCACCGAGGACTGGCCGTCGTCCCCGCCACTGACCATGCAGGCGGTGAACGTCAGCAGGATCACCAGCACGGGCGCAGCGACGATTGCCCGCCGTCTCCAGTAGACGGCGGGAGGCTCCGGACCGACCGTCAGGTTCATGGTCCGACGACCGTATCGTCCCTCGCCGGAGCGGTCGGGGAGGCGCGCCGACGCCCCGCGGCGACGCCCACGCTGCCACGAACCGGGATTCTCACAGGGATTCAGGACCCGCGGCCCACCACCGGCCGCACTGCCGGCACTGCCGCTGGCGGCTCCGCCAGCGGCGCCGACCAACGCGGCCGGCAGGACCGTCCTCCGCGTGGCACGATGCTGTCGATGCCTGCCGTTCCCCACGTCCCCGACCTCGCCGGTGCCGCGATCGGCTGGTACGACGTCCACCAGCGCGACCTGCCGTGGCGGTCGGCCGCGGCGACACCGTGGGCGGTGCTGGTCAGCGAGATCATGCTGCAACAGACGCCGGTCGCCCGGGTCCTGCCGGCGTACGAAGCCTGGATGGCGCGATGGCCGACGCCGGCTGCGCTCGCGGCGGCCCAGCCCGGGGAGGCGGTGCGGGCCTGGGGGCGGCTGGGCTACCCGCGACGGGCGTTGCGCCTGCACGAGTGCGCGGTGGCGATCACCGGACGCCACGGCGGCAACGTGCCGTCGGACCTGGCCGATCTGCTCGCGTTGCCCGGCGTGGGCGCCTACACCGGCCGCGCGGTGGCGTCGTTCGCGTTCGGTCAGCGGCACGCCGTGGTCGACACCAACGTCCGGCGCGTACTGACCAGGGTCGTCACCGGCGAGGGCGACACCGGGCCGTCCACCGCCGCACGGGACAACGGGCTGGCCGAGCCGCTTCTGCCCGCCGAGCCCGCGGTCGCCGCCCGGTTCGGGGTCGCGGTGATGGAGCTGGGCGCGCTGGTCTGCACCGCCCGTGCGCCGCGTTGCGCGGACTGTCCACTGGCCCACGCGTGCGCCTGGCGGCTGGCGGGTAAGCCGGAGTACCGCGGCCCGACCCGGCGTCCGCAGGGCTACGCCGGCACCGACCGGCAGGTCCGCGGGCTGCTGCTGGCCGTCCTCCGCGAGGCGGACGGGCCTGTGCCGCGAGCCGCGCTCGACGCCGTCTGGCGCGATCCGCTCCAGCGTGGCCGCGCCCTGGACAGCCTGATCGCCGACGGCCTGGTCGATGTCCTCGGCGACGACACGTTCGCACTGCCGACATGATCACGCACGCCGCCGAGCGCTCAGTTCGACGTTGACGACCTTCTCCGCGTCGGTCCTGCGTCGGCTGCGCGTAGGCCGTGCCGGCGCCCGTCACCGCCGTGTCGGCGCCGTCACCGGCGCAAGACCACGTCCTCGCCGGCACTCGTCTGGATCGTGTCGGCGTCGCGATCCCCGGACACGACATCGTCGCCGGTTCCGCCGTCGACGGTGTCGCGGTCGGCGCCGCTTTCGAGGTAGTCGCTGCCGTCGCCACCGGCGATCCGGTCGTCGCCGGACAGCCCGTAGACGATGTCGTCGGCCGCGTCGCCGCGGAGGACGTCGTTGCCGCCCTGTCCGTCGATGTAGTCGGGGTCGGCGCCACCGCTGACCCGGTCGTTGCCGTCGCTCGACGTGACCACGTCGCTGCCGTCTCCGCCGAGCACCCGGTCGTGGCCCGCGCCGGTGGTGACGGTGTCGTTGCCGTCGCTGCCCAGGACGGTCAGGTTCAGCTCGGTGCCGGGCTGCACGGTGACCGTGTCGTTGCCCGACCCGCCGCGCACGGTCAGTCGTGTGCCGGGGGGCATCACGTACTCCTGCCCGTTCACCACGACGATGCGCTCCCCCGTCTTGGGGTCGACCCGGACGCTGATCTTGTCGTCGCCGGCCCCGCCGTTGACGATGAACCGGTTCTGCTTCGGGTCGAAGAGGACACCGGTGCGCTTGGCCTCGGGTGGGACGTCGAACGGATCCTTGCGGCCCGCGGCCACCGACTTCCAGGCCCGGGCGATGACGGCCAACGCGGGCTCTGCCTTGGACAGGTCGCCGACACTGTCGAGCAGCTTGGCGTCGAGGTCGGAGCGGATCTCCTTCGCCTCGGACACCGCCGCGTTGATGGCCGCCACGTCCGCGTCGTCGGCCGGCAGGAAGGTCACCTTGCCGCCCTGGACCACGACGCCGCACCGCACCGTGATCGTGTGCCAACTGGCGGAGAGCATGTTCTGCGCGCTGGTCAGGACCGCCGCGACGGTTTCCAGCGTGCGCGCCGCGCCGCGGGCCAGCTGGCTCGCCTCGCGGATGTCACCCGTGAGCCGGGACCGGTGGTGGTTGTAGGTGTCGGCCGCGTCTCCGGCCCACGGCCCGGCATAGACCCGACGCGCCGGCTTGTCGACGGCGTCGGCTTCGTGGTCCGTGGTCTTGGAGAGGTCCAGCCAGGCCTGCGCTGCCCGACGCACCGCGCCGGGATCGGCCTCGAGGTCCCACAGGTTGCCCACCGTGACGTGCCCCGGTCGCGGCCCGTCTACCGGCGGAGTTGCCAGTGGTTCCAACCCGGTGGCCATCGCCCTTACCCTCCGGCCGGCACGACGAGACGCAACCGGTCGGCCGAATCGAGGTCCCCGTCCTGGTAGGCGAAGGCCACCGCGTAGAGCCGGTCGGCATCGCCTTCGAGCACCTGGACCAACCGCTCGTGGGTGGTGTCGGACCGCTCGACAAAGGAGCGGTAGACGCTCTGGACTTCGGCGGCGGCCGAGGAGTTGCCGAAAGCAGACGTCGGGACGCTCGACGCTCCCTGGACGGCACGCAGCGCATCGGCCACGTGCACGGAAGTCTTCACCACCACACCGGCCAGGCTGGCCAGCTCGGTGCTGTCGGCCTTCACCTCGTCGGACGCCATACACCACGATAAGCCGGACGTCGGCGCCGAAGCGCCCCGGATGGATGGGAAACGGTTCCCAGAACACCTGGTCGGACGGCACGTTCGGTGAACCGGGCTGACGAAAGGGGCGGGTCCGGACGAGTCCGGACCCGCCCCGGTTCGACGCGGTGAGACTTGCGGTCGCTACTCGGCCGCCTCGGCGGCTTCCGGCGTGCCCGCCGCGACCTCGACCGGCGGCACGTCCGGCACCGGAACGGGCTTGGGCTCACCCCGGAAGGTGAACGTGCCCTTGGTGACGTCCTTGTCGTCGACGTTCTCGGCGTCGACCACCACGATCTGGCCGGGCTGGAGCTCGCCGAACAGGATCTTCTCCGACAGCGAATCCTCGATCTCGCGCTGGATGGTGCGACGCAACGGACGCGCGCCGAGCACGGGGTCGAAGCCCTTCCGACCCAGCAGCGCCTTCGCCGCGTCGGTGACCTCCATCCCCATGTCCTTGTTGCGCATCTGCTTGTCGACCCGGGCCAGCATGATGTCGACGATGTGGAGGATCTCGTCCTCGGTGAGCTGGTGGAAGACGATCGTGTCGTCGATCCGGTTGAGGAACTCCGGGCGGAAGTGCTGCTTGAGCTCGTCCTGGACGCGCTGCTTCATCCGCTCGTAGTTGCTCGCGGTGTCGTGGCCCGACTGGAAGCCGAGGCTCACCGCCTTGGCGATGTCGCGGGTGCCCAGGTTGGACGTCAGGATCAGCACCGTGTTCTTGAAGTCCACGATGCGGCCCTGGCCGTCGGTCAGGCGCCCGTCCTCGAGGATCTGCAACAGGGTGTTGAAGACGTCCGGGTGGGCCTTCTCGACCTCGTCGAAGAGCACCACGCTGAAGGGCTTCCGGCGCACCTTCTCGGTGAGCTGGCCGCCCTCGTCGTACCCGACGTAGCCGGGAGGGGCACCCACCAGCCGCGACACCGTGTACCGGTCGTGGAACTCGGACATGTCGAGCTGGATCAGCGCGTCCTCGTCGCCGAAGAGGAACTCGGCCAGCGCCTTGGACAGCTCGGTCTTCCCGACGCCGGACGGACCGGCGAAGATGAAGGATCCACCGGGGCGCTTCGGGTCCTTCAAGCCGGCCCGGGTGCGCCGGATGGCCTGGGAGACCGCCTTGATCGCCTGCTCCTGGCCGACGACCCGCTTGTGCAGCTCGTCCTCCATGCGGAGCAGCCGGGAGGTCTCCTCCTCGGTGAGCTTGAAGACCGGGATGCCCGTCCAGTTGGCGAGCACCTCGGCGATCTGCTCCTCGTCCACCTCGCTGACGACGTCGAGGTCGCCGGCCTTCCACTCCTTCTCGCGCTTGGCCTTCTGGCCCAGCAGCGTCTTCTCCTTGTCACGGAGCGACGCGGCCTTCTCGAAGTCCTGCGCGTCGATCGCGGACTCCTTCTCGCGGCGGACGTTGGCGATCCGGTCGTCGAACTCGCGCAGGTCCGGCGGCGCGGTCATCCGGCGGATGCGCATCCGGGCGCCGGCCTCGTCGATCAGGTCGATCGCCTTGTCCGGGAGGAAGCGGTCGGAGATGTAGCGGTCGGCCAGGGTGGCGGCCGCGACCAGCGCGGCGTCGGTGATCGAGATGCGGTGGTGCGCCTCGTACCGGTCGCGCAGGCCCTTGAGGATCTCGATGGTGTGGGCGAGGTTCGGCTCGGGCACCTGGATCGGCTGGAACCGCCGCTCCAGGGCGGCATCCTTCTCCAGGTGCTTGCGGTACTCGTCCAGCGTTGTGGCGCCGATGGTCTGCAGCTCGCCGCGGGCCAGCATCGGCTTGAGGATCGAGGCGGCGTCGATCGCGCCCTCGGCGGCACCGGCCCCGACCAGGGTGTGGATCTCGTCGATGAACAGGATGATGTCGCCGCGGGTGCGGATCTCCTTGAGCACCTTCTTCAGGCGCTCCTCGAAGTCGCCGCGGTAGCGGGATCCGGCCACCAGGGCACCCAGGTCGAGCGTGTAGAGCTGCTTGTCCTTGAGCGTCTCGGGGACCTCGCCCTTGACGATGGCCTGGGCCAGGCCCTCGACCACGGCGGTCTTGCCGACGCCGGGCTCGCCGATCAGCACCGGATTGTTCTTGGTGCGGCGGGAGAGCACCTGCATCACCCGCTCGATCTCCTTCTCCCGCCCGATGACCGGGTCGAGCTTCTGCTCGCGCGCGGCCTGGGTCAGGTTGCGCCCGAACTGGTCGAGCACCAGCGAGGTCGAAGGCGTGCCCTCGGCCGGGCCGCTGCCGCTGGCCGGCTCCTTGCCCTGGTAGCCGGAGAGGAGCTGGATCACCTGCTGGCGGACCCGGTTGAGGTCGGCGCCGAGCTTGACCAGCACCTGCGCGGCGACCCCTTCGCCCTCGCGGATGAGGCCGAGCAGGATGTGCTCGGTGCCGATGTAGTTGTGGCCGAGCTGGAGCGCCTCGCGCAGCGAGAGTTCCAACACCTTCTTGGCGCGCGGGGTGAACGGGATGTGCCCGCTCGGCGCCTGCTGGCCCTGGCCGATGATCTCCTCGACCTGCTGGCGCACACCCTCCAGCGAGATCCCCAGGGACTCGAGCGCCTTGGCCGCCACACCCTCACCCTCGTGGATGAGGCCGAGCAGGATGTGCTCGGTCCCGATGTAGTTGTGGTTGAGCATCCGGGCCTCTTCCTGGGCCAGGACGACAACACGACGTGCGCGGTCGGTAAACCTCTCGAACATCCCTCTTTGCTCCTCACGTGCCAATGGGGGCACCGTGTGGTCGTCGGACGCCTGCTGGCCTCCTGGCAACCACTGTAGTCGGGCAATGACGCCTGGCCACCCGGACCGGAACCAGTATCCCGGCACGGTCCGACACTCCGGCGGGCCGTTCCCGTTTCACCAGCCAGAACCTCGCGGGGGGCTGGTCCGTTCCGACGGCCCCTACGCTCTGAGCGAAAGCGTGAACAGCCACCACGGTAGCCGCGACGGTCCGCGCCGGCCTGCCAGCTCTTCCCGCCACCGGCACCTCCCGGGCGGTGACCGGCGAGCAGCGGGCGGCCGCTCCGGGTCGACGTCCGGAGGCCCGTGACACACCCTCCCGGCCTACCCGTGCTCCTGTGCCGAAGCGCTCCGTCGGGCGGCGAGGCCGCCCACCGGCACAGAGAAAGGACGGTGGGCCAGGTCGAATGCGCCCAGCCCACCGTCCTCGAGTCCTGGCGGTCAGCCGGCCGCGTGGTAGCTCTCGACGATCTCGGCGGGAATCCGGCCGCGGTCGGAGACCTTGAAGCCCTTCCGCTTCGCCCATTCCCGAATCGCCTGGTTCTGCTCACGGTCAGCAGTCGCAGTGCCACCGCCAGTGCGGCGGACCGCCGGCCGGGCGCCACCGCGACCCGCCTTTCGGGCCGCACCGACATAGGGAGCGACGACATCGCGCAACGCGCCGGCATTCTTCGCCGACAAGTCGATCTCGTACGCGACTCCGTCGAGCGAGAACGTCAGCGTCTCGTCAGCCTCCCCGCCGTCGATGTCGTCGACGAGAAAGGTCTGGGTCCTCTTGGCCACGTCATTCCTCCAGCTATCCCCGAGTGCGCAAACGAACTGAATGGGTGAATAAAAGCATGCCGACGCGGATTCTGCCAATCCCGACGCGCGGCGGCGAACCCACCCATGTTCCCGAGTCGGGAGCGCTTGCTATTGCGGCCGGACCAGCGGGAAGAGAATCGTCTCCCGGATCCCGAGACCGGTGAGTGCCATCAGCAGCCGGTCCAGCCCCAGCCCCAGGCCGCCCGACGGCGGCATCCCGTACTCCAGGGCCCGGAGGAAGTCCTCGTCCAGGCGCATCGCCTCGTCGTCGCCCTGCTCTCCCAGCGCCGCCTGGGACTGCAGCCTGGCCCGTTGCACCACGGGATCGACCAGCTCGGAGTATCCGGTCGCCAGCTCGAAGCCACCGACGTAGAGGTCCCACTTCTCGGTGAGGCCGGGTGTCGAACGGTGCTGGCGGGTGAGCGGAGAGGTGTCTTCCGGAAAGTCGCGCACAAAGGTCGGACCGGACAGCGTGGGGATGACGAGTTCCTCGAACAGTTCCTCGACCAGCTTTCCGGGCACCCACTTCGGATCCACGCCGATGCCGTGCTTCTCCGCGTACGCGACGAGCGTGGGTCGCGGTGTCTCGGGCGTGATCTCCGCACCCAACGCGACGGAAACCGAACCGTACAACGTGACCGCGTTCCACTCTCCGCCGAGATCGTGTTCGGTACCGTCGCCGTGCGTGACCACGTGAGAACCGAACACGTTCCTCGCCGCGTCCTGGACAAGATCACGCGTGAGCGTCGCCATCGTGTCGTAGTCGCCGTACGCCTCATAGGCTTCGAGCATCACGAACTCGGGGTTGTGCGAGGAATCCGCGCCCTCGTTGCGAAAGTTCCGGTTGAGTTCGAAAACGCGGTCGATTCCCCCGACGACCGCCCGCTTGAGGAAGAGTTCGGGCGCGATCCGCAGGTACATCGGCATGTCGTACGCATTGATGTGCGTGACGAACGGGCGGGCGGCGGCGCCACCGGCGAGCACCTGCAGCATCGGTGTCTCGATCTCGAGGAAGTCGCGCCGGTGCAGCGAATCGCGCATCCCCCGGACCACCGCGGCGCGGGTGTGCACGATCTCGCGGGCCTGCGGACGCACGATCAGGTCGACGTAGCGCTGCCGTACCCGGGTCTCCTCCGACAGCGGCCGGTGCGCGACCGGCAACGGTCGCAGCGCCTTGGAGGTGATCTCCCAGCGGTCGGCGAGGACGGACAGCTCGCCCCGGCGGGAGGTGATCACCTCACCCTCGACCCCCACGTGGTCGCCGAGGTCGACCAGGGCTTTCCACCGGGTGAGCGACTCCTCGCCGACGTTCGCGAGGCTCAGCATCGCCTGTAGTTCCGTACCGCTTCCCTCACGCAACGTCGCGAAGCAGAGCTTGCCGGCGTTCCGGGCGAAGATCACCCGGCCGGTCACCGCAACCCGCTCCCCCGTCCTGGCGTCGGCGGGGAGGTCGGCGTACTTCTCCCGGAGCGCGGCCAGCGTCGTCGTGCGGTCGAAGCCGAGGACGTACGGCTCGACGCCTTCGGCGAGCATCCGGTCCCGCTTCTCGCGTCGGACCTGGAGCTGGTCGGGGAGGTCGTCTGGTTCGGGGAGCTCCCCCTCGGACGGCGGGGCGTCGAGGGGCGGGGTCTCGGTCACGTCAGAACACTATCGAGCCTGTCGCCCCCGAATTTCTGCCGCCGGCAGCGACCGCCGCGGCACGGCGCTGCCGGCCCGCCGCCGGCACGAGAGCGGTCCGCAGCCGGGCCACGTGCTCCCCGTCAGGGGGTTCTGCAAGGATCGGCGGCAACAAGACCACTGGAGAGAGACCCAGACATGAGCTCACCGTACGGCGGACCGTCCTGGCCGCAGGAACCACAGCCGCCCTCGTCCGGCGCACCTTACGGACAGCCGCCCTCGTCCGGCGCACCTTACGGACAGCCGCCCTCGTCCGGCGCACCTTACGGGCAGCAGCCAGATCCGCAGTACGGGCCGCCGGGCGGGGCGCCGCAGGGCCCGCCCGATGCCACCCAGTACATGCCGCCGGGCGGCTCGCCCTACGGGCCGCAGTACGGCGCCGCTCCCGGAGCCCCGTACGGCCCGCCTGGTGGAGGCTTCCCCTACGGCGCGCCGCCCCCGCCGCCGAAGTCCCGCACCGGCCTCATCGTCGGGTTGGTGATCGGCGCGGTGGTCCTGCTGCTGTGCATCGGCGGCGGCGTGCTGACCGCGGTCGCGGTGTCCCAGAGCAACACGGACCCGTCGTCCAGTCCCACGGTCGCCCGGTCGGGTGGCCCGACGACGGACTCGAACGACTCCCCCAGCAACGGACGCGTCCACAAGGCATTCACCGACTCCTGCGCACCGGTGAACGGAGCGCTGTCGAGCCAGGGGCTGGCGATCGAGAGCCCGTCGGGCCGCGACTCCGACATCGGCCCCACGGCGCTGTACTTCTGCTCCGGCTCGGTGGCCAAGGGCAGCGCCCGGTCGGGCTACCTCGGGGTGACGGCCGTGCTGTACGACGACTTCGCCGGACGCACCGCCACCGAGCGTGGCATGCGGGGGTACGAATCCGACCGCAAGGGCGACGAAAGCGTCTCCGGCTCCACCGTGACCGACGTGTCCGGCGTGGGCGAGAAGGCCTACATGGTCACCCGGTCGTCGTCGGGCCAGGTCAGCTCGGTCAAGATCCAGGCGGTCGACGGCAACCTCACCGTCTACGCCCAGTTCTCCCTCAGCGACATGACCCCCGAGGACGCCACCAAGGCGGCGACCGAGATCGTCAAGGCCTACATCGCCGCGTCCTGAGCCCCTCGCGCCCGGCAATACAGAAGTGCTCTGACCTGGACGGGCCGCCCACTAGAGGTTCTTCTCGAAGGCCAGGCGGAGCCCGATCAGCGTGAGGTTGGGTTCGTGGTGGGTGATCTCGACGGACTCGGCGATCACCAGCGGTGCCAGTCCGCCGGTGGCGACCACGGCCCGCACCCCGCCGACCTCGGCGACGATCCGCGCGGCGATCCCGTCCACCTGGCCGGCGAAGCCGTAGATGATGCCGGACTGCAGGGCTTCCACGGTGTTCTTGCCGATCACCGAGCGGGGCCGCACCAGTTCGACCTTGCGCAACTGCGCGGCCCGGGCGGCCAGCGCGTCCACCGAGATGTCGATGCCGGGAGCGAGCGCACCCCCGAGGAACTCCCCGTCCGCCCCCACCACGTCGAAGTTGGTCGACGTGCCGAAGTCGACCACCACGGCCGGGCCGCCGTAGAGGTGGTGGGCACCGAGGGTGTTCATGATCCGGTCGGAGCCCACCTCCTTCGGGTTGTCCATCAGGATCTGCACCCCGGTCTTCACGCCCGGCTCGACGATCACCGTGGGAAGGTCGGGGTAGTACCGGCCGAGCATCGTCCGCAGCTCGCGCAGCGTCGCCGGCACGGTCGAGCACGCCGCCACCCCGGTGACCTGGACGGCGTCGCCGGCGAGCAGGCCGCGGAACGTCAGGGCCAGTTCGTCGGCGGTCATCCGGGAATCGGTGCGCACCCGCCAGGAGTGCACCAACGTCTCACCGTCGAACGTGGCCAGCACGATGTTGGTGTTCCCGACGTCGATGGTCAGAAGCATCAGGTCTCCATGGCCGGCGTGGCACGCAGATCCATCGCGATGTCGAGGATGGGGGAAGAGTGCGTCAGGGCGCCGACGGAGAGGTAGTCGACGCCGGTCTCGGCGAACTCGCGGGCGCGGGCGAGGGTCAGCCCGCCGGTGGCCTCCAGCTCGGCCTCGCTGCCCACCGCCGCGACAACCTCGCGCAGTACCGCCGGGGCCATGTTGTCGCAGAGCAGGAACGTCGCCCCTGCCGCCACGGCCTCAACCGCCTCGGCCACGGTGCTCACCTCCACCTGCACCGCCACGTCGGGGTACGCCAGCCGGACGGCCCGGTAGGCCGCGGTGACCGAGCCGGCCGCGAGCCGGTGGTTGTCCTTGACCATCGCGACATCGTGCAGGCCCCTCCGCTTGTTCGTTCCGCCGCCGGCCCGGACGGCGTACTTCTCCAGCGCACGCAGTCCGGGCGTGGTCTTGCGGGTGTCCAGCACCTGCGTCCCGGTACCGGCCAGGGCGTCGGCCCACGCCTGGGTGTGGGTGGCGACTCCGGACCCGCGGCAGAGCAGGTTCAGGGCGCTGCGCTCCGCGGTGAGCAGCGCGCGGGTCCTCCCGGTGACGGTGGCCACGACATCGCCCCGCGCCACCGCCGCGCCGTCCGCCACCGCCGCGACGAACGCGCCGGCCCCCACGAGGTCGAACACCGCCGACGCCACGCCGAGCCCGGCCACCGTGCCCGGCGCCCGGGCGACCAGGTCGGCGACCCCGGTCTGGTCGGCGGGGATCGTGGCCTCGCTGGTGACGTCGACGCCGTGCGGATCGCCCAGGTCCTCGGCGAGCGTGCGCCGCGCGAGATCCTCCACGTAGGCCGGTTCGAGTCCGGTGCCGGCGAGCAGGTCCAGAGTGGACGGTGAGAGCATCAGGGCGCCCCCCGGCTCGCGGCCGCCTGGTAGGTCTCGGTGAGGGCGCCGTCGGCGCCCACGGCGGCGAGGAGGTGACCGTGCCAGGCGGCCTCGGCGGCGGGGAAGTCCTGGCGCCAGTGACAGCCCCGGGTCTCCTGCCGGGCTGCCGCCGCCGTGACGAGTGCGGTGGCCACCGTGTGCAGGTTGGTCGCCTCCCAGCTGGCCGGACGCGGTTCGGCCGAACGCTTCGCACCCAGGTCGGCCAGTGCTCCGGCGGTCTCCTGCAGGCTGGCGGCCACGCGGATCACCCCGGCGCCACGGGTCATCGCCCGTTGCAGCCCGTCGCGGGTGGTGGCCGAGACCACGTAGGCGTCCGTGTCGGCCGCCGGCACCGGATCGGCCTGCGGCGGCAGCGGCAGCGCGAGGTCGGCCCCGATCCGCCCGGCGAAGACCAGCCCCTCCAGCAGCGAGTTGGACGCCAGCCGGTTGGCGCCGTGGACGCCGGTGCAGGCCACCTCGCCGCAGGCGTAGAGGCCCGGGACGCTCGTCCGTCCATAGAGGTCGGTGCGGACGCCGCCGGACGCGTAGTGCGCGGCCGGCGCCACCGGAACCAGGTCGGCGACGGGATCGATCCCGGCCTGCCGACACCGGGCCAGGATGGACGGGAACCGGCGTTCGAGGAAGTCGGCACCGAGGTGGCGGGCGTCCAGCCAGACGTGGTCACGGCCGGCGGCCAGCATCACGGTGGTGATCCCCTTGGCGACGACGTCCCGCGGTGCCAGCTCGGCCAGCGGGTGCCGGCCGACCATGAACCGGGTGCCGGCGTCGTCGCACAGGTAGGCGCCCTCCCCCCGCATGGCCTCGCTGACCAGCGGCTGCTGGCCGGCCGGGGCGTCCGCGCCGAGGTAGAGCGAGGTGGGGTGGAACTGGACGAACTCCACGTCGGTGACCACCGCACCGGCGCGCAGGGCCAGCGCCACCCCGTCGCCGGTGGACACGCTCGGGTTGGTGGTGGACGCGTAGACCTGGCCCATGCCACCGGTGGCCAGCACCACCGCCCGGGCGAGCACCGCACCGACACCGTCCTCTGTCCCCTCCCCCAGCACGTGCAGGGTGACGCCCGCGGCGCGGCCGGCCGCGTCGGTGAGCAGGTCGAGCACGAGCGCATGCTCGACCAGCCGGATGTCCGGGTCGCGGCGGATCGCCTCGTGCAGGGCGCGTTGTACCTCCGCGCCGGTGGCGTCGCCGCCGGCGTGCACGATCCGGTTGGCATGGTGTCCGCCCTCGCGGGTGAGCATCAGGGTGCCGTCGGGATTGCGGTCGAACTCGGCACCGAGAGCGATCAGTTCGCGCAGCCGGGCCGGCCCCTCCTTCACCAGGACGTCCACGGCGGCCGGGTCGCAGAGCCCGACGCCAGCCACCCGGGTGTCCTCCGCATGGGCGGCCGGGGTGTCCAGCGGGTCGAGCACGGCCGCGATGCCGCCCTGCGCCCAGCGGGTGGAGCCGTCGTCGATGTTCACCTTGGTCACCACGATCACCGACCGGCCGGCCGCGCGGGCGTGCAGCGCGGCGCAGAGGCCGGCGACGCCGGAGCCGACCACGCAGACGTCCGCGGCGAGCGTCCAGCCCGGGTCGGCCGCCAGCAGGCGGCGCGGCACCTGGATGCCGTGGCCACGACGGGAAACGGTCGCGGTCGGGTGCGTCATCCGGCCGCCGGCGTGGACGGCGCCGTGCCGGCCGCCGGCACGGGCGGCGCGGTGCCGGCCACCGGACCGTCCGCGGTGCGACCGGAGCGGAGTCCGGCACGGCTGCCGGCCGACGCGGGGTCGGCACCCAGCTCGACGATCCCGTTCCCGGCGTCGACGTGGACGATCCGGGGCCGGTGGGCGCGTGCCTCCGCGTCCGTCATGACGGCGTAGGAGATCAGGATGACGAGGTCGCCGGGGTGGACCAGGTGGGCGGCGGCGCCGTTGACCCCCACCACGCCGGTGCCGCGCGGCCCGCGGATCACGTACGTCTCCAGCCGGGCGCCGTTGGTGATGTCGACGATCGCGACCTGTTCGCCGTCGAGCAGGTCGGCGGCGTCGCAGAGGTCGGCGTCGATGGTCACCGAGCCGACGTAGTGCAGGTCGGCCTGGGTCACCGTGGCCCGGTGGATCTTGGACTTGAGCATCGTGCGGAACATCAGCGCACCCCTCCGAGCCTCAGGGGGAGGTTGTCGATCAGGCGGGTGGCGCCGACCCGGGCGGCGACCAGCATCCGGGCCTCGCCGGACGCCGGTGGACCACCGAGGTCGGGTGCGGTGACGGCGAGGTAGTCCAGCGCGACGCCGGGCGCGGCGGCGAGCACCGCGTGGGCGGCGGCTTCGGCCGCGGCGGCCCCGTCGGACGCGGCGGCCGCACCGGCACGCAGCGCGGCGCTCAACGCGGGCGCCGACCGCCGTTCGTCCGGGGCCAGGTAGCGGTTCCGGCTGGAGAGCGCCAGGCCGTCCGGCTCGCGCACGGTGGGTACGCCGACGATCTCGACGTCCAGGTCGAGGTCGCGGACGAGGTGCCGGACCAGCGTCAGCTGCTGGTAGTCCTTCTCGCCGAAAAACGCCGCGTCCGCGCCGGTGAGGTGCAGCAGCTTGAGCACGACGGTCAGCACACCGTGGAAGAAGCCGGGACGGCTGGCGCCTTCGAACCGTTCGCCGAGCGGGCCGGGGTCGACCCGGACGAGCGGCTCGCCGTGCGGGTAGACGACCTCGCGGGGGGGCGCGAACACCACGTCCACGCCTTCGTCGGCGCAGACCGCCAGGTCGGCCTCGAACGTGCGGGGGTACCGGTCGAAGTCCTCCTGCGGGCCGAACTGCAGCGGGTTGACGAACACCGTCGCGACCACGGTGGCGCCGCGGACCCGCGCCTGCCGGAGCAGCGCGGCGTGTCCGGCGTGCAGCGCCCCCATCGTCATCACGACGGCGACGGGACCAGCCGACCGGCGCGTGACCGCCGCCAGGCTGTCGCGGTCGCGGACGACGAGAGGCTGGGAGCCCGGTGCCGGCAGACCCGGGACCGGCAGACCCGGGACCGGCGTCGACGGCTGCTGGACGGGCGGCACGCGCTGGGGCGCCGCCATTGCGGGCGGCAGGACGGTCATCGCGGGGCGCCCGGGTCGGCGCGGTCGCCCTGGTCGGCGGCGAGGGCGGCCAGCAGCGCCTCGGCGTCGTCCGACCGGAGCCGCCCGATGGCCATCGCCCGGTCGGCGGTGCGGCGGGCCATCGCCAGGTAGGCGGCCACCGAGTCGGGAAAGTGCTCACGCAACGTCGCCACGTGACTGGACACCGTGCCGGCGTCGCCCCGCGATACCGGGCCGGTGAGCGCCGCGTCACCCGACCGCAGCGCGTTGTCCAGGGCCGCGCCCAGCAGGGGCGCCAGGGCCACACCGGGGTTGCCCACCCCTGCCGCCCGCAACAGGTCCATCGCCTCGTTGACGAGCGTGACCAGGTAGTTCGCACCCATCACCAGGCCGGCGTGGTAGAGCGGGCGCAGCGCGTCGGCGACGAACAGCGGTTCGCCGCCCATCTCGACGACCAGCGCCTCGGCCGCCGGCCGCAACGGCCCGGGCGCCGTCACACCCCAGTGGATGCCCGCCGTCCGCACTTCGTCCTCGTCACGGCCGGTGAAGGTCATGATCGGGTGCAGGGCCATCGGCAGCACGCCGGCGAGGACGGCCGGAGCGAGCGGGGCCAGGCCGTGGGCACCCGAGGTGTGCGCGACGAGCTGGCCGGACTTCCAGGCCCCGACTTCGGCCAGGCCGACGACCAGCGGCCCGAGCGCGTCGTCCGGGACGGTGAGCAGCACCAGGTCGGCGGCGGCCACCACCTCGTCCACGGGTCGCACCGGAACGTCCGGGAGGCGGCGCGCGGCCCGGGCGAGCGAGTCACGGCTGACCGCCGAGACGGCGCGCACCGGGTGGCCGGCACGGGCCAGCGCGGCGCCGAGCACCGAGCCCACCCGTCCTGCGCCGACCACGCCCACCGCGAGACGGCCAGGCCGGTCGGCCGGGTGGGAGAGCGTTGCGTTCACGATCCAGTCCTCGAGTCCGGGTACCGGTCGCCGTCGAGTATGCGCGCCGGACGCCGCCCGGGGCCGGCGGATGTGACCAGACTCTCCGTTCGGGCACCGGTCACCGTGGTCTGGCAGGGCGGCGCGGCTGCCCGGAAGCACTAGCCACGGCGCAGTCCGCGCAGATCGATGTCAGGTCGCCGGCGCCGCCCGGTCCGCCGTGGTGCGGTCCGCCGCTGTGCACCGGGCAGCGGACGGGTGCGGCGCTACTCGCGTAGAGCGAGACCGAGAAGGGGCGACAGGCGTCGGTGTCGACGTGCTCGTCCCGCCGGGTGAGTGCGGGGTCGGCCGCGAAGTGCCGATGCAGATCCGCGGATTCCGGCCAGGGGTGGACCAGCACGAGCAGGCCACCGGGAGCCAGCAGCGCCGCAATCTGCCGGGAGACGCCGGCAAGACATCCGGTGCGGCCGACGTAGTAGAGCATCTCGGCACAGAAGACGAGGTCGAACATTCCGCTCGGCTGCTCGTTGATGATGTCCATCGCGTGGAACCGCACCCGCGACTCCTCGGTGTTCTGACTGCGTGCGCGTCCGATGGCCCGGCGCGAGATGTCGACCCCGGTGATGCGCGAGGCCTGGTACCGGTCGGCCAGGAGCCTGGTGAAGGTGCCCTCGCTGCACCCGACCTCCAGGATCCGGTCGTAGTCGCCGGCCGGTACCTGGCCGAGGGTGGTCAGGTACTTGTGCTGCTCGTAGTCGTCCGTCGCGTGTCCCCACGGATCCGCCCTGCGGTGCCACCAGTCGAAGTACAGCTGCAGGAGTTCGCCCTGCCGCTTGGAGCCGAACCGGGAGAGCGTACGGAAGAACCCTCGATGGAGGGCATCTAAGGCAGTCGGTGCAACGGGCATCGAGTTCTCCTGGCGCGTGAACGGACCGGACGGTGGGCGCATGTGTGCACCGGCCGCGGGCCGGCTCTCGGGCCCCAGCCGCACCACCAACGTGGCAGCCGCTCGACCGGACGGCTATGGGGACTGGTACTCAGCCTCGGGGCGCATCCGCCCGCTCGTCTGAAGCGTCGGGCCTGCCGGAGCCGGCCGTGCCGGACGGTCGTGTCCGGCTCTCCGACTCAGGTCCGGTGCCCCCTGAACCCACGTCAACGGGGAACCACCGCCGTCACTGCGGGCGGGCGGCGGGGTCCAGGAGGCGGACGGTGACCGCGAGGCCGGGCGGCTCGACGCCCGGGTGGGCGTCCGCGAGGGTGACGGTGCCGCCGTGCTGTCCGACGAGTTCGGCCACGATCGCCAGGCCCAGGCCGGCGCCGCCGGAGTCGCGGTCGCGGGCGTCGTCCAGGCGGGTGAAACGGTCGAACACCCGGCCGCGGTCGGCCGCCGGGATGCCCGGCCCGTCGTCGCGCACCGTGAACCCGCCGACGACCAGCTCGACGGTGACCTCCGAGGCGGCGTGTCGTACGGCGTTGTCCAGCAGGTTCGCCAGCACCCGCGCGAGCGCATCGGGATCGCCGGACGTCTCCGCGAATCCGGCCGCATCCACCGCGGCCAGGTCAGCGGCGGCACCGGTGCCCGCAGAGCCGCCGGTGCCGCCGGTGCCCGCCCTGCCGGCGGCCCGCGCCGCCACCGCCGGGCCGCCGGCGACCCGAACCGGCACCCGGGCCGAGGAGTATCGGGACACCACGTCGGCGACCAACGAGCTCCGGTCCACCGCTACCCGGCGCCGGTCGGGCACCGGCCCCTCCAGCCGGGCCAGCAGCAGCAGGTCGTCCACCAGCCGGCCCAGCCGTTCGACGTCGGCGAGCAGGTCGGGGACCAGCACGTCGGCGTCCGTACCGGTCGCCGCGCCCACCTCCAGCTGGGTCCGCAGGCTGGCGATGGGACTCCGCAGCTCGTGGGCGGCATCGGCGACGAAGGCCCGCTGCCGCAGCCGTGCCGCCTCCAGGCGGCCGAGCATGTCGTTGAGCGTGACGGCCAGCCGGTGGATCTCGTCGTGGGACGCCGGCACCGGCAGCCGGCCGGCCGACCTGCCGCCGGTGATCACCTCCGCCCCCCGGCGCAGCGCCTCCACCGGGCGCAGCGTCGCGCCGACGATCCGCCAGCCCAGGACCGCCAGCGCCGCGAGCAGCAGCGCGAACCCCGCGAACAGGGCCACCCGCACGACCCGCACCGTGCCGTCGATGTCCCCGGCCGGCGCGGCGACCACCACCGTCACCCGGTCGGCCGCCGGGCCGGCCGGCACCGCGACCACCCGCACGAACCCGTTCACCCCGAACCGGTCCCCGGGCAGGTACCGGCGTTGCCCGGTCGCCAGCGCCGTGCGTTCGCCCGGGCTCAGTACGGCCACCAGCCGGTCGCCCCCGGCAGACGCGGCCCGCACCCGGCCCTGCGCGTCCACCACCTGGACCACGGTGGTGCCGCCGGCCGGGATCGGATTGGGCAGCTGGCCGGCGTCAACGAGCGCGGCCACGTCCCGGGCCGTCTGGGCCGCCGAGGCGTCCACTGTGCGTTCGAGGGCGAACCGCAGCGCGGCGACCAGCACCAGGCCGCCGGCGGCCAGCCCGACCGCGAGCCCGACCGTGCCGAGCAGCACCAGCCGGGTCCGCAGGCTCCACCGCCGCCACGGCCGGCGTCGGGCCGCGGCGGGTTCAGCCGCCACCGGGCTCGAGCCGGTATCCGGCCCCCCGCACGGTGGTCAGCGCCCGGCGCCCGAACGGGCCGTCGATCTTGCGCCGCAGGTAGCCGACGTACACCTCGACGACGTTCGCCTCGCCGGCGTCGAAGACGTCCCACACGTGCTCGAGCAGCTCGGCCTTGCCGACCGCCTCGCCGGCCCGCCGGATCAGGTACTCCAGCAGGGCGAACTCGCGGGCCGTCAACGCGATCTCCACCTCGCCGCGGGCCACCCGTTTCGACGCCGGGTCGAGCGTGAGGTCGCCGGCGGCGAGCACCGCGGGCCGTTCGGGGGCGCCGCGCCGCAGCAGGGCCCGCAGCCGGGCCAGCAGCACCACGTAGGAGAACGGCTTGGTGAGGTAGTCGTCGGCGCCCACGTCCAGGCCGTCGGCCTGGTCGTACTCGCCGTCCTTGGCCGAGAGCATCAGCACCGGGACCCAGTTCCGGTCGGCCCGCAGCGCCTGGACGACCCGGTACCCGGACAGCTTCGGCAGCATCACGTCGAGCACCACGGCGTCGTACTCCCCCGCCCGCGCCCGTTCCAGGCCCGCCACGCCGTCGTGGGCCACGTCCACGGCGAAACCCTCCGACTGCAGCCCCCGACGCAGCGCGGCGGCCAGCCGCACCTCGTCCTCGACCACCAGCAGCCGCACGCCGGGCCCTCGAGAAGAACGTCCGTCCGCAGCCTGGCCACGGCGGCCTGTGAGCCGGCTGAGAGCCGGCCCCGCTCTCAGCCTGAGCACAGCATGCCTGGACCAGGATGGGAACGACCGACGAACCAGTGGAGGTTTCCGTGTCCGTCCTCACCTCTCGGCCCGTGCTGCGTTGGGTCGTGCCGGCCGCCGTGCTCGCCGTGGCGCTCGGAGCCGGCGCGGTCGGCAGGGTCCTGATCGCCGACGCCGCACCGGCCCTGCCGCCCCGGACCGCCGCCGAACTGCTCGTGGACCTGCAGAAGGCCCGGGTCGCCGGCCTCTCCGGCACGGTCGTGCAGAAGGCCGACCTCGGCCTGCCGAACCTCTCGTTCGGCCCCCAGGGCAGTTCCGACTTCACCGCGCTGGTCAGCGGCGTACACACGCTGCGGGTCTGGTATGCCGGCGAGGACAAGCAGCGGGTGGCGTTGCTCGGCACGCTCGGGGAGTCCGACGTGATCCACAACGGGCGCGACGTCTGGGTGTGGAACTCCGACAAGAACGAGGCGACGCACACCCGGCTGCCCGCCGGGACCACGGCAAAGAAGCCGACGCCCGTTCCCTCCGGCCTGCCCAAGACGCCCGAGGAGGCCGCCGCGGCCGCCCTCGCGGCGATCAGCCCCACCACCGTGGTGAGCACCGACGGCACGGCGCAGGTGGCCGGCCGGTCGGCGTACGAGCTGGTGCTCAGGCCCAAGGACACCGCCTCGCGGGTCGGACAGGTGCGGCTCGCGGTGGACGCCGAGAAGAAGGTGCCGCTGCGGGTGCAGATCTTCGCCCGCAACACCGGCACGCCGGCGCTCGAGGTCGGGTTCACCCGGATCAGCTTCGCCGTGCCGAGCGACCAGCAGTTCCGGTTCACCCCGCCGCCGGGTGCCAAGGTGACCGAGTCGGCGCCCAGGACCGACCAGGGTGGGAAGAAGCCCGACCCGACCGCCGGGAACCAGACCCAGGTGGTCGGCCAGGGGTGGACCGCGGTCGTGGTCACCAAGGCTTCTCCCGCCGGCCGCCGCGCCACCGCCGGCCGCGCGCGGGGGAACTCCCTGGACGCGGTGCTCGGCTCGCTTCCGCGGGTGAGCGGCACCTGGGGCAGCGGACGCCTGCTGCAGTCCAGGCTGCTCAGCGTCCTGGTCACCGACGACGGCCGGATCCTTGCCGGAGCCGTTGACCCGTCCCGGCTGTACGAGGTGGCGGCCAGGTGACGACGCAGACGTCCGGCGGGGAGGTCACCGCCCCGCCGGAGCGGTTCGCGGCGCGCGGCAGGTCGCGGTGGTGAGCGTGCACGCCGCCCCCGCGGCAACGGAGGCGTCGTGGGGCGCGGTCGCCCCCGGGACGGTCCCGCTCGCGGTCGCCTCGGACGGCCTGACGAAGCGGTTCCGCGGCGGCCAGGTGGCGGTCGACCACGTCGACCTCGCGGTGCCGTTCGGCGCGGTGTACGGCTTCCTCGGCCCCAACGGGTCGGGCAAGACCACCACGATCCGGATGCTGCTCGGCCTGATCCGCCCGACCGCCGGCACCCACGCGCTGCTCGGCGGGGCGCTGCCCGACCAGGCAGCCGAGATCCTGCCGAGGGTGGGCGCGCTGGTGGAGGGTCCCGCCTTCCACCCGTACCTCTCCGGACGCGACAACCTGCACCGTCTCGACGCCGCCGACCGCACGGCCGACCCGGCCACCACCCGCGCCCGGGTCGGAGCCGCGCTCGACCGGGTGGGCCTGGCCGCCGCGGCCGCCAAGCGGTACCGCAACTACTCCCTCGGCATGCGGCAGCGCCTGGGCATCGCCGCCGCGCTGCTGCAACCCCGGGACCTGCTGGTCCTCGACGAGCCCACCAACGGGCTCGACCCGCAGGGCACCCGGGAGGTCCGGGCCCTGGTCAGCGAGCTGGCGGCCACCGGTGTCACCGTGATGCTCTCCACCCACCTGCTGGCCGAGGTGGAGCAGATCTGCACGCACGTCGGGGTGATGCACGTCGGGAAGCTGGTCGCCCAGGCTCCGCTCGCCGAGCTGAGGGCCGGCACCACCCCCCGCGTGCGGGTCGACACCGACCGACCCGCCGCCGCCGCCGCCACCCTGCGTCGGCTGGAGCTCGCCGGCGTGGTCGTCGAGTCGACGCACGTGTCCGCGGCACTCGCCGGCAACGAGCCGGACCGGGTGGTCGCCGCGTTGGTCTACGACGGGGTGCCGGTGCGCGGATTCGCGGTGGTGGCGCCGGACCTGGAGGACGTGTTCGTGAGCCTGACCGGGGAGGGTTTCGATGTCAGCGGCTGAGGTGTCCGGGTCCGGCCCGCTGGTGCCGGGCGCCTTCGTGCCGCTCGGACGCCGCGACCGGGCCGTTGCCAGCAGCCGTCCGCGCCGCGCCGTCAGCACGCGCCTGCTCCGCTCGGAGCTGCGGCTGATCTTCCGAAGGCGCCGCAACCTGGCCGGTTTCGGGGTGCTCGCCTCGGTGCCGATCATCATCGCCGTCGCGGTGTACTACGCGACCCCGGACGCTGGCGAAGGTCCCCAGTTCCTCTCCGCGATCGCCGGCAACGGGCTGTTCGCGGCGCTCACCGCGCTCACCGTCGAGCTCCCGCTGTTCCTGCCGCTCGCGGTGGCCGCCATCGCCGGCGACTCGGTGGCCGGCGAGGCCAACCTCGGGACGCTGCGGTACCTGCTCGCCGTCCCGGTGCACCGGGCCCGGCTGCTCGCGGTGAAGTTCGCCGCGCTCGCGATCTTCACGGTGTTCTCGGTGACGTTGGTGGCCGTGGTGGGAGCGACGATCGGCCTGGCGTTGTTCGGCGGAGGGCCGGCCACGCTGCTCTCGGGAGCCCAGGTGCCGTTCGTCGAGGCGCTCGGGCGGCTGGCGCTGGTCTGCGCCTACCTCTCGGTCTGCCTGATCGCGCTGGCGGCGGTGGGGCTCTTCGTCTCGACCCTGACCGAGCAGCCGATCGGCGCCACCATCGCCGTGATGGTCATCGCGGTCACCAGCCAGATCCTCGACACGGTGCCGCAGCTCTCGGCGATCCACCCCTACCTGCTCACCCACTGGTGGCTGGCGTTCGGCGACCTCCTGCGCGACCCGATCGCCACCGACGCCGTGACCACCGGCTCGATCAGCGCCGCGGCCTACACGGCGGTGTTCTTCGCGGCCGCGTGGGCAAGGTTCTCGGCCAGGGACGTGACGAGCTGACCCCTCGGGCCGCCGGCGTACCCGTCTGCCGTGGGGCAAGCTGTCGGGGTGGACGGACGGTACGCGACGTGGCGGACGGCGACCGAGCGGGCGCTGTACGGGCCCCACGGCTTCTTCGTCCGGGAGCGGCCGGCGGCCCACTTCCGCACCTCGGTCCACGCGTCCTCGTTGTTCGCCAGGGCCGTCGGTGTACTGCTCGCCCGCGTCGACCGCTGCCTGGGGCACCCCGAACGGCTCGACGTGGTGGACGTCGGTGCGGGCGGCGGAGAGCTCCTGCTGGCACTCGCGGCAGCGGTACCACCGGATCTGGCCGGCCGGCTGGTGTACACCGCTGTCGAACGCGGGCCGCGGCCGGCGGGGCTGCCGGGCCCGATCGGATGGCAGCCGGCCGTGCCGCCGCTGGAGGGCCTGCTGTTCGCCAACGAGTGGCTGGACAATGTCCCCGTCGACCTCGCGGAACGGGGGCCCGACGGGGTCGACCGGATTGTCGAGGTCGACCCCCGCACCGGTGCCGAACGGCTCGGTGCGGTCGTCGCCGGCGACGACGCGGCCTGGTTGGCCCGCTGGTGGCCGCTGACCGGGTCCGGGCAACGGGCCGAGCTGGGCCGTCCCCGCGACGAGGCCTGGTCGTCGTCTGTACGACAGGTCGGGCGCGGTCTCGCGGTCGCCGTGGACTACGGCCACCTGCGCGGCCGACGGCCGCCGCACGGCAGCCTGACCGGCTATCGGGCCGGACGCCAGGTCGCGCCGGTCCCGGACGGCTCGTGCGACCTCACCAGCCACGTCGCCATGGACGCCACCGCGGCCGCCGGCACCGAGGCCACCGGCACACCCGCCGCCCTGTTGCCCCAACGTGACGTGCTCCGCGACCTGGGCATCACCGGCACCCGCCCCCCACGCGACCTCGCCTCGACGGACCCGCCCGCCTACCTACGCGCCCTCACCGAAGCCAGCCAAGCCAGCGACCTCACCAACCCAGCCGGCCTCGGCGCCTTCACCTGGCTCCTCCAACCCGTCGCCCTCCCGGACGACTGGCATTCCGCAAAGCCCTGAGGGAGAGGGATCGGGTGGCCGGTGCAGGACGCAGAGCGAACGCCGGTTCGCCGCAGGCCCTCACGGAGCGACGGCGGTCGGGGTGGCCGGTGCAGGACGCAGAGCGAGCTTGCGAGCAGTCCAAACCGGCCACCCCGACCGCCGTCGCGGCCAACCACCTCAGGGAATGACCCCGTACCCCTGCAACTCCACCTCAGCCGCCGGATCGAACAGCCGGCTCACTCCGATCAGCGCCATCGCGGGGAAGCCTCCCCCGCACCGCGCCCGCCACACCGCGCCGATCGGGCGGGCGTTCTCCTGGTATTCCTCGACGTCGGTGACGTAGATGGTCAGGCTGGCGAGATGCTCCGGGCCGCCACCCGCGGCGGCCAGCGCGGTGAGCATGTTCTGCAGGGCCCGGTCGAACTGGTTGACCAGGCCGCCCTCCACGATGCGGCCGTCGATGTCCATGCCGGTCTGGCCGGCGAGGAACACGATCTGCCCCCGAGCCACCGTCGCATGGGTGTAGCCGGCGGGGTCCGGTAATTCCAGCGGGTTGACCCGGCGGACGAACTCCGGCACGGCGGCGAGTGTGGTGGGCTTGGGTTTGGGCTTCTTCGCCTTCGACGGGGGCAGGCCGCCAGCGGCCGCGACCGGCTCGTCACCCCGCCGGACCGGCCAGGCACCCGTCTCCCCGCGTGCCCGGTGGCGACCGCTCTGGCCGGCACCGTCGGATCCACCACCGAACTTCACGCCCGAACCCATCCTGCCCTCGACGTTGATTCCGGACACTTTACCGACGAAGTAGCCACGAACGGGTGCCGGGGGAAGCCTGTCGCGCCTCGATCTGGGGGTGGACGACGTCGGGGTGCGCTGGCCGGGCAGGATGGCCGGCATGCCTGAGCCCACCGCGGTGTCCACCGCTGTCCACGCCCCCGCCGAACACGTCTGGGACCTGATCTCCGACATCGGCCGGATGGGTGAGTGGAGTCCCGAGACCACGCACTGCCGGTGGCTCGACGGGGCCGAAGGGCCGCAGGTCGGGGCCCGTTTCGTCGGGACGAACGCGATCCCGGGCCAGCGTTGGCGGACCACCTGCACCGTCACCGAGTCCGAGCGCGGACGGGTCTTCGCATTCATGGTGCGCGGCGCGGGACTGTTCCCGATCGCCACCTGGCGCTACGACATCGCTCCGGCCGAGGACGGCTGTGTGGTGACCGAGACGACCGAGGACCTGCGCGCAGGAGTCCTGCGCCGGCTCGCCCAGCTGGTGCAGCGCATCCCCGACCGTTCCACGCACAACCGGGCCGGGATGGTCGAGACCCTGCGGCGTCTCAAGGCGGCCGCCGAGGCCACCCGCCAGGCGGGCTGACGTCCGGTCAGTTCGCCGGTGTGGGCGGCGCCGGGCGGAGCAGGCCCCAGACCGCGACCAGTGTCCAGACCGTCTCCAGCAGGAGGAAGCCCCAGTTCCGCCCGAGCAGGGCGAGGACGGCGAGCAGCGCGCCGCCGACCGCGTTGGTGATCAGGTAGCTCCGCGAGTGCTGGTCGAGCACTCCGCGCTGGGCGAGGATGAACGCCGCGAGGATCAGGATCGCCCCGACGACCTGGAGCGCCTGTTCGACAAATGCCATACCGCCCAGCTTCTCCCCCGAAGCGCGCCACGGCCACCGCGACGCGTCAGCGTACCGTCACCAGAAGTGACTCCAGGCCGCGGACGATGTAGCCGGGCTTCCACCGCGGCTCGGCCGCCAGGGCCAGCGCGGGCACCCGGCGGAGCACGGTCTCGAACGACGCGACCAGCTCGATCCGGGCGAGCGGCGCCCCGAGGCAGTAGTGGATGCCGGCACCGAACGAGAGGTGCGGGTTGTTCCTCCGCCCGAGGTCCAGCCGGTCCGGCTCGGTGAAGACGTCCCGGTCGTGGTTGGCCGAGCCGAACAGCAGCCCTACCTCCGCTCCCCGCGGGATCGGCACTCCCCGCACCTCGATGTCTTCGAGCACCCAGCGTTCGAACATCTGCAGCGGGGTGTCGAAGCGCATCAACTCCTCGACCGCGGTGGCCAGGCCCACCTGTCCGGTGCGGAGGCGGTCGAGCTCGGCCGGGTACCGCAGCAGCGACCACCAGCCGTTGCCGGTGACGTTGACGGTCGCCTCGTGGCCGGCGTTGAGCAGCAGGACGCAGGTGCCCACCAGCTCGTCCACCGTGAGCCGGTCCCCCCCGTCGACGACCTGGGTGAGCGCGCTGACCAGGTCGTCGCCGGGGTCGGCGCGGCGCGCGGCGGCCAGTGCGCGCAGGTAGGCCGAGAACTCCACGCTGGCCCGCACCGCCGCCCGCCCGGCCTCGGCGGAGGGGTTCAGCTCGTACATCCCGCAGATCGCCGCCGACCACGGCCGAAGCAGGTGCCGGTCGCTCTCCGGGACGCCGAGCATCTCCGCGACCACCGCCACCGGCAGCGGCTCGGCGACGAGGGCGACGAGGTCCGCCGGCGATCCGTCCGCGCCGGCGTCGAGCAGGTCGGAGACCAGCCCGTCGGCCAGGTCCTCCACCCGCGACCGCAGGCGTTCGACCGTCCGCGCCGTGAACGCCCGGGAGACCAGCCGCCGCAGCCGGGTGTGGTCGGGCGGCTCCCGGTCGAGCATCCCGTCCCGGATCAACGTCCAGAACGGTGCGAGGTGCTCCGGGTCGGGCGGATGGCCCAGCTCCTCGGGTGTGGCGACGTGGCGGTAGGTCCGACCCAGCCGGCGGTCGCGGAGAAGGGCGTTCACGTCGTCGTGGCGGGACACCATCCACTGCCCGGTGCCTTCGAAACGCCACACCGGCGCCCGTTCCCGCAGCTCGGTGTAGACGTCGTAGGGCCAGGCCACGAACGCCGGGGACCACGGGTCGAATCCCGGCACGACCGTCGGCGGAGAACCGGTCATGGCACCAGCCTAGGTCGGCGTTCGCCTCTCTGCGTGGGCCCGACCGCCGCCCTTTCCGCGGACCGGACGGGTTCGAGATCGGACCAGAGTCGGCCGCCGCATGACACGATGGGCGCTGTGGAGGGTGGCCAGGTGAGCGTGCGCGCCGGGACGGACGCCCGGGAGCTGACGGTGGGCGTCGGTGCCGGGGCGGATCAGCTCGCCACCGCCGACATGGTGCTCAACATCGGCCCGCAGCATCCCTCCACCCACGGTGTGCTGCGGCTGCGGCTGGTGGTCGACGGGGAACGCGTGGTCGCCTGCGAGCCGATCGTCGGCTACATGCACCGCGGTGCGGAGAAGCTGTACGAGGTGCGCGACTACCGGCAGATCATCGTGCTGGCCAACCGGCACGACTGGCTGTCGGCGTTCTCCAACGAACTCGGGGTGGCGCTCGCCGTCGAGCGGATGATGGGCATCGAGGTGCCCGAGCGCGCCACCTGGCTGCGCACGCTGCTCGCCGAACTCAACCGCGTCCTCAACCACCTGATGTTCCTGGGCTCCTACCCGCTGGAGATCGGCGCGATCACGCCGGTTTTCTACGCGTTCCGCGAGCGCGAGACGCTGCAGGCGGTGATGGAGGAGGCGTCCGGCGGCCGGATGCACTACATGTTCAACCGGGTCGGCGGGATCAAGGAAGAGGTGCCCGCGGGCTGGACCGACCGGGTCCGGCTCGCGGTCGCCGACGTCCGCGCCAAGATGGTCGACCTCGACCGCCTGATCCGGCGCAACGAGATCTTCCTGGCCCGCACCGTCGGCGTCGGCGTGCTCGCCCGCGACGTGGCCGCCGGCTACGGTGTGAGCGGCCCGGTGGCCCGGGCGTCCGGGCTCGACATCGACCTGCGGCGGGACGAGCCCTACCTCGCGTACGGCGAACTGGGCGACGTGCTGCGTGTGGTCACCCGGCAGACCGGCGACTGCTACGCCCGGTTCGAGGTGCTGCTCGACCAACTCCAGGCCTCCCTCGACCTCGCCGACGCCTGCCTCGACCGGCTGGCCTCGCTCCGCGGCCCGGTGAACGTCCGGCTGCCCAAGGTGGTCAAGGCCCCCGAGGGCCACACCTACGCCTGGACCGAGAACCCGCTCGGGATCAACGGCTACTATCTGGTGTCGCGGGGCGAGAAGACGCCGTGGCGGATGAAGCTGCGGACGGCGTCCTACGCGAACGTGCAGGCGCTCGCGACGCTGTTGCCGGGCGCGCTGCTGCCGGACCTGGTGGCGATCCTCGGTTCGATGTTCTTCGTGGTCGGCGACGTCGACAAGTAAGCCGCGCCGACGTCGACCCGCGGGTGGACACGCCGCGCTCGGGACGGCCTACTGGTACGGGTCGTGGTAGCCGTCGGTCGAGGAGTGCCGCCCGCCGTGGCGGGAGGGTGCCGGCGGCAGGTGGTCGAGGTTCGGCGGGTCGAAGTCCACGCCGTAGTCCGGGGCGGAACCGTTGAGCGAGCCGCCATAGCCGAAGGACGAGCCGTTCACCGCCGACACGTCGAATGAGCCGCCACGGGACGACGCGCCATTGAGCGAAGCCCCGTGGGAGGAGCCGTGCCGCGAGCTGCCGCGGTCGGGCGCGCCGTGACGCGAACCGGAGGGGGCGTCGGCGTCCCGGTCGGGCGTGGCCAGTTCGGACGGATCCGTCGACCAGGACGAGCCGTTCCACGACGACGCCCACGGGTCGGACGACGCACCCGAGGCCGTGGAGGAGCCCTCGGGCAGCGCGGGCAGGTCCGGACGTCGGTAGTCGTGGCCGCCGTTGGTCGAACCGCCGAACGCCGTGCCCGAGCCGAAGCCGTTGCCCGAGCCGAACCCGGCCCCGCTGCCAAAGTCCGATTCGGACAGTGCCTGCCCGCCGATCGAGTACCCCGGTGCGCCCACCACGTCACCGGCGATCACCCGCGGCTCGCCGGCTGCGTCGTACCAGTCCGAGCCGCGGTCCCGGTCCGGCGGGTTCCAGCCGGCGGTCGAGCGGGGTTCGTCGACGGAGTCCCACGACGCGGACCAGGGGTCGGGGGCGGACATGTCGGCCGCCCGACCCGGACCGCCGCGGTCGTTCGTCGGGGTGCCGGTGTCGTACGCGTCCTGCTGGTAGCCGCGACCGGCCCGGTCGTAGCCGTTGTCGTGCTCCTCGGAACGGCGCCGGCGGGACGCGCGCCGGCCCGTGTCGGCGCGCACCGGGTCGCGGGACGGGGCGTCGTCCTGCGGCTCCTGCCGGCCCGATCCGTACCGGCCGGGCTCCTCGTACACCTCGGCCCGGTAGTCGGCCTGGTAGTCGGCGTAGTCGGCCTGGTACCGGTCGGCATCGTCGTACGTCGCCTCCGCGTACCGGGCGGACATGGCGCGCGCGTCCTCGAGCTCGCGCGCGGCGGCGCGGTCGTGCCGTGGGGTCTCGTAGCCGTTCTGGTCGTAGGAGGCACCACCGCGGTGGACGTCGGCCTCCCGGCTGGTGGAGTCGACCCGGGCCGCGACCACCCGCACCGGCTCGTCTCGGTAGACCTCCGGCTCGGCCCGGCGCCGGCTCGCCCTGGTGGCGCGGGCCCGGTACTCCTCGTAGATCGGCTCGATCGTGTGCGCGTCGCGGTCGGCGGCCGGGAGCTCGCCGGTGACCCGGGACAGCCGGGTGGACTCCGTCCGCAGGACGGTCTCGCGCCGGGCCGCCTCCAGCTCGCCCCGCACCCGCTCCAGCTCGCGGTGGACGGTCAGCTCGACGCCGCGCCGCAGCGAGTCGACATCGGAGCGCACCAGGTCGACCTCGAGCCGCAACTGCTCGCGGAAGTCGTCACGGATGGCCTCGGTGTCGTCGCGGAACGTGACGCTCAGACCGATCATCACCACGGCGAGGACGGCCAGTACGGCGGCCGCACGCGGTGGCCCTACGCCCTGTCCCAGTACGAGCAGCAACGCCGCTACCGGGGCAATCGCCACCCCGATCCAGAACAGCCACGCAAAACGCCGCCGGCCGCCGCGATTTCCGGAGGGGTCTGTGGGGGCTGGCATGCGCGCCAGATTACCGAGAAGCAGGTCCGGTGTCTGCCTTTGGGGTGATCCGATCGAGTCCGCACCGTGACCGTCGGTGGCGTGGTGGGTGGCGTCCCCCTGGAAGGGCATCTGGTCACCGTAGCTCAGTGCATCTGCCCGGTGTCGCCCCGTAATCTTCAGCGACACGCCGCGCCTTCCGCCAGGCCGCTGCGCCGTCCGACCAGGGAGTTCAGTGCAGCGGGCCCGCCACCGCCTCGGCCGCGGCCACGAGCGCGCCGCTGCGGACGAGCGCGGTCACCGCGGCGATCTCCGGAGCGAGGTAGCGGTCCCCCCGGGGCCGGGAACCTGCTCGCGCACCGCCGCCCGGACGGCCGCGGTGGCCGGTGCCGGCGCGAGCGGCGCCCGCAGGTCCAGCGCCCTGGCCGCCGTCAGGATCTCGACGGCCAGCACGCCCGCCAGGCCGTCCACCGCACGGCGGAGCTTGCGGCCCGCGTGCCAGCCCATCGACACGTGGTCCTCCTGCATCGCCGAGGTGGGGATCGAGTCGACGCTGGCGGGAACGGCCAGCCGCTTGAGGTCGGAGACGATCGCTGCCTGTGTGTAGTGGGCGATCATCTGGCCGGAGTCCACGCCCGGGTCGCCGGCCAGGAACGGCGGCAGGCCGTGCGAGCGGGCGGGGTCGAGCAGCCGGTCGGTGCGACGCTCGCTGATCGACGCGGTGTCGGCCACCGGGATGGCCAGGAAGTCCAGCGCGTACGCCACCGGCGCCCCGTGGAAGTTGCCGTTGGACCGCACCTGGCCGTCGGCGAGCACCGCCGGGTTGTCGATCGCGGCGGCGAGTTCCCGGCCGGCCACGGCACCGGCGTGGTCGAGGGTGTCGCGCAGCGCCCCGGCCACCTGCGGGGCACAGCGCAACGAATAGGCGTCCTGCACCCGGGTGCACTCGGGGCCGCGGTGACTCTCCACGATCGCCGAGCCGGCCAGCAGCGCCACCATGTTCTCCGCCGCGGCGGCCTGGCCGGGGTGCGGCCGCAGCGCCTGCAGCTCGGCGGCGTACGCCCGGTCGGTCCCCAGCAGTGCCTCGACGCTCATCGCGGCGGCGAGGTCGGCCACCGTCGCCAGCGCCCGCAGGTCGACACCGGCCAGCACCAGCATGCCGAGCATCCCGTCGGTGCCGTTGATCAGCGCCAGGCCCTCCTTGGCGGCCAGCTCCACCGGGGCGATGCCCGCGGCGGCCAGCGCCTCGGCCGCGTCGCACGCCACGCCGTCCGCATCCCGCACCCGGCCCTCGCCGATCAGGGCCAGCGCGACGTGCGCGAGCGGCGCGAGATCGCCGGAGCAGCCCAGCGAGCCGTACTCCCCCACCACCGGCGTGACACCCGCGTCGAGCAGGGCGGCGAGCGTCTGGGCCGTCCGCGGCCGGATGCCCGTGCGGCCGGTGGCCAGCGTCCGCAACCGCAGCAGCATCATCGCCCGGACGACCTCGCGCTCGACCTCCGGACCCGCACTGGCCGCATGCGAACGCACCAGCGACCGCTGCAGCCGCGCCCGCTCCTCGGCCGGGATGTGACGGGTGGCCAGCGCGCCGAACCCGGTCGAGATCCCGTACGCCGGCTCGGCGCCGGCGGCCAGCTCGTCCACCCGCGCCCGGCTCGCGGCCATCGCGGCCAGCGCCTCGTCGGTCAGCGCGACCCCGGCGCCCTGCCGGGCGACGGCGACCACCTGCCCGGGCGTCAGCGGCTCCCCGGAGACCGGCACCCTCAGCGGCGTCATTTCACCATTCCACCCCCGCAGCACAGGCGAACTGTCACCGGCCCCCTCATGGAGGGAACGGGATCGTCGGCACCTGCCACGGCGTGTACCGATCCGGCACGGCCGTCACCACCGGGATGCCCCGCGGCCACTCGGCATTCGGCTTCGCCGCCTGCACCGCGTGGGCCAGACGCCAGTCGACGTCGGCCGCGACCAGGACACCCACCGCGGACGCCGCGGCGTACCCGAGTTCGAGAACCTCCACCGCGGGCAGCGCACCGAGGTGATCGGCCAGACCGGGGCGGCCGGCCACGGCCGCCACCACGCACAACGCCGGGGCACAGACATATCGGTCGGTCTCGTAGTGAGCGCGATCCACGATGCGAGAGAGAAAGGGCGTTCCGGCACCGAGCCCGAGCAGTGCGGTGTGGTCGAAGATGACGGCGGTGCTCACCGGGCGGCCGGGCGGCCGCCGGCTTCCAGATCCCGCCAGAATCGTTCACCCGCGGCAAGGTCGGCGTCGGTGAGATCCGGAGCGAGATGTTCACGCAGGTAGGCCGTCGCAGCTGCACCGCGGGCATCGAGCTCTTCCCTGGTCGGCGTGGCTTCCGCCAGCTCGGCGACGAGGTCGCGCATCGTGCAACCCCGCTGCCTGGCCAGGAGGGCGAGCCGGTCCCGCACGCCAGCGTCGACCTTGATCGTGGTGTCGGTCACCCCAGCAGTATACCGAGGGAATACCGCTGAACGCACCTAAATCAGAGGCCCGGGAAATCACAGAGAATGCCGAGACAATACTTTCGAGCCCCGCGCTCGGCGGACGGACTTCGCCGGCGGGAACGCGGCATGCGGGAGTGCCCGGAGCCGCGACGCAGTGCGTTGTCAGCCGTCAGCGGGGCCGGTACCGCGTCAGCTCGCGACGGGCGACCGCCATCCGGTGCACCTCGTCCGGGCCGTCGGCGATCTGCAGCGACCGTACGCCGGCATACAGGGCCGGCAGCGGGGTGTCCTGGCACATCCCGGCGCCACCGTGAGCCTGGATTGCCCGGTCCACGACCCAGGTCGCCATCTGGGCCACCGCGACCTTGATCGCCGACACCTCGATCCGGGCGCCCTTGTTGCCGACGGTGTCCATCAGCCAGGCGGTCTTGAGCACCAGCAGCCGCACCTGCTCGATCCACATCCTGGCGTCCGCGATCCACTGCTGGACGACCCCCTGGTCGGCGATCGGCCGGCCGAACGCCACCCGCTCGGCGACCCGGCGGCACATCAGTTCCAGGGCACGTTCGGCCACGCCGACAGCCCGCATGCAGTGGTGGATCCGACCCGGACCGAGGCGGGCCTGGCCGATGGCGAAGCCGCCGCCCTCCTCGCCGACCAGGTTCTCCACCGGCACCCGGACGTCGTCGAACGCCAGCTCGGCGTGGCCGCCGTGCGGACCGTCGGTGAAGCCGAAGACCTGCAGGCCGCGCACCCGCCGCACACCGGGCGTGTCCATCGGGACCAGCACCATCGAGTGCCGGCGGTGCTTGTCGGCGTCGGGGTCGGTGACGCCCATGAAGATCAGGACCTTGCACCGCGGGCTCATCGCGCCGGTGGCCCACCACTTGCGTCCGGTGATCACGTACTCGTCGCCGTCGCGGCGGATCCGGGTGGCGATGTTGGTGGCGTCGGCGGAGGCGACCTCGGGCTCGGTCATCGCGTACGCCGAGCGGATCTGCCCGTCCAGCAACGGCTTGAGCCACTGGTCCTGCTGGGCCGGCGAGCCGAACATCGCCAGCACCTCCATGTTCCCGGTGTCCGGCGCGGAGCAGTTCATCGCCTCCGGGGCCAGCCACAGGCTCCGGCCGGAGATCTCGGCCAGCGGGGCGTACTGCAGGTTGGTCAGCCCCGCACCGAGCGGCGAGTGCGGCAGGAACAGGTTCCACAGACCGCGGCGCCGGGCCTCGGCGGTGAGCTGGTCGACGACCGCCGGGGTGTCCCACGGGGTGCCGGCGGCGGCGAGCGCCTCGGCCTGCCGCTGGTAGACCGGCTCGGCCGGGTAGACGTGGGAGTCCATGAACTCCAGCAGCAGCGCGCGCAACTCCTCGGTCTTCGCGTCGAACCCGAAGTCCATCCGTCCTCCAACGGTTCCCGCGCGGCGTCCGCGTCGCATGGTGGCACGCGCACCGGCGCGGCCAGTCTCATCCAATCGCAGAACACCGTCCGGCGGGAGCGAACGGCCCGGGCGCCGAAGTGAGTCCGGACACGCGTCGGCCCGGCCGCGCGGGAGGTGCGGCCGGGCCGAAGCGGTCGGTGTGCGGTCAGCCCGTGGCGAGGCTGCCGTCGGAGGAGAACACCAGGCCGATCGTGACCTTGCCCGACTTGAGGCCGGTCTTGGTCAGCGGCCCGCCGGCGTCCAGCGGGAGGAACTTGCCGAAGTTGATGTTGTACGTCTTCTCCAGCCCGGCCTTGCAGAACGGCCGCTCGGTGCACTCCGGCGGACCGCCGAGCACCGACGCCTCACCTGAGCACTTCGCCGCGAAGTCGGACAGCGTCTTGAGTCCCTTGTCGTCGGCCAGCTTCTTGTTCACCGCGAACGCGTTCTGGTCGGCCGCCGCGGACGGCTTGCCGAACGTCAGGCCGGCCTTCTTGCCCAGGTCGCCCAGCGCCGTCACGGTCTTGTCCAGATCGGACGATGCCAGCGGCGACGCGTTGGCGCCGTTCTGCTGCTTGTTGAGAAACTCGGTCACGGTGCCGGCGTACTCGGGCACCACCTGGATCTCACCCTTGATCAGGGCGGGCAGGTAGAGCTCGCGGTTGCCGATCGTCTTCACGGTCGCGGTGTAGCCCGCGCCCTTGAGCGTCAGCGCATAGATGTTGGCGAGGATCAGGTTCTCGGAGAAGTTCGCGGCGCCGACCACGATCGCGCCCGAGCCCTTGGCCAAGCCGTCGGTGAGCTTCTTCTCGGCGACGAACGCCGTGGCGATGTTCGGCGGGGTCTGCCGTTCGATGTCGGCCTTCTTGTTGAGGCCGATCAGCGTCGGGGTGTCCAGCGCCTCGGAGGCCTTGTCGAGCGCGGCGACCAGCGGCGGCTGCGCGGCCTTGGTGTTGACCGCCGGGATGATGTTGTCGACGGTCTGGAGCTTCTTGTCGTCGGCGAGGACGACCAGTTCTTCCCCGCTGACCGGGGCGCAGCCCTTGCCGGCCGCCGTCGTGGTCTGGTCGCTCGACGAGCCGGACTCACCGCACCCGGTGAGGATGGTGGCGGCCGCGAGGCCGGCCACGGCCAGGGCTGCTAGACGTGAACGCATGAGGTGTTGCCCGCCTTCTGTGTCCCGCCAGGGACCTTGCTGCCCCGGCGCAGTGCTCGTTGGCTTGACTCCGGCGTGGCTCCGCTCCTCGCTTCGCTGCGATGCTCACCACGCCGTCGCCTTCGCGGCTCCTGACGAGCCGAAGCTCGCTGTGACGTAAGGCAACACGCCGATGGGCCGAATCGCAACAACCCGGCCAGGCTGTGATGGAGGCGTTATGCCGGGGCACGCCAGGCCGTGACCCGACCTCGCGGTGACGTGATCGGGAGGCCCGCCGGTCAGGTGGTTGCGGGTTGCGGCGCCTTGCGCCGGAACCGACGTGTCGGCCGCTTCGCCGACGGCGGCGACACCGCGCGCTCGACCACCGCCAGCGTGCCCTCGACCACCAGCGCCAGGATCGCGACCAGGATGCCGCCGGCGATCACCTGGTCGTACTGCTGGAGGCCGAACCCGAGGGTGATGATCGAGCCGAGGTTGCTCCCGCCGACCAGCGCCGCCAGCGTCGCGGTCGCCACCACCTGCACCGCGGCGGTACGGAACCCGGTGGCGATCAGCGGCACGGCCAGCGGCACCTCGACCCGCCACAGCACCTGGCTGCCGGACAGGCCCATGCCCTTCGCCGCGTCGACGACCTCCGGGTCGACCTCGCGCATCCCGGTGTAGGTGTTGGACAGCAGCGGCGGGACCGCGAAGATCGCCAGCGCGAGGATCGTGGGGTTGTTGCCGAACTCCTCGAACAGCGCGACGAAGATCGTCAGCAGCGCCAGCGTCGGGACCGCCCGGGAGATGTTGGAGACCACCACCGCGGTGCCCCCGCCCCGACCCGTGTGTCCCATCCACAGCGCCAGCGGCCACGCCACCAGGCAGGCCAGCAGCATCGCCATCGCCGACACGTACAGGTGCTCGACGGTGAGCGCGATCACCCCGCTGCCGCCCTGCCAGTTGGCCGGGTCGTTGAGCCAGACGAATGCGAGGCGGAACGTCTCCATCAGGCGGCCCGCCGCCGGCCCCAGGGCACCAGCACCCGGGTGAGCCCGGCCAGCGCCAGGTCGGCGACCAGCGCGAACAGCACGCAGAGCAGCGTGCCGGTCATGATCTGCGCCCGGTAGAAGTTGGCGTTCAGGCCGCCCACGATGATCGACCCGAAGCCACCCGTTCCGACGATGACGCCCACCGTGACCAGCGCGATCGTCGACACCGTGGCCACCCGGACGCCGGTCATGATCGACGGCAGCGCGATCGGCAGTTCGACCCGCACCAGCATCCGCAGCGGCCCGTACCCCATGCCGCGGGCGGCGTCACGGACCGCCTCGGGCACCTCGCGGAGCCCCACCAGGATGTTCCGGACCAGGATCAGCAGGGCGTACACCACCAGCCCGATCAGCACGGTGGTGGTGGTCAGGCCGGTGAACGGCGCCACCACGGCGAACAGCGAGAGGGAGGGGATGGTGTAGAGCACGCCGGTCGCCCCTACGATCGGTCCGGCGAGCCACCGCACCCGGCTCGCAAGCACCGCCAGCGGCAGCGCGATCAGCAGCCCGAACGCGATCGTCTGCACGGTCAACGAGAAATGCTCGCGGCCGGCCGCGACGATCGTGTCGGTGTTGTCCTGTACGTAGGACCAGCTGAACCAAGGGTTCGCCACCTGTGGAGCGGGGGCCGCCCAGATCCCGGCCGAGGAGGTCATGTGGTGGAACCTACCCCCCCGACCGAGGCGCGTCCCGGCGACCGTGCGGCCGGTCCCGCGGTCGCGGACGGTGGCCGCCGGGGCGGCGCCGCGATCCGGCTCGAACGGGTGCGCAAGGAGTTTCCGGGCGGCTCGGTGGCGGTGGAGGGCCTCACCCTGGAGGTGCCGGAGGGCGAGCTGGTCGCACTGGTCGGCCCGTCCGGCTGCGGCAAGTCCACCACGCTGCGGATGATCAACCGGCTGATCGAACCGTCGGGCGGGCAGATCTGGCTCGGCGGCGAGGACGTCACCAAGGCCGACCCGGTGCGCCTGCGCCGGCGGATCGGGTACGTCATCCAGCACGTCGGGTTGTTCCCGCACCAGAACGTCCGGGCCAACGTGGCCACCGTGCCCAGGTTGCTCGGCTGGAACTCCCGCCGGATCGCCGAACGGGTGGACGAGCTGCTCGAACTGGTCGGCCTGGAGCCGGCCACCTACGGGAAGCGGTACCCGCACGAGCTCTCCGGCGGGCAGCGGCAGCGGGTGGGCGTGGCCCGGGCGCTGGCCGCCGATCCGGACGTGCTGCTGATGGACGAACCGTTCAGCGCGATCGACCCCATCGCCCGGGCCCGGCTGCAGGACGAGTTCCGCAGCCTGCAGCAGGCCGTCCGCAAGACGATCGTGATGGTGACCCACGACATCGACGAGGCGGTGCGACTGGCCGACCGGATCGCGGTGCTCTCCGACCGCGGACGCCTGGAGCAGTACGCCGCGCCCGCCGACCTGCTGGGGAAGCCGGCCAACGACTTCGTCGCCGGCTTCGTGGGCGGCGACCGGGCGTTGCGCCGCCTCGCGGTGACCCCGATCAACCCGGCCAACGTGGTGCCGTTCTCGTCCGTGGGTGCCGACACCCCCCAGCCGGGCGAGGATGTGCCGTCGGTGGAGGTGACCGCGAGCCTGAAGGACGCGATGGTGGCCGTGCTGACCTACGACACCGGCTGGGTCGCGGTCCGCGACGGGGACGCCTGGCTGGGAGTGCTCACCGCGGACGCCATCCAGGCCGCACTGCGCGACCACGACGGCAACGCGTCCTCCGCCAGTTAGACGCCCGGTCCACCGCATGGGCAGGCATCCTGGGCGTGCGCCCCGGTCAGACCAGTTTCGTTGTCCACGGTGACGTCCTCGGGGTCAGCTGACGGACGGGTGGTGGTGGCGGCCCACGGGTTCGAGTGGGACAGCCTGGGCGTACGGTGCCGGCCACCTGCGCCGGCCCGCGGCCTCCAGCATCCGGCTGACCACCAGGCCCACCACCACGGCGCCGCCGAACACGGCGGAGGCCACCCAGGCGTCGGCGTCGCGGGCGTTCAGGCAGGCCACGAGCAGGGTCAACAACCCGGACGCGAGCACCACGCCGAACACCCCGGCGCGGCGCCCGAACACGCTCACCCCGCCCAGCAACGCCGCCGCCAGCGCGAGCACCGTCAGCTGCGACTCCCCGGACGGGAAGGCGCCACGCACCAGGTACAGCTGCAGCACCCCCGCCGCCGCGGCGAGCAGCGACGAACCGGCCAGCCCCAGCGTCGCGCCCAGCCCGGCACCGGGTCCCGGCCGGCGGGCCGGGTCGGAGGTCGGACGTGTCCCACCGAGGAACCGCCGCAGCGGACGGACGAGCAGCACCAGCCCGCCGCCCACGGAGATCACCACCGCGAGCACGAGCCAGACGACGTACCAGGACCGCGGGTCGGGCGCGTCCCGACCGAGGACGAGCCCCTGCTGGCCCGCCAGCGCGAGCACCAGGCCGACCAGCGCCGCGGCGAGCCCGAGGGTCACCGCCCAGGCCGGAACGTGGAAACCGACCACGACGAACGCCAGCACCAGTCCCAGCAGCACCGCGGCCAGCAGCACGACGACGGCCGCACTGCCGTGGCCCCAGCCCCGCTCGACGACCAGCCAGCCGGTCACCGCACCGGCGCCGACGGCGATCGCACCGACCGCCAGGTTCGGCACCGCGGCGCGCAGCGAGAACGCCAGCCCGCTGGCGAGCAACACCGTGAACGCGACCTGCAGTAGGAACCCGTCCAGACGGTCACCGGAAAGCGCGTCCGCGTCGACGCCGGTCAGCAGGAACGCCGTCAGGACGCACGCGCCCAGCAACAGCAGCTCCCAGAGGGTGTGTGGCCACACCCGGTCGTCCTCGGTCGCCGGGGTCGGCCCGAGGGCGGGCGTCGGGGGGAGGTCGGGTGGTGCCGGGGTGTCGCGCGGCGGGTCGGCGTCGAACAAGAGGGTGTCGCGCTCCTCGCGCTCGGGCTCGAAGAACCCGCGGGGCACCTCCACCCGGAAAGGTGTGTCGGGCCCGTACGGCGTGGGCCCGTACGGCGTGTGCGGCATGACCTGACTCCTCGCGTCCCGGTAACGACGTGATGCCGCGAGACTAGTCACCCGAGCCCGAGCGCGACCATCAACGCCGCATCCACCGCGGCCATCTCGGCAGCGTCCAAGCGGCCTGCGGAGCGCCCCAGGCGCTGCGGGTCGATCGCGACGGTCTGTTCGACCAGAACACGGGTGGCGACGCCCTCGATCTCGATCTCGGGTCGGAAGCTTGCTGGCCGGGCGCCGGTGGAAGTGGGTGCCACCAGCCAGGTGGACAGCAGGAGCGGATCCGACTGGACGACGACGGCGAACCGTGAACCGCGCTGCTCATTCCCCATGCTGTCGCGCGGAGCGCGGAGCCGGTACAGATCACCACGCACGAAGCGCGTCCATCTCCGCCAGAACAGCACGGGCCTCGGCGACATCCACCGGATCGACGGCTAGCGCTGCGCTCTCAACACGCAGGCGTTCGGCCTGCCGGGAGCGCCACGCAGCGAGGATGGCCTCCCGGATCGCCGTCGAGCGGTCGCGACCGTCGGCCATGAGTTCGGCGAGCGCCCGGTCGACCTCGTGGTCCGTACGAATGGTAATCGTTGACATAAGACGTATCGTACCTCGATCTGAAACACATCTGGTGATACATCGGGTGAGCAACGGCCCGACGATCCGGCGTCCGACGGTGCTCGGGTGGTGAGGAGACGATCGGCAGCGCGGGACGCTGCTCGTGCGGCGCGGCAACCCTCACGGCCGTCCGCCGGTGCGCCCACCGGGCACTGTCGGACGAAGCCGGCGCGGCGGCGCTAGCCTGCGGGGGTGGCAGCCTCCCGGCAACGCGAGTTCGACATCGTCCTCTTCGGAGCGACGGGTTTCACCGGCGCGCTCACGGCCGAGTACCTGGCCGCCCACGCACCCGAGACCACCCGGTGGGCGCTGGCCGGACGCAACCCGGCGAAGCTCGCCGAACTGCGCGACCGGCTCGGCGTCGACGTGCCGGTCCTGCACGCCGACGCCGAGGACACCGGCGCGCTGCGGCAGGTGGCGGAGGCAGCCCGGGTGGTCGCGACCACGGTGGGGCCGTACATCCGGTACGGAGACCCGCTGGTCGCCGCCTGCGCGGAGGCCGGCACCGACTACGCCGACCTCACCGGTGAACCGGAGTTCGTCGATCAGACCTTCCTCCGGCACCAGGCCATGGCCGAACGGACCGGCGCCCGGCTCGTGCACGCGTGCGGCTTCGACTCCGTCCCGCACGACCTCGGTGCGCTGTTCACCGTCGGCCACCTGCCGACCGACCAGCCGATCCGCCTGAGCGGCTATGTGCGGGCGGGCGGAACGCTCTCGGGCGGGACGCTGGACTCGGCGGTGACGGCCTTCTCCCGGTTCCGTCGCGCCTCGGCGACCCACGCCGAACGCCGCCGGGTGGAGCCCCGCCACGGCACCCGACGGGCGCGCGCTGTCCGGGGTCGTCCCGGCTACGACCAGGCCATCGGGTCGTGGGTCGTGCCCATGCCCACGATCGACCCGCAGATCGTGGCCCGTTCGGCTCAGGCGCTGGACCGCTACGGGCCGGACTTCTGCTACCGCCACTTCTTCGCCGTACCGGGTCCGCTCGCCGTGGCCGGTCTGGGCGCCGGGGCGGCCGGAGTGTTCGCCCTGGCCCAGGTGCCGCCGACCCGCCGGTGGCTGCTGCGTCGCCGGCCGGCCGGCACCGGTCCGACCGCCGAGCAGCGGGCCAAGGGCTGGTTCCGGGTGCGGTTCGTCGGCCGGAGCGGCGACCGGCGCGTCGTCACCGAGGTCGCGGGAGGCGACCCCGGCTACGGGGAGACCTCGAAGATGCTGGCCGAGTCGGCGCTCTGCCTGGCCCACGACGACCTGCCTGCCACCGCCGGACAGGTGACCACGGCCGTCGCCATGGGGGACGCGCTGAGCGCGCGCCTGGAGAAGGCCGGCATCGCCTTCCGCCTCGTCGAGTCCGGCTGACTCGGTGGCCGGCCCGTAGCGGAACGGGACACCGGCGCCGGACCGGCTACCGCTCCGTGTCCTCCGGGGGTTCGGGGATGCGGCAGGCGCGTTCGAGCCAGAGCGCGGCGGCCACCAGTGCACCGGCGGCGATCACGCCACCGATCGCCTCGGGCAGGTCGTCCTTGGCGGCGGTGAGGTGTGGGGCGGTGAACAGGTAGGTCAGCAGGCCCGCGTAGGCACCGCCGAAGAGAGCGCCGCCGAGCGAGGACGCCTTCGCCAGCGCCGCGTACCGGGCGACCACCAGCGGCTCCACCGGGTCGGTTTCGGGTCGGCGCTCGATCCGGGCCTTGGTCGACAAGGCCGAGACGACCTCGACGAAAGCCAGCAGCAGAAGGGTGAACGCGGGGAACCAGGTCAGCGACGGCATCTCCCCGTAGAACCGCTTCACCAGTGCGAAGGCCACCAGCAGGGTCAGCAGCGCGACGAGCGCCAGCGTTCCGGGACGGGTCGGGGTCATCCGGGGCCTGGGGGTGGGCGGGCTCGGGGGACGGGTCACTCGGCGGTCACCTCGGGTGTCGCGGGGCCGGACGGGCGCGGGCCACCCACGGGCTGCGCGTGGCCACCGCGAAGACTACTTTCGCCAGCCGAGGTCATCGACAGGTCGTCCCGCCTGCGGACACCGGCGCGTTCGGCGGGATCGAGCCGGGCCAACAGATCGGCCACCGGGCCGTGGCCGTCCAGCACCGCGTCCGGCTCGGCCTCGGCCCACGGGACCAGCACGAACGCCCGTTCGTGCGCGCGGGGGTGGGGAAGCACCAGCTCCGGCGCACGCGAGCGCACCGCCGTGCCGCCGTCGTGCACCTGGACCACGTCCACGTCCAACGTCCGCGGCCCCCACCGCACCTCCCGCACCCGACCGGCCGCGCGCTCGCGCTCGTGCGCGAACGCGAGCCAGCCGGCGGCGTCGCGGTCGGGGTCGTCGGCGACCAGCACCGCGTTGAGGTAGCGGCCCTGCGGGACCGGCCCCCACGGCGCGGTCTCGTACACGGCCGACACCCGGGCGCCGGACAACGCGGCGAGAACGCCGACGAGGTGCCCGAGCCGGTCGCCGAGGTTCGACCCGACTGACAGCACCGCCCGGCTCATCCGGCGGCCCCGACGGCAGGCCCCGCCCGGCGCGACCGACGGATCGTCACCGAGACGTCGGCAAAGGAGAGCGGAATCGGCGCGTGCGGCTTGTGCACTGTCACCTCGGCGGCGTCCACCCGGGGGTCGGCCAGGCACGCCTCGGCGAGGCGTGCGGCCAGGGTCTCCAGCAGGTTCACCGGTTCGCCGGCCACCACCGCCGCCAGCCGCTCGGCAAGAGTTCCATAGTGGACTGTTTCGGCGACGTCGTCGCCGGAGGCCGCCGGGCCGGTGTCCAGCTCCAGCGTCACGTCCACGACGAAGTCCTGCCCGTCGCGCCGCTCGTCGGGGTACACGCCGTGGTGCCCCCGCACGGTCAGGCCGGTGAGCGCGATCCGGTCAGCCACCGGCCACGCCCCCGCGCAGCGCGTCGAGCACCCGGAGCGCGTCCATGTTCGGCCGCACGTCGTGCACCCGCACCCCCCAGGCACCCGCCTGGTCGGCCAGCACGGTGGTCGCCACCGTCGCGGCCTCCCGCTCGTCCACCGGCCGCGGGGTACCGTCCGGGACGGCCAGCAGCGCGCCGAGGAACGACTTGCGGCTGGCCCCCACCAGCACCGGCAGACCCAGGGCCACCAGCGCGTCCAGCTGGCCCAGCAGCGCCCAGTTGTGGGCGGCGTTCTTGGCGAAGCCGAGCCCGGGATCGAGCACGAGCCGGTCGGCGGCGACGCCGGCCTCCAGTGCGGCGTCGACCCGTGCGGACAGCTCCCGGCAGACCTCGGCGACCACGTCGTCGTAACGGGCGAGCCGTTGCATGTCCTGGCTGTGCCCGCGCCAGTGCATCAGCACCCAGGGGCAGCACGCGTCGGCGACCACCCTGGCCATGGCAGGGTCGGCCAGACCTCCGGACACGTCGTTGACCAGCGTGGCGCCGGCCGCCAACGCGGCCGCGGCCACCTCGGCGCGGGTGGTGTCGACGCTGACCAGCACGCCTTGGCCGGCCAGCGCCCGGATCACCGGCACGACCCGGGCCGTCTCGGCGGCGGCATCCACCCGGGCGGCACCCGGCCGGGTGGACTCCCCCCCGACATCGACCAGGTCGGCGCCTTCGGCCACCATCTCGACGCCGTGCGCCACCGCCGCGTCCAGGTCGTCGTACCGGCCGCCGTCGGAGAACGAGTCGGGCGTCACGTTCAGGATCCCCATCACGACGCACCGCCCCGGCCGCGGCAGGCACCCGCCCGTCGTCCGGCGGTCGGCGGCACTCATCGTCCGGCGGTCGGCGGCACTCATCGTCCGATGATCAGCGACATGGCCTCGGCGCGGGCGGCCGGGGACCGGCTGAACCAGCCGCGCACGGCCGAGGTGACCGTGCGGGCGCCCGGCTTGCGAATGCCTCGCATCGACATGCACAGATGTTCGCACTCGACGACGACGATGACACCGCGTGGATCGAGCCGGGCCATCATCGTGTCGGCGATCTGCGAGGTGAGGCGTTCCTGCACCTGGGGACGGCGCGCGTATGCCTCGACCAGGCGCGCGAGCTTGGATAGCCCGGTGATCTGGCCGTGCGGGCCGGGGATGTACCCGACGTGGGCGACTCCGTGGAACGGGACGAGGTGGTGTTCGCACTGGCTGTAGACCTCGATGTCCTTGACCAGCACCAGTTCCTCGTGGTCCTCCTCGAAGACCGTGGTGAGCAGCGCTCCCGGATCGACCCGCAGGCCGGAGAACATCTCGGCGTAGGCACGGGCGACCCGGGCGGGCGTCTGGACCAGTCCGTCGCGGTCGGGGTTCTCCCCCACCGCGACCAGGATCTCCCGGACGGCCTTCTCGATCCGGGCCAGGTCCACCCCCGCTTCCTCAGCCGGGGTGGGCGAGTCGGACGCCATCGCCTCCGCGCTCAGGTCAGGCCGGCCCTTCGGTTCGCCGCACCTGACCCGGGAAACCTGGCTGACCGGGCACCGGCGGACCGCCCAGCGTGTCGCTGGGTGGGGGCAGCGGGTCGTCCAACGGGTCGCCGGCTGAGGCCACGGCCGGCTCGTCGACCGGATCGGACCCGTTCCGGCCGCCGCCGTTGGTGCCGCCGTCGGTGGGACCGTGGTGGCCGTTGCCGGACAGCCGTTTGGTGGCCTCGTCCGCGGCGTTCTTCTGCAGGTCGGCCAGTTCGGTCGGGGTCATGATCGGCGGCCGGTCGCTCGGGGCCCGCTTGCCGAAGCCGTTGAACGGCGCCATCGGCGGACGCTTCGGCACGTTCGCGCAGATCCTGGCCAGGTCGTCCTTGCTCAGGGTCTCCTTCTCCATGAGCTCCAGGACGATCTGGTCGAGCGCGTCGCGGTGGTCGACCAGGATCTCGTAGGCCTCGTCGTGGGCGATCTCGATCAGCGCCCGCATCTCGGAGTCGATCTCGGCGGCGACGGAGTCGGAGTAGTCACGGGTGTGGCCCATGTCGCGGCCGAGGAACGGCTCGGCGTCTCCGGTGCCGTACTTGATCGCGCCGAGCTTGACGCTCATGCCGTACTCGGTGACCATCGCGCGGGCCATCGCGGTGGCCTTCTCGATGTCGTTGCCCGCACCCGTGGTGGGCTCGTGGAACACGAGCTCCTCGGCCGCCCGGCCGCCCAACGCGTAGGCCAGCGTGTCGATCATCTCCGAGCGGGTCTGGGTGTACTTGTCCTCGGTCGGCAGGATCAGCGTGTGGCCCAGCGAACGGCCGCGGGAGAGGATCGTCACCTTGTGCACCGGGGCGGAGTGCGGGAGCGCCCAGGCCACCAGCGCATGCCCGCCCTCGTGGTAGGCGGTGACCTTCTTCTCCTTCTCGCTCATCACCCGGGTCTTGCGCTCGGGCCCGGCGATCACCCGGTCGATCGCCTCTTCCAGCGACTCGTTGGTGATGGCCTTGCGGTCGTAGCGGGCGGTGAGCAGGGCGGCCTCGTTGATCACGTTGGCCAGGTCGGCCCCGGTGAAGCCCGGCGTGCGGCGGGCGATCGTGTCCAGGTCGACGTCGGGCGAGAACGGCTTGCCCTTGGCGTGCACCCGCAGGATGGCCTTGCGGCCCTCAAGGTCGGGACGGTCGACGGGGATCTGGCGGTCGAACCGGCCCGGGCGCAACAGCGCCGGGTCGAGGATGTCGGGCCGGTTGGTGGCGGCGATCATGATCACGCCGCCCTTGACGTCGAAGCCGTCCATCTCGACCAGCATCTGGTTGAGGGTCTGCTCGCGCTCGTCGTGCCCGCCGCCCATGCCGGCGCCGCGGTGCCGGCCGACGGCGTCGATCTCGTCGACGAAAATGATCGCCGGGGCGTTCGCCTTCGCCTGCTCGAACAGGTCGCGGACCCGGGACGCGCCCACGCCCACGAACATCTCGACGAAGTCCGAGCCGGAGATCGAGTAGAACGGCACGGCCGCCTCGCCGGCCACGGCACGCGCGAGCAGCGTCTTACCGGTGCCAGGGGGGCCGTAGAGCAGCACGCCCTTGGGGATCTTGGCGCCGATCGCCTGGAACTTCGCGGGGTTCTGCAGGAACTCCTTGATCTCGTGGAGCTCCTCGATCGCCTCGTCCGCGCCGGCCACGTCGGAGAACGTCGTCTTCGGGGTGTCCTTGCTGACCAGCTTGGCCTTGGACTTGCCGAAGTTCATCACTCGGCTGCCGCCGCCCTGCATCTGGCTCATGAACAGGAACAGCAGCACGACCACGACCAGGATCGGCAGGAACGTGATCAGCAGCGTGACGAAGATCGAGTCCTGCGTGACCTCGGCGTTGTAGCCCCCGCGGCCCTGCGCCTGGTTCTTGACCAGCAGGGTCTGCAACTCGTCCGCGTACTCGGCCGGGTAGGAGGCCTGGACCTTCTTCGACCCCTCGATCGGCGTCTTCAACTCCAGCTGGAGGACCTGCTCGCGGTCCTGCATCACGGCCTTGGTGTAGCTGCCGGACTCCACCTGGGCGAACACCACCGAGGTGTCGACCTTCTTGTAGTCGTCGCCACCCGTGAAAACGGAGCCCAACAGAAGCGCGCCCAGGATCACCAGGACGATCCAGAACAGCGGTCTACGAACGAAACGAGTACGTTCCATACTTCGTGCGGGGTGCTCTCCTGACGGAAAGCCCCGGCCCTCCCGATCTGACGATGAGCGCGCCGTCTGACGCGTGCGCGGCACCGGGACGTCCCGGCCACCTGAGCGTACCCCGCACGCAAACGCGGTGCAGGCGGCCAGGTAGACCGCCTGGCCTGACCAACGCTCCGGGCCGCGACCGGGTTCCTACCGCCGGCCGCCGAGCGGCCCGGCGGGACCGCCGGGGGCAGGACGCCCTGGTCAGGACGCCCCGTAGACCTCCGGGCGGAGGACGCCGACGAACGGCAGGTCGCGGTAGCGCTCGGCGTAGTCCAGGCCGTACCCGACGACGAACTCGTTCTCGATGTCGAACCCGACATAGCGGACGTCGACCGGCACCTTGACCGCGTCGGGCTTGCGGAACAGCGCGACCACCTCGATCGAGGCCGGACTGCGGCTGGCGAGGTTGCGCAGCAGCCAGGACAGCGTCAGGCCGGAGTCGATGATGTCCTCGACCACCAGCACGTGCTTGCCGCCGATGTCCTTGTCGAGGTCCTTGAGGATCCGCACGACGCCCGACGAGCTGCTCGACGCGCCGTAGGAAGACACGGCCATGAACTCCACCTGCACCGGCCGCGACAGCGCCCGGGCGAAGTCGGCCATGAAGACGAACGCGCCCTTGAGGACGCCGACCAGCAGCAGTTCGTCCTCGGGGTAGTCGACCTCTACCTGCTTGGCCAACTCCTCGATCTTCTGCTGGATCTCGGTGGCGGAGACCACCACACGCTCGATGTCGGGGGCGTAGGGACCGGCAGCCTCGATCTCCGTCATCACGTACTCCAGCCTGTCACGCCCCCGGCCGGCCCGCCGACCCGGGTGCGCCGCTGTCCAGGGCGCGGAGCGTGGTGCGACTACCCCGCATCGGGCAGCGGGTCGTCGAAGTGCCCGGAAGGTTCGGGACGCCTCAGAGTGAACGCAGCGCCAAGGCCCACGGAAACGTTTCGAGCGCGTCGTTACCGGTGCGTGGTGGGTGGGGGACGAATTCGCCGGGTCCGAAGAGCACTCGGACGCCCGCGTGGCGCAGTTCCTTCACGCTGCGCAGGAAGGCGCGATTGGCGGCCAGGCCCTGATTGACGAACGGCAACACGACGATGCGCGTACCGAGGCCCGTCAGTTCGGCGAGCTGGTTGAGAACGTAGTGATCGGCGATGCCGGCGGCCCACTTGTTGACCGTGTTGTAGGTCGCGGGAGCCACGACGACACCGTCGGCTTCAGGCAACGGCTCGTCCCCTGGCTTGCGGTACGTGGTTCGCACCTGGTGTCCGGTGCTGGCCTCCAGCTCGGGCACGTTCAGGAAGTGTTCGACAGCGGCCGGAGTGGCGATGCAGTGGACGGACCAACCCTCGTCCTGAGCCAGCTTCACCATCTCCTGGGCTCGGCTTGCGGGTCCAGCAGCGCAGACCACGAGATAGAGGACGCGCTTGTTCACGCCGCGACGCCGGCCCTTGTAGCGACCTGCCGGAGCTGTCGGCTCGACTCTCCGCTGGTGTGGTTCAACAGTGTTCGCAACAGTCCGTGGACGAGAGGTCGGCAGCGCACCTCCTCCGGAGCCGTTCGCTCAGCCTCCGCCAACATGTGCGCCGCATCCCGGTACTGGCCGATGCTGGACGAGGCCTGCGTCATATCGAGCAGATAGTTCACGCGTCGTTCCGGCGGCAGCGCGGCAATGGCTCCTGGGTCGATGCGCTCGGCGTACTCAAGCGCTCGGCCGTTCTCGCGAAGCCGAACCAGTGCGGCGACGCGGTGTGCGGCCACGTTGGCGGAGCCGAAGATGGTCTGGTGAGTCTGGTGACCAGGCCCCATTCGGCGGACGGCGGCATCGGCCTCGTGATGCATCGCCAGCGCGCCAGCGGGGTCCTCACGACCTGCGGCCGCAACCGAGGCAGCCAGGTACAACATGCCGTACAGCGCGAGCAACTCGTCCTCGCGCGTTGCCAACTCTGGACGCATCCGATCGGCCATGCCGATGAGCGCGGCTATCGCATTTGCCTGTTGCCCGGTGCTGGTCATGGCGCGAGCGACGCTGCGTGTCGCACGGGCCAGAGCCAGCGTGTCGTCTACGCCGAGTGCGGCGTGCATGGCGCGGTCCGCCGCAAGCCAGGCAACGTCGTTGGTCTGGAACTTGAGAAGCATGGACGAAGCCAGGCGATACGCCACGACAAGCACTCGCGTCGACGCCACCTGATCGGCCGGACCTGCGGTCAGTACGACCGACTGCGCGTTGCGCAGCAAGGTGGGCAGGTGCCGGGCCACGACCGTGAAGTGCGACGACAGCCATGCGTGGGTGACATAGCTCAACTGCCGGCCCACCCGGTCGAGCGTTGACGGTTCTCCTTCGTCGCTCGGCACCGCCAACGACGGGTAGTGGCTCAACGCGGCCCGGATGGCTTGGACCTCCGCAGCATCCACGCAGGCCGACGCTAGGCGCGCGGCCGGGCCGTCCGTTAGGGCTGTCGAGTCGATTCCCAGCGCGTCGGCCACTCGTTCGAGCATCGGTAGACGCAGCAAATTCCGCTCGCCCGACTCGATCTTGTCCAGCCACGAGGTCGACCGGTCCACCATGTCGGCGAACCGCTTCCGGTCGAGGTTGCGCCGCTGTCGCCAGTAGCGGACGCGGCGGCCGATGGCCCGTGCCTGACCGTCCATCACTACTCCCTGGCTGCGTGTAGTACCCACTACTTCGGAGCGTAGCCAACAGGAGGTCGCACATTCTGTGCGACCCATGAACGCAGGTCACTCGTAACGTCCGCCCCATGGCACAGGACCAGAACGATTCGTTGACCGACAGCGGCCTGCCGTCGCGGCTGTGGTGTCGGGCACCTCGGGGGCGCACGGTCGTGCGCCACCGGGTCAGGCTTGCCAATGGGCGGCGGACGCCGTGACAACTGTCGTGGGGTATGTGCGGCCCGCGCCGGGCGAACGGCCGGGCGCGGCCGACGGGGCGATCATCGGCTACGCGACCCGGCACGACCTGGGCATGAAACGCATCCACCGCGACGACCCGGCCGAGCCCGGTCAGGCCCGCCGACCCGGATTCCTCGCCGCCCTGGACGACCTGCACGCAGGTCGGGCCAGCGGCGTACTCATCCCCTCGGCCGAACACCTCTCACCGGTTCCGCACGTACAGGAAGCCCTGGTCCGACTGGTCGAGGAGGCCGGCGGCCGGATGTACTTCGCCGACTCCGACCGTGCCCCGCTGCGCCGGCAGTACGCCTCGGAGGATCCGGGCGTACCAACGCAGCCCGGCTCATGAGCCCACGGCCGGGGCGGGTGGCCGACCTCAGAGTCCTGCCCGCTTCGGCCGTGCCCAAGGAGTACCGCGTGACCGGGCCGGACCCCGACGACCTCCACCGACCTCGGCGCACAAGTCAACTCGACCGAAACCGGCACTCCGCCGAACGAGCCCACCCCGACCGTTACGGCCGCACGGGTTGGTCAGGTGCGGCGGAGGCGGCCGGCGACGCGGGCGACCGCGACGCCGCCCGGCAGGTGCGCCGGTCCCTGGCCGGTCCAGCGGGTGACCAGCGCCTCGACGGCCTCGACGTGGGCGGCGGTCACGGCGCCGGCACGGGCGCCCCGGTCGAGGATCCAGGCGTGCAGCACCCGGGTGCGCAGGGCGGCCGGCGCGGCGGCCAGCGCCGCGGCGTCGAGGCTGCCGTCCGGGCCGGTGACCTCCGCGGCGAGCCCGACCGCGAGCGCGTCCAGCAGATCGGCGTCGGCCCGGAGCTGGCGCGCGCTGCGGGCGAGCCCCGCCACCAGCCCCCCGCCGGCTGCCTCCTCCAGGGCCGGCAGCAGGGCCCGCACCCGGGCCCGGGCGTAGCCGGGATCGGTGTTGTGCGGGTCGTCCCAGCACGGCAACGCCGCCTCGGCGCACGCGGCCCGGGTGGTCGTGCGGGGCACGGCGAGCAGCGGCCTGCGGTAGATCCCCCGCCGTTCGGCCATCCCCGCCAGGCTCCGCGCCCCCGACCCCCGCGACAGCCCCAGCAACACCGTCTCGGCCTGGTCGTCCCGGGTGTGGCCGAGCAGCACCGCCGCCGCGTCCAGGCGGACGGCGGCGGCGCCGAGGACGGCGTACCGGGCCGTGCGTGCGGCGGCCTCGGGTCCTCCGGCGGTGCCCACCGCGGCGGTCAGCACCTCGGCCGGGGCCAGACCCAGGCCCGCGCCCCAGTCGGCCACGGCCGCCGCCCGCGCGGCCGAACCGTCCTGCAGGCCGTGGTCGACGGTGAGCAGACCGGCCCGGAGCCCCGCCCGCGGCGCCTCGAACGCCAGCGCGGCCGCCAGCGCCGCCGAATCGGCTCCGCCCGAGCACGCGGCCAGCACCAGCCCGCCCGGCGCGAGGTCGCCCACGCCGCGACGAACCGCCACCCGCACCGCGGCCACCGCGGGGGGCGGGCCGGCCATCTCAAGACTCCTCGGGCTCCGGGGTGCCCTGGTGGACGCGGGCCACCCAGGCGTCCGGATCGGCGATCTCCCCGGGCCGCGGCAGCGTCTCCTTCGACGTCCAGATCTGGTTGAACCCCGTCATGCCGACCCGGTCGACCACGGCCGCGACGAACGTCCGACCCTCGGCGTACTGGCGCATTTTCACCTCGACGCCGAGCAGCCGGCGCAACACCTTCTCGACCGGGTTGCGGGCCACCCGGCGGGCGTTGAACTTCGCCCGGATGCGCTCCACCGACGGCACGACCGTCGGGCCGACACCGTCCATGACGAACTCGGCATGCCCCTCCACCAGCGTCATCAGCGCCGTGATGCGGTCCACCACGGCCTTCTGGCCGGGTGTCTGGATCAGGTCGATCACCGACGCCCGGGAGTCCGGGTTGCGGATCGCGTCCGACACCGCGTCCACGGCACGGCGCAGCCGCTCGGCCAGCGCCCCGCCGTCGAGGTCGGTGGCGTCGACGAACGCGTTCACCTCGTCGAGGAAGTGCTGGCGCAGCCACGGGACGGCGGTGAACTGGGCCCGGTGGGTCACCTCGTGCAGGCACACCCAGAGCCGGAAGTCGGTGGGGTCGGCGTCCAGCTTGCGCTCGACCTCGACGATGTTGGGCGCGACCAGGAGCAGCTCGCCGGGCGCACCGGAGAACACCTCGTACTGGCCGAGCACTTTGGTGGACAGGTACGCGAAGATCGTCCCGGCCTGGACGCCGCTCGCCTTGGCCCCGAATGCCCGTGCGGCCGTGCCGATGCCGTCGTTGAGCACCCCCACCAGGCCGGTCGGCTCCGGCTGGCCGCCGCGCTTGTCGGAGAGCCGTTCCACCAGCGGGCCGATGACGGTCCGGAGGCCGTCCACGTTGGCGCTCACCCAGTCCCGCCGGTCGACCACCCGCACCGGCGGGGCGCCGTCCGGGGTACGCAGCCCGGTGTAGTCGCGGACGTGCCCCTCGGCGAGGTCGGCGAGACGGCGCAGATCGGCCACCACGTCGCCGGCCTCCGTCGCCGTCACCCGCGGGCCGCCCTTGGCCAGCGCGCCCGCCGTGGTCACCGCCAGATCCCAGTCCACCATCTGCGTCGTCATCACTCCACCGTACGGACTTCGGCCGCGCGCCGACGGCCATCGCGCAGAGCGGGGCGCAGCCCAATGACCACACAGGGCGACGCTCAGGCGCAGCGGCAGCCCGCCAGCGTGGCGCCGATCCGGTCGAGGGCCGCCTCCGCGCCGGCCCGGCCGCCGGCCGGTACCCGGTCGGCCACGGCGACGAAGACCAGTACCCGGCCCTCGACGGTGCGCACGACGCCGGCCAGCGCGCTCACGCCGGTGAGCGTGCCGGTCTTCGCCCGCACGGTCCCGACCCCGTCGTCGGGGCCGCCCACGCCGAAGCGGTTGGCCAGCGTGCCGCTGTACGACGCCACCGGGAGGCCGGTGAGCACGCCCCGCAGTTCCGGATGGTCCGGGTCGGCCGCCAGCACGAGCAGCCTGGCGAGGAGGTTGGTGGTGATCCGGTTGTCGGCCGAGAGCCCGCTGCCGTCGGCCAGGCGGTCGGTCGCCGGGTCGACACCGATCTCGGTGAGCACCGCCTTGGCGGCGTCGACGGCACCCGTGAACGTGGGCGGCAGCTTCCTGGCCACCGCCACGTGGCGGGCCAGCGACTCGGCGATGACGTTGTCCGAGGCCGTGAGCATCCGTTCGACCAGGTCGAGCACCGGCGGCGACTCCAGCACGCCGAGCTGGCGGGCCAACGGCGTCGCGGTGCCGCGCTCGACCTCCGCGTCCGGCGCACCGAGCAGGCGGGCGAACGCGCGGCCGGCGAAGAGGTCGGGCTCCGAGGTGCGCGCCGCCGTGGCGGCCTTCACCGGCTTGAGCCGGCCGCCGTTGACGGTGAGCGCGTACACCGGGGCGACGAAGCCCCCCGAGACGTCACCGGCCCCCCATCCCGGGCCGGTGGTCGGGCCGCTGAACAGCGAGGTGTCCACCACCACCCGGGTGACCGGCCCACCGGCGGCCTTCCGGACCTGCGCGGCCAGCAGGTCGAGCCGGGCCGCGCCGACGTAGCTGCCCGTGGGCCCGAGCGCGAGCGTCGGGTCGCCGCCGCCGATCAGTACCACCTCGCCGGCCTCCGCGCCGGCCACCACCCGGGTGGTGAACCGGTGGTACGGGCCGCGGGCGGCCAGGATCGTCGCCGCGGTGACCAGCTTGGACGTGGACGCGGGGGCCACCAGCTCGGTGTCCCGCTGGCCGAACAGCATCGCGCCGCTCTCCGCGTCGCGTATCGACACCGCCACCCGGGGCCCCAGCCTCGCGTCGCCGAGCAGCGGGCCGAGGGCGGCGGAGACGCCGTTCCCGGTGGGCACCACGCCCGCGGAGCTGTCGGCCGCCAGCACCGGCTGCGGGGAGCCGAACGCCGGCCCGCCGGCCACCCGGGGCGTCAACAGCCCCCGCGTCACCCGGCGTTCGCGGGCGCCGTCGGCTCCGCCGAGGCTCATCCAGCCCACACCGACAGCCAGAACGAACGTCATCACCCAGCACAGGGCGAGCCATGCCCAACGTCCGCGCGGCATGGTCACCTCTTCGATCCCGGTCGGTCGACGTGGGCGAGACTATCTGGGGCATGCCAGCGCGTGTCCGGCCAGCGGTCCACCACCGGCGATGAGGTGCAGCGTGGAGTTCGACGTGACGATCGAGATCCCCAAGGGCGAGCGCAACAAGTACGAGGTGGACCACCACTCCGGCCGGATCAGGCTGGACCGCACGCTGTTCACCGCCACCCAGTACCCCGCCGACTACGGGTTCATCGAGGGCACCCTCGGCCAGGACGGCGACCCGCTGGACGCCCTGGTGCTGCTGTCCGCACCGACGTTCCCCGGTTGCCTGATCCTCTGCCGGGCGATCGGCATGTTCCGGATGACCGACGAGAAGGGGCCGGACGACAAGGTGCTCTGCGTCCCGGCCAACGACCCGCGCCAGGAGCACCTGCGCGACATCCACCACCTGCCCAAGTTCGACCGGCTGGAGATCCAGCACTTCTTCGAGGTCTACAAGGACCTGGAGCCGGGCAAGTCGGTGCAGGGTGCCACCTGGGTCGGCCGCGAGGCGGCGGAGGAGGAGATCAAGGCGTCCTGGGAACGGGCCAGGCCGGCTCCGGCGGACGACCCTGGCGACGGCCCGGCCGCGGCGCACCCGCCCACCGGCTGAGCCTCGCCCGCCGGCTGGCCCCGGTCTGCTGGTCAGCGCGGCCGCGGGTCAGCGACGAGCCGTCCTGACCAGCTCGTAGCGGGCGAGGGCGTCGGCGCGTTCGGCCCGGTGGTCCACGATCGGAGCCGGGTAGCCGGCCGGGAGACCGTCCGGCAGTGCCCACGGCTGGTGCACCGCCCTGCCCGCGATGCCGCGCAGCTCCGGCACGAACGTCCGCACGTAGTCGCCGTCGGGGTCGAACCGCTCCCCCTGCGCGACGGGGTTGAACACCCGGACGTAGGGCGCCGCGTCGGTGCCGCTGCCGGCGGTCCACTGCCAGCCGTGCTGGTTGGACGCGAGGTCGCCGTCGACGAGCAGGCGCATGAAGTGCCGCGCGCCCCACCACCAGGGCAGGTGCAGGTCCTTGACCAGGAAACTCGCCACGACCATCCGCACCCGGTTGTGCATCCAGGCCTGCTCGCGCAGCTGCCGCATCCCGGCGTCCACGATCGGGAACCCGGTGCGGCCGTTGCGCCACGCGTCGAACGCCTGCCGCGCCGCGGTGCCCGACGCGACCGGCAGGGCGTCGAACGCCTTGTCGTAGTGGCACCGGGCCGAGTCGGGGCGGCGGAACAGGACGTCGGCGTAGAACTCGCGCCAGGCCAGTTCGGTGCGGTAGGTCTCGGCGGCCTTCGACCGACGCGACGCCAGGTCGGCGAGCATCGTCCGCGGGTGGATCAGTCCGAACTTCAGGTACGGCGACATCCGCGACGTGCCGTCGGTGCCGGGCCGGTTCCGGTCCTCGTCGTAACGGTCGACGGCGTCGGACAGGAACGCCGTCCACCGGCGGCGGGCGGCCCGCTCGCCGGCGTCGGGCAGCGCGGCGTCGACGGACTCGTCGTCCGGGATCGGGACGGCACGCGGCCCGCCGCCCGGCTCCGCCGGACCGATCCAGTCCACGGTGGATGACTGCGTGTCGGCTGGCCGGCGCCAGCCGTGGTCGGCCCAGGCCCGCCGGAACGGCGTGAACACCTGGTAGGCGCTCCCGTCCTGCTTGCGCACCCGTCCGGGCGCCACCGCGTAGGGCGAGCCGCTGCGCACCACCAGCAGCCGCCCGTCGAGCGCCCGGTCGAGCGCCCGCAGGCTGCGGTACAGGAACGTCCGTCGGGCCGGTCCGGCCGGGTCGAGCAACGCCGGGTCGAGCACGAACAGGCCGAGCGAGCGGGGCGCCGCCGCCGCGGCCGCGAGAAAAATGGGCTGGTCGGCCACCCGCAGGTCGCGGCGGAACCACACGACCGCGCTCTCACCCATGGCGCGAAACTAGCCGCCGCCGGCGCCTGCCGCCTGCCGCCACCCAGCGGGGCGCCGCGCCGGCCGCCTCCGACCCGGCCGGGGACTCGGAGCATGGACCTCAGACCAGGGCGGCTTCGGCCTCGGCCTGCTCGGCGGACTTCGGCCGGTCGTCCGGGCCGGCGAGCGTGCCGTCCGGCATCAGCACCGTCACCACGATGGCCAATGCCGCGACGCCCATGCCCACCAGGAAGACCGTGTGGATGGACTGGACGAACGCGTCCTGGACGAAACCCTTCACGGCATCCGGCAGGGCCAGGATCGACGTCGGGTCGCCGAGGCTCTCCGGTCCGATCCGCGGCCCCGTGGCCCCGGCCGGCAGCGCGTCCGCCAGGAAGTGGGTGAGCCGGTTGTTGAACACCGCACCGAACACCGCCACGCCCACCGAGCCGCCCAGCGTCCGCACGAAGGTCGCCGTCGAGGTGCCGGCACCGAGGTCGCTGCGGGCCAGGCTGTCCTGCGCCGCCAGCACCAGCGGCTGCATCAGCAGGCCCAGCCCCATGCCGACCACGAACATGAACAGGCCCGCCTCCCAGAGCGGGGTGTCGACCTGGAGCAGGCTGTGCAGCCCGATGCCGAACGTGGTGACGCACGACCCGACCACCATGAACCACTTGTAGCGGCCGATCCGGCTGATCACCCGCCCGCCGGCGATCGAGGTGCCGATGATGCCCACCATCAGCGGCAGCAGCAGCAGGCCGGACGCGGTGGCGGTCTGCTCCTTGACGATCTGCAGGTAGAGCGGAATGTAGAGGATCGCGCCGAACATCGCCGCGCCGATGACGAAGCTGCCCATCGTGGCCAGCGCGAACGTCCGGCTCTTGAACAGCCGAAGCGGCAGGATCGGTTCGGACGCCCGGCGTTCCCAGAGGACGAAGAGCCCGGTGAGCAGGACGCCCGTGCCGCCGATGGCGACGATCTGCCAGGAGTCCCAGGGGTACTCCTTGCCGCCCCAGGACAGGGCGAGCAGCACCAGGCTGACCGCTCCCACCAGCAGACCGGCGCCCAGGTAGTCGATCCGGTGGTCGCGGCGGACGTGCGGCATCTTCAGGACCGCGCTCACCGTGACCAGGGCGAGGATGCCCAGCGGCAGGTTGAGGAAGAAGATCCAGCGCCAGTCGTGGTCGGCGAAGTAGCCGCCGACCAGCGGGCCGGCCACCGACGCCAGACCGAACACCGCCCCGAACAGCCCCTGGTATTTTGCCCGCTCGCGGGGGCTGACCAGGTCGCTGATGATCGTGAACGCCATCGTCATCAGGCCGCCGGCCCCGACGCCCTGGATCGCCCGGGTGGCGATGAGCTGCCACATCTCCTGGCTCAGTCCGGCGAGCAGGGAACCGACCACGAACGTGGCGATCGCGAACAGCAGCACGGGCCGCCGGCCGTAGAGGTCGGAGACCTTGCCGTAGAGCGGCATCGACGCGGTCGAGGTGAGCAGGTAGGCGGTGACGACCCACGCGTAGTGGTCCAGCCCGCCGAGCTTGCCGACGATGGTCGGCAGGGCGGTGGAGACGATCGTCTGGTCGAGCGCCGCCAGCAGCATGCCGGTCATCAGCGCGGCCATCACGGTCAGGATCTGCCGCGGGGTGAGCACCGGCCGCGGAGTCTCGGGTTGGGCGGGGGTCGCCGTGCCGGGGCCGGCGGTGGACATGCTGTCTCCCCTCACGCACCGACAGCCTCGGCCGCGGACGTTCGATAGTTGCTTACCGCAAGCATTACGCCGTGCGGGTGCGCCCCGCAAGGACGTTACCGGTGTCCTGAGGCACACCCTGTCCGTGCGGTGGCGGCCAGATGCGGACGACCACCCGTCCTCCCGGGCGTTCGTCACCGCGCTTCCCGGGCGTCCAGGTCGGCGAGCAGCCGCCTGGGCGCGACCATCCGGTAGGCGTCGGCGACGATCTCGGCCAGCTCCTCCCAGTCGACCGGCACGTCCAGCCAGACGCCCAGCCAGCCGCGGTGCCCGACGTAGGGCGGGACGAAGAACCGGTCCGGATCGGACCCGACGAGCGCGTCCCGCACCCCGGCCGGCGCCGCGCACCAGAACGCCAGCCGGTCGTCGTGATGACGGTCCGCGTACGTCACGAACGTCTTCCTGCCCTGGACGAACCAGGTGGGCTCGCCATGGCTGAGCCGCTCGGTGGTCTCGGGCAGGTCCAGGCACAACCGGCGCAGCACGACCAGCGGGTCCTCGGCCATGCCGCTGATTGTGCCGGAGCCGACCGGCCGCACCTCAGTCCGCCGCGGACCGACCGGCGAGCAGTTCGCGCGCCCGGTCGGCGTTGCCCGGTGCGCAGCACGACGTGTCGTCCCAGCACCACCGGCCCGGCCGAGCGGAGGAACCGCTGCGTGCGAGGGTCCACTCAGCACCATTCTGGCGGCATCGGTTCGTGGGGGCGGCCAGGCGCGGACCGGGTGCGCGGGCGGCGGACTCGGCCCGGTCGGACGCAGTCCCGGTACGGTGCTCGGTCATGGGAGGTTATCGCGAGGGCGACGGCGTCGTGGTTGCTACGACGGTGCACTCATCCTCTGGCTCGGGCTACAGCGGGAGACCGTGGCCGGGTGACCGGGGCGTCGGAGACGTGGGGTCAGGAGGTATACCTCGTGGTCCTCGACAACGGCGTGCGCCTGGAACGGGTGCGGGCGGGCGACCTCAGACGCGCATAGCGGGAGAACAGGTGCCGGTACGCTCACCTCCCGGGAGCGAGAGGGAGGGCGGATGGAGCCGATCACAGCGACGATCCTTGCCACCGCGGTGATGCCGTTGGTCAACGGGGTAGCCGGTGAGGCTGGTAAGCAGGCGTGGCGGTCGTTGGTCGATCTCGTCCGTCGTACGTTCGACCGGGATTCTGAGGCTGTACATGCCGTTGCGGAGCTGGAAGCCAGTCCCTCAGACGCGTCTCGTGTCCAGATGACGGCGGAAACCCTCGTGGTGGCCGCCGAACGTGATTCCGCCTTCGCCGGTGCACTGCGGAGCTGGGTTGACGAGGCTCAGGCGCTTTGCCCGCCGGACAATCGCGTCACGAATGTGATCGCGGGCGACGCCCAGGTCCAAGGCAACGTTGTACAAGGTCGGGACTTTTCCGGACCGATCACCTTCGGCTAACCGTTGGCGTCGCGGGTGACAGGCGTCGGAATACGCTGCTCGCTGAGCTGCCGCAGCCTCCGTCGAGACTCGCTCGGTTTCACGGTAGATCTTTGAGCCATTCGTCGTGTCGCCGTTGGATTCCGAGCAACGTGGACACCGAAGGGCTAAAAGCAGAAATGGGATACAATAATATAATCGCGGCAGGCGGCAGGCGGCAGGCGGCAGGCGGCAGGCGGCAGGCGGCAGGCGGCAGGCGGCAGGCGGCAGGCCTGAGTCTGGTCGGAACTGGCCGTGAGGAGCGATGCTCCGTTCGGCAGTTGGTCAGGTAGGGGCGCACGTCGTTGGGCGACGGTGGCTGGCCGCCGGACCGTCCTGGCGGTGGCTCGGACGGTCGCGTCCACGGCACGTGTCTTCGATGTGCTGGCGGCGCTGCGAGGTGACACGCGCGTCCAGGTGTTCTTCACCGTGTGCGGCGGCTCGGCGTTCGAGGACGGCGTGATGGAGATGCTCTCCGAAGCCGACGCCCGCGTCGTACCGTGGCGGCAGGCAGTGGGGACAACGTTCGACTTGGCGATCTCGGCCAGTCACAACGGCGACCTTCACAAGCTCCGAGCGCCACTGATCGTGGTGCCACATGGCGCGGGTTATCACAAACACCGCGACCCGGCGAATGGCGAAGCTCCGCTGACCCGCCGCGAGTTGTTACGCGACGGCCAGATGATCGCCACCGCGGTCGTTCTGTCTCATGCCGAACAGTTGACGCGACTGGCACGGGACTGTCCCGAAGCGGTCGGAGCGGCAGTCGTAGCTGGTGACCCCTGCTTCGACCGGCTGCTCGCCAGCTCGTCGCGGCGGAACAGGTACCGCCGGGCACTCGACGTGGCCGATGGGCAGAGGCTGGTGGTGTTCACCTCGACGTGGGGGTCGGGTTCCCTGCTTGGTCGTGCTCCCGACCTTCCGGCCCGGCTGCTCGCGGCACTGCCCGCGGACGAGTACAGGGTCGCCGCAGTTCTACATCCGAACGTCTGGTCCGCCCACGGTGGCTGGCAGGTCCGGTCCTGGCTGGCCGCCGCGCAGGAGGCCGGGTTGCTTCTCATTCCGCCGCGTGAGGGGTGGCGCGCTGCCCTGATCGCGGCTGACTGTGTCTTGGGCGACCATGGCTCGGTGACCTTCTACGCCGCCGCGATGGGCAAACCGGTCCTGCTGGGGGCCTTCGCGGTCGAGGAGGTTGTTCCGGACACGCCGATGGCCGCGCTCGGGTCGGTCACACCGCATCTGGACGCGCACCGGTCACTGGCCGAACAGATCAGCCAGACCATGACAGACACCGCTGTCTCCGCCTCGTCTACTGAGTTCAGTGGTGGCGCCTTCGCTGTCGCCGGGGAATCCCTGCACCTGCTGCGTGAACTGATGTACGGCCTGTTGGAGCTTCCGGAGCCGCCCGAACCGCTGTCCTCGCTGCCGGTGCCCAACCCGGCACCGGAGCGCAACGACGTGACCGCCTACCACGTCGACACCCGCCTTCAACCGCTAGGAGCCCGGACCGCGGTCACGCTGTGCCGTTACCCGGCGGCGGTGACCGCCGTCGAGGCCGGCTCCGCGACTCGGCGACATCTCGCGGTGGACACCGGCGAACGTGACCGACGCCTTCAGCAGAGCGCCGCAGTGCTGATCCGCCGCCACGCTGCGCCGACAGATCCGCCCGGGTCGGCGTGGACCTCCCAGGCACTGGAAGAGTCCCTCGGTGCGTTCCTGGCCTGCGACCTGACCACGCCGGATGGCTGGCTCATACGCATCCGACACGGACCGCTCTGCCGCGCGGAGGTCGAGCCGACCCACTGGCCTGGGGCCGATCCCGCACTGGTCGCCTCAGCGGTCTACGCCTGCCTGGCGGCTGGTCACTCCGCCGACACTCTCCACCGCGGCTTCACCGTCCGTGTCCGAGGCGCGGCCGTGGTGGTCCGCCTCTCGACCGTTCAGGCTTCGGACAGCATCTGACGCAGCCGATCGGCGTGCGGGCTGCCCGTGACCGCATACAGATCCATTGCGCGTCGTAGGCACGTTCCGGCCACCTCGGCATCCCCCGCGACCCGGGCCACCTCGGCGAGCACCTCCAGTGCCTCGGCCTCCTGGACTGGAAGGTGACGGCCCCGGAGGATCTCTACTGCCCGGGTGAGCGCGACCCGCGCCGCGTCGTGCCGCCCCACACTCAGGTATGCGCTCCCGAGGCTGGTCGTGACGTGCGCCGCCGTCCGCTCGTCGGCCAGTTCGTCGAACAGGGGCAGCGCCGCCTCCAGTGCGTCGATCGCCTCCTCGTGCCGGCCGGCACGGCCGAGCGACCGGCCCAGCAGGTACATCTGCAGCGCCATACCGCGCCGGCTGCCGATCGACTCGTTGATCTCTCGCGCCTGGTCGAATGCCTCGACCGCAGCCTCGTGGTCGCCCCGCGCGTCCTGAAGGAGGCCGGTGAACTCCACCACGGACGCCTCCAGGCGCCGGTCGCCAGAAGCCCGGGCACCGTCCAGGGCTCCGACCAGTTCTGTGTGAGCCTCGTCGAGCCTGGACAGTTCGAGGTACGCGCGGGCCAGTTGGCAGCGCATCCGCGCCTGGGCCCGCAGGTCGCCACAGCGACGCGCCGACTCGACCGCGAGCCGGTGCGACTCGATCCAGTCGGCATGATGTGGGTAATGCTGGTAGAGCACCCAGAGCGGTTCGCAGAGCTGCCAGGCCAGGTCGTCCCAACCGCGCGCGGCCGAGCCTCGTACGGCGGCGAGGAGGTTGTGCCTTTCGGTCTCCAGCCAGTCGATGCCCTCGGCCGGTGTCGTGAGCGCCGGGGATAGCGACGGATCTGGCGCGTCGTGGTCAGCCAACCTCATCCGGGCGCCCATCACCGCCTGGTCGGCGGCCGACGCGACCACCAGGTACCAGTCGAACAGGCGGCGGGTGCTCTCCTCCCCGAGAAGTTCTTCCGAAGCCCGTCGGCTCGCGTGCAGCCGTACGAGACCGTGGAACTGGTGCCGCTCGCCGTCACCGCTCTCGATCAGATGCGCATCCCCCAACGAGTCCAGGAAATCCTGGGCCGCAGCGGTCGAGACGCCGGCGAGCACAGCGGCGGCGTTCGCGTCGAAGTCCGGACCCGGGTGCAGGCCCATCCTCCGGTAGAACCGAGCCACCTCGGCAGGCAGGTCCGCGTACGCCGTGTCGAAGACGGCCTCGACCGTCGACAACCTGTCCAGGCGGCTGTCAGCGTCTCTCAGTTCCGCGACCATCCTGGCCAGCGGCCAGCGGCGGTGCTTGACCAGCCGAGCACCGACCACGCACAACGCCACCGGCAGCCCCGCGCACAACCGCACCAGGCTCGCGACCTCGGCTGGCTCGACGGCCACCCGGTCAGCCCCAATCATCCTCTCCAACAGGGCCGCGCCGTGTGCGGCGTCCAACGGTTCCAGCGGCACTGACCGGGCACCTCCCGTGATCAGCTCGTCCAGATGGTGGTCGGTCGTCACCAACACCACGCTGCCCGCCGAGGCAGGCAGTAGGGGCATCACCTCCGCAGCGGTACGCGCGTCATCGAGTAACACCAGTACGGGGCGTTCGGCCGTCCGCGACCGGAACAGCGCGGCCCGCTCCACCAGAGTCGCCGGAATCCACTCCTCGTGGACCCCGAGCGCCCGGAGGAACCCACCGAGAACGTCGCTGACCTCGACACCACCACGGTGGCGAAGCGAGCCGAAGTCGACGTAGAACTGCCCGCCGGTGAACCGATCCCGCATCGCCTGCGCCCAGTGGCGGCCAACCACGCTCTTGCCGACACCGCGCAACCCGCTGAGCACCATCACCACCGGCGCGGTACCGGCCTCCGTCTCCTCCAGCAGACCGCCCATCGCCCGGACTTCCGCGACACGATTCACGAATACGGCCGGCGCAGCAGGCACCTGCCACGGAACACCCGTCGGCGCCGGTGCAGGCATGCGGACATTGATCTGATCGATTCGGCCCGCCATCACCGCAGGTCCGATGACCTGACCCGAAATCTCGTTCCGGACGCCCTGGTCGCCTTCGGGCACACCACGCTCCCTGATCAGCAAACCTCCCGACTGCGTTCGCGCTCCCGACGGGGTCAGTAACGACCGAATCTACGGCAAAATGACAAACACTCGCGTTGTCTCCCGATAAGAGTCTGGCCCCTCTGGGCGACAACCCTCCTGTGACGGTCGGTAAGCGGCAACGCGAGGCTCGTTGGGCGCACACCAAGGCATTGCAATGCCGCAAGGCCGCGACGATCGCGTCGGCGGCGACCTCCTCGGCGAGGTCCAGGTCGCCGAGGTGACGGACGAGCGTGGCGGGCAGCCGACCCATTCCTCGCGGCACACCGCTTCGACGGAGTCGACTGCCCGCCCGCTCGTCGACCTGCGCCTCGTCCGGCGTCAGGCCGGCACGCCGCCGGGCATCTGGTCGTACTCCAGACGACCCGCTCGCCGTCCCGCACCGGCACGGGGGTGGCCGTCTCGGTGCCCAGTAGGGCGTTAATCGACACCACGGTCGGAAATCTGGACACTGTCCGTCCGGAACCGGCCCCCCGGCCTCCGGGGGCGGGAACAGCCGGCCCGGTGACCGGCCGCTCCCGCCCCCGGGAGCGGGTCAGGTCTGGTCGTCGGTGGATGCCCCGGGGGCGTCACGCTGGACGGCAGCGATGCCGTTGAGCACCCCGGACTTGGAGGTGTAGCCCTCGCCGCCGGTCGCGATCGTCTGCCCGTTGCCGGACTTGAGCCGCCAACGGAACTCGCCCTTCGCGTTCTTGTAGACCTCGAACTTCGCCATCCGGTTCTCCCCCTGCTCGATCCACGGGCGATGTGAGGCACACGACCGTCCGGGCCCCACCCTGACCCCCTGGCGCACATGCTAGACAGCACCGGCCGGCCGACCAGCAGTCCGAACGGGCGTGTCCGAACTGCTCAGCGTCGCCTCGTCGGCGATGCCGACGGCTCGCTACGCAGTTCCCGCCATGTCGGGTGCTGGTCTTTGCCGGCGCGCAGTTCGGCCGGGACGGCGCCGGCCTTGGCCGCGTCACGGTCGTTCTCCAGGCGCTCCCACACCTCGGCAGCCTCAGCGGAGACCGCCGCAGATACCGAGAGGCCGGTGCCCCCACGGTGCCCCCAAGCGAAAGAGCCGCCTTTCTGACTCTCCACATTGAGTAGTGCGTTTCCGCAGTCAAAACTTGAGCCGCCTCGGGGAATCGAACCCCGGACCTACGCATTACGAGTGCGTCGCTCTGGCCGACTGAGCTAAGGCGGCGGGTGCCGGGCAAGTCTAACGGGTCCGGACGCCGACACCGAATCGCTGCCGCGCGCCGCCTGCGGCCCCGCCGCGCACCGCCTACGGTGGGCACCGAACCCAGCACTGGAGGCCCGATGGAGCACCTGCGGCAGCGGCTGCGGTACCGCCTGCTCACCGGTCCGGACGACGCGGAGTTCTGCGAGAGGGTGAGCGCCGCCCTGGACGAGGGGTACGAGCTGTACGGATCGCCGGCCATCGCCCACGACGGCGAGCACACCGTCGTCGCCCAGGCGATCGTGCTGCCTGCCTACGCCGTCCGCCCCAAGCTCGGCGGCGGCTGACCGCGTCACCTGTCGGCCGGCCACGACGCACTCAGCCGCCGGGGACGACCAGTTGGAAGAGCGCGTACGCGGCCGCGGTCTGGGAGTCGCGGACCTCTCCGGCCCGCAGCATCGTCTCGAACTCCGCCCGCGACACCCAGCGCTGCCGCATGTCGGCTTCCGACGCCTCGCGGGCGTGGTCGCCGGGGGTGAGGTCGGTGGCGAGGTACACGTCGTAGCGCTGGCTCATCACCCCGGACGCGGTGTGCAGGCACCCGAGGCGGCTCAGGGCACCCGCACGGAGGCCTGTCTCCTCCGCGAGCTCGGCCCGGGCCAACGCCGCGCCGTCCTCCCCCGGGTGGCCGGGCGGCCAGCTCCCCTGCGGGAACTCCCAGCACCGCTCGCCGACCGGGTACCGGTACTGCTCGACCAGATGGAAGCCGTTGCGGTCGTACGGGACCACCACCGCGAAGTCCCGCTTGTCGATCACACCGTAGATACCGGTGGTGCCGTCCGGGCGGGCGAAGGTGTCCTCCCGCACCGCCAGCCAGGGATTGCGGTAGACCTCACGGGTCGTGACCTGCTCGAACTCCGCATCAGCCGCTGTCTCCATGCCGCCAGTCTCCCCGAACCTTCGGCCGGGACCGCCAGGGCCTGACAAGCGGGCGGCAAGCCCGTACAACAACGCTGACACGACTACGTAACACGTTGGTGTCGGCCGTCGGATGCGGCAGAGGCGCGACACGCTGCCGACGACGACACACCGGGGCCTCGCAACGGGCGCCACAGGCGTAGTTCGGCCTCCAAGGATCGGATATAACAGCCGAAAACCCCCAGCGCGGATGACCATCTGGTGAATCTCGCTGATGCCCTCTATCGTGGCCGAACGGATGAGTTAACATCCCCGCGTCAAGGTTATCGTCGTGCGCATTGTTCCCACCCGTCACCAACGGTCGACTAGGTCGTTGAGCGCGGGAGACTGTCAAACTCGAGAACAGGTGAATCCCCTCATGTCCCTAAGGTCTCGTCGACCACGTCCCGGTCTGCCGCGGCTCACGGCGGCCGGCTTCGTCGTCGCCATCGTCGCCGCCTCGGTCGGGATCGCTGCGCCGGCCTCCGCCAACCCCGCCCCCGCATACAGTGCCGCGTCCTCGGCCACCCTGGTCCACGTGGATGTGCTCAGCGGCACGGCCCTGGGCGCGCTCAACGGAGCGTCCCTGGCCGATGTGAAGGTTTCCCACGCCGCGAGCGGTGTGAACAGTGCCGGCAGCCCCCAGTCCAGGTCTGAGGCCGCCATCCTCAAGGCAGCCCTGGCCGGCAACACCGTCCTGGAACTGCCGAAGAACTCGATTGCGCAGACGGCGGCGCCGGACAACCCGGCGGCGACCGAGCTGGACGTGCTCGCGCTGGACCTCGGCCTGCTGAAGGTCGGCGTCGGGGAGCTCAAGTCCAGCGCGCGCTGGAACGACGGCACCGCGAAGCCCACCGGCCCGGTCCAGCTGACCAACTCGGCCGCGGGCATCGCGAGCGTCGTGGCGATCCCGGGCGTCGGCCTTCCCGTCGCCGTGCCGGCTGTCGGCGCCTCGGTCCTCGAGACCAAGGTCGGCTACTCGCACAGCAAGACCGGGATCGTCGAGGTCAACGGCCAGGACGGCCTCGGCGTCCGTGCGCTCGCCCGCACGTCGCTGCTCGACCTGACCCTGTTCAAGGGCACCGCCCAGGAGATCCGGATCGAGGTCATCTCGCCCCCGACCCTGACCGCTACGGCCACCGGCACCGACAAGTCCTCGGTGACCTACAGCTCGCCGCTGGTCAAGATCACCGCGGCCGGTCAGAGCAAGACGCTCGACACGCCCGACAAGGTCTTCGAGATCCCGCTCGCGGGTCTCGCTCCGGGCCTGCCGGCGCTGCCGAACGTGACGAAGGCCGCGCCGGCACTGCCGGCCGTGCCGGGCGCCCCTGACGTTCAGGGTCTGCTCTGTGGTCTGCTGCCCTGCGACGCCGCTGGTGGTGCCGGGATCGCTCCGGCCGCGCCGGCCAAGAAGGGTGCAGCCCTGCTGCGCCTGAGCCTGGGCCACCTGGACAAGACGGTCACCCCGACCTCGGTGAGCGGCGAGGCCGCGACCCTGCGGCTCGAGGTGCTCGACATCCCGGGCACGGGCAAGCTGCTCGACGTCGCGATCGGTGAGCTCAAGGCCAGCGCGACTGCTCCGGCCGGCGGCATCGTGCCGGACGGTTCGCCTTCGCCGAGTGCCTCGAACGGCGGCGGTAACGGCGACGGCGAACTGCCGGTCACCGGTACCAGCCTGACGCTGCTGCTCGCCGGCGGGGTGGGCATGCTGGTCCTCGGCCGCTTCGCGATGGTGTGGGCGCGCCGTTTCCAGTGATCTGACCGGCGCCTGAGCGCCTGAACGGTCATGGCGACCCCGGAGGCATCACGCCTCCGGGGTCGCTGCACGTCCAGGGTGAACATCGCTTCCGGTGGACGCCGAGCCCGGCCCACACGGGCCGCCGGACTGGCGTCGGGCGCCAACCGAGCAACGCCGCTGCGCCATGCCGTGCCAGGCGGCGGCTCTGACAGGTAATCGCGTCACTGAATCGCGGTCTTTGACCTGGAGCCCGTTCAGGTGCGTCGATCGCAAGGCGGAGGTGGTCGTGGCGTAGCGGAGCTACGTGCGACCGCCGACAACGCCGCGAGCGGCGTACCTGAACGGGCCGCCCACCTAGAGAAGGGCGATGGTCATGGCTTCTACGGCAATCCGCGGCTTGACATTCGCCGCCAGGGCCTCACGACAGGCCAGCACGGCCTCGATCCGCCGCAGTATGGAGTCCGGTGACCAGGCCGCGGCGGCGGCCTCCACGACGTCGACCACATCGGCGTGCACGATCGACACGGGCGCGCCCAGTCGCACAGTGAGGACGTCGCGGTAGAACGCGGCCAGATCGACCAGCGCCCGGTCGAGGGCGTCCCGCTGGGCCCGGGTGGCCCGGGACTTCTGGCGCCGTTCGAGATCCTTGACCTGGCCGGCGGACCCCCGCGTGGCGGCGGCCGTGCCCGGGCCGGTCCCCCCGGCTCCGAGGGCCTGTTCCAGTGCGGTCCGTTCCCGCGCCGACAGGTCGGTCGTCACCGCCGCGGCCTCCGCCTCGGCCGCCGCGATCAGCTGTTCGGCGGCGTCGAAACACGCCGCGACGCCCCGCAGCGACCGCGGGATGCCGAGCACGGCACGCCGGCGCGCCTGCGCTTCGGGGTCGAAGGCCAGCCGCCGGGCGCGGCCCACGTGGCCCTGGGCGACCGCGGCCGCCCAGGCCGCGGTGGCCGGTTCGACGCCGTCCCGGCGGATGAGAACGTCGGCGACTGCGCTGGCGGACGGGGTGCGCAGCGCCACCACCCGGCACCGCGAGCGGATCGTGACCGAGACGTCCTCCTGGTGCACCGACGGCGCGCACAGCAGGAACACCGTCCGGGCCGTGGGTTCCTCCACCGCCTTGAGCAACGCGTTGGACGCCGACTCGGTGAGCCGGTCGGCATCCTCGACAACGACCACCATCCACCGGCCGGCCAACGGCGCGGAGGACGCCTTGAGCACCAGGTCACGCATCTCGTCGACGCCGATCGTCAGCCCCTCGGGGACCACGATCCGAACGTCGGCATGTGTGCCGGCCAGCGTCGTGTGGCAGGCCGCGCAGTGACCGCAACCGCCGTCGGCGCACTGCAACGCCGCCGCGAACGCCCGGGCCGCGACCGACCGGCCCGACCCGGGAGGCCCGGTGAACAGCCACGCGTGGGTCATCTCGCCCGGAGCGACGACCTCGCCCCGCGCTGTCCGGCCCGCGGCGTCCGCTGCCCGGCGCAGCACCGCGACGACGCCCTCCTGGCCGACGAGGTCGTCGAAGACTCCCGCCAGGGTGTCGGCAGACGGCTCGGCGAGGTCGGCGGGCGGCGCGGTGTCTGCGTGGCCCGGGTGGGCGGTCATGGGGCAACCTCGCTCCGCTCGGCCGCCCGTGACGAGGCGGTGCCGTGCCCGTGGCGTCCCCCGCTGCGGTCGGTCACAGGTGGCTCCCCCGCCATCGGTGTGGCATCTGGCGCGGGGGTCGGCGCGGGAGGCAGCAGCGGCCCCAGCCGTTCCCTGACCCGAGCCGCGATCTCGTCGGCGGGTAGTCCGGCGTCCAGCACGGCGTACCGGCGCGGCTCGGCGGCCGCGAGGTCACCGAACGCCCGCCGCACCCGGGCGTGGAACTCCGCCGACTCCGACTCCAGCCTGTCGGCGGCTCCCCGCTCGCCGATCCGGGCCATGCCCACCCGCGGGTCGACGTCCAGCAGGATCACCAGGTCGGGCCGGAGCCCTGCGGTGGCCCACTGGGACAGCCAGGCCACCTCGTCGGCCGGCAGTGCCCGTCCCGCGCCCTGGTAGGCCAGCGAGGAGTCGACGTATCTGTCGCAGACCACGACGGCACCTTCGGCCAGCGCCGGACGGATCACGGTGGCCACGTGGTGGGCGCGGTCGGCGGCGTAGAGCAGGGCCTCGGCGCGGGCGGACGGCGGCTCCCCGCCGGGCTCCAGGAGCAGTTCGCGGACACGGGCGCCCAGCGGCGTCGCCCCGGGCTCGCGGGTGGCCCGCACGTCGTACCCGCGCTCGGTCAGCCAGCCGGCCAGCAGCCGGGCCTGGGTGGACTTGCCAGCGCCCTCGCCGCCCTCGAACACCACGAAGCGGCCGCGGCCCGCCGTCCGCTCGGGCACGGTGAGCGGGCGTCCGCGCAGCGACCCGAGCAGGTCGGCCAGCACCGGAACCCCGGGCTTGTCGTCCATGCCCCGGAACGACAGCACGCCGGCCAGTACGGCGAGCATGCCGCTGACCAGCAGCAACACCCGCGACGCGCTGACGTCCACCGAGACCGCGCCCACCGTCACCATGCGCGAGCCGATCAGGCCCACCAGCAGCGACGACAGCGCGATCGCCAGCATCAGCACGACCCGCACCATCGACTGGACGAACGCGAAGACCCGGCCGCGCATCTCGTCGGCCACCTCCCGGCCCAGCAGCGTGGTGCCGGACAGGTAGGCCATGCCGGTGCCGATCCCCATCAGGACGGTCAGCGCGATGGCCACCGACAGGTGTGGCGCGAACGCCAGTGCCGTCACCGACGCACCGGCCAGCATGATGCTCAGCCCGAACCAGCGGTGCCGCGACAGCGACCCCACCAGCCGCGGACCGACCGTGATCCCGACCGCCAACCCGGCGAACGCGGCGCCGAAGAGGAGGTAGAACGTGGCCTCGCCGCCACTGAGCGACCCCGCGAAGAACTGCCCGACGCCGACGACCACCCCGCCGGCCGCGAACGCGCCGAGGATGCCCAGCACCAGCCCCCGCACCAGCCGGGTGCGTCGGACGAAGCTCCACCCCTCCAGCAGCGCCCGGAGGAAGCTCGGGCTGCCGCCGGGCCGGTGGTCCTGACGGCTGGCGGGCCCCCCGCTCAGCTCGCGGATCGTGAACACCACGGCGGCTGCCACGCCGAACGTGAGGGCGTTGAGATAGAGCGCGATCTCGTTCGGCCCCACCACCAGGCGGGACAGGTCGTTGTCGACCAGCAGCGGCAGCGCCCACTCCAGGCCGGCACCGAGCGCCACCGCGAGCAGCGGCGTGATCCCGTACGTGGTGAGCAGCGCCAGCTGGTTGGCGGCCTCGAGCTGCTCGGACTTCACCAGGTTCGGGACGGCGGCCTCCTTGGCCGGGATCCAGAACAGGCTCACACCCTCGATCAGGAAGGTGGCCACGAGCGCCCAGGTGACCACGCTGGCCCCGTCCAGCCACAGCGCCGCCAGCGGGATGGACGCGAACAACGCGAACCGCAGCAGATCGCAGACCACCATCGTGATCCGGCGGTCGAACCGGTCGGCGAAGACCCCGGCCAGCGGACCCAGCACGATCGCCGGCAGCAGCCGCATCACGACCACGCCGCCGAACGCGAGGCCCTTCGCCGTGGAGCCGGTGACCTGCCCGGCCGCGAACAGGCTGGTGGCCAGCAGGCCGAGCCAGTCCCCCAGACTGGAGAGTCCGAACACGAGCCATAGCCGGCGGAACGGACCATTGCGCAGCACCGCGGACACCGGGGCCAGGTCGGTCGAGGCGTCGGTGGCGGTGTCGGTCGAGGTGGCGCGGCGGGGCGGCTCGGTGCTGATGGTCGGCTCCTGTCCGTGACCGTCCACCCGCGGGCGGGCATGCCCACCCAGGGTGACGAAGACCGGTCCTGGCCACTCTATCCATCCGGGCGGACAGGGCCGCCCCACCGGGTGGGCCCCCGGCACCGGACACCGTCCCGGCTCCTACGCCCCACGACCCACGGTGCCGGTCCGTGACGGTGGACGAACCTCCGTTTACCCGTTTGTGCTGCTCGCGGCGCTGGCGACAGGGGTCTTGGCGGCATTCGAGGCGGTCTTCGCGGCCGGCTTCTTGGCCGCTGGCTTCTTCGCCGCCGCCTTCGTTGCGGTGGCTTTCTGGGCGGTGGCCTTCGTGGCCTTCTTCGCCGTGGCCTTCTTCGCCGTGGCCTTCTTCGCCGTGGCCTTCTTCGCCGTGGCCTTCTTCGCCGTGGCCTTCTTCGCCGTGGCCTTCTTCGCGGCGCGGCGGCGCGGCGCCGGACCCCGCGCACGGCGGTCGGCGAGCAGCTCCGCGGCCCGGTCGATGGTGATCGACTCCACCACGTCCTCCTTGCGGAGGCTCGCGTTGGTCTCACCGTCGGTGACGTACGGTCCGAACCGGCCCTCCTTGACCACGACCGGCTGCCCGCTCACCGGGTCGTTGCCGACCTCGCGCAGGGGCGGAGCGGCCGCGCGCCGGCCCCGGGTCTTGGGCTGGGCCAGCAGCGCCAGCGCCTCGTCCAGCGTGACGCTGAAGAGCTGTCCCTCGTTCTCCAGCGACCGGGTGTCGGTGCCGCGCTTGACGTACGGGCCGTAGCGCCCGTTCCAGGCCATCACCGGCTCCTTGTCGGCGTCGTCGCCGAGGTGCCGTGGCAGAGAGAGGAGCTTGAGCGCGTCGTCGAGCGTGACCGTCTCCAGCGACATGCTCGCGAACAGGCTGGACGTCTGCTCGCCGGCCTGGACGTAGGGGCCGAACCGGCCCGCCTTCGCGATCACGGGCTCGCCGCTGGTGGGGTGGTCGCCCAGCACCTGCTCGAGCTTGGTGGCCGCGAAGAGCTCGGCCACCCGGTCGGGGCTGAGGTCGTCCGGGGCGACGTCGTCGGGCAGGGAGGCGCGGTCGCCGTCGTCGCCGCCGCGCTGCAGGTAGGGCCCGTAACGGCCGACCCGGGCCACCACGCCGTCAAAGAGCGGAATCGAGTTGACGCCCCGTGCGTCGATGTCGCCGAGGTTGACCGAGATGAGCTTCTTCAGCCCGCCGGCCCGGGACACGCTGCCCTCGCGCCCCTGGTCGTCCGGCGCGCCGAAGTAGAACCGGGTCAGCCAGTCGACGCGCTGGCCGGCGCCGGCCGCGATGCCGTCCAGGTCCTCCTCGACGTCGGCGGTGAAGGCGTAGTCGACCAGCCGCGGGAAGTGTTGCTCGAGCAGCTGGATCACGGCGAACGCCACGAAGGACGGCACCAGCGCGCTGCCCTTCTTCCACACGTACCCGCGGTCCTGGATCGTGCGCATGATCGAGGCGTAGGTGGAGGGCCGGCCGATGCCGAGCTCCTCCAGCGCCTTGACCAGGGATGCCTCGGTGTAGCGCGCCGGCGGCTGGGTGCGGTGGCCCTCGGCCTGCAGGCCGTGCCCGGTGAGCGGGTCGTTGGCCGCCAGCCGGGGCAGCCGTCGCTCGGCGTCGTCGGCCTCGCCGTCGGAGTCCAGGCTCTCCACGTAGGCGCGGAGGAAGCCGGGCTCGGTGATCGTGCGGCCCGACGCGGCGAAGTCGGCGGCCTCGCCGGTCGAGGAGGTGCCGGTCAGGCGGATCGAGACGGTCTGGCCGACCGCGTCGATCATCTGGGACGCCACCGTGCGCTTCCAGATCAGCTCGTAGAGCTTCATCTCGTCGGCGGTCAGCTCGCCGGCCAGTTCGCCCGGGGTGCGGAACACCTCGCCGGACGGGCGGATCGCCTCGTGCGCCTCCTGGGCGTTCTTCACCTTGTTCACGTAACGGCGGGGCTCGGTGGGCACGTAGCGGTCGCCGTAGAGGTCGCGCACCTGGGCGCGGGCCGCATTCAGGGCCGTCTCGGACAGGTTGGTGGAGTCGGTCCGCATATAGGTGATGTGGCCGTTCTCGTACAGCCGCTGGGCCACCCGCATCGTCTTCTCGCTGGAGAAGCGCAGCTTGCGCCCGCCCTCCTGCTGCAGGGTGGACGTCATGAACGGGGCGTACGGCCGGCGCCGGTAGGGCTTCTCGTCCACCTTGACCACCCGGAACGCCGCACCCTCCAGGCGGGCGGCCAGCCCGCGGGCGCCGGCCTCGTCCAGGTGGACGACACCACCGCGCAGCTCCGGCCTGGTCTGGCCGGTCTCGGGGTCGAAGTCGCGCCCGGTGGCCACCCGGTCGCCGTCCAGTCCGACCAGGGTGGCGGAGAACCGGTCCGGGTCGCCCTCGGCGACCTGCGCAGGAGTGAACTGCCCTGCGATGTCCCAGTACTCGGCCTCCCGGAACTTCATCCGGGCACGTTCGCGTTCCACCACGATCCGGGTCGCCACCGACTGCACCCGGCCTGCCGACAGCTTCGGCATGACCTTCTTCCACAGCACCGGGGAGACCTCGTAGCCGTACAGTCGGTCGAGGATCCGGCGGGTCTCCTGGGCGTCGACCAGCGACAGGTCGAGCTCGCGCGGGTTGTCGACCGCCGCCTGGATCGCCGAGCGGGTGATCTCGTGGAAGACCATCCGCCGCACCGGCACCTTGGGCTTGAGGGTCTCGACCAGGTGCCAGGCGATCGCCTCGCCCTCGCGGTCCTCATCTGTGGCCAGGTAGAGCTCGCTGGCGCCCTTGACCAGCGTCTTGAGCTTGCGGACCTGGGCGACGCGGTCCGGGCTCACCACGTACAGCGGCACGAACCCGTTGTCGACGTCCACACCGAGCCGGGCCCACGGCTCGCCCTTGAACGCCTCCGGCACCTCCGACGCGTTGCCGGGCAGGTCGCGGATGTGACCGATGCTCGCCTCGACGACGTATCCGGCGCCGAGGAACCCGGCGATCTTCTTCGCCTTGGCGGGCGACTCGACGATGACGAGGCGGACGCCGTCGGCCCGCGGGGCCCGCCTGCCCCGCGCCGGGGCGGTGGTCTCGGTGGTCGACGGCACGGCACTCCCACTCAACGGACGACTGTTTCTTCAACGACGCCGCGAAGTGTGAACCCCCGACGCCACCGGTTGTCAAACGTAACGCCCTTTTCAGGGTGATTGATGCCCGTCCACCTCGGCCGTTCGGCCGATCCCGGACGGCTGCCCTCCCTACCGCGCCTTACGCGCGGCCCGTTCGTCGCGTTCGGCGGCGTCCAACGCCGCCGCCTCCTCCGGTGTCGGCGCCGATCCGCCGAGGCTCACTGGCAGCCACCAGCCGTCGGCCGACCCGGCCGGCTGGTCGGGATAGGACCGCTGCGCCTCGTCCAGCAGGGCGGCCATGCGCTCGCGCAGCACGACGGTCACCTCGTCCGGGCTGTCCCCGGCTTCCGGGTGCAGCGGCTCCCCGACGCTGAGCACGATCGGGGTGTGCCGCCGGGTCAGCCGGCGCTCCCGGCCCTTCGTCCAGAGCCGCTGCCCGCCCCAGACCACCATCGGCAGCAGCGGGACGCCGGCCTGCGCAGCCATCCGGGCGGCACCGCTCTTGAAGTCCTTGAGCAGGAACGAGCGGCTGATCGTGGCCTCGGGGAACACCCCGACGATCTCGCCGCCGGCCAGTGCGCGCACCGCGGCGTCGTAGGCGGAGGTGCCGGCGGACCGGTCGACCGGGATGTGCTTCATCCCGCGCATCAACGGCCCAGAGATCCCGTGGTCGAACACCGCCTTCTTGGCCATGAACCGCACCAGGCGGCGGGACGGCCGCGCGGCCAGGCCGCAGAACAGGAAGTCCAGGTAGCTGACGTGGTTGCTGGCCAGGACCGCTCCCCCGGTGCGGGGGACGTGGTGCAGGCCGATCTCGGTGAAACGCAGGTCGAGCGCGCGGAATGCCGTCCGGGCCGCGCCGATCACCGGCCGGTACACCAGCTCCGCCATGTGTCCAGCCTCTCGTCGGTCCGGTGGGAGTTCGCGGTCTGAGGCCGGACGACGCCAGCCTCCAACCTACTCGACAGGGTGGGTGCGCCCCGCGGTGTTCAGGCGTCGGCCACGGTGTCCTGGCGCGCGGCGGTGCCGTCCCGCCGCCCGGGCATGCCTTCCTCGCCGTCCCGCACGGCGGGCGTCAGCGCGTCGCCCACCCGCCGGACCAGCAGCGTGGTCTCGTACCCGACCAGGCCCAGGTCGCAGTCGGGCACGGCCAGCACGGCCAGGTGCGCCCGCTGGCCGACCACCGTGAGCAGGAGCACCCCGCCGGTCATGTCCACCACGCTGTGCCGCACCAGGCCGGTCTCCAGGCAGTCCGCGGCACCGACGGTGAGGCTCGCCATCCCGCAGGTGACCGCCGCAAGCTGGTCGGCCCGGTCGGTCGGCATGTCCTCGGACGCGGCCATCAACAGGCCGTCGGAGGACACCGCGATCGCGTGGCTCACGTCGGGCACCCGTTGGACGAAGCTGGTCAGCAGCCAGTTGAGGGTTGCGCCGGTGTGCGGGTGGAGACCCGTGGAGAACACGGGTCCGTTCGCGACGACGGCCTCGTAGGGGCCGGAGGTCATGTCGGTTCCTCCCAGGGGAGCACGGAGTAGGTCGGTTCGGCGAGCGGGCCGGGGCTGCCGAAGGGCTGCTGCTGGTGGGCGGCGGCGATCCCACGGGCGAGGCCGGCGAGGCGCCGGCGCACGGCCTCCGGATCGGCGCTCTCCACCCGGGTGGGCCCGGCGGTGGCGACGGCACCGGGATGCAGTTGCCGGCCGGGCGCGCGGCGGGGAAGGCCGGCGGTGGTGGCGTCGGACGGCTGGTCGGCCCAGCTCCACGCCGAGCCTGCCCGCGGGAACGGCTCGTCCCGAGCGTACTCGTCCCACCGGTAGACCGGCTCGTTCGGAGGGACCGGTGCCTGATGACGCGGTGAGGAAGCCTCGGCACGGACACCGATCGGCTCGTGCCGACCGCCAGCCACCGGGCCGACCTCGACCGGCCGGCCCGGCGGAGGCGTGGCCCCGTCCGCGCTGTGCCGCGGTGAGCCGTGCCGCTGGGGCGCCCCGTCCGGCAGGCCCGGGGGGCCGGCGTGCCGTGCCGGTGCGCCGGGCCGCGCCGGGGAGGGGCTCCTGGCTGGTGCGGCGGGCGCGGCCGGACCGGCGGCGGCCTCCGCGACGGCGCGGTCGCCGACCGGACGGACGGGGCGGACCGGCGTCGTGTCGAGCAGTTCGGTCGGCAGCGAGACGACCGCGGTGATGCCGCCGCCCACCTTGCGGTAGAGCCGGACGACGATCTGGTGCCGCGCGGCGAGCCGGGACACCACCAGCAACCCCATCGTGCCGGCCAGCAGCCCGGTCAGCGCCGCCGGGCCGGCCAGCCGCGCGTTCGCCACCTCCAGCGCGTCGGGCTCCATGCCGATGCCGTCGTCCTCGATGTAGAGACGCACGTCGGTCAGCGAATGGACCGCGGACACGGTCACCCGGGCGTGCGGGGGTGAGTAGACGGTGGCGTTCTCCAGCAGCTCGGCCAGCAGGTGCACCAGGTCGCCGACCACCACCGGCGCGACGACGGTGTCGGGCAGGCGCATCGGCTCGACCCGCGCGTAGTCCTCGATCTCGGCGGCGGCCGCCCGCACCACGTCGATCAGCAGCGCACCCTGGGTGACCGCCCGACCGGACTCGCTGTCGGCCATGACCAGCAGGTTCTCGTCGTTGCGGCGCATCCGGGCGGCCAGGTGGTCGATCCGGTAGAACCGTTCCAGCGCGGCCGGATCCATCTCGTCGCGTTCGAAGTCGTCGATCAGCTGGAGCTGGCGTTGCACCAGGATCTGGCTGCGGCGGGCCAGCGCGACGAAGATCGACCGGGTGTCCAGCCGGGCCAGTGCCTGTTCGGCGCCGAGCCGCAGCGCCTGCCGGTAGACCGCCGAGAAGGCCCTGGCCACCTGCCCGACCTCGTCCGGACGGGCCTCGACCAGTGCCCCGCCGACCTGCCCGGCGGCGTCGCGTCGCGCTTCGGCGACTGTCTTCGGGTCGTTGCTGGTGCTGAGCCGGGCGATCGCGGTCGGCAGCTCCACCTGGGCCACGCCCAGCGCGGTGTCGCGCAGCCGCAACAGCCGGCGGCTGGCCCGGGCGGTCAGCACCAGCACCGCGGCGATCGTGCCGGCCAGCACGGCGCCCAGACCGACCCCGGTCAGCCAGGCCACCTGCCGGGCGTCCGCCTCGCTGCGGGCCGCCTCCGTACTGAGCAGGTCGGAAAGTTCCAGGCTCAGCAGGTGCAGCCGGCGGATCGTGTGGCTCTGCGCGACGTACCAGCTGCCGGCGTCCACCTTGAGCTTCTCGGCGTCGCGCTCGGCGGCGAATGCCTGCTCGCGCAGGCGGGTGGCCGCCTCCACGTCGGGCCCGGTCACGAGCGCGTCGTACCGGCTCCGCGCCGTGTTGTCGGCGACCCGCTGGAACGCCTCCAACCGCTCGATCTGGGCGGCGTTGAGAGCGGACAGCCGCACCAGGTTTCCCGGCTCGAGCGCCTTCCGGGTGAATATCGCGCCGAGCAGGTCGCGTTGTTCGGCGGCGCGGTGCTCGGCCGCGGTGATCGCCGCGACGGCGCGCGCGCGTTGGGCCAGGCCCGGCGCGGACAGCTGTCCGGGCAGGGCGTCGGCCACCGTGATGAGCCCCTCGACGGCCGTGCGATAGCCCCGCCCGGCGGCCTCCGGTCCCGCCGAGGGCTCCCGGGCCAGCGTGAGTCCGGCCAGCTGGTCGTCGGCGGCCTGCAGCACCGGCCGCAGCGGAGGCACGGCGGCCGCCGTCGCGCTGGCCCGCGCGGTGTAGCGACGCACGGCCGCATCGGTGCGGACCTGCTGCGCCGTCACCAGCGCCGCGCCGGACCGGCCGCCCCGCTCGCGGAGCGCGGCCACCTCGGCGAGCTCCCGTTCCAGCTCGTGGACCAGCCGCGAGGCGGCCACCGCGGTGGTCGCCATCAGCCGGCCGCGCTGGGCGTCGCGCATGGCCGAGATGGCCGACTCGACCTGGAGCGCACCGACGGCTACCAGCGCGACAGTCGGAACCACGAACAGTAACCGCAGCCGCGTCCGCAGGGCGTGCCGTACCGACACCCCGGTACGGCCGAGCGGACCACGCCGGGCGGCGTCCGCGGGTTCGGACACGGGTTCGGCGCCGGCGGGACTCCCCCCGGCCGGTCGGTCCTCCCGCGTCGGCCGCAGTGCGCCCATCGCCTCCGCCCTCGCGGCAGCCGCTCCGGCCGCGCCCGGGACAGGCCCCGACCCGGCCGGCCACCCAGGGCCGGCCGGAGGGGCACCGGGTGAGCCGCGCTGCTGCCCTGTGCTGGCCATCCATGGCACTGTACGACCGTAGGCGGGTCGCCGCGCAGGACTTCCCGCCGAACGGCGCGCTCGGTCCGGCTGCCCCTCCTGGGCCGGACTGGCGGTCCCGGACCGATCTCCATGAGAATGTGGGTCCATGACCCGCCTCGATCGCCCCCCGCACCCCGCTGCGGTCCGGGCCGCGCTGGTGCTGGCCGCCGCGCTGCTCCTCACCGCGTGCGGCATCCAGCGCGACACCGCCAACCTGGATGCGGACGGTAACGAGCCGTGGCACAACGGCCGGCTCTTCATCGCGACCGGCAATGTCACGGGCGTGTACTACCAACTCGGCGGCGGCTACGCCGACGTGATCACCAGGAACCTGCCCGGCTACGAGGCGACGGCGGAGGCCACCGGAGCGTCCGTGGAGAACATCCAGCGAGTGGCGGGGGGCGACTCCGAGATCGCGTTCACCCTGGCCGACGCCGCCGGCGACGCCGCCCAGGGGAAGGGCGCCTTCGACGGCAGGCCACAGCCGATCCGGGCGCTGGCCCGCATCTACACCAACGTCACCCAGCTCATCGTCCGCACCGATGCCAAGATCGACAACGTCGCCGACCTCAAAGGCAAGCGGGTCTCCACCGGTAGCCGCAACTCCGGCACCGAGAACATCGCGCTGCGGATCCTCACCGCCGCGGAGCTCGACCCGGCCAAGGACGTGACGACGCAGGCCCTCTCGCTGCCCGACACGGTCCAGGGCATGAAGGCCGGCACGGTGGACGCGATGTTCTGGTCGGGCGGGCTGCCGACCGGGGGCATCACCGACCTGATCGCCGACCTCGGATCGAAGGTCACCTTCCTTCCCCTGGACGAGTGGCTGCCCAAGCTCCAACAGAAGTACGGCGACGTCTACCGACCCGCGGTGATCCCGGCCAAGGCCTACAAGCTCGCCGAGGACGTCCCGACCATCGCCGTGCCCAACCTGATCATCGTCCACGCGGACATGCCCGACCGGCTCGCCGGCGACCTGGCCCGGCTGCTGTTCGACCGGCAGGCCGACCTCACCGAAGTGCATCCGGAAGGCAAGAACATCAACCGCGCCGCCGCCGACCAGACGGCACCGGTGCAGCTTCACCCCGGGGCCCGGACCTACTACGGCACCAGCTGAGCCGGTGGCGTCACCGGCGTTCCGGGACTCTCACCGGCACTCGGGAACCTCGTCGAACGCCTTGTCCAGCTCCGGTGCGGAGATGTCCGTGAAGGCCCGGCCCGCGTCGGCGTTCTCGCGGCTCATCGCCGCGCCCGCCCGCACCACGCCGTCGTAGAAGGCCTTCGTGTCGTCCGTGGGCAGCGCCGCGACGGCGTCCTTGCCGGTGGCGAAGCTCTTCTTCGCCGCGGTGAGCGCCGCGACGAACTGCTTGGCCACCTCGTCGCCGGTCTCGACGTCCGGGACTCCGGCCTCGCGCACCTTCCCCAGCGCGACCTCGGTGGACTGGGCCATCCCGCCGAACAGCCGGATCAGCTCCGTCTTGGTCTGCGTGGCGTCGGACTGGGCGGTGATCTTGGTCTGCGCGGACTTCTGCAGTTCCGCGATCTCCGCCCCCCACGGCTTGATCGCCTGGCACACCGACTTCGCCCACGCCTCGGGGGCGACCGTCTCCGGCCCGCCACACCCCACGGCCAACCCGCCGGCCATGCCGACGGCGAGCAGTATGCGCACGCTCCGGCTCGCTCGCATCCTCACCACTTCCCGTTCTTGCGCCGGGGCCTGCCTCTGCCCCGCCCCGACGGTGTCTCGGCGGTTCCGAGGGACGTCGGATCGCGTCAGGCACAACGACTGCCCGATTCTCCCAGACACGGGCCGGCGGCCATGGCGCCGTCCACAGCGGCGTCGCGGGGACGGAAACGGACCGGTGCGGCACGGCCGGAGCCGGGGACGGGTGGTGTACTGAGCCCGCACGTGCATTGCTGTCCGGTCCGGTGCGCCAGGTACCGGTACGCCAGGTACCGGTACGCCAGGTACCGGTGCGCCAGGTAGGGCGAGGACCGGTGGAGGCATTCCCCCAGGGAGGCGGCGGTGAGCGCCACGGCGTCGGTGGACCGGCCCACGTCCGACTCCGGACGCGGGCCGGACGTGATCCGTGTGCTGCTGGTCGAGGACGACCCGGGTGACGCCCTCCTGGTCGAGGAGTACCTCGCCGACGTGCCCCTGCCCACGGCCGTGACCCGGGCCCGCACCCTCGCCGAGGCAACGGCGGCACTCACCGGGGAGGTCGAGTGTGTGCTGCTCGACCTGGCGCTTCCCGACGCCGACGGACTGGACGGACTGCGGCACGTGCTGCGGGTGGCACCCCAGGTCGCGGTGATCGTCCTCACCGGACTGACCGACGAGTACCGCGGTATCGCCGCGGTGGCCGCGGGTGCCCAGGACTACCTGCTCAAGGGCCAGGTGGACGGCCCGCTGCTGGCCCGGGCGATCCGGTTCGCGATCGAGCGCCGCCGAGCCGAGGACACCGTGCGCCAGCTGCGCGAGGCCGAGCTGCTGGCCCGGGAGAACGCCCGGCTCGAACGGGGCCTGCTGCCGACCCCCCTGGTCGACGCCCCCGACCTGGACCTGCGCACGGCGTACCGGCCGGGCCGCCGCCAGGCGCTGCTGGGCGGCGACTTCTACGACGTGGTCGAGGCCTCGGACGGATCGGTGTACGCCGTGGTGGGCGACGTCTCCGGCCACGGACCGGACGAGGCGGCCCTCGGCGTCTGCCTGCGGATCGCCTGGCGGACGCTCGTGCTCTGCGGGGCCGAACAGGAGAACATCCTGCCGGTGCTCGACCGGGTGCTGGTGTCCGAGCGCCAGACGGCGTACGCCTTCGCCACGGTGTGCATGGTGAAGATCGCGGCCGACCGGAGCACGGTCGAATGCTCGCTGGCCGGCCATCCGGCTCCCATCCGTATCGACGCCGACGGCGTCACCCAGGCGCACGGTCACCCGCGCGGTCCGGCGCTGGGCTTCGCCCGTGAGCCGGACTGGCCGACGGCCGACCTGGCCCTGCGGGACGAGTGGACGCTGCTGCTCCACACCGACGGCCTGTTCGAGGCGCACGACCGGGCCCGCCGGACCAGGCTGGGCGAGGACGGGCTGGTGGCCCTGATCGCCGAACGGGTGCCGACCCGGCCGACGCCGGCGAGCTGGGCACCCGAGCTGCTCGACGCCGTCGAGGCACGCAACGGGGGGCCGCTGGCCGATGACGCGGCCCTGGTGGTGCTCTCCCACGTCCGGCAGACCCGGTGAGCGGGCCGGCTCCGGCGGGCTCACCCCGGCCCCTGCGCCAACGGCTGACCCGGGCCGTGGTGGCCGCTACCGCGCTGATCGTGCTGGTCGGCGTCGTGGCCACCGCGGCGCTCGTGCAGACCTCGCGCCGCACCGAGGCGCTGGTCGACCGGATCAGCCCCGCCCGGATCGCGGCCACCGAACTCCGGGCCGCCTACCTGGAGCAACAGGCGGGCGTCAGCGACTTCGTGCTGAGCCGACGCGAGGAGGCCCTCGAGTCCTACCGCCGTGGCCGCACGCACGAACAGAACGCCGTGCGTCAGCTGGACACCCTGCTGGGCGACCGTCCGGCGCTGCGGGCCGACCTGGCCGAGGTCGGGCGCCACGCCGACCTGTGGCGCACCCGGTATGCCGAACCGGCCATCGCCGGAGTCCGGGCCGGCGCCCCGGCGCCTTCTCCCGACGCCGGCCGGCCGCTGTCCGAGCGGCTGCGGCTCGCGGTCACCACACTCGTCGACGACCTGTCAACGGCCCGCGCAGGGGCCCGCGACGACCTGATCGGGGCCATCCGGCTGCTGTATCTGGTGACGCTGGGGGCACTGCTCGGCGTCGTGCTCGCGGGCTTCGCCCTGTGGCGGGCGCAGCAGACCTGGGTGCTGGACCCGATCGAGGCGGTCGCGGCCGACGTACGCAGGGTGGCCGCCGGTGAGGTGGCACACCCGGTCCAGGAGGTCGGCCCGGCCGGAATCGCCGCGCTGGCCCGCGACATCGAGGCCATGCGCAGCTCGCTGGTGGCCGTGTTGGCCAGCGCGCTGACCGCTCAGCGGGCGTTGCAGGACCAGACCGAACAGCTCGAGGCGCAGACCGCCGACCTGCACCGCTCCAACGCCGAGCTGGAACAGTTCGCCTACGTCGCCTCGCACGACCTGCAGGAGCCGCTGCGGAAGGTGGCCAGCTTCTGCCAGATGCTGCAGAGCCGCTACGCCGGGCAGCTCGACGACCGGGCCGACCAGTACATCGAGTTCGCGGTCGACGGCGCGAAGCGGATGCAGCAGCTCATCAACGACCTGCTCACCTTCTCCCGGGTGGGCCGCACCACCGGGGGTTTCACCTCGGTCGACCTGCGGGACGCCCTCGACCGGGCACTGAACAGCCTCTCGACGGCCGTCGAGGAGTCCGGTGCCACGGTGGACGCCCCCTGGCTGCCGACCGTGCACGGCAACCCCACGCTGCTCACCCAGACGTTCCAGAACCTGATCGGCAACGCCGTGAAGTTCCGCGGTGCCGAGCCGCCGCGGGTGACGGTCGGTGTCGAACGGGCCGGCGACGAGTGGCACTTCTCCTGCGCCGACAACGGGCTGGGCATCGAGCCGCAGTACGCCGAACGGGTGTTCGTGATCTTCCAGCGACTGCACCCGAAGGACGAGTACCCCGGGACCGGCATCGGCCTGGCGCTGTGCCGGAAGATCATCGAGCACCACGGCGGCCGGATCTGGCTCGACACCGACCGCACGGACGGCGCCACGGTGCGCTGGACCCTCCCCGTCACCGACGAGTCCCGTCACCGCCCGGCTGAACGGCCGCTGCCACCCACCTGAGTCGTGGGCGTCCCAGCGAACACGGAGAACCGCGGGCGGGCCGGCCGGTATCGTCTGGACCGTCAGCGGCGGGCGGAGGTCCTCGTGGTCGAGCCGACTCGACAGTGGACGGTGCCGCGCGCGGCTCACGCACTGCTGGCCGTCCCGGGGCCGGACGGCGAGGTTCTCGCCTCGGCCGGGGACGACGGCGTGGGCAACGCGGGGCAGTCTGGGAGTGTCCCGACCTCCCCTGGCGTCGTCGCGCGAGTTGCCTCCAGTGTCGTCGGACCGCCGCCATGGCCGGATGGCATGGCCGTCGTGGCTCGGTGCCGGACGGATGCGCATAAGCTCACGGCACCTGTGGCTCGCCCGCGGGCCCACCCGCGGCGCCCGCTGCCCGGGCCCTGACCGCACGACACCGGAGACGCCACGTGATCGACGTCGAAGCGCGCACGATCGAGGTCCTGCTGGTCGAGGACGACCCGGGCGACGTCCTGCTGACCAAAGAGGCGCTGCAGGACAACAAGGTCCACAACCGCCTGCACGTGGTGAACAACGGCGTGGACGCGATGGCCTTCCTCGGGCGCGAGGAGCCCTACGCCGGCGCCCCCACCCCGGACCTGGTGCTGCTCGACCTCAACCTGCCCCGGATGGACGGCCGCGAGGTGCTCGCCGCGATCAAGTCGGACGAGGCGTTGCGGCGCATCCCGGTGGTGGTGCTGACCACGTCCGAAGCCGAGGAGGACGTGCTGCGCAGCTACAACCTGCATGCGAACGCCTACATCACCAAGCCGGTGGACTTCACCCAGTTCGTCCGGGTGGTCCGGCAGGTCGACGACTTCTACCTGACCGTCGTGCGGCTTCCCAGCAACGACCACTAGACCGCACGGAGAGGCCCGCCGGTCGCTCCCAGGCGACCGGCGGGCCTCTCCGCAGCTGTGCCCCTCAGGGGACCGGACGCGTCAGACGGCGAGCTTCTCCGCCGGTGTCGCGTCGGTCGCACCGGCCTCCTCGGCGCCGATCGAGATCGGCCGGCGCTTGGAGATGACGACGGCCACGAGGATGATCGCCGCCGCCACGACGGCCACCGTCACCCGGGCCGGCGTGTTGGCGCCGTCCCCGATGGTCCACGCGACCACCGCCGGAGCGACCAGCAGCGAGACCAGGTTCATCACCTTGATCAGGGGGTTGATCGCCGGGCCCGCGGTGTCCTTGAACGGGTCGCCGATCGTGTCGCCGATGATCGTCGCCTCGTGCGCGGCCGAGCCCTTGCCCCCGTGCGCGCCGTCCTCGACCATCTTCTTCGCGTTGTCCCAGGCGCCACCGGAGTTGGCCAGGAACACCGCCATCAGGGTGCCGGTGGCGATGGCGCCGGCCAGGTAGGAACCCAGCGCCCCCACGCCGAGGCCGAAGCCCACCGCGATCGGGGCCAGCACGGCCAGCAGGCCGGGCGTGGCCAGCTCCCGCAGCGAGTCCTTCGTGCAGATGTCGACGACCCTGCCGTACTCCGGCTTGGCGGTGCCCTCCATGATCCCCGGGATCTCCCGGAACTGGCGCCGCACCTCGAACACGATCGCGCCCGCCGCCCGGGTCACGGCGTTGATCGCCAGACCCGAGAAGAGGAACACCACCGAGGCGCCGATGACGAGGCCGACCAGGTTCTTCGGGTCGGACACGTTGAGCACGCCGGTGAAGTCGAGCGCCTGGGCGGCCGTCAGCGAACTGAGCTGCACCCCGGTCTCCCGGAACGCCGTCTGCACCGCGTCGGTGAACGACCCGAACAGCGCGGTCGCGGCCAGCACGGCCGTGGCGATCGCGATGCCCTTGGTGATCGCCTTCGTGGTGTTGCCCACGGCGTCGAGGTCGGTGAGGACCCGGGCGCCCTTCTCGTCGATGTCGCCGGACATCTCGGCGATGCCCTGCGCGTTGTCGGAGATCGGGCCGAAGGTGTCCATCGCCACGATGACGCCGACCGTGGTCAGCAGGCCGGTGCCGGCCAGCGCGACCGCGAACAGCGAGAGCACCACGATGCCGCCGCCGAGCAGGTAGGCCCCGTAGACCGCGGCGGCGATCACCAACGCGGTGTAGACCGCCGACTCCAGGCCGACGGTGATGCCGGCCAGCACCACCGTGGCGGGGCCGGTCAGCGCGGTCTTGCCGATGTCGCGCACCGGGCGCCGGCCGGTCTCGGTGAAGTAGCCGGTGAGCAGCTGGATCGTCGCGGCGAGCACGATGCCGATGACCACGGCACCGACCGCGATGACCCGCGGGTCGCCGTCGAACGCCTTGAGCTCGTTGCCCACGTTCAGCTCGGCGAAGGTGGCGGGCAGGTAGGCGAACGCCGCGCCCGCGCAGAGCACCGCGGAGATCAGTGCCGAGGTGAAGAACGCGCGGTTGATCGCGGTCATGCCGGACTTGTCGCCGGCCCGCAGCCGGGTGATGAAGACGCCGATGATCGCGGTGATCACCCCGATGGCCGGCACGATCAGCGGGAACACCAGACCCTGCTCGCCGAACGCGACCTGGCCGAGGATCAGCGCGGCCACCAGCATGACGGCGTAGGACTCGAAGAGGTCCGCGGCCATGCCGGCACAGTCGCCCACGTTGTCGCCCACGTTGTCGGCGATCGTGGCGGCGTTGCGGGGGTCGTCCTCGGGGATGCCCTGCTCGACCTTGCCGACCAGGTCGGCTCCCACGTCGGCGGCCTTGGTGAAGATGCCGCCGCCGACCCGCATGAACATCGCGAGCAGCGCGGCACCGAAGCCGAAGCCCTCCAGCACGGTCGGCGCGTTGCCGCGGTAGACCAGCACGACCACGGCCGCGCCGAGCAGGCCCAGGCCGACGGTGAAGAAGCCGACCACGCCGCCGGTGCGGAATGCGATCTGCATCGCCTTCGGCCCGCCGCTGTCGTTGGCCGCGGCCGCCACCCGGACGTTCGCCCGGGTCGCCAGCCACATGCCGACGTAGCCGATGAAGGCCGAGAACAGCGCGCCGACCACGAAGAAGGCCGACCTGCCGATCTTCACGCCCAGGTCGTCGCCGGGCACGGGCAGCAGGAACAGCAGCGCCACCGCGACCACGACGAACACGCCGAGGGTCTTGAACTGTCGGTTGAGATAGGCCGACGCGCCCTCCTGGACGGCGGCGGCGATCTCTTGCATCCTGGCCGTACCCTGGCCGGCGGCGAGCACCACCCGCACCAGTCCGGCGGCCACACCGAGTGCGACCAGGGCGATAGCGGCAACCACGACCACGTAGGTCACGTTGGCGCTGCTGAGGCTCACAGCCCCGCCATCGGCGGCGAGCGAGAACCCGGGCATGCGTCCTCCTGTAGGGAACTAGCTGGGGCGCACCCGGGAGTCACCGGGCATCGCGCGGAGACACCTCGACGCCGGCTTGGGTATCCAGGGAATGGAATACCCGGAGCAGAGACACCGCGTCGTCGGGGTGTCATGATCTGCCGGATTCTAGGTGACGCGCACGGCGAACCGCATACCGGGCACCCCGGCGTGCCGCGCACTTCGGGAATCGCGGCAGGTGGTCCGGAGGCGCTGCACCCTCATTCCCGGCGCGGGGCGTCCGTCAGGCGAGCGGCCAGGACATGGCCACGACCGTGCCGGCGCCGTCGGCCGCGGCGGTCACCGAGACGTCGTCGACCAGGCCGGTGAGCAGCGCAAGGCCCACCCCGGCGGCCACCGCCTCCTCGGAGAAACCGTCGCCGCTGCCGAACGGGGCGGCACCCGTCAACTCCGCCTCACCGAACGGCGAGGTGGTCGGGTCCGCCGTGGGCTGGGCGGGGGCGGTGTCCCGGACGGTCACGCAGAACCGGGTGCCGGCCGCGAACTCCACCTCGACGAGTGCGGACCGGCCGTGGTGGCGGTGCAGCCCGACCGCCCGGGAGCACGCCTCGCCGACCGCCAACCGGATCTCGTCGAGCACGCCCTCCTCGATGCCGGCCTCCCGGGCCGTGGCGACCGCGACCAGACGCGCGGTCCGGACGTGTGCGGGCATCGGGGAGAACGCCAGCCGGACGGTGCGCATCACTGGGCCGCGAGGGCCTCGTCGACGCTGGCGTGGATGCCGAAGATCTTCTCCAGCCCGGTGATGCGGAAGATCTTCAGGATCTTCGGCTGTGTGCAGACCAGGGCCAGGGTGCCGCCGGCGAGCCGGGCCCGCTTCAGCCCGCCCACCAGCACCCCCAGGCCCGTGGAGTCGAGGAAGTCGACCTCCTCCATGTCCACGACGATCCGCGCACAGCCGCCCTCGTCCAGCTTGACCAGTCGCTCGCGCAGCTGGTCGGCGGTGTAGACGTCGATCTCGCCGCCGACGGAGAGGACGGTGTGGTCGCCTTGGACACGGGTCGACAGCGACAGCTCCACGAAGAATCCTCCACCGTGACCGTCCGGGCGGGTCATCGCTCTCCCTTCGGCGCGCGACCTCGATCCCTGATCTAACCATCGCCGCGCGCCCCGGGACCGCCCGACCGCCGCCACCGCGGCCGGCCACGTGTCGGTGGTGCGTGCGAGAGTGCGGATGTGGTCGATCCGGAGGTGCTGCTGCGCCGGATGCGGTCGGGCCGGCCGGACGACCCGGTCACCCACGTCGAGCGGATCGCCGCCCGGCCGGCGTCGGTCGGAAGCTGGCCGGCCTGGGCGGCACCGGCGGTGGTGGCGGCGTTCGTCCGGCGCGGCGTCGCGCAGCCGTGGACGCACCAGGTCGCCGCGGCCGAAGCGGCGTGGGCCGCACGTTCGGTGGTGGTCTCGACCGGCACGGCGTCCGGGAAGTCGCTGGCCTACCAGCTGCCGGTGCTCAGCGCGCTCACGGACGACGAGAAGGCGACCGCCCTGTACCTCTCCCCCACCAAGGCGCTGGCCGGCGACCAGCTACGGGGGCTGAACGCGCTCGACCTGCCCGGCATCCGGCCGGCGCTCTACGACGGCGACACGCCGACGGCCGAACGCGAGTGGGTGCGGGCGCACGCGCGGCTCGTGCTCACCAACCCGGACATGCTGCACCGCGGGATCCTGCCGAGGCACGGATCGTGGTCGTCGTACCTGCGCCGGCTGCGGTACGTCGTGGTGGACGAGTGCCACACCTACCGGGGGCTGTTCGGCTCGCACGTCGCGCACGTGCTGCGGCGGCTGCGCCGGATCTGCGCGCGGTACCGGGTCGAGCCGGTGTTCGTGCTGGCCTCGGCCACGGTGGCCGACCCGGCCGCGGCGGCCCGCACGCTGACGGGTCTCGACGTGGCGGCCGTGACCGAGGACGGCTCGCCGCGGGGGGCCACGACGTTCGTGCTGTGGGAGCCGCCGCTGTCCCCGGGGGGTGGCGAGCACGGCGCCCCGGTGCGGCGGACGTCCACCGCGGAGGCCGGCGGCCTGCTGGCCGACCTGGTGGCCGGCGGGGCCCGGACGCTGGCGTTCGTCCGGTCGCGGCGGGGCGCGGAGTCGGTGGCGCTGGCGGCCCGGCGGGCGTTGGACGAGGCGGCACCGGAGCTGTCCGGCCGGGTGGCGGCGTACCGGGCCGGCTACCTGGTCGAGGACCGGCGCGAGCTGGAGGCGGCGCTGGTCTCCGGTGAGCTGCTCGGCGTGGCGTCCACCAACGCGCTCGAACTCGGCGTCAACCTGACCGGCCTGGACGCCGTGGTGCTGGCCGGCTACCCCGGCACCCGGGCGTCGCTGTGGCAGCAGGCTGGGCGGGCGGGCCGGGACGCCCAGCCGGCGCTGGCGCTGTTCGTGGCCCGGGACGACCCGCTGGACACCTACCTGGTGCACCATCCGGACGCGCTGTTCGGCCGGCCGGTGGAGGCCACCGTGCTCGACCCGACGAACCCGTACGTCCTCGGCCCGCAGCTGGCCTGCGCCGCCGCCGAGCTGCCCGTCACCGAGGCCGACCTGCCGCTGTTCGGCGGAGAGGTGGCCCGCGAGGCCCTGGACGCGCTGGTGCTGGCCGGACGCCTGCGCCGCCGTCCGGCCGGCTGGTACTGGACCTCCCGGGAGCGGCCGGACGCCGACCTGCGCGGCACCGGGGGCGACCCGGTGGCCGTGGTGGAGAGCGCCAGCGGCCGGCTGCTCGGCACGGTGGACGCCGGCGCGGCGCACACCGCCGTGCACACCGGAGCGGTCCACCTGCACCAGGGCGAGACCTTCGTGGTGGAGCGGCTCGACCTCGACGACGCGGTCGCGCTGGTCCGCCGGGACGACCCGGACTGGACGACGTTCGCCCGGGACGTCACCGACCTCGCCGTGGTGGAGGTGTCCGAGCGGATCGACGCCGACGGCGTCACGCTGTGCTTCGGCACGGTGGACGTCACCAACCAGGTCGTCTCCTACCTGCGCCGCCGGGTGGCCACCGGGGAGGTGATCGACGAGACGCCGCTCGACCTGCCGCCGCGGCAGCTGCGTACCAGGGCCGTCTGGTACACGGTCTCCGAATCGGTGATCGCCGCGGCCGGGGTCGCCGAGGACGTTCCGGGCGCGGCCCACGCCGCCGAGCACGCGGCGATCGGTCTGCTGCCGCTGGTGGCCACCTGCGACCGGTGGGACATCGGTGGCCTCTCCACCGACCTCCATCCCGACACCGGCGCCGCCACGGTGTTCGTCTACGACGGGCATCCCGGTGGGGCCGGCTTCGCCGAACGGGGATTCCACGCGGCGACGACCTGGCTGCGGGCCACCCGCGAGGCCATCGCCGGATGTGGGTGCGAGGCCGGCTGCCCGTCCTGCGTCCAGTCGCCGAAGTGCGGCAACGGCAACGAGCCGCTGGACAAGCCCGGCGCCGAGCGCTGGCTCGACGCCGTCCTCGGCCACCTCCTCGGCCACCGGCCCGACGTCCGGTGAGCAGGCCGCATCTCGTCTCGACCTCCTCGGGAGCGCATCTCGCGGCACCACGTGTGACAACCCTGTAACACTTGCCCCTCAGCCGACGGCCACTACACGCTGTGCTGGAAGTTCGTGGGCGAGAACGGCCGGGCCAAGCAGAAGGCCTTCAAGGTCGACTGCAAGCCCGATCACAGCCCCTCGCCCAGCGCTTCGGTAAGCCCGTCGCCCTCGGAGAGTGAGTCGCCGCGGCGAGGCCGTAACGGGCCGCCCCGTCGCCGGCCTACTGGGGAGCCAGCGAGCGCCGGACGTGCTGGCGGGCGTCGTGGATACGCGACTTGACCGTGCCCAGCGGCAGCGCGAGCTGCTCGGCGATCTCGGCATAGTCGAGCTGGCCGACGTCCCGGAGCACCAGCGGGGTGACCAGCTCCGGACGGTGTGCCTCCAGCCGCTCCAGCGCCTCGAGCAGGTCGAGCCGGGACCCGGCGATCACGCTGGTGGTGCGGGGGTCGGGAGGCTCGGGCAGCACGGCGCTGGCCTGCTCGCCCGCCCGGCGCTTGAGCGAACGATAGGTCTGCCGGCAACAGTTGGTGACCACGACGTACAGCCAGGTGGAGAAACGGGACCGGCCCTCGAACCGGGCGATCGATCGGGCCACCTGCAGCAGGACGTCCTGGCTGGCCTCCTCAGCGTCCTGGCGACACGGCAGGAACCGGGCGCAGCGACTGAGCACCTGGGGCGCGATCCGCGCCAGCAGCAGGTCGAGCGCTCGGGCATCGCCGGCGGCGGCGCACGCGGCGAGGTCGTCGATCTCCTGGTCGTGAGCCATGCGGCCTCTCCGTCGGGCCGGGGTGCGGGACTAGGCCATGATACGGACGTGCCCATTCCAGCCCAGGTCGGTCGGTATCGCATCGTGCGGTGCCTGGGGTCGGGGGCGTTCGCCACCGTGTGGCTGGCCGAGGACAACGCGCTCCACGTCTACGTCGCGCTCAAGGTGCTGGCCGAGAACTGGACGCACCAGCTCGACGTCCGGGCCCGCTTCACCGAGGAGGCCCGGATCCTGCGTCGGGCCGACTCCGACCGGCTGGTGCGGGTGCTCGACATCGGCGAGCTTCCGGACGGGCGGCCCTACCTGGTGATGACCTACGCCGACGGCGGCACGCTGGCCGACCGGCTGCTGGCCGGCCCCCTGCCGGTGGAGACCGCGCTGCGCGTCGCGGCCGAGATCGCACGGGGCGTCGCCGTCCTGCATGGGCTGGGGGTCCTCCACCGCGACCTCAAGCCGTCCAACGTGCTCTTCGGCCGCGATGCCGGCGGCCAGGAGCGGGTGCTGGTGGCCGACCTCGGGCTGGCGAAGGCGCTGGCGCACGCGTCGGGGTTCACGCTGGCCGCCGGATCGCCCGGCTACACGGCACCCGAGCAGGCCCAGCCGGGCGGGGGCATCGACGTCCGTGCCGACGTGTACGCGCTCGGCGCGCTCACCTACCACATGCTCACCGGACGGGCACCGCGCGAGGTGTCGTCGCTGCGTGCGGTGCCCGCTGCCGCCGCGGAGCCGGTGGCCCGGGCCTCGACGTTGCGGACGGAGGTCCCGGCCGAGGTCGACCGGATCCTGACACGTGCCCTGGAGGCGAGGCGGGACCGACGTTGGCCGACGGCAGCCGCCCTGGCCGACGCGTTCGGCGCGGCCGCGGCGCTGGCGTCCGCGCCTCCCCCGGCCCGCCGGTCAGGTCGGCGCGGGCGCCGGGTGCTGGCGGCCTGCCTGGTCGCGGTCGGCCTGATCGCGGTCGCCGCGGGTTCCGCCACGGCCGTCGAGGCGGTGTCGAGGCCGGTGCGGGTGCCCGACAGCACGGGTGCGCTCTCGGTGGAGGTGCCTTCGGCCTGGGCGGGGCAGGTGCGGGACTCAGGCTGGGATCCGAGCACGGTCGGGCTCGGATCGGAACAGGCGCCCGGTCTGGCCGTCGCGCCGGACCTGGAGGCATGGAGCAGGCCGACCTCGGAGACGCCCGGGGTGTTCGTCGGCGCCAGCCGGACACTGCGCTCGGCCGACGCGCGAGTCGTCCTGCCCGCCCATCCCGGCTGCGACCGCCGGTCCGACCGGGAATACCGCTCGGGCGGATGGCAGGGGACGATCCGACGGTGGACGGGGTGCGGGACGGCGAGTGTGTCGTACGCCGAGATCCTGCTGCGCCACGCGGACGGCTACGGCGTCTACCTCCAGATCAAGCAGGTCGGCGAGAGCGACCGCACGGACGAGATCCTGGCCAGCCTGCGGGCGCGGTCCCCCTGACGGCGGCTCATCGACAGCCCTTGACCGGCTGGACGCTCACCACCCCGGCCACCTTCAGTTTCCTGCTCTCCTTGAACCCGAAGGCCGCATCCTGGGTCTCGAAGTACAGCGCGGCGTACCAGTAGCGCTTCTGGGGTCGGAGGTTGAGGCCGGGCCGGATACCCGGGTCGCACTCGACGCTGAGGACTGTCGCCGCCGTGTCGTATGGCGCGACGGTCTCGACGGCGGCGCGGAGCTTCGGGTCGTCCGCGCTCTGGTCGCTGACCACCAGCGCCAGCGACCAGAGTGGACCGCCAACCTCCCTCGACACGGGGCTGCCCTTGCGTGCGCTGGGCGGGGGCGTACCGTTCACCGCCGGCGTGCGGGCGCCCACCGGCGCTGCCGTGCCCGGGACATGCACGGGCTCACCCCACCCGCACGCCGCGAGCGTGGTCACCGCGAGGCCGCCGACCGCCGCTCGCCACCCGCTTCCCCGCACCGTCGTCCTCTCGTCGGATGAATGTCGCGCCTACCCCATCATGCTCGGCACCGCCGCCACGGATGCCACGGCCATGCGGCGTTCCCGCGTCCCGCTCAGCGGCAGCCCTTGATCGGGTCGACCCGGACGATGCCCACCAGTTTCAGGTCGTACCGCTGCTTGTAGCGAAAGGCCGCTTGCTGCGTGGAGACGTACTCGGCCGCGTACCAGTAGTCCTTCTCCGAACGCAGGCGAAGGCCATTGCGCGCCCCGCGGTCGCAGTCGACGTCGACGTCGAGCGGGCCGTCCTCGCCCGGTCCCCCGTCGAGTTTCGGATCCTCCGGCCCTTTGTCGCTGACGGCGTGGACGACCGCCCAGATCGGTCCTCCCTGCTCCCGCGGCACCAGCTCGAGCGAGTCGGCGGGGTCGTCCGGCACGATCACCGGCGCAGATCGCGAAGACCGGGGCCTGGAGGTCGTGGAGTCGGGTGCCGCATCGCTCCAGGTCGAACCGTCGGCCGGGGCCGCGGTTCCCTGGACACGCTCGACGCCGACAGGACCACATCCGACCAGCGCGGCCAGCACGAGCCCGGCGCCCGCCATCACAGTGAATCGCATCAATCCGCTTCTCTCTTCTCGCCGACATTTGACGCCTGGGTAGATGCCGGACCGGGCGGGTCGGTTCGCGATTTCCCCGGTCGCCGGCCCGCGGCGGCAGGCCAGCGGGGTTTGGAATGGTCCCGTAACGGCGATACGAAGCAGCAGAGGCCGGTCCGCGGTCGGCGAGAGCCCCGGTGCGAAAGACTGCGCAGGTGCTCCGGAGGTGCCGGCCGGACGACGCGCCTGAACATTCGAGCGAAAGGACGCAACGATGGTTGTCATCGGACTGCTGCTGGTCGTGCTGGCGGCGGTGTTCGCGGTCGGCCTGATGTTCACCTCGGGCGGGCAGACGGATATCCAGTTCTTCGGTCTCGAGCTGACCAACCTGTCGGCGCGGACCTTGGTGCTCATGGGCCTCGCGGCCGGGGTTGCCTTCATGCTGGGACTCCGGCTGACCGGGTGGGGACTGGGCTCCGCGGCCCGCCGTCGACGTGAGCGCAAGGACGCCGCTGCGGCACTCGTGGCGGCCGAGCGGGACGCTGAGCAGGCCCGGATCGAGCAGGCCCGGATCGAGCAGGCCCAGGTCGAACACGCGCGGGCCGAACAGGCCCAAACAGGGCCCGCACAGACTCCCGGGACCGAACCAGCTCCCGCTCCGCCCGTAGGCACGCAAGGCGTCGGGCTTCTCACCCCGACCTCGGAGGAGCGCCCGGCCCGCTGATCCGCGTCTCCACCGTTCCCCGGCGCCGTGCCTGGGCGCCGGGGAACGTCTGTCCGGCGATCTGGACGCGCACCGGGCCGGCGCGGGCCGCGGACTCTGCCTCACCGACCAACCCCGCGATACCGGCCGGGCGAACCCGGGCGATGACTACGGCGTCCAGCCCCTCGAGGCGGCAGCTCACCAGCCGCGCACGGTTGGCCGCCACCACGGCTGCTGCCCGGACACAGGCCGTCGCGCTGCCCTCACTGGCGTGGACGGCCGCAGCGAGAGCCCCGAAGTCGGCAGCCACGGCCGCCCGGTGCCTCGCGGTGATCGCAGCGCCGACGGCGAGCGCGCCGAACCCGATGGCGAGCACGGCCGCCCCGGCTGCCAGCAACCACACCGAGGCTCCGCCGCGGTCCGTGCGCAGGCGCCGATCCAGACGGCTCACTGCGCCACCGCCTCGCCGGGCTCCCGCTCGGCGACAGCGACACCCTCGACCCCACCGGGCAGCACCCAACCCAGCACCCGGACCGGGGCCTGGACCACCGCGCGGACGGTCGGCCCCGCCGGAGCGACGGTCACCGAGGCGCCGTCGGGCGCCGACCGGGCCCCGACCGCCACCGCGTCGGACTCGCCCCGCGCCGCTGCCCGGGCGGCTTCGCGCGCCGCGTCCACGCACCGCAGCTGGGCCGTCGCGGCCGATACCGCCGTCAGCGCCGCGACGAGCAGGAACACGAGGACCGGCAACCCGACGGCAAGCTCCGCGGTCACCGATCCTCGGAAGCCGCGGGGCTTACGCGGGCCCGCGCGGACGGCTCGTGGGCAACGCACGGGCGTTCGACCGGTCGAGCGTCGCCCCCACGCGACCCGCGCCGCGGCTAGGACTTCAGCGCCCGGTCGATGATCGCGGTCAACGCGGCCTGGACCGTGGGCGAGGTGACCACCTTCAGCAGGATGCCGGCGAACGCCACCGCGGCGATGGTGCCCACCGCGTATTCCGCGGTGCTCATCCCGTCGTCGCCGTGAAGGCGCAGCCGCCGACCGAGCCTCCGGGCGACCGTTCTGATCTGACGCATGGACATCTCCTCTGCTGGGCCGGGCGGTTCCCGGCGTGTCGTGGGCCCGCGAGCTGGCGGGTAGGTCGTCATGGCGCACATGCGCCGTGGGCAGGTCAGACGAGCACGTCATCGAGCACTCCGATCACGATCGGGACGACACCGACCAGGACGAATGCGGGCAGGAAGCACGCACCCAGCGGGAGGACGACGAGGACGGCGGCACGGTGCGCGGCCGCGTCGGCGGCGGCGCCACGGGCCTGCCGCATCCGTGCCACGGCGCGTGTGCATGCCCCGGCCAGCGCCGCGCCGCTCTCGTTCGCCCGCACCGCGGCCGCGACCAGTGGTGCCGCCTCGGAAAGGTCGGCCAGGTGCTGCCAGGCGTCCACAGGAGACATGCCGAGGCGGAGCATGCGACCGACCCGGTCGAGACGGCCGCCGAGCGGGCCCCGCACGGCCGCACCGACGGTGACCAGCGCCTGGTCGAGCGGCGAGCCGGCACGCAGGACGGCACCGAGCAGGTCCACGGCGTAGGGCAGCCCGGCCGCAGCGGCGGCCCGCTCGGCCCGCACCGCACGGGGCTCCAGCCTCCGCACCGCCCGGTCGATCAGCACCGCGCAGAGCGCTCCGGCGAGAAGCCCCGACCAGCCACCGACGAGGAGCGTCACGGCAAGCCCACCGAGTCCGGCCGCCCACCAGGGCGGCAGTCCCGCACGTGGGACACGGCGCGGTACCCCGGCGGGCGAGAGCCGCAACGCGCGCAGCCGGTCCTGCCGCGGCCGGATGCCGCCGAGCACCGCGGCGAACACCAGGCAGCCACCGGCCACCCAGGCCGCGACGGTCATCGTCCGACCATCCGGGCGATCCGGCCGGCCCAGGCGAATCCCGCCAGATGCAGTGCCACGCCGCCGAGCGCGCACGCCGTGCCGACCGGAGTTCTGGTGAGCACGCGCACCGGATCGGCACCGAGGCCATACCCGATCAGCAGACCGGCGAGAGGCAGCGCCGCGACCAGACGGGCGGTCGTCCGCGCGGACGCCGTCCGTGCTCCGGCCTGCTCCTCCGCGCGGGCCACCGCACGGAGTTCCTCCTCCAGTCGATCGAGCACGTCGGCCAGTGGGATGCCCGCATCGGTGAGCGCCCACGCCGCGGCAAGACGTTGGAGCGAAGGGCCCGACGGCCCCCGAACGGCCCGCAGCGCCCTGACCACGTCCCCGCCGGACTCCACCGCGGCCGCCGCGTCACGCAGTTCGTCCGAGGGAGAGGCCACCGCGAGCGACTCCAGCGCCACCCGCAGGGCCGCCGTCGGAGCCCGCCCCGCGCGGAGGTCGTCGGCAAGCCCTGCCAGCGCCTCGGCCGCTGCCACACGCGCGCCCCGGTCTGCGCGCACGGCGGCACGGCCGAGCACCGCCCGGACGCCCATCATCGCGTAGACCGCCGACACGACCGCCGCGACCGGCCCGGCCACCCAGAGGCCCGCGACGGCCGCCAGGCTGGCAACGGGACAGCCCCACGACCAGGGCGAAAGGCGTCCGGCTCGGTACCGGACCAGCAACGCCGGCCATCGGAACCGCCGCCGTCCCGAACGCGCACCGCGTTCGGCGGTCCAGCGCGGCCCACCGGCACCCCCCAACCGGCGCAGCGGACGCCTGGTCGGGCGCGACGCGACGAGCACGGCGGCTCCCATCAGGGCCACCGCCGCGACCAGGCTCGCGGGCCTCATCGCCCGGTCTCCGCGATGGCGACGCCCCGGCGAGCGAGCAGGGCGGTCAGCGCGTCGCGGCCGGGGGTCGGGCCGCCGTCCCGCCGCCAGGCCGCCCGCACCCGCACCCGACCGCCCTCGTCCGGATCGACGACGCACACCTGGTCGACCATGCGCCCGGACGGCCCCCGCCGGATCGGCACGACGACCTGGAGGGCGGACGCGAGCTGGCTGTGCAAGGCCGCGCGGGACAGGCCGCCGAGGGCGCCCAGGGCCTCCAGCCGGGCCGGCACGTCCTCCGGTGCGTTGGCATGCAGGGTGCCGGCGCCACCCTCGTGGCCGGTGTTGAGGGTGGCGAGGAGGTCGGCCACCTCGGCACCACGGCACTCGCCGACGACGATCCGGTCGGGCCGCATCCGCAGCGCCTGCCGCACCAGGTCGCGCAGCGTGATCTGACCCGCGCCGTCGGCGTTGGCCGGACGGCACACCAGCGACACCACGTGCGGGTGGACCGGCCGCAGCTCGGCGGCATCCTCGGCCAGCACGATCCGCTCGTCGGCCGGGACCTCGCCGAGCAGCGTGGACAACAGCGTGGTCTTCCCCGAGCCAGTCCCGCCCGTCACCAGGAACGCCAGCCGGGCGCGCACCACCGCACGCAGCAGCACCCGCGCCTCCGCAGTGAGCGTGCCGGCCACGACGAGGTCGTCGACCGTGAACGCCCGCGCCCGGAACGTCCGCAGCGAGAGGTGCACGCCGTCGGCGGCCACGGGCGGCAGCACCGCGTGCAGCCGGGAGCCGTCCGGGAGCTGGGCGTCGCAGAACGGCTGCGCGTCGTCCAGCCGGCGCCCGCATGCACCGGCCAGGCGTTGGGCGAGCCGGCGCACGGCGCGGTCGTCGCCCAGCCCGCAGGCCACCCGCTGCAGGCCGTGGCCCCGGTCGACCCACACCGCGTCCGGTCCGTTGACGAGCACGTCGGTCACCTCGTGATCGGCCAGGAACGGAGCGAGCGGGCCGGCGCCCACCAGCTCGGCGTGGATCCGGGCGGCGAGCGCGAGCAGCGCCACGTCGCCGACCGGAGCCCGGTGCTCGGAGCGCAGGGCCGCAGCCACCGCCGCCGGCGTCGGGGGACGGCTCTGCGCGGCCAGCCGGCGACGCACCCGTTCGAGCAACGCCGCGTCGATCGCCGCCGCCACTCCCGCCGCGGCGGTGCCGGGACCGGCCACGCCCGGGCGGGCTGGGTGCGCCGTCACGGTGCCGGTCATGCCGCGGACTGCTCTCGGTCGAGGTCGGCCAGCACCTCGCGGCAGAACGCGGCGAGCGGACCCCGGCCGTCCGCGGCAGGTGCCTCGCCACGCTCCAGCCCGGCCGCCAGCCCCGGCTCGGCCCGCAGGATGCCGGCCAGCGGAAGCCGCAGCGTCGCGGCCAGGTCGCGCGACCGCAGGCCCGCCGGCGCGGGACCGCGGACCACACAGGACAGTCGCGCGCAGTGCGGCCGGATGGCCCGCGCCACCCGGGAGGCCGCGGCGCACGCCCGCACCTCGGCCGGGACCACGAGCAGCGTGAGGTCGGTGGCCTGCAACGCCCGCACCGCGGCCTCGTCCGGCCGGCGCGGGAGATCGACGACCACCAGGTCGCTCCCCCGCCGGCCGGCGTCCAGCGCCGCCTCGACCGCGTCGGCCGGGACGCTCAACAGGTCGCCCCGGTCCCAGGACAGCACGCACAGCTCGCCGATTCGGGGGAGAGCGTCGTGCAGGGCCGGCGCGCTCATCCGTCCCGCCGCGTCGGCCAGGTCGGGCCAGCGCAGACCCGTGCTGTCTTCCCGGCCGACCAGCAGGTCGAGGCCGCCGCCGAGCGGGTCGGCGTCGAGCAGCATCGTACGGGCGCCCTGGCGCGCCGCGGTGACCGCCAGCGCGGCCGCGAGCACGCTCGCACCGCCACCGCCGCGACCGCCCACCACCCCGACCACCCGGCCCGCTCCGACCGGCCCGACGGCCGCGCCGAACCGGTCGACCAGCCAGGGCTCCGCCGCCGGGAGGAACACCACGTGCTCGGCACCGAGTTCGGCCGCCCGCCGCCACAGGTCGCCGTCGTCCGGCCCGGCCTCCTCGGCGCGGGCCACCAGGACGACGCCCACCCGCCGCGGCAACCGCGCACGGACGTACTCGGCCGCGACGTCGGAGCCGACGATCACCAGCGAGGCTCCTGGCCAGGGCGTCCGCGCGGCCACCGGGTCACCGGGGGCGTCGACGTCGACACCGCCGGCGGCGGCCAGCCGCAGCAGATCGTCGAGCAGGTCGGAATCGCGTGTGCAGACCAAGGGCCGCGACACATCGGTGGTCATCTCGCCTCCGGAGAAAGTGGTCCCGCACGGGCTGCGACCACCGTCGCGGTAGGCATCGGAAGACGCGTCCGCCGTCCACAGAAAGGCTCGGCAGATCGCGCGTTGTGGACGACCGACAGGGGCCTGTCGACATGCCGCCACACCGCCGTGCGCCAGGTGGGGAACGTCAGCGGACAGCGCGTAACGACTGTCCGCAGGCAAGGAGACGCCAGCCGCCACCCGGGCCGGGATGCGCCTATTTCCACAGTTCAGGGCGTCAGAGGCCCGTGCGGGAAGGGGACGGCCCCCGCCGGGGGGGTAGGCGGGGGCCGTCGGGGTCCGGCTCCGGGGGGGCCGAGCCGGGACCCTTCCCGGCAACCGCGGGGGGTGCGATTACCGAGTTCGGTCGGAGAATAACCCGTCACGCTACGCACGAGTCCAGGAATCACGTGATTCCGTTAGCTCCTGGTACAAGGGTGCCCGAAACAGTGCGATACGTCGAGGGCCCTACACTCGCCGGCATGGGTCGCAGCGCTGCGTTCTTCGACTTGGACAAGACTGTCATCGCCAAGTCGAGCGCCCTGGCTTTCGGTCGCCCGTTCTACCAGGGCGGCCTGATCAGCCGACGCGGTGTGTTGCGCAGCACCTACGCACAGGTGCTCTACCAGCTCAACGGTGCCGACGACATCCAGATGGCGCGGATCCGGGACGCGCTGGCCGAGATGGTGCGTGGATGGGACGTCGAGCAGGTCCGCCAGATCGTCGCGGAGACGCTGCACGAGCTGATCGAGCCGACCATCTACGCCGAGGCCGCCGCCCTGATCGCCGAGCACCGGGCGGCCGGCCGCGAGGTGGTGATCGTCTCGTCCTCCGGCGAGGAACTGGTCACACCGATCGGCGCGCTGCTCGGGGTCGAGCGGGTGGTGGCGACCCAGATGGTGGTCGAGGACGGGAAGTACACGGGCGAGATCGCCTACTACGCGGCGGGGCCGGCCAAGGCCGAGGCGCTGCGGGAGCTGGCCGGGTCCGAGGGATACGACCTGGCCGACTGCTACGCCTACTCTGACTCGATCAGCGACGTGCCGATGCTGGAGATCGTCGGCCACCCGCACGCGGTGAACCCGGACAAGGCGCTGCGTCGGGTCGCGGCCGAGCGCGAGTGGCCGGTGCTGGCGTTCCGGCGTCCGGTGACGCTGCCGACCCGGTTCATCCGTCCGTCCGCGCCGATGCTGGCCACCGCCGCCGTCGGTGTCGGCGCGGCAGCCGTGGCCGGGCTGGTGCTCTACGGCCGCTACCGCCGCGCCCGTTCGGCCGACGGCCCCCTGGCCGCGCACCGCCGCTGACCCGCGGACCCGGACCGCGGACCCGGCCCTTCGTCGGTCGGAGCGGTTTCGGACCCGGTGCCCCGGCAGCCGTACGCGCCGGTTTGACGGAGTACGGACGTACTGCGCCGTGGGGGTTCCCTTACGGACTAATCGGGCGTAGAAAAGACGTCAAGGACCCCGTCCTTCCGGCACTCCCGGAACCGGGATCCGCGCACGGTCACCAGGTACCCACGCGCGACCAGCCGCGGGAGGCGCGTCGAGACGGATCCGACGGGATCCGTGTTCGTCGGTAAAGGTGCACGCCTGGTAACCAGGACTGATCGTGCGTGACGGCGCCTCCTCGTGAGGCGCCGTCTCTCTGTCACCGACCACCCTCGTCGCCGGATGCCGGCAGCCGTCTGACCAGCATTTCCGCTCGTCAGGGCCAGGAAGGTGGCGGGGAACTCCCCGCTCGCCGGCGCCGCGCACGGCAGCGTCGTTATGCTGCCAGGGGGACGCCGAGGCCAGCCGGGGTGGCCTGAGTCCAGACCTGGGAGGCGGGGCATGTATCCGCACGGAGACCGGTACGTGCCGGAGGGGAACCCGCCGTACCCCGACTACGACCCGCGCTACGACCCGCGGCCGGCCGTTCCACGGTACGACGATCCGCGCGTCGACGGGCCGCGGCACGCCGCCCCGGAACGGGGCGACACGGCCCAGCGCCCGGCTCCGCAACACCAGCCCCCGTACGACCCGGCCCGCCACGACCAGACGCCGTACGGCCAGCTCCCGTACTCCCACGCCCCCTACGGCCAGGAGCCGGCCGCCTACCAACCGCCGCGCCTCCAGGACCCGCCGCTCTACGGCCAGGCACCGCTGTCCCAGGAACCGCCTCCCTACCAGGACCACGTGCCGTTCACGCTCGAGCCGCGGCCGTTCTACCCGCCGACGGCCCCGTTCCCGGATCCGCCGGACACCTACCACAACCTGCGCCGCCCGACCGCGGAGGAACTGCGACCCGCCTACGGCGACAACCGCACGTCGTACGCCCCCGACCTCGGGAGCTACCAGGACCAGCGACGCGCCCCCGACGACCCGTGGGGCCCGGGCCCGCAGGCCGGCTTCGTCGACCAGTGGCATCCGGCGCACGAGCTGCCCCCGCTCCCTCCCGCTCCCACGCAGTACCCCCAGCGTTCCAGCGCCTTCCAGGACATCCGGCCGCGCAACCTCGACCCCCTGCCGCCGTTCCCCGACGAGCGGCCGTTCGCCACCCAGTCCGGCGTCTACGGCCGGCCGGAACCCGGCCCGGGGCAGCAGGTCCTTCCCGGCGGCCAGCCGGCCGTGATCGACCAGCCCCGGCAACCACCGCCGTTCTTCGAGCAGCGCGCCCTGCCGGTCGGCCAGTCGGGCGTGCACGACCGGCGGGCCCTGCCGCCTTCCCCGTCCGGTTTTCACGACCAGGCACCCGTCCTCCGCGACGATCCCCAGCCGGGTTACGCCCAGCAGCCGCCACACGTCGACCAGTGGGCGCCGTTACCCACGACGGACACCCGGTTGGCCGGCGCCCGCCCGGACGACCGGATGCTGAACAACTTCTTCTTCGAGGAGCCGGCCGACGCCGGTCACCGCGGCGGTGCCGGACCCCCGGGCCAGGCGTACGGGTCGCCGGCTCCCGGCCAGGTGTACGGCTCGCCGCCGGCTCCGGGCCAGGTGTACGGCTCCGAGGGGCAGGACGGCTCCGCGGGCCCTGCCGGCGGATACGGCGCTCCGGGTCCGGCGGGCGGATACGGTGCTCCGGGTCCGGCGAGCGGACCGGGTCCGGCCGATGCCGGCTGGTCGCCGGCCTGGGGCGGTGGTCAGGCCCCGGGCGCCGCGCCGCCTCCGCCGGCCACCGGCCCGCCACCCCTGTCGCAGCGCGACCACGGCCTGGCCACGCCACGGCTGCCGGCCCGCCGCAGCCCGCTCGGCATCGCCGGCGACCTGATGGCCGGCCTGGCGGCGCTGCTGGTGTGCGGCCTCGCGTTCCTGCCGTTCGTCGGCTACACCGACCCGAAGTTCGCCGACGCGGTCAACCGCCTCGGTCGGGCCACGGAGTGGTCGGTCCTGTCGCCGCACACGTACATGGCGCCGCTGAGCTGGTTCGTCGTGCTCGCCGCGTTCGCGGTCTTCGTGCTGTCCGTCGGGAAGCTGCTGACCAGGCGCGCGCCGGGGATGCTGACGATGACCGGCGTCCAGGTGCGGTTCGTGCTCGCCTTCCTCCCCGCGCTGTTGCTCGGCTGCTACACGCTCGGCTTCACGCTGTGGTCGAAGCAGGTGTCCTTCGGCAGCGAGGAGAAGGTCGTCACCATCGGCACCGAGACCCTGGACGCGACGCTCTCGGTCCTGCCGGCCGGGTATGCCCTGGTCGGAGTCAGCGTCGTCCTTCTGGTGGGTGCCCTCCTGGGTTTGTTCGGGATCGACCGGCCCGCCCCCGAGCACCCGGCGGACGTCGCGGCGCGGCGGACCGGGTACCCGCGGCCGGCTGACTACCCGCGGCCCACCGAGCAGGAGCGCCAGGCCGAGTACCAGGGCGCCCCACCGCCCGCTCAGTCCGGCGTCTACGGCCGACCCGCCGAGCCTCACCCGCAGGCGCCAGCGTCCGGCCCCCCGCACGGCGGCTACGAACCGGCCCGGAACGGGCACCACAACGGCCACGGCCCTCCGCCCTTCGCCGACGCGTACCCCCAGCACGCCCCGTGGCAGGACGCCCAGCCCGCACCCCCGTGGCAGGACGCCCAGCCGGGCCCGCACCCGCAGGGACTACCACCGGGGCAACCGGTTCCCGCCCAGCCGCACTACGGCCAGGCCCCGCCGCCTGGCGGCCCCTACGGTGCTCCGCCGCCGGATCCCTACGCGCAGCCCGGCCCGTACGACCAGCCGCCGAACGGCGTCGTGCACTACGTCCAGCCGGGCACGTACGGCGAACCGCCGCACGACCAGCACGGCGTGGTCTACGGACGCCCGCCGGCCTACTGACCCGCGCGCCTCGCCGAGCCGGCCTCCCTCTCGTCGCAGATCGCCAGACCTTCCTTCGCGCCCAGGCTCAGCGCCGTACAGCAGTGCACGAGCCACGCGCGGACACCGTCCGGCGTGCCCGTCGCGTACGCCCCGGCTGCCCCGACGTACTCCGGCTCGCGCGCGAGATGGCCGACCTCAGGGACGGCGACCGACCAGGGGCCGAGGCCACCCGACGCCAGGACGAGTCGTCCGGCTGCCCGGGCCACCACCCCGTTCGGCCCGGCGAACGGCCGCATCGTCAGCAGCTCCCCGTGGACGACGGCGGCGACCACCACCGGCGGAGCCGCCGTGCGGCCGTGGGCCAGCCGGGTCAGACCGTCGAGGCGTCCCGCCACCGCGGCCACGTCGACCGCTCCGTCGGGACGGCCGAGGACCGTTTCCGGAACCAGGTCGCGGGCGGCGAGAAGGTGCAGGCTGGCCAGCGCCTGTCGCGGCGCCCGGGCCCAGGTGTCGGCCAGCGCACCGGCCGCGCCCGCGACCCGCAGCGCACCCTGGAGCACCGGGTCGGTCACCGTCCCGGCACGCACCGCGTCGAGGTCGTACGCGGCACCCTCCAGCGCGGCGGACGCCCGCGCACCCCGCAGCGCCGACTCGGCGGCGACCGGGCCGGACGAGCGACGCAAGGTCCGATGACTGAACATCCGGTCGACCGCGTCCTGCGCCTCCCGGGCCGCGTCGGCCACGCCGTGCAGGTCGAGCAAGGCCGCCAGCGGATCGGTCACACGCCGACGTTACCGCCCGATGCCGGTCACCCCGCGGCGCCGCGGTCGCCGCGGTCCTTGCTGATCGCGCGGTAGCCCAGCGTCGTCGCGACGAACGCGAGGGCGGCCACGGCCAGGTAGAACCACATCAGGTTGGGCTCGTCGCCCGGCTGCGAGGCGTCGTAGACCATGCCGCCCACGCCCAGGGCGACGGCCACGGCGAGCAGGGCCCAGCTCGCGGCCCGAACGGTCTTGTTCCGGTTCTCCATGCCGGCGGGTTTCCCGCCGCCTCGGGTGGTCAAACCGTGCCCCCGCCGCGGTCGGCGGGCGGTGCGGTCGGCTGAACGAGCGTTCCGCCTCCGGACGTCGGTGGGTTGTCCTACTCTCCGGGACATGTCACGGCTGGGAAGACTTGCGATCGCCGCCGCGCTGGCCGGCGGACTGCTGTTGCCGGCGACCGGGGCGCTCGCCCACGAAGAGCGCCCGGTCACGTTGCCCGACGGCTCGGGCAGCGTGCCCACCTACCGCGCGAACGAGCCCGACCTGCTCGTCTGCAAGGCCGACCGGGCCGACTTCGCCCGGCGCATCGCGGCCTTCCCCGCCGAACTCCGGGCCCGCAACCAGCGGCTGTTCGACCGCTGCCAGGCGACGGGCTTCCGGCACCTCCAGCAGGCGGTGGACAAGGTCGACCGGCCCGGCATGAACATCGCCGTCCTGCCCGGCGTCTACCTGGAGGAGCCGAGCCTGGCCGGGCCCACCGGCGCCTGCGCCAACCTGCCGGCCCGCCGGGGCGCGCTCGGGCACCAGGTGCTGTCGTTCGAGCAACAGCGGCAGTGCCCGCACAACCAGAATCTCGTCGCGATCCTCGGGGTGCGCGACCTGCAGATCGAGGGCACCGGCGCCGGGCCGCTGGACGTGATCGTCGACGCGCAGTACCGCCGGCTCAACGCGATCCGGGCCGACAAGGCCGACGGCGTCTACTTCCGCAACTTCACGGCCCAGCGCACCACGTTCAACTCGGTCTACGTCCTGGTCACCGACGGGTTCGTCATCGACCGGATGCTCACGCGGTGGAACGACGAGTACGGGTTCCTCACCTTCGCCAGCGACCACGGGCTCTACACCGACTGCGAGGCATACGGCAACGGCGACTCGGGGGTCTACCCGGGCAGCGCGTCGAACCTCAACGAGAACCGTCGCTACGACGTGACCCGGTACGCGATCGAGATCCGTCGCTGCAAGAGCCACCACAACCTGCTCGGCTACTCCGGCACGGCCGGCGACTCGGTGTGGGCGCACGACAACGAGTTCTCCGACAACGTGGCCGGCCTCTCCACCGACAGCGCGTTCCCCGACCATCCGGGGTTGCCGCAGAACCACGCGAAGTTCGAGCGGAACCTGATCCACGACAACAACCAGGACTACTACCGATACGTCCGCGACGGCACCTGCGCCAAGGCCACGGCGGCCCGCGGGTACGAGCAGGGAGTGGTCTGCCCGCAGGTGGGCGTGCCGCGGGGCACCGGGCTCCTGGTGGCGGGCGGCAACTACAACGTGGTCCGCGACAACTGGGTGTGGGGCCACGACCGGGCGGCGTTCGCGCTGTTCGCGGTGCCGGCGTTCATCCGCGACGAGTCCGACCTCGGCAAGCAGGCCGACACCTCGCACCACAACGCCTACGTCGGCAACCGGCTCGGCGTCACCCCGTCGGGAGAGAAGCGGCCCAACGCCGCCGACGTGCTGTGGGACGGGCAGGGCACCGGCAACTGCTGGCAGGCCGACGCCGGTCCGACGAGTCCGCGGGTGGTTCCGGTGTGCGGCGCGACGCTGGGCGAGGTCGACGGCGGCAGCGACCGGGTGATCGGTGCGCCGGCCGCCATGGTCAAGGGCCTCGCGTGCAACGAGTTCGACGCGGTGAAGCAGACCATTCCGGCCAACTGCGACTGGTTCGGCGCGGCCGGGCTGGCCCGGGTGGAGGTCCAGCTGGCCCTGGGCACGTCGGTGCTGCTGGCGCTGGTGGGGCTGCTGGTGTGGTGGCGACGGGCCCGGACGGGGGCCGGCCTGGTGCTCACCGCCGTCGGCCTGGCCGGCCTGGGTGTCGACGTCGCGGGTGCCGCCGACGACACGTCGCTGCTGCCGGCCGTGGCCCTGGCGCTGATGGGCGTCTGGTGGGTCGGCCTCGGCGTCCTGCTGCGGCGGCGCGGCCACGGCATGCTCGGGTGGACGTCCATCGTGTTGGGCGCGCTCTCGCTGCTCGACGCCGTCGACCGCTCGGTGCTGCTGATCCCCGGGCTGGCGGTCGGGCCGACCTGGCTCCGGGGCCTGGTCACCGTTGTCTGGGTAGTCGGGGCGGTCGTCGCGGTGTCCCGGCGACGGCGGCCCACACCCGGCCCGGAACCCGAACCCGCCGCGCAGCCGGCGGCGGCGTCGGCCTGACCCCGGCCGCGGCTCGCGGGCGGAAGCGGGCCACCCCGGTTCAGCCCTGATCCACCGACGGTGGTGGGCGGTGTGAGTGTGGCGTGGAACGAGGTGCCCTCTTGAGCAGGGAGGATGTCGATTGCGACGTCGTCATCCAATGCTCACGAGAGGCACCTCGTAAGTGAAACCTTCTCACACGATCCGGCCTGTCTTCGATGATCGGAATCTGGTGTCGGCCGCGGGTCTGGTCCCGGCTCTTCGGCTGGCCGAGTCCGCCGGTCTTTACGACCTCCTCCACGGTTTGTCTGTGCCCTCGCCCAACGCGGATGCGAAGACAGCGGGCGTGGTCGGTGGGATGCTGGCTGGCGCGGACTGCATCGCCGACCTGGACCTGCTACGCCATGGCGGCATGGGACGGTTGTTCGCCGGGACCCGGGCGCCCTCGACGTTGGGCACGTTCTTGCGGGCCTTCACCCACGGGCACGTGCAGCAGCTGGACAAGATCGGCGGCGGTCTGCTGGCCGGGCTCGCCGCCCAGGCGCCCGGTCTGCTCGCCGGTGGCCAAGCCGAGGGAATCGTGTTCGTCGATGTCGACGACACCATCCGAGAGGTCCACGGCTACGCCAAGCAGGCAGCCGGGTTCGGCTACACCGGGATCCGGGGACTGAACTTGCAGCTGGCCACGATCAGCACCCAGACCGCGGCGCCGGTGATCGCCCGCGCCCGACTCCGCAAGGGCAACACCGCCTCCCACGCCGGCGCCGGGCGGCTGCTGGCCCAGGCGATCACGACCGCCCATGCCGCGGGCGTGACCGGCCAGATCCTGGCCCGCGCGGACTCCGCCTACTACGGCCACGCCTTCGTCGCGACCGCGATCCGGCACGGTGCGTGGTTCAGCGTGACCGCGCGGATGAACCCGCAGGTCAAGACAGCGATCGCCAGCATCGACCCCGCGGCGTGGCAGAGCATCGAGTACCCGAACGCGGTCTTCGACCAGGCCGAGCAACGCTGGGTCTCCGACGCCGAGGTCGCCGAGATCGACTTCATCGCGTTCACCTCCCGCCGCAAGCGCGACCACGTCAAGTGTCGGCTGATCGTGCGCCGGGTGAAGCGACTCCAGCCGCCGGCGTCTGACGGCACCGAGCAGGGCGAACTGTTCGCCGCCTACCGCCACCACGCCTTCATCACCAACTCCACTCTGGGCATGGTCGAGGCCGACGACCGCCACCGCGACCACGCGATCGTCGAGCAGGTCATCGCCGAGCTCAAGGACGGACCGCTCGCACACCTACCCAGCGGGAAGTACGCGGCCAACGCAGCGTGGGTCGCCTGCGCCGTGATCGCGTTCAACATCGCCCGCGCCGCCGCGGTCGCAGCCCACCTCCGCACCGCCCGCTGGGCAACCGTGCGCAAGCGGATCATCAACATCCCCGCGCGGATCGCTGCGACCGGACGCCGGCTCGTGCTCCACCTGCCCGACCACTGGCCATGGGCACCAGGCTGGGAATCGCTCTGGACCACCGCGACCGGCCCACCAGCCCCAGTCACCACCTGACCACCCCGCCGGCAACGGCACGACCAAGGACACCGCAGTGGAAAAGCCGGCCAGGACCGGCGACCGCCCCATACCCGCCCACGCGGCCCCACCCACCTGCCCCACAACCGAAGCTAAGAACTCAACGCCGGTGGATCAGGGTTCAGCGGACGTGGGACGCCCTCGGGAACGGTCAGGCATCCCTCGGCGCGAGGCCGGCCAGGACGATGTCGACGAGCTGGTGGATCTTCTCGTCGCTCAGCGAGCTGGGTCGCATCACGACGTGGGTCAGGACCGGGGCGCAGAGCGCCTCGACGGCGATCCCGAACGGCAGGTCGGGCCGCAGCTCCCCCGCGTCGATGCCGCGCTGGAGCACGGTGTCGAACACCGCGCGGCGCGGCCGGATGGTCCGCTCCCAGTAGGCGTCGAAGAGCTCCGCGTGGTCGCGGACCTCGGCGCAGAGCTTGCCCATGATCCGGCTGTGCCGGGGATCGCCGGTCCGGTCGCGCATCGCGGTGAGCAGGAAGACCAGGTCGCCGCGGATGCTGCCGCCCGGCGGTGCGAGCACCGGCCCCTTGAGCTGGACGACCGCGTCGAACAGCAGGTCGTACTTGTTCGACCAGCGCCGGTAGACCGTGGTCTTGGCCACCCCGGCGCGGCCGGCCACCGCCTCCATCGTGAAACCGGCGACGCCGTGCGAGGCGAGCAGGTCCAGCGCCGCGTCGAGGATGGCCCGCTCCGCCTCCTCGCTGCGCGGCCGGCCGGGACCGCGGGCGACAGGGGCCTGCGGTCCTGGGTCCGGCAGGGTCGGCGTCGGCGTCGGCGTCGATCCGGTGGGAGCGGCGACCTCGGGTGTGGGGCGCATGGCCGCTATCCCACCACCTCGCTGGCCGCCGGGACTGCCCCGTCGGACTCGTCCGCCTCCGCGCCCGTGCGCTGCCCGGCCTTTCCCGGCAGGTACCGCAGGGCCACGAACGCGCCCAGCAGGGCCACCGCCGCCGAGGCCACCGACGCCAGGTGCATCCCGTCCACGAACGCGTCCTTGGCGGCCTCGGCCAACGGGCCGACCTGGGCGAGAACCGTCCGGGGTGCCTCGCCGCGCGCGACGGCAGCGCCCAGCTCGCCGATCGCGGTGAACGTGCCGCCGATCGACTCGCCGGCGGCGTCCCGCGCACCGGCGGGCAGGACGTCCACCGCGGCGCCGAGGCTGCTCCGGTAGGCGGCTGAGAGCAGCGAACCGAGGATCGCCACGCCCAACGCGCCGCCGACCAGGCGGATGGTGTTGTTCACCGCCGAGCCGGCTCCGGCCTTCTCGCGGGGCACCGCCGACATCACCGACTCCGTGGCCGGAGCCATCACGTTGCCGACCCCGAGCCCGAGCACGAACATCAGCACCTCGAACACCCAGATCGGCGTCGACCGGTCGACGAACCCGAACCCGCCGAGGGACACCGCGACGAGCGTCATGCCCACGGCCACCACCGCCTTGGGCCCGAACCGCTTCACCATCCCGGCACTGCGGGGAGCGCTGAGCGCGACGCCCACCGAGACCGGCAGGATCAGCAGCCCGGCCCGCAGCGGCGAATAGTCCTCCACCGCCTGCAGGTAGTAGGTGAGGAAGAACGAGGCACCCTGCAACGCGAAGAACGTCAGCGCGAGCGTCACGGCCGCGGCGGTGAACGCCGGATTGCGGAAGAGGGTGACGTCCAGCGTCGGGTGGGTGCTGCGCCGCTCCACCCAGACGAAGAGGGCCAGCAGCGCCAGGCCGCCGAGCAGCGGGCCGAGCACACCGAGCGTCGCCCACTCGTTGCGCTCGCCGCCGTGGATGATGCCGTAGACGAGCAGCGTCAGGCCGGCGGTGGAGAGCACCACACCCAGCGGGTCGAGCCCGCCCGGACTGGGGTCCTTGGACTCGGGCACCAGCAGCACGATCGCGATCGTGCCGAGCACCACGAACGGGACGTTGACCAGGAACACCGAGCCCCACCAGTAGTTCTCCAGCAAGAACCCGCCCGCCACCGGCCCCAGCGCGATCGCCACGCCGGAGAAGCTCGCCCAGACACCGATCGCCTTGGCCCGCTCGCCCGGCTCGAAGACGTTCGAGATGATCGACAGCGTCTGCGGCATCACCAGTGCCGCGCCGATGCCCATCAGTGCCCGCGTGGCGATCAGCGTCGCGGGCGTGTCGGAGAAGGCAGCCGCCACCGAGGCGGCACCGAAGAGCACCATGCCGACCAGCAGGAAGCGCCTGCGCCCGTACCGGTCTCCGAGCACCCCCGCGGTGAACATCAGCCCCGCGAACACCAGCGTGTAGGAGTTGATCGCCCATTCCATCTGGCTCTGGGTGGCACCCAGGTCGTCCTGGATCGTCTTGAGGGCGACGTTGAGGATCGTGTTGTCGATGATCACCACGAGCAGGCACACGACGAGGACGCCGAGGATCCCCCACCTCCGGCGGTACACGGTCTGAGCGTCCACGCTGGTCCTTCTTCCTGTCCTCGCGCGCAGCGCAGCGGCGGCGCCGGCCGTTTCGCTGCGGTGTCGTATCGAAACCTGCCGGCGAACCTACCGCGCGAACGATTCGATACGCAACAGCCTCGTATCTAAACTTCAGCCTCTCGGCCCCGCTCGGACCATCGCGCCACGACGGCCGCGGCGGCTTCGTCGGTGGTGGGCCAGACCTGGCCGTACGGCAGGGCTTCCCAGCCGGCGTGCGCCCACCAGCCGCCGTCGCGGAACTGCCCGATCATCGCCCGGTACTCCCCGCCCTGGTAGAGCCACCGCACGCCGGTCCGATGCGGCTCCGCGCGCCACCCGTCCGGCAGCGCCGCCGCATTGCCGCCGTCCTCGGGTCGGGACGCGCCGGTCACGGGAGGTCCTTGTCGAGTTCGGCGCGAGCGAGATCCCAGGTGGGGCAGGGCCAGGAGCGCTGGTTGCGCAGGGTCGAGCAGCCGGGGCAGTAGGGCGAGCCGTCGCGGGGCTCGTGCAGGAACAGGACGGTGGCCAGCGTGCGGCCGAGGAGTTCGACGTCGGCCCGGCCCTGTGCGGGGAACGTCAGATGGTCGGCGGTGCGGGCGGTGACCCGCGCCTGGTCGATGCGCTGCCAGACCCGGAACCGGGACGCCAGGAAGGACGCCTGCCGGCCGATGCCGCACGGCCTGGTCCTCACGAGGCCGCCCGCCACGTCAGCGGACGCGGGGAGGGGCGCCGGCGGGACACGCTCGGCGCGGGGTAGCGCGGAGCGAGGATCGCCGCTCCGCGCGCCGCGCCGACCCCGCACGCCGCACTGACTCCGTGTCGGTCATCGACGGCGGAGCGGTCATGGGGCGCGGAGCGGCCATGGACGGCGGGGCGGGCGTAGGCGGCGGGCTCGGCACCGGCCGCGCGGATCACCTCGGCGGCCGTCGCCCCCGGCGGGCATCCCCCTTCGCCGCAGCACGCACACCAGCCGGCGGCATCCGCCCGGTGGAGCAGGTATCGCTCGACGGCCAGCGCGAACAGGGCCGAGTCGCGCCGCACGCACGGTGTGACCGTCGGGTTGTCGCTCTCCCGCCCTGCCGTCCGAGCGAACATGTCGGCCGGCGGCGGGCGGCCCGTTCCCGGTTCCCGCGACCTTCGGGTCTGCATGGCGCCCTCCTCGTCCGATGAGCCGATCCACCGCCTATCGTGTCGCATCATATGCGGGAAAACAACCAGTACTACAGTCCGTGATGCAAGACGTAGGATGATGCGCGTGGTCAACGCATCGCGGTCACACCGAGCTAGGAGGATGGGAAGCAATGCGCAAAGATGAGGGCATGTCGCGGTTCACCCCTCCGACCCCCCGCTCCCGCCGGCTCGGCCGCGAACTGCGCCGCCTGCGCGACGCGCGGGACCTGAACCTGGACGTGGTGGGCAAGACGCTGCACTGCTCCGGATCGCGGATCAGCCGGATCGAGTCCGGCGAGATCAAAGCCCGCCGCGGCGACGTGATGGAACTGCTGCTCGCCTACCAGGTGCCGCTGGACGGCGAGCAGGGCAAGGCCCTGGTCGACCTGGCCGGCAGCCTGCGCGAATCCGGCTGGTGGCAACGCCTGGACGCCCTGACCAGCAAGTACGCGACCTACATCGCGTACGAGGCGGAAGCATTGGAACTACGGGACTTCCAGCCCACCCTGGTGCCTGGTCTGTTGCAGACCGAGGCGTACGCGCGCGAGGTCGTGAGCGTGGAATGGGAGACGAACGCACAGACCGTCGAGCAACTGGTGAGCGCCCGAATTACCCGCCAACAGATCTTGAAGCGTGAACCGGTACCGCTACGCGTGCACGCGATCCTGTCCGAAGCTGCACTCCGGTCCGAAGTAGGCGGTCCAGAAATTCTGCGCAGCCAGCTCCAGCACATCGTGCAGGTCAGCCGACTCCCTAATGTCACGGTTCAGGTGCTCCGCTTCGCGGCCGGCGCCCACCTTGCCGACCGGGGCGGGTTCGCAGTGCTCACATTTGGGCCGGACGAGCCGACCCTCGGCTACATCGAGACCCTCGCCGGAGAACTCTTCCTGGAGAGCTCCAAGGAAATCGACCGTCTGCACACCGTCCACGACCAGCTTAAGACGCTGGCGATGTCGCCGGCCGAGTCCGTCAAGTTCATCAGAGAGCAGGTGGAGTAGTGCAGAAGAACGTCTGGATCAAGTCCAGCCGCAGCGGATCGAGCGGTGCGTGCGTCGAGGTACGACGGCGTGACGTCTGGGTCAAGTCCAGCCGCAGCGGACAGGAGGGTCAGTGCGTCGAGGTACGGCACCGCGCCGACGCCATCGACGTCCGCGACAGCAAGGACCCCCACGGTCCCACCCTCACCTTCACGGCCACCGAATGGACCGCCTTCCTCAACGGGTTCAGACTCCCGTAGCGCGTCAGTCAGGAAGCTTCAGGAACGGCTGCCCTAGAGCAACCACTGTCCAGGTCTCGTCGTACCGATCGGGGCATTAGTCCATTCCGATCAGCCGCCCCCAGAACTCCGGCTCGACGATCGATCAGTGGGAAACGGGCTCTTCGAAGTTGACCGGGCTGGCGGGGTTTCGGCGCGTCTGACGCGTTGGGGCTCGTGGCCTCTGAACACTGGCTGTTCCTACGCAGTCAGGAACGAGGCCACGAGCTTGAGCAACGGTACGTCGTTGCTGCTCGGCTTGCAGGGCGTCACGGTGGACCGTGTCGTGCTGCGGGTCGACGGCACCCGGGAAGTGCATGTGTCCACATCGGATCTAGCGGCGGCGGGTTGTCCGTCGTGCGGGGAACTCTCGACCTCGCCGAAGCAGTGGGTGAGCACCCGGCCGCGGGACCTGCCGTACGGGGAGGCGCCGCTGGTGGTGGTGTGGCGCAAACGGCGGTGGCGGTGCCAGTCGGCGGGGTGCCCGGTCGGGTCGTTCACCGAGTCGATCCCGGAGGTGCCGGCTCGGGCCAGGGTGACCGGCCGGGTGCGCCGGGCGATCGGGGCGGCGGTCGGGGACGCGAACCGGGCGGTCAGTGAGGTCGCCGGGGCGTTCGGGGTGTCTTGGCCGACCGCGCACGCCGCGGTCATCGACGCGGCCGCGGCGGCGCTGCACGAGGCGCAACCCACGACGGTGCTGGGGGTCGATGAGACCCGCCGGGGTAAGCCCCGGTGGGAACCCGACCCGGTCACCGGCCGGTGGACCCGGATCGACCGGTGGGACACCGGCTTCGTCGACCTGGCCGGCGTCCAGGGCCTGTTAGGGCAGGCCACCGGGCGGACGAAGGCGACGGTGGTGGACTGGCTGGGCGGGCAGACGCCGCAGTTCCGGGCCGCGATCCGCTACGTGGTGATCGACCCAGCGGCGGTCTACCGCTCGGCGATCACCGCCGACCTCCTTCCGAACGCGCAGGTTGTGGTCGACCATTTCCACCTGGTCAAGCTGGCCAACGACGCGCTCACCGACGTCCGCCGCCGCCAGACCTGGGCCCTGCGCGGACGGCGGGGCCGCAGACTCGACCCGGAGTGGGCCAACCGGCGGCGGCTACTCACCGGAGCTGGCCGCCTCACCGAGAAGTCGTTCACCCGGATGTGGAATGAGCTGCTCACCCACGACCCGACCGGGCAGATCCTCACCGCCTGGATCGCCAAGGAAGAACTACGCAGCCTGCTCGCCCTCGCCCGCACCGACCCGGCCCGTCACCTCGTCCGGGCCCGCCTCGGCGACTTCTACACCTGGTGCTCCCGCGCCGACATTCCCGAACTGCACCGCCTCGCCACCACCGTGGAGAACTGGTGGCCCGAGATCGAACGGTTCATCCAGACCGGCCTGACCAACGCCCGGACCGAGGCCATCAACCGCGTCATCAAAGACGTCGGACGACGCGCCTGCGGATTCCGCAACCCCGACAACCACCGCCGCCGAGTACGGTTCCACTGCACCCGGAACACACGCCGAGTGCCAGCCACACCAGCGGCCAAGCCCGCCTAAGTTCGAAGAGCCGGGAAACGGGTGCTCGGGAAAGAGGATCGCCCAGATTTCCCGGAGGTCTTCCTCAGTCTCGGCGCGGTCTTCTGGATCGTAGTCTGTGCCTATCAGTTTGCCCCAGTACACAGGAGCAAGAGCGCCGCTTCGGATAGCCTCGCTGAACTCAGCGAAGAACCATGGATACCGACCGTGGACGATTTCATGACGAAGCGTTCCGACGATAGCAGTATCCACTTGATAACATGCCTCTCGCAGGATCACCTGGAGTCGCTTACTGATCATAGGGGCTCATCTCCCACTAATCGATGCCCCACATACGTAGTTCGGCAGTGCCAAGGCATTCCGGGACCTCGCCAGTTGGCCAATCTGAGCAGGATAGCGTGGAAAGTCGATGGGAACCGCTCGGGGCGATTTAACAGAAACTCCGGAGAAAGCCATTTGGCTAGTCTACTCCCGATCCGCTATGTAGTCCGTAGGAAAAGGTCTCCCAGGAGCCACAGCCGCCCACACCTGTCGCAGGTTTTCCTCGGTCTCCTGGGTTTGATCCGAGTCGTAATCAGTCAGAATCAGGTATCCCCAGTAGGTAGGCGTCAAGTCGCCGGAACGAACAGCGGCGGCAAACTCGTCTATAAACCAATCCTTTCGACCGTCCGAGACTTCAGCAGCCAGGTCGTCGAGGCCATCCATCTCATGACAGTAAGTGGACAGAGCTCGTTCAAGACGTTCACTGATCATGCTGGTCATCAACTCCGGTTATCGGAGGCGCATTTCGCCGTGGATAGATCGTATGCGGTCGCCATGGTAGGCCGACGGATGATCGAACATAAAAGAACATGACGTCGGTGCGATCTGGGAACCGAAAGGACTCAGCCTTCGTGGCGGTTCGCGCTGATCCGATTCGCACCAATCCAACGATATGGTCTCGAAAAGTTGAACCAAACACATCGGCCGCACCCAGTTGGAACCGTAGGCGTAGTTCACCGGCCTTTTCCGCCCGCTCACGCGCCGCGACAGCTTCCGAACTGTCCCACCCTCGGCCTTCTGCCCAGACCATCGCCGCCTCTGACCTGAACGCGGTCGAGTCTCGCGCAGCAAGATGTTTTCGGCCGTGTTGCCAGTCGGTGGTGGTGCCGGTGATGGGGTCGTGGCCGAGGGTGCAGCGGTCGCGTTGGGTCTGCTCGTCGGCGTGGCCGAGGTGGTGTCGGAGTAAGGCGTGGCCGGCCTGGTCGATCCAGTGCGCGCGGAACCAGACCAGGCCCTCGGGCAGGTCGTCGGGCCCGTCGGCGTCCTGCATGACCTCCCGGATGCGGTCGCGGCTGATGTCCTCGACCGGTGCGCGGGCCGACGGCACGTGGTCACCGCCGTGTCCGCCCTGCGGCGGACCGATGGTGTCCAGCGCGAACGGGTCGTCCTGGCCATCGGACGCCGACCGGTCCACCAGAACAGCCGACCCACCAGCCGTACCGGAGGCCGTTCCGCTCGTCGCGCCACCAGGCGCCAGGGCAGCGGCGAACGCCCAGCTCTGCGCGGCCACCGCGCGCAGCGTCGGCACCGTCCGCTGACGCAGCGGCACGCCGATCCGGGCGAAGGCGGCCACCACCGGCGCGGCCCGTACGGAACCGTCCGTGAGACCGGCAAGCTGGCGGCTCCGTACATCCGCCTGGTCGGCGAAGGCCGCCAACGTCCCCGCCCAGGCGTCGGCGTCCGAGGCGACCGCACGCAGTTCCGCCGCGATCCGCTCCAGCCTCGACCCCACCTGGCCAGGCTAGCCAGCGACCGGCCTTCGCGGCGATCTGAAACAGTGCCGGAGTGAATTCCGTCTACCGCAGCCCGGCCGGCCGCGACGCTGTCGAGAGCTGGTGCGCCGAGCAGGTCGTCGCGCCGGTGGAGACGGTGACCCAGATCGGCATCACCGTCGTAGAGGAAAGCCGAACTGATGCCACGGCCGTAGTACGAAGCGTAGGATAGCCGTATGAAGGAACGCCTCTCACTGAGCCTGGACGACGTAACCGCGGCGTATCTGGCCGGTCGAGCGCGCCGTGAGACCAACGGCAACGTCTCGGCGCTCGTCACCCGGATCGTGCGGGCCGCGCAACTCGCAGAGTCGGTCCGGGTCGAGGCCGCGTGGCATGCCGCGCACGCGGACTATGCCGAGAACGCCGAGCACGAACGCCACGGCGCGGTGTGAGGCGCGGCGAGATCTGGCGGTACGACCCGGCGGTGTCCCGGCCCGGCCAGTCGAGGACGCGGCTCATCGTAAGCGCCGATGTGATCAACGACCACGCCGGCCTGCCGATCGTGCTCGGCCTGCACCTGGTCGATGAAGATCCCGACAGCCTGCTGGCCGTCCGGGTCGGCGAGTACGGCTGGGCGCGGGCACTCTCGATCGAGCCCGTCATCCGTCGGCGGCTCGTGGAACGCCTCGGCACCGCCGACGCCGACGCCATGAACAACGTGGATGCGGCGCTCCGAGCGGTGCACGACCTGTAGAGAAATGTCGTCCTGGGCCAGCTTCTCCCAGGACGTGCGGCGCTCGGATCGGGCACGTCGTACACAACGTGATCAACAGCGCGGAGATCGACGGGCTGTCGTGACATGCTTGACGAGATTTGTCAGCGCCGTGGGGAGGGGACGCCGTGGCCGTGCAACTGAGCCCAGTGACTCCTTCCGTGCTGCGGTGGGCAATGGAGGAAGACGGCCGGCCCCACGACGTCCTGGCCGAACACCTCAGGGTGGGCGTCGACGTCCTGGAAGCTTGGATCAACGGCGAAACCCAGCCAAGCAAGGGTGAGGTCACCCGGCTGGCGACCACGCTCAAGCGGCCTCGTGCGGTGTTCTTCCTTCCCCGGCCCCCCGAGCGGGCGACGTTGCCTCCCAGCTTCCGGCATCCTCCAGGTGACGAGCGCCAGGTGAGCGCCAACGCCAGAAGTTGGGTCCGGCGTGCCCGTCGCGTCCAGCACGCCCTGTCGTGGGCGGCCCGCGAGCAGGAGCCTCTCGACGTTCCACGTGCGAGCCTGCTCGCGCCGCCATTCGAGGCGGCGGCCGAAGCTAGGGAGTGGCTGGGCGTCAGCGACCACGAACAGCGGCGGTGGAAGGACGACTACGAGGCGCTACGCGTCTGGCGTGACGCCCTGGACATGCGCGGAATCCTCGTGTTCGCGCTGGGCATTGGCGCTGGTGAGGTGCGCGGCTTCTCGGCCTGGGACGAGCGGGCGCCGCTGATCGTCGCCAACACGAGTCAGGTGGCGCCGGCCGCCCGGATCTTCACACTCGGGCATGAACTCGGCCACCTCGTGACCCGGAGCGACGCGGCCTGCCTGGACTCGGAGCGGGCCGACGTGAGAGCGGGGAGCGTCGAGCGGTGGTGTGAGGAGTTCGCGGCCAACCTCCTCATGCCGGCCGAGCGGGTACGCAAGCTGGCGCGTCAGCGAGGCATTGCCGACCGCGTCGCCGACCTGGACGACGTGACCGCTGTCAAGAACCGTTTTCGCATCAGTGGCCGGGCAGCCGCGCGTCGGCTCATCGACCTGGGATACGCCCAGGAGCCGCTGTACGCCGCCGTCGTGAGGACGTTCGTTCCCAAGCCGCCGAATGCCGACGCCTCGTTTTCCAGCCCGCCTCGTCCTGTAGCGCGCATCCGACAGTACGGTCCTCGGGCGATCCGCACGCTGATGGATACTCTGTCCCCCCGCGACGCCCTGTCGATGCTTCGCATCACGGCAGAGGACGCACGTGAGCTGGCAGAGAAGGTGCCAGGTGTCCCTGTTCCCTGAACTGGACGAGCCGCCCTTTCCGCCGCCGCTCGTGTGCGTCCTCGACACCGGGGTCTTGATCCGGCTCAAGGTGCTCGTGAAGCCCGCCGACCAGTTCGGCCTGCTTAATCACATGAGCACGCTGGTGGAGAGCGGGCACCTGGCCTTCCCGTCCCAGGTGGTCAACGAGCTCAGCCGGGCGAAGTACCCGGATGCGCCGGGCGTCTGGATCGTCGGCGAAGTACGCAGGCGCGTCCGCTACCCGCAACCGTCGGAGGCGAGGCTGGCCAGCGTACTGACGGTGGCCGAGGCGCTTGTGGAGGCCGACGACACCGAGCCTGACGGGGTGGCAGACCCCTACATCGCCGCAATGGCGTGCGAGATCAGATCCACCCACCCGGGCTGTCGGGTGGTCGTGGCGACCGAGGACTACGTGGATCGAATGCCCCGCAAGCTGTCGCTGGCGACAGCTTGCGAACGGCTGAAACTGGAACACTGGCGGGCCGAGGCATTCGTGGAGTGGGCACGAAACGCGCCGGACGGACCTGTGCTGGAGCTGATGGACCCTCCGGAGGAGGGCTGACCGTCAACGCTGGCCGCTCCTCCAAGCGCGTCGTCGAGCCACCGCGTAGCCCCCACGACAAACAGGCTACTTGGACCGTCGGGACCAGTTCGCCGACTACGAAGTTCTCGACCAGCCCACCGGCGGGAGTCTCGGCCACCGGCCTTTCGATCCGCAACGAGCTGACTTAGATCTGCAGACCATCTAACTTTACATCTGCGACCAGGAATCTCGAATCTGTCGCCCGCACCAACCATGTCGGTGGGGCAACATGGTGGATCGCTGCGGGCTGTCGGGTGCTCCAAGCAGCGCGGCCCTGGCTGCCCGTTCCGTAGTTGGGCGGCTTCCGCACCGCGCCGGCCGGTCGCATTAGAGTCGAGTGACACCGTTGATGACGCCGGCACCACCACGGATCCCGCCGGCAGGTGAGCCTTCCGAGGAGCCACGCATGACCGCCGCCAACGAGCCGTCCGCCACGCTGTCCAACCTGCTCCGGGAGGAACGCCACTTCGACCCGCCCGCCGAACTCGCCGCACGCGCCAACGTCATCGCGGCGGCCTACGACGAGGCGAAGGCCGACCGGCTCGCGTTCTGGGAAGACAAGGCCCGCCGGCTGGTCTGGGCCAAGGACTGGGACACCACCCTGGAGTGGGACCGGCCGTTCGCGAAGTGGTTCGTCGGCGGAAAGCTCAACGTGGCGTACAACTGCGTCGACCGGCACGTCGAGGACGGCCACGGCGACCAGGTCGCGATCCACTGGGAGGGCGAGCCCGGCGACACCCGCACGCTCACCTACGACGACCTGCATCGCAAGGTCTGCAAGGCGGCCAACGCGCTCACCGAGCTGGGCGTGCGGGCCGGCGACAGGGTGATGGTCTACCTCCCCATGATCCCCGAGGCCGTGGTCGCGATGCTGGCCTGCGCCCGGCTCGGCGCCCCGCACAGCGTGGTGTTCGGCGGCTTCTCGGCCGAGAGCCTGCACAGCCGGATCGAGGACGCCCAAGCAAAGATCGTGATCACCGCCGACGGCGGCTACCGGCGCGGCAAGCCCAGCGCGCTCAAGCCCACCGTGGACGAGGCCGTCGCGCGGACCGGCGTCGAGAAGGTGCTGGTCGTGCGGCGCACCGGCCAGGACGTTCCGTTCACCGAGGGCCGCGACGTGTGGTGGCACGAGCTGGTCGACCCCCAGCCCGAGCGGCACGAGTGCCAGCCGTTCGACGCCGAGCACCCGCTGTTCATCCTCTACACCTCGGGCACCACGGCCCGCCCCAAGGGCATCCTGCACACCTCCGGCGGCTACCTCACCCAGGCCAGCTACACCCACCACGCGGTCTTCGACCACAAGCCCGGCGAGGACGTGTACTGGTGCACGGCCGACATCGGCTGGGTCACCGGGCACAGCTACCTCGTGTACGGGCCGCTCTCCAACCGGGCCACCCAGGTGATGTACGAGGGCACGCCGGACACGCCGCACCGGGCCCGCTGGTGGGAGCTGGTGGAGAAGTACAAGGTGTCGATCTTCTACACCGCGCCCACCGCGATCCGGACGTTCATGAAGTGGGGCGACGACCTGCCCGCCCAGCACGACCTGTCCTCGCTGCGGGTGCTGGGCTCGGTGGGCGAGCCGATCAACCCCGAGGCGTGGATGTGGTACCGCGCGCAGATCGGCGGCGACCGCTGCCCCGTGGTCGACACCTGGTGGCAGACCGAGACCGGCGCGATCATGATCAGCCCGCTCCCGGGCGTCACGTCCACCAAGCCGGGCTCGGCCCAGACCCCGCTGCCCGGCATCTCCGCCGACGTGGTGGACGACGCGGGCACGCCGGTGGGCAACGGGGGCGGCGGCTACCTGGTGCTCACCGAGCCGTGGCCGTCGATGCTGCGGACGATCTGGGGCGACGACGAGCGGTTCCGCGAGACGTACTGGTCGCGGTTCGACGCGCAGGGCCACTACTTCGCCGGCGACGGGGCCAAGAAGGACGACGACGGCGACCTCTGGCTGCTCGGCCGGGTGGACGACGTGATGCTGGTGTCCGGGCACAACATCTCCACCACCGAAGTCGAGTCGGCGCTGGTCAGCCACCCGAAGGTGGCCGAGGCCGCGGTGGTCGGCGCGACCGACCCGGTCACCGGCCAGGGCATCGTCGCGTTCGTGATCCTGCGCGGCGCCGGCGACCTCGACGCCGACGCGGGCGCCGCGCTCGTCGCGGAACTGCGCCAGCACGTGGCCAAGGTGCTCGGCGCGATCGCCAAGCCACGGCAGATCATGCTCGTTCAGGAGCTGCCCAAGACCCGGTCCGGCAAGATCATGCGCCGGCTGCTGCGCGACGTGGCCGAGAACCGTTCGCTCGGCGACGTCACGACGCTCGCCGACCCGACCGTGATGAACCTGATCGGCGCGGGTCTGAAGGCCGGCGCCTCCGACGAGGAATAAGGCCGGCGCGAATCTCCAGTTCACGCCGCGGCACGCCCACTCGGCGGGAGCAATACGTTGGCGTCGACACAGCGGCTGAACAACCGCCGCCGGGTGGGTATCCCGGCCGACAGGCCCGCCGTCCGGTAGGCTCATTGCCGGTGTGCCGGGAAGCCTGGTCGGCGTGTTGATGGTCGATGTCCTGTTGAGGATCGATGTCCACGTGAGGGCTGGTGGCAGGTATGCGCGCTCGGAATTTGGCCGCCGAGTATCCGACCGTCGGTCTGGAGACCGACGCCTTGCAAGCGGCACGACTGTTGGCGAACCAGAACCTGCCCGGCCTGATCGTGGTGGACGCCGACGGGAGGCCCCGACTCGATCCTGCCGGGGACACAGGTGCTGCGTTTCGCCGTGCCCGGCTACGTCCAGGACGACCCGAAGCTTGCCGGGGTGATCGACGAAGGCAGCGCCGACGCGTTCTGTATGACCCTGGCCGGCATCCCGGTCCGCGACCTGTTGCCGAGCGCGACCCGCGAACTGCCGGTGGTCGACGGCGACGACACAGTGCTGGAGATCGCCGCGATCATGGCGCGCACCCGCACGCCGCTGGTCGCGGTGATGGAGAACCGCCGGATGCTCGGCGCGGTCACGCTCGACGCGCTGCTCGACCGGATGCTGCCGTCGTGAGTGGGCGGAACGAGCACACCGGCAAGCACAGCACGCCAGGGAACGCGGTCCCCGAACGTCGTGAGGCGAACGCGTGACCGGGCTCCTCCCCTGGCTCGCGATCGGTGTCTTCGGGATCGCGTACGTCCTGATCGCGACCGAGAGGATCCACCGGGTCACCGCGGCGCTGGGCGGCGCCGCTGTCATGCTCGCGCTGGGCATCACCGACGCCGAGGCGGCGTTCTTCTCCACCGAGTCCGGCGTGGACTGGAACGTGGTGTTCCTGCTGCTGGGGATGATGGTTCTGGTCGGGGTGCTGCGGCAGACCGGGGTCTTCGAGTACCTGGCGATCTGGGCGGTCAAGCGCGCGCGCGGCCGGCCGTTCCGGGTGATGGTCATCCTGGTCGTGATCACCGCGGTCGGGTCGGCGCTGCTGGACAACGTCACCACCGTGCTGCTGATCGCGCCGGTGACGCTGCTGGTCTGCGAACGGCTCAACGTGCCGGTGGTGCCGTTCCTCATCGCCGAGGCGCTCGCGTCCAACATCGGCGGCACCGCGACCCTGGTCGGCGACCCGCCGAACATCATCATCGCGAGCCGCGCCGGCCTGTCGTTCAACGACTTCCTCAGTGTCCTCGCGCCGCTGGTCGTGGTGCTGCTGGTGGTGTTCGTCGGCCTGTGCCGGATCCTGTTCCGGCGGGCCTTCGTCTACGACCCCCGCCGAGTGGCGGCGATCATGCAGCTCTCCGAGCGGGAGGCGATCACCGACGGCCGGCTGCTGGTGAAGTCGCTGGTCGTCCTCGGTGGGGTGACGGTCGCGTTCGTGCTGCACACCGTGCTCCACCTGGAGCCGGCGGTGGTGGCGCTGCTCGGTGCCGGCCTGCTCGTCGCCATCGCCAAGGTGCCCGTGCCCGACACGCTTCGCGAGGTGGAGTGGCCCACGCTGGCGTTCTTCATGGGTCTGTTCGTCATGGTCGGCGGGCTGATCAACACCGGCGTCATCGAGACGGTGTCCAAGGCGGCCGCGGAGGCCACCGAGGGGAAGCTGCTGCTGACGTCGATGGTGCTGCTGTGGGCGTCGGCGGTGCTCTCGGCGATCGTGGACAACATCCCCTACGTCGCCACGATGAGTCCGATCGTCGCCGACCTCGTGGAGGCCGCCAAGGCCGGCGGCGGTGGCGGCGCCGATCCGGACGTGCTGTGGTGGTCGCTGGCGCTGGGGGCCGACCTGGGCGGCAACGCCACCGCGATCGGCGCGTCGGCCAACGTCGTCATCCTCGGCATCGCCGAACGCAACCGGCACAAGATCAGCTTCTGGGAGTTCACCAAGTACGGCCTGGTCGTCGCGGTCGTCACGATCGCGCTGTCGGTTCCCTATCTGTACCTACGCTTCTTCGCGTTCGCGTAGACGATGGCGACGACCTGGGCGGTGGACGCCGACGACCTGACCAAACGCTACGGAGACGTGCTGGCCGTCGACCGGATGTCACTGCGGGTCGAGGCGGGTGAGGTCTACGCGCTGCTAGGCCTGAACGGAGCGGGCAAGACCACGACGATCCGGATGCTGCTGGGCATGGTGACGCCGACCGGTGGCTCGGTGTCGATGCTCGGCACGCGAGTGCGTCCCGGAGCGCATACCGTGTGGGCGCGGATCGGCTACCTGGTGGAGACGCCCTCGGCCTATCCCGAACTCACCGTCACCGAGAACCTCCAGGTGACCGCCCGCCTGCGTGGTCTGACCGGCCGCCGGGTGGTGGACGACATCGTGGTACAGCTTGGCCTGCTCCCGTACGCCCATCGCCGGGCCGGCACGCTCTCCCTCGGCAACGCCCAACGGCTCGGCCTGGCCAAGGCGCTGATCCACCGACCGGAGCTGCTCATCCTGGACGAGCCGGCCAACGGCCTGGACCCCGCGGGCGTCGCCGAGATCCGCGAGCTGCTGGAAGAACTGGCGCACCAGCACGGCGTCACCATCCTGCTGTCCAGCCACATCCTCACCGAGGTCGCGCGACTGGCCACCCGCATCGGTGTGCTCCACCAGGGCAGGCTGGTCCGGGAACTTCGCACCGTGGAGCTCGACGCCCAAGCGCGTCCGCGGCTTGAGGTCGCCGCCCGGGACAGCGCCGTGGCGGCGGCGTCGCTGCGGGCGGCCGGGCTGGCCGTCGAGACCGGCGTGGACGGCGTGTTGGTGCTGCACGACGAGCGGGCCGTGCGGCGGCCCGAGGAGATCGCGGCCCTGCTGGTGGGAGCGGGCTGCCCACCCACCAGGCTTGCCGTCGAGCAGGACGACCTGGAGACCTACTTCCTCCGGCTGGTGGGCGCGAGCGGGGACCGGCCCGATGCGTGAACTCGCGGCCGCCGTCTGGGCGGAGACGCTGAAGGCTCGCCGCTCCCGCGTCCCGGTGGTCACGGTGCTGGCCTTCGCGGTCGCGACGCTGGTCGGCGGCCTGTTCATGTTCATCTTGCAGGACCCTGCCCGGGCCCGGGCAATGGGCCTGCTGGGCACCAAGGCCGCGGTTGTCGGCGGCGACGCCGACTGGCCGGGGTACTTCATGATGCTCGCGCAGACCACCGCCGTCGGCGGTCTGCTGGTGTTCGGCCTGGTCTTCGTGTGGATGTTCGGCCGCGAGTTCAGCGAGAACACCGTCAAGGACCTGCTCGCGCTGCCGGTACCACGCACCACGATCGTCGGCGCCAAGTTCGGCGTCGCCGCCGTGTGGTGCCTCGCCCTGGCCTTCCTCACGTACCTGCTCGGCCTGCTGGTCGGCGCCGTCCTGGGTCTGCCCGGCTGGTCGTCCGCCGTCGCCGTCGCCGGACTGGTGAACCTGCTGGCCACAGCGGTCATGACGATCCTGCTGGCCACGGTGTTCGCCCTGGCCGCGAGCATCGGCCGCGGTTACCTGCCGGCCGTCGGGTGCATGTTCCTGGCGCTTTTCCTGTCCCAGATCGTCGCCGCGCTCGGCTACGGCCACTACTTCCCCTGGTCGGTGCCCGCCCTGTTCAGCGGCGTCGCCGGACCGGACAGGACGGCACCCGGGCCGCTCGGCTACGCACTGGTGCTCCTCGTCGGGCTCGGCGCGGCGGTGGCCACCGGCGTCTGGTGGAGGCGCGCCGACCAGGACCGGTGAATCCGGCCGGCACGCTCCGCGAACGGGCAGTCGGACGCTTCGGAAAGAGGAGGCCCATGTCACCACGCCGTATCGTCCACCAGGCCGCCCAGGCAGCCGGACAGACGAGGGACAAGGCGGCCGACGCGGGCGTGGAGTTCCTCCGCTTCCTGCGTACGGAGACCATCGGCGGTCTCGTGCTGCTGGCGGCGGCCGCCGTCGCGCTGGTGGTGGCCAACTCAGGCTGGGGCGACGCCTACCTGGCACTCGCCGGTACCCGGGTGGGACCGGCGAGCGTCCACCTCGACCTCACGCTCGCGACGTGGGCGAAGGACGGCCTGCTCGCGGTGTTCTTCTTCGTCGTCGGACTGGAGCTCAAACGCGAACTGGTGGTCGGCGAGCTGCGCGACCGGCGGGCGGCGGCCCTGCCGATCTTCGCGGCCGTCGGCGGCATGGTGGTACCGGCCCTGGTCTGCCTGGCTGTCGCGTTCGGCACACCGGCGGCCGGCCGCGCCTGGCCCGTCCCGGTGGCCACCGACATCGCGTTCGCGCTGGCCGTGCTGGCGCTCACCGCGTCGGCGCTCCCCCCGCCTGTCCGCCTGTTCCTGCTCTCGCTCGCCGTGGTGGACGACCTGGGCGCGATCACGCTGATCGCGGTTCTGTTCTCCGACGACCTCAACGGGCTGGCACTGGTCGGCGCGGCCGTCCTGCTCGTCGCCTACGCCCTCCTACAGCGCCAGCGGGTGCGGAGTTCCTGGCTCTACGTACCGATCGCGCTGGCCACCTGGGCGCTCGTGCACGAGGCAGGCATCCACGCCACGGTGGCCGGGGTGGCACTCGGTCTGCTCACCCGCGTGCGACACGACGCCGGAGAGAAGTGGTCGCCGGCCGAGCGGCTCGAGCACCGGCTGCAACCGTTGTCGGCGGCGGTATGTGTGCCGGTGTTCGCGTTCTTCGCCGCCGGTGTGCCGGTGAACGGCGCGGTGCTCTCGACACTGGCCGCCGACCGGGTCGCGCTGGCCGTGATCGCGGGGCTGGTGGTCGGCAAGTTCGTCGGCGTGTTCGGCGGTTCGCTGGCGGCCGTCGCGCTGCGGCTCGCGCGGCTGCCCGCCCAGATGCGCTGGCGCGACCTGGCGGCCGTCTCCGTGCTGGCCGGCTGCGGCTTCACGGTGAGCCTGCTGCTCGCCGAGCTGTCCTTCGGCCCCGGGCCGCAGGGCGAGCGGGTGAAGCTGGCCGTCCTGGCGGCGTCGCTGGTCGCCTCCCTGTCGGCGGCCGGCGTCCTGCACCTGCGCGTCCGGAGCTACCGCGCCGCGGACGAGTCCGATCCGTAGCGGGTCAGCGGCGTCGCCGCGACGAAGTCGGCGATGAGCGTCGCGGTGTGGGACGGCTGGTCTTCGGGGACATAGCAACGCGAGCCGGAGATCCGTTCCAGGCGTGCGTCAGGAAAGTCCTGTGCCAGCCGTTCGGCGTGGGCGAAGGGAAAAAAGCGGTCGTCGTCGGCCCAGGCGACCAGCACCGGGCCGGTGAACTCCGGGAATTTCCCGGCGGCGTCCAAGGTGTAGCGGCCGGACATCGAGCGCAGGAACTTCACCACGTCGCGCCGGACCCCGGGGTCGCGCAGCGGGCGGGTCAGGTAGCTGTCCACGAGGGCCGGTTCGAGCCGCGTACGGCTGAGCCACCCGTAGACGTTGGGCAGCCGGGCGGCCAGGCGGCCCATGCCGGCGACGCGCATCAGCTGCCCGAGCAGCGCGAAGCCACCAGGAACGCGGGCCAGCCAGGCGAGGTAGCCGAACATCGACGGCGGGAAGTTGTCGTACGCGTCGCACGGGGTGAGCACGAGGCGGCCGATCCGGCCTGGCCGGTGCGCCACGACAAGCTGGCTGAGCCCGCCGCCGCTGTCGTTGCCCACCAGCGTGACGTCGTGGAGGTCGAGTGCGGCGACGGTGTCCGCGACGATGTCGGCGAGGCCGGTGGGCGTCAGGTCGGCGTCGGGTTCCATCGCCCGTGAATGCGAACCGAGCGGCCAGTCGGCGGTGACGCACCGGTAGCGACCAGCGAGCAGGGGCACCACCTTGCGCCAGAGTGCGGCGTTCGTGAACAGGCCGTGCACGAAGACGATCGGCTCGCCCTGCCCGCGTTCGAAGACGCGGATCGGACCTTGGGGAAGCTGGACGATCCGCTCGTCACCGAGCGCGGTGGTGTACCTCATGAGCTTTCCCTGCCGATCTTTGTAGGGCACGACATCCGTCCGGGGAACGGCTCGGGCGTACGCAGGCTATGTTTCATACAGACGGTACGCAACTTACAGGCAGGTTGTATGGAAAGCAATCCGCGAACTCAGGCCGAGCGATCCGAGACGACCCGGCGGGCCCTCGTGGACGCGGCACGGGGCCTGTTCGCCACGCGGGGATACGCCGCGGTCGGCACGCCGGAGATCGTCGCCGCGGCGGGGCTGACCCGCGGGGCGCTCTATCACCAGTTCGCCGACAAGTCCGCCCTGTTCCAGGCCGTCCTCGAACAGGTCGAGGCCGAGGTCATGCGACAGATCGCCGCGCGGCTGAGCACCGCCGGTACCGCCGACCCGCTCAGCGCGCTGACCGACGGCGCCGATGCCTGGCTGGACGCCTGCGCCGAGCCCGGAATCCAGCAGATCCTGCTGGTCGACGGGCCGGCCGTGCTGGGCTGGAACCTGTGGCGACAGATCGGCGAGCGCTACGGACTGGGCCTGACCATCGCGGCCCTCCAGAGCGCGATGGACGCCGGTGCCGTCCGGGTCCAACCCGTCGCGCCGCTCGCGCACGTGCTCGTGGGAGCACTCGACGAGGCGGCCCTCTACGTCTCGCGCGCCGAGGACCCGGGCCGGGCCCGCCAGGAGGTCAGCGCGGTCCTCCGGCAACTGGTGTCCGCCCTGGCGACGCGGGGCTGGCTGCCGGCCGGCTCGCGGGGGTCGCGGCCGACCTCGCCCACCGTGAGCCGCGACGCGGGACGTCCCGACGGTTGACGGGCATCTACCCTGGTCGCCATGGCGCAGCGGCGGCCCGACGACTCGGCGATCCTCCTGGACGGAGAGTGGACGCACCGTTTCGTCAGCGCGAACGGCAGCCGCTTCCACGTCGCCGAAGCCGGCACCGGGCCGCTGATCCTGCTGCTGCACGGCTTCCCGGAGTTCTGGTGGACCTGGCGGCACCAGATCGGGCCGCTGGCCGACGCCGGCTACCGGGTCGCGGCGGTCGACCTGCGCGGCTACGGCGCGAGCGACAAGCCGCCCCGCGGGTACGACGGGTACACCCTCGCCAGCGACGTCGCCGGCCTGATCCGGGCCCTCGGCGAGCGGGACGCGATGCTGGTCGGCCACGACATGGGCGGCTTCCTGGCCTGGACCACCGCCACCTTCCACCCCCGCCTGGTGCGGCGCCTGGCGGTGCTGTCCTCCCCCCATCCGCTGCGGTTCCGGACCGGGATGTTCAACGACCCGCGGGGCCAGCTGGCCGCCAGCCGGCAGATCCTCGCGTTCCAGACCCCGCGGTACGAGCACCGGGTCACCCGCGACGGGGCCTGGTACGTCGGAGAGATGATGGCCCGCTGGTCCGGCCCGGCCTGGCGCGAGACGGCCGACTTCGCCCGGTACTCCGCGGCGTGCCGCACCGCGATCCGGATCCCGCAGGCGGCCTACAGCGCGATGGAGTACTACCGCTGGGCGGTGCGTTCGCTCACCCGGCCCAGTGGCTGGAAGTTCGCCAAGCTGATGCAGAGCCCGATCACGGCCCCGACCCTGCAACTGCACGGCGCGCTGGACACCTGCATGCTGCCGCGCACGGCGCAGGGCTCGGGTCGGTACGTCGCCGGGCCCTACGAGTGGCGGGTGCTGGCCGACGTCGGCCATTTCCCCCAAGCCGAGGCGGCTGACCTGGTCACTTCCGAGCTGCTGCACTGGGCCAAGCAGGACTGAGCCGCGCCGCGACCGCGTCAGGCGTCAGGACAGCGGGGTGCGCAGCCGGGCGATCACCGGGTGGCCCACCAGCTCGGCCACCTGCAGCTCCGCCCACGGGGAGAGCCCACCCGGCACGTCACCGGCCACGAAGTCGTCCCAGTCCATCCAGCGGTAGTCCTCGACCTCGTCGGGATCCGGCTCCGGTTCGCCGTCGACCCGCAGACCGAACACCGGGCAGATCTCGTTCTCCACCACGCCGTCGAGCTCCGCGCAGTACCGGAACTCGGGCAGCAGCGGCACGATCTCGCCGCAGGTCAGGCCCAATTCCTCGTGCAATCGGCGGCGGACCGCGTCGGCCACCGGCTCCCCCGGACCGGGATGGCCGCAGCAGCTGTTGGTCCAGATGCCCGGCCAGGTCTTCTTCGTGCGGGCCCGACGGGTGACCAGCAGGCGTCCGTCCGGGTCGAAGACGTAGCTGGAGAAGGCCAGGTGCAGGGGGGTGTCGCGGTGGTGGCTGGCGAGCTTGGGTGCGGTGCCGATCGGCTCGCCGTGCATGTCGACCAGCACGATCAGCTCGGCCCCGGCGGAGCCGGCCCGGCCGTCGAACCCGTTCGCATACGAGGGAAGGGGCGTCCCGCTGGCGTCCCGCTCCGGCATCGACACTCCCGTTGGCTCTCCCGCGCCCGTCGCGGCACGACGCGGCCAGTGTGCCGGCTGGCCGCCCTCGCCGCGCGTCGAGCCTGCGTCGTCCGCCGGGCCGGGCCGCAGACGCGAGCGCCGCTGGTGCGGCCGGAACGGGAAGACCGTCATGCCTACCCCCCTCCCACCCCGGCCGACGCGCCGGCGGTGCGCCGGGCCGGCGGAGCCGTCCTCGGGCGCTGCCAGGGCCCGGCCGTCCTCGGGCGCTGCCGCGGCATGGCCACCGTTGCCTCCGCACTGCCGGCGTGGACGGGGGGAGGTACGGTTCCGACAGACCGGTCCGGTCGCGCCCCGGGCCCCGGCGCGTCGCGAGTGGACGTATCGGGACCCACGGAAACCCCTGTCTCCCCCGCCCGCGCCGCGGGCACCCACCGAGTACGAAGTCTCGGCTCACGGTACCGGCCGGCCGCCGGACCGGCCAGGGACGGCGGCGGGCAGGCCGAACGGGTGGTCGCCCTCGGCCGGAGCGGCGACTCGGGTTGGGCCATCGCGCGGCACAGGGAACAATGGCGGCGGGGCACGGAGGAGGCGACATGGGGCTGGGTCGACGCGGCACGGGAGCGGCCGTCAGCGGGCTGCTCGCCGTGCTCTTCGGCCTCGTGCTCTCCCTCGCCGGTCCCGTGTCCCCGGCGACCGCCGACACCGTCCGCGACCAGCAGTGGCAGCTCGGCTTCCTCCGCGCCCAGGACGCCTGGGAGCACTCCACCGGCAAGGGCGTCACGGTTGCCGTGATCGACTCGGGTGTCGACGCCAACCATCCCGACCTGCGCGGACAGGTGCTGCCCGGCAAGGACTTCGTGGACGGCAGCACCGACGGCCGCAAGGACGTGGTCGGCCACGGCACCACGGTCGCCGCCCTGATCGCCGGCCGGGGCGACGACACCGCCGGCGTGATGGGGCTGGCCTACCAGGCCAAGATCCTGCCCATCCGGGTGCTCGACCCGAAGAACCAGTACGACTCGGCCGACGATGTCGCCCGGGCCGTGCGGTGGGCCGTCGACCACGGCGCGAAGGTCATCAACCTCTCCCTCGGCAGCGCCGACACGTCCGTGACCCTCACCGACGCCCTGCTGTACGCCTTCGACCACGACGTCGTCGTCGTGGCCTGCGACGGCAACCTGTCCAACAACCGCGGCACGGTGGTCTGGCACCCGGCCCGCGAGCCCGGGGTGCTGGCGGTCTCCGGCGTGGTGCGCAGCGGCGGGTTCTGGCCCGGCTCGTTGCGCGGTCCCGAGACGGCGCTGGCGGCACCCGCGGCGGAGATCAACGGCGCCTACCCGGGCGGCACCTACTGGCGGGTCCAGGGCACCAGCTTCGCGTCGCCGCTGGTGGCCGCGGCGGCGGCGCTGGTGCGCTCCCGCTTCCCGGACATGGACGCGGCGAACGTCGTCAACCGGCTGGTCCGCACCGCCTGGGACTTCGGCCCACCGGGGCGCGACCCGCAGTTCGGCTACGGCATCGTCAACCCGGCCAAGGCGCTGACCGCGGACGTCAAGCCGGTGAAGCAGAACCCGCTGCTGCCCGGCTCCCCCGACCGGCAGGGCGGACAGCAGACCCCCGGTGCCACCGACCGGCCCGGCCCGCCCACCGGCGTGGACGCACCGCGCGGCGACGTCCCCGTGGCCGACCGGCTGCGCCCGGCTGCCGTGGTCGCACTGGTGTCGCTCGGGGCGGTCAGCCTGCTCATGCTGATCGTGCTGGGGGTGGTGGCGCTGCTGCTGGCGCGTCGCCGGTCGCTGCTGCCCGCGAACGTGCCGCTGTGGGCGACGACGCCCTACTTCCGGCCGGTCCTGCCACCGAACTACGTCCCCCCGGGCACCGCCTCGCACCCACCGGCCGGCGGGCCGTCGGGCCGTCCGCGGGGCCTGGCCGAGACCGTCGCCCCTGCCGGCGACACCGTTGTGATTCCGCCGAGACCCCCGACCCCGCCGCCGGCCGCTCAGCCACCGCCTGGTCAGCCGCCGACCGCTCCACCGCCTACGGCCCCGCTCCGCACCACACCACCGCCCACACCACCGCCCGCGCGAGGGGCCGCGACACCGCCGCCCGTCTCCCGACGTCTCCCGGGGTGGGCACCCCGCCCTCCGGACCCCCCGCGTCCTGCCGACAACGACGGGCCAGGCGGGACCAGAGCGGACTGAGGTCCGACCGCTGTGGTCAGGCCCAGGTGCCGTCGTCGCGGACGCGGGCCGGACGCCGGCCCAGCAGGAGCGTGCTCCACGCCTCGGCCGGTGAGGTGCCGAGGAACCACTCGGCGGTGTGGTCGAGTACGAACACCCGGCCGTTCTCGTCGATCGCGAGCAGCGCGCCGCTGCCGTCCTCCTCGCCCAGCGGGAACAACGGTGCCCCGAGAGCCCCGCCGAACGCCGCCAGGGTCGCGTGCGTGTGGACCACCCGGGTGGGATCGACCGTGAAGCCACTCGCGGCCACCTCTGCCCCGGGACCGGTCGGCTCGGCCCGCACGCCGCCGAACTCGGCCAGTGCGTCCTCCGCGGCCGGGAAGAAGGCATGCTGCAGCCCCTCGACACTGGACCGGGCCGCGAGTTCGAGGCCCCACGCGCGGGCCTGCTCCTTGTCCGGCGCATCGGGATCCCAGCCGCCGGCGCGCAGGGCCTCGGCCACCTCGGCCGGGAAGCGCTCGTCCACTCAGCTCACCTCCTCGACGCCGAACCACTCCAGCATCGCGGCGCACGACCGGCACGGCGCCTGGACCTCGCCGTGGGTCGGATCGCCCAGCTCGCGGATGCGTGTCACCCGGAGCCGGGAGCCCCAGACCGCCTGCCGTGCCTGCGGCGCAGTGACCGCGGTACCGGTGGTCTCGTCCGCGGCATAGAGGCGGTCGGAGACGAGGATCGCCTCGGCGCACCGGCCGGCGTAGCGCTCGCGATGCTCGGCCGGCAGGTTGTCGAAGAACTCCCGCAGCACCGGGTGCAGGCGTGGCGGCACGTCACCTCGGACCGAGGTGTGGGTGAGGATCTGATTGCCCGCCAGCAGCGCCGCAGCGGTCATCGGCAGGGGACGGGCGCTCGCTGTCACGGAAGACGACCCTACCGGCAGACCGCGGTCCGCGGTCGACCGACCGGCCGCTCCTGCCGGGCGTCGGGCCGGCTCCGTTGGGAAGCATGGGAGCGCGCCTGATCGCCCGGGCCGTCTGACCGCCTGCGGTAAGGTCGAATGCCACACCACCAACCCCTTCTCGGAGCGATGAGCCGCACTCTTCAGGTGTCGCCGGAGCGACATGGCGCGTACCCGACGATCGGCGACGCGCTCGCTGTCGCGCCGAGGGGCTCGGTCGTCATCGTCGCTCCCGGCGCGTACATCGAGTCACTCGAACTGACCGGTTTCGTCGTCACGATCGCGGCCGCCGACGGCGGCGAGGTGCTGGTCACCGGCGGGAACCGCTACGCGCCGACGCTGGCGAGCCGGGACGGCGACGTCACCTTGCGGGGCATCACGATCCGGGCCGCCGACGCGCCGGCCGTCCTGGTCGAGGGCGGTGAGCTGACCATGGAGCACTGCACGATCAGCGCCGGTTTCGGCGCGGGCGTCCGTCTCGCCGACGGAGCCGGATTCGCCATCAGCGACTGCACGATCACCGGCGCGCAGCAGGGCATCGTGATCGAGGACGCCACCGGCACGATCGACACCACCGTCGTCAGGGACAGCGTGGACGACGGGATCGTCGTCCGGCTCGGTGCCGATCCGACGCTGCGCAACTGCACGATCGTGAGCTGTGGGCACCGCGGCGTGTACATCTACCAGTCCGGCAAGCCCATCCTCGAGGGCTGCGACATCTCCGAGACCGGCGACGAGGGCATCGCCGTGGCCCAGAACAGCGCACCGGTGCTGCGGCGGTGTTACGTCCACGACACCCAGGGCGTCGGGATCTCGTTCGGCCCGGGCACCAGCGGCGAGGTGGACAGCTGCAAGATCGAGAACACGGCGCAGCCCGACCTGGACATCGACCCCGGTGCCGCTGTCACGGTGACCAAGGCGGCCGCCGCGGCCGCCGCCGGCATCGGCGCGGCCGACGAGGTCAAGGGCGACGCCGAACGGGTCGAGAAGCTGCTCAGCGATCTCGACGCGATGGTCGGCCTGGGCAGCGTGAAGGCCGAGGTCAAGGCCATGATCGACGAGATCCAGGTGAACGAGTGGCGGCGCACCGCCGGCCTGAACGTCGGCGGGATGAGCCACCACCTGATCTTCGCCGGCGCGCCCGGCACCGGTAAGACCACGGTCGGCCGGATCTACGGACAGCTCCTCGCCGCCCTCGGCGTGCTGCCCGGGGGACCGTTCAAGGAGGTGTCCCGGCGCGACCTGGTCGGGCAGTACATCGGCCACACCGCCGAGAAGACGGCCTCGGTGTTCGACGAGTGCCGCGGCGGCGTGCTGTTCCTCGACGAGGCGTACGCACTGACCCGCAAGGCCGCGGCGGGTGGCGACTTCGGCCAGGAGGCCGTCGACACCATCGTCAAGATGATGGAGGACCACCGCAACGACATCGCCGTGATCGCCGCCGGCTACACCACCGAGATGCAGGAGTTCCTCGACGCCAACCCCGGCCTCGCGTCACGGTTCGTCAAGACGATCGTGTTCGAGAACTACGCGGCCGACGAGCTCTCGCTGATCGTGAGCAGGATGGTGACTGCCGGCGACTACACGCTGGCTCCGGAGGCCGAGCCGGCGCTGCTCGAGCACTTCGCCACGGTGGAGCGGGAGGAGAACTTCGGCAACGCGCGTGACGCCCGGAAGCTGTTCGAGGCCATGCGCAAGTCGCAGTCGCAACGCCTGCGCACGCTGGGCAAGATGCCGGACCTCGACCAGTTGCGCATGCTCACGCTGCAGGACGTCCAGGCGGCACTGGGCCGCCGCTGAGACGGCGGGGGCCCGGGGACCCCCCACCAACCTCCGGGGGGCACCTTCTCACCCCTGTGGGCGTGCGCGCCCAGCCGGCGAGGGTTGTCAGCCTTGCGCGTCGAGTTCGGCCACGATGCCGCGGTAGGTGTCACGGACGACCTCGAGCCGGTCGCGGTAGAAGCGTCCGGGCTCCTCGGAGTACACCGCCCGGCCGTGCTCGCTGCGGAACCTGTCGTCCGGAACGGACTCCGCGTCGGCCGGGACGAACTTGATCACCTCGTCCATCGCCGCCGCGGCCGACGCCACCTGGTGCCGGGCCCGTCGGCGGGCCTCGTCGTCGAGCGACGCGGTGTCCCACGGCGAGGCACTCGCGTACCGGTCGGCCACCCACAGCCACTCCCCCGGGTCGAGAAGCTCCGAGGGCGTGTCGTCGCCGTAGGAGACGACACCGGGCCGGGGGAAGAGAATCTCCTGCGGGATGCGGAACACGAACTCCCGGTGCGTGCCGCAGTTCGGGCAGGTGCCCGAGTAGCGGCTCGCGAGGTCGTCGCCGGCCTCGATCACCGCGCTCTCGCGGCTGAACTTCACCTCCCCACACTCACAGGGGTGCAGGTCGATGTAGAGGTGGGCCTCGGTGCTGGTGCGGGCGAGCGGCAGCGGCATGCTCAGAACTCTAGCGAAACGCGGAAAGGCCGACACGTGCGCCACCCCGTTGCGCCAGGGGCGGCAGGCCAGGGCCGGGAGCGGCTCACCAGCTCCCGTCGTCCCGCACCCGCGGCGGCGCGGCACCGGTGACCAGTGTCGTGAACGCGTCCTCGATGGTCTCCCCGAGGAACCACTCCCCAGCCGGGTCGAGGGCGAAGATCCGCCCGTTCTCGTCGACGGCCAGCAGGGCTTCGTCGTCGCCCTCCGTGCCCAGCGGGAACAGCCGCGCCCCCAGCACCCGACCGAAGTCGGCCAGGGTCCCGGCGGTGGCGGCCGCCATCGTGGGGTCGATCGCGAACGGCCGCCGGCGCAGCGCAGTGCCGGCGCCGTCCTGCCGGACGAGCAACCCGCCGAACTTCTCCAGGACGGCCAGCGCGGCGGGCAGCGGCTCGTGCCGGGCGCCGTCCGTACCCTCCGCGGCGCAGATCTCCTCGACGGTCTTCTCCGCCGACCGGGTGCGCTTGCGGCCAGGCCTCCATCCGCTCGACCGGAGCACCTCTTCGACCTCGGGCGTCAGCTGGGCCGTCACGACTGGCTCCCCTCGCTCGCCGCGGTCGACGCCGGGTCGACGCCGGACAGCGTGAATCCCAGGTACCCCAGCAACAGCATGCTCGACATCGACGCCGGACAGGGCCGGTCGGCCGCCGGGTCGCCAGCCTCCCGGACCCGGTAGGTGACCAGGTCGGCACCGTGGAAGTACTCGTCGCGGGCCTCGGCGGCCGCCAGCGGCGGCCGCCCCGCGGCGAGCCGGCCGGCATCCTCGGCCAGCAACGCGTCGGAGATCGCGACCGCCTCCGAGGCACGCTCGCAGCCCCGGTCGCGGTACTTCACCGGCATCACGTTGTAGAACGCCTCCACGATCGGGTGGTGGGCCAGTTCGCCGTCGCCCTTCGCGCTGCGCGCCGTCCACACCCGCTCGGAGACGGTCAGGTAGCTGACGGTGGCCGGGTAGGACGCCCGACGAAGATCGCGCCGCGCCTGCTGGAGAGTGTCCCAGGCGCGCGGGGGCGGCGGCTTGGCGTGGTTCTCCCGGTAGAGCCCGATGACGTTGGCAACGGGCAGTGAGGGCCAGACCGAGATCTCACCCGTACGCCGGTCGAGGACACCGCGGCCCTCACCGATGGGAACCCTCTCGCCCGGCCCCGGGACGGCGGTCACCACCCACCCGAGATCGAACTCGTCCAACCGAGCCGTGAAGGAAGGCCCTCGCATCACCACCCACTGCGTGGCGAGCTGCTCGGCCTCCTCGGAGGTGATCACCTGGCGACTCCTGTCTTCACCCGTCCCGCCCCTGCCCGACTGAGGGTACCGAGCCACGGGTACCAGACCACACCCAGGAGACGTGTGGCGGCGTCCGGCTCGCTACGATCCCGACGATGGCCACCCACGACGACACCGCGCTCCTGTTGCCGATCGGTCACTGCGTCGGCTCCTACTACGGCCTGTCGGCCGCCGACGAGCACTTCCACCAGGTGCGGGTCGGCCCGGACGTGGTCCGCCTGTCCGACGAGCAGTTCGCCGTCTGGGGCCTGGCGCACAGCGCACCGGGCCAGCCGGCCGGCAAGCCGTGGGACAGGCAGGGCGTGCTGGAGGCGGCCCGCAGGCTGGGCGCCTCCGACGCAGAGGGAGTGCTTGACGGCCTCGTCGCCGACCACCTGATCGTGGCGACCACTCCGGGCACCGACGACGCCGTGGATTTCGCCCGGCGGCACCGCATGGTGCCGTTGATGCTGGGTCTGGGCAACACCGCCGAGGAGCCGCGCCTCTACGCGGTCGGACTGGCCGGCCAACCGATCCTCCAGATGACCAGCGCGGTCTACGACCTCTTCGAATGGGCGCACATGGACCCAGACCTGTGGACGGCGTGCCACGGCGCGGCCGAGACGGCCCGGCAGGTCGAGATCGACGATCCCACCTCCACCGACCCGCTGCGCCTGCTCGACGCGCTGCTGGCCACCCTGCACACGCTACTCGGCCCCAACGCGGTCTACCTTGACACCCGCCTCGCGACCTGACGCGCCCGGCATCGGCATCCCTCCCGGCAGCACGCCGGGTGGAGGTCTGAACTGCCTGGCCGCGGCCCGCTAGGATCGCCCGCGATGGCTACCAACTCCGGCGCACCGCTCGTGTTCCCGGTCGGGCACTACATGGGTCCCTTCCATCCGGGGCGCCTCGCCCCGCCGAAGCACTACATCGTGCGGGTCGGGTGGGACACTCCGAAGCTGCCCGACGAGGACCACCTGAACATCTGGGCCCTGGCGCACGGCCTGCCTGCCCAGATCGGCAGCGTCCCGTGGGACCGCCACGCCATCCTCGCCGCCGCCAAGGAAGCGGAGATGCCGAACGCCGACATGATCCTCAAGGCGCTGCTCGACCTCGGCGTGGTCGCGGAGGTCACGCCCGGCACCGACCAGGCGATCGAGTTCGCGAAGGCCTACCGGATGCAGTCGCTGCTGGTCGGGCTGGGCAACGTGCCGAACGATCCGTTGGACGGCATCGGCGTGCCCGGCCTGCCCCCCGTCGTCAAGGTGCGGCCGCGGGTGTTCGAGCTGTGGCAGTGGGGCCACCTCTGGCCGAGCCTGTGGGCCGCCTGCGAGGCGCTGGCCGAGGTGGCTCGGGAGGTCGCGGCGGAGGACGGGCAGAGCGGTCCGGCCGACGGCGACCCCGAGCAGGTCCTCGACTTCGCCCTCGACTCCCTGCGGACGCTGGTGGCGCACAACGCCGCCTATCTGGACGTCGCCCACACCACGTCCCGGTCGTCGGCGTGACCGCCCCGTCGTCCGCGCTCATCGTCCCGGTGGGCCGACTGCTCGGCACCCTCTACACCCGCAGCGGGTCGACCGAGCACCACGTCACGGTGCGGCTCGGCAGCGAACTGCTCCAACTCGACGACGACGAGTTCGCCATCTGGTGGCTCTGCCACGGCATGGCCGACCGTGCCGAGGACGACTGGACCGAGGCCGCGATCGCCCAGGCCGCCCGCGACGTGGGCTTCACGGCGGCCGAGCCGGTTATCGAACGCCTCTGGCGACGGGGGCTGGTGGAGGAGGTCCACCGGACCACACCGGACGCGGTTGAGTTCGCCGAGCGGTACCGGATGGTTCCCCAGCTACTGGGGCTGGGCAACAACCCGGAGGAGCCCTGGAACTACCAGATCGGCCTGTTCGAACGGCCGGTGATCCAACTACCCGGCGCCCTCTACGACCTGTGGCGGTGGGCGGTCGTCGACGAGCACCTCTGGAACGCCTGTCAGGGCGCGGCGGGCCTGGCCAAGCAGGTCGGAGTCACGGCTCCCGACGAGATCGACCCGGAGCTGCTGCTGGACGCCTTCCTGGTCATGCTGCACCCGCTGCTCAGCGTGCAGGCACTCCATCTCGACGTGCGCCATGGCGCCCCCCGGCAGGACAAGACGGCGGGCCGAGGATGAGCACTGAAGCCTGGATCTTCCCGGTGGGCCACTACGGCGGCCCGTTCTTCCCCGACGTGGAGCAGCCATTGCGCTACCACCACGTCCGGGTCGGCGTGAGCAGTCAGAAGCTCTGGGACGAGGCGGAGTTCCGGGTCTGGGCACTCGCGCACGGCCTGCCGGACCGGCCCGGCACCGAGCCGTGGACACGCCGCGACGTGGAGGCTGAAGCGGCCAACGGCGGCGTGGCCGACAGCACGACGACTGTGGAGGGCCTGCTGACCCGCGGTCTGCTCGTGGAGGTCGCCCCCGGCACCGAGCAGGCCACCGAGTTCGCCCGCACCCACCGGATCGAACCGCTGCTGGTCGGCCTGGGCAACAGCCCCGACGACCTGCTCGGCTACCGGGTCGGGATGGCCGGCTACGCACCCCTGGTCGTGCTGTCGCGCACCGGCTCCGAGCTGTGGCAGTTCGGACAGTCGTGCGAGAACCTGTGGGAGGCCTGCGAACTCTTCGCACGCGTCGCCAAGGAAATCGGCGAGACCGACCCGGCGCACACCGATCCCGTCGAACTCCTGGACCGCTCGATCCCCGCCCTGCGCACGCTGGTCTCACACAGCGCCGGCTACCTGGACGCGGTCACCTGACCTGACCCACCGTGTTGACCTGACCCGCCGTGTTGACCTGACCCGAAGCGATCTCGACGTACCGCGCCGCTGTGCGGCCCCTCGGGGCGGTGTCAGCCAGTGGTAGCGATCGAGCTGGTCAGGAGGTCGGTGAAGACTTCTGGACCAGACAGTCAGCGTGAAGATGCCCGCCGCGCGGTCGAACTGGAGTCCCGCGCTGTTGGGCACCCACGAGCATCCTTGCGCTCCCGACGGGTCGCGCCAGTCCAGCAGCAGGCTCGCGGTCGCCTCGAACCCGTAGGCGGCGGCGCCGGTCGGTGCGATGGGGAGCCACCCGCCGAGCCGGCCGTCTTTGGCACTCCAACGCCGGGGCCCCCCGTCCGCTCCGATCTCAACGAGTTCGAGCCGTGACCAGTCGAACGCCGCAGTGAACTGGCTCAGCAGTTCGGCGAGGTCGCGGCGCGCGGCCGCCTCGTCGGACAGCTCGAGCTCCCACTCACCAGCGCGCCTGGCGAACGCCATCGTCTCCAGCATCGGGAGGAGGAACGTCGGGAGGTCTGTGACGGCGGCCATCGGCTCAGTCGCCGCCGGTCGGCGGCGGCGCGGCGCACTTCGCGCTCCCTTCCAGCGTCTTGAGCTGGACGGGCCGCTGCGTGCTCTCCGTAGAAGCGGTCGATCCCCTGCTGGTTGCGCTCAGCTGCGAACACGAACCGCTCCCCGTCGGGGGTGATTCTCTTCGTCTGTCCACCGCTGGCGGCTCGGTCCACCGCTGGCGGCTCGCGAACGTCACGGTGTCGGATCAGACCGTCTCACGGGTGCCAGTCCCGCTCGGCAACGGCACGGCCTGCTCGGCGGGCACTTGCACGACGGGTCGCGGAGCTGGGGCGTCAGTCGCTCACGCTCCTTCCGCAACCGCGCGATCTCAGCGACGTACGGGTCCCTGGTGTGGACGCCGCCTCTCCGTGGACCATGTGGACGCCCTGGACGCCCGCCGCCCTCGGAGTCACGAGGCGTTCCGGGGCGGCCGGGCAGGCCTGGGAAGACCGGCGGTATCGGGAATTCTGGCGGCAGCCCGTCGGTGGGGGCCGGTGGCACCAGGACGCCTGGGTCGGCCGGCGCGCCGGGAATGCCCGGGATGATCGGCGGGGCCGGGGGTACCGGGACGCCCGGCGGTACAGGGGGCACCGGGAACCCAGGAGCCACCGGAGGAGCCGGCGGCACCGGAACGCCCGGAGGTATGGGCGGCATCGGCACATCCGGCGTGATCGGAGGAGCCGGCGGCACCGGAACCGGAACCCCCGGCGGCACCTGCGGGGTCGGCGGAGCCGGCGGGGTCGGCGGCTGCGGCGGGGTCGGCGGGACCGGCGGCTGCGGAGGCGTCGGCGGGACCGGCGGCTGCGGAGGCGTCGGCGGCTGCGGAGGCGTCGGCGGGACCGGCGGCTGCGGAGGCGTCGGCGGGACCGGCGGCTGCGGAGGCGTCGGCGGGACCGGCGGCTGCGGAGGCGTCGGCGGGACCGGCGGCTGCGGAGGCGTCGGCGGGACCGGCGGCGTCGGCGGCTGCGGAGGCGTCGGCGGCTGCGGCGGAACCGGCGGCTGCGGAGGCGTCGGCGGGACCGGCGGCGTCGGCGGCGTCGGCGGGGTCGGCGGCGTCGGCGGAACCGGCGGCTGCGGAGGCGTCGGCGGGACCGGCGGCGTCGGCGGCTGCGGAGGCTTGGGCGGCTGCGGCGGGTAGGGCGGCCGCGGAGGCTTGGGCGGCTGCGGCGGGTAGGGCGGCTGCGGCGGCTTGGGCGGCTGCGGCGGGACCGGCGGCTGCGGAGGCCGCGGCGGCTTGGGGAAGTCCGGCATGGGCGGTATCACGATCGGCGGCAGCGGGTCTGGCTCGTCCAGGTCTTCGGGCCACGGCGGCTCCCATCCGCTGTAGTTGGCGGACCGTCGAATCTTCTCCCAGACGTCCTCGTCGGGCACCGGAGCGAACGTGCTACGGCGCTTGCTGACGAAGTACCTGGTGATGTCGGCATCGACCTCGGTGTCGAGCAGCGCGCGGCGCTCGGCTGCCCCTGGCGTGCCGGGCTCCAGGCCGAGACGGACCACCGTGTCGACGAACTCGCCCAACAGGCGCCCATGGCTCCTCGGCGGGGCCACCCGCACCTGCCGCGCCTGTTCGCGCAGGTCGGCGAGCGCCTGGAAGTCGGCGACCTGGAGCGCGGCCGGATCCAGCGGCCCCGAGACCGGACCGATCGCGAGCACCGACGGGCCGGCCTGGGCCCCACGGGCCGCGGTGACCACCGGGCCGGTCACTGCTCTGGCCACGGCCCGCTCGATCTCGACCAGAGGCGCCGAACGGCTGACCGTCGCGGTGAGCACGCCGCCGTGCAGTGCCAGCGTGGCCGCCGGACCGCCTCGCTCGTGGGAGACGACGATCTCGACCGGGAGGACCTCCCGCCCAGGCACCGCGATGTCGAGCAGCCCCCCGCCGTGCACCGTGGCGCGACCGCCGACCGCATCCACCGCGCGCGCCATCGCCTCCTGCGCCGCGCGGGTACGCGTGCCCACGGGCCGGCCGGCTGTCCGCGCGATCCGGTCCATCTCGGCGTGGGAGAACTCTCCAGCCCGGGCCGCGGCCGCAAGCCGTTGAGCCGCACCGTCGGTGCCGAGGATGAGCCCCAGCGACACCAGCTGGGCACGGAGCCGGCGCACCGCGGGTCCGCGTCGGAGCCGCGGCGCATTCTCGACGGCAGCGATCCAGGTGCGCACGCGGACCAACGCCCTCGCGCCGACATGCGCCGGTGTCGGCGGGCCGGACGGCGGTGGCGGGGTGGACGGCGGCGGGCCGGACGGCGGTGGCGGGCCGGACGGTGGCGGGGTGGACGGCGGGCCTGCAGGCGGCGGGGCAGGCGGTCCCGGCGGCGGGGCAGGCGGTCCCGGCGGCGGGGCAGGCGGCGGCGCAGTCGCCGGTGTGGAAGCGGCGGCTTCTCCCTCGGCCGGCGTCTCTGCCTGTGCGGGGGCCGCCTGCTGGGCCTCCGGCTCCGGCTCGACGGTCGTCTCCGACTCGGGGGCGACCGGCACCACAGGCACCACGGGCACCACCGTCGCCTCGGCCTCGGGGGCGACCGGGGCGACCGTCGTCTCAGACTCGACGCCGGTGGGCTCGACGGCGACCGGGTCGGGCGCGGACTTCTTCTCGGCGTTCAGCGAGGCCAGTGCGGCGGTGATCGCGTCGGCCGCATCCATCATGGCGTGCAACGCGGCGGCCTGTTGCTGAGCAGAGAACTCCATCCGCTTTGCGTGCTCGGAGCCACGCGCCTCGTCGCGGGCCTCCGCGGTGTCGTCGACCACCGCGTCCGCGATCGGCCAGATTGTGGCGGGGCCCAACCGGCCCGACAACGCGACCGCCGCTGGCTTCCAGGCCGCGGCGCCTGTGGCACCGCCGGTGAACTGGCCACCCACCGAGACCACCGCGGCGGCGATCGCGTAGACGATGTCGTAGAAGCCGGTCTGGGCATACCAGTTCCAGACCGTCCGCCTGCCGTCGGCATCCCGGCGTCCGAGCACCTGGCGGGCATGCTGCATCAACCCGGGGAGCTCCTCCTCGCCGAGTGCGGTCGCGGCGCCGCTCCGGAACGGTTTCCGGACGCGGTCGACAAGCCGCCGCCAAGGTCCGGGCGGTCGGGTGCCGGCAACGTCGACGGCCCGCCGGAGCGCCGCGATGCCCGGTCTGACATCCGGGGTGGCCGCAGCCAACTCGGCCGCCACCCCGCCGTGGTCGGCGCCGGCAAGAGCCAGCACGGCGTTCCTTGCCATGAGGACGCCGCCGGAGACCTCCGCGTACTGCACGGACCTGTGGGCGGCCCTGCTGGCCTCGCGCTCAGCCTGGGCGCGTTCCCGCTGGTCCTTGAGCTGATCGGCGAGGAACTTCATCCGGGACTCGGCGCTGCCCACGACGAGTGTACCGAGGACTGCACTCACGAGCCCGACGCCCACCAGCACCGGAGCAGCCAGCACCACAGCCGCGACGGACAGCGACAAGAGCACGCCCAAACCGGCCGGTGTAGCACTGGCTTTGAACAGATGCTGCTTCCAGTGCGGGAACTGCGCGGACCACGAGAACGGCATCAGTTCCTCGGTGCTGACCATCCGGTCCCGAGCCGGACCCCCCCTTGTGGCGACTTCGGTGGTAGAGGTCGGAAGCTCCACGCCGCGGGCTGTCGTGACGGTCGTCGCCAGTCGTGCCAGGATCCGCGCCTCGTGCAGGAGCGCGTTGCGGCGCGCGATGGCAGCGTCGCGGGCCAGCGTCCGTGCCTCACGGATCCGGTCCTCGCGGTGGTCGACGTGGGCGTCCGTGTCGGCCTCCACGCCGCCGTACCGCTGCTGCTCTCCCAGCGGGAACGAGACGGCGGCGATCACCTGGGCGGCGAAGCTTGCCACGAACAACGTCATGTACCCACTGAGCAGCCCCGCAACCATCGCGACGCCGGACAGCATGAGCGGAGCCGTCGACACCTTCAGGGCGTAGAGGCGCTTGGCGCCGATGCCGGAGAGCCGGCGGCCGCTCGCCTCGGGCACGGCGAAGAGGTCGAGCCGGTCTGTCTCGGCACCCTCGCGCGAGGCGGGCGCAGGCGGACCCTCCGGTACCGTCACGCCGGCACGCTCGAGTTCTGCCCTCAGCGCGGCGTTGACCGCCTGAACCCGTTCCAGCAGGACGGCCTCGTCCGCCTGGCGGGCGTCACGCCGGGCCTCCGACGCGCTCATCTTCGCGTCGATGGCATCGGTGGACAGCTTCGTCATGAATTTCAGGTAGATGTTCTCCCCGAGACCGAGGGCGACCGAGCCGGCCACGGCCATCGAACCGAGCAGGATCGCCGGCACCGGGTTGCCCAGCACGGCGCTCACCACCGCGGCCACGCCGAGAGCGGCCCCGACGCTGGCCGACTCCCGGATGAGTTCGGGCTTGGATTGACGGACGAAGCGGCCGGCCGACCGGAGGCGGCTCTGGTCGACGCGGTCGAGACCTTCCGCGAGCCTGGCCATCTGGGTTGCCAGGGGGCCGTTGCGCGGCACGACCAGGCGCACTCGTGCGGCGGCGCCGTCCAGACCCGGGGTCAGACCCATCCTCGCCGCGAGGGCGGCGAACCGCGGCGAGGACGCTGCCCGACCGCGACGGCCCACGGTCTGCCGCGCCACCACCCGGACGGCGGCCACAGCGCCCCGGTCACGCCGCGACAGCGACGTGCCGGTCGCCTCCGCGTCGAGCGCGAGCTGGTCGGCCACGGCATCCGCCCTGGTGGGCGACGCAAGCTCGGCGACGTGCCGGGCCAGTTCCACCTCGATGCGTTCCCGTGACGCGGTCTCGGACACTGTGAGCACGTTGCCGTTCCGCGCCACCGTCTGGCCGGACGGCAGCAGGGCGGTGCGGACCTCCACCTGGAAGTGCCCCGCGGGGGTGTCGTGGTCGACGCTGACCCGCCTGGTCACCTCGAAGTGGCTGCCGCGCTCGGAGCGGGGCTTGACGCTCACGACGCCGGCGTCGTCGGCGAATGCGGCCGCAGCGAACAGCGCGCGCACGTCGCGGAGGGCGCGCGGGCCGTCCGGAGCGCGCCGACCGTCGAGGCGGTCGAGTTCGGCCCGGACGTCCGCGGGCAGCAGCGCGCGGCGGGCGACGGCACCCGGCACGTCGGCGGCAAGCCCGAGCCGTTCGAGCGAGAGCAGCAGCTCGGTCTCGGTGTCCTCGCCGGCCCTCCACGCGGACCGGTTGTCCAGCAGCAGGCGCAACAGGCCGACCTGGCCGTGGTCGGCCGCCGAGAGCCGCGTGGGCGGCGAGGCCGGGTCCACCGGCCGGCCGAACACGCTGGCGTCGTCCGGCGCGACCCCACCCGGCTCGGCCGCCGCCACCAGCTGGCTGACCAGTGCCGTCACGGCACGTTCCACCGCGGCCGCCGGGGCGAGCGGCGAGAGCGCGATCTCCTGCCCTCGCAGCTCGGCATCCACACCGGGGGCCAGGTTGCTTCGGAGGGCCGTGGTGAAGACCACGTGGACGCCCTCCGCCACGGTGATCCGGTACGGGCCCGACCGCGGGCCGTCGACGGGAAGCCCGGGCCAGCCGCGGTCGACGGCCGCGACCACCGCATCGCCAGCTACGGCCTTCACATCCTTGACGTCCGCCGCCTGCCGGGTGCCGTCGTGACGCGCGACCACCCCCTGGAACAACGGCGGCAGCGCGGCGAACCGGGCGGACGCGCCCGGCTGGCCCCGCCGCAGGCCCAATCGTTCCACCAGTTCGGCGGCATGCCGGTTGGCGCGGCGGCGCTCGTTCCACGACCCGTCCGCGGCGAGCTGGTCGAGCACGGCCAGCTCGACCAGCGCGGCCCGGTCGCGCAGGGACAGGTTCGCGGCCGAGGTCGGGAGCTCCGCGCCGGCTTCGAAGAGCCGGTTGTCCACCGGGAGGCCGGACTCCAGCGTCAGGAGATCGCCGAAGTCCGGAGCGCCGGTCAGCCGGAAGGCGCCCGCCACCCCCTTGCCCGCGCCGGCCTGCCTGCTGGCCTGCTCGTCGTAGCGGCGGATCAGGACCGCCGCCACCTCGCGGCTGACCGCGGCAGAGATCTGGTCGGCGCGGGCGACGTCAGACACGTCGAAGGTGTCCTGGTCGGTCAGCGCGTCGTACTCGTGCGAGACCACGACGCCGCTGGGCCGGGGGCCGAGGTAGAGCCGCAGCGTCACCTCCCGCCCGTCGGGCAGCGTGGCGGTGTACCTGCTGTTGCCCCGGCTGGCCAGGTGCACGCCCAACCGCTCGGCCGTGTCGGCGAGCGCGAGTTCGGCGGCACGCATGCGGTGCCCGGTCTTGGTGCCGGTCTCGAACTCGGTCAGCAACGACCGCACCGCGGCCGGCATCAGGTCCAGCCGTCCCTGCGATCCGGGCGCCCGGTCCACCAGGCCGGCCGCGGCGGCGAGTCCTTCGAGCCGACGGTGAATCCAGCGCCGGTCGGATCTGCTCGCGTAGGGGTGGTTCAGCGCGAGGTACTCCGCCTCGGCGACCAGCGCCCAGTCCGCCGGCGTCAGGTCGGTCAACGAAGGCTGCTGTGCCGCCGGCCCGGCCCGCAACACCCGCGGCCGGTCACCGGCCACGCCGCGGCGGACCTGGTCGACGCTGGCGGCGATCCGGGCCAGCTCCCGCACGAGCGCCGCCTGCAGCGGCAGGCCCTCCGCGGCCGGGTGCACGCTGATCGTCGCCGTGCCCGTTTCGTCGAGCGTGCCGGCCGCGAGCCGGTGCACGCCCGGGACGTGCAGGTCGAGCCTGACCGGGACCCGGCTGCCGTCGGCCAGGGTCACGACCAGGCTGTTGCCGTTCTGCTCGACTGCCCGGACGCCGGCCTCGGACGTGACGTCCTGCAGCGCGTCCAGGGCAGTCCGTACGACGTCTGCCCCCAGGCCGGATCCGGTGAAGCGGTCGGCCCGGGCGAGCTGCCGGGCCAGCCGGCCGCCCAGCAGCGCGCGGCGCTCGTCGGCACCGAACGCGTCCTGGTCGAGACCGAGCATCGGGAGCAGCCGGCTGCGCAGGCGCCGCAGGCCGGCCTTCTCGAACGGGTTGACGGCTTGGTCGATCTGCCGGTTCATGACGGTCAGCTCGGCGATACGCCCGTAGTCGGAGGCGGTGAGCCGCTCGTGCGTCGTCCCGTCGGGCACCGGACCCGGCCGGAAGAGCGGCGGCACTCCCCTCGCCGGATCCACCGCGAGCTGCTCGCCGAGCCGCCGGGCCAGCGCGCGTTCGATCTCGGCGCGGGTGGCCCACTCCGAAGCCGTGGCATGCAATACGCCCGGGGTGATCTCTTCCATGTGCACGGTCGCCCCGGTCAGCAGGGGGCCGGCCGTCAGGATCAGGGAGATCCGCCTGCCGTCACGCTCGATCGTCACCTGCCCGGCCGGGGCGTCGCGCACGATCTCGTACCCGAGGTCGGCGGCAATGGTGCGCACCGCGTCGTTGACGTGGTCGTACGCCGCCGTCCGGTTGGGACGGAACCGGCCGCCGTCGCGCTGGGCCAGGATCTGCCGGACGTCGCTGGGGAGCAGGGAACGCCGGCGCTCCACGCCGGGAATATCGCGTTCGAAACCGGCCTTGCGCGCTTCCCGGTCGAGCTGGATCCCGCGGATCTGACGCACCACGCCCTTCAGCGCACCGAACTGGCGGACGCGTTCGGCGAACCGGGCGAGCTCCACCTCGTCGGCGACCGACAGGTCGCCGGCGTCGAAGAGCTCCACCATGGTGCCCGGGTACAGCACGTTGTCGGTCGGTGCGCGATCCGCCGGGGCCTCCCCCTCCGCAGCCGGCGCGGGCTGGCGGGCGATCAGGTCGACCAGACGGCTGGCGGCGTCCCGCTCGATCCCGGCCAGCCAGGTCTTCTTGGGCACGTGCAGCGGCCGGTACGCGTCGACCGTCATGCTGACCAGCTTGCCGGTGGGGTCGACGGTGAGGTCGATCCGCTCGTCGCGCCCCAGGCTGCCCGCCACGAAGTCGAGCAGGAACGTCCGGTGCTCGGTGATCACCCGGAACGCGCTGGTGCCCTCGGCGGGCACGATGTCGACGATCCCGTGGTGGCCGCGCAGGCGCAGCACCGCCTCGGTGGCCACGTCCATCGCCCGGATGGCGTAGTCGCTGTGCGGGTCGAGCGCGAGGACCTGCTCGGCCTCGTCCTCGTTCAGGAAGCCGAGCTCCCGCAGCGACTGGATGCGCGGCGCGGACCCCGGCAGGCGCGGGTGGATGCCCAGCAACCGGGTCAGGTAGTGCAGCTGGCCCCTGAGCTGCCATGCGCGGACGCCGGACGCGCCGGTCAGCTCCCGCACCATCGTGCGGACCAGGGAGATCAGGGCATGGTGCTGGTTGGTCCAGTCGGCCGCGTCGAGCGAGAGCCGCCGGCGGGTCGGCCCGACCATATCGGCCGCGGGCAGCTGGTCGCGGACCCAACCGGTGGCAGCCACCGTCATCGCGCGGACGATCTGGGCCGGGTCGGCGCCATCGCGGACGTCGACGACGAGGCCGACGCCCGGGACCTCCGAGGCGACTGCCACATCCTCCTGCGGCAGCGCCGCCCGGTGGAGCGCGACCACGCGTTGCACGCCGTCGACCTCGACGACGAACTCGGTGGGGCCCAACGGCCGGTCGGGCGAGCGGCGCTCGGGGTCGAGTGACACCGTCGCCGGGTCGACCTGGGCGCCGGCGATGCGTGCCGCTTCCCGGAACGCCGGCAGGGCGACCGCGAGCACTTCGGCGGTCCCCTCCACGCCGTCGAAGTCGGCCACCTGCCGGGCCAGCGCCTCGCCGAGCCGCCGACGCGCCTCGACCGAGCCGAACATGTCGTGGCGCAGGTTGAGCGCGCGGATCAGCCGTTCCGCCGTCTGGTCCAGCGCACGCCGCCCGGCCCGGGGCGCCTCCGCCCGGAGGTCGAGGACGGCCTGCAACTGCGCCCGGGCCACGCGCTCGTTCACGTCTTCCGGCGCCGGCCTGGGCACCGGGACCTCCGGCACGCCCGGGGTGTCCGGCGTTCCCGCCGCGGCGGGCGAGGCGGGCACCCGCCTGGCGATGTCGGGGGCGGCGGGGGTGAACACCCGCCCGTCCGCGGCCCGGACGATCGACCAGACCCGCTCGACGCCGTTGCGCGGAGCGGTGTCGGTCACCAGGCCGCCGTCGGGACGCTGGCCGTCGAGCCAGACGACCCGGCCGTCCTGGTTCTTCGCGTTCAGCGTGTGCGCGCCGCCGCCGGCCGCTGCCGTGTACGAGACGACGAAGACGGCGGTCGCACCCGACTCGGCGCGCAGCAGCGCGTCCTCGATCGCCGCCATCGCCGCGACCGGGTCGGCGCCGCCGTCGACGAACGGGGTGCCGAGGACCCGCTCCACGCGCCGCGAGCCGTCGTACTCGCCCGCGGTCGTCGGTGCCCCGTCCGGTCCGTCGGCCCGTCGCGGTGCCGCGACGTGCGGCTCGTCGCCCCGCAGGATCGCGTCGAGTACGAGCGCGAGGTCCGAGCAGTTGGTGGCCCGTCCGGGCTGGCTCGGTCCCCCGTCGTTGACCAGCGGGAACCAGTGGCCCTCGCGCGGGTTCCGGCCGCCGGTGGCGTCGCGGCCGGTGGCGTCCACCGCGTCGACGAGGGCCTGCTCGTGCTGCTGTTCCGGTGTGACCAGGCCGCCGTACTGGTCGATCGGCCGGGACTCCACCGCGGCCGAGCGGCCCGGCGTAGCGGCGGGCGGCGCGGGTGCGGCGGGCGGTGCCGGTGCGGCGGGCTGGGGGGTCGCCTGTTCCGGGGCTGCGGCCGGCGCGGCCGCCGGCCTGGGGATGCCCTCGATAAGGCGTCGTGCGACCTGTCCGGTCACCGCCTCCACAACCGTCCATGAAGGAGCGTTCTCGCGCACCGTGACGGTCATCCGGTTGCCGCTGAGGCTGACCGTCGCCGCCTCGCCGCGACGCACCGCGCCGGTGACCACCTCGATCACCAACGGCCCGTCGATCCCCAGCGACGCGCCGCCGTCGGGCATCCTCACCCGCAGCAGGCCGTCGCCGACCGGCTCGACGTCCAGCGCACCCGCGACCTCCGCCGCGCTCACCACGAACTGGCGCACCTGCCGCCGCTGTGCCGAGACCCGCTCGCTGCCGAGCGCCCGCAGCACGGCGTCCACCTGGTCGGGCACCAGGCCGGCCGCCCGCATCGCCAGGTAGCGGAACTCACCGTTGGACTGGCTAGGGCGGAGCCCTTCGGACTCGAGCAACGACCGGACCGCCCTGACCGCCATCCGCTGCTCGCCGGCGCGCGTGCGGAGAACCTCCTCCACCGCGGCCACCAGCCTGGCGGCCAGACCGACCTCGGCGCTGGACAGCCTGGCCTGGGTGGATGCTGCCGGCGTCCGGGTCGCCGGTGCAGGAGTCGACGGCGTCGGCGGGGTGGCCGGCGGCTGCGGCGTGGGGGCTGCCTGTCCGCCCCGGATGTCGGCCAGCGCCGTCGCAAGCGTGCCGCTCACCAGCGACCGCAGGTCGCGCGACGTTGCCGCCGGCGAGACCGTGACCGTGAATCCGCCGGCATCTTCGGCGAACGTCGCGGCCTCGGTCATGTCGAAGTCGCCGAGACGGACTTCGACCGGAATCGTCTGGCCGTCGACAGCGAGGGTCAACCGGTGCGCGTCGACCCGGGTGGGCACTCCGCCGGCCCGGACCGTCATGGCCTCCACCACCTGCCGCGCCGTCGTCAGCGCCTCCGGCTCGGCCGGACGGGCGGCGGCGAACGACCGCTCCTCGACAGGGCCGAACAGGCCACGCCGGAGCACCGGGCCAGACCCCGGCCCCCGCAGGCCCAGTTCGGTGAGCAGCGCGTTGCGCAGGCTGACGAACTCGCGTCGGCGGTCGGTCGAGAGCGGTACCGCCGCGTCCCGCAGCAGCCGCTCCACCAGCCGGGCTTCGGCCATCGAACGCAGGTCGGCGGCGGTCAGATCGGCGGCGGAGAACGGTGCGACGACGTCTCCGGGGCGGAGCACGGGGTCACCGGTCGGCGCTCCGGCCTCCTGGGCGATCCGCTCGGCGAGTGCGCCCGCGAACGCCACCTGGGCGGCCCCGGCCGTGGCCCGGTCGTCGACGGTGACGGTCCAGGTGCCCGGCTGGACCGCGGCGACCACCCCGCTCGGCGTGGGTCCGAACACGACGGTGACCGACCGGGGCGTGCCGTCGGCGAGCACCACGTTGTAGACCCGCGGGCTGCGCTCGTCGACGCTGATCTGCTGGATGCCCGCGATCCCGGCCAGGTCGCCGACCACGTCGCGCAGCGACGCCTCGACGGCGTCCGGGTCCGGTGCCGGCCGGCGCGGATCGGCCAGCTCGGCAAGCGCCCGGGCCACGTCGTCGGGCAACGCGGCCCGCATTGCCCCGGCGTCGCGGGCGCCCATCCGCAGGCCGTTCTCGTGCAGGACGGCGCGGAGCTTGCCGATCGCCGTGCTGCGTCGGGCTCCGTCGCTCGCGATGACCTGGTCGACCAGCTCGCGCAGGTCGGCGGCGACGGCCGGTGCGACCGCCGGCGGAGCGGCTGGGGCGGCTACGGGCGGCAGCGGGACGGCAGCGGGAGGCGGTATCGGGGCCGGCGGCGGCTGAGCCGGAGGCGCGGGCGGCTGCGCGGGCGCCACGGGTGCCGCCGCCGCAGGCGGAGCGGCCGGCGTCTGTGCCGCCTGGGGGTCGGCCACGAAGGTCGCGAATGCCCGTGCGACAGCGCGCCGGATCTCGCTCGGCTCCGCCGCCTGGTCGACCGTGACGGTGATCACGCGGTCGACGACGACCAGCGCGACTGGCTCCCTGCCGCGGACGTCGCCCTGGACGATCTCGACCACGTACGGCTCGCCGGCGACGGTGACCTCGGCCAGGTTGCCGCCGCGGCCGCGGAAGCGCTCCGTCTCGTCGACCGCGCGCCGGAGGGCGTCGGTGGCTGCCGTCGTGCGGGCGGTGACCAGGTCGCCGGCGTGCGCGAAGATCTCGCTGACCTGCGCATCGGTCAGCTGGCCGGCCCGGACGGCGGAGACCAGGCGGACGGCGGAGCCCTCGATACCCGGCAGCATTCCGGCGTCGGCCACCGCGGTCAGCAGGCGCCGGACCGCCGCCGCCCGGCTGCGGGGGGCCCGGGCACGGTCGGCGTCCTCCAGCAGGCGACGGATCGTGTCGAACGTGGCGTCGTTGGCGGCCGGGAACAGGTCGGCGTTGGTCCAGCTCTCCAGCGCACCCTCGGCCTCCGCACCCGGCGGGCCCGCCGGCCTCGGGCCAGTGCCCTCGGGGCCGGTGCCGTCCGGTGCGGGCGGGCCCGCGGTCGGGAGGGTCTCGTCCGGCGGCGTGGGCGGGGTGGGTCGGTCGCGACCGGACTCGGGAACCTGGCCGGTGCCGGGAAGGGTGATGCCGAAGGCGTCCGCGACCCGCCGTCCCATCCCGCGGTCGCGAGTGGGCGCGGCCTGCTCCAGCTGCGCGCGGCGTCGTGCGTCGAGTTCGTCCCGCCGCGACTCGACCCGGGCCAGCTCCTCCTCCACCCGCCGGAGCTCCTGCTCCAGCACGAGCCGCCGCTGATCGCGGTCGGCCCGCGCGATCTGCTCGGCCACGGCATGCCTCGCCTGGGCCCGCTCGCGCTCCATCGCCAGACGCCTGCGGGTGACGGTCCGGTCGCCGTGCATGACGCCCAGGGAGACCGGCATGAACACCACGCTGCCGAGCGCGTTCAGGAACGCGCCGCGGTGGGCTGCGGGCGGCACCTCGCCGCGGAGGAGCGGCCCGACCTCGTTGTGGAACGCGCGGCCCGTGACGACCGCGTACAACCCGACGGCGACGCCGGCAGCCAGCCACGGGCCCAGCACCCAGAGGGCCGCGAACGACAACCTGCCCGGGTCGACCGACGGCGTGAGCGGGTCGGCGGCCAGCTCGGCCCCCGCACGCCGGTCGTTCAGTCGGCTGCTGAGCCAGCGCGGCAGACGTCGGCCGCGGCGGGCGGACTGCTCCTGGCCCGCGGTGGCCAGCTCGGCCGTACCCGGGGTCGTGGCGCCCGGCGTCGCCGTGGCAGCCGCCTCCGGAGTGCCGGCCCTCCCGGGCGGGCTGCCCGGCTCGGGGCGGGCGGTGGCCGCTGCCGCCTCCGCTCCCGTACCGGGGACCTCCGACGTCGACTGCGCGGCCGGTGCGCCGTCCGGGGTGGGGACCGGGGTGGGGTCGGCGGCGTGGAACAGGACGTCGGCGAGCCGCACCGCGAACGGCCGGCGCCGCAGGCTCTCGTTGCGGCTGTGCCGGTCGACCGCGGCGTTGTACCCCGCGACCCGACCGGCGTGCCGCTCGGCGTGGGCGTCCAGGTCGGCCCGCGCGCGCCGCACCCGGTCCTGCGCGGCGTCCACCGCGGCATCCTCGATGGCCCGCTGCTGGGGAGACGCGTTGTACGCGGCGTTCCACTGTTCGTCGGCCATGGCGAAGATGCGCCGCTCCACCGCCTGGTCGCCGAACGCGGTGGTGACGAACACCGTCACCGAGGCAGCCGCACCGACGACGAACCCGCGCAGGGCGGGCAGGGGGTCGCCGCCGGCGGCACTCGCCGCGGCGTTCACGAAGCTGGCGGAGATGCCCGGGACGCCGATCATCCCGAACCACTTGATCTGGTACGCCATGATGCCCGGCAGTTCGCTGGGCAACTCGTCCAGCGCGATGATGCGCGCCGCCAGCCGCGGGTCGAGGATCGACCGGACGAACGGGTCGAGGCGGCTCGCGAACTCGGGATCGAGGAGCGCGCGGCGGTGGGCCCAGCCGGCAAGGTCGGGATCGGGTTCCGGAGTCTGGTCGGCGGCCAGCCCCGCCGCGCGCAGCGCCGCCCGCGCTTCGCGCAGCAGCCCCCGCCGCGCCTGGAACCCCGCGTCGTCGAGGGTCTGCAGGAGCCGGCCGAGGTCGGCGAGGCGGGCCGCGTCGGCGGGGGTCAACGTGCCCGGGTCGATCGTGGTGTCGCGGCCGGGCAGCATCTGGTCGACGCCGTTGGCGACGCCGGCCCGCGCCGCTTCCGCCTGCTCCAGCGCCATCCGGACGGCTCGGGCCACCCCCCGCGCCGGCGCCCGGGCGGACACCAGGATCTCCACGCTGCCGTCGTCGGCCAGCACCGCGCGGGCCACCACGTTCCCGCCCGGCTCACCCAGCGCGTCGAAGTCGACCGCCCGCACATCGCGGACCACGAGGTCACCGCTGCCCAACGGCACCGTGATCTCGGTGCGCTCTCCGATCTGTGCCACCTGCGGTGTGGACGCCACGCCGTCCCGTCGGCCGATACCGGTCAGTGCCGTGATCGCCTGCGCGCGCACCCGGCCCGCTCGTGCCGACCGGCGTCCGTACGCGTCCACCGCCGAACCGGGGATCGTCTCGACGTCGAACGTCGTCTGGCGGGCCGCGAGATCCTGCCCGCGGCCGGACAGCCCGGCGGGGGACGGTGCCGGTGCCGGGAGCCCCGCGGTGCGCGACGCAGCCGCGGGCGCTCCGGTGGCCAGTTCCGTGATCGCGTCGTCGAGCGCCTGGTCGGCGTCGTTGAGCTGGGCCTGCTGCTGGCGCACGGCGTCCTCGGCGGCCGCCAGGGGCTGCATCCGCTGGGCGATCCGGGCCTGGGTCACCGCCCGGATCCGGGCCTGCCGCACCGCGTTCTTGACGTCCCCGCGGGTTCCCTTCTGGCCGAAGTAGCGGCGTTCGCCCCAGGCCACGGCCGGGGACGCGGCCAACGTCACCAACGGCGCCAGCAGGAACGGGCTCAGCGGGTTGAGCACGATCGAGAGCGTCGCGATGGACGACGCCGTGAACGCCGCGGCGACACCCACCACCCCGAACGTGGCCCACTTGGCCCACCACACCCGGAACGGCGGCACCTTCTCGACGATGGAGCTGGTTGCCTCTGCCTCCATCGCGATGTCGACCGCACGCGCGGTGGCCCGGTCGGCTGTCGCCGTGCCGGTCCGGCCGGACGCGGCCGGGCCCGCCGGAACGGCGCCGCGCTCGGCCCGGGGGGCGGGAGCGCTGTCCCCGGAGCGGCCCAGCAGACGGGTGAGGCGAGGCCGGCGGCGGCGTGTCGCTGCCTGCCGCTGCTCGTCGGCGGCCTGCGCTGCCCGTCCCTCGACGGCGGCGGTCCCGGCCTCGAGGCGTTGCCGCGCCTCCGTGATCTGCGCCGCCAGCCCCCGGACCTCGCGGTCCACCGCCTCCCGCGCCTCGACCGGCACGGGGGTACGGGCATCCACCCACGCCGCCTGGCGCTCCTTCGCCTGTTCGAACCGGCGTTCGGCGAGGTTGCCGAGGGTCGGACCGGTCATGGCCACCCCGGCGAGCGTGACCGCCAGCGGGAAGGCGATCGGAACAGCCGCGGCCGTGAGCACCCCGTACAGCAGCGCGGCTCCCACCACACCCGGCACGGTGCCCATGAACAGGCCCTTGCGCAGGTACTGCCTCCTGCTCGGGACCCCGGTGGGCAGGTCGGCGTACGCCGCCGCCATCACCAGCTGGCGCTGGTTGGCGTCGAGCAGCGCGAGCCGCCGTTCGAACCCGAGCGACCCGCCCTGGACGACCTTCGTCTCCGGGTCGTAGGTCGGGGCCACCAGGCCCAGGTGCTCCAACAGCGGCATGATCTCGCGGCGAGCCCGCGCCGTCGCGAGCGGATTGCGGGCGGGGGCCTGATCGCGCAGATAGGTGAGCTCGGCGAGCCGCCCGTGGTCGTGGCCGGTCAGCCGGGACGGGTCGATCGGTCCGGTCGGGACAGCGTCCGGCGCGCCGGTGAAGATGTCGTCCTGGCTCGGTGCGCCGTCCTGGAGCGCCGCCGCCTCGGCGATCTCGTGGGCGATCGCCCGGCCGACATCGGCCCGCCGCGCCCGGCTGGACACCGTGACGTCCACGTTCGTGCCGTGCGGGGTGAACCGCGCGACATCGGTGCCGGTGCGGCCGACCTTCACCGACACCGTGAGCGTCTCCTGGCCGGGCCGCGCCACCTCGTACGTGCCGGGGGCGACCTCGGTGACCTCGAAGCCGGTGGCCCTGCTGATCCGGCCGAGCTGCTTGCGGATCTCTCCCCGCACCATGCTGGTCCGGCGGAACCGGAACCGGCCGCTCGTCCCGTCGAACTTCGAGTTCGGCACGGCCGACGCCGTGAAGTCCTGGTCGGTGGGGCCGGTCGCCAACCGCTGGACCTCGTCGGTCAGCTGGTAGGTCCGGAAGGCGTGCCGCCGCACGTCCTGGTCGACGGCCTCGGCAAGCCTCTCCAGCCGCTGGGCGAACGCCTCGCTCTCGTGGGCGGCGCCGGCGGGCGGGGCCTCGTCCACCAGCTGGTCGAGGTCGGCCACCATGTCGCCAGCCAGGTTGAGCAGCGTCGCGGCATGGTCGAGGAGGTGGCGGGAGGCACGCTGCAGTCTGCTGGCCCGCTCGGCCGAGGAGGAGCGCTGCACCCCGCTGGCGTCGGCGCGGGGACCCCCGAACTCCTCGAACAACGCCGCGGCCACACCGGCGCGGACCCTCGCGTTGCCAATGGCGTTCCGGGCCGCGGTCCGGAACAGCGCCGTCGGCACCTCGAGCGGTCCCCCCTCGGCGCGCAGCGCGGTCGGTTCCACGCCGACCCGCACCTCGTCGGCCGCGCTCCGCAGCGCCGCGGCGAAGTCGCTGGCCCTCGCGAGGACCCCGGTCCGTTCGTCGATGGCCACGTCGAGGAGGCCGTCTGCTTCGGCCAGGCGCTCCTCGGCAGTGCGCACCTGGTCGCCGACGAGTTCGCCGACCCGTTCCGCCGTGAAGTCCGTCCGGCCGTCGATCTCGGCGCTCTTGGCGTCCAGCCACTCGGCGACATCGTTCACCGCTTCGAGCAGGGCTTCCGTCCACCTGCCCGCGGCCGCGGAGTCCATCAGCTCTTCCAGGCGCCGTTCGAATTCCGCGACGTCGTTCTGGACCGCCATGGCATGGCCGGCCCACGCACCGGCCGCCGTGGTGGCCGCCCGCGCCTGCTCGACCAGCGCCGGATCCGGTGCCACACCGGGGGTCGACTCGCTGTCGAGCTGCACGGCCAACGCCACCAGGTCGTCCAGGCGGGCCCTGGCGATGCGCTCGGCCCGTGCCATGAGGTCGCCCAGGGCCACAGTCTCGGCCTGGACGAAGCCCAGGTTGTCCGTGCCCTGGACCCGTCCGCGGGTCGCCCGCCCGCCGTCTGCCGCGCTCCACAGCGCTTCACCCACGACAGCGAGCTGGTCGCGGACGGCGTCGACGGCGTCGACCACGTCGACGAAGCGACTCAACTCCGCCGTCCGCATCCGGAGCGTCCCGGTCGGGTCGGTAGCGGAGTCCTCGCCGGCCGGCTCCCCGCCCACGGTGACGGAGACCTCGGGAGCACCGGCCACCAGCGGTCGGGTGTGGTCCGGACCGCCGTCGGGTGTTTCGGCGGCGGCCGCCTGGTAGCCGGGCGTGGGCGGCAGGACGCTCATCGGCGACAGCGGCAGGCCGAGGACCGGCACCGGGTCGGCCTCCGGGTTGAGGAGGATGACGTCCATCGTGCGGACCTGGTCGGCGTCGTAGAACGGTCCGGGCTCGACGGTGTCGCTCTGGGTGTCGATCCAGAGGATCTCGCCGCCGTGGTTGACCGCCTGCCAGGAGTGCCCCAGCCCTCCCTTCCACTCGGTGTTGAGCATCGCGACATGGCCGGGGCCGAGGTCGGTGAGCAGGTGCTCGATCTGCCGGTACCCGTCGGCCACCTGCTGCTTGAGCTCGGTGGGCACGCCTTCGACGGCCCGCATGTCCGGCATGAGGGACTGCCAACGTCCTCCGGTCCACACCTCGTCGTCGCGGTAGGCGTCGACGCGGGCCTCGTCGACGGTGCGGTTCGCGAGCGCGAACGGTGCCCGCACGGGCGCCACCCGAGGTCGACCGTGCAGATAGGTCTCGACGAACGCGCGCCGCGCGACGGCGCAGTTCCATGCGCGTCGGCTGTCGACCTGGAATCCGAACGCGTTGATCAGGCTGTGCCAGCGGCCGAGCCGCGGATCGGCGTGCAGCGGGATGTCGCCGAACTCGTCCAGCAGCGCGCGCTCCAGTTTCGCCTGGTCCACCGTGCGCGGCGGCACCCATCCTGCCACCGGGTCGTAGTCGAGCAGCGTCTCGAACGACGGCTTGTTCTCCTTGCCGGGGATCTGCGAGTCGCGCACCCTCAGGTCGTCGGCGGTCACCGGTCGGTCGGCCGTGTTCGCGTAGAGAGAGACGTTCTCGACCGGTGCGAACGCGGGCCCACCGGCACGAGCGCGGACGATCTGGTTCGCCAGGGCCGCGGTCTGGGCCTCGTAGACCGTGTTGGCCGCGGCCACTTCGTCGGCGAGTTCCCTCGCGCGGCCAGCGATGTCGGCCGGCTGGTCGGAACCGGCGAACTCGGTCGCCAGGCGCTTGGCCGCCGTCCGGGTCCGGTCGGTCCAGTTGACCAGGTCGTGTCCGAGGTTGGTCAGCGTCGCGGCCGCGTCGGCCGCCCGGCCGACGTCGTCCGCGAGGTCGGCGTCCTGGGTCGGCGCCGGCTCGGCGGCGTCGAGCCGGACCGCCTCGGCCAGCGCCATGACCGCATGGCCGCGGACAGCCGCGACCCCTCGCGCCATGTTCGCCAGGTCCTGGAGGTCGAATGCCGCCCCGTCGAAGGACTGCTCCGGATGGACCACGTTGCGCTGGCGCGGCATCGTCCCAGGCGACGCCTCGATCCGGTCGGAGACCGCGCGCAGCTGGCGGACCAACTGGTCCGCCGCCCGGTGGACAAACGACCGGTCCTCGATCGCCGCCTCGAACCAGTTCAACTCCTCCAGCCGGGAGCGCAGGTCCTCCGGCCGCGCCACGTCGGCGAAGTACTGCTCCGCCGGCCGCTCCGCCTCGGCGGCGGTGGTCGCCGGCGCATGCCCGGCCGCCGGACTCGTGGGGTCGGCGGTGGCGTCGTCGTCCCGGCCGGTGTCGTCGTGCACCAGCGTGATCGCCTGCCGCGCGACCTCCGGTGTGCGCAGGTCGAGGGTGACGACCATGCTGGCCAGCCCGTCGGCGAGCGCGTCGGCTCGGGCGGCCAGAGTCTCCTGGATCGCCACCCGGTTGCCCACCGCGGCGTCGTCGACAAGCTGGAGGATCTGCTCCCAGCGCGGGCCGATCACAGCGCGGAGTGCCTTGGCGTCCTCGGCCAACAGGTCGCTGGCCGCGCTGGCCCGCCGGTAGCCCTGTGCCGCCGCTGAGTCCTGGGCGTACCGCGACGTCGAGGGAGCACGGTGGGAGTCGGCCGCCGACCTGGCGAGTTCCGCACGGACGGCCGCTGTCCGCTCGGCCTGTTCCGCGTGCAACGCCACCGTCTCCACGGCGACCCGGACGGCCCTGAGCCGGCTCGGGACGTCGACGGCGGAGTTCCAGAGTCCGCTGGCCAGCTCGCGCAGCGCTGCGGCCAGCTCCAGGTTCTCCCGCAGCACGCGACTCCGGTACGAGAGCGGCCCGCTGGTCACCATCCGCACGAGGCGACGCGCGTCCTGGTCCGGCGAGGCCTGCGGCGTGGCGCTCACCCACCGGTTGGTCGTGCGGAGGAGATCGGCCAGCGCGTCCGGCGCCAGCTCGGACAGGCCGACGTGCTCCAGCAACACGTCCAGCTCGCGCTCGGCCCGCCGGCGGGTGTCCTGGTCCTCGGCCTGCGCCTGTTCGGAGAGGAAACGCACCTCGGCGAGGCGCCCGTGGTCGTGACCGGTCAGCTCCGCGACCACCACCGGCGCACCGGTCGGCCGACCCGGCACCAACACGTTCACCGCGTCGGCGCCCGTGGGCGCGCCACGCAACACGGCGGCGACCTCGGCGATCTCGTGCGCCAACGCCCGGCCCACGGCGGCGATCGACGCCCGCGAGGAGACCGTGACCGTCGCATGACGGGCTCCGCGGTCGACCGTGCTCCGGGCCACGTCCGATCCGGTGTCTGCGACCAGGACCTCGACGGTGTACCGCTCGTCGTGGGCGATCCGAACCTCGCGCACACCCACCTGGCCGGGCACCCTGGTCACGGCCTGGACGCCAGCAGCCCGCGACACCTGCGGGAGCTGGTCGAGCTGCTGCCCGACCTCCGCGGCGACGGCGTCGGCATCGGCGATCTCGGAGTACCGCCCCCGGAACTCCGAGCCCGGTACCTCCGACGCGGTGATCTGAGGATCGGCGACGCCCGAACCGTCGGCCAGCGCTTCGCCGAACCGGTGCGCCCCGGCGCGCAGGGCCTGGTCGGCGATCTCGGCGAGCTGGTGCTGCGCCGCGCCGAGCTGGCGGACGAGCGTCAGGCTCTCGTTCTCCCGGGCTGCCGGACGAGCCTCGACGGTAGGTGCGCGCTCAGCGTCCGTCGCGTGCTCGAGGTCGAGGTGGGCGCGCAGCGTCAGCGCCGTCCCGACCCTGTCGGCGACTCCGGCGATGGCGTTGTTGATCAGCCTGAGGGTCTGCCCGGCCTCGGACAACCTGGCTTCGCCAGCCCGAGCTGCCGCCTCGTCCCCGCGCCGCCCTGCCGCGAGCGTCTCCGTCAGCTCCCGGTGGAGGGCAACGACCTTCCGGAGGCCTTCGCGGGCCGCCTGCTCGGCAGTGATGGCGCGGATCTCCGCACGACGCCAGTCGGTGGCCGTCTGGGCATCCCCCTCGGCGATGCGCCGCCGGCGCCCGCGTACCTCGGCCAGCGCCTGGGCGAGTTGCTCATGCCGGACCTGCACCTCGTGGAGCTGCTCCCGGATCAGCCCGAGCACCCGCTGCTGCCGGGCGCTCAGCGGCGGGCCCACCCGCCCCTGGTACCGGAGTTCCGGCAGGTCCAGCGCTTCGGCCAACGCCCCGACAAGCCAGTCGCGGCGCCCGGACGCCTCCCAGAGACGGAGCTGGATCTCCTCCTCGGCCGCGCGTGCCGCCGCCTCGGCGAGGCGGACTGTGTCCTCGGCCTGCTCCCGCTGTTCCGCGAGCCGCTTCCGGGTGGTGCTCGCGTTGTCCAGCCCCTGTTCGATACGTCCGAGCGCGACCGAGACTCCCCCGAGGATCTCGGGGTGCACCGCGGACAGATCGTCCACGGCGAACCTGCGGTACTGGTCGGAAATCTCACCGAGCTCCCGCCCGATCGCCGCGTCTTCCCTGGTCGCCCGGGTCTCGGCCGCGTCGACGACGACCGTCTCGGCGAGGTGCTGCCGGAAGATCTGCTGGCGCCGGGCGGCGGCGGCAGGCAGGAGTTCGGCCAGCAGCTCGTGCTGGCTTCCGATCGCGTCGAGGCGGCGCCGGACGTCCGCCTCGAGGGCGCGTTCCCGCGCGCGCGGTTCGGATGGGGTCTCGGCAGGTTCGGCGACCCCCTGGGCGTCGTGGTGCCGCCGCCAGGCGTCGCGCCACAACCAGGCCGCCTCGTCGGCGAGCCGCTGTGCCGTCGCCGAGACCTCGACCACCCTGGCGTTGAGCCGGGCGGCCGCCGCTTCCTCCACTCCGGCCTGCCGGTCGAGGTCGATGCGCCGGTAGGTGAGCGGCTCGATCGTCGACGTGTCCGCCTCGGGGCGTCCGCTCTGCGCGTCGGTGAGCTCCGCGTCCACCTGCGCGGCCTGGGCCCGGGTGGCGTCCGCCTGCCGGTGTGCCGCCTGGGCCTGGCCGCGCAGCCCGTCGGGGCCGTTCACGACCTCCCGCAGCCGGTCGGCCTGGGCGGACAGCGCGCCGGCGCGGAAGAGGTCGGTCCTGGTCTCGTCCGCCATACCGTCCACCTCGGCGGACGCCCGGGCGAAGACAGCCAGCGGGTCGGTCTGCTGGAGGAGGTCGGTCAGCGCGTCCGGACCGAGTTCGGACAGCCCGAGATGCGCCAGCAGGATGTCCAACTCGGTGCGGGCCCGGGTGACCGTGGCCGCGTCCACGGAACCCGTCTGCGCCACCAGGAACCGCACCTCGGCGAGCCGGCCGTGGTCGTGGCCGGACAACGCGGCCAGCACCACCGGCTCCGTCGCCGGCCGGCCGGGCACCAGCACGTTCACCGCGTCCGGACCCGACGGCGCTCCCCGCAGCACCGCCGCGATCTCCGCGATCTCGTGCGCCAGCGCCCGACCCACCACCGACACCGCCGCACGCGCCGAAACCGTCACCCGCGCATGCCGCGTCCCGGGAACGATCTCGCTCCGCGCCACATCCGTACCGGTGTCGCCGACCGCGACCTCGACGGTGAACCGTTCCTCGGCGGCGACCTGCACCTCACGGACGCCCACCTGACCGACATCGGTCAGATCGCCGATCCCCTGCACCCCGGCGGCACGCGACACCTCGCGCAGCCCGTCGAGCTGCCGGCGAACCTCGTCCGCGATCCCCTGCTCGTTGGCGAACCCGGAGAACTCCCCGATGAACTCCGAGCCCGGCACCTCCGCCGCCGTGATCGCGGTGCCCCCGGTTGGACCGTCGTACGACAGCCCCAGCGCCTCGTGCAGCGCCGGGACGACGTCGCGGAGTTGCTGCCGCAGCTCTTCGGCCCGGGCCGGGTCGGAGGTGACGGCCAGTTCGCGGGCCAGCGTCCCGACGTTCCGCAGGTGCCGACCCTCGTCGGGCACCAGGTAGGTGTTCCAGGTCCCCCCGGCGCCGACATAGCCCTCGCGCAGGGCACCGGTGAGGTCTCGCCTCTCCTGCTGGCCGAAGTAGGGAAGCAGGGAGTTGCTGAGCCTGAGGATGTCGTAGTCGACCCATCCAGTGGGTGCGCCGTCGGCATCCATCGAGCGGTCGACGTTCTCGAGGTCGATGAACGTCACCCCGTGCTCGGGGTCCCAGAAGACGTTGCCCGGATGCAGGTCGCCGTGGAGTAGCGCCGCGAGGAGCGCCTCGCCGCCCACTGCCTCGACGACGCCGCCCACCCGCTGCGCCAGCGCGTCGACGTCGATCTCGATCCCGGCCGCCGCCAGCGCCTCGCGGGACTCCACCACGGTGTCGAGGTCGCGGCGCAACGGCTGGCGGATCTTCTCGACGATGCCGTCGGCGATGGTCCGCCAGTAGCCCTCCACCGGCCGGCCGGACCGGCCCGGTCGGGTGTGCAGCTCGGCCAGCGCCACCCCGATGTCGGTCATGGCCCGCTGCACCACCGCCACCTTGGCCGCTCGCTCCGCCGCCTGGTCCGGGCCGGACAGGCGCACGATCTCCGTCACCATGTCGCGCAGCGACCGGCCGGGAGCCAGCGACATCAGGAGGGCGCCGGCGGGGCCGTCGGGCCCGGGGTAGACGCCGACGTTCCGGGGCGCGGGCACGCTGAACGCGCTGAACTCCGCGAGGCGGTCCAGTCCCGACAGATCGTGAAGCAGCTCGGTCGCGTCCGCGGCGACCTTGACCACGCCGATCTTGACGAGGGCGGCGTTCCGGACGATCCAGGTCGACTTGCCGCCGCGGGGCACGGCCTGCTCCAGGGAGACCTTCTCCAGGATCACCTCAGGCACCCCGAGCCCGGCCGCGGCAAAGTCGGCGAGCACGCCGAGGTCGTCGGGAGCGATGCCCTGCTCCCCCGGGCGGGCCGGCAGCGTCGGCACGGCCGCTGAGAACGCGCGCACGGCGTCCTCGCTGGGCCGCTGCGTGCCGTCGAGCGCCATGTCCGTTCGGGCGGTCACCGCCGCCGCAAGCCCGGCCAGCGCTGCCTGCGCGGCCGCTTCCCGGCGCCGGGCGACCTCCGTCGCGTCCGTGGTCCCGTCGACCCGGACGCGGGAGGTGGAATCGGCGGAGGCGCGCGGTGTGGGCGCGGCTTCGCTGGCCTGCTCGTAGGCCGGGGTGGCCGGCAACTCGTTGCGATGGGAGAAGCGCGCACCCTCCAGAGGTACGGGCTCGGCATCGCGACTCAGCAGCATGAAGTCCATCTCGAGGACGCTGCTGGGGTCGTATGTGGGGTGTGCGCCCCCGGTATCCGGACTGGGCGTCGGACCACAGCACGAAGGGCTTCTCGACCCGCACGCCGTCCTCGACGACGGAGTCGACCTCGACTGTCGCCTGCCATGCGTGGTCGAGACCCGAGGTTCGGTGGGAATTGATCAGCGCGACGGAACCCGGCCCCATCTGGAGGAGCTTCCGCTCGATCACTTCGTAGCCGCGCTCGACCGCCCACGCGGCCACCTCGTAGGGATCGGGCGCGGACTTGATGCGTGCGGCCATGCCTTCGGGCACCCACGTCTGCCACCGACCGCCTGTCCACGCCTCGTCGGGCTGACCTTGGAGATGCCCTCTGAAGGTGGTGGTGCCGGGACAGAACCCGTTGCGGGTCGCGGCAGGCGCGACTCTGGGCATGCCGTGCAGATAGGTCAGCAGGAAGCTCCGCCGGGCGATGGCGCAGTTCACTCTCCGGCCGCCGTCCGAATCGTGTCCGAACCCGTTGATCCGCCAGAACCAGTCGCCGACGCGGGGATCGGGATGGCGGGGATAGCCGCCGAACGCATCGCGCAGCGCCAGCTCCAACATCTGCTGATGAGCCAACAGCGGCAGCCGGTAGCGCCCGGGCACCAGCCTCCGCTCGGCGCGAGTGGAGGAATTCAGGCGTTCGCCGGCCCGGAACCTGCGAGTCCCGCACCGCGTAGTCGCGCTGACCGACCAGCTGTCCGGCATCGGTGTTCTGGTACCGCCAGTCCTTCATGTCGTGCGCGGCGATGTCTTCCAGGCGCGCCGTGTCGGACTCGACCGCGGCAGCGGAGCGTGCGTCGCCCTTTCGCTGCGCGATGTCGTCCCACCTACGTTGGACATCCTGGTCGCGCGCCGCGACGTCGGCGAAGTACTCCGCGGACAGCCGCTCCAACTCGGCCCGGGCGGCCGGATCGGGATCGGGCCGCTGCGCGGCATCGCCGTCCCGCGCCGAGCCGAAGAACCGGCGGAACCCCCGCGCGCCCTGGTCACCCGCGCCGTCGACCGGCACGGTCCGGTCGGCCGCGGTCAGCCCGTCGACCTGAGCCTGGAGGGTCCCGGTCTCCGGGCCGTGGGCGAGCGCTGCCTCGGCCAGCGGGTCGACGGACGGGGTCATGTGCGCCAACCTGCTGAGCGGCAACCTCGCCCGGACCGGTCGGGGCCGCTTTTCGGTGGCCGGCGCGTCGGGCGTCGGCGCGATCCACTGGACGCCTTCCCAGCGGCGGCCGAGCATGGCCCGCTTGCCGATCCAGGTGGCAGCGGGGCCACGCGAGACGCCGTCCCAGCCGGCGCGGCTCACCTCGTAGGGCGTCGGGAAGCCCATCGTCCCGAACGCGTGCTGCCCGGCGAGCCGCAGCACGTGGCGGGCACCTTCGACCTGACGCTCCAGGCTGGCGACCAGCGCGTCGCGGTCGGCCACCTGATGTTCGGCCAGCAGGTCGGCGACATCGAGCGACTCGTCAGCGGTGAGCGCCGCAAGGTGGGCCTCCAACGCGTCCGCCCGTCGTTCGAGATCGCCTAGGATCTCGCGGGTCTCCTCCTCAGAGTGGGTTGCCCAGTCCAGCCCGTACTGCGCCTGCACGAATCCGCCGGCCGCGTTCGCCGGGCTCCCCTCGATGCGGTCGACGCCGGACTCTGCCGCCCACGTCGTGAGGAACTGGACGAAGGCGGCCGTGAACCCGCTGCCGTGCGCCTGTCGGTCGAAAAGCTCCTCGTCCCGCCGCTCGATCACCAGCGTGTCCTGGCCGCGCCGATGGAATACCACGTCGGCCTTGCCCGCCAGGTTGCCAGCGGCATCGCGGATGGTGAGCCGGACGATGACCCTGCCGTCTATGACACCGTGCTTGGAGTCGGTCTCTTCGCTGGCGGCGACGGTGTAGCCGGCGAAGTCGACGTTCTCGAACCGTTCGACGAAAGCCGCCGCGACCGTGGCGCGCCGAGCGTCGGCCTCCTCCGCCGACCGCGGGATCAGCTCCCCGACGAGCGGCCGGCGAGGCGGAGCCTCCGCCGAGGTCAGCGCCTCGATCTCCGCCTTGAGGGTCGCGGTCTCCAGACCGCGGGCCAGCACTGCCTCGGCCAGCATGTCGGCCAGTGCCTCGGCGCGGGTCGCCAGCGCCTCGGCGTCCGCCTCGTTGCCGTCCGGCTCCGAGGCGTCCTGGGCCACCTGGGTCACCGCCGACAGCACCGGAGCCAGTTCCTGCTGCAGGATCAGCGCCTCACGGGCCAGGATCTCGGCGGCACGGCTCTCGGGGGCCACCGCGGCTTCCTGGGGCATGCGGTCCGGCGCGGGCGCGTCGGCCGTGCGCTCCGGGTCCGGCCGGGCCGCCTGTGCGCGCTCGGCCGCAGCGCGGCTGGCATGCGCGGCATCCAGAGCGAGCGCGACCGCTCCGTCCGCCGCGAGCCGGAGCGCGGCGGACGGGACAACGACCGACTCGCGCAGCGTTTCGGCGGCGTAACGGAGTTCTCGCATCAGCCCCCGGGTCAGGTCCTGCACCGCGGCCCGCTCGGCCAGCGACAGCTCGGCCGGCGTCGCCTCGGGCAACGCCAGTGCCACGTGCAGCGCACCGACGGCGCCGCGAAGCCGCTGCCTCAGGTCGGCGTGGCGGACCGGGTCGGAGGTTTCGGCCAGCTCGCGGGTGAGCGCTCCGACCGCCTGCATTTCGGCGAGGCCGGTGGGGTCGTCCTCGACGACGGGAGCGCCGCCGGCTTCGGTGTAGGCGTCGTGCAGGGCCTCGGCGAGTCGCTGCCGGTCCTCCGCGCCGAGCGGGAGGGCGGCCGAGAGCAGGGCGGCGCGGAGGGCGAGCAGATCCTTGCCGGCCCACCCGGCCGGTGCGCCGTCGGCGCCGATGGAGCTGTGGACCTGTCCGGCGCCGCCGAACGTCACGCCATGGTCGCCGTCCCAGAAGACGGCCGGCGGGCGCAGGTTGCCGTGCACCAGCGACGCACCGATCTCGCGGCTGCGCGCGTCATGAACGGCCGCGTCCATGGCTTCCAGCAGGCGGTCGTAGTCCAGACCCGCCGCCCTGAGCACTCGCTGGTGGCCCAGCACGGTGTCGAGCTCGCGGGTGATCCGCTGCAGCCATGCGTCGAGTTCCTGCCGGTGGTCGGCCAGGCGACTCCAGTCCAGGTTCTGGTCCAGCGGTCGACCCGAACCAGCCGGACGGGTGTGCAGTTCGGCCAGCGCCGCGCCGACCTCGGACACGGCGCGGCGGAGAGTCGCCATCGCGTCCGCCCGCGCGTCCGCCTGGTCGGGACCGGACAGGGCGGAGACCTCCGCCGCAAGCTGCTCGAGCGAGCGGCCCACCGGGAGCGGTGTCACCAGCGCGCCCATCTCGCCGTGCGGTCCGCGGAACACACCGACGTTCCGAGGCTCGGGGACGGCGAAGCCCGTCAACTCCTCGGAGCCGAGGCGGTCCAGCCCGGAGACCTCGCGGACGAGCTGCGCGAGCTCGTCGAACGTCCGCACGAGCCCGATCGGCACGCCGTCGCCGTTTCGCGCCAGGTAGGACGCCGTGCCGGCGTCGCTGTCGGGGACCGACTCCAGCGTGACGGTGCGGTCGCCGAGTCCGACGGCGGCGAACTCGGCGAGCACCTTGAGATCGGCGGGGTCGATGCCCGTTTCCCTGCCCTGGACCGGGAGGCTCGGCACCGTGCCGGCGAAGGCCTCGACCGCTCCCCACGCGACGTCCCCGTCGTCGGCCCGACCGGCTGCCGCGGCGGCGCGGGCCGCCTCGACCGCCGTGGTGGCGACCTCCTGGCGCCGGGCGAGCTCGGCCGCCGAGACCGTCGCCTCGGCGTACGTCGGACCGACCTGGCCGAGCGGGTCGACGCTGGGCGATGCCACGAACTCGCGGGAGAAGCGGCTTGCCGGCAGCTCGGCCCGGTTCCATTCAGAGCGGGCGCGCGTCCTCGGAGCCTCGCCGGAGGCCGGCGCTATCCACTTGACGGCCTGCCACGTGTGCTGGAGCATCGCCCGCTTGCCCACCCAGGTGGCGTTCGGACCGCGCGTGCCGTTCCAGCCGGCCCGGCTCAACTCGTACGGGGTCGGGAACTGCGTGCTGTTGAAGGCGCTGGTGTCCGCCCGGTGGAGAATTTCGCCGGCCTCGACACTCTGCCGGCGCAGATCGGTCAGCAGCGCCGACGGGTCGGCGGAACGGTGCTTCTGCAGCAGGGCCCGGACGTCCACGGAGTCGTCTCCGTCCAGCCACGCCCGCAGCGACACGGCATCGTCGTCCACCGCGCGCCGCTCCGTGGCGAGGTGCTTGAGGAACGCCAGGGCGTGGTGCTGGCTGTTGGGCGCCCAGTCGAACCCGTGTTGAGCCCAGACGAACCGGCCGGCGATGTGGCCCGCGCGCAGCTCGATGAAGTCCACACCCGATTCCGACCCCCAGTTCTCCAGGAGTTGGAGGAGGGCACCGGTCATCCCGCTGCCGTGGTGTTCGGCGAAACGCAGCCCGATCTGGCTGATGTGGATCGAGAGGCTGCCGTCGTCGTGCCGATCGAAGGACATGACGGCGTCGCCGTAGCCCTTGCTGTCGTGTTGGAAGGCGAGCCGGACGACGACGTGGTCGCGCTGGACGTCGAACTGGACATCCGCCGCCGCGCTGTCGTCGGAGACGCCGTAGCCGGCCAGGTCGACACCCGTGAGCTGGTCGAGGAACGCGGCCTTGGCCTCCCGACCCCAGCGGATGGCCTCCTCGGCGGTGCGCGGGATCAGCTCTCCGATGCCGGGGCGGCGCCCTTCGGCCACCCAGGACGGGTCGGTCCAGATCTCGTCGTGCCTTGCGTGGTCCTGCTCCTCCCCCTCGTCCAGGCTCGGCTCGAGGCTCTCCGCGAGCTCGCGGAGCAACGGCCGGTGCTGGTCGGCCATCGTCGCCTCGGCCAGCCACGTCCGCGCGCGCGCCAACGCCTGCGGGTCGAGCAGGTCGAGGCCGATCGCGGGCAGCAGTTCCGCGATGTCGCTCTCGGCCCGCGAGCGGGTGAACGGTTTGGACGACTCCGCCCGGTCGCGGAGGTAGGCCCACTCGGCCAGCCGACCGCGGTCGTGCGGCGTCAGCGCTGCCGGGGCACTGGCCCGCGGCCCGCCCGGCAGCAGCGTGTCCAGGCCGTCCGGCACGCGCTCCAGCGCGGCCAGCGACTCGGCGAGGTCGTGGGCGAGCGCCCGGCCGACGTGCCGCCGGGCCGCGCGCTCGGACACCGTGATGTGCACCCGTCGGTTGTCCACGTCGACCGACCGGCGGGCCATGTCGGTCGGCTCGCCGTGGCCGGGCGCGGTGGCCATGTCGCCCACCGACACTGTCAGGACGAACGGTTCCCCGTGTCTGGGCTGGACGAGGTAGCTCACGTCGTCGTAGCGGGTGGAGCGGCTGACGCCGTCGACGGAGACCGGATCGTGGTGGAGCCCGGGCTCGCGCCGGGTGATCGACTCGATCTCGGCGGCACCGGCGACCCCGGTGAGGCGGTCGAGCTGCCGCTCGATCTCGCCCCGTACCACCCGTGGGTGCGGCCTGCCGATGCTCCCGTCGAAGTCGCCGATGGCGGAGGCGGTTCCCTCCAGCGGCGCGGGGGCCGGGCGCGAGCGGAGGGCTTCGGTGACGGTGGCCGCGAGCCGGTCGTCGGACTGGGACAACGCGCGGAGGACCTGCTCGGTGCCTGTCTCGTGAACCGCCGGCCGGTCGGCGGTGTCGCGGGCCGCGGCGGTGCGCTCGCGGTCGACCTCGCGGTGGAGCGCGAGCAGGTTCCTGACGTTCGCCGCCAGGTCGAACAGGGCTTGTGCGATCCGCGGGCGCACGCCGGCGCCGGCGGTCTCCGGGCTGACGACAGGTGCGTCCGGCGCCTGGTCGACGGCGTCGGCCAACGCGGCGGTCAGTTCGCCGCGCAGGCTCGCCAGCCGCTCGGAGGCGGTGTGTACCTCCGCCTCACCCGGCCGGCTCCGCGGCGCCAGTTCGTCCGAGACGGTCAGGTCCATCTCCAGCGTCCGCTGCAGATCCAGTTCGGACTGGATCTCGGCCAGCAGGCGTGCGCGGACGGCGTCGGCGCGGGCATCCGCCGGTGCTCGCTGGTCGGTCAGCTCGGGAAGACCCAGCGCGTCGGCGAGCACACGGGTCAGCTGTCCGCGGTCGTCGCCCAGCTCGTCCACGCCCGTCCGGACGCGCTCCACCAGCGCCTGTGCGGCGGCGTCGTACTTGCCCCACTCCTCGGCCAGCTGTTCCCGCTCGCGGGAGACACGTGCCTCCGCGAGGGGCCGCTCCAGGCTTTCGAGCCTGCTGGCAAGTTCGCGCAGGCTCTCCGGTGTCGGCGCGCCGGCCGTGAGGCTCTCCACCGCCGCGATCTCGTCCAACAGCGTCCGGTGGGCCTCGACGCGTGCCTGCGCGCGCCGGTCGACGGCCGCGGCGTTCGGGGCGAATGCCAGCCGGCTCCGGAGCATGGACTCGCGCTGGGAGCGCGCGCCGGCCAGTGCTTCGACGAGCGCCCGGCGCCCGGCGCCGAGTTCGGCCAGGCTGCGGTGGACCTCCTCCTGGTCGGCCCTCGGCACCATGCCGGCGGTCGACGCGGCGAACCGCTGGTCGAAGCGCTGCTGGAGGGCCTGGCCCTGCGCCAGCAGTTCGGCGAGCCTCGCGTGTTGCTCGGCGACCTCGCGCGTCCGCGCCAGCTCCGCCACCGCCGCGGGGTCGTCGCCGCGGACGCGGGAGGCTTCCAGCAGCCGACCTTCGACGTCGTCCCGCCCGGCTGCCAGCGCCGCGGTCGCGTCGAGCAGCCGGACGCGGAGGGCGGCGACCTGCTCGGGAGCCTCCTCCTCGCGGGTCGCGGCGGCCAGGCGTGCCTGCAGGTCGAGCGCCCGTTCGAGCTCGTCCTGCAGTTCCCCCTGCACGGCGGCGACGGTGGGATCGGCCTGCGCGAAGACGCCGGCGCCCGCGTCCGTGGCAGGCAGTTCGGCCCGGAGGCGGCGGGTCTCGTCGAGCACCGCGTCGAGCTGGTGCGCCAGCACCGCGTACACGCTGCGCCGGGTCCGCGCCTGCGCCGCGCTGCGGCCGGCCGGACTGGTGTCCCGGGCCGCGTCGGCGGCGACCTGGGCCCGCAGGTCCGCGACGGCCGCCTGCCGGGCGGAATCTGCCGGTGCCTGCTGGAGTGCGTACTCGGCCACGGCGAGCTGGTCGGCCCGCGCCTGGAACTGGCCCAGTTCGGCCCAACGCTGCTGCACCGCATCCTGGAGCTGCCGCGCCTCCGCCAGCGCGTCGGCGAGTCGGGCGTTCGACTCCGCGGCCGCGACGAGCTGTGGCAGGGCCGCGGCGACCTCGGTGCCCGCCGAGGGTCCGGCGGCCTCCGCGGCGGCGAGCCACGCCGCCACCGTGTCCCGGTCGGCGTCGGCGTCGCGGACCACCTGGCGCAGACCGAGCTCCAGGGTGGTGGTCTCCAGGTAGTTCCGGACGATCCCGGCTGGCCGCCCACCGGCCTGCGCCGCCGCGAAGTCGTCCTGCCGCAGCTGGGCCAGCGCCTCCTGTGTCGCCAGCACCTCGTCCAGATTGTGGAGCTGCCGGGCCTGGAGCGCGGCGACGGCGGCCAGATCCGCGACGAGGTCCTGGCCCAGGTCGGCCGGGTCGAGTGCCTCGTCCCGCATCCGGATGTCGTCGGCGTCGGGGTGGGTGGGGTCGAGGACGGGCTGGCCGCCTTCGGCGACCATCCGGACCCGCCGCGACCTGGCTTCGGCAAGCCCGTCCGCCAGCTGCCGGGCGAGCGCTGCCGTCTCGCCGGACAGCGCCGGCGCCACCACGCCCGCGGCGACCAGCGCGTCGAACACCGCGGTGTCGAACCGGTCGTGGCCCTCGACCAGCTCGCCGAGGAGCCTGGCAGCCAGCCCCTCGTGGCCTTCGGCCGCCTCCTCGACGCGGTGCAGGTGCTCGGCGGCCACGGCGCGTTCGCGGTCGACGTCGCTCCGGAGCTTGAGCACACCGTCGAACTGGCTGCCGAGCAGACGGAGCTCTGTCCCGATCCGACCCAGCAGGTCAGCGGCCGTCGCTACGGCGCCGGTGCGACCGGTGTCGGCCCGGCCGTCCGGCCGCGCGGCCACCTCGGCCAGCGCCTGGGTCAGCTGGGCGTGCAGGTCGGCGACCGTCCGGACCCGGTCGCTGATCGCGTTGTCGTTGGTTGTCGCCTGGCGGTCGCCCCGCGCGATCTCGACGGCCGACCGTGCGCGCCGTTCCGTGGCCAGCTGGCGATGCCCCCGTGCGTCCGCAAGCGCCTGGCCGACGGCCTGGTGCTGGGTGTCCAGCGTGCGCAGCGCCGCTTCGACGCTGCGGAGCAGACCCGCCCGAGCCGGCGTATCGGCAACCGACCGCGGCCGGGACCGGCCCAGCAGTTCCGGAAGCCCCAGCGTGTCGGCGAGCGTGTTGACGAGCCAGGTGCGCCGGCCGTGCAGCTCGCCCAGACGCAGCTCGATGCCCTGTTCCAGCGCGCGGGCGGCGGCCTCGCCGCGGCGGTCGGCGTCGGCGGCCTCCCAACGCTGCTCGGCGAGGTCGTCGCGCGTGCGGTGGGCAGCGTCCAACCGCACCTGGAGACGCTGGACCGCCTGCGCGAACCCGGCGAGGTCGGCCGGGGCCACGGCCGTCGGCTCGCGAACTCCCAGCGCCTTGTACAGGGTGGAGACCTCGCGGAGGAGTGCCCGGTTCTCGGTGCCGCGGCATGTGCGCGCGACTGTCGGCGGTACTGGCCGCCTCGGCCGCCGCCTGCCGCTGCCGGGCCAGGGTCTCGCGCAGGCCGCGTGCCTCGGTCAGGGCATCGCCGAGGCCCCTCTGCAGGTCGCCGATCTGGCCGACGCGCCCCTCGATCGCCGCGGCCCGTTCGTCCGCGGGCACCGAGCGGACCGGAGCGGCCGCGGCGCGTCGCTGGTCGACGAGGTCCTGGAGCGCACGGCCCTCCAGCAGGAGATCGGCGAGCTGGGCCTGGCGTGCCGCGACCTCGCGCGCCCGGTCGAGAGCCGCAGCCACGACCTCGCGGAGCCCGACGTCCGCGGAGCCGCGGTCGAGCCGCGTCGCGGCGCGGATCCGATGGTCGACGTCCTCCTGGCCGGCGACCAGTGCCCGGACCTGGATGTCCAGCTGGGTGCGGAGGTCATTGGCCGTACGCGGCTCCATGCCGGTCCGCACCGCGGCCGCGAGCGCCTCCTGCACGCCGAGAACCGCCGCGAGAGTCTCGGCGAGCTGCCGCTGGCGAGACGGGACCACCGCGAGGTCTTCGGGCACGGACACGTCCAGCGCCGCGGCCCGCTCCGCGTCGGCGGCGGCTCGGACCGCGTCGGCACCGACGCCCGGAGTTGACCGCTCGGTCAGGTCGGCCTGCATGCGCCGCGCCGCGCCGAGCACCTGGTCGAGGTCGTACGCCAGGACGGCACGCTCGCTGCGCCGGGCGTGAACCTCCGCAGCACGGCGGCCAGCGGAGCCGGCCTCGCGGTACGCCTCGGCGAGCTCGGCCCGCCGCTCCTGCACGGCAGCCTGCAACGCCCGGGCGTCGGCCAGCGCGGCGGCGACCCGTTCCTGGCGTTCCGCCGTGGCCGCCAGCCCCGCCACGGTCGCCTCCACGACCTCGGCCAGTCCGATGTCGACAGCCCGTTCGGTGCGCCGGGCAACGTCCAGCCGCGCGGCCACCTCACCCTGGAGCGCGACCAGCTCGGTGAGAGCACCCTCCAGCAGGAGGCGGAGGTCGTTCACCGCGGGCGGGGCGGTGGCTGCCTCATCCCGTGGCGCCACCTCGGCGGCGTCCGTGCGGCCTGCCAGGGCCGCCTGCAGTCGGAGCACCTCGGCCAGTCTCACGTCGAGCTGCCGTTGCAGGTCGCCGAGGGCCACCAGGTCGGCGGGCACCATGACGGCGATCCGGGCGGCACGGTCGGCGACCCGGGCCTCCCGGCCGGCTTCGGCGATCCGCGCGGCGTCCAGCTTCTGGACGGCCTCCGCCAGCCGGCCGAGCGCACCGACCGGCCGTGGCCGGCGGGGACGCCGGACTCCGTCGAGCCGGCGACGCGCGTCGACGGCCCGCTCCAGCTCGGCCGCACGCCGCGCGTCGGAAGCGCGCTGTTCGGCCGGCAACCGGACCGGCGTGTCGGCTCCGGTCCGGTTCGCGGGCATGCTTGCGTGCACGCGCGCCTCGGCGAGCCGCTCGCGAAGCTGGTGCTCGGCCACCGCCAGTTCGTCGACCCGCCGTTGGAACGACTCGGGACCGGCGAGCGCCGCAGCCGACCGGAGCTGCTCCAGCGTGTCCTGCAGCGCACGCGCCTGCGCCAGGACGTCGGCCAGGTCGGCGTGCGAGCCGGCGACCCGGGCCACCGGAGCCGTCACCACCTCGGCCAAGCGCGGGTCGGTCCGTCCCGCCGCGTCGGCGGCAGCGGCGGTCCATTCCTCAGCCGCCCGCCCGAGCCCGTCGGCGTAGGCGGCCGCGTCCCGCAGCCGCAGCCGCACGTCGGTGAGCGTCCGTAGGCGTTCGGCCACCTCACTGGCCCGACCGCTCACCCGGCCCGCTTCGGCGTCCTCGCGGGAGATCTGCTCCAGCGCCTCCTGGAGCTCCAGCACCCGGGCCAACGCCTCGAGCTGCTTGATCTGGAGGCCGACGATGTCGGCGAGGTCCGGCGTACGCAGCACGCCGTCCTCGTCCAGACCCAGACCCAGCTGGCTGAGGTCACCCAGGTCGAGGTCCAGTTCCAGCTCCGCCAGCCGGCGGGTGTCCGCTTCAGCGGCCCGCGCGTTCTCGGCCGCCGCGTCGCCGGCGTCGCTCAGCCGCGACCGGAGGTGCCGGGCCTCGGCGAGCCGGTTCCGGAGCTCGGCCTCGACCGCCGCGATCCGTTCCGCGGCCGACCCGGCGTCGTCGGAACCGTCGTCCGCCGGCGTGAGCGGAACTCCGGCGCGGATCCGCTCGCCCTCGACCACCAGGCGGGCGTGGCCGATCACCCGACCGTCGTGCTCCAGGTCGAAGACCGGGACCGTGAGGCGTTCCAGCAGGTCGGCGAGGTCCGGGTCGACCCCGTTGTGGAAGACGTACCGCAGCGTCGGGGGCTGGCCGGGCGCGACGTGGTACTCGGTGTTGTTGGCCAGGATCGTGAGCTGGTTGTCCGCCTGGTCGAGCAGACGAAGGATGCTGGGCCGCAGCTCGCCGGCCGTGGTCACCGAGAGCACCCGGTAGTTCTTGATCTCGTTGAAGAAGACGCCGTCGGCGGTCGAGGTCACCGAGTCGATCCGGGACGACAACGCGAGGCCGCTGGGCGAGCGCCAGCTGACCGGCTTCTCGACCTCCTCGACCGTCTCTCCCCGGTCGGCGTGCTTCACGGTGGCGTCGATCTCGCCGGAGACGCCCTGGAGGTCCTTCACGGTCTCCCGGAAGAGCTCCGGAAGCCGCACCTGCTCCTCCGGGCCGCTGGTCAGGCCCACGCCCGACTGGTAGCTGCTCATCCCGAACTCGGAGCTGCTGATCCGGAGGTTCTTCAGGATTCCGTTCAGCTTCCGGCGCCAGACATCGAACCCGTCGGCGTCCGGATGGCGCCGCTGGAGGTCCACCACCCGCTCGAACAGTCCGGCCGCCGTGTCGACCGCGTTCTGGATGCTGCCCCGGACCTCGGTCCGGGAGGACGGGCGAACGTCCGCGAGCCCGCGTTCGAGCATCTGCTCGATCTGCTGGACCAGGCCCTCCACGTCGCCGATCCGCGTCGCGGCCCGCTGCCGCGCCAGCCCGGCGAGCTGCTGCTCCAGCGGGATGCCCTCGGCGTCCGCACGCGCCTGCTGCCGGCGAAGGAACGTGTCCAGGCTCGACGCCGCGTCGCCCCTGGCGCGGGTGGTGATCTCCGCCCACCTCTGGTCCAGCGCGCGCTGGGCCTCGGGGTCGGCGAAACCGTCCCGCAACGCCTGGGCGGCGACCGGGAGCCCGTCCGGTGCCCGGTGAAGCTCTGCCTGGATCCGCGCCGCCGTAGCCTCAGTCGCAGCGGTCTCGGCTGTCGCCCGCAGGCGCGCGACGGCTTGTTCGACGGTGGTGAGCCGGTCGGCCGCGACGTCCAGGCGTTCGGCCACCCACGTCGGGGACGCACCGGCGTCGTCCAGGCCGGCGGCGTCGTCGACCATCCGCCGCACGTGCTGCGACGTCTCGACAAGGCGCTGGCCGTCCTCGGCGGTCTCGGTCCGGGTGGCCGCCCGCGACGCCGCCTCGTCCAGCGCGTCCAGCGCCTCGGACAGTGGTGCCCGGCGGCCGGCGATCGGCGACGTGTCGGCTTGCGCGAGGTCGGACCCTTGCCGCACCCAGCTCCGGACCGCGGCGAGCGCCTCGTCCACCCGCTGCGCCGCCGCGGCGGTGTCCTCGGCCAGCCGCTCAGCCCGCACCATCTGCCGGGCGAGTTCGGAGAGCCGCGCGTGGCTGCCCGCCGGATCCGCGTCGGGAACCGGGCCCCGCAGTGCCTGGGCCGCTTCGAGCAGCGCCTGGTTCTCCGCGCGGATGCGCTCGGCGTTGGCCGCGAACGCCGCCGCGTGGACACCCAGGGCGTCGAGCTGAGGACGGCCGAGCTCGGCCAGGCCCTTCCACCACACCCATTCGCGGAGGAGCCCCACCTCACTCGGCGTCGTCGGTGTGGCTGTCCTGGAGTTCCCCGTAGACCCGCACCGCGTCGGCGAACTCGCCGTCGGAGACCAGCTGCTCGACCCGCCGCAGGGCGGCCGCCTCGCGCTCGTACAGCGCCTGGGTGGACTCGACCTCCTGCCGGGTGGTCATCGTCAGCTCGGCGTTGTCCACCGCCGGCCCCAGGTAGCCCAGCCTCGCCCGCGCCTTCGCGGCCTCGTCCTCCAGCCGCTGCGCCAGGGCCTCGCGACGGACGAGCTCGGCGTCGAGTTCCGTGGCCGCGGCCAGGCGCCGGTCTGCCGCTGGGCCCGGCGCTAGGCCTGCGTCAGGCCCTTCTCCGGCCAGGTCCCCTCGCGGTCCCGCAGTCGCGCGATCTGTGTCGCCGCGCCCCGGAACTGGCCGTCCTCCAGCAGGTCCGTCGGCCGGACGTCCTTGGTCACCTTGTCCACCGTCAGTCGGCGGTCCAGCTGCTCCCTGGTCGGTCCGAACGCGTACTCGACCAGCGTCGCGCTCTCCTCGATCCGACGGAAGTACACGATCAGCGCCATCGGCGCGCCTCCAGGAGACATCGAGATCCTCGCCTCGGCGAGGAGGAACGTTCGCCGCCCAATTGTGCGTCTCGTTGGCGTGGGCGTCCGCCTCCAGGTACGGCGCGCCGGGGTGGTCCCGCAGGTACCGGCTCTCGACGAGCTCGTGCTCGAGCAGCGTCAGGTCCTCGGGCAGCGCCCGTCCCTCGCGCAGCCTGATCCAGGCCTCGGCGATGTCGAGGTTCGGGTCCAGGCGCCGGTACTCGACCTCGGTCCCCTCGAAGTTCTCCAGCCGGTGCGCGACCCGCATCAGGTGGTCCTTGACCTCCGCGACCTCCGCGCGGGTGAAGCCCCGCGAGCCGTCGGCCCGGTCCGTGTCGGCGAGGTGCGCCGCGATGTCGTCGACGTCGAGGTCGTCGGCGCGGAACCGGTTGTAGGCCTCCTCCGCCCACCGGAATGCCGCCTCGGAGTCCCGCGGCCCCCAGGTTCCGCCCGAGAATGCGGTGCCGGGCTCGGGTCCGGGCCCGTCCGGCCGGGTGAGGCGCTTCCACAGCTCCTGCGCCTCGGCCGGCAACCCGCTGGTCCGGCCGGCCTTCAGATCGGCCCAGCCGCGGAGTTCCTGCGCGTACTCCGCCCGCACCTGTACCCGGCTGGTGAGGGCGGCCTCCGACTGGCGGAACTGCCCGATCTGGGCCTCCAGCCGTTCGATCCGCGCGAGGTGCTCCTGGAGTTCGATCCAGGGCCGGCCGCGGTCCGGCGACGGCTCGCCCTCCTCGAACGTGCGCACCTCTTCGCGGAGATCGGGCAGCGCCTCGTTCAGCAGGGCGAGTTCTCGGGCGGCTTCGTCGCCGCGGACGATGAGGTCCTGCACCCGCTCCACGAGCTGGTCGATCTCCGCTTCGAGGGTGTCGACGCGCGCGGCGGGGTCCCCGGGTACCTGCGTCGCCCACCGCGCCAGGCGCTGCGCGGCCTCGTCGTTCAGGGTCAGCTGGTCGGTGAGCGCCCGCTCGGCACCACGCAGTCGAGCGAGCTCACGGGTGGCCTCCCGGAGCGCGGCCTCGTGATTGCCGAGCCACCTCTGCTCGTTCTCCTCCCGGCGCGCGAGCAGGTTTTTCTCACGGTCGGACAAGTCGCTCTGGTCGGCGTCCCAGATCGCCCGGAGGCTTTCCTCCGTACTGGCGATCCAGGTCCGCAGTTGGGCCTGCCGCTTCTCCTGTGCCGCCATCTCCCGGTGAATGACACCCCTGCGGTAGGCGAGGAGCTCGGCCGTCTGGTCGGCATCTCCGGCCAGGACGCGCAGCGCGTCGGCCACCCCGGCGTCGCGCTCGCGGACCGCCGGATCGGCCGCCTGGCTCTCGCGAGCCGCATCGGCGGCGGGTGCGAAGGCCGCCGAGGCCGTGACCCGGTCCAACCGGGCGGTGGTGAGAAGCCGGTCGATTTCCGAAGTCAGCTCGGGACCCAGCATCGCGCGCTTGCCGGCAGCGCCGGTGAGGCCCCGCTGGAGTCCGAGATGGTCGAACAGCGCCTCGACCTCGGCCGCGACCGTTCCCGGACGCCAGCCCTCCCCGGCGACCCGGACGAGGTGGCGCAGCTCGGCGACGCGGCCGGCCCACGTGACCTCGGGCGGAGTGCCGGTGCCGCGCCCGACGGCGTCCCGGACCGTGTACACGGCCCGCTGCAGGATGCTCCGACGCCGGGCGATGTCGGCCCGTTCGCGGATCTCGCCGAGCTGGCGTGCCAGCGCGCGTTCGATCCACACCTCGGACAGCCGGTTGGAGAGCACGACCAGGGCCGTTCCGTCGGGCCCGTAACGCGTCTCCGCCAACGTGTATGACGGCAGCGGGCCGCTGGTCAGCAGGACCGGGACGGGGGTCCCGTCGGGATGGCGGACGTCGGGGCGACCGTCGGTGTGGTCGGACCGGACGTTCAGGCCGGCGTCGGCGGCGGCGTTCGGCAGGATCTGGCGGGCGTGGGCGAGCACGTTCGCCGGCTCGGCCGTGGCCCGGCCGTGTCCGTGCGCCTTCGACCCCGGAACCTCCGGCTCGGGCACTGGCCGGCCCGACCGGGTTCCGTCTCCGGCCGGGACCGCTCCGAGCCCGACAGGGCCGGGGCCGCGTTCTGCCGGCGCCTGGTCGGACGCCGTGCTGGCCGCCCGCTCGTACGCCGGGGTGACCGCGAGCACGCTGTTGGCCGAGATCGGCAGGCCCGCGACCGGCACCGGGTCGGCATCGGCGTTGAGCACGATGACGTCCAGCTGGCGGATCGTCGCGGCCGGGTGGACCTCGTCGCCGGATTCCTTGACCACCCCGGTCTGCGGATCCAGCCACAGGGTCCGGCCGCCGTGCCTGACCGCCGCCCAGCCGTGCGCCTCGTTGTCGTGCCAGTAGGTGTTGACCATCACCACGGTGCCGTCGGGCGCGCTGTCGAGAAGGCGTTGGAGGGCCTCGTACCCCTGCTCGACGCGCGTCGCGGCCTCCGCCAGCGGCGTGCCCGTCAGGTCGGGCACCACCGACTGCCACCGGCCGCCGGTCTCGGCTTCGTCGCGATGCGGGAACTCGCCGTGGGCGAGCCGGTCCGCGTGTCGGCCGACGAAGGCGCTCCGGGCCGCCGGCCCGGCGACGGTCGGCTGACCGTGCAGGTAGGTGCGGACGAACGCGGCGCGCGCCTCGATGCAGTTCCGGCGCCTGCCCGCGTCGAGCGCGTAGCCGAACGCGTTGACGCGCTGGAACCAGGAACCCTGGCTCGGGTCGGGCCGCCGCGGGATCCCTCCTCGGCTGACGTCGCGGACCGCCTGTTCGAGCAGTCGGAGGTGCGCCAGCAACACCGGGCGGAAGCCGGTTCCCTTGTGGAAATTCGACTCGACGGCCGGCCGGTTCTGCTTCCCGGGAATCTGGGAACCGTCCACGGCGGGGTCGCCCGGCTCGACCAGACGCCCGACGTCCCGGTTCTGGAACATCCAGCGCTTCGGGTTCTCGAGCAGGAGGTTGTCCCGGACGCCCCGGTCGGTGGCCGCCAGCGCCTGCCGGCGTTCGTCGAGCGTCTCTGTCTCGGCGAGGTAGGCCGCCGCCGCCGCCTCCAACGCCTCGACGCGGTCCTCGGCATGACGCGTCAGGTCGCCGGCGCGCTCCGCCTCGGCGGTGAGCTCGGCGAGCTTGTCGGTCTGCTGCGTCGCGCGGGCCTCGAGGTCGAGCGCCTGCGTGTAGGCGATCTCCGCGGCCTGTCGCGCCCGGACGGCCTGGGCGTCCAGCCGGTGGCCGACGGACGCCTCGCGGTAGGCCTCGGCGCGGGTGAGCGAGTCCAGGCTGGCCGCCGAGTCGCCGGCCGCGCGGGTCAGGGCCTCGGCCAGCTGTCGGTTCGCGCGGGCGACGTCGTACGCGTGCGCGGCCGCCTCGGCGAAGGTGCGCGCCGCGTCCGCCGCGCGTTCCCGCGCCGCGCGGGAGTCGTCCAACCGGGCGCCCGCGCGGTTCGCGTCGAGGTGCGCCTGCTGGAGCTGGTCGAGCATCCGACTGCGCGCGGCGTGCCTTCGGGCGACCTCCCGCTCGACCCGGTCGACCTCGTCGAACCAGGCCTGCAGGTCCTGTTCCCGGGCGGCGATGTCGGCGAAGTACGCCGCCGACTCCTCCTCGTACCGGGCCCAGGTGGCCGCGTCGACCTGTGGACGTTCCGGGGCGTCCTGGTCGAACGGCCCCGGGGGTGCACCGGCGCCCCGCTGCCCGAGGCCGGGCGGCGGTACGACCTCGAGTGCGGTGGCGGCCGCCAGGTTGGCGTCGGCGAGCGCGGCCAGCCGGGCGGCTTCCCGCTCGTGCGCGAACGCCTGGAGGACGAGCGCGTGCACGTCAGCCGGCGCACGTTCCGCGCTCGGGGAGAGATCCCGGTTCGTCGAGGTCAGCCCGGTGAGCTGCGCCCAGATGGCGTCGGCCCGCTCCATCAGGCGCCCCGCCTCGGCCGTCTCGCGGTCGGCAGCGAGCCTGGCGGCGGCGGCCTCGTCCCTCAGCAGTCCGGCTCGGGCACCTGCCGCGCCGCGCTGCCGCGCCCGCTCCCGTTCGAGCCGCGCCTGGCCGTCCGGAGTGGCAGCGAACTCGGCGGCCAGCCGGTCCAGCGCCGTCTGCGCGCGGCCCGACACGTTGGCGGCCTGGCGCCGGCTCTGCTCGGCGTCGATGGTGGCCTTGGTGGCCTTGCTGGCCAGCCGCTCGCCCTCGCGCGACCACTCGCGCCGCTGCCCGGTCAGGTCGCGGATCAGGTGCTGGAGCGGCAGGCGGTTCTCGAACGGGCCGGTCTCGAAGTTCGCCGCCAGTCGCTCGAGTTCGGCGACGATCCGACTCCGCTCGGCGGCCGCCCGCTCCGCGCCGCGCCGCGCCGCCGCCGCGTCCGCCGTCCTGGCCCGGGCGTGGGACTCCCGGCCGGCCGCCCACTCCAGGGCACGCTGGGCAGACGCCCAGGGATCGCTGCCCGGCTCTACCGCATAGGGGTCGACGCGCAGATCCGACGCAGCTCGGCTTCGCTCGGAAGTGAAGTTCCCAGCTCCCGGGCGATCTCCTCCGCCCTGGACCGGTCCACTTCCGTCGTCCGGTCCTCGAACTCGTCCTCCAGGAGGAACTGCGCCGCCGTCTCCGGCGAGCACGTCCACGTCCCTTCGCGGTGGTTCCAGATCGCCGCTCTGAACTGGCTCGTCCGTTCGCGCGCGATCAGGCCGCGCGCCGGCCACGTCGTCGCCCCCATCGCGAAGATCGCGTGATAGCTGAACATCGGTCTGCTCCCCCCGTACCGCATCGACCCCGGAACCCTCGTCGGCCAGCTCCGCGGTCAGGGCCGCCGTGGCGGCGTCGGTGTCCATCGCCGCCAGCCGGGCGACGTAGTCGGCCTGGGAGTACGTCTCGACGTCCACCCCGGGGACGTCGGACGCATCCAGTCCGCGCGCGCTGAGATCGTCGGCGAACGTGCGCCCGTCAGGGAGCGCGAGCAGATACTGCACCCACGCAGCCGGGTTCTCGACGATGAACCTCGCCAGGCTGTGGTCGCGAATCGAGACCTGATCGGGAAGCAGGTCAAGTCCGCCGGGCAGCTCCTTCATCCCGGCCTGGCTCGACAGGGTCAGGCACTGGAGGAAGGCGTCCACCCGGACGGGGCCCGGGACCGTCGGCAGTCGGAGAACCTGGTAGAGCGCCTGGGTCGGACTGTTGATCGCCCCGGCCCGATCCGTCGGGAACTGCACCTCGAAGAGGTGGCCCTCGGGCGTACGGAAGTACGCGTTCAGTCCGTAGTGCCGGTTGCCCGGCCTCCAGAAGCTCTTCAGTCTCACCAGGGTGTGGTTGTTGGGCGGCGACGTCTCGGCGTCGAGAAGGCCGCGGACGATCGCTCCGTACTCCTGGTTGTGCGGGATCTGCAGCTTGAATCGCACAATGTCGTAGGTCTGGTGAAGGAACTCCTCGAGCGTCGCGCCGGACGCCTGCTGCTCGTTGATGAACCCTCTCGCGAGCGAGGCGAGCCGCTTCACCCGGGCCTCGGGAGTCACGATCTGGATCGCGTCCCCGTCGGGAGCCCGCCGGTTGCGGTCGTCGACGGACTGCTCGTAACGCCCGAGCGTGTCGTCGGCGAACCCCTGCGCGTCGGCCAGGTGGCGGACGAGCGCCTCGTGCTCGGCTTCGGTGAGCATGTCGAGGTAGCGTTCCTGCTCGGTGGCCGCGTCGACCGCGTAGGGGTTGACGTGGTCGATCGCCGAGAACAGCCGAGAACCGCCGGGCGTTTCCCAATCCGCCGCGCGGCCGGCCGGACCAGTTCGCTCCGCCTGGTGCGCCAGGGTCCCGACCTCGCCGCGGGACTCGCGACGAAGCTGGGCGAACGACTCCCGGAGCGTCACGGCGTACGCCATGAGCCGTCGATTCCTGGTCTGGAGCTGGCTGGCGGCGCGGGTTGCCTGGCGCGCGTCGAGGCGGGCCTGGACCATGTCCAGCGCGGCGTCGTGGGCGACCCGCTCCGCTGCTGCCGCCTTGTTCGCGACGATCGCGGCGCGTCCGTCCAGCTCATTCGCCTGGTCCAGCAGTTCCCGGGCCCGGCTCGAACGGGGGGCGAGTGCGGCGGCGCGCTGCCGCGGTTCGGCCGCCTGCTCGGCCAGCTCCTCCGCGTACTGCCGGGCCTCCTGCGCCCGCGACCGGAGGCGCCGGGCCTGCAAGTCGGATCGTTCGGCCTGGTCGAGCGAGCGCTTGGCCTGCTTGACGAGGTCGCGGACGGCGGCCTCCCGGCGGTTCACCTCGGCTTCGATCTCGTCCACCGCCGCCTGGTCGCGGAGGATGGCCGCCGCACGCACGGCCTCGGAATTCACGTCGGCGAGGCCGTCGATCAGCGATTCGTTCGCGATCCGGTCGATCGCGGCGACCAGCGCGGGATCCAACGTCGCGCGTCGGACTGCCGCTCCTGGCAGACCGGGACGGAGCCCCGCGAAGTCGCGGACCGCGGCCACCTCGGCGGCGAGGTTCCGCGCACGGTCGGCAGCCGGTTCGCGCCGGAGCGCCCGGTCGACCAGCCGCTGCAGCGGGGCCCCCGCCGGGCTGTCGTAGGGCTGGATCACGGTGTTCTCGTAGCGGCGGGCCAGATTGGCCAGCTGGGCGATCAGGCCGTGGTCGTGCGCCGAGAGATCCGCGGCGTCGAACGGGCCGCGCGAGCCGACGTGAAGCAGGTCGGTCAGGTTGTCGTTGCCGTCGAGGATCGACAGGATCTCGGCGATCTCATGGGCCATCGCCTCCTCGACCAGGTCGTCGGGCGCCCGGTCGGACACCGTGACCGACGTCGGTATGCCGGTCTCGTCGACGGCCGTCTGGACGATCACCCCGTCCGGCAACGGACCGCTGACCAGGGCGATCGGCCGGTCGTGCCCGGCCAGCGTCAGCCGGCCGTCCCGCCCGAGGGTGACCTGCACCCCCGCGTCCTGACCCACGCCCTCCACCACGGCCCGCGCCTGGTCGAGCACCGCGACCGGGCTGGGCACCGTCCGCCACAGCCCCCGGTACGGCGAGCCCGGCGAATCCAAGGCGGTGATGGGCGAGCCGGGCTCGCCGGACTGGCGCACCAGGTCCTCCAGCTGCGCCATCCCCACGTCGAGCGTGTCCTGGGCCGCCTGGTTGGTCTCCCGTACCTCCGTCTGCACCGCCCCCGAGGCCCGGCGGCCGGCCAGCCTGCCGGTGAGTCGCAGCGGCTCGCCGGCACCGTTGGCGGCGACGCCCTCGATCTGGGTGTACAGCTCCGCCGGGTAGAGCAGCGAGTCGCTGCTGAAGTCAGCGGGCACCACGTGGTGTGCGCCGGTCGAGAGGTCGACGACGTGCAGAGTGCCGTGGTGGTTCATGACGGCCAGCATCGAGCGGCGCCCGTCGACGTGGGAGAGGACGAGCCCGGCCAGCGCGCCGTGACCGCCGGCAAGAACGGACTCGTAGGCGTTCTCGAAACCACGCAGGACGCCGCGGCGCCGGCCCGCGAAGCTCTTCTCTCCGAGGTCGGCGGTGACGGGACTCAGCGGCCCGCCCATGTCCTCCTGCAGCCCCTCGACGACGGCGGCGAGTGCCTCGGGCGTGTCGTGACGACCCTCGAAGCCGTTCAGGGTGCGTTCCGCCGCCACCCGGGGCTGGCCGAGGCTCCAGGTGCTGCGCAGCGAGCGGAACGCGTCGATGTCCTCGACGAGGCTCCGTCCCTGCGTGGGCGCGCCGGTGCGGTGGGCATCCCACTGGTTCACCGCGATCGCGTCGAGCCAGGGGCCGCGCGGCTCGGCGAACGCCTGGAAGCTGCCGTCGGCGTTGCGGGCACGCGCCCGCTCCAGCTGCAGCTCGAGGTACTGCTGGGCGGCCATCGGCGGTCGGACGAAGCCGTACGGCATGCCGTAGGGGCGGCTGCCGTCGTCGGGAACCAGGGCGACCCCGTCGTCGGTCTGGTTGGCCTGGAGCCACCCGCCGAGATCATGCTCGTAGAGGTTCTCGAGCGTCCCCTCGAGGCGCTCCTTCTCGCGTCGGTGGTCGTCGAGTTCCGGCCCGAGGTCGATGGCCCGTTCGCGCGCCTCGGCCGCCTGTTCCCGGTGCTCGGTGGCCGCTGCCTCGTCGGCCGTCGCCGCCGACTCGAGCTCGAGCACCAGGTCCCACGCGAGCTCCGGGGTCCACTCCAGCCCCCGGTCGGCCCAGAAGCCGTCCCTCTTCGCCTGCTTGCGTCTGGGCTGGTCGTCGCCGGCCTCCGCGCGCAGCGACCGGGCCTGTTCGCGCTTCTGCTCGGCAGCCGACTGGGACGCCGCGGCGGCGACCTCGTGGAATTTCGCCTCGTTCCGGGCCAACTCCTGCCGACCGGCGAAGTCGGAGAAGCTCTCCGTCGCCTCGGCCAGGGCCGCCCGGAGCGGCTCCGAGACCGCGTTCCGGCGGGCGAGCAGATCCCCCGCGTACCAGGCGTAGTTCTGCTCGAGCGCCCGCTCCGTGGCACGGAGCTCCAGCTCGGAACGGCTCCGCCCGTCGGCGGCCGGATCGTCGGCGGCCGCCTGTTCGGGCAGGGGGGCCTCGTCCAGCAGTTGCCGGCCGAGCCGGTCGAGCGCGGCGTCGACGCGGGACCATCCGAGCGCGTTGTCCATCCGCTCGATCAGGTCGGGGTCGAAGGCGCGCCGATCGGCCGCTCCCGGCGTGCCGGCGATCAGTCCCAGGTGGATGCCGAGCATCCAGATCTCGGCCTGGATCCTGGGGCGGCTGATCCGGTTGCTCTCGTCGAGCTGCGTCAGCAGGACCTGCATCTCGGCTACCCGGCCGACGTCGTGCGGTGACAGTTCGAAGTACGAGACCAGGCCCCGGCGGTCCTGGGTGAGCACGTCGACGGTGTTGTCGTTGCCGTCGAGGATCACCAGGTTCTCCGCGAGCTCGTGCGCCAGGGCGCGCTCGACGACGTGCTTGGAAGCCCACCAGTTGAGGACGATCGTGCGCTCCTGGGTGCCGTCCGCGGCGGTGGTCACGAGGGTCTGGGCGACGACGTCCTTGGGAAGGTGGTCGAGCTGGAGTCCGAAGGTGACGACCTCGTCCTGGTCGCCGGTCAGCCGGGTGACGGTGATCTGACGTGGACGGTCGCTGCCGTCCTGCCCACCGTCGGCTTCGAGCTGAACGCTGCTGGCCGCCAGGTGGTCGGCCATGCGCGACGCCAACTGGTCGAAGACCTGCGTGACAGCGCGGCGCGCTGCCCCCTGGTGTCCCAGATTCCCGTGACCGTGGAACTCCGAACCCGGCACCGCCAGCGCCGTGATCCGCCTGCCCCCGTCACTGCCCTGGTCGCTGTCCTGGTCGTCGTCCTGATCGCTGTCGCTGCGGTAGGGCCCGCCGCTGAGCAGGTCGTCCAGCTCCCGCAGTGCCCTGCTGGCCTCTTCCCGCGCCTGCTGGAGGTCGCGGAGGTCCTGCAGTTGGTCGCTCAGCGGGTCGAGCTGCTGCTGGGCGGCTTCCGCGGTGGCGGTCGCCTGGCGAGCCCAGCTCTCCAGCACCTCGGCCTTGCGCAGCGGCGAGGTGGCCGGGTCGCGCTCGCCTTCGGGAACCGCCTCGGCCTGCTCCCGGTAGCGCTCCGCGAGCCGCTCGGCACGTGCGGCGTACTGCTGAGCCTGCGCGATCTCCGCCCCGAGGTGCTGGGAGACCAGTTCGGCCGCCCGCGCTTCCGCCGCCATCGCGGTGGCCGCCAGCTGTTCGGCTCCGTCCACCTGGGCGGCGAGTCGGGTGGCCTCGTCGTCGCGACCGGAGTAGAGGGCAGCTTCGCGAAGCGCCCCGACGTGGTCGAGCAGAGTCCCGGTGAGGATCCGCAGACGGTGCGCCTCGTCGACCACCGCCATGCCGCGCCGCACCGTCTCCCGCAGGTCGACGAAGAGCCGGTCGACGCCGAACACCTCGAACGCCGACTCGAGCACGGCGTCGAGGCGGCGCGCCGCCTGGGCCGCCCTGTTCTCGGCCATCTGCGCCATCGTCGGCTTGCCGGCGTCGGCCAACTCCGCGGCCTGCCGACGCGCGGTGCGGAGCTCCCCCTCCATCTGGGTGAGGGTGAACATCCGCGCGTCGGCCATCGACGCGGCCAGCCGGTGTTCGTTCAAAAGCTCCTCGCCCTGTGCGGCGATCAGGTCGAGCTGACCGGACAGCTCCTCCGCGGTGGCGGCATAGCGCCGGGTGGGCACGGCCAGTTCGTCGGCCACCGTCGTCCGCGCGACCGCCCCCTGCTCGCGGTACAGGGCGTTCTCCGCGTCGAGTTGCCGCGTGCGGCTGTCGAGGTCGGCGGCGGTGCGATCCAGTTCCCGGATGCGGTCGTCGACCTCGTCCATCTCGGCGAGGTCGTCGACGAGCCGCCGCGCAAGCCCGTCCATGATCTGGTCGAACCGTTCGACGGCGTCCCTGACCTCGACGCGGAAGCGGACGGCCCCGGCCCGGTCGCCGGTCCGTTCGGCCCGCTCGGCGCGGGCAACAGCGGTGTCGATCCGGGTCTTGAGTCCGGGCACCTCGACGGCCGGCGTTCCGGCCAGCCCGGCGACGAGCCGATCGCGGCGGGCGCTCTGCTCGGCCCGTTCCTCGGCCAGCCGGACCGCTTCGAGGTGGTTGCGCGAGATCTCCGCGACGCGCTCGCGAGCCTGGCCCTCCCAGGCAGCGGCAGCCTCGGCGCCCGGCAGCTCCGCGGCCACCGCGTCGAGCGCGTCCAGCTGCCGTCCGGCCTCGGCGGCCGCGGCGGTGGCCTGCCTGGCCCAGTTCTTCAGCGCGCTCGCCTTGGCGTTGGGCCGCAGGGTCAGATCCGGCGCGTCATCCGGCAGCACCTCGGCGTACCGCCGGTACCGCGCCTCCATCGCCTCGGCCTGGCTGGCGTACCACCGGGCGTCGGCGATCTCGGACTGGAGGTGCGCCCGGAGGTCGGCGGCGATCTGGGCCTGGGCCAACCTGGCCGCGCGCACCAGCTCGTCGGCCCGCACGATCTGGCGCGCGACATCGGACTCCGGGTGCGGCGGCACACCCGGGTCGCGCATCGACTGGGCGTTGGCCGCGAGCGTCTCCGCGAAGACCAGGAGCTCCGCGGCGGAGGTCGACAGGGTCTGATAGGTCGTGGACGCCTGCCGCAGCGCGCTGACGGTGTCGCCCAGGGCCAGCGCCTCGTAGGCGTCCGACCTCACCTGGCGCAGGAGCCCGGACTTGCGCTCGACCTCGTCGTACGCCTGGACGGCGCCGTCGAGGTCGCCGACCGCCTCCGCGCCCTGCGCGCGGAGGCGCGCCTGGGAGATCTCCTCGGCCAGCTCCGCCGTGTACCGCTCGTTGTCGAGGACCTGCTGCCGTACCCGCGCGTACTCGGCGCTGCGGGGTATCGCGCCCCGGGTGACCGCCTCGATCGATCCGGTCAGCTCCCGGGCCTGCGCGGAATACCGGTAGAGGGCCGCGCCGAGGTCGCGGGACGTGGTGATCCGGGTGAGCGCGACGCGCTCGCGCAACATCGCGGCCTGCTGGGCCAGCTCGTCGTTGTGCGCTTCGAGCTCCCGGATCGACGCCTGGAGTTCCTCACGCGGATCGGTCAGCTCGTCGACCTCGCTGAAGAACGACTGGCTCTCGGCCGCGACGCCGTACTCCTGGTTGGCTTCGTCGAGTCGCGCCGCCAGCCTCTCCACCTGGGCCTGGCCGCGGACGACCTCGGCGTCCAGGGCGAGCGCCTGGTCCTCCCACAGCCGGATCTGTCCGTCGAGGTCGGCGCGGCTCACCGCCCCCCGCGAGGCGGTGGCGGCGGCCCCGGCCTCGTCCAGGAGGTCCGAGGCCGACCTGTGCAGCCAGTCGGCGAAGTCGCGCAGGTCGTTGGTCTGCTCGACGATCTCGCCGACGCGTTCGTCGTAGCGGGAACCGGGCCCGGACACCTCGTCGGTGAAGGCGGCCACCGCGGCCACCGCCGCCGCGATCGCCGCCGTCGAGTCGTCGTCGGCGTTCGCGGCCCGCTGGGCGTCGTCGAGGCGCGCGCGCACCTCGTCCAGGCTGCCGGCGAACCGCTGTCCCGCCAGCGCCACCCAGTCGAGCTGCTCCTGAGCGCGTTGCGCGTCGTCGGCGAACATCCGGGCGCGGAAGTCCAGCTCGTCGGCCAGGGACCGGTCGCCGGAACCCGCGGCGCGCAGGGCGTCCGCCTCGGCGATCAGTTCCTCCGCCCGATCCGTCGCGTCGTCGACCTCACCGCGGAGCCGGGCGACCTCCTGCCCGTACTCGGCGAGCCGCCCGTCCACCGCCGCGAACTGTGCGCCGGCCGCCTGGATCGCCGCGCGGACCTCGTTCGACGTGGTGGTGCCGGGATCGAGGCTCCACTGCGCCAGCTCCACCGCGCCGAGGCCGACCTGCAGGTCGGTGAGCTGCGGACCGAGGCTGCCGGCCTGCGCGCGGACCCAGTCGGCCCGTCGCCGCGTCCGGTCGGCTTCCTCGCTGCGCTGCTGTGCCCGACCACCGAGGTCCAGGGCCCGCGTCACCGCGTCGCGTGCGCCCGCCGCCTCGACCGCCACCGCCGCGAGGGTGTCCATCGCGGCGACCAAACCCGGTGCCAGCTCCTCTACCGCCGCTCGGCGCCGGCCGGCGCCGGGGGTGCCTTCGACCAGCCCGAGATGGCGAGCCAGCGCCAGCATCTCCCCGGCGTCGCGGTGCGCCGCCACCACCGACAGCTCGGCCAGCCGGCCCAGGTCGTGCGCCGAGAGATCCGCGGCCGCCAGCGGACCGTCCACCGCGCCCGCACCCAGCACGTCCTGGTCGTCCTGTCGTCCGTCCCGCAACGCCAACGTCTCGGCGATCTCGTGCGCGAGCGCCCGTTCCACCACCTGGTCGGCCGCGCGGTCGGACAGGGTCACCACCGGCTCCAGGCGCGCGTCGCGCGTCGTCGCGACCACACCGTCGTCCAGCGGTCCGCTGTCGACCTGGACCACGAACGGGCGGCCCCCGGCCGGCGTCACCGTGAACTGGACGCGCCCGCCCGCCGCCGTCCGGATCAGGGGGGCGATCTGGGCAGCCGGACCGACCCCGGGTACCGCCGCGCCCCGGCCCAGGTCGGCGAGCACGCGGCGTGCCTGCGCCAGCACCGCCGGCCGGTCGGCCAGCTCCCGGCCGTCCCCGCGGAACGCCGAACCCGGCACCTCGGTCGCCGTGACCGGCTCGTCCAGGTCGGTGCCCTGGTCGAGCTGTTCGCGCATCTCGTGCAGGTCGCGGAGGTAGTCCAGGCGGTGGCCCAGCGCCTCGCGTTGCCGCGTCGCGGCCGCGGCCGCGTCGAGGGCCTGCCTGACCCAGATCACCAGCAGGTCCACCTTGTACAGGGGCGAGGTGGCTGGGTCGCGCAGCTCGACGGGAACGGCGTCGGCCTGTTCCCGGTAGCGGTCGGCGAGCACGTCCGCGGCTTCGGCGTAGCGCTCCGCCTCGTCGATCTCCGTGTCGAGCTGCTCGGAGACCAGTGCCGCGACCCGGAACTCGGCCTCCACCGCGGCACGGGTCAGCGCCTCCGCCCGGGCGGCCTGCGGGGCGAGCTGCCGGGCCTCGTCGTCGCGCCGGCCGGCCGCGGCGGAGGCACGGAGCATCTCGGCGTGCTGTGCCAGCCACGCCGTGACGATGCGAATCCGCTCGGCCCGAGCCAGCGTCGCCTCGAAACGGCCGGCCGCCTCGCGGAGGTCGAAGAAGAGCCGGTCGACTTCGAACACCGTGAACGCCTGGTCGACAGCGCTCGCGTGGCGCGATGCCAGCTCCTCGGCCCGGTCCAGTGCCTCGGCTGCCTCGTCGAGACGTCCGGCCCGGGTGAACGTCGCGGCCTCCGCCCGCGCGGCGCTGACGTCCTGTTCCAGTTGGACGAAGGCGGACTCGTGGGCGGCGGCCGTCGAGGCGACCTGCCGGTAGGTCTCCAGGCGCTCGCCCGCGCCGGCCTCGTCCCGGTCGAGCTGGCCGGTCAGCTCGGCGAGACGGGCGTTGTACGTGTCGACCGACTCGGCCACCTGGCCGGGAAGGACGATCCAGGTGATGGCCGCATGCGTCCTGAGCAGGTCGACTTCGGCGGCAAGCGGTGCGTTGCGGCGGCGAAGCTCCGCCTCCTTGGCGTTGACCTCCGCGATGCTTGCGGCCACTTCGCCCATCTCGGCGAACTCGGCCTCGAACCGCTGCTTGACTTCGCGCTCTGCCTGCTCCAGCCGCCTCCGGTCGTCCGCCACCGCCGCCCGGAGTTCCTCCGCCCTGGCGGAGTCGCCGGCCGCGTCCCGTTCGGCCGCCTGCGCGACACCGGCGTCGATCTGGTCCTGCAGGCGGGTGAGCTCCGTTCGTCCTTCCTGACCTAGCGCGTCGAGGAGCCGACCGAGGTGCGCCTGACGCTCAGCAGCCTGTTCGGCGAGCCGAGCGGCCCGCCCGGCGTTGCCGGCGATCTCGGCGTCCAGTTCCCGCGCCCGGCTCTCCAACTCGGCGTCGAGTGCCGCGATCGGCTGGCTGCCGTCTGCCAGGCGGAGACCGGCGAGCTGCCGCTCGGCTTGGTCGGCCGCGCCGTGGGCATTCTTGGCCCAGATTGTCAGCCTGCTGGCCTGGCGGAGGAGCGGCCCGTAGTCCGCCACCCCCTCGCCGCTGGACGAACGCTGCCGGTACTCCCACGCCTTGGCGTTGGCCCGGTCGCCGTACACGCGCGCCTGGGCGATCTCCGTGCGGAGGTGCGAGTGGAGCAGGGCCGCGAGCTGGCTCGCCGCACGCTTCGCCTCGACGGCCAGCTCGGCGGCGGCAGCGACGTTCCGGGCTGCCTCGGAGTCCGGGTCGGACATGGCCGCCGGCCCGGCCTGGTCGCCCAGCAGCGCGGCCCGCATCGTCAGCGTGTCGGCCAGGCCGCGGGCGTCCTTCACCGCGTCGAGCAGCGCCTGGTACCGCCCGGCCACCTCCCGCAGCGTCGCCACGGTGTCGCCCAGATCGAAGGCCTCGGACACCGCCAGCATCGCCTTGCGGTGGTGCTCGGCCGTCCTGGCCGCGTCGTCGAGCGCCTTCACCGCGCCAGGGACGTCCTCGAGCTCCTCCCGGCTCGCCGCCCGGATCCGGGCCGCGTCGACCTGCTCGGCCAGTTGGCGGGCGGACGTCTCGGCCCGCGCGACCTCGGCCTCCATCCCGGGGTAGCGGCTCATCAACCGAGCCGAGTCGCCCGCGACCGCCTCGATCTGACTCCGCGCCTCCCGCACCCGCTGCGCCTGGTGCTCCACAGCGGTCGCGAGTTCCGCGGCGTCGACGATCCGGGCGACGGCCAGGTGCTCGCCGATGCGGGCCGCCTCGCGGGCAAGTTCTTCGGTGCGGGCCTGGAGCTTCGGAACGGCGGCGGCGATCTCCGTCAGCCGCGGCGACTCGTCCCGTGCGTAGAAGAGGCGCCTGGCGGTGTCGCGGTGCGCCTGGGCGAGTCGCAAGGATTCCATCAGCCGCTCACCGTCGGCGTCGGCGTCGTTTCTCCGCAGTCGGGCTTCCTCGAACCGCTGCTCGGCTTCCAGCCGCTCGGCATCGGCCGCATTCCGCTTCAGCTGAGCGCGGATCGCGTTCCCGCGGCGAGTCCTGCTCTCTGGCCAGTCGGCCGGCCGCCTTGGCCTCGCGCTTGCGGGCGTCGTCCCGGGCCCTGAGGTCGGCGGCGAGGTCGGCTGCCTCGCGCTGCAGCTGGTCGACCCTCGCGGTGTTGGCGGCGATCTGGCTCTCCAGCACGAGAACCCGCTTCGCCCAGTGGCGCGCCTGGGTCTCCAGGTCGGCACCCACGGCCGCGAGGGCGTCCACGTGCTCCAGCAGATCCGGCAGGTACTCCGCGACGGCCGCGCGGCGCTGGTCGGCACCGGGCGTGCCCTCCACGAGCCCGAGGTGCCTGGCGTAGGTCAGCATCTCCGCGGCATCGCGGCGCCCGGCGATCACCGCCAGTTCGCCGAGCCGGCCGATGTCGTGCGCCGACAGCTGTTCGGCCCCCAGCGGCCGGTCGACGGCGCCCGGGCGCAGCAGGTGCTGGTCGTTCTGCCGGCCTTCCCGCAGGGCCATCGTCTCGGAGACCTCGTGGATGATCGCCTGCCCCACGATGTCGTCGCGCGCCCGGTCGGACACGACGATGACCGGCTCGCCGTGCACGTCCCGCGTGACGGCCACCACGCCCTCGTCCAGCGGTCCACTGTCGACCTGGACAAGGTACGGCTGGCCCTGTTCCGGCTGCACGGTGAACCGGTCGAGGCTGCCGTCGGCCGAGCGGGGGCGCGTCTGCCCGACGAGTTCGTCGACCGCCCGCCTGGCCTGCTCCAGCACGGCGTTGCGATCGGCCGTCTCCCGACCGTCGCCGCGGAACGCCGACCCGGGCACGGCCGTCGCCGTCACCGGTCGGTCCTGGTCCTCCTGGTCAAGGGCCAGGAGTTGCTGCTCGGCTTCCGCCGCCGCGTCGAGCGCGCGTTCGGCCCAACTTTGCAGGGTGGCGGCCCGCAGGCTCGGGTCGTAGCTCTGGTCCGGCCGGTTCTCCGGGATCAGCCGGGCCCGGTCCCGGTACCGCCCGGCCATGCCGGCCGCCTCGTCGGCGTACTCCCGGGCGTTCGCGATCTCCGCCCGCAGGTGCGCCCGGAACTCCTCCCGGCGCCGCATCTCGGCGGCGCTGGCCACCCGCGCGAGCCGTTCGGCCCGGGCGAGGTTGCGGGACACCCCGGACTCCGGGTCGGCGGCGCTGGCCGGTGTGGCCAGGTCGTGCACGATGGCCGCCTGCCGCGCGGCCGTCTCGGCGAGACCACGGAACTCCCGTTCCGAACTGAGCAGCGTCCGGTAGCGGCCTGACGCCTGCCGCAGGCCGTCGAGCGCACCGTCGAGGTTGTACGCCTGGTAGGCCGCGGAGGTCACCCGGCGGACCTCGTTCCTGGCGGCGGCAGCCTCGTTCAACGCCTCGACCGCGCCGGCGACGTCCCCGGCCGCCTCCATGGCCTCGGCCAGAACCCGTGCCGTCCGCACCTGGCTGGCCAGGTCCTCGACCTTCAGCTGATCGGCCGCCACCCGCAGGCGCACGCGGTCGTAGGCACTCAGCTGCGACGACGCGTCGGCCGCCACCGCGTCGGCGTCGGACCGCAGTTGCGCCGCCCGGGCGGCGTGCCGGTCGAGCGCGGCGGAAACATCGGCCGGCGAGACGAGCCGCATGGTCGCCACGTGCTCGCGCAGCGTTGCGATCTGATGGGTCAGCGCGGCGTTGCGGGTCTGGACATCGGTCGCCGCCGCGGCCAGCTCCGTGTGCCGCTCGGCGACCTGCATCATCTCGCCGAAGAACTCCCGGACGCCGTTCACGAACTCGGCCGCGGCCTGCTCGGACTCCTGGATACGCAGCGAGTACCCGTCCGCTTCGGCCCGCCGCTGCCGCGCCTCGTCGCCCAGCCGCTCGGCGTCGTCCGACCGTTCCGCGGTCGCGGCCTCGCGCTGCGCGGCTTCCAGCCGCTCGATGTCCGCCTCGGCCTGCTCCAACTGGTTGCGGAGGGAGTCCGCGTCGGCGAACTGCTCCTCGACCTGGTTGCCCATCAGCTCGTACTCGAGCTGGTAGGTCGCCAGTTCGGCCTCGACGTGGGCAACGTCGCGGGCCAGTTGGTCGGCCTGCGCGGTGTTGCGGGAAATCTCCTCACCGGACGCCCGTACGCGCGCCTCGATCAGCTCGACCTGCGACTCGCGGACCGTACCGACGCCGACGAGCATGTCCGTCCCGGCGAGCAGGCCCGGCGCGAGTTCCTCCACCGCCGCCCGCCGCTGGTCGGCGCCCGGAGTGCCGTCGACCAGCCCGAGGTGCCGCGCCAGCGCCAATGCCTCGGCGGCATCCATACTCCTGGCCACCAGCGACAGCTCGGCCAGCCGGCCCAGGTCGTGCGCCGACAGGTCGTCGGCCGTCAACCGGCCGTCGGCCGTGCCCGCGCGGAGCGCGTCCTGGTCGTTCTGCCGGCCGTCCCGAAGCGCCAGCGTCTCGGCGATCTCGTGCGCGAGCGCCCGCTCCACCACCCCGTCGGCCGCGCGCTCGGACACCGTGACAACCGGCTCGCCGCGGTGGTTCCGGGTGGTCGCGACCACACCGTCGTCCAGCGGGCCGCTGTCGACCCGCACCACGACCGGCCGGCCGCCGGCCGGGGTCACCGTGAACTGGCCGACCCCGTCGGCCGTTCCGGGCACGACATCGCCGACCACGGCGTCAGCGCCCGGGACGCCTCGGGCGAACTCGTCGAGGGCCCGCCGCGCCTGCGCCATGACCGCGGGCCGGTCGGCGGTGTCGCGGCCGTCGCCCCGGAAGGCAGATCGCGGCACCGCCAGCGCGGTGACCGGGCGACCGCCGGCCGGGGCGTCCGGCCGCTGCTCCCGATGCGCGGCGCGGTTGGCCGCAACCACCTCGGCGGGGATGCCCAGCGTCTCGGCGACCGTCGGGAGCAACGCGTCCACCGCCAGCGCGTAGCCGGCTGCCGACGGGTGGAAGCGGTCCGCCGAGAGCAACGCCCTCGGCCGGGCGGCGAAAGCGGTCCCGAGCGTGTCGGTGACGCGCACTGAGGTCCCGCCGGCCTCGTTCACGGCGACGGCCTGCGCACCGGCCATCTCGTTGCTCCACCGGCCGAGCAGCCTGGCCAGCGGCCCCTTCGCCCAGGGCATCGCCGTGCCCAGGTCGACGCAGGTGCTGACGACGACCTTGGAGCCGCCGGCCACCAGCCGGCTCGTCATCTCACCGAGGTCGCCCACGGCCTCGGTCAACGGGGTGCGGTTGGTGAGGTCGTTCGGCCCGATGAACACCATCGTCAGGTCCGGCCGCGAGCCCAACTCGTCCTCGACCCGGTCGACCTGCGCGGCGAGGTGACTCGCCCGGTTGCCCACCTTTGCCGCGGAAACCACCCGGACGGGCCGCTCCAGCATCTCCGACAGTCGCGTGCCCAGGATCACGCCGGGTGTGGCTTCCCCCTTCTTCACGCCGTATCCGACCATCGTCGAGTCGCCGAGCAGCGCGAGCGTGAGCGGTTTCCCGCCGTACTCCCCGCCGTAGATCCCGTTCGGCGAAGGCGGCGAGCCGCCCAGGATCGGCACCGAGTACTGAGCCAGGATCGCGCGCGCCAGTGCCGGCCCCATCCCCGCGCCGGTCACCCCGATCCCGAGCGCCGTCCGTCCGAGGTGGAACGCCGACCTGGCGAGCTGGGTCGGCCGCGAAGCCGCCGCCGCCAGCGCCCTCAACGCGCCGCTGCGGGTGGCCAGGTCCGTCCACACCTCGGCCGGAATCGCGGCCAGCCGTCCGGCCCGGGCAGGAGATACGACGGGGACCGGGGCTCGGCGGTCGTCCACCCGACCCGGCTCGTCGCCGGGACGGCCTGTCACCGGTCCGGTGAGGTCGAACGCCTGCGGGAGGCCGGGGATCTGGATCGGCTGGCCGTCACTGTTCACCACCAGCGCGCCGAGGGTCTCCGGCCGTGCGTCGAGCGGCTTGGTCGACCATCTGCCCAGGGCCGGGTCGACGTACAGGACGATGCCCGTGCCGTCGCCGACGGGGTAGTTGACCGCTACCCACGAATGGCGCTTGTTCGCGAGGAACGCGAAAGAACCGGGCCCGAGTTCGGTGAGCTGCTTCTCGACGACCTCGTATCCGTGCCGGGACCGCTGGGAATCCTTGGCGACTATCTGATAACTCCCGCCGACTTCCCGTTCGACCCGGCTGACGTATTCACCCGGCACGTCGACGGGATTTCCGTCCGCGTCGAATCCCTGGGTCGCCATCCGGGCTGCCGGCCGCGGCTGCGCGTACATCCACGCCTGGTAGAACGAAAGCGAGGCGTCCACGCAGTTGCCGTTCTTCAGGAACGCGAGGAGAGGATGTTCCCGGCCAACCGCCTGGTAGAAGGTGCGCAGGTAGGACAGCAGCCCCTTCGGGTGCGCGAATCTCTGGAACGAGTGGTCGTCGTTGCGCGGGAAGTGCGCCTCGACGAGTTGCCGGACCGAGTCCAACGCCCAGACGTGCAGCGCTGTCGGCCCGGGCGCCGCATCTGAGGAGTCGCCCGGCTGCATGAGCGGGATGCCGCTTGCCGGCTGGTTGATCGCCGCGAACGCGCCGCGCACCACGCTGCCGACGGCTTTCCAGCTGTCGGGGTTCGCCAGGTCCGCGGCGTCCCGCCGGGCTTGTGCCGCCGTCCTTATCGCGTCCTGCTGCTGTGCCCGTACGCGGGCCACGGCCGCGTTCGTGGCGTCCCGCCCCTGGCTGGCGAGCAGGGAACGGATCGCCTCGTCCAGGGCGTGCCGACGCTCGTCGTACCGGCCTTCCAGGCCGCGCCGCTCGGCGGCCATTTCATCCAGCGTCGCCGGAGCCGAATCGACGACCCGGGCCGCCCTCTCGATACGGAACCGCAGCCCCGCCGCGTCGCGTCGTGCCGCCCTGGCCTCCGCTGCCCGCTGCTGGACCTCCAGTGTGTCCACGTCGAGCAGGCGTTGCCGGCGCTCCGCGGTCCACTGCGCGAGGTTGGTCGCGGCATCAGCCGCACCTTCCTCGGCGTCCCGCGCCCGCAACGCGTTGTCGGCGAGCGCGTCCTCCAGTTCCAGGATCGTCTCGACGGATTCGCGGAACTGCGGCCACTGCTGGTCGAATTCCGCGTCGAGAGCCGCGGCGGCCACCCGGCGCTCCTCGACCATGGCCGGAACAGCCTGGTGCAGCCTACGTACCCGTTCGACGATGAGGGCCTTGTACTCGACGGTCTCGCGAGCTGCCGTCGCCACGAGTTCTTCCCGCGCCGCACGGTCCCGCCGCGCTTCGACGAGTCCTGGATCGAGTTTAGGCGACTCCGCCGAGACGAGCCGGTCCACGTCGTGAAGGCCGAGGCGAGCCAGCAACGCTGTCGCCCCTTCCGCGTCACCAGTCCTTTCCAGCCAGCTCAACTCGTCGAGCGCCGCAAGGTCGAACGCGGTGAGTATGGTGTTCCGGCTCCCGGGAGAGGAGATCCCCCGGTTGACCAGACGAGAACCCAGGATGCGGCTCATGAGCGGCGCGCGCTCGGTGGGAACACCGACGGATGCGGAGTAGATCGCCGACACCATGTAAACCAGGGCCCGCGGGATCACCTGGAACGACGCCCGCGCCGAAAGCACGATCGTCGGACCCCTTTCGAACCGCGCGACGTCGTCGTTGTCGAACACCGCGGTCCGCAGGCCGATGGAACGCGTGTGGCCGTCCGGCCAGCGGATCTGGATCCGGTCGTCGGCGATCGATTCGAGGTCGAGGTCGAGGTGCGAGGCCACGTCGGCCAGTACGCGGTGTGCCTCCTCCACCACGGCGGGCCCGACGGGCAGGTCGAAGCCGCGGCCGTGGAAAGGTGTTCCCCGCTGCGCCGGGACGATGTCGGGATCCGCCGCCGGACCACGCCGCGGACCGGCCTTGACGCCCGCATCGAGCGACGGCGCCGCCCCGGCGACCGGGGTGAAGTGCGGCGAGGTCTTGGCCAGGCCCGGGACACCCACCGGTTCGCCGCGGCCGTTGACCACCAGCGCGTCGATCTCGGTCACGTCGGCGTGCAGCGGCCGCTCCGTGGACCACCGGCCGTGCGACGGGTCCACGTAGACGACGGTGTTGCCCGCCGTCGCCTCGCCGGTCGTCGCGTCGACCTGGATCATTCCGTCGCTGACCGCCTGGTCGTAGGTCACGGCCACCCACGAATGCCCCGGCGTCAGGATGAAGGCGAACGCGCCGCGTCCGAGTTCGCGCAGTCGGTTCTCGAGCGTGCTGAAGCCCGCCTCGACCTCGTCGGCCGACCTGGCCAGGACCTGGTACCTCCCTCCCGTGATCCGCTCGACCCTGCTGACGTCCTCGCCGAAACTGCTCAGGTTCCCCTCGTCGTCGAAGGTCGTGTTCAGCATCCGGGCCGCCGGCCGCGGCTGGGCGTGCATCCATGCCTCGTAGTAGGCGATGCTCGCGTCCAGGCAGTTGCCGTTCTCGATCAGCGCGGTGAACGGGTCGTCGCGCCCGGAGGCTTCGTAGAACCTGTTCAGGTAGGACAACAGGGCCTGCGGGTGGGCGAACTGCTGGAACGTGCCGTCGGTGTTGCGCGGGAAGTTCGCCTCGAGCAGCTGCTGCGATGTTTCCGACGCCCACGCGTGGATGGCGGTCGGACCGTACGCCGACTCGGCGTCGGCGCTGAAGGATCCGGATGCCGGCGGCGGGACCGCGTTGACGAACGCGAATCCAGCGGGCACCTGGGTGTGCAGCGACTTCCACAGGTCGGGACTGTCCAACATGTCCGCGTCGCGCCGGAACCTGGCGGCGTCGCGGAGCAGGCCCTCCTGCCGGACCCGGAGGCGCGCCGCCGTCTCGTCCACCAAGCCGAGGGCCGCGTCAGGCCGCGTACTCGGCCGGATGGCCTGCTCGTGGGCCGCCCGGTCCTCGCGGAGCTGGAGCTCGAGCTGGCCCATCTGGTCGGTGAGGCGCACGAGGCGCATCCGCTCGATGCCCCGCTCGGACGAAGCCCCGTCCTGGAGGGCCAACAGCTCCTTCGTCGTGTGCCACCGGCGAGCAGGATCCGCGGCAACCGTCCCGGGAGCGGCCCGTTCCGCGGCCTGGCGCTGGTCGAGCTCGGCGGCCAGAGCGGCGAGCTGCCCGTCCAGACGCGCCAACGTCGCGAGCCTGGCATCGCGCTGTTCCTGGAGTTCGGCCAAGCGGCTCTCGGTGGCGAGGGTGCGCCGGACGGCGCCTTCGAATTCCGCGTGGTTGTCGGCGAACTCGGCCTCGAAGGCGTCCGCCGTGGACCGAAGCTCGGCCACCGCCGAGGGGATCGCGTTCTGGAAGTCGGAGACACGCCCGAGGATCAGCTGCTTGTACGCCGTCGCCTCGCGCACGGCGCGCTCGGTCAGTTCCTCGCGCGCCGCGGTCGCCTGACGTTCGGCCACGGCCTCGATCGGGTCGATGCCGATCAGCCCGCCCACGGCGGCCAGGGTGTCCGTGTCCAGCGTTCCGCCGAGGTGCTCCACCAGGACCCGCGCCTCGGCGGTGTCGCCGGTGCGGGCCAGCCACGACAGCTCCGCGAGCCGCGCCGCGACCAATGTCGACGGCTTGCCCCGCGGCGTGAGCTGGACCAGCTTGGCCAACTGGCCCGGGTCCACCGCCATCCCCGCGTCCGCCGTGGGGCCCGCGTGCTCGGCCACGACCGCGGCGAACACGTGCACGAGTGCGCGGGGGATGACCTGGAACGATGCCTGTTCGGAGATCTCGATCGTCGAGCCGTCCACGAGCCTGGCGACATCGTCGTTGTCGAATTCGGCCCTTCGCAGGCCCATCGGCAGTGACGTGCCGTCCGGCAGTTCCAGGACCACCCGGTCGTCGGCGACCGCCCTGACCGGGATGCCGAGGTGGCGGCCCACGTCAGCCAGCACGCGGTGCGCTTCCTCGACGACCGCCGGTCCGACCGCCAGTCCGAACCCGCGCCCGTGGAAGCTCGAACCGGGGACCGCCGGCACCGCGTAGGAGCCCGGGGACGGCCGCGAGCCCGGCGTTCCGTCGTGGGAGCCCGGCGTTCCGAGCTGGGGCGCCGGCGCCTTGACGCGGCCCTGGCCAGGACCGCCCTGCGCAGCCCGCTGCTCCAGCGCGGCGAAGAGAGTGGGCATGAGGGCACTGGTCGTGAGCAGGTAGCCGGCGGAGGACGGGTGGAACCGGTCGGCCGCGAAGAAGGTCCGGGGCCGGTTGACGAACTCGTCGTGGACCAGGTCGCCGACCCGGACGGCCGTGCCGCCCGCCACCCGGACCGCTTCGGCCTGTGTCGCGGCCATCTCCGCGCTCCGGCTGCTCAGCAGCGTCCGGAGCGGGCCCTTCGTCCAGGGCAGCATCGTGCCCATGTCGGCACAGGTGTTCACCACCACGGCCGAACCTTCGCCCACGAGGCGACCGGTGACCTCGCCCAGACGTTCGCCGGCAGCCGCGGCGGGAACCCGCTGCGCCACGTCGTTCGGTCCGACGAACACGACCGTCAGGTCTGGCCGCCCGCCCTGCAGGACCTCGCTGGCCTGGGCGTCGAGGTCGCTCGCCTTGGCGCCCACCCTGGCGGCGGAGACGATGCGGACCGGCCGCCGCAACTCGTCCGACAGCCGGTTGCCCATGAGCGCGCCGGGGGTGTCGGCGTCGTTCCGGACGCCGTACCCGACCATCGTCGAATCGCCCAACAGGGCCACGGTGACCGGCTCACCGCCGTACGGGGCGCCGTAGACCCCGTCCGGCGCCGCGGGCAGCTTGCCGATGTGCTTGGCCCGGAACGTCCGCACGACCGCCGGCACCATGCCCGTCCCGGCCACCACCGTGCCCAGCACGTAGCGCGCGAAGTCGAAGACCGCCCTCGTCGTCGCCACCGGCGCCGACCGGGTCGGCGAATTCCGCGCGACGAGGTCTTCCCAGACCGGCGCGAGACTCTCGTCCGCCCGCTCCGGAGTGCCGTCCGCGGCGATCGCGCCTTCAACCGGTTGTTCCGTGCGATCTTGTTCCGTCCGATCACCGTTCGGAGTTCTCGCCAGGGCCAGGCCCGGGAATCCGACCGGTGCGCCGCTGCCGTCGACCACGAGCGACCAGACCTGTCCGACGTTGACGTGAAGCGGCTGCCTCGTCGACCACGTGCCCCAGGCGGCGTCGACGTACTTGACGACGCCGTTGTCGTTGACGGCGGCCCACGAGTGCCCGGCCGCGCTGATGAAAGCGAATGCTCCACGCCCGAGACCGTCGAGGCGATTCTCGATCTTGTCGAATGCCACACTGGAATTCTCGTCCGCGTGGTTGAGCGCCTGGTATTTGCCGTTGGTGAGGTCGGCGATCCGCGCCACCGACTCGCCGCCGCCGTGAAGCTTTCCGTCCTCGTCGAACGCGAGTGCCCTCATGTGTGCCGCGGGACGGGGCTCAGCGAACATCCAGGCCAGGTAGAAGGCGAGGTTCGCGTCTACGCAGTTCCCATTTCTGAGCAGCTCGATGAGCGGGTCGTCCCGGCCCGCGTCGGTGTAGAACTTGTTCAGGTAGGAAAGAATTCCTTGCGGGGAGGCGTGGCGGGCGAACGTGCCGTCCTCCGCGCGCGGGAAGCTCGCCTCGACCAGCTGCTTCAACGAGTCGAGTGCCCACACGTGGGCAGGCGTCGGGCCCAGGGTCGGCGCACCGTCGGGCGAGGGCACGAGGTGGGCGGGCAGCACCTGCGCCACGTCGTTGAAATAGGCAGCGGCTCCCGGCACCGTGGCCTGCAACGTGTCGAGCAGATCGAGATTCTCCAGTGCCAGGGCATCCCGCATGTGCATCTGCGCGTCCCGGCGGATCCGTTCGTGTCGTTCTCTGATCTCCGTGGCAGATTCATCGGTGGCGGCCGTCACGACGCCGTCCGCCAATGCGGAACGAACTGCCTCTTCGTGAGCGGTCCGATGCGCACTGAGCTGTTGGTCGATTGCGGCGATCCGGTCGACGACCCGACCCATCTCCAGCAGCAGCTTCTCCCGCTTCGCGGCGACGATGTCGATCAGGCTGGTTCGCTTGGCTTCGCCAACCGACACCCCGTCGCCGGACACGGTGAACGTCAGTCCGTCCCACAATTGCCACACGAGGACGTCGGTGCCGGCCTCTCGCTTGCCCCCGGCGTTCAACCAGTCGAGGCAAGCGTCCAACCTGGTCAGATTGTCGACCAGATAAGTGTGATTCTCGGTCATGCGCGCACGGTCGGACTCTATCGACAGCGTCCTCCCGACGAAGCGGTCGAACGGCGCGAAGAGCGATTGCTCGCGGGCCTGCTCCTCGTACAGCGCATTTCCCGCTGCCCGCAGTTCCGCGGCCGTCGTGCGGGCCGCGTCGTAGAACTGCAAGACCCGTTGGGCGATCCGCCGCTTGTGCTCGGCCGCCTCGAGCGCGGCGTTCTCCACCAGGCCCTCGCGGAGCTCCCGGTCACCGGTGCCCTGCAACCACCTCTGCAGTCCCGGGCCGATCTCGCCCTCGACGTCCGCCGCTGCCGTCAGTCGATCGATCTCCGCCAACAGGCCCGGGTCGACGCCCATGTCGGCCGCCCGCAGTGCCGCTCCGTCCGCGTCACGGGTCCGCAGAAGCCACGACAGTTCGGTCAGTCGCCCGACCTGGCGCGGAGTGAACTCACCCGTCGTGACGCCCGCGGGCAGTACCGCAGACGTCCCGACCGCCGGGTCGCCGCCGCGTCGGCCCTCCCGCTCGGCCAGGATCGAGGCCAGCAGCTGCGCCATGGCTCGGGGCACCACGTCGAACGAAGCCTGGGCGGACAGCAGAAGGTACGGGCCGCCCACCGCTGTCGTGTCCAGGCGGGCTACCTCGTCGGCTGCCAACTCCGCGGCACGGAGACCGAGGGACAGCTCCGTGCCGTCCGGCAGATCGAGCACGACGCGGTTGTCGGCGACCGCACGGATGCCGAGGCCGAGGTGCTCACCCACCACGTCCAGGGTGCGGTGGGCCTCCTCGACGACCGCGGACCCGACCGGGACGGAGAAGCGGCGTCCGTGGAAGTCGGTGCCGGGCACCGCCGGCACTGCGTGGGATTCCGCCGGCCTCCAGGCCGCCCGACCCCGGCCGGCAACGCCGGGTGCCGCCACCGCGTCCCTCGTGTTCTCGTCCGCCTCCGCACGGTCGAGACCGTCGGGTGCGGTGCGCTGCGCCCCTTCGGGCTCCGCGGTGGCTCGCTCGGAGGCGACGACGGCTGCCGAGCGACCGGGAAGGGTCACGGTGTTGCCGTAGAACTCCAGGCCGGGCTTGCTCGCCAGCGCCACCGCGCCCGGGGCCCACCCGACCGGCACGGTGCGCGGCTCGGCGGCGAGGTTGACGACCACCGCGTGGTCCTCGCCCCGGTACATCACCAGCCACTGCTCGTCGTTGTGGACCTGGACGCGGATCTGGTCGAGGTCCGGGTCGTGCAGGGCGGGGGTGGCCTTGCGCAGCGCGATCAGATCGCGGGTGTACTCGAAGACCTCCCGGTGCCGGGCCTCGTCGAGTTGCGACCAGTCGAGCTTGGCGCCCTCGAACGTCTCGCGCGCCTGAGGGTCGGCCATCCGGGCCAGCTGCTCCGGCGTCCAGCCGAACGGGTGCCCGCTCAGCTCCCGGCGGCGGCCTTCCCGCGCTGCCTCGGCGAGCGCGGGGTCGGTGTGGCTGGTGAAGTACGGGTGCGGTGTGGTGGCGCCGAACTCCTCGCCCATGAACAGCATGGGGGTGTACGGCATCGACATGATCAGGGTGTGCAGGATCGCCAGGTCGTCCGGGTCGGTGATCCGGTCGCCGGCCGGGCGGTTGCCCACCTGGTCGTGGTTCTGGTCGTACACCACGAACTGGTCGCCCGACTGTGCGCCGAACTCGTTGCCTTCCCCGCGGTAGTACGGGTTCTCCAGCGCCTGCGCGAGCCGGTCGAGTGAGCCGTACCCCTGGTAGTAGCCGTGCGTCTCGCCGGTGACCACGGCGTGCAGCGCGTGGTGGACGTCGTCCTGCCAGGTCGCGTCCAGTCCGGCGCCGCCGTCCTCGCGCGGGGTCACCAGCCACGGGTTCGCCCAGTCGGGCTCGGCGATGAGCGAGAGCGGACGGCCGAGCCGCTGGGAGAGTTCGCCGACGGCCCCGGACACCTCCGCCAGCAGGTGCTGCCCACCGCGCTCGGGACTGCTGTCGTGCAGTGCGTGGATGGCGTCGAGCCGGACGGCGTCGACGTGGTAGTGCTCCATCCACATCAGGACGTTGTCGACGATGTGCCGGCGCATCCCCTCGGCGCCCGGGCCGTCGAGATTGACCCGTTCGCCCCACTGGCCGTCGGCGTCGGCCATGTACGGGCCGAACCGCGCGAGGTAGTTGCCCGAGGCGCCGAGGTGGTTGTAGACGCCGTCGACGACCACGCCGATGCCGGCCTCGTGCAGGGCGTTGACCAGGTTCTTGAGTCCGTCCGGCCCGCCGGAGGCCTCGTGCGGGGCATACCAGCCGACGCCGTCGTAGCCCCAGCCGTACTCGCCGTCGAAGGAGTTGACCGGCATCAGTTCGACGAAGTCGACGCCCAGCTCGACCAGGTGGGGGACCTGCGCGATCGCCGCGTCGAACGTGCCGTCCGCGGTGAACGTGGCGATGGGCAGCTCGTAGACGATGCTCCCGGTCGGGTTCGCCCTCGCGTCGATCTGGACCCGCTTGCCTGGCCAGTTGTGGTCGGTCCACGGGAACGCCGAATGGTCGTACACCCGCGCCGGGCCGTGCACGCCCCGGGGCAGCCACTGTGCGCGGGGGTCGGGCAGCGCACGGCCGTCGGCACCGACGACGTAGACGTAGTCCATGCCGGGGCGGACGCCGGGGAGATCCACCCGCCAGTGCCCGTCGCCGACCGGCTGCATGTCGTGTTCGAGCCCGTTGACGCGGACCCGCATGCGGTCGGGCCCCGGCGCCCACACCTCGAAGCGCACCGCGTCGCCGAGGTCGCGGGCAGCCTGGGTGAGCGCCTGGGCGGCCGCGATCTGGGCGGCGCCGGCGGGCAGCGTACGCGGCAGGACCTGGTGCCCGAGCGGCGTCCGACCGAGCTGGCTGCCCGCGAGGTCGAACCCGGTGGGGTCCAACGCCCGCTGGAGCGACCGGACGGCCGCTTCGAGTCGCTCCTGCGCTACCGCCCGCGTCGCCTGGTCGGGCGCGACGGCAACGTCCATGGCCAGGTTGTTGAGGTGCAGGAGCTCGCCGAACACCGCCGACGCGGCGACCACCGACGGGGCGCCGCCGGCGTCCTGGTAACCGAGGCGGAAGGCGTCCTGGACGGCGAAACCCTCCCGCTCGGCGAACCCACGTTCACGGGCGTCGTAGGCGAGGCTCGCGCGCAGCGACTGGACGTCGGTGAAGGCCGAGCCGGTCGGCGCCCCGTTCGCGTCGAGTGAGAAGTGCACCGACCCGACATCGATCAGCGTGATGCCCGTGGCCGGGTGCCAGATGACGTTGCTCGTCGGGATGTCACCGTGGGCGATCACGGCCGCAGCCAGGTCTGGCCGGGCCGCCTCGCCGATCTCGGACACCCGGCGGACCAGGCCGTCGACGTCCAGACCGGCGGCCTCCAGCGCCGCGCGGTTTCGTACGGCCCGCTCGACGCTGGCCCGCAGCTCACCGAGGTAGCGGGTGGCGTGGTCGCGCGGCTGCGGTCCTCCCGACCCGTCCGGCCTGGTGTGCAGGTCGGCCAGGGCCGCTCCGGCCGCGATCACCGCGCGGCGCAGCACGTCGAGTGCGAAGACCCGTTCCCGCGGGTCGGTCGCCTGGGCGACATCGTCCATCAGGTCGTCGAGAGAACGGCCCGGCGCGAACGTCGTGAGCAGCAGGCCGCTCGTACCGTCGGTCCCCTCGGCGACAGCGACGTTCCTGGGACCGGGAGCCGCGAAGCGGAAGTCGTCCTCGTTCAGGCGCTCCAGCCCCGAGATCTCGCCGACCAGCGAGGACACCTCACGGAACGCCTTGACGACGCCGACGGGCTCGCCCTTGGCGTCCCGCACCAGATAGGTCGGCTCGCCGCTGAAGCCGCCGGGGAGCACCTCGAGGCTCACCGGCCCCAGGTCCAGACCGGATTCGGCGAACCCGCGGAGTGCGGCGTCCTGTGTGGAGTAGGCGCCGGGTGCACCGTCCACGGCGAGGCGCGGTACGGCGGCGGAGAACCGCTCCGCGGCGGCCTCGTCGACGTGTCCGTCGTCGGTCCGCGCGTCCATCGCGATCGCCCGCGCCGCGTCCACCGCGGCCTGGGCAGCGGCCACATCCCGCGCGGGTGCCGTCGGAGGCTGCACCGCGCCAGCGTCGACGGCCCGGTCGTCGGTCCGGCCGTCCACGGCGACCGCGAGTGCCGGGTCCACGGCGGCCTGGGCCGCGGCAACGCCCGGTGCCGGCGGCATGGCGGCGAGGAACGAGGCTGCCCACTGGGCGACATCGTTCACCGCGATCTGCGCGCGCATGCGCTCCATCGACGAACGGGCCTCGGCGGGGTCCATGGTCAGTGCCCGGAACAGGCCGGCGTGCAGGTCGGCGGCGTCCTGCGGATCGACCAGGACCGCGTTGGTCAGTTCGACGGCCGCGCCGGCCCCCCTGCTCAGCAGCAGGACGCCGCCGAGATCGGGCCGGGACGCGACGAACTCCTTGGCGATCAGGTTCATGCCGTCGCGCTGCGGCGTCACCATGAGCACGTCCGCGGCCTGGAAGAACGCGGTACGCACCTTCTCGTTGATCGTGCGGACCAGATGGTGGACGACCGGCCGGCCGGGCTGGCCGAACTCCGCGTTGATCTCGGCGACCAGCCGGTCGGTCTCGACCAGGAGGTCCTGGTACGCCGCGACGCTCGCGCGGCTGAGCTGGGAACTCTGGACCAGGACCACGTCGGCCGGGTCGAACTCCCCGGAGCGGAGCAGGGCCTGGAAGGCCCTGAGCCGTTCGGGGATGCCCTTGCTGGGGTCGAGGCGGTCGAGGCCGACGACCAGACGCTTGGGGTTGCCGAACTCGCGCCGAATCTCCCTGGCCCGGTCGGGCATCGACTCCAGCCGGGCGAGTGCATCCACGCTGGCGAAGTCGATCGAGATGGGGAAAGCGTCCAGCGTCACCTGCCGGCCAGCGTGTTCCAGCGCCAGCCGACCGTGGGGCTCGACCCGGGTGGGCAGGTTCAGCCGTTCCTCGACGACCTGGCGGAAGTTCTCAGCGTCGCCAGGGGTCTGGAAGCCGACCAGGTCGGCGCCCAGGAGGCCGCCGACGATCGCGTCGCCCCACTCCCGCGGCAGGCGGCCGAACTGCTCGACGCCCGGGAACGGGATGTGCAGGAAGAACCCGATGCGCAGGTCGGGCCGCTGCCGGCGGATCATCTCCGGCACGAGCTGCAACTGGTAGTCGTGGATCCACACGGTCGCGCCGGGGGCCGCCTTGGCGACCGCGTCGTCGGCGAACCGCTGGTTGACCTCCACCATGCGGCTCCAGGCGTCCGGCAGGTAGACCGGCTCGCCGTGCCCGTGGTAGAGCGGCCACAGCATCGAGTTGGCCGCAAGGTCGTAGTAACTGGCGAGGTCGTCCTCGGACAGCGGCACCGGCGACATCTGGATGCCGTCGGAGTCGAAGGCCGCCGGCGCGTCCCCGGGCACGCCCGACCAGCCGACCCAGACCCCCGACTCGGCCTGCATCACCGGCGCGAGCGCAGTGACCACGCCGCCGGGGCTCCGCACCCAGGCGGGCGCCCCGTCCGCGCCCGGCTCCTGCTTGACCGGAAGCCGGTTGAACACCACGACGAACGAACTGCTTTCGGATGTGTCCCTGGCAGGTGCCGGAGCGACTGGACCCGCCCCGTCAGGCGCGGACCGGGACGCGAGCTGGTGGCTGTGGGTGCCGAGGGCAGTCGGACTCTGGGACAGGGCCGCCTGCTCGGTGTCGGCTGCCGGTGCCGCCGCGACCAGCCCGTCGACCTGTGCCAGCAGATCCGGGTCGATCGCGGCGCGTCGATCTCCGGAACCTTCCGTGCCTTCGACGATTCCCAGGTGGCGGGCCAACGCCGCGGTCTCCACGGCGTCGTCCTGCCGGACCAGCACCTCCAACTCGGCAATCCGGCCCATGTCGTGGGCGGAGAGGCTCTCGGCCCGGAGCCGACCAGCCCCGGGACCGGCCACCAAGAGGTGGCTGTCGTTGGTGTGGCCCGCCCGCAACGCGAGGAGTTCGGCGACCTCGTGCGCCAACGCACGCTCGACCACCCCGTCGACGGCCCGGTCGGACACAGTGATCTTCGACGGCATTCCGTTGTCGTCGAGGGTCGACTCGGCGACCGTTCCCTCGGCCAGCGGTCCGCTCCGCAGCGGCAGCTCAAGCCAGGTCTGACCGTCGTCGACGATCGCGACGCGATCGTCGTAGCCCTCGACCGGCCGGACCCGTCCGAACTCCGACAGAGAACCGGCCACTACCCGCCTGACCTGCGCCAGAACGAGGTCCGGCGCGGCCTCGGCCCGTCCGAGACCGTGGAACGAGGATCCCGGCACAGCTGACGCCGTAATCCGCCCGTCCGACTCGTCGGTCAAGGACGGGAGCGCGTTCACCCGGTCGCCGACCACACTGAGCCGTGCGTGTCCGATAGGGGGGCCGCCGGGGTCGTCCGGGTTGGGAACCGGAACGGAGAGGGACTCCAGGTAGTGGGCCATCTCCGCGTCGATGCCGAGCGGGAACGTCCATCGCAGTGCGTGCGGCGCGCCGGGTGCCCCGTGGTAGTCGGGGTTGTTGGCCAGCACGGTCAGCTGCTTCGTGGCCTGTACGACCAGCTTCCGGGAACGCTCGCTCAGGTCGTCGGCCCCGGGTTCGATCAGCATCTGCGGCCGCCACCGCTTCACCTCGTGGAAGACCAGCTCTCCCTCCGCGGTGACCTCGGTCAGGTCCAACTCGGCGGTGATCGTCCTGCCCGGGGCCCGCCCCTCGCGCACGCCGCCCTCGTCGGTGGCAATCGGCACGTATGCGGTGAGTACCGGCTCGACCTCCACCAGTTGGTGCACGGCGAAAGCGAGGTCGATCTCGCCCTCCAACCCCGCGAGCTTCTGGCGGAGGCCGTCGGGGCTGAGTCGGGTCGGGTTGCCCCACACCTCCTGCAGCCGCTCGCGCCACACGTCGAAGCCTTGGACGCCGGGGTTCGCGGCTTCGAGCCGGATGACGTCACCGAACAGCCGGAACGTATTGCGCCGAACCGGGCTGACTTCGCGGTTCAGCGCCGCGTCCACGGCACTCCACGACATCCTGGCCGGTCGCGGAGTCGGCTCGCCGGGAGCCAGCGGGACGCGGGCAACATGCTCCGCATCGGCCAGCGTCGCGCGCGGCTTGGCCGGCGGACCGAGCGGACGGAGCACCGACTGCTGGGTGGGAAGCACGAAGTTGGTCGGAGCCGTCTCCGGCGTCACGCCCACTGCGGCCAGCGGCGCATCGGGCCGAACAAGGAGCGCAACCGGGTATCCGGCGGTCGAACCCCCGTCGACGTGCTGGAGCAACTGGCTCAGGCGCACTTCGCCGCCGTTGAAGAGGCGGCCGGTCAGGGCGTCGACCCACTGACCCGGCGGCAGGGTCAGCGTGGTGCCGGCCCAGCCGCCGTCCCGCTCCAGTCCCACGGGAAGGCGGGTCGCGACGGTGATCGCGCCGCCCCGGTCGAACGCGACCGCGTGGTCGGCCGCCGGACCGTCCGCGTGCAGCGGGGTGTAACCGGTGAACAGTTCGGGTGCGGCGCGCTGCAGCCGGAGCGCCCGGGAGGTGACCAGCAGCTTCACCGCACCGCCGGCGTCGACCGGGGGGCGCCAGCCGCTGTCCAGCTCGGCGAGCAGTCGGCGGCGCTCGTCGTAGTCGACCTCGCGCCGGTTGTCGGGGTCGACCAGGGAGTAGTCCCAGAGTTCCTGACCCTGGTAGGTGTCCGGCACGCCGGGCATCGTCAGCTGGACGAGCTTCTGCGTGAGCGCGTTCGACCAGCCCTGTTCGGTGATGTCCTCGGTGAACTCCCGGACCGACCGGGCGACCTCGGAGTCTCCGTACAGCGCGGCGACGGCGGCCTCCACGGCCGCCTCGAACTCGGCGTTCGGATTCTCCCAGCTCGTCCCGACGCCGTCCTCGCGCGAATCGTTGCGCGCCTCCCGGACCGACTTGATCATCGCCGCGGCGAGCCGCTCCTGCGTCAGCCCGTCGGCGCCGACCGGGCCGGCACCGACCGCGGTCTGCAGGATCAGGTGCGCGACGGACGGGTCGAGTCCGGGCACCTGCGCGGACAGCTGCGGCACCCACCGCTGGACCGCCTCCGACCACTCCGGCCCGCGCTCGGAGAGCACCGCCAGCCGGGCCCGGACGTCCTCGCTGCGCTTGGTGTCGTGCGTGGACAGCGTGGTCATGCCGTGCGGGTGCTGCGCCTGGCGGTCGGCGGTGGCGGCGTGGAACGCGGCCGGGTCGACGCCGTACTCGCCCGGCTCTCCGCCGACCTCGACGTTGGTCAGCAGGGTGTTCGTGAACCGGAAGCCGGCGGTGTCCTCGACGCCCTTGGCCATCACCGGGCCGGTGCTCTGCTCGAACCGGATCGCCAGCTCGTCGCCGGCCCTGCGCAGCCGCTTCATCAGGGCGTCGATGGTCTCGCGCAGCTCGGGCCTGCGCAGGCGGGCCTCCCGCGCCGCGGCCGTCAGGCCACCGCGTCCGCCCTTGCCGTAGGTGCGGTACACCGGGAAGGCGGCCATCAGCGCGGCCAGCCCGAACTTGGCGTTCGGGATCTCCGGTGCGAGGGCGGCGAGCCGGTTCAGCTCCGCCAGCAGCATGCCGGTGGTGACCTTGAGCTTGGAGCGGTGGGCCAGCTCGTCCCAGTCGGTCGGCACATCGGTCAGCGCCGCGTCGAGCGCCGCGAATGCCTCCTGGCCCGCCGGGTCGACGAGCAGGCCGGTGACCTCGCGCAACGCGTCGTAGCCGGTCGTGCCCTGCACCGGCCAGGAGCCCGGGAGCTGCTCTCCGGACGCCAGGATCTTCTCGACGACCAGATAGGCGCCCGGCGCCGCCTCCCGCAGCTGTCGCAGGTACTGGGACGGGGCGCGCAGGCCGTCGACGTGGTCGACTCTGAGGCCGTCGATCTCCCCGGCGTTGTACCACCCCAGCATCAGCGCGTGGACGGCGTCGAAGACTTCCCGCTCCTCCACTCGGAGCCCGGCCAGCTCCTTGATCGTGAAGAACCGGCGGTAGTTGATCTCGCTGTCGGCGCGCGTCCACGACACCAGCTCGTAGTTCTGCTTGGCGTGGACGTCGAGCGCGGTGTCGCCCGGCCGCACGGTGTCGGGCGCCACCGGGAGGCGGTTGCCGTAGTAGTGCAGCTCGTGGCCCTCGACGGTCTCGACGAGTTGCAGCGCGTCCAGGGCATCGGCCTGGTCGCCGAGGATCGGGACCAGCAGCCGGCCGTCGTGGGCGTCCCAGTTGACGTCGAACCACTGGTTGTACGGCGAGTCCCGGCCGTCCCGGAGCAGGCTCCACCACGCCTGGTTCGCCGCCGGGACCGCCACCCCGGCGTGGTTGGGCACGATGTCGAGGATCATGCCCAGGCCGTTCTCCCGCAGCGCCGCGAGCAGCGTCTGCCGGCCGGCCTCGCCCCCCACGTCGGGGTTCACCCGGGAGTGGTCGACGACGTCGTAGCCGTGGGTCGACGCCGGCGAGGCCAGTTGGAGCGGCGAGGAGTAGAGGTGGGTCACGCCCAGGTCGGCGAGGTAGGCGGTGATGGCCGCGGTGGCGGCGAAGTCGAAGCCCGGTTGCACCTGGACCCGGTAGGTCGACCGCACGACCGCGTCGCCCAGTTCGCGCGAGGCCTGGGTCAGCCGCTGGTCGACGACGGCCGGCGGCTGGCCCGGGTCGACAGGGCGGGGCCGGAGCTCGCTGCCGATCGTGTGCTCGGCGGTGGGTCCCTCGGCCGGCCGGGCATCGGCGGCTCCCCGGTCGGACCGGGCCGCGTCGTTGCGCTGCGCGATCTGGTGGTGGGCGTTCCAGGTGAGGTCCCACAGGCGGTCCAGCGCCTCGTCGAGGACGGCAGTCTGGGCCGGCTCCAACGTCCCGAGTGGCACCTCGGTGACCGCGGCGACGTTGCTGTGCAGGGACGCCAACGCCCACCGCAACTGGAGGTTGGCCACCGGGTCGAGGTCGCGGCCGACCGGCTCGTCGGCCGCCGGCTCCCGGGCGAGCCGGGTCTGATGCGGAGCAGCCTCCTGCTGGAGAGTTTCGGCCGCATCCCGCAACGACTGGATCTCCGCGGCCACCCGCGCCCGCGCCGCGTCCTGGTCGACGCCCGGCCGCGACAGCGTGGCCAGCACCTGCCGGATCCGGTGTCGGCTCCCGACCACGGTGTGACGGAAGCCCGCCACGAACTCCTCCAGCGCGACCAGCGCCGCGCGGTCGGCGGCCGCGGCGTCGCCGTTCCGGCGTATCCGGCCGGCGGCGTCCAGCCGCTCCGCCGCCTGCTGCAGGCGGTGCGCCTCCCGCATCCTGGCCGTGACCCGCGCGGCGAGTGCGTCGGCCTGGGTCAGCGCCGGCGAGGTCAACGCGGTCGGATCGAACACCTGCTCGACGGCGGCGGTGAGCGCGGCTCGCGCCGTGTCCGTGTCGCCGGTGACCTCACCGAGCCGCGCGTTCACCTCTTCGAGGTAGGTCGCCAGCCGCTCGCCCGACGTGCGCAGCCAGGAAACGTCCTCCTGGGTGGCGGCGATCCGCTGGTCGCGCTGCGCGAGGACCTCCCCCGACGCCTCGACCTGTGCGGCGATCACCGGGTCCGTCGAAGAAGCGGGGTGCTGCCCCAGCGTCGCCTGCCTGCGCGCCAACTCGGCCCGACGTGCCTGCAGGTCGGCGAGCGTCCCGGAAGCCTCGTCCGCCTGCCGCGCGTACTCCCGCACCCGCTGTTCGAGCGCCCGTACCTGGTCGGCGGCCGCGCCCAGTTCGACCTCGACGTCGAGCGCGGCGTCGGGTTCGGTTTCCACCCGCGACTGCGCCCGCTGCGCCTGCTCCAACCGCGACTTCAGCTCGTCCAGTTGCGGGCCGAGACCCGCGACCTCCGACGTCACCCAGCTCGCCACGCCATAGAGGAATCTGGCCTCCCGGAGGGCGTCAGCGACCCGCTCGCGCATCCCCTGGGCGTGGGCGCGGTCGACCTCGCCGCGCACCCGCTCCTCCTCGACCGGGTCGACGGCGGCGGGGTCGACGGCGGCGGGGGTGGCCGCGACCTCGGCGGGACGGGTGGCTTCGCCCGACGGCCTGTCGTCCGTGTCGACGGCGGGCTGTTCGTCGGGCCGCGATCCACCGAACCGCTGGAAGAACCGCTTGAGGCCGGCCGCGTGGGCGACCGGGGTCTGGGGGTCGGTCGGGAGTACGTCGGGCGAGACCGGCGCGTAGCCGGCGTTGCCGTCGAGGAAGAGGACGTCGAGGCGCTTGACCAGCGCGGCGTCGTAGATCTGGGCGGTGTCGACCGTCCCGGTCTGGGGGTCGATCCAGAGGATCTCGTCGTGGTGGTTGACGGCCACCCAGGCGTGCGCGTCGTCCTGGACCCACTCGGTGTCGATCATCGCCACCGCACCGTGGCCGAGGTCCCGGAGGTGCTGCTCGATCGCGGCGTAGCCGGCCGCCACCTCCGCACCGAAGGACTGGTACGGACCGCCGGCTCGCTGCTCCTCGGCGAGCCGCTGGGTGTCTGGCGTGGCCAGTTCGGGCGGAAGGCTGTGCTCGACGGGCACGTCGGTGGCATCGCGCGAACCGAACCTGTTGCGCGTGATCGGAGCCGCTACCCGCGGCCGACCGTGCAGGTAGGTGTCGAGGAACGCGTCCCTCGCGTCGGTGCAGTTGACCCGGAAGCTGGGGTCGAACCGGGTCGCGAACGCGTTGATCCGTTCGAGCCACCTGCCCGCCCGCGGGTTCGGCGTCCGGGGAATCTCGCCGAACTCGTCCAGCAGCGCCAGCTCCAGGAGGCGCTGGTGGGCCAGCAGCGGACGCCGGTGTCCCTGCCCGTAGTCCCGCACCCGGTCGACCGGCTGCCGGTCGTGGCCGGGGATCTGGGACTCCTGGACGACCGGATCGTCCACAGTGGCCGGCACACCGGCGTCGTCGTTCTGGTACTGGTAGTAGGCGAGGTTCTCCTCGCGCAGGCTGGCCTCGGCGTAGTCGGCATTGGCCACCATCTGTTCGGCCAGCTCGAGCAGCGGGTCGAGGTCGCCGTCCTCGGCTGTGTCCGGCACGGACGACGGGTCGAACAGGTCGGCGATCGGCGCACCCGTCGGGCCGGTCAGCCTGGCGGTCTGTTCGGCCGATCGGAGCGCCTCGGCGACCTGTTCCCGGGCGGCCTCGACCCGGTCGGGCGTCCCGCCGTCCTCCCTCTCCTGGTTCAGGATGCGCAACGCTCCGTCGAGCGCCCGCACGCTGTCCAGCCAGGTCTGGAAGTGGGTCTCCCGCTCCGCGATGGAGGCGAAGTAGTCCGCGGACTGGCGCTCCAGTTCGGCCCGGCCTTCGGCGTCGAGGTCGGCCAGCCTCCGCGCCGCGCTGGGTTCGGCGCTCTGCGTGCGAGAGTTCGGGGCGGTCTGGACCCGGTCGGCCAGCGCGTCCTGCGCCGTACCGAGCGCCGCCAGCTCCGCCTCGATCTGGTCCTGGAGCGCGATCACATGCGGCGGCGGCCGGTCCGGGTCGTCGGCGCGGGCCGGATCGTCAGCACGAGCCGGATCGGTGCGCCGGGCGTATTCGGCGGCCCGGGCCAGCATGGACAGCGTCCCGAGCTGGCTCCAGACCTCGGCGAGCCGGGCGGTGACGGCGTCGGCGTCGGCGCGCACGTCCGCGAAGGCCGGACCGTGCACCACGCCGGCGTCGGGCGCGCCGCGGTCGGCGCGCTGCTCGGGGGTCTGCAGGATGCGTACCGCACCCATCGCGAGATCGTGCCGGGTCAGCTGCTCCGCGAAGGCGAGCACCAGCCGCTGCTCGCCGGCCGCGAACCCGAGGCCGCGCAGCAGGGTCTGGATGTCCCGCTCCGCCAGGCCGCGGTCGGCGTCGTCGGACGCCAGTTGCCGGGCCAGGTGCCGCAGCTCCGCGAGCCGACCCCGGAGGCCGTCCAGCGGCACCGCGAGCCGTTCGCCGGACTCGCTGGCCACCACCGCGGTCGCCTCGGCCAGGCCGCGCGCGACCACCCGGCCCACGTGCCGCAACGGCGCACGGTCGGACACCACGATCTCGACGCGAACCGGCCGCCCACCCAGGTCGATCCGGGTCGTCGACACCGGCAGCCCACCGCCGGTGCGGGCACCACTGGTGTCGCCGGGCACCACCGTCACCACGAACGCGTCGCCGAACGGCTGCGCCACCAGGTAGCTGCCGTCGTCCTGCACGGTGACGCCGGGGACGCCGGCCGCCGGGGACGCCTGTTCCAGCTGGCGTGCGATCTCTTCGGCCACCTGCTCCGGCTGGGCCTCAGGCAGGACATCGCCGCGGAAGTCCGAGCGCGGTATCGCGGGCGCCGTGAGTCGCACCACGCGTCCGGGCTGGTCCGGCGCCGGTGCGGCAGCGGGGCCTCGCGGGCCGGCGGAGGTCGCATCCGGCCCGGCCGGCGGCTGGTCGCCCTCGGCGGGCGGCTGGTCGGACTGGGCGGTGGGCGCCGGGGCAGGCGACGCCTCGCTCGGGGCCGAGACGGGCTCGCTGCGGACGGCTTCGTTGCGTCGCGCGATCTGGGCGTGCACGTTCGCGGCGACGTCGCGGGTGCCGTCCAACGCCTGCAGGAGCCGATCGACCGAGGTCTGGTCCAGGGTGTCCAACCGGATCTTGGCGACCCCGGCGACGTTCCCTCCCGCGGCCGACAGCGCCCAGCGCATGCGGAGGTTGGCCACCGGGTCGAGCGCACCGCTGAGGGACTCGCCGGCCTTCGGCTGGCGGCCGAGTCGGGCCTGGTGCGGAGCAGCCTCCCGCGTGAGGGTGTCCGCCGCCTGCTCCAGCAACTGGATCTCCGCGGCCACCCGCGCCCGCACCGCGTCCCGGTCCACGCCCGGCTGGGTGAGCGACTCCAGTGCGCGGACGATCTCGGCCCGCCGGGCCTGCGTCTGGTCGCGGAAGTCCGCGGCCAACCGCTCCAGGGCGGCCAGGGCCGCGCGGTCGCCGGTCGTCTCCGCGCCCGCCTGCCGGGCCCGTCCGACCTCGTTCAGACGCCTGGCCTCGGCCCGCAGGCGGCGCTGCTCCCGCACTGTCGCCTCAACCTGTGCGGTGAGTTCGTCGGCCCGCGACTCGTAGGGCGAGGTGAGACTGGCCCTGGCGGCGACCTGGTCGAGGGCCGCGGCCAACGCGGCGGGTGAGCCTTCCGCGTCGCCCGCCACCTGCGCGAGCTGTTCCCCCAGCGTCGTCACGTACTCGGCCAACCGCTCGCCGGCCGACAGCAGCCAGGCATGGTGTGCCCGCGCGTCGGCGATCTGCTGCTCCCGTTGGCCGATGAGCGTGCCGAGCTCTTCGATCCGGGCGGTGGCGACGTCGTCGGGTGCGGAGTCCTCCTCGAGCGTCGCCTTGCGGGCGCGCAGCTCGTCGGTGGCCTGGACCGTCTCGGCGATCTGCTCGGTCAGCGCGTCGGCCTGCGTCGCGTGGCCAGCGACCCGCTCCTGGACCACCTGCAGCTGTTCGGCAACGCTGTCCCGCGCGGCCTGCAGGTCGTTCCCCGCGGCGGGATCGGCCGCGACCCGGGCCTGGGCGCTCTGCAGCCGCACCAGGCGCGCCTGCAGTTCGGTGAGCCGCTCCTCCAGCGCCGCGACCTCGGACCGCACCTCGCGGGCCCGGCTGGTGAGCTCGCCGACCTGCTCGCCGACCTGCCTGGCCCGCTCGGCGACGGCGCTGGCACGGGCGATCTCGGCCTCGCTCCGTCGCCGCTCAGCCTCGACCAGATCCGCCGGCAGCGTCGCGTCGGGCGCTGGACCGGAGGCGTCGGGTGCGGGGACGCCGGCCGCCCGCTGGGCGAGTGTGTCCTGGGCCGCCCCGACCGACGCCAACTCCGCGGCGATCTGATCCTGGAGCGCGCGCACGTGCGGGGGCGCACCGTCCGGGTCGTCGGCCCTCGCCGGATCGGTCCGCCTGGCGTGCTCGGCCGCCCGGGCCTGCTCGGACAGGTTCCCCAACTGGCCCCACAGCGCGGTGAGGCGCGTCGTGACGGCATCGGCCGCCGCCTGGACGTCGCCGTCGACCGGCTGGCCGGAAGCCTCCCGAGCGCGCACCGCACCGAGTGCGAGGTCGTGTCGGGTCAACTGCTCCACGAACGCCGTCACCACGGGCTGCTCGTCGGCGGTGAACCCGAGGCTGCGCAGCAGCTCCTGGATCTCCTGTTCGACCACGGCGTCGCCGGATGGCACCCCGGCCGCGAGGTACCGCAGCTCGGCAAGCCGACCCCGCACGTGATCGGACGGCACGGCCAGCGGCTCGCCGGCATCGCGGGCCAGCACCGACGCCGCCTCGGCCAACTCGTGCGCGAGCGCCCGCCCGACATGCCGTAGCTGCGCACGGTCGGACACCACGATCTCGATCCGACGCCCGTCCACGTCGATGCGGCTCTTCGCCACCGCCGAGCCCGCTTCGGTGGCGGTGTCGCTGGTGTCGCCGGCGACAACGGTGACGACGGCCGGCTCACCGAACGGCTGCTCGACCAGGTAGCTGCCGTCGGCCTGCCGGACGATGCCGGGTACGCCCGCGGCCGACCGCGCGAGCTCCAGCTGGCGGGCGATCTCCTCGGCCACCTGCTCCGCGCGCGCCTCCGGCGCGAAGTCGCCACGGAAGTCGGAGTCGAGGATCGCCGACGCCGTGATGTCGACGCTCGGGAACGCGTCGGACGGAAGGACCACCGGCTTCGCGTCGCCGTCGACCACGAGCACCTGGACTCGCCCGATCGAGCCCGGGTCGTAGGGGAAGCCGGTGCTGACCTCTCCGGTCTGGGGATCGATCCACAGGACGTCGTCGCCGTGTTTGACGACAGCCAGTGCGTGGGTGCTCTCGCCGTTGCCCCATTCGGCGTCCACGAGCGCGACCGAGCCGTGATCGAGACCAGCCATCTGCGTCGCGATCGCGGCGAGCGCGGCGTCCACCTGCTGCACGGTCGCCGTGTCGCCGGCCGCGGGGCCGCCGGCCACCCGTTGGAACCGCCCGCCGGTGAGCCGCTGCTCTTCGGGGACCCTGTTGCCGCTCAGCGGGGAGTCGAGGAAGAACAGGAACGAGCGCTTGCGGGGCGGCGCCACCCTCGGTCGGCCGTAGAGGTACGTCTCGAGGAACGCCAGTCGCGCGTAGGCGCAGTTGGTGTGACGGTCCGGGTCGCGGAACATGCCGAACCCGTTGATGCGCTTCAGCCAGCCGCCGACCCGCGGATCCGGCTTGGCGGCGATCTCACCGAAGGCCTCGACCAGGGCCATCTCGAGCATGCGTTGGTGGGCCAGCAGCGGAGAGCGGTAGTCCTTGGCGTAGCCGTGTCGCCGGTCGAGCGGAACCGAGTTGTCGCCCGGGATCTGGGAGTGCTGGACAACCGGGTCGTCGGCGGTGGCCACCGTGGCGACATCGGAGTCCCTGTTCTGGTAGCTCCAGTAGTCCCGGTTCGCGTCGAGTTGGGCACGGGGATCGGCGAGTGCCGTGGTCATCTGCTGCGCCCAGTCGAGCAGGGTCGCGACGTCGGCCTCGGGGGACGGCATCGTCGCGTACAGCTCGTTGAGCCAGCCGAGGTCGGCAGTCGACTGCGCGGAACCGGCGACCCGCGCGGCGGCGACTTCGACCGCCTGCAGTGCCGCCGCGACGAGATCCCGTTCGGCGACGATGCGGGCCGGCGCGCTGTCGTCCTGGATCGCCTCCGTGAGGCTGGCCAGCCGCTCGCCGAGGATGTCCACCTCGAACAACCAGTACTCGGCGTTGCGGTCCTGGGCTTCGCGGAAATGCAGGTCCCGTTCCTTGACCGAACGGAAGTACTCCTCGGACTGGCGTTCGTACTCGGCCCTGTCCTCCGCGGCGAGATCGGCCAACCGCACCGGGTCCACCGGGCGGGCCGGCGGGACCTCGACCACCTCGGCGGCCTCGTCACGCTGCGTCGGCGTCGGGTCGCGGCGCTGGTCCTGGTCCGACGTGGCGCCTGGCTGGCCGGTGGACGCGTGCCGGCCGCCGAAGAGCCGCCGGAACGTCCGGCCGACCCGCCGCGGCTCACGCCGGGCATCGGTGGCGGCCGGGAACGCGCCCTCAGGAGCCGGGACAGGCGTGGCGTCGCGGTCGACGAACAAGGTGTGGAGTTCCTTGACCCGGCTCGGCGGGAAGATCGGCGTCTCGCTGACCGTCCCGTCCTGCGGGTCGATCCACAGGATCGTGCCGTCCTGGTTGACGGCCACCCACGAATGCGACTCGCCCTCGACCCACTGGGTGTCGATCAACGCGACGGCGCCCGGACCAACCTCCCTCAGGTGCGCGGCGATCGCGGCGTAGCCGGCCTCGACCTGAGCGTTCACGTCCGTGCGGTCGACACCTGCCTGGTGCTGAACCGCTGCCTGGAACTTCCCGCCGAAGAGATTCTCCTCCGTGTGCGCCGGGACGCCCGGCACGGCCACCTCGGTGGCGTTGCGGTGGCCGAATCCGTTGCGCTGCAGCGCGGCGGCTACCCGGGGCCGGCCGTGGAGGTAGGTGTCGAGGAACGCCATCCGAGCGTCCATGCAGTTGACACGGCGACCGGCGTCGAGAAGGTAGCCGAAGGCGTTGATCGCGTTGAACCAGGCGCCTCGCCGCGGATCCGGCGTCCGAGGAATCTCGCCGAACTCCTCGCGCAATGCCTGCTCGAGCTGGCGCTGGTGGTGAAGCAGTGGCCGCCGGTACATCCGCGCGTAGCTGCGCCGACTGTCGACCGGGCGCTGATCGTTGCCGGGGATCTGCGACTGCTGCACAACGGGATGGTCGGGCGTGGCCAACGTGCCCGGGTCGTCGTTCTGGTAGTGCCAGTAGTCGGTGTCGACGCTACGGAGGTTCTCCTCGGCGACGTTGGCCGCCTCCACCATCTCCTCGGCCAGCTGGAGCAACTGGTCGACTGCGGGGTCGGCGGCCAGTTCCGCGCGGTAGGCGTCGCTGAACCGGCCGATGGCAATCGGCTCCCCGGAGACCAACGCCGCGTTCTCAGCGATCTGCAGCGCCTCCGCCACGGCCGTCCGCGCGGCCTCGACCTCCTGGGAACTTCCGCTGTCGTGCCCCACCTGGTCGAGCGCTGCCCGCGCCCGTTCGAGCGCCTTCACGCTGTCCAGCCAGCTCTGGAAGTGCTCCTCCCGTTCCGCGATGGAGTCGAAGTAGGCCTTCGCCTCACCCGTGAGGGCGGCCAGCTGCCGGTCACGCTTGGTGCGCTCGTCCACGGTCAGGTCGGCTGGCCCGCGTGGTGTGGCGACGGTGGCAGGGCCGGCCACCCGGGCCTGCTCGGCCGCCTGGATGTGACCGGTCAGGTCTTCCTGGACAACCCGGACGGCGTCGATGTCCGCGGCGATCTGCTCCTGGAGCCGGGCGATGTCGGCGTCGAGGTCGGCGTCGACGCACCCTCGCGCTCCGCCGTGCGCGCGTCGGACAGCTCCACCAGCTGTCCCCAGATCCGGTGCAGTTGCTCGCCGAGGGCGTCGGCGGCTTCCCGCACGTCCTGGAACGCGGGGCCGTACGCGACCTCGGGCGCGGCGGCGGGCCGGCCGACCTCCTGCAGCGCCCGCACGGCGCCGAGCTTCGCGTCGTGCCGGGCGAGCTGGTCGGCGAACGCCAGCGCCAGGTGCCGGTCGTCGACGTGGAAGCCGAGCGCCTCCAGCAGCTGCGAGACATCCTGGTCGGCGACGATGCCGCTCGCGTCGTCCGCCATCCGCCGCAGGGTGAGATAGCGCAGCTCCGCGAGGCGTCCGCGCAGGTGGTGGTCGGGCACGGTCAGACGTTCGCCGGCCGCCTCGGCCACGACCGACGCCGCCTCGGCCAGCTCGTGCGCGAGCGCCCGGCCGACATGCCGGAGCGACGCCTGGTCGGAGACGACGATGTAGATCTGGACCTGCGGGCCGCTGTCGACGATGTGGCTCTTCGCGACCGCCGTGCCGGCGCTGGTGGCGGTCTCCGCGGTGCTTCCGGCGACCACCCGGACGACGAAAGGTTCCCCGAACGGCTGCTCGACGAGGTAGCTCCCGTCGGCCTGCTCGGTGACACCCACCATGCCCGCGGCCCACTGCGCGCGGTCCATCTGGCGGGCGATCTCGTCGGTGACCAGCTGGTGGCGCCGTTCCGGCATGACATCGCCGCGGAAGTCCGTGTCGAGGATCGCCGCGGCGGTGATGTCCACGCCGCGGACGGCGAGCAGTTCCGCGCGGGCTTCGAGCAGGCGCTGGAGCTTCTCCGTCACCGCAGCCAGGTGTTCGTGCATCGCGTCCCGGCGCGCACGTCCGTCGGTGTCGCCGGGCGTCGGCGCTCCGCTGAGCGAGGGGATCGTGTCCAGCAGCTGTTCGTAGCTGTCCTGGGCCTCGTCGAGCAGGGTGGCGATCTCGGTGTTCAGTCCTTCGATCCGGGCGACTTCACCGGGATGCTGCGGGCCGTCCTGCGGGTGCCAGCGGGCGAGGTCGGCGAGGTGGGCGACCTCGTCCTCGAGTGTCTGCGTCAACAGGGCATTGCCCGCTGCCGCGTCCACCATCACGTCGCGGATCTGCCTGTTCAGCTCCTGCAGACGGCCCGGGTCGGGTGCGGCGGCTTCCGCGCGGGCGGCCTGCTCGTCCAGTTCCGTGCGCTCCGCCAGCGCGATGGCCAACCGCTGGTGAATGGCCGGCAGTTCGGCGGCGATCTCCTCGAACTCGCTGGCGAACTCGGCCGCCCTGTCGATGTCCGCAGCCAGTTGGCTCCACCGCTCGAGTGCCGTGTCGAGTTCGGCCAGTACCTGTGTCTCGCCGACCAGGACGTTCCGGATCGGCCGTGCCTGTCCGGAGTGAGCCCGACCGGCGATCCGCTCGAGTTCCCGGACCGACGCCAACGTCGCCTGGAACTGCTCCCGCAGCTCGACAAGCTCGTCGGCGGTAGGCGGATGCGCGAGGTCGCGTGCGGGTGCGGTGAGCGGATTGCCTTCCGGGTCGAGCAGCACCGACCACATCTGCGTGAATCCGGGGTGGGTCCTCCCGTCGTCGTGTTCGACCTCGGGAGGCGAGTACGACCACGCGCCGTTACCGGTGTCGATCCACACGATCGTGCCGTCGTGGTTGACGACGTTCCAGATCTGCTGGCTGCTGTCCGCCGGGTCCGTCCCGAACACCACCGCCGACCTGCCGGCTTCGGCCCCCACCTGGCTCACGATGGCGTCGACCGCCGCCGCCGCGTGTCCGCTGCGCTCGGGCCAGGTGCCGAAGACCTCCGCGGCGTGGACCAGGTCGGTCGCGTCAGAGCCGAACGTCAGCGGTCCGACCGCGTCGTCGTCGGGGAACGCGAGCCGCTCAGGGACGGAGGCGGTCGGAATACCCAGCCAGGTGGCGAGGAAGCTGAGCGCGCGGTCGAGCTTGTTCTCCGAGCGTCCGACGGCAGCGGTGCCGCCGGGGTTGATCTGCTGCAGCCACGGGTGCGGAAGATCGAGCCGCGGGTCGGGGTGGACCAGGGGCTGCCCGGCGGTTCCGCGCGGTACCGCACGCTCGACGCCCTGCTGGTCCCAATGCACCGGCGTCCAGCAGCCCCGCCGTCGCCCGGTACCGTTCCAGCCGCGAGCGGAGCCGCTCGACCGGGGACTGCCGCGCCTCGGCCGCGGGAGACGCGGGAACTGCCGGTGTGGCGCCGGTAACGGGCTCGGTGATGGCGTTGCCCTCGGCGTCGCGCACGATCGACCAGACGCCCGCGAGCTTCTCCGCCGACGGAGGCGTGGTCGTGATCTCCCGCTTCTGGGCGTCGACCCAGTAGAGGGTGCCGTCCTTGTTGAACAGGTTCAGCGTGTGCGACCCGCCGCCGAACTCCGGCTTGTACGAAACGACGTACACCGCCGACGTACCCGAGGATTCCTTTCCCTCTCCCAGCACCCGCCGCGCGAGTTCCGTGATCGCCGCCTGGGCGTCGGTGCCCCCGTCCTGGAACGTGGTGTCCAGCACCGACTCAGCGCGGTACGCGCCGTTGGTCTCACCCCGCGAGGAACGCACGCCGTCGACGGCGTCGGCCATCCGGGCGGCGGCGACCAGTGGCTCTCCGCCGCGCCAGATGTTCTCCACGGCCAGAGCCACGTCCGTGCAGTTGTTCGCGCGTCCGCCGACGGTCGGACCGCCGTCGTTGACCAGCCAGAACCAGAGCCCTTCGATGGGGTTGGGGAACCGCTCCGGCCGTCCCTGGGCATCCCTGGGCGCCGCGGCGGCGAGCGCGTCCTGGTCGTGCTGCGCCGGCGTCTCCAGACCGCCCGGGAGCTCCAACGGACGGCTGGCGAGGATCTCGGGTAGTGCCCGGTCGTCGACGGGCGGCCGTTCCGTCACGTCCGCGGGGGTGGTGCCCTCGGCGGACGGCCAGGAGTGGATCGGGATGACACCGAACGCGCCCAGGAAGGGTGCGCAGGACTGGCACGGTGACCGCGGAACAGCATGCGCACCCGGTTCGGCACGGATCTGGTGAGCCGCGATCTGGCTGCCCTGAAGCCGAGCGACCGCGAAGGCCCGGAAGTCCTCGCGAACGGCGGCCTCGAGTTCGGGCGCCGTACCGGTGTGCGTCTTCGCGATCTCGAAGGCCCGCTCCGCGTGTGCCGCGTCCAGCTCGTAGAGCCGATCGGAGATGAGCACAATCTCCGCGCACCACCCGTGGTGGTTGGCGACCGCCATCCCCCTGGCCACCAGGTCTGCCCTGATGGCATCCAGGACCTCCCCCGCCATCCAGTGCACGCTCGGCGCGACCTTGGCATGCCGCGAACCGCCCGTACGCGTACTGGTGTGGGTGTGCACCACGCCGTCCGGCGTGAGCAACGCAGCCGCCATCTTGGGAAGGTTCTGCTTCCGCTTCATGTTCGAGGCGAACTCGTCGAGCACCGCCCTGACGACGGAGTTGGCCAAGTCCCGCGCGGCCTGGACGATCGTGCCGGCGGCATCCGACGAATTGAAGCCGGAGGGTTCGACCCGGCGTGGCGGCATCGCGTGGCTGTTGGTCCCGGCGGCCGTGATGCTGCCAGTCCGCAGTTGTTCGAGATAGGGCAGGAACGCGGGGTCGATGGCCTGCTCCGGTCCACGCTCGGGCCGGCCGGCCCGAGCGGGCTCGTGCCCCGGCGAGCCGGGCACGACCGGCACGAGACCCGGATCCGTCCGGCCGTCCGCGTCGGCGGCCGGCACCGTGTCCGGAGAGGTCGCGGGCGCAGTCGACTCCGGGCCGGTCGATTCGTCGGTGGGCGTGGTCTCGCCGACGGGGCGTGCGCCGGCCGCAGGCTGGCCCGGGCGGCTGTCAGGAACCGGCGAGGACTGACCGGCCAACGGCGGGGTCGACGACGACGGGGCGCCCGGTGCCGGTGCGCCCGGGACGGTCGTGGACGGCGCAGCGCCCGGCGGCGCACCCGGAAGCGTGGGCACGACGGCTTGCGGCGCCGTGCCGGTGGTGTCGCCAGAGGTGGGCGCGTCCGAAACCGGCGGGGCGTCGGGCCCGACGGATGCCGCCTCCGGCGGCACCGAGGTGTCGTCCGGTGCGTTCGTGGCTACCTGGCCGGGCTCCGACCCGACCGGCGGTGCATCCGTCCCCAGTCCGGCGGGCGCCGCGGCGGAATCGGCCGGCGGAGCGTCGGTGGCCGTGCCGGGTGCCGCGTCGGTCGAGGTGGGCGCCCCGGCATCGGTCGCGGGCGGCGCGTCTGTACCGGCCGGAGCATCGGTGCCGGCAGGGGCCGGAGCATCCGTGCCAGCCGGAGCGGGTGAACTGGCCGGTGCGTCCGTGGCCGCCGGAGCCGGAGCCGGAGCATCCGTCCCGGCGGGAGCCGGAGCATCCGTGCCAGCCGGAGCGGGTGAACTGGCCGGTGCGTCCGTGGCCGCCGGAGCCGGAGCCGGAGCATCCGTCCCGGCGGGAGCCGGAGCATCCGTGCCAGCCGGAACAGGCGAGCTGGCCGGAGCCGGTGAACTCGCCGGAGCCGGCGACCCGGAGGGCGTTCCGCTCGAGCTGCTGCCGGGCGAGGACGGAACGCCGGAACTCGGCCCGCCACCAGGTCGGGCACCGCTGTTCGAGCCCGACTGCGAACCGCCGCTGGACGAGCCACCCGAGGGCGCGCCTCCACCGCTGGGCGCTCCGCCCGGGGAGGGCGGCACGCCCGACGACGGCGAGCCGCCGTTGCCCGATCCACCGGCCCCGTCGCCGCCCTGGCCCGGGGCGAAGATGTCGCTGAACTGCGGCAGCGTCGACGCCGCGTTGGCGAACGAGGTGGCCAGGCTGCTCGGAGCACCCAGGACTGGAGCGACGACCGCCTGCTGCACAGCAAATTCGAACGGGCTCCGCGTGTTGGTGCGGCCCACACCGGCCAGACCGGCGGCCAGGGCGCTCTGCAGGCCGCCCTCCCAGCCCGGCAGGCGCATCTCGCCGGACATGACCGCGTTGGCGACCGTGCTCGACGTCGGCGACGTGATCGCGTTGTTCAGACCCGTCTTCAGTGCCTTGTCGGGGAAAGAAAGGATCGACTTGGCGATCGGGCCCCGCGTGGACGCGTACTTGCTCAGCGCGGAGAACGGCGAGGGGATGCGGTTGGTGACCTTGCCCACGAAGGTGCCGAGGACAGCGCCGAAGCCCGCGCCCAGCGCCACCGTCGCCGTCTGGTTCCACTTCCACGGCGGCCGCGAACCGTCCGGTCGGCGGGTGAGGAGCTGCGCGCCGACGTCGATGGTGAGCTCTTCGCCGATCTCCTCGTAGATCTCGCGCCTGATCGTCTTACCGAGCGTGGCCTTGGCGGTCTTCTTCGCGAGATCGGCGGCGGCCTTGCGGGCGGCGGCGGTGGCCGCCTGTTTCGCCGCCAGCTTCACCAGCGTCTTGGTGGCGAAATGCCGCGCCAGCGCGGCGAGCAGGCGCTGGATGGCCGCCGACACCATGGCCCGCCCGGCGGCGATGATCGGACCGACCGCGGCGGAGGTGGCGCCGAAGGAGAAGAACGCCATCAACAGCGCGATGAAGATCGAGATCACCGTGATGATCGTCGAGATGACGATCGTGTACTTGGTGTACTGCGTCTGCAGCGCCGCCGCGTCGGTCTGCGCGGCGTGCTGCTGGACGCTGGCCTGAAGGCCCTGGATGCCGGAGCTGGGATTGTTGACCAGAGAGTTGGACGTCTGGGCGAACACGTCGGGAGCCTGGCCGGACCAGCCTCCCGTGATGACCTGGGTGGCGCCGTTCAGCTCTTCCGCGGACGTGCCCAACCTCCGTCCGGCGTTCGTCCAGAGCGCAGAGAGCGCCCACAGGTCGGTCTCGCTCGCCTCCGGCCACGACTCGCCGGCGACGAGCCACCACACCCAGTCGTACTCGCCAAGGGGCGGCTTGGGGACGTTGGCCACCGCGCGCCCCTCCTCACCCCGTTGGCGCGCGGGCTACTGTCCCGCGCGCTCCTCGACGACTACTCCCTGATGACCGCGCATGCGCGGTGCCCCTGCGGTCGGCTCAGCTCTCCACAGTGGCCTGGCCGGACCGCAGCACGCCTTCGTTGCTGCCGGCGACCTGCCGGGCGGGCGCCTCGTCGGCACCGTCGACGAGTGTCGCGTCCGGTGCCGACCCGGCGTCGGCCTGAGCACCGTACTCGGCGCTGTTGGCGCTCGAGTCGACGGGCCGACCCTCGACGGTGACAGGCTGCCCGTCGGGGATGGCCTCCGGCGCCGGCTCGCCGGCTCCCGTCTCGGCGAGTGCCAGCGGATCGGCGCCGGCCGCGTCCGCCGCCTGCGCCTCGAGTGCCGCGCTGGCCTCCCAGGACATGCCGGGGGCCTCGCTGACGGACGGACTCGACATGCTGGGACCGCCGCCACCCGACCCGCCGCCTCCGGTGGACTGCGGCGCGGACTCGGCCCGCGGCTGCGGGTCGGTCTGCTGTGCCGGCTGGGTCTGCTGTGCCGCCGCCGTCTCGCCGGGGCGGTCGTTCGCGGACGGCTGCATGCCCGCATCGGTGGCCGAACCGTCGTTCACGGGGTCCATGCCGTCACCTGGGATGCGCGACCCAGGGTCACCCGGAAGGACGACCGCCGGCTCGTACGGAAGCCGGTCGTAGATGGCGTCCTCCCCCACCGGGTTCCACTGCTCCTGGCCCGGACCGTCCGAGACCAGCACGGACTCGCCGTCACCGGGGTGCCAGAGCGCCTCGCCGGGACCCATCTGGGCGATGACGTCCTCGGCGATGGCCTCGCCCGGCCGGAACTGGCCCGGGCCGTCCGAGACGAACACGGCCTCGGTGTCGCCCGGACGGAGCATGGCCTGCCCCGGACCCATCTGGGCCATCACGTCCTGGCCCTGCGCGAAGGTGGCGGTCGCGGGACCCATCATCATCCCGTCCGCGACGGGCGTGCGGGTGGTGGTCATCATCGCCCGCGACAGCATGCCGACGCCGGGGCCGCCACCGCTGCCGCTGCCGCTGCCCGTACCCGAGCCGAGCGAGGCGGCGGACTGGTTCACTTCCTGCGCGTTGACGTTGTCCGTCGTCATCGTGTCCTCGGCGGCCTTCTTGAGGTTCTTGCCGAGGTCCTGCGTGTATTCGACGATCCCGTTGCCGCCCTCCTCGGTCTTCGGAGGTCCCGGCAGGTAGGACTGCTCGAACTGCTGACCGCCCCTGTCGCTGCCCCACGGCTTGGCGGCGTGGGCAGCGTTGATCTGGCCCATGATGCTCTGCCACTCCGAACCCATCGAGGTCGCGGCCGTGTTCCATTGCGCGATGCCGTTGGCCACCTGCTGAGGATCCATCTCCACGTGGTCGGACATGTCACTCACCACCCCGAAGGATTTCTGCGTCGATGTTGCGGAGGATGCCGTCGATGTCGCCATCCATGTGCGCGTTCAGCTGGTCCTTGTCGATGATCGTCTCGAACAGCGACGACACCTGCTCCTGCGCCTGCTTGGTGGCGCGGTGGATGGTCTCGGTGATGGTGTCGGCCAGCTCGCGCGAGTCGGGCCGCCGGTAGATGCGCGGGTCGAGGTCCAGCCGGACGAGCTGGCCACGGGGGCCTACGGTGACGGACACCAGCCCGTCCCGCGACTTCTCGGTGACCTGGACGGCCTTGGCCTTGGCGGTGACCTCACCGGCACCGCTGCGGAGCTTCTCGAACTGCTCCATCAGCTCGTCGACGCGAGCCTGCATGCTGTGGGCGTCCACGCCGACTCCTTCCACGCAGGGAGGGCCGCACAAAACGCACCCCCGTACACACATGACCATACTGAACAGTGACAACTGGGTGGTAGCGATAGGCCGAAATCGTGATGCCCGGAACGGGCTGCGTGACCCTCCAGCCACAGAGGGCCACGTCGGCTTGCTCGTACGCTGGCGGGCGGACGCCAGACCGGTTGCCCCGGGGCCATTACGATGCCAGCAGACAGGCCGACGGAAGGGATCGACGATGCTGCTCCCCCGGCTCGTCGGCGGTGGCTGCGTCGCCGTGCTGGCCGCGCTGCTGGTGCCCGCCCCCGCCGCCGCGGTCCCGCCCGCGTGCAAGAACCCGCCGCGGGCCTCGCCCGCCGATCCGGTAACGCCTTGGGCACAGCGGTTGTACTCGCCCAGGGAGAAGATCTGGCCGTTCAGCCGTGGCCGGGGCGTCACCGTGGCGGTGGTCGACGCCGGTGTCGACGCCCAGCACGAGCAGCTGCAGGGCAAGGTCAGCGCCGGCTACGACTTCGTCCGCGGCGCCAACGCCGGCAACGAGGACTGCGTGCCCCACGGCACCGGCATCGCGAGCGTCATCGTGGCCAAGAAGGTTCCCCGCATCGGGTTGGAGGGCCTGGCGCCGGACGCCCGGGTGCTCCCCGTGCGGGTGAACGACAAGGCGCCCGACGACCCCAAGACCGACCAGCAGCCCGACCCGGGCAGGATCGCCGCCGCGATCGACTACGCCGTGCGGTCGAACGCCAAGGTGATCGCCGTCACCGCGATCTCGTACGGCTTCGTGGACGGCCGCGTGGTCGACGCCGTGAGCAGGGCGCTCGCGAGGGGCCGGGTGGTGATCGCACCAGTCGGCGACGGGCACGAGGAGAAGCGCGACGGGCACGGCCCCACCGACGCCACCGGAGCGGAGGGGCTGACGCCGTTCCCGGCGTCCCTCGACGGGGTCATCGGGGTCGGCGCCATCGCCGAGGACGGGTCCCGGGTCGCGCAGTCCCAGGTCGGCCCGTACGTCGACATCGTGGCGCCGGGTGGCAGCGTCACCGGCGCCGCGATCGGCGGGCACACCAGGTACACCAACACGGCCATGGCCGCGGGGTTCGTGAGCGCCACCGCGGCACTGCTCTTCGCGTCCAGCAGCACGCTGTTCCCGGGCCTGTCCGGAGCCGCCCTCGGCCGGGCCGTGCACGACCGGATCCTCGCCACCGCCAGCCCGTCCCGCGGGGGCCGCGGCAGCCTCGCCTACGGCCGGGGACTCCTCGACCCGTACCGCGCGCTGACCGAGAGCATCCCGCCCGGCGGGCCGGCATCCCTCAGGCCCCTGGTCCCCCCGCGGGCCGACCCGGTCGCCGAGGCGGCCGGCGCCAAGCGCGGGTACGACGACACCGTCGCGATCGCGTTCGCCGGCTTCCTCGTCGTGATCTGCGCCGCGCTCGTCGTCGGGGCCGTGCTCGCGCCGAAGGGCCACCGGCGGCGGTGGCGTGCGGGGCGGGCCACCGAGGCGCTGCCCGAGCCGGACGAAGGCCCGGAGTTCCTGCCGGGCGAGGCGCTGTTCCTTCCCACCCCCGAGAAGAACCACTCAGGCTCGGGGAGGACGTAGGTCGGGCTCGGGGAGGACGTAGGTCGGTCAAGGGAGTACACGGGTCGGTCCGCCGGGGCTGTGGCAAGGGCAGCTCCACTACGGGACCGGAAACGCGGAACTGCGCCCCGACGATGCCGGAGCGCAGTTTCCAGAACCCCTGTTCGGACCAGGGTCACACGTCGTCAGGCGAGAATGCTCGCGTTCTTCGACTCGGTGTCCTGTGCACACTGGTTGGACGTGCCCACCGCGGTCTTGACCTGCATGAGCACCGCTTCGATGTTGCCGGCGGCGGCGGTCCACTCCCGCTGACGCGCGAAGTACGCCTCGCGAGAGGCGCCGTCCCACGTCGCGATGGTCTGCTGGACCTGACTGTCGAGCTCGTCGAGCCCGGACCTCATCCTGGACACAGCGGTCTGGATGGCGCCACAGGCGTCATCGAGGCCACCGAACCTCACTCTGTAGTCGGACATCAGTGCGATTCCTTCCCCGTCACGCTCGGAGCGAGCTGGTGATACCCGACAGGTCGGCGCTCGCAGTGCTGACCTGGGAGCTCATGTCCTCGTCGTTGGCGACCATCGCCGTTGACGCGGAACCGAGGTCCTCGCCGATGGCGTGCAGCGCATTCTGAAGCTTGGTCGTCTCGCTGCGAATCGTTTCCGAGACGCTCTGGAACGTCGTCCCTGCCTTGCCGACCCAGTCGGCCTGCGTGGCCGAGAGGCTGGTCATCAACGAGCCCAACAGGCCGCCGATCTCCTGCCCTACGGCGTCGGCCTTGGTCGACGCCGCCTGAACCAGGGCGGTATCTGCCTTAACTCCGTCTACCATGCCGAGGTCACCCCCGCTCTCCTCATGTCTTCCCACCGCCGGCGGGTTGGAGGCGCCGAAACAGACGCCCTGACGATCGAAACCGTACCAACCTCTGTCAATGTGCGCGAGCGCCGTAAGGCAAAGACAAGGTGGCCGGCTGGCGAGCGGGACCTGCCCGGATCAGTTGACCGGCACCTTGGCCAGCTGGGGGTCGAGTTCGGGCCCGGGCGGGATACGCGCGACGAGCGACGCGGGCATCGGTATCGGGCGCACGTCGCCGTAGCCGAGCATGTTCTGCACCGTCGGGTCGGAGAACGCGTAGAGCCGGCCGAGGTCGGTCACCAGGAACACCGGCGAGCGTTGCGGATCCGCCGCGGGCGAGGTCATCGCCACGACGATCGCGCCGTAGCCGGGCTGGACGACGATCTTGTCGGCGTACGGCGCGCCCGCCGGGTTCCGGCGTTCGGTCTCCGCCGCGAGGTCGGCGCCTTCCACCTGCGCCGCGAAACTCACCTCCGGCGGCGAGCTGCCATCGGAGAAGGACGCACACAGGGTGGAGTCCTTGGTCCGGACGTCCGCCCACTGCACGCGGGCCGGATCGCCGGGCGGGTCGGTCGGCGCCGGCGGGAGGACCTTCTCCAGCCGACCGGCGAAGTTCGCCACGTCGGCCGCGTCCACCTCGGTCGCCTGCGCCTTGCCGACCGCCAGCGTGGTGCGGGCCTGCACCCGCGTCACGGGGCGGATCGAGCTCTTCAGCACCAGGTAGAAATCGCCCGTCTCCTCCGTCCCCTCGCGGAGGATCTCCCCGACCCTCCACTGAGTATCAACGGACGACGCGCTGCCCCTGTCGGCGGCCGGGACGGTGAGCGGGGCCAGGTCCCGGCCGGCCGGCAGCGCGCTCAGCCAGGCGGTGCCGACCTCGACCTGTGCCACGTTCCGGCCGAAGATGTCCAGACCCTGCAGCACCTCGTTCTCGTTGGCGGGCATCTCGTACTTGTGGCTCCGCCACACCAGGTGCAGCTTCTTGCCGTCGATGTCGCGCACCAGGATGCCCTCGTCGCCGCGGACCCGCGTCCCGCTGCTCTGGCGTGCGCCGACGGCCAGCGCCGTCCGGCTGACCCGGTCACCCGAGACGCGTGCCGGTTCCGAGCACAGGGTCCACGGAGCGCCCTTCATCCGGTCGGGGTCGGGCAGCTCGTCCGGAGCGCCGTCGATACCGATCTTGACGCCGCGGGGGACGTCGACGAGGGAGTTGCGCGACACAGCGATCACCTCGGTCGACCCGACCAGCAGCGCGGCCGAGGCGAAGTTGGCCACCGGGTGCAGCAGCCGCTCCGTCGTGCCGGCCTCTTCGAGGTAGACGTAGCGGGTGCCGGTCTCCTTCTCCACGACGATCGCCTGGCCGCCCTTCCAGCGTTCGTTGCCGCCGCGCGAGACCAGGCCGAACACGCCGACCGCCGCGAGGGCGATGACCGCCACCATGATGCTCGCGAAGCCCGCCCCGGTGAGCCGGCGCAACGGGGTCTGCACCGGGTCGGTCTCGTGCAGCACCAGCGCGGAGATCACCCTCTGCACGAGGAACTGGTAGGACTGCAACTGGTCGCGCCGACTCGCCACCGCGCTGGTCTCCGTTCCCCTCGTGCCGGCCGGGGCCGTCCCGGCGCTCGTCCCCGACGATAGTGCGCCGGGTCACGGCGTACCGACGGTCCGGCCCCGGACCGGCGGCCCACCGGTGGTCCGGTCAGCCGCTGAGGCCCCGGACGAAGCCGTACAGCCCGACGACCCCGCACATGACCGGCACCACCGCGACGACCAGCAGCACGTCGAGCCAGTCGGCGTACCGGCCGAGGTAGGGACTGGGCGCCTTCCGGCTGTAGACCAGGCCGGCCGCGACGACGAGCCCGGCCGCACCGGCGAGGATCGGCACCATCGCGCCCAGCCGGAAGCCGGACGAGAACGCCAGCGAGCCCAGGGCGAGCGCCGCCACCCCGGCCAGGCCGGCGGCGAGCAGCGGCACCCGGTGCCGTGCGGTCGGGAACAGCCGGGCCCGCAGCAGCGTGGCGAACGCGACGAGCGCGACCAGGACCACGGCCGTGGTGTCGCGGCTGAGCACCAGGATCACCTGGCCGACGCTCATCACCACCGCCGCTCCCAGCAGCAGGCCGGTCAGCCACTCGTCCGAGCGCATCACCGCGGAGTACACCCGGGCCCGCGGCGGCATCGGGGGGTCGGCCAGCAGGTCCTCGGCGGTGGTCGGCAACGTCGGCATCGGCAGCTTGCCCAGCCGGATCGCCAGCAACGGGAAGGCCGGCATCACGGCCACCGACACGGTGACGAGCACGGCGGCGACGTCCACGCCCCGGAGATCGGCGAACCCCAGCAGCGACCCCACCGCGCCGAGCGTGCCGCCGTACAGCCCGGCCACGAAGAACTGGGTGCGGTCGGCCACCCCGAGGAAGGCCGCGGTGGCCGTGACCAGCAGGACGGCCGAACCGGCCAGGTACTGCGCCGGCCCCGCGTCGGTGAGTGGACGGTCGCCCAGGGAGACCACCAGGCCGCCGACCATCGCGAACGGCAGCGCCACCGCGGCGAGCGCGGCGCCGGCCTCGGCGTCGGCCAGGGCACGCGAGACCAGCACGCCGGCCACCGTGAGCACGACCGCAAGTCCCAACGCCACCAGGCCGGGAACGAACCAGCTCGGCCCGCTGGCGAGCAGCAGCACCAGGGCCGTCGTCATGATGCCGACCGAGATCGCGATCCCGGCCCGGCGGGTGGCCTGGCCGCCCCACGAGCGGCTGTTCCGGCGGGCGCCGGTGGCCATGGCGTCCACGACGTCGTCGTAGTCCATCTCCGGCCACTCGTCGCGGCGCGGGACCAGGTGCAGCACCTCGCCGTCGCGCAGCTCCTGGGCCACCAGCGACCGGGCCGGGTCGATCATCGAGCCGTCGGCCCGGCGCAGCACCCAGCCGCCGTGGGCCTGGCCGTTGTCGGCCAGGTCGTCGCCGGCGTGCCGGAGCAGTCCCGGCAGCAGTTCGGCCGCGGGAACCTGCTCGGGCAGGGCCACGTCGATCCGCCGCCTGGGCGCCGCGATGGTCACCCGCGCGAGCCCCGTACCGAAGGTCTTGGCCACCGCTCTGTTTCCGCCTTCCGCGTCAGGACACGTCTGGTGAATCTCTTACATCTGGATCGATGGTGCCGACGGTAGCGCGCGGGTCCCTACGATGGAGGCTGCGCCCCGCCGCTGCGACGTGCACCGGGCGGGGAGCCACACGACACGGGAGGCCGGCGGTTGGGCACCATCATCCTCAAGCGGCAACCCCGCCGGGACGCGCCGGAGCTGCCGTCCGGCGAGGTCATCCTCGACCCGCCGCCGGAGATCCCGAAGCCCGGCGGCCGCGCCTGGGCCCAGACCCTCATGACGCTGCCGATGCTGGCCGGCACGGCGGCGATGGCCCTGATGTTCGCCGGCCCCGGCGGCGGCACCGGTGGCAACACGCTGCGGATGGTCACCGGCGGGCTGTTCGGCGTCTCCGCGCTCGGCATGGTCGGCATGCAGTTCATGACCGGCTCGGGCGCGCCCAGCAAGCGGGAGCTGATCGCCCAGCGCCGCGAGTACATGCGGCACCTCGCGCTGCACCGCCGCAAGGCCCGCCGGACGGCGGTCAAGCAGCGGGAGGCGATGTTCTACCGGCACCCCGAGCCCGACGCCCTCTGGGTGACCGCCGCGAGCCACCGGCTCTGGGAGCGCCGCCAGGCCGACGCCGACTTCGTCGTGGTCCGGATCGGCGTGGGCCCCCAGGACCTCGCCACCCCGATCGTGCCTCCCCAGAGCCGGCCGCTGGACGAGCTGGAACCGGTCTGCGCGCAGGCGCTGCGCCGCTTCGTCACCACCTACACCACCGTGCCCGACCTGCCGGTGGCGATGGCGGTGAACGGGTTCAGCCGGGTCTACCTGCGGGGGGAGCAGGAGCACGCACGGTCGCTGACCAGGGCGATCCTGGCCCAGCTCGCCGTCCACCACTCCCCCGACGACCTGCGGATCGCGATCTGCGCCGGCACCGACCGGCGGGCCGGCTGGGAGTGGGCCAAGTGGCTGCCGCACGCCCTGCACCCCGAGCGCACGGACGCGCTCGGCAACCTGCGGATGGTGGCCCCGAGCATCACCGCGCTGGAGGCGATGCTCGACGACATCCTGGCCACCCGGCCGCGCTTCAACCCGACCGCGGCGTCCCCCCAGATCGCGGGCCCGCACCTGGTGGTCGTGCTCGACGGCGGCGACATCGCCGGCTCGGACCACCTGATGACCGAGGGCGGGGTCGAAGGCGTCACCGTGCTCGACCTGTCGGCCGCGCCGCCGCGGCTGCTCGACCGGGCCAGCCTGGTGCTCACCATCGACGAGAAGGGCAGCCTGCGCAGCACGACGATGGACGGCGAGGCCTCGATCGGCCGGGCCGACCAGCTCGGCCACCCCCTCGCCGAGGCACTCGCCCGGCAGCTCGCGCCGCTGCGCCTGTCGCACACGGCAAAGGGCGAGCAGGTGATGAACAACGCGCTGGGCCTGGCCGAGCTGCTCGAGATGGGCGACCCCTACCAGTTCGACACCGCGGTCGGGTGGACGCCGCGGCCCAACCGCGACCGGTTGCGGGTGCCGATCGGCATCGGCCCGGAGGGCCAGCCGGTGGAGCTGGACCTGAAGGAGTCGGCGCAGGACGGCATGGGCCCGCACGGCCTGCTGATCGGCGCCACCGGCTCGGGCAAGTCCGAACTGCTGCGGACGCTGGTGCTGGCGCTGGCCACCACACACGACTCCGAGACGCTCAACTTCGTGCTGGTCGACTTCAAGGGCGGCGCCACCTTCACCAAGCTCGACCGCATACCGCACACCAGCGCGGTGATCACCAACCTGGCCGACGAGCTGCCGCTGGTCGACCGGATGACCGACGCCATCAACGGCGAGCTGCTGCGGCGGCAGGAGCTGCTGCGCAAGGCCGGCAACTTCTCCTCGCTGCGCGACTACGAGAAGGCCCGGGCCGCGGGCGCGCCGCTGGCGCCGATGCCCAGCCTGCTGGTGATCTGCGACGAGTTCAGCGAGCTGCTCTCGGCCAAGCCCGACTTCATCGACATGTTCGTCCAGATCGGCCGGGTCGGCCGGTCGCTCGGCGTGCACCTGCTGCTGGCCTCCCAACGGCTCGAGGAGGGCCGGCTGCGCGGCCTGGACACCCACCTGTCCTACCGGATCGGCCTGCGGACCTTCTCGGCCATGGAGAGCCGCGTGGTGCTCAGCTCGCCGGACGCCTACGACCTGCCCCGCTCGCCGGGGCACGGCTTCATGAAGTACGGCACCGACCCGCTGGTGCGCTTCCGCGCGGCCTACGTGTCCGGGGTCTACCGCAAGACGTCGGACGGGACCGGCCCGGCCGGCCGCGGCTGGGGCACGGTGCTGGACTACAACACCCACTACCTCGCCCCGCCGATGGAGGAGGAGACGCCGGACGTCGTCGTGGAGGACCCGGACGAGGGCATCGGCGAGAGCCTGCTCGACGTGCTGGTCGACCGCCTCGAAGGCAAGGGCACGCCGGCCCACCAGGTGTGGCTGCCGCCGCTGCACGAGCCGCCGACCCTCGACCAGATCCTGCCGCCGCTGGTGGTCGAGGCCGGCCGGGGCGTCACGGTCTCCAACCCGGACCTGCGCGGATCTCTCAAGGCGATGGCGGGGATCGTCGACCGCCCGCTCGACCAGCGGCGCGACATCCTCACCATGGACCTGTCCGCCGGCTCGGGCCACGTCGTCGTGGTCGGCGGGCCGCAGAGCGGCAAGAGCACCGTGCTGCGCACCATCCTCACCTGCCTGGCGCTGACGCACACGCCGCGCGAGGTCCAGTTCTACTGCCTGGACTTCGGCGGCGGCGTGCTGTCGTCGTTGCGGGACCTGCCGCACGTCGGCGGCGTCGCGGGCCGGATGGACATCGACCAGACCCGGCGGACCGTCGCCGAGATGCACACCCTGCTCAACGACCGCGAGCGCCGGTTCGCCGAGAACGGCATCGACGGCATGGCCACCTACCGCCGGTTCAAGCGCAACGGCCGGTTCGGGGAAGACCCGTTCGGCGACGCGTTCCTGGTGATCGACGGCTGGCAGACGATCCGCAACGAGTTCGAGGACCTGGAGGCCAGGATCACCGACCTCGCCACCCGGGGCCTCTCCTACGGGGTCCACGTGATGGTCGGGGCGTCGCGCTGGATGGACCTGCGACCGGCGATCCGCGACCTGCTCGGCACCCGGCTCGAACTGCGGCTCGGCGACCCGAGCGACTCGTTCCTCGACCGCCGCACCGCGATGAACGTGCCCATCGAGACGCCCGGCCGCGGCATCACCGCCGACAAGCTGCACATGCTCACGGCGCTTCCCCGCCTCGACGGCCGGCAGGACACCGCCGACCTCTCCGAGGGCGTGGCCAACATGGTCGAGGACGTGCGGAACGCGTGGTCGGCGCCGGGGGCGCCGCCGGTCCGCCTGCTGCCCGACACCGTCCCGCACGTCAGCCTGCCGATGGACCGGGCCCGCGGCGTCCCGATCGGACTGGCCGAGAACGACCTGCAGCCGGTGTACGTCGACTTCGCCTCGGACTCCCACTTCGTCCTCTACGGCGACGCGGAGTGCGGCAAGACCACCTTCCTCCGGTCGTTGGCCCAGCGCCTGGTCGACCAGTACACCCCGGCCGAGGCCCGGATCATCCTGGTCGACTACCGGCGCGGCCTGCTCGGCGCGATCTCCTCCGAGCACCTGATCGGCTACGGCACCTCGGCCCCCACCACGCAGGCGATCGTCAACGAGGTGGCCAACGTGATGAAGGAACGCCTGCCGGGGCCCGACGTCACCCCGGAGGAGCTGCGCAACCGCAGCTGGTGGAAGGGCCCGGAGCTGTACTTCCTGATCGACGACTACGACCTCGTCGCGGCGGCCACCCCCAACCCGATCGCGCCGCTGGTCGACTACCTGACCCAGGCGCGGGACGTGGGGATGCACCTGATCGTCACCCGGCGCAGCGGCGGCGCCGGCCGGGCGATGTACGAGAACGTGCTGATGCGGCTGCGGGAGCTGGCCTCACCGGGCATCGTCATGTCGGGTTCGAAGGACGAGGGCGCGCTGATCGGGGCGGTCAAGCCCCAGCCGATGCCGCCGGGCCGGGGCTGGATGGTGACCCGCAAGGAGGGCACCCGCCTGGTGCAGCTCGCCTGGCTACCGCCGAACCATTGACCTCAGGAGTGCCGCCCAGACGCGACATTCCGGTCGACCCCGCCCGTCTGCACCCTTTTCGCGCCACTATTCGTAATCTCTTGATTGCATTGCGTCTTGAACATCGCCCCTAAGGTCCCGAATTCGTGCCGAATTCGGTCGTACGGCTTTCCCGCCGCTTGCCGGCCCCGATAACCTCGGGGTAAGGCACGATCTCGCCTAGGCGCATGCCGGGTGGGGTCGACAACGCAGGCGAAAGCGGGGGCGTCACCATGGCAGGTTCAGACGGCATCGATGTCCAGCTCGGCAACCTCGGGGAGTTCGCGACCACCCTCGCCGAGGACGGCAAGGCCTTCGGCGACGAGATGCGCACCGCGATGACCTCACCCCCGCGGCTGGGCCACGGCGGGCTGAAGGAGGCGGCGTACGCGGCCACCATGAACGGCCACCGGCTCGGCGACACGGGCAAGTTCCTGGGCGACGCGATGCTCGGCGTCCAGGCGCTCGCCCAGGCGGCGATGGTGATCCAGGCCAACTACATGGGTTCCGACGCGACCGGCGCGGCGACCGTGTCCGACGTCAACAACGCGTTCACGGCCAACGCCGACACACCCGGCAGCGTGCAGGCCAACGCCGCCGCCGCCGAGCAGGCCGAGCGCGACGTCCGGGCCGCCAACCCCGGTGTGCTGCCCAACGCCCAGGACACCACCCCCGACCGGGTCGCCACGGACGACTCCGCCGAGTCCGACGCCGAGGAGCGGGTGCGGGAGAACCGGGACGAGTTCGGGCAGATGCAGGACTGGAACCCGGACTCGCGGCCGGACGAGCCGACGATCCTGGCCCCCGGCGTCACCGGTGCTGTCGAGGGCGGCGTCGGACCCGCGACGGCCTGAGCGCGGGCACCGCCGCGCAACCGGCTGAACAGACGGGAATCCCTCATGCCACCGGACCAGAACGGGCCAAGTGGCGAGTACTACTCGCCTCCGCCCGACACCGACGTGGGCGGGCTGGAGTACCAGTACACCTCCATCGACGAGCACTACCTCGCGATCATGCAGGAAGATCTGGAGGCGTACTCACGCGCCGCCGACATGTGGCGGGCCAGCGCGACTGCCCTGGACACCCTGCACCGCAACCTCAGCACCCGCGCCGAGACGCTTCGCGAGGGCTGGCCGTCCGGAGAGGCCCAGCGCGTCTTCATGGAGAAGGTCGACGAGACCCGCCGGTCACTGGAGAACTGGCGGGACGCCGCCTCGTCCAACGCCACCACCTTCACGACCATGCACGGTGCGCTGTCCGACGCGAAGCCGCGGATGGAGGCCCTCTACGACGAGTACGAGGCCAAGGCGAAGGCCGCGGCGGAGGACGACGCGAACGGCGGTCTGTTCGGCTTCGAGATCATCGAGGACGTCACCGACATCGTCGGCGAGTCGCGGCACGGCGACATCAAGAAGGAATACACCCTGCGCTCGCGCAGCGAGATCATGGACGGCGTCGCGACGGCGCTGAGCCAGGGTGCCTCGGCGCTCCAGCGCGGCCGGGTCTACCAGGGGCCGAAGAACGCCGCCCCGGTCAGCGTCAACGGGCCCGGCGGCCCCGGCGCGGGGCCGGGCTCGCTCGGTGCGCTCAGTCACGGCGGCAATGCGCCCGGCGCTCCCCCGCGGCCCCCTGGCGACCTGATGGCGATGATGACCCCCGGGCGGTCGGCGTTCGCGCTGCCGGCTCCGCCCCGCCCCCCGCCGCCGCCGGCGCTGCCGCGACTGCCAGCGGGGGCGCTCCAACTCCCTCCCCGGCCGGCCGCGCCGCCGCCGCTGCCGCCCGGGCTGGGGGGGCTGATGGGCCGCCCAGCCGCCCCCACGGGCCTGAACGGCCTCGGGGCGAACGGCCTCGGCACGCGTCCTGGAGCTCCCACGGTCCCGTCCGGTCTCGGCGGCGGTGGCGGGGGCGGCCGTCCCGCGGCGCCGCCCGGCCTGCCGCCCGGCCTCAGCGGCCGCAACGGCGGCGGCGGGCCAGGCGGCGGACTCCCGCCCGGCGCGCCGCCTGGTTCCCGTCCCACACGTCCCCAGCTCAACGGCCGTGGCGGCGGGGGTGCTCCGCCCGGCGCGCCGCCGCTGGGCCGTGGTGCCAAGCCCCCCGGTGGGCCGTTGTCGGGCCGTCCCGGCGGTCCCGGCGGTCCCGGTGCGCCCGCACTTCCCGGCCGCGGCGCCGGCGGGCCCAAGGTGCTCGGCAAGAACCCGCCCGGCGGGCCGACCCGCCCGGGCGTCCCCGGCCCGGGCATGCCAGGTTCCGGGACGCCACCGCCGCTTCGTGGCACCCGCGGCACCCCGAAGAGACCTCTCACCGGCCGGCCAGGCCTTCCCGGCGAACTCCGGGTGCCCGGCGGTCCGGGCCTCGGTGGTCGGCGACAGTCGCTGCGTCCGGGCCAACCCGAGACCGTCGAGACGACCCGGCGGGCGCTGCGGCCGGGTCTGGACGGCCGCGGCCTGGCGGGTCCCGGCACGGGTGCCGGCCCCGCGGCCCGGCCCGGCGGACCGCCCGCCCGGCAGGCCAACCGGCCGCAGGCCAAGCCCGCCGCCGAGGCGACCCGCGCCATGGAGCGCGTCGGCGACGAGGAACTGTTCACCGTGGCGGAGACCGCTCCCGCGGTCATCGAGCGGCCGGTGGAGAAGCAGCAGGCCAAGCGTCCGGGCCCGGCTCTCGGAGTGGGCCGTTGAGCGGACCCGACCGGGGATCCTCGCAGGCGCCGGCCGCTCCCGTGACGCGCGGGCACGGCCGGTGCCGCGTCCGCAGGGGTTCCTGGGCGGTGGCCACCGTGGTCGGCGTCCTCGGCTCCGTCGGCCTGGGCGCTGCCCCGGCCGTGGCCGACGCCACCCGCGCGGCCTCGTGGCAGCTCGCGTTCCTGTCCGTCGCGCGCGCCCACCAGGTCACCCAGGGCCAGGGCGTGACGGTCGCCGTGGTCGACACTGGCGTCGACGCCACCCATCCGGACCTGCGCGGGAACGTCGTACCCGGCTTCAACGCCTGGGACGGCACCAGGAGCACCCGCGGCCTGCAGCCGACCGACCCGCACGGTACGGCGGTGGCCTCCCTGATCGCCGGCCACGGGCACGGGCCCGGCAACCGCAACGGCGTGCTGGGGATCGCGCCCAGGGCGAAGATCCTCCCGATCAACGTCCGCCATCCCCGGACACCGCTCATCGACCCCGCCGCCATCGCCACCGCGATCCGCACGGCGGTGGACGCCCGCGCGAACCTCGTGGTGGTGGCCCTGGCCGGCAGCTTCAGCCGCGAGCAGGAGGCGGCGGTCGCCTACGCCGAGCAGCGGGGGGTCCAGGTGATCGCCGGGTCGGGGAACCTGCCCGACAACGTGGTGGTCGGCTACCCCGCGGCGATCTCGCACGTCATCGCCGTCACCAGCGTGGACCGCACCGGCACCCTGGCGCCGTACTCCACCACCGGACGCCGGGTCGACATCTCCGCGCCGGGTGACCGCATTCCGGCCGCCCGGCCCGGCGGCGGCTACCAGGCGATCAGCGGCACCAGCGTCGCGGCCGCGGTGGTCGGCGGTGCCGCCGCGTTGATCCTGGCGAAGTACCCGCGGGAACACATCAACAGGTTCACCCAGCGGCTGCTGTGGACCACCCGGGAAGCCGGCGTGAAGGGGTACGACGAGAAGCTACGGCTGGGGCACCCTGGACGTCGTCGGCGCGCTCACCCGCGAGCCGGTGGTGCCCGCCGACGCGAAGCTCCCCACCGCCACCCGCAGCGCATTCGCCCGGCCCCGGGCCGACGACCAGGGCGCCGAGGCCGCCGTCGTGTTTGGCCTGCTGGCCTGCGGAGTGGCTGCGCTCGTGGTCGTCGTGGGCGGTGGGCTCTTCCTCGTCGCCTACCTACGCAGGCGCACCAGGGCCGCCGGACCCGTCGCGCGGTCCGCCATGATGAACTCTGCCGCAGCGGCCGCTGGCGGATGACACACTGACCAGGGCGGCCACCGGCCCCGCGCCAGCCGTCGGACGGACGTTAGCCTGAGCGCCGGGCCGCCGGAGTGAGTTCGAGATCGCTGAGGGAGGTACGACATGACACCTCGCCACGGGGGCAGTGCGTACCCACGCCCTGAAGACGGTCGCGACGACGCCGGCAAGAAGGACGACACCCCGCGCAGCAGGCGGACGGCCCCGCCCTCGCCCGGCGCGAGCCCTCCCCCGGGCACCGCCCGGATCGGCGGCACCCCGACCCTGTACGGCTCCGCACGCATGTCCCAGCAGGACCAGCCCGCCACGGACCCCCTGGTCGACGGGGTGATCCGCCCGGTGTCCAGCATCCCGGCCCCCGGCGCTCCCGAGGCCGGCGAAGGACCAGCAGGCCAGGCCAGGCCACGCTCCGCGCCGCCCGGCCGACCGGCCCGTCAGGCGCCGCCGCCGGCGGTCTCCGGACGCAGCGCGGCGAACGGACGCACCCGGACGGCGGGACCTGCTCCGCAGGTGACCGGGCGCTCCCCCGCGGGCCCGCCGGCCGCGCCGCCGGGCGGCCAGGCCGCCCGGTCCGCACCTCCCGCAGCGGCTCCGGTGGTCCGGCCCCGGTCCGCGCCCCCGGCTTCGCCACCCAGTGCTCCCCCGGCCGCGAAGGCGGCGCCCCGGTCCGCGCCCCCCGCCGGTTCGGGGGCGGCCCAGCCGCGGTCCGCCCCGCCGGCCCGGCCCACCGGCACCGTGTACGGCCGCCCGGCCGGCGCCGCACAGGCCGGGAGCGCCGCACAGGCCGCCGCCGCGGCGCCTGCCGCTCCCGCGGCGAAGGCCGCTGCGCCCGCCGCCGCCCAACCGGCCGCGGCGCCCCAGGCCGCTGCCGCGGCGCCCGCGGTGGCCAGGCCCACCGCCCTGTCGCAGGGCACCGGCCAGGCGGTCGCCGCCCGTGCCGCCGTCGCAGCGTCCCCGGCCAAGGCCGCGGCGGCTCCGCCGGCACGGCCCCCGACCCGACCCGCCCTCGCCGTCGAGCCGCCACCCACCGGCACCGCCCTCGGATCCCCCGACCCGCCGGGCTCTCCTCCGAGCCGCCCGCAGCCGCGCCGGCGCCCGGCGACGATCGGCAACGTCCACGTCGGTCAGATCGTGTGCTGGGAGCTGGCAGTCGCCGCGATCGCGGCGACGATCGGTCGCCCGGCCAGCGTGGTGATCCCGGCCGCGATCACCGCTGCGGTGATCCTCGGCGTGACGACAATCCGGGTCGACCAGCGCTGGGTGTACCAGTGGATCGCGTTGTTCCTCCGCTACGCCGCCCGGCGCCGCCGGTGGCAGTTCGACCCGGAGGAGTGTCGCGGCAGCACGCTGCTCGCTGCGGTCGCCCGCGGCGCCCGGGCCGACGTGCTCGACCTCGACGGCACCGAGGTGGCGTTGATCTGCCATGCCGGCGGAATGACCGCGATCCTCGAGCCGCTCCCGTCGGAGTCCGGCCTGATCGTCGAGTCGAGCCGCCCGCTGCCCGCACCGACGGCCCTGCTGCCCAACGCGGAGGCGGGCGAGCCGGTGGTGGCCGCGCAGGTCGTGGTGCACACCGCACCGGCCCCGGCCCTGCGGGCCGACACCAACGCGACCGGCACCTCCTACCGCTACCTCGGCCGCGGACTGGTGCCGGCGCAGCGCCGGTGCCTGATCGCCCTGCAGGCGTTGCGCACGGCCGACGGCCACAGCGACTCCGAACTCCGCGCTGCGCTGGCCAGCGCCGTGCGCCGGCTGCAACGCCGCCTGCGCAAGGACGGCATGCGGGTCCGGGTGCTCGACCGGGGCGACGCCCTCACCGCCCTGCTCGCGCTGGCCCGCCTCGAAGCCCCGCCCAGTGGGGCCTCCAACGCACCGGAGGCCCAGCCCGGCCCCGCCGGCCCCGACGAGATCAACGAGCAGTGGAACCACTGGTCCACCGGGCGGGAGGTACAGACCGCCTTCCGCCTCCGCGAATGGCCCGACCTGGCCGACCCGGTGGGTCGCGAGTTCGTCGACCGGATGGCCGGCGTGTCGAGCCTGGCCACCACGGTCGCCGTGTCCGCGCGCCGCCGCGGCGAGGAGATCGAGGTGGAGGCGGTCGTGCGACTCACCCTTCCGATGGTCTCGTCGGTCGACCCGGCGTCCGACCAGGTCGCCGCGGCGGCCGAGCTGTGCGGTGCCCGGGTGGAACGACTCGACGGCGAGCAGGTGTTCGGAGTCGCCGCCTCACTGCCCCTGGGCGGCTTCCTCCCGTGACCGAACGCAGTGACGGCACCGGAACCACCGAGCGCCGGCGAGGAGCGCCCGTGAGTCAGCTCCCCGCCAATCAGATCGGCATCCACCTCGCCGATCCCGCGTCGATCGCCTCGATCACGATGAGCACCGGCGGCTCGGGCCTGGTGATCGGCGTCGACCAGCACGGCAAGCCCGTGGTGCTCAGACTGTTCCGTCCCGAGCCGACCACCGCGTTCGCCGTCGGTGGCCTGCGGTTCGCCCAGCTGATCGCGTTCCGCGCGCTGGCGGTCGGTGCCCAGATCATCGTGCAGACCGGGCGCCCCACGGCCTGGGGCACCTTCGGGCGGGTGACCGCCGACCCTCCCGACGCGATCCGGGTGGTGCCGCCGGGCACGCCGCACGACCGGCCCGGATCGGCCGACCGCCCGCAGCTGGTCGTCCTGGACGGCGACTCCAGCGCCGCCGACGCCGAGCGGCGCGCCAGCGGCGGCTGGGCGGCGGTGCTCACCGTCCGCGACCAGCTCACCGCCTGGGACATCGACGCGTTCGTCCGCGCCGACCTCGTCCTGATGCAGACGCTGTCGGCGATGGAGGCCGCACTGGTCTGCTCGGCGCTGAACCTGGCCGACGTCGAGCAGTCACTCACCCGGCTCCCGGCCGACATCATCACGCTGGTGAGCCACGGGACGCTCCGGTGGGCACGGATCTCGCAGACCCCGATCGAACAGCAGATGCTCGGCTCGGCCTTCCGGCACTGACCATGCCGCCGCGAGGCCGCGAACGGGCCGTCCACGCCGACGCCGGGCCGACGGCCACCCGCTCAGTACAGCGGAGCGATCTCCGGTTGCGGTGGTTCGGCCGGATGCAGCACGACGGTGTTCTCGCGCAGGCCCCTGGCCTCGTGCCGCGGGATCCAACGCCGGTACACGCCCCGCTCCAGCCGCTCGAAGCCGTGGTACCGGGCCACCGGCGCCTGCCCGCCGGTGTACTCGACCAGCAGCTCGCCACTCCGCTCGGCCCGCACCTGGCACGGAACCCCCGACCACTCGCAGACCATCGTGACGAACACCAGGACGTCGCACTCGATCACCGGAACCTGCCGCACATGGCGGCCGGGAGCGATCTCCTCGAAGCCGTCGGCGGCCTGATCGCGCAGCAACCGCACCCACAGGCCGGCGCGGCGCGGTTCGGGGTTGGCGGCGTACTCGACCCCGCCCCACCGCGCCCGGTAGCTCCACCACCTCACGGTGCGCCGCCCGCCTCGTCGTCGGCGCCTTCGGCGTCCTCGACCGCCTCGGACCGCACGATCAGCCACTCGCCCCGGTCGCCGTCGAGCACGGCCCGGCGATGCTCCCGACCGTCGTCGTCGAGTTCCCAGATCTCGGCCGCGTGCGGCAGTCCGACCCCGTCGACCTTGTACTCCCGCACGAGCTGGTCGACGTTGGGCGCCATCCCCATGCCGACGAACGGCGGCTCCTCGATCACCCACCCGGCCACGGCTTTCATCCGCTCCTCGTCGACGCCGCCGAACGGGGTCCGGTACAGCGACGCGCCGACCGGCCGCCACCGCAGGAGGTTGACCGAGCCCTCCTGGGTGATCAGCTCGTCCTCCACGGCCTTGAGGCCCACCGCGTCGACCAGCACCGCCGGCGTGGCGATGTGGGCCACGTCCGAGGCGTCGTGCACGTACCCCGACACCCAGTTCTCCCGGGCGATCAGATACCGCTCCATGTCGTAGGGAGTGAGCAGCTTCTGCAGGATCGGGAGGGGCTCGTCCGGGTGGTTCGCGACGTCGGTGGCCAACGTCGACACCGCCAGCCGGGCGAGGGTTCCGGACTCCAGGAAGAAGTGCACCGGGAGCAGCGGGTTGATCGCGAGCCCCCAGCGGGTGTCGGGCCAGCCCGCGGCGAGTTCCACCAGCGAGACCACCCGGCAGTACTCGGCGGCGCCGCGGGTGCCGACCATCATGGCTTCGCTGGAGGTGTAGGCGACCAGCCAGGTGCGCTCCTCGGTCGGCACGGTGGTCCACGCCGGCGCCTCGTGACCCCGTGCCGCTGCCTCGGTCATCGGGAGCGCGAACTGCCCGTTGCGCAGCAGCCGCAGGCAGGTGACGGTGTCGCCCGCCGCGAACGCCTGGGCGAGCCGCTCCTCGTAGGGGCTCGCCGGCTGCCAGTCCAGCTGCACCGTGCCCTCCTCCACCGCACTCGCCCCGCACACCCGTCCCGACCCGCGACTCTAACGTCGTCCTCCGCGTGCGGTGGCACGAGAGTCGGGTGTCCGGTGCCCGCCGGGGCCCGGCATGATGGGCCGCGACGCCTGACTGGAGGTTCGACGGTGATCACCCGAGAAGAAGCCCTGGAGCGGGCCGACCGCTGGATCAACGGCGGCGTGGCCGACGTCGAGCGCCTCGAGGTGGGCATCCACGAGTTCCCGGCCGGCTACGTGGTCTGGGGAATCGAGCCGCCGCAGGAAGACCCGGCCAGGCCGCCGGCCATCGTGGGCTCGGCCCGCGGGGTGGTCGACAAGGAGTCCGGCGAGATCAGCACCTGGCCGCCGCTGCCGGTGGACGAGATCGCCCTGCGGTATGCGCCACCGACCGACCGGTTCCCGCTCGACGTCGCCGAGTACCTGGTCGGTGCCGGCTGGCGCCCCGGTCGCGACGTTCCCGATGTCGTGCTGCTTCCGTGGTACCAGGCGGTCGCGGTCGCGCGGCAGGCGAACGGGCAGCTGTACGTGCCGCACGACGCGGCGCTGGCTGCGCTGCGCGAGTTCGGCGGCCTGCACGTGATGCCGGGCCTCAGGACGGCGCTCGGCTTCGCGCCTGCCGGCCACCGCCTGGACGCCGAGCTGTTCGAGGGACTCGACGAGACGCTGGGCGAGCCGATCTATCCGATCGGTGTGTTCTACGACGACGGCCCGAGCGAGCTGGTGATGGACGCGGGCGGGCGGGTGTTCCTGGCCCAGTTCGTCCGCGGGCCGCTGTTCGTCGCCGAGACGTTCGACGCCGCGGTGATCCGGCTCGTCCGGGCTGTGGACAACCCGCTGGAGCCCGTGCTGGACGACGGCACGATCTACCTCCCGCCCGGGGCCGAGCCCGAGCCCACCGCGGCGAGCGGGCCCGACCCGGCGCCCGCGGGCGACGCGCAGCCCACCGCCGCGAGCGACCCTGACAGGCCCCGGTCAGACCCAGCCCCCCCGAGCGAGCCTGACAAGCCCCGCCGGAGGGGACGTCACCACGCCCCCGAGCCCGAGTCCGCATCTGACGAGCCGCCGGCACAGCCGGATCCGCCGTCCGACGCGCCACCGCCCAAGCGGGGCCGTCGGCGGAAGAAGGACGACGACGAGTCCTAGTCGCAGCTCTGGGTGCTGACCCGGGTGGTGGTGGTGCGGCCCTGGCTGGCCACCGGGGCGGCCTCGGCCACCGTGAGCGCGAACCCGGTCTGCGGGTCGTCCGCGGCCGCGGCGAAGATCACGCCGTAGACCGTCCCGTTCGGCGCCACCAGCGGGCCGCCGGAGTTGCCGCTGCGCACCTCCGACCGCAGGGTGTACACCTGGCGGCGCACCGAGCCGGTGCTGTAGATGTTCGGCCCGGAGATCGTCCGCTTGTCCCGGATCCGGGCCGGCGTGGCCGTGTACGGACCGTCCAGGGGGTAGCCGAGCACGATCGCGCTCGCGTTGGGGCGGGCCGAGCCGTCGAAGGCCAGCGGCGTCACGTCCAGGTCGGGGACGTAGAGGACGGCGAGATCCTTGTCGGGGTCGTAGACCACCACCCGGGCGTCGTAGCGCTGGCCGGAGGACTCCACCCGCACCGACTGCACGCCGGCCACCACGTGGGCGTTCGTCATCACCCGGTGCGGGGCGTACACGAACCCGCTTCCCTCCAGGCGCCGTTCGCACGCCCGGGCCACCCCGGTGACCTTGACCACCGCCGGCCGCACCTTGCGCACCACGGGCAGCCCGGCCAGTGCCCCGTCCGGCGCCTCGACGCTGCGCACGTCCGTCGGCGTCAGCGGGCCGAAGACCTCGGGGAAGTCGCCGTCCTGCACCACGTCGCCGAACCGCGAGTAGAGGCTGCGCACGCCGTCGGGCACCACGGTGTCGACGGCGTTGATCACGGCGGAACGGCGGACCGCACCGGCCAGCGCGGGTGCCGGCGCGCGCGCCAGCGGCGTCGCCACCATCCAGGCGACCAGCAGCAGCGCGATCACCGACACGATGGCGCCGCCGATGTTGTCGACCACCCGCACCGACCGGCCCTGCAGGCGATCGCGGAGCCGGCCGCCGAGCAGCACCGCGACGGTCTGTCCGCCGATGGCGAGGGCGAAGACGACCGCGAGGGCGGACGCCAGCCGGCCGACCTCGGTGCCGAACAGCCCGGCGACCAGCGGCGCCAGCTGGACGCCGATCAGCGCGCCGCCGAAGAACCCGACGAACGACAGGGCGCCCACCACGAACCCCTGCCGGTAGCCGCTGACCGCGAACACCAGCATGGCGACGACCAGGACGATGTCGAGCAGGCTGCCGTACATCGGTCCCCTTCCGGGTGGCGGGCGAGAGTGGGGCTCGCGCGCGTCCCGCCCACACTCGACGGTCCTACGCTGGTGGCTCCCCGCCGACAGTAGTGGGGGCGCGCACGCGGCGCGGGACCGCCAGGTGCCAATCGGTCAGCGAGACGACGCCCTCAGTGCACGGCGTCGGGCGGGCTGGTGCGCAGGGCCCGTTCGACGTCGGCCGGCGGCAGGTCCTCGACCCGGTCGCGGTCCCACGGCAGCGACCAGCCGCCCAGGTCGAGCACCGCGGAGAGCAGACCGGCCGTGAAACCCCACACGAGCATCCCGCCGACGGTGAACGCCGGACCGACGTATCCGCTGGGATGCCGGACCCGCAGGCGGTTGGCGGGGTCGACCAGCTCGACGAGCGGGACCCGGGCGACCCGGGCGACCTCCGCCGGGTCGGCCACCCCGACCTCGTGGGGCCGTTCCCACCACGCGACGACGGGCGTCACGACGTAGCCCGAGGGCGGCAGCCACAGGGCGGGCATCTCGGCCACCACCCGCACGGTGGCCGGATCGAGGCCGACCTCCTCCCGCGCCTCCCGCAACGCCGTGCCGACCAGGCCGCCGTCGCCCGGCTCGCTGCCCCCGCCCGGGAACGCGGGCTGGCCGGCGTGGCTGCGCATGGTGGCCGCCCGCTCCATCAGCAGCACGTCGGCGCCGACGGGGTCGTCGGCCGGACGGTCGGCACGCTCGGCGAGCAGGATCAGCACCGCCGAGGGCCGGCCGGGGTTGTCCGGCGGGGGCACGTAGCGGGAGATGTCCTCGGCGCGCACCCCGCGCAGCCGGTCGGCCAGCGGATCCCACCACGCCGGCAGCCCGTTCTCCGGACCCGTCATGTCAGCACCACCCCGAGGTGCTTCTCGACCAGCAGCTCCAGGGTGGGCTGGTCGAGCGCCGGTCCGTTGTAGACGTGGACGACCCGGCCGTCGGCGGCGACGAACACCGTCGCGGGGAGCCCGGCCACCCCGAGCGCGCGCCGGGCGCGTTGGTCGCGGTCGTAGACGTTCGCGAACCTCACCCGCGCCTCCTGGGCCGCCGCGACCGCGTTCCCCGGGTCGTCGCCGGTGTTGACGCCCACCACCCGTGCCTTGCCGGCCGCCCGGGCCGCGAACGCCACGAACGCCGGGATCTCCTCGGCGCACGGCCCGCACCAGGACGCCCACAGGTTGACGACCGTCGGCAGCCCGGTGGGCTTGCCCAACGCCAGCGTGCGGCCGCTGCCGTCCATGCAGGGCAGCTCCAGCCCGGCGAACGGGCTGTCGGCCGTCGCCGGGCCGACCGGCGCCGGGCAGGCCGCGAACCCCGACCCCTGGAAGCGCGGCGCGGGCGGCGGAGCGTCCGAGGCCGGGCGGACGCGCTCCGGACCGGCCGCGCAGCCGGCGGCCGCACCCGACCCGGCCGCCACCGCCAGCGCCACCGCCAGCGCCGACAACCGCGGCGCCGGCCACCGGCTCATCCCCCCACCATCGCGGCGAGTTCGTCGACCCGCGGCCCCTTGAGGAGCTTCAACGCCGCGCCGCGGTCGGTGGGGCCGAGGCCGTAGGACGGGCAGAGCCGGGCCAGCGGACAGGCGCCGCAGGCCGGTTTGCGCGAGTGGCAGACGCGCCGGCCGTGGAAGATCAGCCGGTGGCTGAGCATCGTCCAGTCCTTGCGCGGCACCAACGCACCGACCTCGTGCTCGACCCTCACCGGGTCGTCCTCGACCGTCCAGCCGAAGCGGCGCACCAGCCGGCCGAAGTGGGTGTCGACGGTGAGGCCGGGCACGCCGAACGCGTTGCCGAGCACCACGTTGGCGGTCTTGCGCCCCACCCCCGGCAGCTTCACCAGGTCGTCCAGCCGGCCGGGCACCTCGCCGTGGTGCCGCTCGACCAGCGCCTGTCCGAGGCCGATCAGCGAGCTGGTCTTGTTGCGGAAGAAGCCGGTCGGCCGGATCAGCTCCTCCATCTCGGCCCGGTCGGCCCCGGCGTAGTCGGCGGCGGCCGGGTAGCGGCGGAACAGGGCTGGTGTCACGGCGTTGACCCGCTCGTCGGTGCACTGGGCGGAGAGGATCGTGGCGACGACCAGCTCCAGCGGGGTGGAGAAGCCGAGTTCGCAGTGGGCGTCGGGGTGGATCTCGGCAAGCATCCGGCTCATCCTGCGGGCCCGCCGGGTCAACGCGAGCGACGTCTCGGCCGGCATGCCGGTCGCTGCCCCACCGGTCGCTGCCCCACCGGACGGGGTGACGACGGCAGGCACGGCGGCACGACCACGGGTGGGGGCGGAGGTCACGCCCGCCAGACTACGACGCCGTCCCGACAGTCATCGTCCTCGACCTGTCGCCGGTACGACGCCGACGGCAAGCCGCACCCGGGCATGCGGCTCGCCGGTCTGGCCCTGGTCAGCCGCCAGCCAGGGCGTCCACCGCGGCCTGGGGATCGCGGTGGGTGGTCGCGGAGGGCAGCGCGTCGCCGGTGTGGACGACGGCCCACTCGCCCGTGGTGGGCAGCAGGATCAGGTCGGCGACGAAGGTGCCGGTCGCGTCGAAGACCCACCAGCGCCGTTCGGCGCGACGCTGGAGCCGCCAGCCCGGCGGCGGCTCGACGTCGGGCATGCCGCGCGACGACGGTCCGTCGCTCACCGGGACGTGTCCGCGCTGCTCGTGACCCCTGGATGCGCGGCGGCCAGCGCGGCGTAGATCGGGGGCCCGTCCAGTTGTGGCACAGCCGTCTCGCGCGGCGGCCGGCGAGCGGAGGTGCCGCGTTCGTGGGCTACCTGCGCGGTGTGGCGGACGAGGACGCCCCGTACAGCCTCGGGCCGCGTGCCGCCCGTGGTCACGGGGACGCGCCATCGGAGACCCGCGCTTCCCAGGCGTCGCCGGTGGCGGCGAGGACCGCTGCGGCCGCGAGCCGGTCCGGGCACGGCGCCCGGAGGCCGCAACACAGACAGAACCGGCCGCGGGGCCACCGGGTCGGCTTGTGCAACGCCTTCGTCCGCCGCGCCTGGAACACGTCGGCCTCGCTGGGCTGGGTCATCCGGCTCCTCCTTCGCTGGAAACGTGACGACGGCACGCCCAGCACAGAAACCGGGCGTGCCGCCCCCCGCCGCCGTCTCACGGCAGCGGACCTTCTCGCCCCACGGGCATCCGGCCAGCGTGAGCCGAGCCCTTCCCGGCAGAGACCGGGGAGGGCATCACGGAGTTCCGGGAGCTGTCTCTCCGAGTCACCCGTTGTCTCCACCGGGAAGGGATGCGCAAAGTCAACAGCGGATGGCTCTGCGTGAGTAGGCTGCCGGCACCCGGTTGGCGTTTAACCGGTTTAACTGTGTCCTGACCTGGGGGTACCGGAGCCATGGCTGCCCGCCATCGCCAGCCGAACAGCGCCCTGCGGAACCTGATCCGCGAGGCTGGCTGGACCTACGAGGCTGTCGCGCGTGCCATCTGCCAGGTCGCGGTGGAAGCGGGCGACCTGACTGCGCGCGCAAACAAGTCCGCCGTGGCCCACTGGGTGGCCGGGACGTGTCCCTCCCCCCACACCGTCGCCTATCTGGTCGAGGCTTTCTCGCGCCGGATGCGTCGGCCGTTGGCCGCCAGCGACCTCGGGCTAGCCTCGGGGGCGAGCCAGGAGAACGAGCCCAGCGGCCTTCCTCCGGATCCGGTCGCTGCTGTCGCCGCGCTGGGGAGGGCCGACGTGGACCGTCGCACCTTCCTCACCTCCGCGGCCTACTCCGTTACGGCGTTGTCGTTTCCGCTCGAATATCGCCGCGAGATCGTCGAACGCGGGGCTGTCGCCGGCACCCAGCGGACGGCGACGATCGGCCCAGGCGAGGTCGCCGCCGTGCGCGAGGTGACCGCGCTGTTCAGCCGGGCTGACGAACAACTCGGTGGGCGACACGGACGCAGCGCGGTGGTCGAGTACCTGTCGACGGATGTCGCCGCCTACTGCGCCTCGTCCTTCGCCCACGACCGCGACCGGCAAGCGATGTTCGGAGCCGCCGCCGAGCTCGCCTACCTGGCTGGTTGGAAGGCACACGACGCCGGCTTGGCCGCGCTCGCGCAGCGGTACTACCTGCACTCTTTCCAACTCGCAGGCGAGTCCGACCCTGGTGCGCACGCCGGCTACGTCATGCGGATACTCGCGCATCAGGCGCTCGACCTGGGGCGCCGTGAATACTGCGTCGAACTCGCCAGCGCCGCGCTGGACAGGGTGAACGGCCACGTCGACGCTGCGACCGAGTCCCTGTTCTGGCTCACCCTGGCGCGCGCGAAGGCGGTGAGCGGCGAGCGCCGCCCAGCTCTGACCGCACTCGGTCGAGCCGAGACACTGCTCGACACGGGCCTGAACGACGAGCCGCCCCGCTGGGCTTCGCTCGGTGGTCCAGCAGAGGCGCGGCTGGCCAATCAGTCAGCGAAGGCCCTCTCTGCACTAGGCGACCTGCCTGCGGCCGAACGGCAGTACCAAAGGTCCGCGGCGTGCTGGGATCGGGCAACCCACCCTCGAATCCACGCGCTGACGCTGGCCGATCTGGCAGCGGTCCAATGTGCACAAGGCAAGGCCGAGATGGCCTGCGGTACGTGGTCGCTCGCGCTCGACGGGATGGTTGGTGTCCAGTCCGCCCGCACACTCGCGGCCATCGACGGGATGCGCAGCAGGCTCGCCGCTTTCCGTGACCGTGGCCTCGCCGCCGCTCGCCTCCTGGACGCGCGCGGAGCCGCGATGCGAAGGCCGGTCCGATCCGGCCCGCAGGCTCGGACGACATAGCTCATGCAGTGGAGAGTTCACGGGCGGCGTACCGCATACGAGAGTTCATGGGTAATCCCCGACGGCCCGTCGCTGCTGATGCTCAACTCCTACCTGGGCATCCATCGCTCACGTGGAAACGGAGGCCGGCAGTGACGGCGGACGAACCGACGTTCGAGACGTTGTTCGGCTCGGCCGAACGTTCCGCAGTGCACCTGGAGATGCGGGACGGCTACATGCGCAGTGACCCGATGTTCACCGCCTGGCAGGCCGGACACCGTGATGACCCAGCGGATCGCGCATCGTGGTGGAGTCCGTGGTCGGAACTGGTGGCGCAGACCGTGGGGCGGGGCGTCGACGTCAAGCGGGCACGCATCGTGTCCGAGCCCGTTAGTGAGTACATCCAATTCGAGTACGACCTGACCTTCACCAACCTCGCTGCTGGGGAGCGGGTCCGATGGTTGCCCCGACGGCAGGCCACCGACCTGATGCTTCCGGGCAACGACTTCTGGCTGTTCGACGACCGCAGAGTCCTCGTCAACCACTTCACTGGTGAGGGCGAGGCGGTCAACCTGGAACTCGTCACGGATCCCTCGATGGCGGCGAAGTGTGCTTCGGCGTTCGAACAGGTCTGGCAACGAGCCACACCGCACGAGCACTACCGGCCGGAGTAACGACCTCGTGGGTTCACGCAGGATTGCTGATAAGCCATACCATGGGCAATACTTCCTCCATGGCCAAGGTGATGGTGTCGATTCCTGACGATCTGCTGGCCCGTGTCGACAACGAAGCGCATCGCCGGGCCACGAGCCGCAGCGCCCTGCTGGCGGCCGCCGTCGAGCGGGAGCTGGACCGGCGGGATCCTGCCAGTGTGGACGCCGCCGTCGAACGCTCCCGTGCCCGCTTCCGCCGCGCCGGGCCGTTCGAATCCGCCGACCTTCTCCGGGCCGAGCGCGACTCCCGGCCGTGACGAGCCTGCTCATCGACTCCTCCGTGGCGCTGAAGTGGTTCCACGACGAGGGCGAGGCGGACGTGGCCGAAGCCCGGGCGCTGCTGCGCGCCCACCAGCAGGAATCCGTCTCCGTGTTGCTGATCGACCTCGCCGTCTACGAGATCGGCAATGTCCTGCTGCGCCGGCTGGGTTGGACGGCCGAGGCTGTGGACGAACAGATCGGCGACCTGATCACCATCTCCGGTCCCTTCCTCGCCTGGGAGGTCGCCTGGCTGCCGACGACCACCAGCCTCGCCGAACAGCACCGGCTCACGTTCTACGACGCGTCCTGGGCCGCCGCCGCAGCCATCCTCGGCATCCCGCTCGTCAGCGCGGACAGGCAACTCCTGGACGCCGGCCTGGCCGAGTCGGCACGTGCCACCGCCAGCCGACTGAGGTTGTGACTGCTGGTCAGTGGCGTGGGGGGTGGCGGGGCAGGCGGGCCGTGGGTTGGTCGGCCAGGCCGTCGTCGGCGCCGGGCGCGCCGGGGTCCGCGAGCCGGTCGGACGGCGGGCCCACCGCGTCGCGGACCGCCCGCAGCCCGTCCCGCAGCGCGCCGGCCGTGGGCAGCCGCTCGCCCGGGTGATAGGCCATGCCGGCGCGCAGCACCGCGACCAGGGCGTCCGGCACTCCCGCCAGGTCGGGGACGGGCTCCTCGTGCAGCCGCATGATGGTGGCGAAGTCGAGCTGGTCGGCGTCCCGGGGCCACCGGGGCGGCCGGCCGGAGAGCAGGGCGTAGAGCGTCGCCGCGAGTCCGTACACGTCCACGGCCGGGGAGGGCCGACCCGAGAGGAACAGCTCCGGTGCCGCGTACGCCGGCGTGATCGCCTCCAGGGTCGCGCTCGACTCGGAGGTCGGGTCGAACCGCGCGGCGAGGCCGAAGTCGGCCAGTTCGGGCTGGCCGTAGCGGTCGAGCAGGATGTTGGCCGGCTTCACGTCGCGGTGGACGATGCCCAGGCGGTGGGCGGCGGCCAGCGCGTCGGCGATCGCCACCCCGATCGCGGTCACGTCGGCCGGGCGGAGCGGGCCGTCCCGGCGCACCCGGTCGGCCAGGGAGCCCGCCGGGCACAGCTCCATCACCAGGTACGGCCGGCCGTCGGAGGTGACGCCGGCGTCGTGGACGTCGACGACGTGCGGGTGGCCGGACACCTGACCGGCCGCGTTGACCTCGCGGAAGAAGCGGGCCCGGTCGGACTCCACCAGCAGGACGCGGTGGTCGATCTTGATCGCCACCTCGCGCCCCAGCGAGGACTGCACCGCCCGGTAGACCGTCGAGAAGCCGCCGTGGCCGAGCACGGCGCGCACCGCGTAGCCGGACACCGGCGACCTGATCTCCACCGGCCGGCTCCCTCCCGCTCCCGCCCTCCCCGGACCCCGGGCTGCGGGCTGCGGGCTGCGGGCAGCGTAGCGCCGAGCGCCCCAGACCCGCCGGGACCAGCTACCACGATCCTTCCCGCCGCCCCATACACTCCCTAGTGCCGTCGAGGAGGTGGTCATGGACGAGGTGCTCGCCCGTTCCGGGCTGTTCCAGGGTGTCGACCCGGAGTCGGCGAACGCCCTGGCCGGGGAGCTGGAATACCTCGACGTCCCGAAGGGCCACACGATCTTCTCCGAGGGAGACCTCGGCGACTCCCTCTACATCGTCATGTCCGGCAAGGTGAAGGTCGGGCGCCGGGCGCTCGACGGCCGGGAGAACATGATCGCCGTGATGGGGCCGACCGACCTGTTCGGCGAGCTGTCGCTGTTCGACCCGGGACCTCGCACCGCCAGCGCCCAGGCGGTCACCGACGCGAAGGTGGCCCGGCTGCGGCAGACCGCGCTGCGGCCGTGGATCACCAACCGGCCCGAGATCGCCGAGCAACTGCTGCGGGTGCTGGCCCGCCGGCTGCGCCGCACCAACGACGCGCTGGCCGACCTGATCTTCACCGACGTCCCGGGCCGGGTGGCCAAGAACCTGCTGCAGATGGCCAAGCGGTTCGGCTCCCGCGAGGGCAACGCGCTGCGGGTGACGCACGACCTGACCCAGGAGGAGCTGGCCCAGCTGGTCGGCGCCTCCCGCGAGACCGTCAACAAGGCACTCGCCGACTTCGCGGCCCGCGGCTGGCTGCGCACCGAAGGCAAGAGCGTCGTGATCCTCGACCCCGAACGCCTGGCCCGCCGCGCCCGGTAGGGACGACCCGGTTCCGGCCGGGGCTCAGACGAAGTGGGGCTTGTCCGAGGAGTCGGGGCCGTTGCCGGCCACGCAGCGGAACTCGCGCCTCTCCTCGTTGTCGCCGTCGCGCCTGACCGGACCGAGCACGGTCACCTGCCAGCCTTCCGTGGGCTGGCCGGCCTGGAGCGCGATCAGCTGCAGGATCTGTCGCGTGCACAGCGCGCGCACACCCGGGTCGTCCCGCACCGACTGCGGGTCGCCGGCCGACGTCGAGGGCGACAAGGTGCCGATGACGTAGGTCTCCCAGCTGTGCCTGCTGGTGCAGGACCTCCGCTGGGCCGCACCCCCCGACACCGACCCCCAGCACTCCGGCCGCTCCGGGCAGCGGGCCTGGATACCGGCCAGGCTGGCCGACTGGGCGGCCAGCTCGCACGCGTTGCCGAGCAGCTGTCCGGACGGGAGCAGCGGCGGCAGCGCCGAGGAGGGCGTCGGCGCGGACGGCCGGGCCGCGGACGTGGGCGCCGTCTGCGGCGGGGGGCTGGGGTCCGTCGGGGTGGTGGCCAGGTAGATCCCGGTGGCCCCGCCGCCCAGGAGCAGGACGACCAGCGCCGCGACACCGGCCAGCACCAGCAGCGTCCGGCGACCGGGGTTCCCGCCGCCGGACGTGGGTGGAACGGACGGACCGCCCGGTGCCGCGAAGGCGCCCGGCGACGCGTAGGCCGGCGACCACGGCTGTCCGCTGACCGGCCCGCCGGACGACGGCCCGCCCGCCGGCGGCGGGACGGCGGGCACTGCTCCAGCCGGCGCCGCGGTGGCCGGGTCGAGGCTCGCGGCGCCCAGCGCGTCCCGGAACTCCGCCGCGTTCGGGTACCGGTGGGCCGGTTCGGTGGCCATCGCGCGGCGGATCACGTTCGTCAGCCCGACGGGCACACCCGGGATGTCCGGCACCGGCTCGTCCAGGATCTGCACCATCGTGGCCAGGCTGGGCGAGCCGGTGTCCGGCCAGCGGGGCGGACGCCCGGCGAGCAGCGCGTACATGCTGGCCGCCAGCGAGTAGACGTCGCCCAGCGGGGACGGCCGTTCCATCCGGAACACCTCGGGCGGGGCGTACGCCGGAGTGAGGGCCTCGATCGTCACCGACAGCTCGCGGCTCGGGTCGGGCAGCGCGGCCAGTCCGAAGTCGGCCAGCCCGGCCACGCCGTAGGCGTTGATCAGGATGTTGGCGGGCTTCACGTCGCGGTGCAGGATGCCGGCCTGGTGCGCGGCGTGCAGGGCGTCGGCGATCCGCACCCCGACGTCGCGCACCTCGGCCGGCGGCAGCGGTCCGTACGTCTTGAGCCGGCCGGAGTACGAGCCGCCGGTGCACAGCTCCATCACCAGGTAGGGGTAGTTGTCGCCGGTGACGCCCGCGTCGAACACCTTCACGACGTGCGGGTGGCCGGACATCCGGCCGGCCGCCTCCGCCTCGCGGAGGAACCGGCGCCGGTCGCGCTCGTCGTCCAGCGGGCGGGTGTCGATCTTCAGGGCGACCTCGCGCCCGACGGAGTCCTGCCGGGCGCGGTAGACGGTGGAGTAGCCACCGCGGGCCAGCACGGTCAGTCCCGACAGTCCCGGAACCGGGGACGGCACGCCCCCGGTGACCGGCGGCGGCGCGTTCGGCGGCGGACTGTGCACGGACATGACCGTACCGACCCGCCGACCGGCCCGTTCGTCGGCTGACCGACAGCCAGCAGGTGGGATGGACCGTCCCGTCCCGCGCGATCGGTCAGGAGCGGGCCCCCGTCCGACGTCACGGGCCGGCCCCGTCGAGCATCCCGAGTCGGCGCAGGGCCTCGCCCTCGTAGGACGGCACGCCCGCGTCGCGTGCGCACTTCAGCGCCGCGCCCCACGCCTGCGCCGCCGCGTTCTCGTCGCCGAGCGCGCGATGGGCCTCTCCCGCGACCAGCATCGCGGCGACGCCCGTACTGTTCTCCCTCGCCGTGAGCTCCTGAGCCACGGTGAGAGCCTCGGCGGCCCGGCCGGCCCCGAGCAACGCCCGGGCCCGCAACAGCCGGTGACGGCCGTCTGGGCGGGTTTCAGCGTTATCGAGACCATCGGCCCGGTCGAGCAGCGCGAGGGCACGTGCCGGCTCGCCGTCGCCGAGCGTGGTGGCGGCCAGCCGGGCGAGCGCGTCCGCACCGAGGTCGGCGACCTGCCGGGCGTCGTGGCGCAGCGGGAGGTGCATGGCGCCGGCCAGCGCGAGGGCCCGCTCGGCGTGGTAGGCGACGAACTCGTCCCGTTCCGGCTCGGACAGGCCGCGCACCGGCCGGACTTCGGCCCAGCGGGCGATCCGCGCGTGCCGGTTGGCCAGGTCGGCCTTGCCGACGCCCTGGTACGCCGCCTCGCGCATGAGCGTGGTGACGAACGCGTGGCCGCCGGCCCCGGTCCGGCGCAGCATCCGGCGGCTCACCAGCTCGGCCCGGGCCCGGTCCAGCTCGTCGGAAGACGACCGGCCGCCGTCCCGCACCGCCTCCAGCGCTCCCGGCGGCACCAGGTCGCCGACCACCGCGGCGTCCCGCAGCACCGCGCGGACGGAGGCGGGCAGGCTGTCGATCCGGGCGGCGAGCACCGCGGCGAGGTCGGAGGAGAGCAGCCGGCCGTCCAGGCTCCCCGGCGCCAGCCGCCAACCCTGGGTGCCGCCGGTCAGCCGGCCCTGCTCGACGAGCAGCGAGACGAGCTCGGCGAGGTAGAACGGGTTGCCCTGGGCGGTGGCGAGCAGCCGGTGCTCGTCGGCGGCCGCCAGTGCGCCGCCGCCGAGGTACGACCGCAGCAGCCGGGCCGCCGCGGCGCCGGACAGCGGCGCGAGCTGGAGCACCTCCGCGGCCGGCAGCCGCCGCAGCATCCCGTGGCCGCGGACCAGCTCGGGACGGCCGAGCAGCAGCAGGAACACCCGCCCGGCCAGGTGGGCGGCCAGCTCGCCGAGCGCGTCCACGGTCTCGGGCAGCGCGTGCTGGACGTCGTCGACGACGACCAGCACCGGGTCCTGGCCCGCCAGGCCGGACAGCAGCGCACCGACCACACCGGGCACGCGGTCGGCCCGACGCGGGGTGGCCGGGCCGTACACCGGCGCTGTCCCGTCGCTGTCCGGGGCGAGGCCGAGCAGGTCCAGCAGCACCTCCACGCCGTCCGGCGGGAACGCGCCGCGGGGGCCGCCCAGGGCGGCCGTGCCAGCAGCGCCGCCCAGGGCGGCCGTGCCAGCAGCGCCGCCCAGGGCGGCGGCGACCCGGCGGACCTTCGACGCGGCGCGGACCGGATCGTCGTCGGGCTCCACCCCGCAGGCCAGCGCCACCAGCTCGGCCAGCGGTGCCAGCCGCCGGGCCTCCCCGTACGCGGCACACCGCACACCCAGCACCCGGGCGTCCTGCTCGGACCCGACCCGCTGGCCCAGCTCCGCGGCGAGCCGGGTCTTGCCGGCGCCGGCCTCCGCGGTCACCACCACGGCCCGCGGCTCGCGCTGCCCGGTGGCCTCGGCGAACCGGCCGAGCAGCCGACCGAGCTCCGCCTCCCGCCCGATGTACGGCGCCTCGTCCCCCAGCCCCGGCCGGATGCCCGCGGCGTCCCGCAGCCCCAGCAGCTCGAACGCCTCGACGGGCCGGCGCTTGCCCTTGAGCCGCAGCGGCGGCAGGCGACGCCAGGCGGCCCGGTCGCGGGTGGCCCGGGCCGTGGGCGCGCCGGCGTACACCCCGCCGACGCCGGCGGCGTCGGAGAGCCGCGCCGCGGTGTTCACGGTGTCGCCGATGACCGTGTACGACAGCGCGGCCTGGACGCCGGCGACCACCTCGCCGGTGTTCACCCCGACCCGCAGGCCCAGCCGGCGGCCGCCGCCGACCTCGTCGTCGACCACGCGTTTCACGGCCCGCTGCATGGCCAGCGCCGCGCGGACGGCGCGCTCCGGGTCGTCCTCGTGCGCGACCGGGGCACCGAACACGGCCATGATGCCGTCGCCGGTGAGCTTGTCCACGTGGCCGCCGAACGCCGTCACGGCCTGGGCGCACGCGGCCAGCACCCGGTCGGTGAGCCGGCCGACCCGTTCGGGGTCGAGGTCCTCCGACCAGGCCGTGAAGTCGGAGAGGTCGCCGAACAGGACGGTGACGACCCGCCGCTCGGCGGCGAACCCGTCCGGTTCGCCGCCGGGCAGGCGGGCACCGCAGTGGTGGCAGTACCGGGCCTCGGGTACCGCGACGGTGCCGCACACCGGGCAGGTCACCGCGGCGTCCGTCCGGGTGGCGTCCGTCCGGCGGGCGCCGGTCCGCGCGTCGGTCCGTCGTCGTGCCGGCCGGAGCGGAGGTGGTCCAGCTGCGCCCGGACGGACAGCTCGGCGGCCGGCCAGAGGGCACGGTCGACGTCGGCGTACACGGCCGCGACCACGGCCGCGGGCGTGGCGGCGCCGGCGGCCACGGCGGCGGCGACCTGGTCGAGCCGGGCCGCCCGGTGGTCGAGGTACGCCTGGCTGGCCGCGGCGGCGTCCGGGAGCACCGGCCCGTGGCCGGGCAGCACCGGCACGCCGCCCAGGCCGCGGAGCCGTTCCAGACTGCCGAGGTGGTCGCCCAGGTCCCCGTCCGGCCACGCGACGACGGTGGTGCCGCGGCCGAGGATCGTGTCCCCGGTCAGCACCGCCTCGTCCGTCGCGGCCGCCGGCGGCTGGGCGGACGATGGCGATGGCGAGACGACGAAGGAGACCGAGTCGCTGGTGTGGCCGGGAGTGGCGAAGGTGCGGATCCGGAGGCCGGCGAGGTCCAGCGGGTCGCCATCGGCCACCAGTGCCTGGCCGCCGACGGCGTGCGCCGGGTCGAGGGCCAGCACCGGGGCGCCGGTCATCGCGGCGAAGCGCGCGGCGCCCTCGGCGTGGTCGGGATGGCCGTGCGTGAGCAGCGTGGCCACCACCGGGCCGGCGGCCGCCAGCGCCTCCAGGTGTGCGGGCAGCAGCGGGCCGGGGTCGACGACCACGCAGCCGGACGAGCCGGCGCCGCGCAGCACCCAGCTGTTCGTGCCGTCCAGCGTCATCGGGCCCGGGTTGCCGGCCCGCACCAGCGTCGCCCAGCCGGGCACCCACTCCGGCAGCAGTTCGCTCACCTGTCCACCCCGGTCGGCTTCCGGCTCACCACGTGATACCGACCGGCGCCTCGGCCCGCCGCGTCGAGCACCCCACCATGCGCGCATCGTAGGTCAGACGACCCGGGACCGACCTTGTCCACAACGGCTTGGTTCGCCGACGTGACGCCAGTGGCTCGAGGTCATTCCGACGGGCCGTCGTAGTCCGGATCGCCCGGGACGAGGAACCGCACGGACCCGGACCCGTCCGCGACCAGCCGTGGGGTGACCGGCCGGATCTCCCGGCGCGGCGCGGCGGCCAGCACGTCGTCCACGGCCGCGTGTTCGGCCAGGTCGGCCAGGGTGAGCGCGGTGGGCGGCACCATGGTCAGCTCGCCCCGGTCCCGGGCGGCCAGGGCGTCCGCCGGACGCATCCACGCGGCGCGTTCGGCCTCCCCCGCGGTGTGCCGGGCCTCCTGGCCGGCCGGCAGCGCCGCGACGAAGAACCGGGTGTCGTACCGGCGGGCCTCCTGCACCGGCGTGATCCAGTGCGCCCACGGCCGCAGCAGGTCGGCCCGGAGCACCAGGCTACGCGCGGTGAGCAGCCGGGACAGGCTCAGCGCGCGAGCCTCCAGCGCCTGCCGGACCCGCTCCCACTCCGCACTCGTGGTGTCGCCGACGAAACCGGCGGCGGGCCCGCCGGGGGCCGGCCCAGCCAGCAGCACCCCGGACTCCTCGAACGTCTCCCGCACCGCCGCGCAGACCAGCGCCCGAGCCAGCGCGGGCGGGGCGGCCAGCGGCCAGTCCACCGCCGACGGGCCGTACCAGGGCAGCGCGTCGGCGGCCAGGTCGTCCGGGTCGACGCCGCCGCCGGGGAACACGGTCATTCCCGCGAACGCTGCCATTGCACCGGTCCTGACCAGCAGGTACACCTCGATCCCGGCGGGGCCGTCCCGCATCAGGACGACCGTGGCGGCGTCCCGGGTGGGTGCGGGCGTCCCGCCCTGCCACGCCTGCACGCGCTGGGCCACCTGGGCGGGCACACCGAACCGCATGCGCGCATCGTAGGTCGCGGAACGTCCGTCTACCTCCGGTACGGTGCGCCATGTGACGGGGCACGGGGCAGACGGCGCGCGGTCCACCGGCGTGCCCAGCCGCGCCTTTTCGGCCCGCGAACCCGCCGGTGCCGGACCCGGCGACACCGCTGGCGACCCGCCCGGCCCGGCGCCGTCCGAGAACGAGTTCGGCATCGCCGAGCTGGCCGGGCGCACCGGCATGAGTGTCCGCAACATCCGGGCCCACCAGTCCCGCCGCCTGCTCCACCCGCCCCGCCGGACCGGTCGGCGCAGCGTCTACGACCACAGCCACGTCGAGCGGCTGCGGCTGATCCGGCGGCTGCAGGACGTGGGCTTCTCGCTGTCCGCGATCCGGGCACTGGTCCGCAGCGGCAACGAGGCGGGCGAGCTGGCGCTGGCCTGGCGGGCCGAGGCGATCGCGATGCGCTTCCTGCCCGGCGAGGAGTTCGACGAGGCGCGGCTGAAGGTCGAGCCGGAGGGCATGGCGGCGCTGCTGTCCCAGCCCGGTGCCCTGGAGCGGCTGGAGCGCTACGGCCTGACCCGCCGGACCCCCTGCGGCGACTGGCAGGGCACCCACCCGCTGCTGGTGGACGCCGGACGCCGCGCCCGGCGGTGGGGCGTGCCGTCGACCGACATCGTCCGGGTGTCGCTGCGCATCGCGGCGGCCGCCGAGGGCATGGCCGAGGAGATCGTCAGCACGTTCCGGCAGCACACCCGCGGGCGGCACGACCAGGGCCGCGACCCGGTGCTGGCCGACTACGCGATGCTCTCGCCGATCGCCGCCGCGATCGTGACGGCCACCTTCGAGGTGCAGCTGGCGCGGGTCGTCCGCGAAGCGTTCGGCCTGGCACCCGACGAGCTGCCCTGAACCGCCCGCCGCTTCGACGCGCGAGCGCACGGCGAACGGTCAGGCGCCGGGACGGACCTCGACCAGGATCTCCACCTCGACCGGCGCACCCAGCGGCAGCTCGGCCACGCCGACCGCGCTGCGCGCGTGCTGGCCCGCGGGGCCGAGCACCGCACCGAGCAGCTCGCTGGCGCCGTTGACCACGCCGGGCTGGCCGGTGAACCCCGGCGCGCTGGCAACGAAGCCGACCACCTTCACCACCCGGACCACGTCGTCGAGCGGCACCTGGGTGGCCACCGCCGCGAGCGCGTTGAGGGCGCAGGTGCGGGCCAGCTCCCGGCCCTGCTCGGGGGTGACCTCCGCACCGACCTTGCCGGCGGCGGCCAACACACCGGCCACCATCGGGAGCTGGCCGGAGGTGTGCACGTGGTTCCCGGACCGGACGGCCGGCACGTAGGCGGCCACCGGCGCGGCCACCGGAGGCAGCTCCAGTCCCAGCTCGGCGAGCCGGTCGGCGACCGTCACGCCGTCGCCTTGGGACGCTTGAGGTAGGCGACCAGCTGCTCGGCGTTCGTCCCCGGGACAACGGCGACGAGTTCCCAGCCGTCCTCGCCCCAGCCGTCGAGGATCTGCTTCGTGGCGTGCACGAGCAGTGGCACGGTGACGTACTCCCACTTCTGCATGGCCGCACCCTAGCCGCCGGGCAGGACAGCGGCGACGGCCACCGGCCGGTCCCGGTCCGAGACCCCTGCCCGGCGTGGTGGAGCCGGCACAGGCGGTGAACAGGCGGATCCGCGCCCGACCGCGTCGGACTCCGACGAGTGAAGTGTGGCGCGCGTGGTTACTCTGACCAGGCACTCACGGGCGGGCACCGCCGTCCGTGCTTCCGGTTGTCATGCCGGCGGGGGGGACCACGTCGGCACCAAGGAGAACGACGATGAGCCAGCCTCCGGGCTACCCGCCCGACCCGTACGGCCAACAGCCCGGTTACGGCCAACAGCCGGGGTACGGCCAGCAGCCGCAACAGCCCGGATACGGGCAGCAGCAGCCGCCCTACGGGCAGCCCGCCTACGGTCAGGACCCGTACGGCCAGCAACCCCCGTCGTACCCGCCCACCTCGGGCGGCGGCACCTACGGGACGCCCAGCTCCGGCGCCGGCGGCTACGGTCAGGACCCGTACGCCCAGACCTCTGGCGCCCCTGCCTACGGCCCGACCTCGGGCCAGCCGTACGGCCAGCCGCAGCCCGGCTTCCCGCCGGCCGAGCCCCCCAAGAAGAAGAACGGGCTGATGATCGGGCTGATCATCGGCGGCATCGTGCTGCTGCTCTGCTGTGGCGGCGGCATCGGCCTGTTCGTGGCGTTCCAGCCCTCGGGCGGCGGGGAGACCCCGACCGTGGCCGTCGACGGCTACCTGCAGGGCGTCAAGGACAAGGACCAGACCAAGGTCACCGAATTCGTCTGTGACGCCAAGAAGAACGTCGAGAAGGTCGACGACCTGCAGAAGACCATCGAGCGCGGCGGCAGCACCCAGCTCAAGTCGTTCACCTGGAAGGTCACCGACTCCACCGAGACGAGCCTCGACAAGGCCAGCGTGAAGGTCCGGATGGACTTCGTGATCGCGGTCAGCGGCTCGGACCAGACCGTGAAACTGGACGGCACCTTCAAGGTGGTCAAGGAAGGCGGCTGGAAGGTCTGCGACACCGGGGCCTTCACGCCGGTCAGCTGACGCACGCTGGTCCGACCTCCGTCGGCGGCGTCCGGGTTGCCCCCTGGGCGCCGCCGCGGCGGGAACCCCTCCGTCGGATGGGCGGCAGCGCCAGGTGCGTGCCGTCACGCGTGGTTACCCTCGTCAGGGTGACGCGCGAGCATTCCGACTGGACGACCGCCCGGCTGCACGTGGTGACGGGTAAGGGCGGCACCGGGAAGACCACGGTGGCCGCGGCGCTGGCCCTCGCCCTGGCCGAACGCGGCAAGCGGACGCTCGTGGTCGAGGTCGAGGGCCGCCAGGGCCTCGCCCAGCTCTTCGACGTCCCCCCGCTGCCCTACGGCGAGCGGAAGATCGCCGTAGCCCCGGCGGGCGGCGAGGTGCACGCTCTCGCGGTGGACGCCGAGGAGGCGTTGCTGGAGTACCTGGACATGTTCTACAAGCTCGGCCGGGCCGGACGCGCACTGAAGAAGCTGGGTGCGATCGACTTCGCCACCACCATCGCCCCGGGCATGCGCGACGTCCTGCTCACCGGCAAGGTGAAGGAAGCCGTCACCCGCAGCGACCGCGGCCAGCGGGTGTACGGCGCGGTGGTGCTCGACGCCCCGCCCACCGGCCGGATCGGCCGGTTCCTCAACGTCACGGCCGAGGTCGCCGGCCTGGCCAGGGTGGGGCCGATCAAGACCCAGTCCGACGGCGTGATGGCCGTCCTGCGCTCGGCGATGACGGCGATCCACGTGGTGACGCTGCTGGAGGAGATGCCGGTGCAGGAGACCGCGGACGCCGTCGCGGAGCTGACCGCGAGCGGCCTGCCGGTCGGCTCGGTGATCGTCAACGGCGTCCGCCCGGACGAGCTGGCCGGCGTCCGGGTGACCCGGGCCGAGGTGCGGCGGGGCCTGACCGCGGTCGGGATGCCGACCGACCGGGCCGTGGTCGCCGGACTGGTCGAGGAGGCGACGCTGCACACCCGGCGGCTCGCCGTCCAGGACCGGCTCCGCGGCGAGCTGGCCGGGCTGGGCCGACCGGTGGTCGACCTGCCGTTCCTGCCCGACGGCGTCGACCTGGGCGGCCTCTACGCGCTGGCCGGATCGTTGCGTGCCCAGGGGGTGCCCACACCATGACCGCGCTGGACCTCGACACGCTGCTCACCGACCCGGAGATCCGGATCATCGTGTGCTGCGGTTCCGGTGGGGTCGGCAAGACCACCACGGCCGCGGCGCTGGCGTTGCGGGCGGCCGAGGCCGGCCGGCGGGTGGTGGTGCTCACCATCGACCCGGCCCGCCGGCTGGCCCAGTCGATGGGACTGTCCGAACTGGACAACTCCCCCCGCCAGGTCAAGGGCGTGGACGCCACGGCCGGCGGCGAGCTGCACGCGATGATGCTGGACATGAAGCGGACCTTCGACGAGGTCGTGCTCGCCCACACCGACGACGCCCGGGCCGAGGAGATCTTCGCGAACCCCTTCTACCAGGCGATGTCCTCGTCGTTCTCCGGCACGCAGGAGTACATGGCGATGGAGAAGCTTGGCCAGTTGCGCGCTCCGGACAGCGAGGCCGAGTGGGACCTGATCGTGGTCGACACCCCGCCGAGCCGGTCGGCCCTGGACTTCCTGGACGCCCCGCAGCGGCTGGCCCGGTTCCTGGACGGCCGCCTGCTCCGGCTGCTGCTGATGCCGGCCAAGACCGGCGGCCGGGGCGTCCTGAAGGTGGTGTCGGCGTCGTTCTCGATGTTCACCCGGGTCATCACGAAGGTGGTCGGCGCCCAGCTGCTGGAGGACATCTCGACGTTCGTCTCGGCCCTGGACTCGATGTTCGGCGGCTTCCGTGAACGCGCCCAGCGCACGTACGACCTGCTCAAGACGCCCGGCACGGCCTTCCTGGTGGTGGCGGCGCCCGAACCGGACGCGTTGCGCGAGGCGTCCTACTTCGCGGCCCGGCTGACCGAGGAGAAGATGCCGCTGGCCGGGCTGGTGCTCAACCGGGTGCACGCCACCGCCGTCGGCCAGGTGTCGGTCGAGCAGTCGCTGGCCGCGGCCGAGCGGCTGGACCGTGCCGGGAAGTCGCCGATGACGGCGCACGTGCTGCGGCTGCACGCGGACGTGGTGCGCCAGGTCGACCGGGAACGCCGGATGGCCGCCCGCTTCACCTCGGCCCACCCCGCGGTCCCGGTCGTCGAGGTGCCCGCCCAGCCCGACGACATCCACGACCTCGACGGCCTCCGCCTTGTGGGAGGCGGCCCGTTCAGCCACGCCGCTCGCCGCGTTGTCGCACGTCGCACGTAGCTTCGCCACGCCACGACGTCCTCCGCCTCGTGGGAGGCGGCCCGTTCAGCCACGCCGCTCGCGGCGTTGTCGGACGTCGCACGTAGCTTCGCTACGCCACGACGTCCTCCGCCTTGCGATCGACGCACCTGAACGGGCTCAACGTCAGAACTCTGAAGAGAGACATGAGGGGCCGGTGGCGTCATGTCACCGGCCCCTCGCTCCCAGCCTCCGGGCTCGGGTGCGATCAGCCCTCTTGGAGAACCGCCTCGATTTCGAGGTGGATGGTGACCTTCTCGCCGACGACGAGACCGCCGCCGTCCAGCGGCATCTGGATGTCCACGCCGAACTCGCTGCGGTCGATCTGGGTCTCGGCCGAGAAGCCCGCCCGGGTGCCCATCGGGCTCACGCTGACGCCGCCGAACTCCAGCGCCAGCTCCACCGATTTGGTGACGCCCTTGAGCGTCAGGTCGCCGGTCACCACGAAGTCGTCGCCGGCCTGCCGGATCCCGGTCGAGCGGAAGGCCAGCTCCGGGTACGTCTCCACCTCGAGGAAGTCCCTGCTGCGGACGTGGTTGTCGCGGCCGGCGTCGCGGGTGTCGAACGAGGCGGTCTCGACCGTGGCCTCGACCGACGAGGCAAGCACGTCCTCGGCGACCGTGACCGCGCCCTGGAACCTGGCGAAGGTGCCGCGGACCTTGCTCACCATCAGGTGGCGGACGGTGAAGGCGACCTCGGAGTGCGCGGGGTCGATGGCCCAGGTGCCGGCGACGAGGCCGGGCAGGGTGTTGACTGCGAGCGACATGGCGATCTCCTCGGGCGGGCGCCGCGCGGGCGGCCTGTAGTTGAACTCTCAATCAGAACGCTATCGCGCTCTCGTTGAACCGTCAACCACATGCTGGGTAGGATCGTTCCCATGGACGAGCCACGGTGGTTGGACCCCACGGAGATGCGTGCCTGGCGCGGCGTGCTCGCGATGAACCGGCTGCTGTTCGAGCAGCTCGGCCGGGATCTCGCACACGACTCCGGCCTCTCGATGGCCGACTACGAGGTGCTGGTGCAGCTGTCGGAGGCGCCGGAGCGCCGGCTCCGGATGACCGAACTCGCGCACTACTCGCTGTCGTCCAAGAGCCGGCTGTCGCACCAGGTCGCCCGGATGGAGCAGGCCGGCTGGGTGCGGCGGGAGGCCTGCCCGAGCGACCGGCGGGGGGCGTTCGCGGTGCTCACCGAGGCGGGGTTCGCCACTCTTGTCGCCGCGGCGCCCAGCCACCTGGCCAGCGTCCGGCGCCATCTGTTCGACCGGCTCACCGACTCCGAGGTGCGCCAGCTCGCCGGCATCCTCGGGAAGGTCAACCTCCCGCTGGAGGAGGCCGACCGCGACCGGCCCGGCATGCCCCGGGTGACCGCTTCGACGTGACGCCGGCCGGTTGAGCGGCCGGCCGGCGGGTGCGCAGGTACCGGTGGTTCAGCCCGTGGGCTGCAACCAGTGCTGACGACGGGCGGCGTCTAAGAGCTTCCACCACGAGAGCACGTCGGGACGGCGCCTGAGCAGGGCCCGCCGTTCGCGTTCGGTCATGCCGCCCCAGACTCCGAACTCGACCCGGTGGTCGAGCGCGTCGGCCAGGCACTCGGTGCGGACAGCGCATCCCATACAGACGGTCTTGGCTCGGTTCTGTGCAGCTCCCTGCACGAACAAGGAATCTGGATCACTGGCTCGACAAGCAGCCCTGCCAGCCCAATCGGCGATCATTCCCATGCCGGCCCCCTTGTACACCGCACGTTCAGTACGGTTTGTCCCGGTATGACCTGAATGCGGCTAAGGCGCCCGGTCGGGGTGCCTGACTCAGGACGGTAGGAAAGGGACGGTCGGCGGAACCAGTGGCCGTTCGCACAGTCTTTCACTCGTCTAAAGTACGAGTATGGGTCAGCTGAACGGCTGATACCGTACTGTTCAGAGTGGGTAAGGTGACTCTCTGCCATGGCGGTCCGCGGCGGAGAGACAGACCGAATACTCTGGGCTCGTGAAGTGGACTCAGGATACCCGGGCCGTCGCCAACGTCGTGTCGCTCGTCGTCTGCGGTGTCCTGGCGGGCGTCGTCGTGGCCGCGGCGGCCTTCCCCGCGGCGGGCATCACGGGCCTGACGGCGAAGTCCGCGTCCGACTCGTTCCGCGACCTGCCCAACGACGTCAAGATCCCGCCGCTGCCACAGAAGTCCCAGCTCTACGCCTCCGACGGCAAAACCCTGATCGCGACCTTCTTCGACGAGAACCGGCAGAACGTCCCGCTCGCCAAGGTCGCGCCGATCATGCAGCAGGCGGTCATCGCGGCCGAGGACAACCGCTTCTACGCCCACCAGGGCGTCGACCTCCAGGGCATCGCCCGCGCCTTCGTGCGCAACCAGTCCAGCGGCCAGGTGCAGCAGGGCGCCTCGACGCTCACCCAGCAGTACGTGCGCCAGATCCTCCAGTACGGCGCCGACACCCCCGCCAAGCGGAAGGCGGCCACCGAGGACACGCCGGCCCGCAAGCTGCGCGAGATCCGGTACGCCGTGGCGCTGGAGAAGAAGCTCACCAAGACGCAGATCATGGAGAACTACCTCAACGTCGTGTACTTCGGGAACAGCGGCTACGGCATCCACTCGGCGTCCTACGCCTACTTCAACAAGCCGCCGGCCAAGCTCACCCTCGCCGAGGCCGCCCTGCTGGCCGGACTGGTGAAGGACCCGGTGAACTACAACCCGGCCCGCAAGGAGAACGGCGACAAGCGGGCGAAGGAACGCCGCGCCTACACGCTCAACCAGATGGTGCGGCTGAACTTCATCACCGCGTCGCAGGCCGACGCGGCGAAGAAGACCCCGATCGTCCTGCACCAGCGGAAGTCCACCGGCTCGTGCGAGAACGGCAACCTCGCCTACGGCTTCTTCTGCGGCTGGTTCCTGGACTGGTGGAAGAGCAAGGACAACATCGCCTTCGGCAAGAACCGCCAGGAGCGGGAGGACAACCTGAAGAAGGGCGGCTACCGCATCGTCGGGTCGATCCACCCGCAGATGCAGGCCGCCGCGCAACGGGCGGTCAACCAGCGCTACGGGCCGAACAACCGCTATGCGCTGGGCTCGGTGCTGGTCGAACCCGGCACCGGCAGGGTGCTGGTGATGGCGATCAACCGGAAGTTCTCCATCGCCAAGAACCCCGGCGGAAAGAAGTACCCCAACACGACGAATCCGCTGCTCTCCGGCTCGGCGACGTCTCCTGGATATCAGGCCGGGTCGACGTTCAAGATGTTCACGATCCTCGCCGCGTTGCAGCAGAAGAAGCCGCTCAACCACACCATTCACGCGCCGGAGCGCTACAAGTCGACCTTCGTCGGCGGCTGCAAGGTCGGTGGCGACAGGTACTGCCCCAAGAACGCGTCGAAATCGATGACCGGCCGGCACACGATGTGGACGGCATTCGGGGAATCGGCCAACACCTACTTCGTCCAGCTCGAAGAACAGGTGACGGTGAAGTCGGCCGTGGCCGCCGCCGAGCAGGCTGGTATCGAGTTCAAGGCCGCGGCCGACATCGAGCTGAAGGAAGTCGTCCAGAAGGAACCCAACGGCGCCTGGGGCTCGTTCACCCTCGGCACCGCGCAGGTCTCGCCGCTGGACATGGCGAATGCGTACGCCACGGTGGCTGCCCGCGGCAAGCGGTGCAAGGCGCTGCCGGTGCGGGAGATCGTCGGTCAGGACGGCAAGCCGATCGCCGCCGCCAAGCCGCGGTGCGAGCAGGCCATGCCGCCCGCCATCGCCGACGCCGCCGCCGACGCGGCCCGGTGCCCGGTGGGCGACTCGTCCATGGTCGGCGCCCCCTGCACCCACCCGGGCGGCGGCCGCACGGCCAGCAGGGTGAGCGGCGGGATCGACCGGCCGGTCGCCGGCAAGACCGGTACCACGGACGACAACAACGCCGCCTGGTTCGTGGGCTTCACGCCCAACCTCGCGGCCGCAGCCTTCCTGGTCAATCCGGACTCCCCGCAGGAGACCGTGCCCAACACGAGGCTGCCCATCGACATCGCCATCCCGGCGATGGACGGCGCGCTGAACTTCCTCGCCCGCAAGAACTTCGTCGCGCCGATCTCGCTCTACGCGTACGGCATCCGCGCGACCGTGCCGCACGTGGACGGCGACAGCGTGAGTTCGGCGACCGCGACCCTCAAGGCGGCGGGCTTCGACGTCCGCGTCGACGGCAAGCGGGTCGACTCGACGTTCCCCGCCGGCACGGTGGCCAGCACAGACCCGGGCGGCGGCGACAGCACCAGCAAGGGCAGCCTGGTCACGATCTTCGTGAGCACCGGCAAGCCGCCGAAACCCAGCGCGAGCCCCAGCACGCCGGGCGGCCCCCGTCCGCCGGGCAACCCGCCTCCGCCCGGCACGAGACCCGGACCGGGGCCCATCGTTCCGCCTCCGATACCGGCACCACGACCCTGACCGCACGGACCGAGGGCCGGCCCCACCTGGGGTCGGCCCTCGGTCGTTCCCGGCATTTTCGGACGCGGCAGTCGCCCTAGCCGAGCTGGCGGCGCACCTCGGCCGCGACGCGGCCTCCGCCCGCCCGGCCGGACACCGCGGCATTGGCGGCCTTCATGGCCGGCCCCATCTGCTTCACGTCGGCGACACCGGCCTCGGCCAGCGCGTCCCGCACCATGTCGGCGAGCTCCGCGTCGGAGAGCTGCGCGGGCAGGTACCGCTCGATCACGTCGCGCTCGGCCCGCTCCCGGTTGGCCTGCTCGGGCCGACCGCCGCCGTCGAACGCCTCGGCCGCCTCGCCGCGCTTCTTGGCCTCGCGCGCCAGCACGCCGAGCAGGTCGGCGTCGGAGAGTTCGCGGGGTGACTTGCCGGCCACCTCCTCGGTGCGGATCGCGGCCAGCGTCATGCGCAGGGTGGCGGTCACCAGCTCGTCCCGCGCCTTCATCGCGAGGGTCAGGTCGGTCGAGAGACGGTCCTTCAGAGGGCTCATGACTGCGGAAACTACTCTGTGACCCATGAGATGGCAGACCGGTTTCCCGTTGGCCCTGCTCGGAGCCGGTGCGGCCACCCTGGTGTACGCCTCGGCGTACGAACGCACGAAGTGGACGCTCCGCCGGTTCGACGTCCCGGTGCTGGCCACCGACGCCGAGCCGCTGCGTGTCCTGCACCTCTCCGACCTGCACATGCTCCCCCGCCAGCAGGGCAAGCAGGAGTGGGTGCGGGGCCTGGCGGCGCTCGACCCCGACTTCGTGGCCCTCACCGGCGACAACCTGTCCTCGGCGGACGCCGTGCCGGCCGTGGTGCACGCGCTGGAGCCGCTGCTCGACCGGCCGGGCGCCTTCGTCTTCGGCTCCAACGACTACTACGCGCCGGTGCCGAAGAACCCGTTCGCGTACTTCAACCCGCGGCACAAGCGCCGAGTGGGCGCCGACCTGCCCTGGACCGACCTGCGCGACGTCCTGCGCGGCTCGGGCTGGACCGACCTCACGAACGCCTCCGCGTCGGTGCTGGCCGGCGGCCGGCGGATCGCGCTGGCCGGCGTCGACGACCCGCATCTGAAGCGGGACGACTACGACCGGGTGGCCGGGCCGGCCGACCCGACGGCAGACCTGCGGGTGGGCATGGTGCACGCGCCCGAGCCGCGGGTGCTCGACCGGTTCGCCGACGACGGCTACGACCTGCTGCTGGCGGGGCACACGCACGGCGGCCAGGTGTGCGTGCCGTTCCACGGGGCGCTGGTGACCAACTGCGGCATCGACCGGGCGCGCGTCCGGGGGGCGCACCGGTGGCGGGACGGGACCTGGCTGCACGTCTCCGCTGGTCTGGGGACCTCGCCGTACGCCCCGGTGCGGTTCGCGTGCCCGCCGGAGGCGTCGCTGCTCACGCTGGTCCCGCGGCCGGAGATCGGGGCGGCCGATACCGTGGCGCGCGGGGCTCTCCGCGTCGGCTAGACTTGCCGAGCCCAACCGGGGTGTGGCGCAGCTTGGTAGCGCGCTTCGTTCGGGACGAAGAGGCCGTGGGTTCGAATCCCGCCACCCCGACTGCGAGAGTGGCCCTGAGCAGCGTTTCCGCTGCTCGGGGCGCTCTCGTGTCCGGCCAGCATCTGGGCTCACCCCCGGGAGAACCCCCGCTTTGGGTCGTTCGCGGAATACCTCCGCGGCCACCGACGCGGCGGGCGCGGAACGAGGCGCCGGCCGGGCCGGTGCGGCCAACGCGAGCGGCGTACGGAGTTCTTCGAGCGAGGCTTGCGCGGGCGACGTTGAGATATGTCGGCAGGGCCCGTGCCGCTCAGCTACCGGCGGGACTCTCGGGTTTCACCGCCCGGATGATCGCGGCGTGCATGTTCGGCGCTGCCTGGTGGGTGAATGTCACGCTGGCGTCGGTGAACCCGGCTTTGGCCAGGCCGTCGAGGTATTCGTTGCGGGAGAGTGCGCCGGCGATGCAGCCGACGTGGGAGCCGCGCTCGGCGCGGTCGGCCTGGGTGAGGTGGTCTTCGGCGACGACATCGGAGATCCCAATTCGTCCGCCCGGGGCCAGGACACGGAACATCTCGGCGAGTACGGCGGGCTTGTCGACCGAGAGGTTGATCACGCAGTTGGAGATGACCACGTCGACCGCGGCGGCGGGCAGTGGGATGTCTTCGATGGTTCCCTTGAGGAATTCCACGTTCGCGGCGCCGGCCTTGGCGGTGTTGGCGCGGGCCAGGTCCAGCATCTCTTCGGTCATGTCGACCCCGTAGGCGAACCCGGTGGGCCCGACCCGGCGTGCGGAGAGCAGTACGTCGATGCCGCCGCCCGAGCCCAGGTCCAGCACCCGCTCGCCAGGGTTCAGGTCGGCAACGGCCAGTGGATTGCCGCAGCCCAGGCTCGCGGAAAGTGCATCGGCGGGCAGTTCGGACTGTTCCTCGACGCTGTAGAGCGCGGCACCGAAGGACTCGTCGACCTCGGCTGCCAGAGTCGTCGTGCCGCCGCAGCACGAGTCCGCGGTGCCCGCGCCGCCGCAACCCTCGACGGCCAGCGCGTCGGCGTTCGTACCGCCGGCGGTCACCGTCACGGCGGCGGCCGCGTATCGCTGGCGGACCTGTTCGCGCAGCTCGGCATCGTTCGTCGTCATCGGACCCACCCTTTCATCGACCGTGATCTATGTGACGAGGATGCCGCTCGCATCGACAGTTGTCAATGGATATGGAAGGCTTGATCTATGGACGCCACCGAGTCACCACCGAGCCGATCGCTGCCTCTGGCAGACCTGGCGGCGTGCTGTGGCCCGATCACCGGCGACGTGCTGGACCTGGAGTCGGCTGAGCGGATTGCCGGTGTGCTGCGGGCGCTCGCCGAACCGACCCGGTTGCGGCTGCTGTCGCTCATCGCGGCGCAGGATCAGGCCGGGGCGTGTGGGTGTGACCTGACCGATCCGGTCGCACTATCTCAGCCCACCGTCTCGCACCACCTGAAGGTGCTGGTCGACGCTGGGCTGCTCGAACGCGAACAGCGCGGCAGATGGGCCTACTTCCGTCTCGTGCCCGGCGCGCTGGACACCCTGGCCGGGATGCTCACCCGCACCAGCCGACCGCGCTGACGGGAGTGTCCGGCCAGCGCGGCCGGTGACGGCTTCGTCGGCCGACATCGAGGGGGCCGCCACGTGGACAGCAGGTCTGGACGGTCGCCAGCGGCCAGATCTCGCTGACGACCTCAGCAGTGCTGGGAAACGACTGGTAACGTTTTCCCATGGAAGCAACCATTGATTCGGTCGGCCGGATCGTCGTGCCGAAGCAGCTACGCGATGCCCTCGGCCTCCAGCCCGGCACCACCGTAGACATCTCCCCTTACGGCGCCGGACTTCAGCTTGTCCCCACGGGGCGCACGGCCCGCCTGATCGACGAGGCGGGCGTGCTCGTAGCCAGCGGGAGCACGACCGTCGACGACGACGTGGTGTTCGGCCTCATCGATGCCGGTCGGCGGTGAGTCCGCTCGCCCTGGACACCAGCCTCGCGATTCCGCTGCTGGTGCAGACACACCGGGCCCACGCTGCCGTCGTCCGCTGGTGGGACGGTCGGGAGATCGCGCTCAGCGGTCACGCGCTGGCGGAGACCTACTCCGTTCTCACCCGGCTGCCCGGTGACAGCCGGGTGGCGCCCGCCGACGCCGCTCGCCTACGAGGCGGTAGGGGTCCGTCTTCTCGTCGCCGGTTGACCAGGCGGGCGCACGCCGAAGCCGCTTCGCCGGACCGGGTACTGCAAGGCGACAGGTCCCGTTCGGATTCCGCGGTCGGTGAGGGCTTGTCGGATGATGGGCTCGACGGCGTCCCAGCGGCGGCGCGGCCGCGGTACCAGGCACGGTAGTCGCGTTCGGGCCCGGCCAGCGACGCGACAGCGCCAACACGAAGCCCTCGCCCCACCCGCCGATGTCGTTACAGACATGCGCGATGATCCGCGGGTCGGTCGCCGCGCTGACAGCCCGACCACGTGCGGCCCGGGGGCGCCGCTTGTCCGCGGCGCCCCCGCCCGGACGTGTGGCCACTAGCCCTGCAGCAGTTGCCGCATGTGGGTGATCTCCACGGCCTGGTCCTTCTCGATCCGCCTCGCGAGCGCCTTGACCGCGCCCTCCTTGCCGTCGCGCTGTTCGGTCTTGGCCATTTCGATCGCGCCCTGGTGGTGGCCGATCATCATCTGCAGGAACAGCGTGTCGAACGCCGGCCCGGACGCGGCCGTGAGCTGGGTCATCTGCGCCTGGGTCATCATTCCCGGCATCGAGTGGTTCCCACCGTGCTCGCTGGCCGAGGGAACTGGCTGCTTCCAGTCGGTGAGCCACTGGGACATGATCGCGATCTCCGGGTCCTGGGCTTTCTTGATCGCCGCGGCCAGGGACTTCACCTGTGGGTTCGCCGCGCGGGTTTCGGCAAGGGTCGCCATCTCGATGGCCTGGGCGTGATGAGGGATCATGTCGCGCGCGAACGCGATGTCGGCGGCGTTGTGGCCGGCGGCGGCGTCCACCGAAGGGCTGGAGGTGGCGTTGTGCGTGCCGCCGTGGTCGTTGCTGCCGCACCCGGCGAACAGCGCGATCACCGCGACAGCGGTGGCGAGGGCGGCTACTGGCCGCCGACGGGTTGAACTGAACATCGGAACTCCTCAAGAACGTCGATCGTGACGTGCAGGACGCGAGCGTCTCCCACCTCAACCGCCGAGGACACGAAGGTCCGTGGCGGCGGGAACGCGGGAGAAGCCGGGCTCAGGTCCGAGAGATCGACAGCGCCGACAGCGACGGCGGTCCGCATCCGCTCCCCGCGGCGGCCTCGGCTGCGGCGGTTGTCGGCGACACCACGAGCCGCTCGGACAGTGTCGAGCTGATGGTCGCGATCAGCGCCGGAACAGAAAGAGCGCCGGGTGCGGTGGGGGCTCCGGACTGACACATCGCACCGGGGTGCCCGTGGCCGTTCGGGCAGGGCCCACCGTGGTCGGCGTGGTCATCCTTCGGGCAGTCGCTGTGCCCGACTGGTTGCTCGGCCGCCTGCGTGTGGCCCTGCGTGTGGACGCCGTGATGGGCGGCCGCGGCGGCTTGCGCGGAGTGAATCGCGGTGGTGTGCCCCGGGGACGCCGCGGCGAGCGAGGGCGAGCCTAGCGAGTGCATACCGACCAGCCCGGCCACAACCGCCATCAGCAGCAGCAACCGAGCCAACCAGCCCTCAGCCGGGGCGCGCCGACCGCAGGGCAACAGAGTCCGAGGCGGTACGGCGGCGTTCATCCCAGCCATCGTATCCACCCCTTCCGCAGTCATCCTCGCGCGAGCTTGGCCGACTCCCGATGGTGAGACTCACCATTGACATGATACCCCATGGGGGTATGCTGGGTACCTCGGAGCTCAGGAGGCAGCGATGAACCAGTCCCCGCCCACCGGCAGCGACCTGACCCGGCTGGCGGTCTCGGCGACCCTGCACTGCCTGACCGGCTGCGCGATCGGTGAGGTGCTCGGCATGGTCATCGGCACCGCGCTGGGCTGGTCGAACCTCGCCACGATCGCTCTGGCGGTCGCGTTGGCGTTCCTGTTCGGCTACGCCCTGGCCATCCGTCCGGTGCTGCGCTCGGGGTTGCCGCTGCGCACCGCGATCGGGGTCGCGCTGGCCGCTGACACCGTCTCGATCACCGTGATGGAGATCGTCGACAACGCCGTCATGCTCGGCATCCCCGGCGCGATGAACTCCGGCCTGGCGAACTGGGTGTTCTGGGTCAGCCTCGCGTTCTCCCTGCTGGTCGCGTTCGTGGTGACGGTGCCGGTCAACCGCTGGATGATCGGCCGCGGCAAGGGCCACGCCGTGGTCCACCAGTACCACCACCGTCCCGACCACGCCGACCAGCAAGCCTGACCTGCCGACAACTCCACGTCGGTGTCGGTGCCCGGCCGATGTGCGGTTCCCGGCGGCAGATGTGCGGCGGTGAGGCGTGCGGCCAAGCGCCGACCCGACGGTCACAGCCGCGGCGGGTCGGCGGGAAGTGGACCGGCTGGCGGGATCAGATGCCACGCGGGGTCAGGTTCGGGATGTCGAACCATGGGAACGGTCCGTAGGGCAGGTTCCGCAGCACGGTGGTGAAGACGATGAAGAATACGCCGTAGCCGATCAGTGTCCACCGGTTGACCCGCAGCGATGGCATCTTGATGCCGGTGAGCTGGGTGAGGACGGCGCGGAGCCACCAGTACAGCAGGAACGGCGCCGCCAGAGTCGCCGGCAGGTGGTACCGGGCGGCGTCGACGATGTCGCCGTGGAGCAGGGAGTAGAACGCGCGGGTGCCGCCGCAACTGGGGCCGTTGATGCCGGTGAGCATGTGCCACGCACACGGCCCGGTGGGGTCTTCGGTCTGGTCGGTCGGGTCGTAGACCAGCACCCAGGCAGCAGCCGCGGCGAAGAAGGCCAGGGCGGTCCACGGCCACGAGCGCACCGCCCACCACTCCAGGTCGCGGCGGGCTGGTCGTTGCGGGTCGCCCGGTGGTTGCCTGGGCCGTTGGACCTGCGCTGACGGACCGGTTGGCGACACGCCTGGGACGGTGTCAGCCACGGTGCACCGCCTGGTACCCGGCGGTGGCGATTACGGCGAGGACCGCCTCGGGGGTGCACTGGTCGGCGTCGACCTGCACGACAGTTCGCCCTTTCCGCAGCGAAGTGGCTGATTTCAGCACGCCGGCCGTGTCCTCCAGAGCTTCGTCGATGAGCATGCCGCAGCTGGCGCAGTGCATGCCCGTCACCTCGAACGTCCAGTTGGCGGTCATCCCGTTCACCGCCCGACCGTGAGTTGCCCGGTGTACATACCCATCCCGCACGTGTAGTCCAACCGGCCGGCTTGGAGCACACCCAGGTCGATGGGGGTGTCGCCGTTCACCGGCAGCACCCACTGCCTACCGAGGGAGGGGATGACGAAGGACCGCACACAGCCCTGCACATTGTCCGAGCGGACCACCAGGGTGGTGGGCAGTCCGGCCCGCACCGCGATATTGCCTGGGGTGTACTCCCCGGTGCGGGCGGTGACCACGACGGTCTGCCGGCCGCCGCTCACCGACACCGGCGGCGCCGCGGCGGGTGCGGCTGCGGCGGTGACCGGCTGGTCACCCAAGCCCGCGGCCTCGGCGACGCGGCTGGCCGCGAGCGGAGATCCGGTCAGCTCCAGTCCGCCGTTGAGGGTGTAGAGACCCAGCCCGATCACCACCACGCCGGTCGCGGCCGCGAGTCTGCCGCGCCAGGCAGTGGCGGCCTTGCGGGCGGCGAAGCCGAGCAGCGCGAACAACGGACTGGTGCCCAGGACGAACACCGCCATCGTCGCCGCGCCAGCCCACGCTGACCCAGACGCCAACGCCAACGCCTCCACCGACAGCGTCACCCCGCACGGCACGAGAATGGTCGCGAACCCGAGCAGAGCCGGTGCGCAGGCGGCGGCCGAGCGGGCCCGGCCGCGGACGAACCTCGACCACGCCGCGGGCGGTTGGATCACCAACCCCCGAAACATCGGCACGCCCAGCTGAGCCAGACCGAACACGACCACCAGAATCCCCGCGGCCACCTGCGCGAGGGCCCGGAACCCGACCGAGAGCTGCACGGCCCCACCCAACGCTCCCAGCGCCGCGCCGAGCAGGGTATGCGAGACGAGTTTGCCGACCAGGAAACCGCCGACCGGCGCGGCGTCGTCGGCCAACCGGTGCAACGCCGGACGGTCGTCGACGACTCCCCCGCCGGGCAGCTCCCTCTGCGGACGGCCTTTCAGATCCCTCGTGGTGCGGCCTGCTCGGGGCGGGGCTGGTTCGGCGTCGCGTTGGCGGGCGAGGAGACCGGCCAGCAGGCCGCCCTGGACGGCGGCGCAGGACACGCCACCGGCGAACAGGCCGGTGACCAGGACAGCGGACAGGTTGGACACGGGCACGACTCCTAGCTGATCGGACGGGAACAGGATCGGGGCGCCCGCGTCGAGGGTGACCGCGGGCAGAGTCCTGCTACGTCCGCAGCACCCGGTGACCGTCGGGTCGTCGCGGTAGGGCACCAGGGCGTGAACCACCGCACCCTGGATCCGCGGTCTGCGTGGACTCCGACCGCGACGGCGGCCCCAGCCAGACGTGGTGCGGCGGGGGCGTCGGTGGTGCCGGCTGGAGCACCGCGTCACCGACGAGCACGGCGGGCCGGCCGGGCATCGAGTGGACGGACCCGGGCCCACACGACCCAACCCCCGAATCCCGCCCGGTCGTCAGAGTCGCCGGCCCGGCCACGGCCGGGCGGAGCTGCCCACCGTCGTCGTCGGCAGCCACGCTCGCCGCACCGGCCAGGCCTGAACTCGCCGCCGGTCCCATGGCGGTCGTCGGTTCCGTGCCGACGCCGACGCACGGCAACCAGACTGCGAACCCGGCAGCCAGGATCAGGGCGCAGACAGCGAATGCCCCCGCGGCCAGCGGACGCCGCGTTCGGCCGGCCGGCCGGCGGCGGCGAACGGACGCGCCGATTCCTGGCCTGGGCGTTGAACTGGCCCGCGGGCCCGACGGCGCGGCGCGGCGGCGGTGCCGGCTCACCGATGGGCCGTTTCGAGGATCCAGCACACGGTCGAGGAGTTGTGGTCGGGCGGAGGGGGCTGGCCGCTGCGTTCCAGCAGCGTCTCCAGGTGCCCTTCCAACGCGATCAGCTCGGCGATCTGCGCCCGCACCCCGGCGAGCCGATCACCGAGCAGCTGCTTCACGTGTCCGCACGGCGCCTCGCCGCAGTCTCGGATCGTCAGGATCTGCCGGACCTCCCGCAGCGACAGGCCGGCCGCCTGCGCACAGCGGATGAACCGCAGCTGGTCGAGAACCTGCGGGTCGTAGTCGCGGTAGCCGCCCGGAGTACGACCCGGCTCGGGCAGCAGCCCCTCGGCCTCGTAGAAGCGCAGCGTCTGCGGGCTGGTGCCGCTGTGCTCGGCGAGTTCACCGATCTTCACGTCCACCCCCTTGACCCTCTACCACGCTAGAAGGTTAACAGTGGAGACTGAAGCTGATCGATGCGCCCGGGCCGGGGCGAGACCTCAGACACGGCCCACCCCCGGACGTCCCCCGACCGACCACATGTCACCGGCTGCTACAGGCAGTGGGCTCGCGAGAGGAGGGATCCAGCGATGAGCCCGGCCCGCACCTCCGAGGGTGACCCGGCGGCACGCCGTTGGTCCAGGTCGGTGTGGGGCCGAGCCGCGATCGCCGTCAGCGCGGTCGTCGTCGCGTCCGGGACGGTGTGGGGTGTGAACCTCTGGCACCTGGCCCAGAGCCACGACGCGTTCGCCGAGTACTGGCACGAGCCCCGCGGGCCGGCCGGCGGGCTCCTCTACGTCGCGCTCGGCGATTCCGCGGCGCAGGGCATCGGTGCGTCCAGTCCGCAGCAGGGGTACGTGAGCCTGGTGGCCGCCCGGCTCACCGCCCGTACCGGCAAGCATGTCCAGGTGGTCAACCTCAGCCGCAGCGGTGCGCGCATCGAGGACCTGCTGCGCGAGCAACTCCCGCGGCTTGCCGGCATGAACCCGGACCTGGTCACCGTGGACATCGGCGGCAACGACATCGTCCACACCGACCCCGCCGAACTCGACCGGCTCGTCACCACCCTCGTCGCGGCCCTGCCCGCCGCTGCGGTGGTGGCCGACATCCCCTACTTCATGCACGGACAGTGGCAACGCGACGCGAGCGCGGCCTCCAGGCTGCTGCACGAACGGGCCGGCTCCCGCAGGCTCCCCGTCGCCGAGGTCCAGGAAGTGATGCGCCGGGAAGGCTTCGTGAGCATGCTCCGTGACTACGCCGCGGACTGGTTCCATCTCAACGACGCCGGCCACCGGCTGTGGGCCGGTGCGTTCTGGTCAGCGATCACCGCCAACGACCCCTTGCGCCGACGCCTTCGGGCGTGAAACTCGCGCCCCGATCGCGCGGTCGTCGAATCGTCTACGACCGGTTCGCAGCGGTTTCCGATGTCGCCCGCCCGACGCCACCGGTGGCACCGCCCGGTGTGGGGTGAGCCGGCTGAGAGGCGCCCCGGTTGGGCACCAGGGGTTGGAAGCGGAACAGCCGGAGGCTGTTGCTGACCACGAACACGCTGGAGAACGCCATCGCCAAGCCGGCGATCATCGGGTTGAGCAGTCCGGCGGCGGCCAGCGGCAGCGCGGCGAGGTTGTAGGCGAACGCCCAGAACAGGTTGCCCTTGATCGTGCCCAAGGTGCGGCGGGACAGCCGGATCGCGTCGGCGGCCGCGCGGAGGTCGCCGCGGACCAGGGTGAGGTCGCTGGCCTGGATCGCGGCGTCGGTGCCGGTGCCCATCGCCAGGCCGAGATCGGCCTGGGCCAGCGCGGCGGCGTCGTTCACGCCGTCGCCGACCATCGCCACGACCCGCCCTTCGGCCTGCAGGCGCTGGACCGCGTCGACCTTGTCCCGCGGCAGGACCTCGGCGATGACCTCGTCGATGCCGACCTCGGCCGCCACCGCCCGGGCGACGGCGGTGTTGTCCCCGGTGAGCAGCACGGGGGTCAGCCCGAGCCGGCGGAGCTGGCCGATCGCCTCGGCCGAGGTGGTCTTCACGGTGTCGGCGACGGTGAGGACCGCGCGCGCCTGGCCGTCCCAGGCCGCCACGACGGCGGTGCGGCCGACATTCTCGGCGGCGCCTCGGGCTTCGTCCAGCTCGGCGGGCAGCGTGATGCCGCGCTCCTGGATCAGCCGGGGTCGGCCGACGAGCACGGTGTGACCCTCGACGGTGCCTTCCACGCCGAGCCCTTCGAGGTTGGTGAAGTCGGCCACCGGCGGCAGCGCTCCGACGCGTTCGGCCGCACCGGCGGCGATGGCTCGGGCGATGGGGTGCTCGGAGGCGTGTTCCAACGCGCCGGCCAGCCGCAACACCCGCTCAGGGTCTTCCCCGGGTGCGGTGGTCACGTCGGCCAGCGCCATCTGGCCGGTGGTGACGGTGCCGGTCTTGTCCAGGACCACGGTGTCCACCCGGCGGGTCGATTCGAGCACCTCGGGGCCCTTGATGAGGATGCCCAGCTGTGCGCCGCGGCCGGTGCCGACGAGCAGTGCGGTGGGTGTGGCCAACCCGAGCGCGCAGGGGCAGGCGATGATGAGCACCGCCACCGCGGTGGTGACCGCGGTGTCGATGCCCGCGCCGGTGCCGGCCCAGAACCCGAGGGTGGCCACGGCCAGGGCGATCACGACCGGCACGAACACCCCGGAGATCCGGTCGGCCAGGCGCTGCACGGCGGCCTTGCCGTTCTGCGCCTCGGTGACCAGCTTCGCCATCTGCGCGAGCTGGGTGTCGGCCCCGACCCGGGACGCCCGGACCACGAGCCGTCCACCGGCGTTGACGGTCGCGCCGACCACCGCGTCGCCGACCCCGACCTCGACCGGGACGCTCTCGCCCGTGAGCATGCTCGCGTCGACCGCCGAGCTGCCCTCCACGACGGTCCCGTCGGTGGCGACCTTCTCCCCGGGCCGCACGACGAACTCGTCGCCGACGGTGAGCTGGTCGACGCCGATGCGAACTTCCCGGCCGTCGCGGAGCACCGTGACGTCCTTGGCGCCCAGTTCGAGCAGGGCACGCAGGGCGGCGCCGGCCTGACGCTTGGACCGGGCTTCGAAGTAGCGGCCGGCGAGGATGAACAGGGTCAGTCCGGCGGCGACCTCCAGGTAGATGTTGGCGGTGCCGTCGGTGCGGGCGATGGTGAGGGAGAACGGATGGGTCATGCCCGTCTCGCCGGCCGAGCCGAGGAACAGCGCGTAGAGCGACCAGCCGAACGCGACCAGGGTGCCCATCGAGATGAGCGTGTCCATCGATGCCGTGCCGTGGCGGAGGTTGGCCCACGCGGCCCGGTGGAACGGCCACGCCCCGTACACGATGACCGGGGCGGCCAGCGCGAGCGAGAGCCACTGCCAGTAGGTGAACTGCAGGGGCGAGATCATCGCCAGCGCGATGACGGGCACGGTGAGCACGAGCGTGACGAGGAGCCGCTGCCGCAGCGACCGGGTCGGGTCGGCGGCCTCGGCCGGCTCGCGGTCGTCGTCCTGGCTGGCCGGCGGGGCGGGCAGTGTCGCGGTGTACCCGACGGCCTGCACGGCCGCGACGAGGTCGTCGGTGCCGAGGCTGGCGGGGAACCGCACGTCGGCCTTCTCCGTCGCGTAGTTGACGCTCGCGGTGACACCCTCGATCTTGTTCAGCCGCCGCTCGATCCGCGCCGCGCAGGACGCGCAGGTCATGCCACCGATCGCAAGCTCGACGTGGGCGTCTCGTGCCGGCGCGTCGGTGTCAGTGTCGGTGTCGGTGCGGGAACTCATCGCCCCTCCCCGGGGTCCTTGCGGTGCGGTAGGCGCGTCACGCGACGGCCGTGAACTCGGCGGTGCGGACGACGCCCTGATGGCGGAAGTCCAGGTAGAGCCGGTAGCTGCCGGCGGTGGGCACCTCGGCGAAGAACCTGATCGCGGCTCCGGGCGCTGTCTTGCCGTCGCCTGGCGTCCCGTCGGGGTGGACGTGCAGGTAGGCGAGGTCGCCCACCCGGAGCGCGACCAGGTGCCCGTACGCACCCAGGTAGGGCTGCAGGTCGGTGACCGGCCTGCCGTCCTTGCTCACCGCCAGCGTCACCGGCGAGGAGGTGCCAGGCTTCAGCACGCCGCCGAGGGTGACGGTGTACCCCTCGACCACGGCCGTCCGCGATGCGAGCGGGACCGGCAGGGGCCGGTAGCCGCCGGCCACCGAAAGGTCTACGCCGAGGGTCAGCGCGTCCTCGCCTCTGGCCTTGGGCGCGAAGTCGGCGAACGCCCGGTAGGTGCCGGGCTCGGCCAGGCTCAGCGGGACGCTCCAGGTGCCGGCGGCGTCGCGGGTGGGGTGGACGTGCTGAAAACCGGACAGGTCACGGCGCACCACGATCAGGTGGAGTTCCTTGTCGTGGGTCGGCGTGTACGCGCGCACCGGCTGGTTGTCCGGTCCCAGGACGGTGAAGGAGAACAGCGCCCGCCCGGCCGGCAGAGTGGTCGCCGACGGGCGCAGCGTGTAGCCGTCCTGAGAGACCGTCAGCCCCTTCGGAAACGCCGCCCCGGCCGGACCGGCGGTGGTCTGGCGGTCCCCGCCATGGTCTGCGCCGTGGTCTGCCGGTTGCGAGGCGTCGCCATGACCGGCGCGGTCATGCCCGCTCGCGTTCTGCCCACCCAGGTCGGCCACCCGCCCCGCCGCCAGACCGCCGCCGAGGACGACAGCGAGCACGAGCCCGAACAGGCCGAGTTTCGCCGGCGTGTTCACGCGGGACCGGCGAATGTCGTGACGCTCATGCTTGCTCTCCTCGTCGAAACCGCTGTCCATGCGACGCGGTCTGATCATGCTGTGCGGCCCTTGCGGATCTCGGGCGCGTGGTCGGCACGGCTACGAGCGCACCAGGCGGGCTATCGCCTGGTTGGCTTCCCGGATCTTCTCCTCGGCCTCCTCGCCGCCCCGCGCGGCCGCGTCCAGGACGCAGGAGGCCAGGTGGCCTTCCAGCATGTCCAGCGAGAACGACTGCAGCGCCCGGGTGGCCGCCGAGACCTGCGTCAGCACGTCGATGCAGTACTCGTCGCTCTCCACCATCCGCTGCAAGCCCCGGATCTGACCCTCGATCCGGCGCAGCCGCTTGAGCTGCGCATCCTTGGAACCGCTGTAACCCACCATGACTGTCGCCCTTTCGCCGCCGACCTCTCATCTTACCCTATACCCCTACGGGGTAGCCGTCACGGCGGCGACGGTCCACGGACGAACGTGACCTCACCCGGCCCGCCATGCCGGGCGTCCAGGTGATCCACCCTCGCGGTCGCCTCGCCGGGCCGCGTCCCTGACCACCCGCACAGCAGTGGGGCCGGTCCGTGACGGACCGGCCCCACGCTCTGATCGCGGGATCAGGGGTTGTACTTGAAGATCCAGAGCCCGAAGTCACGGTCGCTGGCCGCGACGTACTCCTGACCGCCCCGCTGGAACACCTGCACGCCCCAGAAGTTGTTGCCGGCCGGGTCGATGTAGCGACCCTTCTCGACGATCTTGTCGTTCTCGATCTCGCAGACCCGGAAACCGCCCGAGTAGTACGAGAAGTACAGCCGGTTGTTCACCTGCTGCGAGGTGGCGACCTCGTGCACGGACAGGTCACCGAAGCCGTTCGCGTAGGCCGGGTCGTGCGCCTCCGGAATGGCGTAGGTGTCCAACTCCGTCATCGTGCCGTTGGAGTTGCTGTACAGGTGCACGTAGCCCCAGCCGTCGAAGTACGACGAGAAGGTCACCGTGTCCCCGAGCGTTCCCAGTGCGATCGGGGCCTGCTGGGTGCCGTCCCCGGCGACGCATTCCGCGTCGTTGTACGGCAGGCCGAACAGCGCCAGGCCCTGCGAGCGCGGTGCGACGCCGAACGTCGGGATGTTGCCCTCGACGCTCATGCCGAGCGGGATCTCACAGGCGTCGGACGCGGTGCGGTTGAAGATCAGCACCGCCGAGTAGCCGCCGGCCGCGATGACGTTGGCCACCTTCTCGGTGAAGGGACACACGCCACGTTCGACGACTGCCACCTGACTGCCGTTGCCAGCCGGCACGGCTGGATCGGCGGTGCAGGCCCGGCCGACGAACCTCGTCTGGCCGGTGATGGTCTGGCCCTCGGTGAGCTTGGTCGTGCCGCTGCCCTGGCTGGCGTCGATGTCGGTGTTGTCGGTGAGGTTCCTCGCCAGCAGCGCGTACGGCGCGAAGTCCTCGTCGGCCGCGACCACGTAGTCGTTGTCCATGGTGAACTCGGCCTGGTGCCCGTTGCCCTCCGGCGCCACGGTGAAGCCGCTCTCGGCCGCCTCGGGATCGGGATTGGTGAAATCGGTGTCGCCCAGGTAGACCGGAGCCGCGGACGTTGGTCATGTCGAGCTTGACGTAGCCGGCGTCCCAGTAGGACAGCAGCATGACCTGCCGGCCGTCGATCTGCTTCACGACCATGTCGTGCAGGAAGATCTCCACCAGGTTGCTCGGAGCCGCCTGCGCGATCTGCGGGAACAACTGGTCGAGGTCGTACTCGGCGACCAGCTTGGCCTTCTTGGGGTCGGTGATGTCGACGATGTCGACGTCCTTGCCCTCTTCGTTGTCCACGATGACGGCGTACGCCTTGTCGCCGGCGTCCCAGGCGAACACGCTGTGGATCTCGTTGGCGTTCTTCTTGCCCTGGCCGTTGACCGTGAAGTCGCCGAGCCCTTCCACCAGCGGCGTCGGCCGGGCCGGGTTGGTGACGTTGTAGATGTTCAGGCCGCCGAAGCCGGTCTTCTCGTTGCACTTCTCGTTGTTGCTGACGAGGATGTCGCCGTTGAAGGCCGGGGTGTCGATGTGCAGCGCCTGGATGCCCTCACCCGGGTAGCTGCCTTCCTTGGCCTGGATGAAGGCGACTTCCTTCGGGTTGTTCACGTCGGCGATGTTCACCACGTGGACGCCGTTGTACTTGCACGTCTCGACGCCCCACGCGGCCAGATAGGCGTAGTTGCCGAGCACGCCGACATCGGCGATCTTCTCGGGGACGACGTTCTTCAGCTTGAGCTTGCTCAGCACATCCACGTTGGAGCTGGTCGCGGGCAGGTGCCCGGTGTTGTCGCCGTGCTGGTGGGCGTCGCGGTAACCGTCGCCGACCGTGAGGCCGCCGTCCGGCAGCGGTTCCTCGTGTGCCGACGCTGCGCCGGGCAGCATGGCCAGGGCGAGGGCAGCCACGGCCAGGCCGGTCAGGCCCTGCCGCAGTCCGCGTCGCCGTAATCCTGTGGACATCGGACTCCAGATGATCTCGTGGCCCGCAGTGGCCGGGCGCCTGAACCGCGCTTGTGACGCGGCGGATACAGAGGATCAGGAGAATCGTAAAACCTGGAGGAGCCAGGTAAATAGTCGCTGGGTCAGAGTCTTGAGCCGGTAGACCCTCTTTGCCGGTCCCAATTGGCAGAAGTCATGACGAAACCGGAATCTCAGGCTGTCCTCGATTGCTCGGCCCGGTCGATGTTCCTCCGCCGGACCTGGACGTTCGGGCGGCGGTGTGTCGGGACACGCGCAGCGAGGCGGCGAGGAGCCCGACGGCCAGCAGCAGGGCCGTGCCGGCGGCGTCGCGGGCGAGCGTGCCGGCCTGTCGGGCCGGGCGGTAGAGGGCGCGGTCCTGGGTGAGGGTCTGCCCGGGCAGGATCGGGAGCCACGCCTCGACGTGGCCGCCACCGTGTGCGGATGTGCCGCGGGTCAGCTCGGCGTAGACGAACCACCGTCCGTCCCCGTCGACCGGGACCGAGCCGACCGCCGTGCAGGCGGCGGCCGCCTCGGCGACGGCCAGTGGCCCCCGGGTTTCGCGTCCGGCGCGACGTGCTTCGAGTGCGGGGATCTAGAGGTCAGTCGACGGCCGCGTCGGCCGCCCGACGCGTGTGCCGGGACTGCCGTTCAGGCCGGTCTCGTAGGCGAAGATCACTGCCTGGATCCGGTCCCGGAGGTCGAGCTTCATCAGGATCCGCTTCGTGTGGGTCCGGACGGTCGATTCCTCGACGACCAGGGCGGCGGCGATCTCCCGGTTCGACATGCCCCGCGCCACCAGTGCCAGCACCTCGCGCTCCCGCGGTGTCAACCGGTCGAGTTTCGGCCGCTCGGCGAGATCGGGCGTCGGCTGTCGGGCCATCCGGTCGATCACCCGCCGGGTGACCGAGGGGGAGAGCAGGGAGTCGCCGGCGGCGATCGCGTGGACGGCGGTGAGCAGCTCCTCCGGCCGGGCACGCTTGAGGAGGAATCCGGAGGCACCCGCGCGCAGGGCGCCGAAGATGTAGTCGTCCTGCTCGAACGTGGTCAGGATCAGCACCTTCGTCTGCGGGACCGCCCGCGCCAGTTCCGCGGTGGCGGCGATACCGTCGAGGTCGGGCATCCGCACATCCATCAGCACGACGTCGGGCACGAGCCGGCGGGCCCGCTCGACCGCTTCGCGTCCGGTCGAGGCCTCGCCGACGATCTCGATGTCCGGATCGGCGGTGAGGAGTTCGACCAGGCCGGCGCGCATCAGGTCGTCGTCGTCCGCGATCAGCACCTGTGTCACGTGCGGTGACCTCCGTAGGGGATCCGGGCGCGCAGCGCGAACGCGCCGTCGGCACGCTCGACGTCCAGGCTGCCGCCGAGCAGGATTGCCCGTTCCCGCATGCCGATCACTCCGTGCCCACCACCGGGCCGGGGCGCGTCGGCTGCCGTCGTGGGATTGGTGACGGTGAGGTCGAGACCGTCGGCACCGAACGCGAGGACGATCGTCGCGCTGCCCGTGCCGTGGCGGGCCGCGTTGGTGAGCGCCTCCTGGAGGATCCGGTACGCGGCCCGATCGGATACGCCACTGAGCTCCCGCGGCGTGCCGGTGCCCTCGAGCGTCACCGCGAGTCCCGTCGTCGCGTGGTGTGCGACCAGCGTGTCGAGCGAGGCGAGCCCGACCGGTGCCCTGACCGCCCCGTTCGTCGAGCCGCCTTCGCGCAGGGTGGCGACGATGTGGTCGATGTCCTCGACGGTCTGCCGCGCGAGCGTCTCGATCGCCGCGAGTGCGGGAAGCGAACGGTCCGGGTCCTGGGCGTGGCGCAGCCTGGCCGCGCCCGCCCGGACCGCGATCACGCTGACCGCGCTGCCCGCGGAGTCGTGCAGGTCACGAGCGATCCGAGCGCGTTCCTCCGCGACGGCCAGCAGTCGCTCGCGCTCCGCGTCCCGCTCGGCCCGCAGGGCGCGTTGCCGGAACTCGGCAAGCTGCTCGCGCCGCAGGCGGGTCCGCTCCCCGGCGAACCAGGCGGCGGCCGCGGCGAGACCGGTGTGGAGGAGCTCGGTTCCCGGAAACCCGCCCTGCACGGCCGCGCTGGCGGCCAGGTAGGCCACCAGCGGCACCACCACGATCGCCGTGGTGCGTCGGGTCCAGGGCGCCGGCCGGCCGCGGCTCGCGGCGAGCAGGTAGAGCGCGGCCGTCGGGCCAGCGTGCCGGCCAGCGCGACGGCGGCGAGCAGCGTTCGCGTACCCGATCGCGCCGTGAGGAGCGGATGACTACGGGGTGTCGAGGACATGGCGACCCGAGGCTACCGCCGCTGCCGGTCCACGGCGTCGCCCTACTGGGGGACGCGCGTCCACGAAATGGGGACGGGAAAGTTCCCCCAGCAGGGCGTTACGTCGGCTTCGGGGTCTCCGTAGGTTTGGCCGCGACAGGCACCCAAGCCCGAGAGGAAACGGCAGATGGCTGACCATGACCGCAGGTCCGGCGAGGAATCCGGTACGCCGCGCTGGGTGTGGGTGGTAGGAGCCGTCGTGGCCGTTGCGGCGCTGCTGATCGTCGTCGCGCTGCTCGTGGGCGGTGGCGAGCACGGTCCTTCCCGCCACATGTCCGGCGAGGGTAACGGTGCGAGTTCGGCCCTGGACGCCTCCCCGACCACGCGTCCCGGCCACGTGCCGCCACCAGGGGTACACGGGTGACCATGTCGCCGCCGCTGCGGAAGTTCGTGCTCCTCACCCACGTGACGTCCTCGGTGGGCTGGCTGGGCGCGGTGGTGGTGTTCGCGGGGCTCGCGGGCGTGGCCCTGACCAGTGAGGACGCCGCGACTCTGCGCGGTGCGTACCTGGTGATGGCACCGGCGGGCGCGTACGTCCTCGTCCCGCTGGCCTTCGCGTCGCTGCTCACCGGGCTGGTCCAGTCGCTCGGCGGCACGTGGGGGTTGTTCCGGCACTACTGGGTGCTGTTCAAGCTCCTGATCAACGTGTTCGCCGCGGCGGTCCTGCTGCTGTACCTGCAGACGCTCGGCTACCTGGCCGACGCGGCGGCCGACCCGACACGGTCCGTCGACCAGCTCCGCGCGCTCGGGGCCTCGCCGCTGCTCCACGCGGCACTGGCCGTGCTGGCCCTGCTCGCGGCCACCGTGCTGTCGGTCTACAAACCGAAGGGCATGACCCCATACGGGCGACGCCGGCACCGCCGGACGCGGGCCGCACGGGCGGGGCAACCCGTGCCGTCGTAGCCACCCACCCCGGTCCGACGACGGACGAGCGGGGTTGGACCAGTTGAAGATCCAGGTCGCCGACCCAGGCCAGTCGGTGCCGAGCCGCGACCGTGCCGCCATCACCGCCGTCGCCAGCGATGTCGGGACCTGGCTGCAGCGCGACCACGGGCTGGCGATCCGCGAGGTCCAGGTGCCCGAGCCCCACGCGCACCCCCACCAGTGGCAAGCCGACGCATTGCTCCTCTCGCTGCTCGCGGGCGGGGCGGCCTCGCTGCTGCTCAGCACGATCCTGGTCGCGACCATGCTCAACACCCTGTTCACCCAGCAGATCCCGCAGATCGGCATCATGAAGGCGATCGGTGCCCGCTCGGGCCGGATCGGGCGCATGTACCTGGCGATGACCTCGTTGGCGGCCGTCGCGGCGACACTGGTCGCACTGCCCCTCGCCGTCCTGCTCGGCCGGTTCGCGGTCGGGAACTTCCTCGGTTTCCTCGGGATAGCGCCCACCAGCCTCGCGGCGCCCTGGTGGACCTATCTGGTGGTCCTCGCCGCCGGCCTCGGCCTGCCGCCGTCGATGGCCCTGATCCCGCTGGTCAAGGCCAGCCGCACCACGGTGCGGGCGGCGATCGACCATCACGGCCTGGGCGCGAGGCCGAGTGCGGTCACCGGCGTCCTGGCCCGGCTCAGCCGCCTCCGCCGCCTCGACCGTGGCCTGCTCCTGGCGCTGCGCAACACCGTCCGACGTCCCGCCAGGTTCCTGCTCGCCGTCGGGTTGCTGGCGATCGCCGGCACGGTGTTCGTCGCCGGGATGTCGCTGAGCGCCGGCACGGCGGCGATTGCCGACGAGCAGAAGGCGCAACGCACCTGGGACGTCGACGTGCAACTGACCGCTCCGACCTCGACCGAACAGGTCACGACCCTGCTGAAGAGGGTGCCCGGCGTCAACCGGGTCGAAGCTCTGAACGTTGCGCAGGCCAGCGTCGCCGGGCCGGGCCAGATACCCCTCACCCGCACCTACCCCGACCAGGGACACGGCCGCATCGCGGTCACCGCGATTCCGGCGGACACCCTGGTCGCGCCACCGGACCTGCTGGAAGGCCGCTGGCTGAACCCCGGCGAAACCGGAACGGTCGTGCTCAACCAGGTGACCCGGAAGAACACCGTTCCCGACATCCACGCCGACGACACCGCGCAACTGGTCATCGGCGCCGTCGACAAGCGCCTCACCGAGGCCGGGATCGAGGTGAAGTCCGCGGTGTCGATCAGCCGGAGCGAAGCCGTCTCCGCCGGCCACCTCGGTCCGGTGATCCTGATCCTGCTCGGGATCGCGCTCCCGCTGGGCGTGGTCGGCGTGATCGGCCTGGCCTCGACCATGAGCACCAACATCCTCGACCGGACCCGGGAGTTCGGTGTCATGCACGCCATCGGGGCAGTCCCGAAAGTGGTGCGCCGCATCGTCGTGGCCGAAGGCGTCCTGCTGGCCCTGGCCAGCTGCCTGCTCGCGATCATCCCGACACTCGCCCTCACCGCTGTCCTGGGCGCCGGGCTGGGCAACCTGTTCTTCTCCGCGCCGCTGCCCTACCGGATCTCCCTGCCCGCCGCCGGCATCTGGACCGCGCTCGTCGTCCTCGGCGCCGTGCTCGCCACCGAAGCAGCGGCAACACGCGCCTTCCGCCTCACCGTCCGCGAAGCCCTGACCTACCTCTGAGCACGCGAGGAGCAGCCACGACGACAACGGCCCGACCGATCTGCCCGCTGACAGTCGGTCGAGATCGCCGATCCAATGCCTGAACCGCTGACCAGCCGACCCCACGGAACGCGCTGCCTGACCTCGACCGGTGCCCGCCGCGAACACCGCGGCCGCCGGCTCGTCGCCGCCGGTGTCGCCGCGCTCGGGCCCGCCGCCACCAAACCCGGATGACTCAGTCGATGGACGTTGCTGGTGTGTGCCGTGTCAGCGCGGCGTCGTGATCGCGGACAGGATCGCGGAGAACCGCACGCGTTCCTGCTCCAGGCGCAGCGAAGGTCCGAGGGCACCCTCCACCAGCTCGCGGTAGAGGTCGGCCTCGTCGGCGGTGAGCCGGTCGAGGTGCGCGTTGACCGGACCCGCCTCGACCACCCACTGCGCCTGGTGGGCGAGCAGGGTCGCCCGGTCCATGAGCATCGACCGGACATGCGGGAACCGGGCACGGAACTGGTGCAGGATCGCGAAGCCGTGCGTGTCGATGTCGCCCCAGTAGACCAGTGCCCGGTCGTCGAGCCAGGTCAGCGAGGTGAGCCTCGACAGGGCGTACCCGCCGCCGAACATCACCACCGCGTTCGGGACCGGCGGAAACGCCAGGTAGGTGATCTCGTTCTCCACGACGTAGACAGTCGAGGCCGCAGGCGGTGAGACCTTCGAGTTCGTCGGTGCGCACCGTGCACTCGGAGAAGGCACCGCAGGGCCGCAGCGCCGGGTCGAGCGTGCGGAACCTGACGTAGCGCGGCTTGTCGCGGAAGCGGTACCTGCCGACGAAGTCAGAACGCGGCCTGGTGGTGTCGATCCGTTCGCCGTCGAGCTGGCAGTCGAGGAGGTCGGCCAACACGCCGCGGTGGCGTTCGATGAACTTGGTGTCGACGCCGGGAAGGTCGACCTGCCGCAGGTACATGCCTGGTTGCCAGTGCGCGTCGATCCACGTCGCGGTGTGGCTGACCGCTGGCCACTCGCGGTGCAGCGCGAGCACCCGCATCGGATGTGCGGTCATCCACGGCACGAGGCGTGGCGTTTCGTTTCGCGCCGCCAAGAGCAGGTCGGTGAACCGCCGCACGTCGCCGGTGACGCCGAGCAGCGTCCAGAGTTGCCGGTCGCTGTCCACCCAGACCCGGCGGGGCACCAGGTTCTCGCCGAGGATGCGGCCGCCGATGCCGGCGTACTCCAACCGCACGCCGGCGCGGCCCTGCCAGCCGCGCACCCATTCCCGGGCGGCGGCGAAGTCGCCGGCGACCTCACGGGCGGTGGGGCCCTTCAGCGGGAACGACAGCGGCGGCCCCTCGGTCCCCGCTGCGAGCCGGGTCAGGAACTCTCCCTTCTCCCAACGCCGGCGCAGGCCGCCGAGGACGTCGGGCCAGGTGGTCCATCCGGCGGGTGCCGGGGCCACGCTCAGGCACCCGTCCGCTGGACGGCGCGTTCGTCGCTCCCGGTCATGCGCGCCGCGTGCGCCGACTGCTGCTCGCGGTACTCCTCGATGGTCAGGCTCTGCAGCCGGGAGTAGTTGCCGTGCGGATTGTCGACGAACCCGACCGCGGACACGAACGGCTCGATGACATGGATCTTCTGCAGCGGCGTCACGATCAGCAGTTGGAGGCCGAGCCGCCCGAACAGATCCAGGGCGAACCGGGTCGACTCGTCGGACCCGCGTCCGAAGGCCTCGTCGATGACGACGAACCGGAAGGTTCTCGACCGGCTGGCCCCCCACTCCAGCTTGAACTGGTACGCCAGCGACGCCGCCAGGATGGTGTAGGCGAGCTTCTCCTTCTGGCCGCCGGACTTGCCCCCCGAATCGGTGTAGTTCTCGTGTTCGGTGTCGTCCTCGCGCCACCGCTCGGACGCGGAGAAGACGGACCAGTTGCGGACGTCGGTCACCCGCCTGCTCCACGCCCTGTCGGCGTCGGTGTGGCCCTCGCGGCCCTTGAACCGTTCGACGATGGCCTTGACCTGGAGGAACTTCCGCTCGGAATACTGGTCGGAGTCGCCGCCGGACAGCGAGCTGTCGGTGCAGGAGCGCAGCTCGGAGATGAAGTCGCGGACCTCCACATTGGGGGTGCGTTGGGTCTCCAGCCGGATGAACCGGCCGGGGTTGTAGTCGATGCTGGCGAGCGAGGCGTTGATCGTCGCGATGCGCTCCTTGATCAGCTCGCCCTGCTTGTTCAGCTCTGACTGGAAGCCGGCGATGTCGCGGATGGTGTTGGTGTTGAGGTAGTCCTTGAACTCGACCTCGAACCGCGGCAGGTCGTCGTCGGCCAGTCGGTCGCGCAGTGCCCGGTACTCCGCCATGGCCTGCACGGAGTTGTCCATCTCGGCGGTCTGCAGCGGGTACCGCTGCCGGAACTCGCCCATCTGCGCCACGATCCTGTTGCCGAGCCTGCGCTGCCGTTCGCCAACCTCGTCCTTCCTGCCGGTGAGCGTGCCCCGGATCGCGGCTTCGAGCTCGCCGTAACCCGTCGGAGTCGTCGGCGGCGGTTCGGGCACGAACGCGTCGAGCGGGGCGAACTGCTCCCGCGCCGCGGCGCACTGCGGTTCGGCGAGCACCCGCGTCGTGTCGGCGAGCCCCTGCTCGGCTGCTCGGAGCTGCTCGGTGGTGCGGCCGACTGCCCCGGCCAGCTCCTTCCCGCGGGCCTCCGCCTTGTCGATGTCGGAGGCGACCTCGTCCAGCCTGGTGGCGATCTTCACCAGCTCGGCGGACGCTCCCTCGATCCGTTTCTTCTCCTCGCGCTGGGCGGCGATCCGGGCGGCGACGGTCTGCCAGTCGAGGTCGGCGAAGTCGGTGAACTCCTCCAGCTTGGCCAGCCGCTCCAGGCGCCCGTTGGCGCCGGTCAGTTTCTGTTGCAGCGTGCGGCGCTGGTCGGCCAGCCGCTGCCGGCGGGTGGTCGCCTCCCGCGCGGTCGTCAGCAGTGCCTCGACCTTCTGCTGGTTGCTCCAGCCCAGCACGTAGGTGCCGCGGTCGCCGATCCGGGTGGAGTCGTTCTTCTCGTGGCGACCGCCCGGGCCCTTGATCTGGCCCGTCCTGGTGACGGCGTGCCGGGAACGCCGGAACTCCTCCATCGTCTCGGCGCAGTCGTACCCCGCCCGGTGGCGGAGTTCCTTCTCCAGCCAGGCCGAGAACGGCGTCTCCTTGATGTCGAGCCGGGCGAACAGCTGCCGGGGGTCGTCGCCGTGCGGGGCGACGCTCAGCGTGGCCGGCACCCGGTAGTAGACGACCTTGGTGCCCAGGTGGTGCTCGTTGATCCAGTCCGCGACATGCCGGTAGTGCGCGTCGGACACCAGGATCGACAGGCCGAAGCCGCGGAGCAGCCGCTCGGCGGCCGCCTCCCATTCGACCGCCTCCGGCCGCACCTGGATCAGCTCACCGGCGAACGGCAGGCCCGAGGCGTCCAGCTTCAACTCGCCGCACAGCCGGTCGCGCAGGTCGAGGCTGCGCCTGGGGATATTGCTCGCCCGCGAGCGCAGGCTGAGCAGCTCCGCGTTCAGATCGCGCAGCTCGGTGTCGACGGCGGCCAGCTCCACGCCGACGTCGGTGAGCGCGTTCTGCACATCGGCGGCGGACTGGCGCGCGCCGTCCACCGCCGCGGCGACCTCGCGGCGGCGCTCGGGGAACTGTTCGACCGCCTCCACCGGAGCCAGCTCCGCCTCGGCGAGCAGCTCGTTGTAGCGGCGCGCGCGCTCCCGATGCCGCAGCAGCGCACGCTCGTCGGCGTCGATCGACCGTTCGAGCTCACCGAGCCGGTCACCGCCGTGACCGGCCCGCTCCAGGTCGAGCCGGCGCTGCTCCTCGCGCAGCTCGCGCAGCCGGGCGTCCACCGCGTCGGCTCCGGCGGCGACGTCGGCGAGGGCCGTGCGCAGTTCCTCGCGCCTGCGCCCGGTGGAGCGCGCCCGCCCGGTCGGCGCAGTAGTACCGCAGCGCCGCGATCTGGCCGCCGAGCGACGCGAGGGCCGCGCCGTGCCCGTCGTAGGCGTCGAAGTCGACGACCAGCGGTGTGAGCAGGGCGAGCTGCGCCTGCGCCTCGAGCACCGCCTCGTGGGCCTTGGTGAGGTCGTCGAAGTGCGCCACCAGCCGGGTGGTCCACCCGGAGGCGTCGAACGGTTCGAGCATGTGGCTGCGGACGAAGTCGTTGAGGTCGCCCACCGACTTCATCGACACCGTCTGGTGGAACAGCTGCATGGCCTGCTCGGACTCGATGCCGACCCGCCGGCGGAAGTCCTTCCCGTATTCGGGGAAGTGGTCGTGGACGCGGCAGCCCTGGCCGCGCAGCCGCTTCTTCAACGCGGCGATCTCGGTGCCGAAGTCGGCGAAGTCGGCCGCGACGGTGAGCGCCCGGTCGGCGGTGACGTAGAACCGGTTCGGTGGGCCCGGGTCGTCGTCGCGGGTCCAGAAGACCTGCGCGAGCGTCACCGTCGCGTCGTAGCCCGCGTTGCCGAACACACCCAGGATCACCGAATACGAATCCGACCGGCGCAGCCCGACCGGCCGCGACGCGCCGGTCACCTCGCTGCGTTCGGATTTGTGGTGGCCGAGCACGTAGGAGCGCAGGCTGCGCTCGCGGGTCTCGGCGCCCGCGGCCTTGTTGTACGAGATCCGGCTCGCCGGCAGGAGAAGCGTCGTCACCGCGTCGACGATCGTCGACTTGCCCGACCCGATGTCGCCGGTCAGCAGGCCGTTGGCGCCGCCGAGCTCCAAGCTCCACACCCGCTTGTCGAACGTGCCCCAGTTGAACAGCTCCAGCCGGTCGAGCCGGAATCCGGCCCGGGTCTCGGCGTCCGCGTCGGCCCCGGCCAGCGCGACGGCGCTGGATCCTTCCCGCATCAGCCCTCCTCGGATCCGGGGCCGAGCACCTCGGCCGCGTAGGCGGACAGGCGCTCGTCGAACTCGGCCAGCCACTGCGCGTCGACGAACGCCTTGAGAATCCGCCGCACCTCGTAGGTCGCGTCCTGCCCGGTGACCCGGCGGAGGAAGCCCAGCTCGACGATCTTGCCGAGGTGCGCGTCGATCTGGTCGACCAGCCGCGCGTCGTTGGTGGTGGCCGGCAGGAACACCCGCACCATGTCGACGATCTGCTCGCGGGACACGATCAGCCGGGTCTCGCTGTTGGCGGCGTCGAACTCGGCCAGCTTCTTGCGCAACAGCGCCAGCAGCAGGCTGACGTGGAAGGACAACGAACGGCGCGCGACGAGCCGGGGAACGGGGGGATCGTCTTCGCCGCCGTCCGGCCGGGAGCGCAGGTACGCGTAGCCCTCCGCTTCGTCGACGACGACCGTCAGCCCCATCACACCGACGTGGTCGCGGACCTGCGGCTGCAGCTGGAGCAGATGGCGCCAGGCCACAGCGTGCGTGTCGCGGTAGACCACCCCCTTCATCAGGTGGGTGACGGCCAGCGACAGATCCGGTTCCGTGCGCTGCCGGCTCGGCGTCGTCACGATTCCTCCAGCCGGTTGGCCGGGTCGGCGGCCCGGACGAACGTGACCCGCGGAAGGGTGGCGACGCGCTCCCGCCCGTCCGGGTCGGCCCACGCCAGCCGTTCGGTCTCGCGCTCGTCGAACAGCGCGGTGAAGCCCGGATCGGTGAGCGAGAGGTAGGTCACCAGCTCGGCCAGCCCCTGTTCGAGGGGCCGCTCCTCGATCAGCTCCCCGAGCCCGACCTGCGGCCGGCGCCGCAACGCCCGCCGCACGCCGCGGGACAGCCGGGTCGGGTCGACGTGGATCTGCTCGAAGAGCACCGACGTGTCCAGGCCGTCGCGGCCGATCTGCACGGCGGCGCTGTCGAGCGCGAGCTTCGCCCGCGGCGTGTACAGCGGGCGCTCCATCGGCAGCGTCACGGTGGGCGCGGTGTCGTCGATCTCGGCGGCCACCGGCACCGCGCGGTGGCCGCGCAGCGCCAGGGCCGCGGACTCGATGCCGCGCAGGATCTCCATCACCCGACGGTTCTCCAGCCACACCTGGTCGTCGAGGAACCGGCGGAGCTGCTCGGAGAGCACCCGGACGGTGGCCTGGGTCCGCTCCCCGGCATCCAGCCATTCGTGGTGGATGTGACGCATCCGCGGATCGAGCTCGTCGATGCCCTCCAGCGACTGCACCCGCCCGAGCAGCTCGGCGAACTCGGCCTGCCGTTCGGGCGAGAGCAGGAAGTCGTAGAACGCGTGGAAGCTCCGGCCCTGGTCGGAGTCGGCGATCGTCGTGCGGCTGCCGAGGACGTCGTCGAGCAGTTCGCCCTTCGAACCGGTCCAGGCGGCGATCCGCTCCCGGAGCTCCCGGTCGAGCCGGCGGAAGTTGTTCTCCACCTCGCGGAAGTCGGCCAGCAGCTCGCGGGCGGTCGCCGCGAACTGCTGGTAGCGGTCGCGCTGGGCAGAGGTGTCCATCACGGTGACCTGGCCGGCCGAGACCTGCTCGATCTCGGCGTCGAGGGCGGTGCGGCGGCGGTGCAGCTCGACGAGCCGGACGTCCGGGTCGGCCTCGGCGCCGAAAGCCATCTGCCGCAGCAGTTCGAAGACGGTGTTGAGCCGCGACTCGGTGCCGACGAACGGGCGCGTCCGCAGCGACGCGGCCCAGCTGCACGCCTTCTCCACCGCCGAGGTCGCGTCGAAGTGCGGCTCGTCGGAGCCCGGGGGGTAGAACTTGCGCAGCCAGCCCACGTCGGCGGACGCCCAGTCGTCCAGGTATGCCTTGGCCGGCCTGGGGTAGGCGTCGGGGCCGTGCCGTTCGGCCAGGGCGAACAGCTCGTCGTCGAGCCGGGAAGCCAGCTCGGTGGCCGGGATGGAGCGCACGTTCTCCCCCACGAACACCCGGCCCAGGAAGCCGAGCACGAGGGGTGCGCTGTCGGCGCGCAACAGCCGCCAGGCAGGGCTGTGCTTGCGCAGCGACTCGATCTCGTCGTGGTCCACGGCACCTTCCCGACTCCTGGCACGCCCGCCGCCGGCCATGCTAGAGCCGCGGTACGACGTTCGAGGGAAGCGGGCCAGCGAGCTACCCCGGCTTGCCGCAGCACTTCTTGTACTTGCGGCCGGAGCCGCACCAGCATGCGGCGTTGCGGCCGGGCGGCCAGGCGATGGTCAGGACGGCGGCATGGGCCGCGTCGACGTAGGCGGCACGGGTCTGCGGATCAGCCGGCGAGCCACCGGTGCGCTTGGCGAACTCGACCAGGCCGTCCACCGTGCCCCGCACCACCGTGATGGCGGGAACTCCGGTGGCCGCCAGGTCACGCCAACGCCGTTCGGTTGTCGGGTAGTACTCCTCGTCCCCGGGCTGGTCGGCGTAGTCGTCCGGCCACCGTTCGCGGGCCAACGCGCGCTGGTCGCGCTGGAAGACCAGCAGCCGCACTTCCCGCGGGACGCCACGGTGCCCACCTTCGAGCAGGTCGTCCACCGTCAACGGCGGCGGGGCCAGAACCGGCGGACGCGACGCCAGCTCGTCCGTCGCGTCGACCGGCAGCCCGAGCTGCCTGCGCACCTCGCGCCGCCCCCGCAGCACCAGCGTCCCTGCCAACGACAGGTGGCGTGCGTCGCGTCGCTGACCAAGCGCGTCTTCGTCCATCCGGGCGACCGCCCGGTCGTACCACGCCAGTGCGCCTTCCAGATCGTCGTGTGCGGCCAGCATCTCGGCGACCAACTGACAGGGCCCGTCACGCAGCGCCGGATCCCGCGCCAACAGATCGAGTTCGGCGTAGCCGGCCGCTGCCGAACCCTGTTCGAAGCGAAGGGCCGCGCGTTCGCTCCGGCCGTAGCAGCCGTCTTCGCCACCGAGCGCGATCACCTCGGCCAGCAGCTCCGCGGCCCGCCCGGAGTCGCCCTCGAGCTTCCACTGGTGGGCGGCCTCCAACAGGATCTCGCCGCGTTCCTCCGGGTACCGGCGCGCGTCCGACTCCAACGCCGCGGCGAGTCCAGCCGTCACGCGAGGCAGATTACTCGATCCTGAAACGGCGTGACGCCGCGGTTCCTCGGTCGCCGAATCGGCCAACTCCTGCCGAACGACAGCAAGACTCCCCCACACCCGTCGCTGCCCGAAAGCGTTCCCCATCGAGTTCCGTCGTGACGTGGTTGCGGTGGCCCGCAGGGGCCAGGGCCGCGGCCTTCTTCGCCAAGGAGATCGCCCCGAAACGAGATACCCGATGGTCCTCGACCTGGCCGCCGACCGCATCCCGGTCGCGGTGACCTGCCGGGTCGAGGTTGCCGACTGGTAGCGCTCACGGGTCGGCGGTTCTTGCAGCCGCGCGACGCTCGATCAGACCGGTGCGACCAGCAGGCTGACCGTCCGGTTGCGGACCTGACCGAGGGGGCCGGGTTGTGTGTGCGGTGATGCCGACTGCTCCGCGCTCGTCGCGACGAAGGCCGTCAGCGGCAGCCCACTGATGTCCGAGATCACGTCGGCGGCGGCGAGCCCGCGGGACATCGCCACCGTGGAGCCGCCCTTCGAGGGTCCTCCGGGAACGAGCACCCCATGCCCGACCACCGTGATCGCGACGGCCTTGCCGGTCAGCCGTCGCGCCCACCGTTCCAGGTCACGTCGGCCAGTTCTGGTGAACTCGTTGCCGTCCGGCCGGAACAGGCCGTTGTGGAAGACGACGCGGACGTCCCGCTTCCGCCGCTCCACGCCGACCCCCGGACCGGCCAAGGACGCCGCGAGCGTCGCCAGCTGCCGACGCAGGCTGGCCGCTTCGTCCAGCCGCATCGCCTCCTCCGCCGCCAACCGCCGGGCCCGCTCGCGCTGTGCGCCCTCGGGTTCGGGGGTCTGGACCTGACGGGTGGATCGGACCGCCACCCCCGGCTCGTCGACGCGGACGGGCAACACGAGCACCAGACCGGCCACCAGCAGCGCGACGACCGCGGCGCCGGCCAACGCGAGGACGGGCACCGGCCGTCGACGGCGTCGGTGCGCGGAGATCTCGGCTATCAGCCGTCGGCCCGCCAACGCATCGGGATCATCTGGCCGGATGGCCAACAGGCGACGCCAGGCGGCGTCGGCGGCGTCGAGATCGCCTCGCTGGGCGTACACCCGGGCGAGCAGGTCCAGCGTCGGCGGACTGTCCCCGTCCAGCGGAGCGACCACCCGCAGCGCCGCATCGTAGTCGCCGTTCCGCGCATACTCCGCCGCCTCGGACAGTGCGAGTTCCGCCGCGAGCGCCTCGGTGGGTGCGGTCATGCTCGTCGTCCCAGTCCGGGCTGCCGTTGGACGCCGCCGTCCGCCGGATCCGGCAGGTCGGCCGGAAGCAGCATCCGGAGCCGCTGGTTCACCCCCGGCAGCGCGGCCCAGTCCTGGTCGGCGATCGCCCGCTCGCCTTCGCGGATCAGCGCCTGCGCCTTGCCCGGCGGCACCAGCTGGTTCTGATTCTCGCGGAAGTAGTAGAAGACGCTGACGTCGAACGAGCCGTCCCGCTTGAGCAGCAGCACCTGCAGCGCGGCGGCGCGCTCGGTCAGTGCCTCCACCGCCGCCGCATCGTCGTCCCGCCGGGCCTGCTCGGTGCGGCGTTCCAGATCGGTGAGTTCGGCCCGGTCGTCGGAGTCCCCGAGCCGGCCCACCATCTCGCGGCATGCGTCGAGCAGGCTGGTCAGTTCGGCCAGCAGCGCGGGCAGCCGGACGTCGCTCTGCACCTCGTCCAGTTCCGACTGGATGTTCCGCAGATGCTCGTCCGCGGCCGCGGCGGCGCCCTCATCGGTGCGGGCGGCGCGCACCTCGTCGTGGGCGCGGCTCAGCATCTGCTCGTCGTCGAGCTGCGCCAGTCGATCGTGCGCGCGCTGCGAGCCGGAACGCTCCGCCGACTCCCGCAGCCGCTCCATCCGCTGCCGCACGTCGGCCAGTGCGCGCTGCAGCTCGTCCGGGTCAGGTGGGGCCACATTGGACAGATCGATCACCGCGTCGAACTGCGAGTCGACCAACTGCACGTCGGCCACCACGGTGACCCTGCGCGACTCGTCGACCTCGAAGGTGATCTCCACGTCGCTGCCCTTGGGCAGGTCGAGGCGCACGTCCTTGGGGCGGATCTCGATCAGGGCAACCCGCAGGTTCCGGTCGGCTCGGTCGCGCTCCCCCTCCACGATCGGGATGCGGATGACGGCGTCGGCGTCGGTCCGGCGGAGTGCCACGGTGGTCTGGAACGTCTCGCTGGCCGTCGCAGGCAGCCGGGCACCCTTGGCGATCATCGGCGCGAAGGTGCGGTCGGCCTGGGCCAGCCCCAGCGAGTTGGTCAGCACGGGCCCCCCTGGCTCGTTGAGCCAGTGCCTGATCGCGATGGTCTCCGGCACCACCTTCTCCCTGGCGCCATTCCCGCTCACCAGCACCACCGCGAACGTGGAGGTGGTCAGTTTGTTCAACAGCACCTCCGCGACGAACGTGCCGTTCGCGTCCAGGGCGATCTGACTGGTGTGGAACGGCGGCGTCCCCGTTGAGTTGTCCAGGGTGACCTTGTAACGGGCCCAGTCCACGTCGGACGAACTGTGGAACCGGCCGGCGAATCGCCGTGCCCGCGCCGCTCGCCGTCGGCATGTGCTCAGGCAGCAGCGGCTGCACGAACGCCGCGCACCACGCGTCCGCGATCCGCTTCGCCCCGGCGCGCGCCGCGTCGATCCCCCGGAGCCGGCGGCGGCGCACCGCCACGTCGGTCAGCTTCGCCGGCAGCGTCGCCGTGAGCGCTCGGGTCTGGGCGGCGATCGCCGTGTTGCCGACGTCCACCCCGGCGCCGGTGAACAGGTCGACCTGGCCGTGCGAGCCTTCGGCGGTGTTGCGCTTCCGGATCTCCTTCGCCGCCGCCTTGTCGTCGCCTTCGAGGGCCGTGAACGCCTCCTTCGGGATGCCCGCTTCGATCAGCGCCGGCGTGGTGCCGAGCAGCGAGTTCCCCACCCGGATGTTCGCGTCCAGGAACGCCAGCGGCTTGCCGAGCTCCACCGACTCCAGCCACAGCGACACCTTCGCCAGCTCGGCGGCCATCTCGTTGAGGTCGACGCCGTAGACGCAACGCGACACGACCTCGCGCATCGCGGCCCGCACCAGATCGGGAGACGGCTCGTCCTCACCGCTGCGCACCTGCGCGACCCGGCGGGCGATCCGCCGCGCCGCCCCCACCAGGAAGTGGCCAGACCCGCACGCCGGGTCGCACACCGTCACCTCCAGCAGCGCCGCCACCGCCGCCTCCGGATCGGCCGCCGACCGGGCGGCGGCGTCGAGCACGGGGTCCAGGGCGGTGGCCAGCAGGATCTCGGTGAGCGAACCCGGCGTGTAGTACGAGCCGGTCGTCTTGCGTTCGTTGCCGGCCGCCGCGACCAGCGCGAACGACTGCTCGGCGGGGTCGAACCTCGGATGCAGTTCGAGCAGCGACTCGTAGACGCTGCCCAGCTCCTCCGCGCCGAGGTTGCGGAAGTTCACCCCGCGGCGGTGCCCGCCGGCGTCGAGAAAGGCCAGGTGCCGGACGGTCGCGAGCAGCGTGTCGTTGCGCAGCCGGAGGCGGTCGAGGGGCTCGTCCAGCTCGTCCGGCAGCGACTCGGCCGGCGGTGACTCAGCCGGCGGTGACTCGGCCAGCGGTGACTCGGCCGGCGGCGTGCCGTCGGCGTCGGGGGTGAGCCGTTCGTACAGCCCGCCGATGCCAGGCAGGGCGAGCGCCGGCTGCCCCGCCTCCGCACCGAGCGCGGTGAACACCAGCCGGACGGCTTCCCACACGTCGTCGTGCGGGTCGACGCCGCCGCGGCGGGCCCGCGCGCGCAGCCGGGCCGCCGAGAAGTGCCCAAAGTAGCGCTCCTTCGCCGCCGGCGGCGCGGCCGGATCGAGCAGCACCTCCCGGTCTTCGGCGACGAACCAGAACAGCAGCCGGTACATCAGCCGCAGGACCGCCCGCTTGTAGTCGTCCTTGCTGAGCGTGCCGGCGGCCAGCCGGTCGCGCAGGTCGGCGTTGGCCGGGTGCCGCAGGAATCCGGTGCCGAGCGTGTTGATCGCCTCGGTGACCCCGCGGCGGAGGTCGCCGAGGGCCCGTTCGCCCTGTTCGATGCCGGTGCCGCGCCACCGTTCCAGCCAGCACGCCGACGGGGTCTCACCCGGCGGCACCCGCAGGCGGGAGGCGTGCAGCAGGCGGAACAGCAGGACGAAGTCGCTGAACAGCTCCTCGTCGAAGATCAGTTCCAGGTCGAACTCGACGTACGCCGAGCCGGCGAGCGAGCGGGAGTCGCGCAGCAGCCGCAGCTTCGCCCCGTTGGAGACGATCGCCCACAGGTGCGCCTCACTGCGGTTGAGCAGCTCCTGCAGCATCGACTGCGGGGCCTGGTGGGCGGCACCGGACACGCCTTTGGTGCGGTGGTCGAGGTCGACGCCCCAGCCGAGCAGGTGGATCGGCACCCGCTCCCAGCAGTGGCTGACCGGGAACGCCCGGTCGTCGGCGACCAGTCCGCCGCCAGGCGTCGCGGGCAGGAGGCCGTAGTCGAGCGCCCGGAACACGGTGAGCACCCAGCGGTTCAGCGTGAGGCCGGTGAGCGGGCGTCCCTCGGCCAGCGCCTTGTCGCGTTCGCGGGTGAAGGCCGCCCAGGCGCTGCCGAGGTAGTCGAACTGCCGTGACGCGGCCTCGCGGACGCTCTCGTGCGGCGCCAGGTTGTACTCGGCGGTGTCGCGGCCGGGCAGGGACGCGTCGTCGAGGACGCGGGAGAACAGGTCGGAGGCGAGCAGACCCCCGGCCACCCGCAGCGACGGGAACACCGCACGGCTCACGACGCCACCGTCGGGAGGTAGAGGTACACGCCGAGGACGTCCACCGGCGTGTGCGCGGTCACGGTGATGCCCCGCATCCGGGCGGCGGCGCGCACCCGGGTATGTGCCGTGGCCAGCCGCTCGGCGAGGGCGTCGGCTTCGATGGCCAGGTGGGGTTGCAGGGCGTCCAGGGCGGCCACGGCCCGTTCGAGGTCGTCGCGGGCCAGGTCGGCGGGCACGTTGCCGGACGGTTCGGCCGCGAGCAGCGCCGCGACCTCCTCGGGCGGCAGCCAGTCGGGCGCGTCGGGCTTCCCCCGGTAGGCCAGCGCCTGGGCGTCCTCGGCGACCTGCGAACGGCGGCCGTCCCGGCCGCTGAGCGCGAGCTGAAACCGGAAGCGCGCCAGCAGCAGCGTGGTGCGGCGCGGTACCGCGCTGGTGCGCATCACGCCGCAGCGGCGGGCCGGCCGGGGTCCGCCGACCTCCGGGTCGAGCGCGGCGTCGAGCAGGTACCGCGCGACTGCCGCGACGTGCGGGTCGGTGCGGTCGAGGTGTGCGTGACGGCGGGGAACCGGCAGCGTCGCGGTGGAACGGCAGCGGTTGCGGGTGGCCTGGCGGCAGCGCATCCCGCAGGCCCTGCGGCAACGCCACGGTCTGTGCGGTGAAACCGCCGGCGGTGGTCACGGTCGGCGCGCCGAGGGCCTCCAGCGCCTCGCGGGCGAACGACTCGACCTCGCCGACCGAGCCGAGGCTGGCGCGTACCTCGGCCAACTCGTGCGCCACCTCGGCCGGCCTGATGCCGGCCTGGGCGAACTTGGTGCGCGACTCCTTCTCCCTGGCGGCCGCGCTGTCCCATTCGGTGTGCAGATCGGCCCGGCGGGAGGTCATCAGGTCGTCGAAGCCGGTCAGCTTGTCCTGCACCGCGGCCGGCGCGCTGACCAGCAGCTCCTCCATCACCGCCTCGACGACCTGGTTCGCGGCGTCGGGCACCGGCACGCTCACCCCGAGCTGCTTGCGGATCTCTCAGTGCTTGCGCAGCAGGACCCGCATGACGATCTCGTCGATCTGCGTTGTCGGCACCGAGGATCGTCACCGCGCGGACCTCGTCCTTGGCCTGCCCGAACCGGTCGACCCGGCCCTCCCGCTGCTCGTGGCGGGTCGGGTTCCACGCCAGGTCGTAGTGCACGACGGCCTGGAAGTGCTCCTGGAGGTTGACGCCTTCGGACAGGCAGTCGGTGGCCACCAGCACGTGCCGGCCTGGTTGGCCGGTGCAGTTCGGCGATGCGGGCTTCCCGGTCGGCCGGCTGCAGCGTCCCGGTCACGCAGTCCACAGTGGCCACTTTGGCCAGCGCCGTCGCGCAGGTGGTCGCGCGACGTATTCGGCGGTGTCGATGAAGCGGCAGAAGACCACCGGGTCGTAGCCGTCGGCGAGCAGACCTGGAGCACTGCCGCGGTCGGCGGTGGCGAGTTTGGCGTCCGCCGGCGCCGGCGAGGTTGTCGGCGCGCCGGGCGAAGTCGAGCAGCCGGCGCCGCTCCGCCGTCGCGGCGCCGTCGGGCAGGTCGTCGGCGCCGGGCAGCACGTCCACCGATTCGGCGGCCTCGTCCTCGGCAAGGTCGAGCACCGTCGCCCGCCCGATGTCGTCGGCCTCTTCGGCGGTGGCGGCGTCGACCGTCCTGGCCCGGGTGCGCAGCGTCGCGGCGGCCGCCCGGGGCGAGGACGCGAGCGCCCGCAGCAGCGCCAGCGCCGACCAGTAGCGCACCCGCTGCCGCACCAGGGTGCCGTCGCGCTCGCGCACGGTCTCCCGGGCGTAGGCGAGCACGGCGCTGAACAGCGCGCGGTAGTCGTCGCTGAGGTGGTACGGCTCCTCCTTGGTGCGCCGGTCGGACGGGAACGGCGTGTCCTCGTCCAGGAAGTGCCGGATGTCGCCGCGGCGGCGCTGCACGAGGTGCCGGGCAAGCTGGTCGCGGCCGGCCACCGTGGTGAGGTCCACCGTGGCCAGGGCCGGGTCGAGCAGGCCGACGAGATTGCGGAAGCCGTCGTCCTTGCCGCTGTGCGGCGTGGCCGTCACCAGCACGAGGTGGCGCTGCGGGTCGGCGGCCAGCTTGCGCAGCAGCTCGTAGCGCAGCGTGCGCGCCGCCGGCGGTGCCCGACCCGTCGGCCACGCAGGTGTGGGCCTCGTCGACGATCACCAGGTCGGGGCAGGCCCGGACGAAGTCGTCGCGGTGCTTCGGCGACTTGATGAAGTCGGTGGAGACCACGGTGCAGGGGTAGCGGTCGAAGATCGACTCGTCGTCGAACAGGCCCCGTTCGAGCCGCTGCACCGTGCTCGAGCAGCACCAGCTCCGCGTCGATGCCGAACTTCGTCGGCCAGCTCGGCCTGCCACTGCTCGGCCAGCGCCGGTGCGCAGAGCACGGCCAGGCCGCGCGCGCGTGCCCTGGGCGAGCAGTTCGGCGGCGATCAGGCCGGCCTCCACCGTCTTGCCGATGCCCACGTCGTCGGCGATCGAGCAGCCGGACGGTGTCCTGGCGCAGCGCCATGAGCAGCGGCACAAGCTGGTAGGGGCGAGGTTCGACCGCGAGGCCGGCGAGCGAGCGGAACGGGCCGGCCGTGGACGCGGAACCCCACCCGCAACGCCGTCCGCAGCAGCCCCGCGCGGGTCGCGTTGCCGGCGTCGGCCGGCGTCGGAGGCGGGAAGGTTGCCTGGGTGACGTCCTCGACGGCGGTGAGAATGCCGGCGGTCTCGGCGACAGCCCCGCCGAGCGGACGGACCAGGAGCAGCTCCGGGTCCGACTCCAGGAAGCACCACCCAGTCGCGGCCCCTGGCCTTCACCAGCGAGCCCACCTGGAACTCAGTCACCGACCGCCCCTGCTCTCCGGTACGCCGAACACGCTCGGGTAGCGACCGACCGTGGTCGGCATAGTCGCCGACCCGGACGACAGTCCACCCGAGATCGCGCAGTTCGTCGTCGGTGTCGTCCTCGGCGTCATCGGCCGTGCCGTCGCCGGCAGAGTCCTTGCCGCCGTCGGCGTGGTCCTTGCCGCCGTCGACGAACACGGCGACCGGGCCGGTCGTGAGCCGGTAGACCAGATCAGGCCGGGCCCCGTGGACGGCATGGTGGACGGTCGCGGCGAGTTCGTCGGGGCAGCGGTACCGGCCCTCGCGCAGCCAGGCGAGGAAGTCTGCCGTCCGGCCGGTCGCGGCCCCGGTGAGCGCCGGCCAGGGGTCGGTCGGCCGCGCGTCCGTCCGCCGCACGGTGGAGCGGGCCAGTGCCAGCAGCAGGTCGCGGGTGGAGTGCCGGTCGACGAGCAGATGGTTGCCCTGGTTGCCGTAGGAGAGCAGGCAGTCGTAGCAGGCGTGCGCGCAGCGTTCCTCCGGAGCGGACTCCGCCGCGTGCTCGTCCTGGCCGGTCACGGGGTCGAAGTGGCAGATGCGCAGCGCCCGGCTGGCCACCCGGGCCAGCGCGTCCGGCTCGTCGACGAGGCGCCGGAGCACCCCCGCGCCTCCCTCGGCGCTCTCGATGAAAGCGCCCGTGCGCGGCCGTCGTCGTCGGGCAGCAGTTCGGCGGCGAGTTCGCTGTCCTCCAACTGGAACTCCGCCTCGATGCCACGTTCGAGCGCGTAGGTGAGGCTGATCGCCGTCCCGGGGTCGACGGCACCGCCGACCAGCCGGGTGACCAGCACGTTGCGACGGTCCTCCACATAGGGCACCACCCGCTGGCGGGCCGAGGCCGTGCTCGCATCGTCCAGGTCGTCCGGATCGGGCCCGACCTCGTTCGGCTTTCGGCTCGCTGAGCCAGCGGCCGGTGCGGACGTCGATCCAGTAGCCGTCGCTGTTCGCACCGTGCTTGCGGCGGCGGTAGCCGAGGTTGGTCACGCGGACGGTCGCGGTGTCGCCGTAGCGCAGGTTCAGCAGCGGGGCGTCCGCCGAGGCGACGGCGTCGAGATCGGCCGGGCCGGCTGCCGTGGTCGTGGAAGCGGTAGGAGGTGGCCAGCTCGAACCCCGAGCGGCGGCGTTCCTCCTCGTCGGAGGAGATCCGGTCGCGGCGGGCCGCCTTCATCGTCTGCAGCCGGAGCAGCCGGTGCATTCCCTGACCGAGCTTGGCACCGCAGTTCTCGCACAGGTCAGGATGGTCGTCGTGGAGGTAGCCGCACGCCCCGCACCGACGGGCCGCCGCCGTGTCGAGCCCGCCGGCGTGCTCACCGGGCGGGAGCTGGACCTCGTTGACCTGGTAGCGCTGCCCTTCGTGGTAGATCAGCGCGCCGGGGCCGAACTCGCTGATCGCGATGAAGCGCGGGCGGTGGATGAACTCGCCGTCGCGGGGCACGCCCCGACGCCCGGGGACATAGGCGCGCAGCGGCAGACGCGGGAACGAGTAGCCCGGCAGGAAGCCCTCGGCGGCGAAGTAGCGGTAGGAGTAGAAGTCGCTCTGCTGGTCGTCGGTCTCGTCGTTGCGCAGCAGGCTGAGCTGATTGAGTGCCTCCCGCCGGCGTGCTTCGGCCACCTTGCGGGCGTCCGCGCTGCTGGAGTGGTCGAGGCTGATCCGGTGCTGCTTGTCGACCTCGGCCGCGGCGATCCGGTACAGCTCGCGCCACCGGTCCAACGCCCGGTCGAACTCCCGCGGGGCGGCGTCGACCACCCGGCTGAGCCAGTCCTCGTCCCACCACGACGTGTCGGCGGCCAGTTCACCCTCGCGCTCGGCGAACACCCGGTGGGCACGGGCGACCGCCCGGCGCCGGGCGTCCGTGTCGGCAGCGGCGGTGGCCAGGCGGGCGGCCAGCGGGAACCCGTCGAGGCTCAGGTCGAGGATCGCCGCGATCGAGCGGTCCAGCGCCTCACCCGTCTCGGCCAACCAGATGGCATGGACGTGGGCGCGGAGCAGGTCCTCGTTGGTGAGGTCGAGCCGGGGCGGCGACGACCGAGCCGGCGACCATCTGGGCACGGTGGCGGAAGTAGTACTGGTCGTGGGCGTTGCCGGTGGCGGAATAGGTGACCACCAGGGCGGGCTGGCCGCCGCGGCCGGCGCGGCCGGCCCGCTGGGCGTAGTTGGCCGGCGTCGGCGGGACGTTGCGCAGCGCCACGGCGTTGAGGCCGGCGATGTCGATGCCGAGTTCCATCGTCGGCGAGCAGTACAGCACCGGCGGTTTCGCCCCCCGGAAGCCTTCCTCCCGGGCCGCCCTGTCCTCGTTGGACACCTGCGCGGTGTGTTCGCGGGCATGCAGGCCGGCCAGCTTCGACGCCACGTCGGTGTAGAGGCTGCGGAAGAACGGGTTCACCCGCGGACCCCGCTCCGCGGCGACCTGCATGCGCACCCGGTCCTCGGCGCCGGCCGCGCCGTCACCGACGCGCCAGAGGATGGACGACGCCTTGAGCTGGTAGCCGGTGCCCGTCTCGTGGAGCTGCTCGGAGAGGATGCCCGCGCTGCCCATCACCGTCAACAGATCGGCGATGATCGCCTGGCTGTCGGCCCGGGACAGCTTGCCGAACCGCTTGTCCCGCTGCAGGTAGCGGCCGAAAGCCCCGTAGCCGCTCAGGTACAGGTGTTCGCGCCGGCCCGTCTTGCCGCCGGTCCGGGGGAAGGCCAGCCCGGTCACCGGCCGCAACTCGCGCTGCGGCAGCGCCCACGGCTCGACCAGGTGCTGGTCGCTGAGCTTGTAGACCTGCTCGAATCCGACCTCGGTGAAGCAGTCGACGTCGATCGCCAGTGCCTTGCGGAACTCTCCGAGCAGGTCGAACATCACCTCCCGGCGGTGGGCCGGCTCGGCGTCGCGCAGCGGCACCTGGCGCTCCCGCCACAGCGACTCCTCGGCCGCGAGGTCGTCCAGGTCGGCGTAGTCGATCCGCAGCAACCCGGTCTGCTCGAGGTTGGGCACCGTGACCCGCCAGCCGCGACGCAGGTCGAGATAGAGCCGGAAGCCGATGGCCGCGCGCATGGCCCGTTCGGCGGCGCGGCGGGCACTGAACATCGCCTCCGGGTTCTTGGCGTAGTCGGCGAGGTCGAGGCCCAGCGCGTCGGTGACCTGCTGTTCGACCACATCGTGGGTGAGGCCCTCCGCCGCGTCCCGCACCGCCCGGTACAGCGCGCCGCGCAGCTGGGTGACCTGCACGAAGTCGTTGAAATGACCAGCCTGCAGGCTGGCGTCCTGCCGGTTGTCGGCAAACGCGAGCAGCTTGCGGGCGGTCGGTTCCACGTCCTCCTGGTCGCGCAGGCTGCGGACGATGCTCGCGCTGAGGACAGACGTCGCCGAGCTGCGGCCTTCCGCCGCGAGCGAGGCCAGCTTGCCGAAGTCCTTCCCGCGCACCTGCTCGTACGAGGTCCGGCAGCGCAGGCAGAACGCGAACACGCCGGGAACGAAGGCGACCTGGATGCCGCCCGGGGGATCGACCTCCCGTCCGGTGACATCCACACGCACCGAAGCGGGCAGGTAACGACGTCGGCTGGTGACCACCGTCGCGGCGCCGTCCGCTGTCTGGGTCAGCCACGACTCGGGCAGGCGTTGCTCGGCGATGGCCACCCCGACCGAGTCGGGCCAGGCCAGATCGGAACTGACGAACAGATACCCGATCAACGTGGCGTCGCCGGCGGTGTCGCTGTCGTAGCGGGCGAGGTACCTGGCGGTGCCGTCCTGCTCGATCACCTGACGGGCGACGAGGTACTCCTGGCCGCACTGCCGGCAGAACGCCGCGGGGAGCAGGTTGCGTTCGACGGCACGGGGCTCTGGATCGGGCACCACCGTCTGGTACTTGCTGGTGATGTAGCGGATGTCTTCGGGCTCGATGCTCAGGTAGACGTTGTCGCCCTTGGACAGGAACTGGTGCAGCCGGAACGCGAACACCGGTCGACGCGTGCGCGGATCCTGACAGGTCGCGCCGCGCCGCAGCGTCTGCTCAATCGCCCGCGCACAGAAGTCCAGTGACCGGCCGGTGCCCTCGGCCAGCTCGGCGGCTGCCTCCGGGATCGTCGAAGGCCTGTCCGGACGCCGCCAGTCTCCGTCCGCTGTCGACGTCAGGCCGAACTTCGACTCCACCCAGGCGGCGAGCGGGTCGGCGATGAAGTCGTCGTAGGCGGCAGGAGGATCGCCGTCGCCCAGCGCGGTGAGGGTGGTCGGATCGGCGGTGGTCGCCCGTTGCAGCGTCTCGCCGATGACGTGCTCGGGCGCCACGCCGGTGCCGAACATGCGGGAGGCGACCGACGCGACCTCGCGCCGCTGATCGGCGGCCGAGCCGCGGCTCGTCATCGTCGCCGAGGTGCCGACGCACTGCATGCCCTCGGCCGCACACGCCTCCCGGAGGCGACGGACCAGCATGGCGACGTCGGCGCCCTGGCGCCCGCGGTAGGTGTGGAGCTCGTCCAGGACGAGGAACCGCAGGCCGGCGACCGCCGTGAGCAGCCGGGTGCGCTCCTCGGGCCGGGTGAGCAGCAACTCGGCCATCACGTAGTTCGTCAGCAGGATGTCGGGCGGGTTCGCGAGGATCGCTGCCCGCTCGGCCTCCCTGTCCTGGCCGGTGTAGCGGCGGAAGGTCACCGGCTCGGCCGCTGCCGGGTAGCCGTACTGAAGGAACTTGGTCAGCTCCTGGCGCTGGCTGTTGGCCAGCGCATTCATGGGGTACACGATGATCGCCTTCACACCTGGGACGTAGCTGCCCGCCTCCCGCTGCCGCAGCACCCAGTCCACAATCGGCACGATGTAGGCCAGGCTCTTGCCCGAGCCCGTACCGGTGGTGAGCACGTAACTCGCGCCGGTGCGGGCCACGTCGACCGCCGTGCGCTGATGCTGGTGCAGGGTGAGCGGCACGCCGTGGGACGCACCGTGTTCGTCCTTGCCCACCCGGAAGATGCGGTCGCACTCCGGGTGGAGCAACCCGGAACCGACCAGCTCGGTGATCGAGCCACCGGGGGCGAAGCCCGGATTCAGCGAGAGGTACGGGTCTGGCCACTGCTCGCCGGCAGCCATCCGCTGCTCGACGTGGGCCCGGATGCGGTTGTCGCGGAGGTCGACGAATCCTGACGTGAACGCCTTGTAGTCAGCGATGAGCTGCCTGTGTACTCCGAAAACGTCCAATACCCCGCGCTCCCAGTCGACTACCGAATCCTAGGGGACATCTCGCGGTACGGAATCGACCTCAGTGAGCCTTTTCCAACCTGGTGCGGAGGGGTCGGAGGCGGGGTCACGGGTTGGTTGGGCCGGCGTGTCGTGATGTGAAGTCGGCGAAGCTCCAGGTAGGACAGACGGTCGACCAAGAACGACCATCCTGACCTGGAGCTTCGGTGACCTATCCTGGCACGATCACGCTGTCTGCTGCCCACCTGACCCACCTGACCGGATTGCTGCGCCGGCACCAGAAGCTCAACCAGACCAGGTGGCGCAAGCTCGACCCGCAGCGCCAAGCGCTGCTGGTACTGGCCCATCTGCGTAACGGCGATACCTACGCCCGGCTCGCGGCCGGGTTCGGCGTCGGGGTAGCCACGGTGTTCCGCTACATCCGCGAAGCCGTCGATCTGCTCGCCACGGCCGCGCCGAGCTTGACCGCCGCGCTGTGGCGACTGGCCTACAACGGTCACATGCTGGGCATTCTCGATGGCACGCTCATCTGCACCGACCGTCTCGGCGGGGTGCTCAACCGGCGATACTTCGCCGGCAAACACAAACGCCACGGAGTCAACCTCCAAGCCCTGGTCGATCCACGCCGCGGCGATCTGGTGTGGATCTCGGCTGGGCTGCCCGGTTGCACACCAGACATCACCGCCGCCCGAACCCACAGCATCTTCACCGCGGCCAGGACCGCCGGGGTCGAGCTGCTCGGCGACAAGGGCTACCAAGGCGCTGGGCCCGGCGTGCTCACCCCGCACAAGGGCCGCGACCTTACCGCCGAGCAGGAGGCGCACAACAAGATGGTCAACAGCCTGCGCGGACCCGGCGAACGCGGCTTCGCGACCCTGAAAACCTGGCGCGTCCTGACCAAGGTCCGGGCCTGCCCACAACGCGTCGATGCCCTCGCCCGCGCCGTCCTCACCCTCCACCTCGGCCCCGAATCATGAGGTTGGAAAAGGCTCAATTGGCAGAAGTCATGACGAAACCGGAATCTCAGGCTGTCCTCGATTGCTCGGCCCGGTCGATGTTCCTCCGCCGGACCTGGACGTTCGGGCGGCGGTGTGTCGGGACACGCGCAGCGAGGCGGCGAGGAGCACGGCCAGCAGCAGGGCCGTGCCGGCGGCGTCGCGGGCGAGCGTGCCGGCCTGTCGGGCCGGGCGGTAGAGGGCGCGGTCCTGGGTGAGGGTCTGCCCGGGCAGGATCGGGAGCCACGCCTCGACGTGGCCGCCACCGTGTGCGGATGTGCCGCGGGTCAGCTCGGCGTAGACGAACCACCGTCCGTCCCCGCCGACCGGAGCGGACGTTCGGCCCGAGCAGCGCCACGTGATCGACTGGGACGCCCCGGTGACGGCGCATCCGGCGCTGCGCTGAGTTCCCAGGGCACTCACCGGTCGGCTCCCAACCACGCCACCGCCGCAGCGAGTCGCAATCGTGCCCGACGGGCCTCGCCGACGGCCGCGGCGTTCGAACGGCCCGTCAGACGCCGGCCCGGCGTCGGACGTACTCGACGAACGCGAGGGTCCGCTCGACGCTGTTCGGGCGCGGAGGGTCGTCCGGGTCCCAGCCGAGGCGGCGGTCGTCCAGGACCTGCTGGATCAGGCTCGACCACTCCGGGTCGGCGCCCTCCCTGGCCCAGACGAGGGCTGCCTTCTTCGACGTCACCCGACCTTCGTCGAGGGTGTGCAGGATGCGGCACAACGTCGTCACCGCGTAGCGCTGCGCCCAGGCGACGTCGAGGCTTGTCCAGGAGAAGAGGTCGGGGAGGAAGGTCCGGGCGTACTCGCGCATTCTGGCGCGGAGAACGTCCGGGCTGACCGGGTCGACCAACTCCGCGGGGTCCGGACCGGTGAGCGTGACGCCGCACTCACGCAGCGACCATCGGACGACCTCGGTGTTGCAGTGTGTCGACCACTGCATCTCGCGCCAGCCACGGTCGATGTAGAGCCACGGCCGGCCGATACCGGCCAGCGTCCGCAGCTCGTCCTGGTCGGGGTACGAGCCCTCGAGGTTCTGCGTCCAGTGCCCCGGCCAGGCGGGGATCTCGTCGTGCAGCGCGCGGAGTCCCGCCTCCTGGTTCGGGGTGATCGGGCCACGGACCGGGATCAGGAAGTCGCAGTCGCTGTGCAGGTCGGCGTCGCCGACCGCGAAGGAGCCCTGCAGGTACGCGCCGACGAAGGTGTCGCCGAGGACGTCGGCGGCCCGTCCGGTCAGCTCGCGGAGCAGTTCGTTCAGCTCGGGAAACTGCGTCGGGCCGGGGTGGTGGCTCGGGCGAACGTGCTTCACCCCGCAAGCCAACCAGAGGCCGGCGCGGCCAGTCGACGCAGTTTTTCCGAGGTCGCCGCGCCGCCGGGCCGGGCCTCGACCAGGGCAGCGGCCCGTCCCGGTCGAAGTAGCCGCCGGTCGGCCCGTCGGCGCCGAGGCAGGCCAGCCGGACGATGACCTCGGCGCCCTGCTCGACGGTCTGGTGCCCGCGGTGGCCGTTGAGGTCGGTGGCGGTGTAGCCCGGGTCGGCGGCGTTCACCTTGATGCCGGGAAGGGCCTTGGCGTACTGGCTGGTGATCATGTTCAGCGCCGCCTTGGAGGACGGGTAGACCAGGCTGACGATCCCGGACTCCAGCCGCGCGGGGTCGGTGGTCACGCCCAGCGAGCCCATGCCGCTGGACACCATCACGATCCGCGGCTGGGGCGCACGTCGCAGCAGCGGGAGGAACGCCGCGGTGACGCGGACGGGTCCGAAGACGTTGGTCTGGTAGCAGGCGTCGAAGTCCGCGGGTGCGGTCTGTTCGGGAGCCACCCGGCCGCCGGTGATGCCGGCGTTGTTGACCAGCACGTCGAGGTGCCCGTGTTCGGCCTCGACCTGCTTCGCCGCCGCCTGGACCGACTCGTCGGAGGTCACGTCCAGCACGACGGGGCGGACGTCGGCCCGGCCGGCCGACAGGTCGGCGGCCGCGGCCGCCCCACGCCGCGCATCGCGCGCGGCCAGCCACACCGTCCAGCCCTGTGCGGCGAGCCGGCGCACGGTCTCCCGGCCCAGGCCCTTGTTCGCTCCGGTCACCAACGCGATCGTCGTCATGCGTCGACTCTGCGCCCCGCGGTGACGCCGCCGCCAGGACCCGTCCAGCCTGGGACCGCCGGTACCACGCTGAGCGGTCGCGTGCAGAGGATGCTGGGGGACGTGGACCGTGCCGAGTTGGGGATGACGCTGCGAACGTGGCGCGCACGGCTGCGGCCCGCGGACGTCGGCCTGCCGGCCGGGACGCGCCGGCGCACACCGGGGCTCCGGCGCGAGGAGGTCGCCCAGCTGGCCGGCATCTCCGTGGACTACCTGGTGCGGCTCGAACAGGGCCGCGGCCCGCGGCCGTCGCCCGCCGTGGTGGGTGCCCTGAGCCGGGCGCTGCGCCTGACCGAGCACGAGCGGACCCAGCTGTTCCAGCTGGCCGGCGGCGCCCCACCGGCGGCCGGCCGGATCGTGGCCACGGTGAAGCCGAGCGTGCTGCGGCTGCTCGAACGGTTCGGTGACCTCCCGGCCGTACTGCTCGACGCCAAGACCGACGTGCTCGCCTGGAACCCCCTGGCCGCCGCGCTGCTCGGCGACTACTCGGCCTGGCCGCCGGGCCGGCGCAACATCGTCTGGCAGTGCTTCGCCGGAGGTCCGCACCGCATCGTGACGACCGGCGAGGAACGCGAACAGGCCGACGCCCACCTGGTCGCCGACCTGCGTGCGGCGGCGGCACGCTACCCGGACGACCCCGGTGTGCGCCGACTGGTGGCCGACCTGCGCGCCCGCAGCCCGCGGTTCGAACGCCTGTGGCAGCGACGCGACGCCGCCCTGCGCCGCAACGCGCGCAAACGGATCCGGCATCCCGAGGTCGGGCTCGTCGAACTGGACTGCGACGTTCTGCACGTGCCCGACGCCGACCAGCGCCTGATCGTCTACTCCGCCGCGCCCGGCAGCGCCGAGGCCGACGCGCTGGCCCTGCTGCGCGTCCTCGGCACGCAGGACCTCAGCCCTCGCCCGCCGACGCATCCGGTGCCAGAGCGGTGAGTGGCAGGCCCGCGGCGGGCGGTGGCCGATGGGTCGAGGTGGAACCGGAGCGGCTGGAACGCTGGCTCGACGGCTTCGCCGAACGGCACGGCGGCCTGTGTCAGGTGCTCGCCGACCCCGCGGCCGTCCGGTTCGAGGCAGCCGACGGCGCGGCGGCCGAGTGCCGCCCGCCGTTCGGGCCGCTGGCGTCGGGTACCGGTGACCTCCGCGCGGCATTGCTGGCCCACGCGCTGCGCGCCCGGCGGGTCGGCGTGCTGCTGGTCCGCCTCGGCGGCTTCGCGGTGGGGGTGTTCGACGGCGACCGGCTGGTGACGTCCAAGGTGGACACCCGGCTGGTGCACGGCCGGCACAAGAAGGGCGGCTCGTCCCAGCAGCGGTTCGCCCGCCGGCGGGAGGGACAGGTGCGGGAGCTGACCCGGGCGGCCGCCGACGTGGCCGTCCGGGTGCTGTTGCCCGAGCTGCCGTCGCTGGACGCCGTCGTAACGGGCGGAGACCGGTCCGCGGTCGCCGCGGTGCTGGCCGATCCGCGGCTGGGTCCGGTCGCCGAGAAGGCCACCGACCGGTTCCTCACCGTCCCCGATCCGAGACGGGCGGTCCTGGACGGCGCCCCCGCGCAGTTCCGGGCTGTACACATCCGCCTGACCGAGCCCAGCGGGTGAGCGCCGAATCAGCCGGGAGCCTGGATTCTGAGGCCGTCGTCGCCTCACCACACGGCCACGGGTAAGCGGGCAGGATGGGCCGGGTGATCGTCGACCACCGCTACCGCGGCCCGGCCCGGTCGGGCAACGGGGGCTACACCGCGGGCATGCTCGCCGCGGCGCTGCGCGAAGCCACCGGCGCGACCACCGCGACCGTCACCCTGCAGGCCCCACCGCCGCTCGACGTACCGATGCGGCTGGAGCCTGCGGGTGCCGGGCTCCAGCTGGTGCACGGCGAGACGGTGGTGGCCGAGGTCGTCGCGGGCGAGGTGACCGGTGACGTCGCCGGGCCGGTTCCCTACCCGGTGGCCGAGGCGGCCCAGGCTGGCTACCGGGGGCTCCGCGACCACCCGTTCCCGGACTGCTTCACCTGTGGCCCGTCCCGCGCGCCGGACGACGGGCTGCGGCTGTTCCCCGGTCCGGTCGCCGCGGACGTGGTGGCGGCGGCCTGGACGGTGCGCCCGGAGTTCACGACGACGACGCCGCAGCCGGCGCACCGCTGGTCTGGGCCGCCCTGGACTGCCCGGGCGGCTGGTCGGTCGACCTGGCCGGCCGGCCGATGGTGCTGGGGCGGATGACCGCACGGGTCGACGCCTTCCCGAGCGTGGGGCAGCGCTGCGTGGTGGTCGGGCGCTGCCGGGGCATGCAGGGCCGCAAGGCGTTCACCGACTCCGCGCTCTACGACGCCGACGGCCAGCTGCTCGCGCGAGCCGAGGCAACCTGGATCGCCGTCGACCCGGCCACCTTCGACACGCTCACCACAGCGGACGACGGCCGCTGACCGGCCGACGGCGCCGGCACCTCGCCGGTCGACCTGCTGGTTGCCCGAGTCGTGACCGGTCTGATATAGACCAACAGTGGTTGACGCCGGGTCTGACAACGTCTCCCGGGCGGTCGGGGCGTTGGTCGCGTTGGGTTCGCGGGAGAGCCTGGACCGTGGCGGCCTCGGCGTCCTCCGGCTGGCGGAGCTGACCGGCGGCGACAAGAGCCAGCTCTCGCGGTTGCTGAAGACGCTGGCCGACCACGGACTCGTCGAACGCGACCTAGCGACCCGCAACTACCGTCTCGGGTGGCAGCTGTTCGCCCTCGCCTCGCAGGTGGGCGACCAACGGCTGCTCACCCTGGCCGGGCCGCTGTTGACCCGGCTGGTCGACGACGTGGGCGAGCGTGCCAACCTGTCGGTGCTGCGCGGCGTCGAGGTGCTCACGGTGTACTCCGAGGCGTCGCCCCGGTCGGTCCAGTCGTTCGACTGGGTGGGCCGGACCGTTCCCGCCTACTGCACGTCGTCGGGACGCGCGCTTCTGCTCGACCACCGCAAGGACGCGCTGGAGGCGCTCTTCGCGGGCATCGAGTTCCAGCAGACCGCGCCGAACAGCACCCCGGACGTCGCGGTGCTGTACGAGCGCATCGTCGCCGCCCTCACCGCCGGGTACGTGGTGGTGGACGAGGAGTTCGAACCGGGCCTGATCGCGGTCGCGGCGCCGGTGCGCAACGTCGGCCGGACGATCTGTGCGGCCGTCAACGTGTCCGCACCGAAGTTCCGGCTCGGCGGGTCGCGGCGGCTGGCCGAGGTCGGGGCGGCGGTCAAGGCGCTGGCCGACGAACTCACCTCGTCGCTGGGCGGACCGGTCGACGCCGTTGCCCGACAGAATAAGAACGGGCCGCTCCCCGCCTGACCGCCCGACCGCCGTCGGGATCGCGCGGGACCCGGCCGGCCCGAGGCTCAGATCCCCCCCACCCAACAGGCTCGCGGTGCGGGCATGCCGGCTCATCCCGTCCAGCGACGGGTGCGCGACGGTCACGCCGAGGGCGAGCTCGGCCGCGGCCACAGTGTTGCGCAGCAGCCACACGTCGGTGATCGGCCCCACGCCGCCGGGCACCGGGGAGACCGCCGCGGCCTTGGCCCGGACACCCTCGAAGTCGAGGTCGCCCACCAGCCGCACCCGGCCGTCATGCGGGTCGGTCACGGGGTTGATCCCGACGTCGATCGCGATCACGCCGTCCTTGACGTGCTCGGCGGTGACCAGGCCGGGAACGCCTGCCGCCACCACCACGATGTCGGCCCTGAGCGTGTGCTCGTACAGCAGCCCGGCCTTGAAACTGTGGACGTCGCACGAGACGACCGTGGCGTTGCGGGCCTGGGCGAGCAGCAGCGCCGGCTTGCCGACGTTGTTCGACCGCCCGACCACCACGATGTTGCTGCGCAGGTACACCTCGTCGGGGTCGTGTCCGGCCTCGGCCAGGTAGCGGTCGAGCAGGTGGAAAACCGACGCCGGGGTCGACGGCACGTAGCGCGGCCGTCCCAGCGCCAGCAGTCCGGCGTTGACCGGGTGTACCGCCTCGATGTCCTTGAGCGGGTCGAGCGCCCGGTAGACGGCCACCTCGGACACGTGGTCCGGCAGCGGGCGAAGCACCAGGATCCCGGCGATCCGCGGGTCGGCGTCGAGCTTGCCGACCGTGGCCACCACCTCGGCCTCGGGAACGTCCTCGGCGAGGTGCTCGCAGACGTAGTGGAACCCGAGCTCGGCGGCCAGCGTCCGGACCCGCCGTTCGTACGCCAGGGCCGGGTAGGAACCGCCGGTCAACACCGTGGCCAACCCCGGCAGGCCGCCGCGGGCGACCAGGTGCCGGACGTCCGCGGCGAGCTGCCGCTTGAGGTCGGCCGCATACCGCCGCCCGTCGACCACGTGCGCCCGGGTCACGGGAGAGCCTCCGCACCCACCTGCTCGCCGTCCGGCGTCGGCGGTCGCCGTGCGCCGCCCGGCATCGGTGGTCGCCGTGCGCCGCCCGTGCCGAAGGCCGCGGCCTCGGCCGTCCTCGACGCGTCGGCCGCCGCGGCCACGCTCCGGTCGGCACGCGCCGACAGGCCCTCATCCAGGCCGCCGAGTCCGATGTTGATCCGGGCCAGGCCGGCCGCGACCCGCACCGCACCGTCGGCCAGCGTGGCCGCGGCCGCGGCGTCGCCGGCCAGGTTCGGGTTGCCCGCCCCGGCCAGGAGGGCGCCGAGCGCGGCCACCTCGACCCCGACCTCCGCGATCCGCAGGGGCGGGTCGGTCGCCTGTCCGAGCGCCGCCGAGATCTGCCGCCGTCGGGTGCCGTCGTCGTCGGCCGGCGCACGGTAGGCCGCGAGGACGCTCCGGTACGCCGCCGCGTCCTGGTCGCCGAGCCGTGCGGCCAGGAGCCGGAGCTGGTCTGCCCGCTCGGCCAGGCGGGCACTGTCGGGGAGCTGGCGGTCGGAGTAGCGCGCGGCCATCGCCGCCAGACCGGCGGCGAGGGCGACCACCACCGCCGCGACGGCGCCCCCACCCGGGGCGGGCTCCCGGGCGGCGACCCGGTCGAGCAGGTCGCCGACGGGCAGGTCGAACAGCGCGGCGTCGGGCGAGGAGGTGGCAGGGTTCCCGGCGTCGGGCGAGGCGGCCGCGTTCCCGGCGTCGGCGGGGCTCACGAGAGGCCCGCTATCTCGCCGTGCTCGTCCAGGTCGATCCGGGCCGCGGCCGGGTTCGACCCGAGCCCCGGCATGGTGCGCATCTCCCCGCAGATCGGGTACACGAAACCGGCCCCGACCGATGCCCGGACCTCCCGAACCGGCAACGTCCAGCCTGTCGGCGCGCCCAGCCGCTTCGGGTCGGACGAGATCGACAGGTGGGTCTTGGCGATGCACACCGGCAGCCGGCCGAAGCCGGCGCCCTCGTAGAGGTCGAGCTGGCGGGAAGCCTGCGGCGAGTACTCCACACCCGAGGCTCCGTACACCTTCGTGGCGACCAACTCGATCTTCTCCCGGAGCGGGGCATCGTCTGGGTACAGCAGGCGGAACTCGCTCGGTTCCTCGGTTGCCTCCGCGACCGCCTCGGCCAGTTCCGCGGCGCCCCGGCCGCCGTCGGCGAAGTGCGTGCACACCGCGACCCGGGCACCGAGCTCCTCGGCGATCTCGCGGATCGCCCGGTGTTCGGACGGGTGGTCGGTGGGGAAGGCGTTGATCGCGACCACCGGGGACACGCCGTGCAGCCGGACGTTCTCGATCTGCTTGCGCAGGTTGGCCGCGCCGGCCGCGACGTCGTCGGGGTTCTCGGCGAGCAGTTCCGGAGGCAGCGGCCGTCCGGCGACGATCCGGTACCGGCCCGAGTGGGCCTTCAGCGCCCGCACGGTGGCGACGATGACCGCACCGTCCGGCCGAAGGCCCGAGGTGCGGCACTTGATGTTGAAGAACCGTTCGGCGCCCATGTCGGCGCCGAAGCCCGCCTCGGTGACCAGGTAGTCGCCGCTGCGGATGCCGATCATGTCGGCCACCACCGAGGAGTTGCCGGTGGCGATGTTGCCGAACGGGCCGCAGTGCACCAGCACCGGCGTGTTCTCCAGGGTCTGCAACAGGTTGGGCTTGATCGCCTCACGGAGGATGACGGCCATCGACCCGGCGACGTCGAGCTCCTCGGCGGTGACCGGCGTGCTGTCGGCGGTGTAGCCGACGACGATCCGGCCGAGCCGCTCCCGCAGGTCGGTGAGGGACGTGGTCAGCGCGAGTGTCGCCATCACCTCCGAGGCCGCGGTGATGTCGAAGCCGGACTGCCGGGGCACGCCGTCGAGCCCGGTGCCCAGGCCGACGACGATGTTGCGCAGCGCGCGGTCGTTGACGTCGAGCACCCGGCGCCAGGTGATGTTGTGGGGGTCGATGCCCAGCGCGTTGCCCTGGTAGAGATGGTTGTCGATCATCGCCGCGAGCAGGTTGTGGGCGGCGGTCACGGCGTGCGTGTCGCCGGTGAGGTGGAGATTCAGCGTCTCCATCGGCACCACCTGGCTGTATCCGCCGCCGGCGGCGCCGCCCTTGATCCCGAAGGTCGGTCCCATGGACGGCTGGCGGATCGCGATGGTCGCCTGCTTGCCGATGTGGCGGAACCCCTGACCCAGCCCGACGGTGGTGGTGGTCTTCCCCTCGCCCAGGGGCGTGGGTGTGACGGCGGTGACCACGACGTACTTGGCCGGTGGCCGGTCGGCCAGCTCGGCGATGGCGTCGAGCTTGACCTTCACCACCCGGTCGCCGTAGGGCTCCAGCAGATGGCTGCCCAGTCCCATCTCCCCGGCGACGTCGCCGATCGGTTTCAGGGCCGCACCGCGGGCGATGGCCAGGTCGGTGGGGAACGGGGTGCTGACGGGTGGGGGCAAGGCCACGGGTCTCTCGGCTCCTCAGGTCTCGGCGGCGCGCGGGAGGGTGCGCGGGGTGGCGGCGGAATCGGTCACGGCACCTGGCCGGCCGGTGGTGCCGCTGGGACGTGCTCGGCGGCGGGGTCGGCGAACGCACGCAGGTACCACTCGTAGAAGGCGCCCACCGAACCCTCGGTGACGGCCGACAGCGGGCCAGGCAGGTAGCCGCGCGACCGGATGCCGGCCGCGTTCTGCTCGCACAGCTCCCAGTCCTGCTCCGACGTGGCGTGCCAGACCGCGGTGAGTTCCCCGACGTCGTAGTCGACGCCCTCGACGGCGTCCCCACGGACCAGGAAGGTGACCGCGACGTCACAGGTCTGTGGGTCGACGGGCGTGAGGCGGGTGGTCATCGCGTAGTCGGCGTTGACGTGCGACCACGAGTTGGGCAGGGAGATCAGCCGCAGGCTGCCGACATCCGTGCCCGACAGGTCGCCGAGCAGCGGAGCGACCAGCCGGCCGGTCACGCTCTCGGTCTGGCAACCCGCCCGCAGCGGCAGCCGGGCGACCCGGAACCAGCCGCCGGCCTCGAAGCTCACCTCGCGGGGGGCGAGGCCGTGCGCGACCCAGCGTTGCTGCTGTTCGGCCAGCGCCTGTTCGAACGCGCGGCTGGTCCGGACGTCGCCGGCGATACCGACGTCGTAGTTGGAGACGCAGAACTCCGGGTGATTGGCGCGGCAGTGGTAACACTCGCGGTTGTTCTCGACCAGGGTCTTCCAGTTGGCCCGGATGCGGTAGTGCTGGCGGGCGGCGACCCGGGTGCGGTCGATCCGGTGCGGCCGCAGTTGCGGTTCCGCGGCCGCGACCGCCTCGTCGAACGGCGGCGGATCCTCGGCGAAGCAGACGAACAGCAGACCGCCCAGGTCACGCACCTGCACCGGCCGCAGCGACAGGCCGGCGCGGGCGAACTCCCGGCCCATGTGGGGGGCGGCGCGCAGCGCACCGTCGAGCCCGTAGGTCCACTGGTGGTACGGACAGACCATGACCCTGGCCGTTCCGGGTCCGTCGGCCCGCAACCGTGAACCGCGGTGGCGGCAGACGTTGTGGTGGGCCCGGACCGTGCCGTCCTCGGCCCGGGCGAGCAGGACGGAGTCGCGGCCGACGGACCAGGTCAGCGTGTCGCCGGGCTCGGGCAGCTCGCTCTGGGACGCGACGAAGAGCCAGCTCCTGGCGAAGACCTGTTCCATGTCCCGGAGGAAGACGTCCTCGGCGACGTAGAACTCCTGGGGCAGGGAGAAGCCGGGCGTCCAGGCCCTGACCAGATCTGGGGTACTGCAGACGCTTGTGCTCACCTGCCACCTCGCTGGCTCGGCGGTCGTGTCCGGCGGTCGCTTCACTCGCCTGACCACGTCCCCGGCGGCTCACCGTTCACCGATCGGCACCGACTGTCCCACGCTCGGCAGCGCGTAGCAACTAGAGTTGCTACACAATCTGGTGCCCGGCCAGCATTCCCTGGTGCCCAGGTCCGGGATGACCGGTAACTGGTAGGTCGCCCCGGTCGGCAGACCAGGTCGGTCCGCGGAGCACGAGCCCCCGCGACTCGGTACAGGCCGAGCGCCACCCCAGCGGAGCCGGGACAGCGACTCGTCCGCCGCGGGCGGCGGGCGCCTCCGGTTCGGGGAGCCCGTCAGGTCGGGGCGTCGGTGAGCAGGCCGCGGCGACGGGCGAGCGCGACGGCCTCGGTGCGCGATCCGGCGCCGAGCTTGGCCATGACGTTCGAGACGTGCACGCTGACCGTCTTGGCGCTGATGTAGAGCTGGCGGGCGATGTCGCCGTTGCTGCGGCCCTGCGCCACCAGGCCGAGCACCTCCTGCTCGCGCGGCGTCAGCTGCTCGGTGCGCCGCGACTCCGCGCCACGGGAGGTGGGCACCGACGCTCCGCCCAGCGTGCGGAGCTCGGCCAGCAGCGGGCCGGCACCCAGCTGGAGCGCGGCGCGGCGCGCGAGCCTGGCCGGCTCGGCGGCCTCCTGAGGGCGGCCGACCGCCCGCAGCACCGCCGCGAGCCGCACCCGCGACCGGGCCAGTTCGAAGACGTGACCGAACCGTTCGAAGCCGGCGACCGCGTCGCGCCACACCGCCACCAGTTCGTCCCCGCCTGGCGGCGCGACACCGGTCAACCACCGGAGGCGGGCGTGCTCGGCCGCCGCCCGCGCTACCCAGGCCACGCCTTCGGGACCGCGGTGGCGCTGGCGGGCGTCGTCGCGTTCGACCACCTCGGCCACCGTCGCCGCCAGTTCGTCGCCGCGCCGGGCCGACGCCGCACGCTCCTGGGCGCCGGCGCGCGACGCCTCCGCACCAACTGTCCGAGCAGCAGCGCGCCCAGCCGGATCTGGGCCTGGAAGGTGCGCAGCTGCCAGAGTTCGGTGACGCAGGCCACCACCTCGTCGTAGGCAGCGATCGCCGCGGCGATGTCGCCGCGGTCGCCGTGGATGTCGATGGCGGCGCCGCCGCCGAAGATGGCGATCAGGCCGTCCCGGTTGCGCCACGACCCCAACCGCGGCAGGAGGTCGTCGGGGTCGCCGCGTCCGGCCGCGACCGCGAGCCGCACCGCGGCGAGCATCGCCTCGGCCATCCCGGGCGGCGACTGGTCGGTGACGTCGACGATCCGGCTGCTGCGGTCCCAGTCGCCGGCGACGTAGGCGACCATGCCCGCCAGCGCCCGGCCTTCGATGCCGTACGGCGCCCATGGGCGGCCGACCTGCCGCGCCCGGGCCGCGGCCGACTCGTACACCGCCAATGCCTGGTCCAGCGCGCCGAGTTCGTAGTGCAGGCCACCGAGGTTGAACAGTCCTCGCAGTTCGGCCGCGACCTCGCCCGCCGCGCGGGCCTCGGCCACCGCGTACTCCAGCGAGCGCCGTGACGCCTCGGGGTCGCCCGACCGGCTCTCCAGCCGAGCCAGCGTGGTCGCGGCGTCGGCGACCACTTCGACGAGGTCGAGTTGGCGACCCAGCTGCAGCGCCTCGGTGGCCCAGCGAGCAGCCTCCTCGTCGCGCTGGCGGTCCACGTTGACGCGGGCGTGGACGCAGAGGATCTGCGCGCGCAGCCGGCTCGGGGGCTCGGCCGGCGCCAGGCGAAGAGCCTCCGTGGTGATCGCGAGCAGGTCGGTCGTGGTGTCGCTGACCATCTCGACCCTGACCAGGGCGAGCAGCAGCTGGGCGCGCTGCGTCGCGGGGGCGTCGGCCGGCAGGTTGCCCAGCGCGTCCCGCACGAGGGCCACGGCCCGGAACGGGTGGCCGGCCGCCGCGGCCGCGTCGCCGGCCTTGACGGCGAGCGCGACCAGGTCGACCGGCCCGGCCGCCAACCGCGCCTCCTCGTCGGCGAGCAGTTCCAGCGCGGTCTCGTAGTGCCGGGCCGCCTCGTCCGGGCCGGCGACCGACATGGCCTCGTCGCCGGCCTGGATGCTCGCCCGGATGGCCGTGCCGAGGTCGTGCGCGATCCGGGCGTGCCGGGCCAGTTCGGCGGCCGTGCCGTCGACGTCCCGCGCGGCCAGCACCTGCGCGTACGCGGCATGCAGCCGCACCCGTTCGCCGGGCAGCAGGTCGTCGTAGACGGCCTCGGCCAGCAGCGCGTGCCGGAAGGCGTAGCCGTCGGCGCCGACGGGCACCATGACATTGCGCTCGACGGCGGCCCGCAGTGCCCGTTCCAGGGTCTCCCCGTCGATACCGACCACGCGGGACAGCAGGTCGTGGGGCACCCGACGCCCGGCGACGGAGGCTGCCCGGACCACCAGCCGGGTGCTGTCGTCGAGCTGGTCGAGCCGCAGCAGCAGCAGGTCGGCGAGGTCGGTGGGCAGCGACCGTCCGTCCAGCTCGGTGGCGGCCACCAGCTCCTCGGCGAAGAACGCGTTGCCCTCGGCCCGCGCGACGATCCGGCCGACGTCGCCCTCCGGCAACGGCGCCGGATGAAGCGCGCGGACCAGCACCCGGACGTCGGCGTCGGCGAGCGGCCGGAGCTGGATCCGGCTCACCCCGGGCAGCCGCGACCATTCGGCGGCCGAGGCGCGCAGCGGATGGCGTCGGTGCAGGTCGTCGCTGCGGTAGGACGCGACGATCGCGATCGGGTCGGCCGAACGGCGGGCGAACAGGAAACTCAGCAGGTCGCGGGTGGACTGGTCGGCCCAGTGCACGTCCTCGAGGATCAGCAGCAGCGGGGCGGCCTGGCTCAGCTGGCCGAACGCCGACCGGGCGGCCTCGAACAGTTCGGACCGTTCGATCCGCGGCACCGCGTCCTGGTCGCCACCGGCGAGCCGGCGACGACCGGGCATCAGCCCGGCGACCGCGGGGCTGGACTCGACGAGCGAGGCGGCCAGCGCGGGCGCCTCCGCCGCGAGCCGTCCGAACACCTCGCTGAACGGCAGGTAGGGCAGGGCGCTGTCGCCGAAGTCGAGACAGTGGCCGGCCAGCACCCGCCAACCGGCTTCCCGGGCCAGGTCGCGCACCTCGGCGAGCAGCCGGGTCTTGCCGACTCCGGCGTCTCCGGCGAGCAGGACGGCCGACTCGGTCGGCTCTCCCGCGTCGATGCCGACCAGCTGGCAGAGCTGGGCGAGCTCGTCGGCACGGCCGACGAGCGGGCTGTGTGCGACCGGTCCCGAGGGCATGTCCTCCATCATCGCCGGTGCCACCGACATCGCCGGGACCACCGGCCCGGCGATGCCCACCGACCCCTCAGCCACCGGCGGCGACTCGTGCCGACACCCGGTGCGTCGAGCGGGTCAGCGCGCGACGCCAGCGGGCCAGCCGCTGCCGGCGACGCTGCCGGCGCCGGTACCGCTGCTCGAACGAGTTCGGCTCCGCCAGTGCCCGGATGCGCTCGTGCCGGTAGTCGATCTCGGCGGCGAGTGGGCTGTCGTAGTACAACATCGTGACTCCTCGTAGCAGGCTCTTCGTACCGATGCTTCGAGCCTGCGCGGCTGAGGTGCCAGGTCGCATGGGGACTTTGCCTTATCCGTGCGGCGGGGCGCCGCGGAACGCCTTAGACGGCGTCCTGTCCGCTCCCGCGCCCCTGTTCACCACCGCGAGCGGCCGGTACGGCCACTCCATCGACATCGTCGCCGTTGTTGCGTCCGGACCACGGCACCACGCGCATCGCCCGCCGGGTCACAGCCGGCGGTAGCGCGCCTGCAGCATCGCGAACGCGCCGTACGCGACGAATCCCAACGCCACGGCGGTGAGCAGGAACCTCCCGTACGGCTGCGCGAGGATCGTCTGCAGCGCGCCGTCGAGCCCCTTCGCCTTCTGCGCGTCGAACGTCCACGCCGCGTAGCCGACGAAGCTGCCCACCACGATCAGGGCCACGCCGTGGGCGATGTACCCGAACTGGCCCACTCGGGTCACGACCTTGCGGGCGGCCGGGGTCATCGGCGAGGTGTCGATCTCGTCGCTGAAGGACCGCTTCAGCCCCTTCACCACCCGGTCGACGCCGACGCCGACGACGACGAGCGCGACGGCCATGACGATCCACTGGCCACCCGGCCAGCCGAGCACGCCGGCAGTGGTCTGCTCGTCGGACTTCGACTGCGAGCCGGCCGCGACCGAGAGGGCGCTCACGCCCACCCCCGCGTAGATCACCGCCTTCACCCCGCTGCGGATCCTGCCGCGGACCCGGTTGCCGGCGTCGCCGCGGTGGCGTCCCCAGCTGGCCTCGGTGGCCTGCCACAGCGCCAGCGCCAGCAGGCCGACCGCAAGCAGCCACAGCAGGATCCGGCCGAAGGGCTGCTGGGCGAGTGCCTTCAGCGCCCCGGCGCTGTCGGGGCTCTTGCCCGCCGGCGCACCCCAGGCCAGCTGCAACGCGAGCCAACCGATCAGCAGGTGGACCACCCCGTAGGCGACCAACCCGACCCGGGCCAGCACCTGCAGCACGGGATTGTCGCTGACCTGCCTGGCCGTGCGGCTGACGTCGGGGCTCATCGCAACGGTCTCCCACTGGGCGTCTGACTGGTGCCGAGCAACAGATCGTCCCACGTCACACGCTGCTCCGGCCCGGTCTCGGGGTTCGACTGCACGGTCGTTCGGTGCGCCGCCGTAGTACTTCGCGGCAGGCCGGCACCCGGCCTTCCACCAGGCGGCCGGCGCGCCGTGCGCCGGGAGACCGCCACGTCGCGTCACCACCGTCACGGGCGGCGGCACCCGCAACGCCATCGCCAAGGGTCGCGCAACTCTCGCTGCCCGTTCACCTGCCGCCCGCGCTCCGGCCGTCTGCATTGCGCAGGATCGGCGGCGACCGGGCCGTCGGCCGGCGCGACGCGACCCAAGGGGTGGATCGGACTTTGTTCCGCTGGACGCGCGGCATCGTCGCCGCGCTCACCGTGGCCGTCGCACTCGCCAGTCTGCCCGACGTCGCGCGGGCCACGCCCGACCACGGCCACGACCTCGACGTACAGGCTCACCGGGGCGGGCTCGGTCTGCGGGTGGAGAACACGCTGGCCGCATTCGGCGACGCCCTGCGACTGGGGGTGTCGACGCTGGAGCTCGACATCCAGATCACCCAGGACGGTCACGCGGTCGTCACCCACGACCGCCGCGTCTCGCCCAGCCGATGTCTCGACACCGGGCCGGCGACCCCCGGCGACGCCGAGTACCCGTACGTCGGCAGGTACGTCCACACGCTCACGCACGCGCAGCTGCGCACGCTCGACTGCGGCACGAAGACGCGTGCGGACCGGCCCGGGCAGCGGGCCGCCCCAGGTGCCCGGATGCCGCTGCTCCGTGAGGTGTTCTCCCTGGTCAAGCACTACCGAGCCGACGGTGTCACGCTCAACGTCGAGACCAAGGTGGCGGCCGACGCGCCGGGGCAGACCGCGTCGCGCGAGAGGTTCGTGCAGATCGCGGCGCGGGAGACCCGCGCCGCCGGGATGCTGCGGCAGGTGACGATCCAGAGTTTCGACTGGGGCGCGCTGATGCGCATGCGCGAGGTGGAGCCGCTGGTCGTGGGGTGACGGCGAGGCGGCAGGAATCGCCGACCGGCCCGATCTCCCCGGTGATCCGCGAGGTGCCCTCGCTCTATCTGGTCGAGCGAGGCGCTGATCCGCGTTCGAGCTCGTGGCTCAGGGCGTCCAGTTCGGCGCCGCCGGCCATCGACCGCACCAGTTCGTCGCGGTCGATGTCGGCGCGGGCGAAGTCGCCCAACGTCTGTCCACGGTGGAGCACCAGGAAGCGGTCGCCGACCGGGTACGCGTGGTGCGGGTTGTGCGTGATGAACACGACCGCCAGCCCCCGCTCGCGGGCCGCCAGGATGTAGCGCAGCACCACGCCGGCCTGCTTCACGCCCAGCGCGGAGGTCGGCTCGTCGAGGATGAGCACCTTTGCGCCGAAGTACACCGCCCGGGCGATCGCCACCGACTGGCGCTCACCGCCGGACAGCGTGCCGACCGGCTGGTCGGGGTCGCGCACGTCGATGCCCATCTCGGCCAGCTGGGCCCGGGTGGTGCGTCGCGCGAAGGCCACGTCGAACCGGCGGAACGGCCCGACGCCCCTGGTGGGCTCCGCGCCGAGGAAGAAGTTCCGCCAGATCGACAGCAGCGGCACCATCGCGAGGTCCTGGTGCACGGTCGCGATGCCGCGGTCGCGGGCATCCCGCGGGCTGCCGAACGTCACCGGCGTGCCCTCGTACAGCAGCTCGCCGGAGTCCGGCGGGTGCACACCGGAGAGGATCTTGATCAGCGTCGACTTGCCGGCGCCGTTGTCGCCCAGCACGCAGGTCACCGACCCGGCCCGCACCTGGCTGGACACGTCGCGCAGCGCGATCACGTTGCCGTACCGCTTGCCGATCGCCCGGGCCTCCAGCACCGGCACACCCGCCGCGGCGGCGTCCAGCCCCGCGGCGTCCACTCCCGCCGCAGGTCCGGACAGGCCGGCCGGCTCGACCGCCGCCACCACTCCGAGGCGCCGCGCCTCCGACGCGTCAGCCGGCACCGCGCCGCCGGACACCGCGCCGCCGGACACCGCGCCGCCGGGCACCGCCGCCGCGGGCTGGTCCGTCATCGCCGCACCGCCTCCGCCCGCCGCCGCACGTACAGGTTGAGCAGCACCGCGAGCAGCAGCAGCGCGCCGAGGAATGCCTGGAACCAGTCGTTGTCCCAGTCCGCCAGCACGATGCCCTGCTTGGCCATGCCGAAGATGAGCGCACCGACCGCGGCACCGACCGCCGACCCGTACCCGCCGGTGAGCAGGCAGCCGCCGATCACCGCGGCGATGATGTACTGGAACTCCTCCCCGATGCCGGCGTTGGCCTGCACCGAACCCAGCCGCAGCGCCAGCATCGAACCGACCAGTGCCGCGACGCCGCCCACGGTCATGAACAGCAGCACCTTGGTGCGGGCCACCGGAACCCCGAGGCTGCGCGCCGACCCGGCCGCACCACCCGCGGCGAAGATCCAGTTGCCGCCGCGGGTGCGCAGCAGCACCCAGGTCGCGACCGCCGCCGCGAGCACCCACCACAGGATCGTCACCCGCCACTCCGCGCCGAAGAACGGAATCGTGGAGGCCAGCGCCTTCTGCGCGCTGGCGAAGCCGTCGGCGTCGGCGACACCCCGCACCGACACCGTGCCGGTGAGGAGCTTGGTCACGCCCAGGTTGAGCCCCTGCAGCACCAGCAGCGTGCCCAGCGTGACGATGAAGCTGGGCAGGCCGGTCCGGATCACCACCAGACCGTTCACCAGCCCGACGAACAGCCCCACCAGTACCGCCGCCGCCACCGCCGCCCAGACGTTCCAGCCGCTCTCGGTGGTGAGGATCGCCACCACCAGGCCGGCGGTGCCGGTCATCACCCCGGCCGACAGGTCGAACTCGCCGCCGATCATCAGCAGCGCGACGACCACCGCCATGATCCCCAGCGTGGCGGCGGCGTCCAACACATTGGCCAGGCCGGACGGCGTGGCGAACGTCTCCGCCTGGTAGGCGAAGAACGCGAACACCGCGACCGCGCCGATGGCGGCGCCCAGCTCGGGCCGGGTCAGCGCGCGTCGCAGCGCGCCGACCCGGGCCAGCCGTTCGTCGACGGCCGCGGTCACTCCCGGCTCCGCCGGGCCGCGCGGCGACCCACTACCGGGTGCCCTTCTCGGCGAGGTCCTTCACCCGCGCGGCGTTGTCCTTGGTGACGAAGCCGGGGCCGGTGAGCACCGGCAGGCCACCGCCGACGATGTTGGCGTTGCCGAGGTAGACCTCGATCATCGTGACCGGCAGGTAGCCCTGCAGGTACTGCTGCTGGTCGACGGCGAACAGGATCGTCCCCTTCAGCACGGCGTCGATCACGTCGCCGGACAGGTCGAAGGTGGCCACCTTCGCCGACGACTTCGCGTCCGCGACGGCCTGGGTGGCCGCCGTCCCGACGGCCGGGTTGAGCGCGAGCACGCCGTCCACGGACGGGTCGGCCTGCAGCTTGGACTTGATCGTGTTCTGCGCCTCGGCCACGTTGTTGATGTCCACCTGCAGGTTGGTGACGTTGCCGCCGAGCGCCTTCTTCGCGCCGTCGCACCGCTGCTCCAGGCCGATGTTGCCGGCCTCGTGGATGACGCAGACGACCTTCTTGACGCCGGCGTCGGCGAGCTTGCGGCCCGCCCCCTCGCCGGCGACGTCCTCGGTCTGGCCGACGTGCCCGAGCACGCCGAGGTCGGCCGCCTTGTCCGCGCCGGAGTTGATCGTCACCACCGGGATGCCGGCCGCGACGGCCTTGCGGATCGACTCCGACAGCGCGTCCGGGTTGGCCATCGACACGACCAGGCCGTCCACCTTCTGGGTCACCGCGGCGTCGATGAACTGTGCCTGCTCCTGCGGGTTGCCCGATGCCTGGTAGTTCACCTTGTCGCCGTAGGTCTTGCCGGCCGCCTCGGCGCCCTTCTTGACCACGTCCCAGAACGCGTCGCCGGCACTGCCGTGGGTGACGACCGCGATGGTGTGCCCGCCGCCGTCGTCGCCGGGGGCCTTCTCGTCGTTCCCGCATGCCGCCGCCGTCCCGGCCACCAGAACCGCGGCGGCCAGCGCCGCGCCCCACCGGTGCACTCGCTTCATGTGATCCGCTCCTTTGCGTCCACTCCGCGGCGTCCCGGCCCGGTTCGGGCCGTGGAGGCGTCCGGAATCGTCCGCCCGGGCTCGGCAGCCGGGCTGAGGTTTCCAACGTTGTACCGGTTTTCCCGCCGCCCCGAGGGGGAACGCGCCCAGGCTGTCCCAGACGCGGCTAATCTGCGGTTTCCGCCGCGGCACAGGAGAGTGGGTACCCATGGCCACCACGGGTAGCGCCGCCGCGCCGTGGTGACCTCGGCCCTTGCGGGCTTCGCCGTCTCGCTGGCCCTGATCGCGGTCATCGGCGCGCAGAACGCGTTCGTCCTGCGGCAGGGGCTGCGCCGCGAGCACGTGGTGCCGATCGTGGTCACCTGCGCGGCGTCCGACGCGCTGCTCATCGCCGTCGGCATCGCGGGGCTGAGCAGGGCGGTCGCGGCCCAGCCCGCCGTGCTCGTCGTCGCGCGTTGGGGCGGGGCGGCGTTCCTGCTGGGCTACGCGGCGCTCGCCGCGTACCGGGCGCTGCGTCCCGGTGGGCTGGTGCCGCCCGACCAGCAGCGCACCACGAGGCTCGCCGCGGTCCTGACCTGCCTCGCGCTGACCTACCTCAACCCGCACGTGTACCTGGACACGGTGCTGCTGATTGGCGCGGTCGCCCAGCAGCACCCGCACCGCTGGCTGTTCGGCGCGGGCGCCGCGGCGGCCAGCGTCGTCTGGTTCACCGCGCTCGGCGTCGGAGCCCACCGGCTCGCGCCCCTGCTCGCCCGGCCCGTGGCGTGGCGCGTGCTGGACGGCTTCGTCGCCGCGCTGATGGCCGCCCTCGCACTGTCGCTGATACTCGGCTGAACCGGCGGGCCCGCGTCGGGGACGGCCGGCGGGGAGGGGAAGCGGTGACCGAGGGCGCCTTCGACGCGCGGCAGGCCGGCGTGCCGGCCTGGGGGCTGCTCGCGGTCGGGATCGTCGCGGTGTCCACGTCCGGTCCGCTGATCGCGTCCATCGCCGCGCCGGCGCTGGCGGTCGCGTTCTGGCGGAACGCGCTGGCCTCGGCGGTGCTCGTCCCGGTGGCGGCCGCGCGTCGGCGGGACGAGCTGGCCGGGCTGAGCCGCCGGGCGGTCGGCGGCTGCGTGCTCGCCGGCGTGATGCTGACGGCGCACTTCGCGACCTGGGTGCCCAGCGTCACGATGACCAGCGTCGCCACCTCGACCGCGCTGGTGTGCGCGCTTCCGGTCTGGACCGCGCTGTTCGCCGTGGCCGCGGGCCGGCGGGTGGGCGCGGTCGCCTGGACCGGAGTGCTGCTGGCGGTCGCCGGCACCGTGCTGACGACGGGTGCGGACCTCGGGGTGTCCAGCCGCGCGCTCACCGGGGATGCGCTGGCCGTGGCCGGCGGGTTCTTCGCCGCCGCCTACGTGACGATCGGCGAACGTGTCCGGGCCACGGTCAGCACGACCGTGTACACGACGATCTGTTACACGGTGTGCGCGCTGCTGCTGCTCGCGGCCTGCCTGGCGGCGGGAGCGGACCTGACGGGATACCCGGCCGCGAGCTGGTGGCTGCTGGCGGCTCTGACCGTGGGGCCACAGTTCCTGGGCCACTCCGTGCTCAACCGGGTGCTGTCGGTGCTGCCCGCCACCGTGGTGAGTGTGGCGACCCTGCTGGAGGTGCCCGGCGCCGCGCTGCTCGCGCTGGTCTTCCTCGGCCAGCGGCCCCCGGCGCTGGCCGTTCCCGGCATCGTCCTGCTGCTGGCCGGCGTGGCCGTGGTGGTGCTCACCACCCGCGCCGCCCGCCCCCAGCCCTCGCCGCCGCTATGACGCCCGGGCGGCGCAGAAGTCCAGCGCACGCCGCCAGAGGAGCTCGGCGGAGTCCGCGTCGTACTCGTCGGGAAGGGACGCGTCGGTGAACAGGTGGCCGGTGCCGGGGTAGTCGAAGACCTCGACCGGGCCGCCGGCGGCGCGGACCGACGTGGCGACGGAGTCGATCCACTCCTGGCGGCGGAACGGGTCGTCGAGCGCGTAGTGGATCTGGGCCGGTACGCCGGCCGGCCATCCGGGCGGGCCGAGCATCTCCAGCGGCAGGGTGCCCGACAACAGGAGCACGCCGGCGACCCGCCGCCGCGTCGCGACGTACTCGGCCATCCCGCCGCCGTTGGAGAACCCGGCCACGACGAAGCCGTCCGGAAGCTCCTCGACCGCCGCGGCGGCGCTCCGCATGAGCGCCGGGTAGCCGACGGACTCCGCGTACGCCGAAGCCTTCTCGTAGTCGTCGAACACCCGGCCGTCGTACTGGTCGACCACCAGGACCTCGTGGCCGGCACCGCGCAGGCGCTCCGCCGCGGCGAGCACGCCGGGGCGGACCCCCAGGACGGAGTGGAACAGGACGATCTGACTCATCGAACTCTCTCCCTCTGTATTGGACGCTGTCCAGCTTAGCTGAACGGCGTACAGTAGCCAAGGTGCAGACTCGAAGGAGTCCCGGGCAGCGCGCCGGCCTCACGACCGCCCGCGTCGTCGCCGCCGCGCGCGCGCTGCTCGCCGAAGGGGGTACCGAGGCGCTGACCATGCGCGCGCTCGCCCGGCGCCTCGACGTGAGCCCCAACGCCCTCTACAGCCACGTGCCGAGCAAGACCGCACTCGTCGACGACCTCCTCGACCAGGTGCTCGGCGAGGTCCAGACGCCCGACCCCGGGGTGGCCGACCCGCGCACGGGGATCTACGCGCTGATGGCGTCGAGCTACGACGTCCTGCTCGGCCACCCCGACCTCGTGGCGCTGTACCTGGCCCGCCAGGGCGCGCGGGGCCCGAACGCGCGCCGTCTCGGGGAGATCACACTGCCAATGCTCGGGCGTGCCGGCATCCATGGCGCCCGGGCCATCGAGGCCCTGCGCGTGCTGATCGTGTTCACCATCGGCTTCGCGGCCTTCGCCACCCGGGCACCGGTCGCGCCGGGGGACGACGAGCCCCTGGTGCCCGAGGAGGAGATCCGCGGCAATTTCCGCAGCGGCCTGGACTGGCTGCTGACCGGCATCGGCGTGCCGGCCGCCGGTGCCCCCGGCTCACCGGGCTGACGACCTGCCGCTCCGGGCGCGCGTTCCCGGCCGGCCGCCGGTGACGGCGAGCACGCCCATGACCACCCCCAGCAACGCCAACGGCCCGCGGCGGGCGGGAGAGTTCGTCATGGCGCGACTGCGTCGTCTGAGCCCCTGCCCAGGTGGCCGTCGACCCGTACATACTGCTGCGTCATGTGGGGTGGATCGCGATCGCGACGGCAGCCGGGCGTGAGCGCCGCGGTGCCGCCGGGAGCCGACGCGGCCCCCCGTCGGGTCGATGCGGCGCCCCGGCGGGCCGGCGCGGCGCCCGGGCGGGTCGGCACGGGCAAGGCCCCGGCCGGCCAGCCGATCGGCCGGCACGATCCGCTGGCGCTCGGAGTGCACCGCGCCATCCACGCCGACCTGGGCCTGGAGGCGGGCGGTGAGCTGCCGCCGCTGACGCCCTACGCGGTCCGCGACCACGATGTCCGGCTGCGCGAACTGCTCCGCAGCGGGCGCGGCAACCAGCTCGTCCTCCTCGTCGGCAGATCCTCGACGGGCAAGACCCGGGCCGGCTACGAGGCCGTCGTAGAAGTCCTGCCGGGCTGGCCGCTGGTCGGTCCGGGCACGTCCGAGGAACTGCTGGAACTGCTCGACGCCGGCGTCAAGCCGGGCACGGTGATCTGGCTCGACGAGGCGCAGCGCCACCTCCAGCCGCCCGACGGGCAGCGGGTGGCCGCCGCCCTGCGCCAGCTGGTCGCCGCCCGGCGCACGTCCGGGACGCGACGCGTGCTGGTGGTGGGCAGCATGTGGCTCACGCCCTACTGGCAGGAGCTCACCCGGCCGCCGCCGGAGGGCGAACCCGACGAGCAGCCCGCGGTCCGCGACCTGCTGACGGCAGCCTGTTCCCGGGTGGAGGTGGCCGAGGACTTCCGCGCCCTCACGCCCGGCCACCGCGACGCGCTGGAGCGGCTCGCACGCAAGGATCCCCGCCTGCGGGCAGCGGTGCACGCGGGCGGCGAGCAGGCCCGACTCACCCAGATCCTGGCCGGCGGGCCGCTGCTGCTGCACCGCCACGAAGACCTGGCGCGGACCCATCCCGCCGCCCACGCCGTACTCGACGCCGCGATGGACGCCTACCGGATCGGTTGGCGGGCGCCGTTGCCCGAGGGATTGCTCCGGCAGGCCGCCTCCGGCCACCTCCCGGCCGCCCGAGCCTGCGACGACGCGCTCCCGGCAGCGCTGGACCTCGCGTCGCGCAACGTCCACGGGGTCCGGGCGCTCGCCCCCGGCGGCACCGACCTCGGCACCAGGGCCTTCGTCCTGCACGACTACCTCGCCGAGCACGCGTTGGGCACACGCCGCCGCGAGCCCGTTCCCGCGGCCGTCTGGGAGGCCGCACTCGCCCACGCCACCGACCCGGCCGATCTCGCCCGGCTCGCCGACCAGGCCCGGCGGCGTGCGCTGCGCACGTACGAGGTGGCAGCCCTGCGGATGCTCACCGCCGCCGCCGCCACGCCGACGCCGCGGCGGCACGACTCGCCGCGCTGTCGACCGGGCTGGGTGACAGGACGGCCGGGCCGGACCTGGACGACGACACCAGGTTCGGCTATCTCGTGGCGATGGCACGGCGCGGCACCGACACGGCGTTGGCCGAGCTGCGCGCGCTGGCCGACGCGGGCCGCGAGGGAGCCTGGTCGGCGCTGGTGGAGGCGTTGTTCCGGCTGGGCGACGACTCGTCGCTCGCCGAGCTGCGCACGCTCGCCGACGCCGGCGGCGGGTGGGCGAAACGCCGCCTGGTCGAGGCGCTGGGCCGGCGGGCCGACCGGGGCGACGAGCCTGCGGTCGACGAGCTGGGTACCCGGGCCGAATCCGGTGACCGGCTGGCCGGGGCCCGACTGTCCGAATCCGCCGACCGGCGGAAGGGCTGGACGTTGGCACTGCTCCGCGCCCGGGTGGAAGCCGGCGAGCGACCGGCGGCGCGGCTGCTGACCGAGGAGCTGTCCTGGCGCGGCGACGACGCGGCTCTCGCGGAGCTGCGGACGATGGCCGCCCAGGGCGACGACCACGCCAGGGGCCGGCTCGCCAGGGGGCTCGGCCGGCGGTCCGACCGCGCCGCCGTGCTGGAACTGCGTGCCCGGGCCGACGCCGGCGACTGGTGGGCCGCCGGCCAGCTCACCGAGCTGCTGGCCGCACGGGCCGACGAGGCGGCGCGAGGTGAACTGCGGCGCGAGGTGCAGGCGGGCAACACCACCCACGCCGCGGACGCCCTGCTCGACCTGTACGCCAACGGGGACCCGGATCGGCGGTGGGAGCTGGCCCGGCACGGCCTGGACGCCGATGCCCTCCCCGCCCACCCGGACGCGGCCAGGTCGGCCCCGGCTACTCCGGCGATGCCCTCGATCCGTCCTGCTCCTCCGGCCCCCCAGCCGGCCCCCGGCCGGGCGGTCGGTGTCGCGCGCGTGCCGGAAAGCGACCGTTCGGTGGGGCACGTGCCCTTTCACGGCCCGGCCCCCTCGACGGCAGACTCCCGGCCATGAGGACAGGGACAGGCACGGGGTCGGCTCCCGTGACTCCGGCGGAACGCGACCGGGCCGCCCGCCTCCTCGACGAGAAGATCCCACTCGCCGCGGGCGGAGAGTCCGAGCGCGCGGCCGCCGCCGCCGAACGTGCCTCGACGCAGGCGATAATCGAACGGTCCCACCGCGATTCGACAGGAGCGTTCATGGCCAGCAGGCCGCCGGAGCACGATCCGGCCGAGGCGCCGCGGGTGCGTCCGCCGAAGCAGGTCTCGGCCGGCTTGCCGGGTGTGGTCGCCGGGCTGGACGACAGCCTTCGCGAGATGGGCCCCACCCGCTCGCTGCGCACGCTGGCGCGGGTCAACCAGGCCGAGGGGTTCGACTGCCCGGGCTGCGCCTGGCCTGATCCGCCGCCCGGTGAGCGCCGGCACGCCGAGTTCTGCGAGAACGGCGCCAAGGCCGTCGCCGACGAGGCCACCCGGCGCCGCGTCACGGCCGGGTTCTTCGCCGCGCACCCCGTGAGCGAGCTGGCCACCCGCTCCGACCACTGGCTGGGCGGGCAGGGCCGGCTCACCGAGCCGATGGTCAAGCCGCCCGGCGCCGATCACTACCAGCCGATCCCCTGGGACGACGCGTTCGCCTTGGTCGCCGCCCATCTGAACGCCGTCGAGCCCGACCAGGCGCTGTTCTACACCTCCGGCCGCACCAGCAACGAGGCGGCGTTCGCCTACCAGCTCTTCGCCCGCGCCTACGGCACCAACAACCTGCCCGACTGCTCGAACATGTGCCACGAGTCCTCCGGCGTGGCGCTGAACCAGACGATCGGCATCGGCAAGGGCAGCGTCACCCTCGACGACCTGCACCATGCCGAGCTGATCGTGGTCACCGGCCAGAATCCCGGCTCCAACCATCCCCGGATGCTCACCGCACTGGCCACCGCGAAGGCCAACGGCGCGAAGATCCTGGCCGTCAACCCGCTGCCCGAGGCGGGACTGATCCGGTTCAAGGACCCGCAGACCGTCCGCGGGGTGGTCGGCGGCGGGGTGCCGCTGGCCGACGCGTACCTGCAGATCCGGCTCGGCGGCGACCACGCGCTGTTCCAGGCCCTCGGCGCGGCGCTGCTCGACGCCGAACGCACGGACGGCGGCGTGCTCGACCGTCCGTTCGTGGACGACCACACGCACGGCTTCGACGCCTACGCCGAGCACCTGGCCGCGCTCGACCCCGCCGAGGTGGCTGCCGCGACCGGACTCACCGGTGCGGAGATCGCCCGGGCGGCGGCGATGTTCCGGGCGTCGAAGCGGACGATCGTGTGCTGGGCGATGGGGCTGACGCAGCACCGGGACGCGGTGGCCACGATCCGCGAGGTCGTCAACGTGCTGCTGCTGCAGGGGAATCTCGGCAAGCCGGGCGCGGGGCTGTGTCCGGTGCGGGGGCACTCCAACGTCCAGGGCGACCGGACGATGGGCATCACCGAGGAGCCGACCGCGGCGTTCCTCGACGGGCTGGCGGCACGGTTCGGGTTCGCGCCGCCGCGGGAGACCGGGTACGACGTGGTGGCGGCGATCCGGGCGATGCGGGACGGCCGCGCGTCGGTGTTCGTGGGCCTCGGCGGCAACTTCGCGGCGGCCACGCCCGACACCGCCGTGACCACCGAGGCGTTGCGCGGCTGCACACTCACCGTGCAGGTGTCGACGAAGCTGAACCGCTCGCACACCGTGTGCGGCGAGACCGCGCTGATCCTGCCGTGCCTGGGCCGCACCGAGCGAGACGTGCAGGCCGGTGGCGAGCAGGTGGTCACCGTCGAGGACTCGATGTCGTCCGTGCACCCGTCCCGCGGCCGGCTGGCGCCGGCGGCCCCGACCCTGCGCAGCGAGGTGGCCATCGTGACCGGCATCGCCGAGGCCACGCTCGGCGATCGGCACGGCATCGACTGGGGTGCGATGCGGGACAGCTACGGCGTCCTCCGCCAGCACATCGCGGCGGTGGTGCCGGGGTGCGACGGCTACGACGTACGCAGCGTCGAGGCCGGCGGGTACACGCTGCCGCACCCGCCACGGGACGCCCGGAGGTTCACCACGTCCACCGGCCGGGCCAACTTCACCGTCAACACGCTCACGGTTCTACGGACGCCGCCGGGCCGGCTGCTGCTCCAGACCGTGCGCAGCCACGACCAGTACAACACCACGATCTACGGCATGGACGACCGTTACCGCGGCATCTCCGGGGGCCGGCGGGTGGTATTCGTCCACCCGTCCGACCTCGACGACCTGGGACTGGCCGACGGCGACGCCGTGGACCTCGTCAGCGAGTGGCCGGACGACCCGGCCGGGGTCACCGAGCGACGGGTGACCGACTTCCGGGTGGTCGCCTACCCGACCGCCCCAGGATGCGCCGCCGCCTACTTCCCCGAGACCAACCCGCTGCTGCCGCTGGACCACACCGCGGCCGGCTCCAACCAGCCCGTCGCCAAGTCCCTCGTCGTCCGCCTCGAACCCCGTTGAGCCGTCCGGCTCAGAGCGGGCGGTAGGCGTCCCGCCGATGCTCGACCCGGAGGGCGACGACCTCACGCCGATCCTCGCGGATGCGGTAGAGCACCCGGTACGTGCCACGAGGCGGCCACCCGGGCCGCCAGGGGGTGACTGGGTAGAACTGCTCAGGCGCCGTCGGTCGCGGCGCGGCACGCTGCCGGCGTGAACTCTTCGCACGCGACCCGTGACGCCCGCCGAAACCCTGCCCGGGGGGCGCTGGTGTGGACCTGGCTGGCTACCGCTTCGGCGGTCGCGGTGGTCGGGCCGTGGCTCTACCTCTGGTGGGACGACGAGCTGGGCGAGGGCAGCGACCAGCCGTCGCTACGGCTCTTCCTGTTCTACCTCGGGGCGGCGATCGCGCCCCTGCTGGTGGCGGCGACGGCGGCGCTGGCGGGTTGGTGGCGGACGCGGTCGTGGTATGTCGTGTGGCGGCGCGCCGCGGTCGCGGCGTTGATCGCCGGCATCTTCGGCTGGATCGCGCTTGTGGTGGCAGGAGCCGTGGTCTTGTCCCAGTTCGGCTGACGGCCTCCGCCGGCCGGGGCGGCCGGCGGCGTGCAGCATTACGACCCGACCTGACCAGACGCACAGGGCGCAGGGGTCCGGCTGCTGCTCAGACGTCCGCCGGGGGCCAGTCAACGGTGAGGGCGCGGATGCGGGCGGCGGCCGCGGCCGGGTCGGCACCGGCGCCCACGGCCATGCCGAGGAGGTAGGTGGTCAACGGGGCCGCCGGCCGGGCCACCGCATGGGCGACGTCGCGGGCCAGGTCGAGGACGAAGTCCGCCTCCGGCGCGCCGGCCAGATCCAGCTCACAGGCCACCGCGGCGGTCCAGTCGTCCAGGCTGCTCATGTCCGCTCCTCCTCCGTGGTCCACGCGTGGGCGCGCCGGACGTCGTCCGCATCGTCGCAGTCGAACCACGGCGGCGGGTCGCCCCCGACTGCGACCTCGGCCATGTCCAGACCCGCGAGCAGCCGGCGGACCGACGCGCCGGCCGGCTCGCCGAGCCCGTTCAGAGCCGCGACCAATGCGCCCACCCGCCACACGCCGGCGAGGTACTGCGCGCGTCCGCCGTCGTCGACCAGCACCGCCCCGTCCCGGCCGGCCGCGGCCAGGCCCAGGGCCGCCACCGCGTCCGGAGTGAGGAACGGCAGGTCGGCGGCGAGCACGGCCACCCATGCCGTGCCGTCCGGGACGAGGGCGAGGCCGGCCGCGAGCGCGGCGACCGGGCCTCCCCCGGCCGGCTGCTCCCGGGTGACCCGCACACCGGCGGGCACCGCCTGATCGGGGCCGACCACGATGCGTGGTGCCGCGTCGGCCACGGCGTCCAGCACGCGGTCGAGCAGCGTCCGGCCGCCGATCCGCACACCGGGCTTGGCCACCCCGCCGAGCCGCCCAGCCCGACCGCCGGCCAGCACCACCGCCGCGTACGCCTCCACGCGGGCCACGCTAGCCGCCACGCCGGGCGGCGGATCCCCGCTCAGGCCCTCATCCGCCAGAATCCACTCCGTCCAGCGGGCCGTCATGAGGCGGTGCGTGTCGACGGCCAGGTCGTGGGTCATGGCGGCCGCTCCTGGCCACCTGCCGCCGTCATCGGCGGGCTCCCCCGCGTTTCGGTATCGGCGCCGTGCGCACCGACGCACACTAAACCCTGGTAGCAAGGGGCCAGCGGTACCGAGGAGGAGCGATGGGTCGGGTGACGGCGCGGCGGCGGGTGGTTCGTCTGGACGGCGGGCGGCGCACCGAGCGGCCCGACACGCTGGTCGTCGAGGAACCGCTGGAGATCCGGGTCGACGGGGAACAGCTCGCCGTGACCATGCGGACCCCCGGCGACGACGTCGACCTGGTGCACGGCTTCCTGCTCACCGAGGGAGTGGTCACCACCGCGGCGGACATCGCCACCGTCCGGTACTGCGCCGGTACCGACGACACCGGCGCGAACACCTTCAACGTGCTGGACGTCGCCCTGGCCGACGGCGTGGCGCCGCCCGAGGCCGCGGTCCGGCGGAACTTCTACACGACCAGCTCGTGCGGCATCTGCGGCAAGGCCAGCATCGACGCCGTCCGCACCCGGACGGTGCACCCGGTGGCCGGCGACCCGGTGAGCGTCGACGCCGCGATGCTGGCCGCCGCGCCGGACGCTCTGCGGTCGGCCCAGCGGGTGTTCGACCGCACCGGCGGGCTGCACGCCGCGGGACTGTTCACCGCCGAGGGCACCCTGCGGCTGCTGCGCGAGGACATCGGCCGGCACAACGCCGTCGACAAGGCGATCGGAGCGGCGCTGCGGGAGGGGCTGGTGCCGCTGACCGGCCACGTCCTGCTGGTCAGCGGTCGGGCGAGCTTCGAGCTGGCACAGAAGGCGCTGATGGCCGGCGTTCCGGTGCTGGCCGCCGTCTCCGCGCCGTCCACGCTGGCGGTCGACCTGGCCGAGGAGTCGGGCATGACGCTGATCGGCTTCCTGCGGGGCACGTCGATGAACGTCTACACCGGAGCCCACCGGGTCACCGCCGACGCCGGCGCCCCGGTCGCGGCCGACGGCTAGCCTGGGTGCGTGGCACACACGCAGGTGCGGGTGGAGATGCCCGCGTCCTGCGAGCGGGTCTTCGCGCTGGTCCACGACTACGACCGGCGGCTGGAGTGGGACACCCTGCTGCGCGCGGCCGAGCTGGAGGACGCGCGGCAGCCCGGCGTGGGCGCCGTCGCGGTGTGCACGTCGCGGCGGCTGCTCGGCGGCTACGCGTTCCGCACCAGGTACGTCACGTTCCGGCCGCCGCACCTGGCCGCCGTCACGCTGGTCGACCAGGCGCCGTTCTTCTCCCGCTGGAGCGCGTCCATCCGGCACCGCCCGTTGCCGGACGGCCGCAGCGAAGCCGTCTACACGATGACGTTCACCTGCCGGCCGGCGTTCGCGCGGCGGCTGATCGAGCCGGTCGCGCTGGCCGCGTTCCGCCTGGAGACGAGCCGGCGGCTCCGCGCGCTGTCAGCCTTCCTGGCGGCCGGCCGCGACGCCGTCACGGGCTGAACGGCCGCGACCCCCACCCGCGGCCGTTCCGAGGGCCGGTGACGCGACTCGTCGGGTCAGCCGATCACGACGGCGATCGTCTCGCCGCCGTCGGCGGCCTGCCGGTAGCACGCGCGGAGAGGGTCGAAATGGCCGGCCAGGTAGTCCGGGTCCATCGTCGGCCCGTCCGACTGCCGCTTGGCGAACGCGTCCCGGTCGAAAGCGTCCAATGCGTCGGCGACCACCCGGACCAGGGCCGGCTCGGCGAGCATGACCGTGTGCCCGCCGCTGTCGCTCTCGTCGAATATCGGCTCGTCCGGGATGAGCGCGCGCATCAGCGAGTCCTCCGGACCGTCGTGCGGTCCGAACACGGCCAGCAGGCCCATCCATGCCTGGTCGAGGTCGACCCAGCGGCCGGCCGGCTGGTCCTCGTCGAGGTAGTCGAGGATGTCGATCGGCTCGGCCCGGATCGCGGGCACCTCCGTCTCCCGCAGGCGGACGAGGTGGCAGCTGATTCCCATGAGCGGGCACAGTAACGGGTCGGAACCGGATTATCGCGGTAACTCGACCACCGCATTTCAATCGGTGTTCTCGTCCGATTCGGACCGGCCGTTCCGGAATTCCTGTGACATCAGGCCGAGCAGCATTCCGACCGCGAGGACGAGAAGCAGCACCGCGGAGGCAACGGTGAGCACCTGCGTCGCCAGCAACGGTGCGCCGGCCCGCTTCACCGGCTCGAGCAACGCGATGAGGTTCACCGCCCGCACCCACGCGTCGAGCCGGCCGGCCGGCGTGCCGCCCGGCAACTCGTCCCCGAGCACGTACAGGGCGACGGCCGACGCGAGCGTGATCTCGACGAGGTTCACGCCGAGCAGCACGAGGTTCCGCGCGGGAGACCACAACATCCGCTGCCGGGGGTCGAGCAGGATGCCGACCTGGTAGGTCACCAGGTCCACGAAGCGCGTGACCGCGAGGACGATCCCGAGCACGGACACCACCCGGCCGGCGGCGGACGCGCCGTTCCAGGCCGGCACGACCAGCAGCATTCCTAACAGGACGGCCAGCCAGAGGGCGACGTAGATCGAGGCGACGTCGATCCGGTCGTGGGCCACCAGCCGCCGGCCGGCGATCGGGTGCGCGGTGAGCATGCGGGTCCACCGGGCCGAGCGCTTCCGGCCGGCGAACACCCTGGTCAGCAGCCGGTAAGGGCTGAACCGTCCGCAGAACGTGGTCAGCTTGACGGCGAGCACCACCAGGACGTTGGCCCGGATGTCGTTCCTGCCGGGGGGCGTCATCGCAGCTCCGCCGCGACGGCACGGGCGGCCTCGGCCGGCGCGAGGGCCGGCACCGGGGCCGGCTCCGGGGCCGGTGCCCGCAGCAGGACGGGGTCGAAGGCGGTCGGGTCGTCGCCGGCGTAGCGCGGCACCAGGTGGAAGTGCACGTGCCCGGTCTCGTTCAGCAGCAGCACCTGCAGGCGCTCGGCCCCGAGCACCGTGCGGGCCGCCCGGTCGAGCCGACGCAGGTGCCGGCCCAGCCAGCTCGCCTCGGCGTCGCCCAGTTCGGCGGCGTGGTCGCGGTGCGCCGCGGTGGAGAGCACCAGGGCGGGTCGCCGGACCTCGGGGCCAACGTTGCCGTTGAGCACCCAGCCTCCGTCGAGCGGAACAGCCGCGGTGCCCAGCCGGTCGAGGATCCGGCACACCTCGCAGCCGTCCCGCCGCCGGACGGACGCGGGCGCTCCGCCGGTGACCGTGGCCGCGGCCCGCACCCGCTCGTGCCAGGGCGCGACCGCCGGGGCGCACACCGCGTCGACCAGCCAGGTGGGCGTCGCGCCGACGCCGACGCCGTCGGCCCGGCCGCGCAGGGCGGCGAGCAGCCCGTAGTCGGCGGTGGTGTCCAGGGTGAGCCGCAGGTCGGCGCGCCCGCCGCCGTCGGAGGGCGGCACGTGCCGGACGTCGCGTCCCTGGTGGCGGTAGAGGAACGGCATGACGTGCTCCCGGTCGTACGGATCGGACGCCGTGGCGGCCGCCCACCGGAGCCGGTCGGCCGTGGCCGCCTCGACGTTGAGCCCGTGCGGGCAGCCGGTGTTGGTGGCGTAGTGCGCCTCCGGTGCGTCCCGCACGGCCGCGGCCACGGCGTCCACGTCCTCGTGCCACACGAACGGGCAGTCGGCGGTGACCCGGACGACGACGTCGAGGGCGAGTTCGTCGGCCGCGAGCCGGTAGCGGTCCAGCACGTCGTGCTCGCTGCCGCGGACGACCGGGGTGCCGCGCGCCGCGCAGCGCTCGGCGACGGCGTCGTCGGCCGGCTGGTCGGTCGTCGCCACGGCCACCACGTCGGCCAGCGTCGACTGTTCGCACCGGGCCAGGACGTGGTCGAGGACCGACCCCGCACCGAACGGGAGCAGCACCTTGCCCGGCAGCCGCGACGACCCCATCCGCGCCTGGACCACGACACCGATGCGCATGGGCAGGAATGGTATGAGGTCCGCGAACGCGCGGTCGTCGGGCCGGAACTCCGCCAGCGCCCGGGCGGTTCGGCGTGGGTCACGTCGGATGGGCAGCACCCGACGCGCCGACCCCGCGCTCGCGGCGGGTCCGGTCGATCTCGCGTGCCACCTTCAGCCCCCGTTCCCGCAGGGTGAAGAAGATCAGCCGCCGCCGGTCCATGGCCGAGAAACGCCGGCCGTACCGGCGCAACGCCCGGCGGTCCACCTCGAATCCCAGGCCCGGGAGGGTCGGCAGTTCGATCGTCCCCCGGTCGTGCAGGAACGGTTGGACCAGGACGCCGTCCCGGGCCGCGGGCGTCCAGGACGGAGGGTTGAGCGGATACTCCAGCATCCCGTTCTCGCGGTCTCCGCCGATGGCCATCAGGTGGAGGTTCACCGCGAAGCCGATCCCGTTGGTCCAGGTGTGCGGGGTGTAGCCGAGGCTGTGCTCGCGGCAGAGCCGGATCACCTCCAGCGTCTGGGCCACACCGCCGGTGAACATCGCGTCGGGCTGGAAGATGTCATAGCAGCGTCGCTCGATCATCATCCGGAGTTCGGCCAGCCCGGAGGTGTGGGTCTCCCCACCGGCGATGGGGAGGCGGCTCGCGGCGGTCAACGCGGTGAGGTCGTCGTAGGCGTCCATCGCCAGCGGCTCCTCCAGCCAGGCGACGCCGAGGTCGGCGCAGGCGTCGGCGAACCGGCGGGCCCGGGCCAGATCCCAGAGCGGGGCGTCGGCCACGGCGGTGACCCGCCAGCCCTGGTTGGCGTCCACGGCCACTGTCATCCGGTCGCCGACCGCGTCCATCGTCCGGGACACCTGTTCGACGTCCCGGGCCTCGTCGAAGTCGTGCACCCGCAGCTTGATGCCCCCGAAGCCCTCCTCGTGCCGGGCCAGGGCCTCGTCCACCCGCGCGGCCGGCTCCTTCACCTCACCGGTCGAGGCGTACAACCGGATCCGGCCGCCGGGCGCGCCCAGCAGCGCGTACAGCGGCTTGCCGGCGAGCTTGGCCTTGATGTCCCAGAAAGCGGGCTCGATCCAGGCGTTGCGCAGACCCAGGTAGGACATCTCGCGCAGCCGCTGCTGCATCAGCGGGATGTCGGTCGGGTCGAGGCCGATGAGGTAGGGCGCGAGCAGGTCGCCGAAGCCGCGCCGCTCCCGCCCCATCGCGGGGCCGGCCGACCATCCCTCGACCCCGTCCTCGGTGAGCACCCGGACCAGGTCGAACCGGTTCTCGGTCTGCGGGTATCCAGGGATCCAGCTCGGGTGGAACGGTGCCGGCAACGGCACGGCGACGTGGTACAGCTCGATGCGGGCTATCGACGGCACGGCGTCCCTCCGGGTCGCGTTGCCCGCCGACGGTATCGTTTGCCGGCGCAGGTCGGCAGCCGATGCGTCACGTTGTCGGGCTCCCCACCGTCCTCTCCGTTGGGACGAGGTCCGGGCAGACGACGAGTTCCGGGCAGACCCGGTCCGGCAGGGGTTGAGTCTGACGAGGCGGAGGAACATGCGATGGAGGACGAGCGGAGCGGCCACGGCGGCCGGCGTCGGGCCCGACCGTTGGTCACCGGGATCGTCGCGCTGATCGGCAGCACCGTGGCGGGCCTGGGCGTCTGGGCCTGGACTGCTCCGGCCGCGTTCGCCGACTTCGTCGACTTTCCCGCCCACGAGCACTTCGTCCACGACCTGGGCGTGTTCCAGATCGGTCTGGGTGCGACGCTGCTCCTCGCGCTGGCCTGGCGGGACGCGCTGACCGTGGCCCTGACCGGGTTCCTGGCGGCGAACACCTTGCACGTCCTCACCCACGTCCTCGACCTGCACCTCGGCGGCGGGCTCCGCGACATCGTCGCGCTCGGCGCGTTGTCCGTGCTCGCCGGCGTGGGCCTGGTGGTGCACGTCCGGCGGTCCGCCGGCCGGGGCCGCGCCGACACCGGACACTGACCGGGGCGACCCGGCTCCCGGCGGGGTTCCGGCCCTTGTCCAGCGGGTTCCCCGCCCGCCGGCCTGGTGCTGCTCACCGAGTCGGGTCTGGAGGACTACCGGCCGGTGAAATGCGGGGGGCGCTTCTCCAGGAACGCCTGCATGCCCTCGGTCTGGTCGTCGGTGGCGAACAAGGCGTGGAACGTGCGCCGCTCGAACAGCACGCCCTCGGTCAGGCCGACCTCCAGCGCCCGTTCGACCGCCTCGCGGGCCACCATCGTGGCCGGCTTGCTGTACGACGCGATCGTCGCGGCGACCTCCGCGGCCTCCGCCTGGCAGCCGGTCGGCCGGCACCACCCTGGCCACCAGGCCGGACCGCTCGGCCTCCTCGGCACCCATCAGCCGGCCGGTGAGGATCAGTTCCATCGCCTTGGCCTTCCCCACCAGCCGGGTCAGCCGCTGGGTGCCGCCGATGCCGGGGATCACACCGAGCTTGATCTCCGGCTGGCCGAACTTCGCGGTGTCGGCCGCCAGGATGAAGTCGCACATCATCGCCAGCTCGCAGCCGCCGCCGAGCGCGTAGCCGGCCACCGCGGCGATCTTGGGGGTGCGCAGCGCGGCGAAGGCGTCCCAGCCGGCGAAGTAGTCCTCCGCGAACATCTCCCCGGACGACTTCGGCGCCATCTCCCGGATGTCGGCCCCGGCGGCGAACACCCGGTCCGAGCCGGTGATCACGAAGCAGCCGACGCCCGGGTCGCGGTCGAGCGGCCGCAGCGCGTCGACCAGATCGTCCAGCAACGCCGTGCTGAGCGCGTTGAGCACCTCCGGACGGTGCAGCCGCACGGTGACCACCCGGTCGTCCCGCTCGATCCTCAGGTTCACGTCTCGCCTCTCCACGCCGGAGTGCAGTCCCATCAGGAGTCCCAGATCGCGCCGTAGGCAGGGATGCCGCGGCGTTCCAGCCCGTGCACCACCTGCCAGGTGAGCTTCTTGTTCGAGATGCAGATGACCGCCTCGGCCCCGAAGTCGGCGTAGGCGGCGTAGGCCATCGCGACCATGTCGGGCTTGCCGTGCGCGGAGGTGTCCCAGATGGTCGCGTCCGGCTGGACGGCCAGGATCTCCTCGACCAGCGCGTCGCCGTACGTCGCCCGCGGATTCCGGGTCGCCCACACCAGCCGCGACGGGCACCTGCTCGGCCAGCAGGTGCGGCAGCACCGGCCCGATGCCGCTGCCGGTGGCGACGTACACGACCTTGGTGAACAGCGTCTCGATGTTGGCCACGCCCGCGGTGGTGATGCCCTTGACCCACACGTGCGACGGCGCGTCGTCGATGAACGAGCCGGTCCAGTCCCCGGCCCGGGAGATGGTGAGCCGGAAGCCCGGGCGGCCCGGCGCCGGGCACGTTGGCGAACGAGTGCCACTCCTTCAGCGGGCTGCGGCTGATCGCGGTGGACGACCCGGCGAACGGCGTCACGCCGTGGTCGAAGTGGACCAGCGCGGCGTGCGGGGACGGCCGTTCGATGACGACCGGCACCCGGCGCAGCCGCAGCCACGGCAGCGCGATGCTCACGGTGAGCACGGCCAGCACCCACACGCCCGGAGCGGTCGGCACCGAGCCGCCCTGGTCGAGCGACGGCCAGCACGGTCTGCGCCCAGAACAGCACCAGCGCCGTCCAGCCGCCGAACCGGTGCGACCTCTCGAACAGGTCGTGCCGGCGGGCCCGGAACGACGGCCTCGCCATCGCACACCATGCCGACGAGCAGCGCCACCAGCGCGTACGACACGACGAGCGTCGCGGCCGACACGCCCGGCCAGCCCACGCGCCGCCTGATAGGTCAGCGAACCGACCAGCACGAGGAACCACAGCGTCCCGGCCACCGCGCCGCCGACGTGCAGCCCGCCGAAGTGGTACACCTTCGCCAGCGTCCAGCGGACCTTCAGCGGCCAGTGCGTCGGCGCCCGGGTGGCCAGCCAGAACAGCAGGTTGACGACGTACTGCTGCCGGATCAGGATCGCCAGCGCGAAGTTCGCCAGCGCGGCGTTCGCGACCGCCCCGAGGGCCACGCCGCCGGTCGACCACCACCCGCCGTTCACGGCGAAGCCGAGCAGCACCAGGTTCGCGGCCAGCACGGACGCGGCGAGCCGGTTGTGGTGCATCAGGCGCGGGTGCTTGAACAGCCGCCGCAACCCGGCCGTCTCCGGGGGCAGCACGACCTGAGCCGGCGCCGGTACCGCCCGGACAGTCGGTTCGATCAGCGTCTGGGTCATGCCGCGACCTCGTTCGCCACGCGCCCGACGGCGTCCCGCCCGACCGCGGCGTGCGCCGAGTCCGGCCCCCCGCCGTCGTCGCGCAGCCGGCATGACGGCATCCCGTTCGAGCGGCGAGGCGGCAGCAGGGCCGCCTTGTCGACCTTCCCGCGGCTCGTCTCGGGCAGGGCGGGCAGCGCATACACGGCCGACGGGCGTGCAGTAGTACGGCAGGGCCGAGGCCACCGCCTCCGTCGCGGCGTCCGGATCGACCGTGGCCGGGCGAGACGAACGACACCAGGCTGCTGGTCGTCCAGCTTCAGCGTGACGGCCCGCCGGCAGCCGGGCACGGACTCCAGCACGGCGGACACGGAGTCCAGCTCCACCCGGAACCCGCGGATCTTGACCTGGTCGTCGGTGCGGCCCAGATGCTCCAGCTCGCCGTCCGGCGTCCACCGCCCCAGGTCACGGGTCCGGAACATCAGCCGGCCGCCGCCCAGGAACGGGTCGGGGGCGTAGCGCTCGGCGTTGAGGGCGGCGTTGCCGAGGTAGCCGGCCGACACGCAGTCGCCGCCGGCCCACATCTCGCCGGTCTCGCCGATGGCGCACGGGCAGACCGTGCTCGTCCAGCACGTACACGGTGTTGTTGGGTGTCGGGCGGCCGATCGTGAGCACGGCGGCCGCGGGGTCGTGCCGCTGCATGGTGTTGACGATGGTCGTCTCGGTCGGCCCGCAGGAGTTGTAGAACGTGCAGATGCGGGCCCACCGGTCGGCCAGCGGGCGCGGGCACGGCTCCCCCGCGACGGCCGCCACCTTCACCCGGCCGCACCGGTCGGCGTCGAGGCGGCTCAGCACGGTCGGCGTCGCGATCACGACGTCCACCCGCCGGACGGTCTCGCCGATGTCCCGGCCGCGGAGCACCAGCGTGGCGCCGTGGCTGAGGCAGCCGAGGATCTCCCAGGCGGCCATGTCGAACGCGATGTTGAGGATCTGGCCCACCCGCCAGCCCGGACGCATGCCGAGGCCGCCCGGCGCGGTGAGCAGGATGTTGCAGACGTTGCGGTGGGTCACCGTGACCCCGTTGGGCCGGCCGGTGGTGCCGGAGGTGAACAGCACGTAGCACCCGTCGTCGCGGCCGACGGGACGGTCGGGCCGGAACGTCCCGTACGCGGCGTCGAACGGCTCGGCCATCACCGCGTCGACGGCGATCAGGGTGTGGCCGTCGGGCACCGGCACCAGGTCGGCGGAACCGGACAGCGTCAGGATCACCCGGGTCGACGCCGTCGCGATCACGTGCCGGAGCTGCGCCGCCGGGGCCACGCCCACGTCCTGCGGCACGTACGCCGCGCCGGCCTTCAGCGTCGCGAGGATCCCGACCAGCATCGGGATCGACCGCCGGACGAACAGCGCGACGTGGTCACCGGGACGGACGCCGGCCTCGGCGAGTCGTGCGGCCAGCCGGTTGGCCTGGCGGTCCAGTTCGCCGTAGCTGATCGTCCGGCCGAGATGCTCGGCGGCCACGGCGCCGGGATTCGCCGCGGCGTGCCGCTCGAAGGCGTGGTGGACGAACGGGTCCGCGACCGGAACCGCCGGGCCCTGGCCGAACCGCCGGAACAGCGCCCGGTCGGACTCGGACAGCGCGTCCAGCAGCGGCGTGGACCACGGCGTCCGGGTGGCGGTCGGCGGCGGGGGTGCCTGACGACGGACGGTCGCGAGGGTGGCGGTCGAACCCGCCTGCTCGATCGGCCCTGAGTACATCGCGGTAGGTCCCTCCGATCGGTGGCGCTCGCCCGGAAGGAGCGACCGGCCCCGAACGGGCGGGCGCGATGGGGGCTCCCGGGCGAAGCCAGTCCAATGCGACAGGTGCTGTAGTCCCTTGCACGTGCGACCCGGACGCTTTGGTTCAACGGACCTGAGGAAAGGTTCAGGACGCCGGCCCTGCCGCTGGGGTGTGCTCGGCGTCACGGTGGCCGCGCCTCAGGGCGTTGTTACCGTGAGTGTGTGACCACCCGCGCCGAGGAAGCCCGCCAGCCAGGGGGCCGATCCGGTCTCGCCGCCTGGGGCGCGCTGGGCATCGTCTACGTCGTCTGGGGCTCGACCTACCTGGCGATCAAGATCTCGATCGAGACGATGCCGCCGCTGCTCAGTTCGGCCGCCCGGTTCCTCGGGGCCGGCCTGGTGCTGCTGACGGTGCTCGCGGTGGTGCGGCCGTCCGCGCTGCGGGCCACCCGCGCGCAGTTCGCGACGGCGGCGACCAGCGGGGTGCTGCTCCTGCTCGGCGGCAACGCGATGGTGGTGGTGGCCGAGCAGCGGATCTCCTCGGGCCTGGCGGCGCTGCTGGTCTCGATGACGCCACTGTGGATCGTGCTGCTCCGGGCGGTGTTCGGCGACCGGCCCGGCCGCGCGACGGTGGTGGGCATCCTGCTCGGCTTCGTCGGGGTCGCGGTGCTGCTGCTCCCCACCGGCGGGTTCTCCGGCGACACCTGGCACGGGCTGCTCGTGGTCGGCGCCGCGCTGTCGTGGGCCGCCGGCTCGCTGCTGGCCTCCCGGCGGCCGATGCCGGCCAACCCCTTCTTCGCCAGCGTGATCGGCATGCTGGCCGGCGGTGCGGCGATCGGCCTGGCCGGGTTTGCCGTGGGCGAGCTGCGGGGGTTCGCCGTGCAGGACGTGTCGGCCCGCTCCGCGTTCGCGTTGGCGTACCTGCTGGTGGCCGGCTCGCTGATCGCGTACACGGCGTATGTCTGGGTGCTCGGCAAACTCCCGGTGAGCACCGTGTCGACCTATGCCTACGTCAACCCGGTGCTCGCCGTGCTGCTCGGTGCCCTCATCCTGGACGAGCACGTCGGGCCGGCCGTGCTGATCGGCGGCGGGGTGATCGTCGCCGCGGTGGCCGTGGTGGTCACCGCCGAGGGCCGGCACGGCCGCCGGCGTCGGGCCGCGGAGGCCGTGGAGTGCGCCGCCGGCCCGCAGGCCGGCACCGAGCCGGCGGCCGTCGCCGCCGGGTCGGAACACGACTGATCACGCGCGGCCTGCGGGGGAAGCGGCCAGTCGCCGCAGCGCGGTGGCCTGCAGGATCGCGAAGCCGCCGACCACGAGGGCCTGCAGGACGATCCACACCGTCCCCACGGCGGTGGGCGAGCCCCAGCCGAGCGCGGCCGTGGCGAGGCTGTCCACCACCCACGCCGCGTTGACCGCGACGACGGCCCAGGCGGCGCCGCGCGGAACGGGCTGCCGCGTGCCGAGGAAGCCGACCGCCGCGGCGAAGACCAGGAGAAACACGCCGACCCCGCGGAGCGGACCGGCCGGCAGGCCCAGCAGGTCGTCCAGCAGGGCGGCACCGAGCAGGTAGGCCGCGCCGTTGAGACCGGTCACGGCGGCATCGAGGAGGAGCGCGGTCCGGAGCAGGTCGGCCCGGCCGAGGTCACGGATGCGGGAAGTTGTCATGCCGCGACTGTGCCGGCGCCCGGTGTGCGCGTCGATTACCCAGCAGGTAATCGTGTCCCGCCCCGGGCGGGGCCACCGTCTAGCGTGTGAGCGTGACCAGTCCGGCCGAACCGCCCGCGGCGTCCGGCCCCAGTGGCACCCGGCTGACCGCTGGCGAACTGCTGCGCGACTGGCGGCAGCGGCGGCGCCTGAGCCAGCTCGAACTCGCGTCCCGGGCCGAGGTTTCGACCCGCCACCTGAGCTTCGTGGAGACCGGGCGGACCTCGCCCAGCCGCGAGATGGTGATGCACCTGGCCGAGCACCTCGCCGTACCGCTGCGCGAGCGCAACCGGCTGCTGCTGGCCGCGGGGTACGCCCCGGTGTTCGCCGAGACCGGAATGGGTTCGCCGCGGCTGGCCGCCATCGGCGAGGCGGTGCGGCAGGTGCTGGCCGGACACGAGCCGTACCCGACGGTGGTGGTGGACCGGTGGTGGAACCTGGTCGACGCCAACTCCGGTGTCGCCCTGCTGACCGATGCGCTGGCGCCCGAACTCCTCGTCCCGCCGGTCAACGTGCTGCGCCTGAGCCTGCACCCGGACGGGATGGCGCCCCGGATCGTGAACCTGCGGCAGTGGCGCGCGCACCTGCTGCAACGGCTCGAGCGCGACGTGGAACTCACCGCGGACTCCGAGCTGGCCGCGCTCCTCCGCGAGTTGCGAGGCTACCGCTACGACCATCCCGAGGCGCTCCCGCGTACGCCGCCCTCGGCCCCGCACGACCTGGTCGTCCCGCTCCGGCTCCGGCACGATGGCCGCGAACTCCGCTTCCTCAGCATGGTCACCACGTTCGGCACCGCCCTGGACATCACCGTGTCCGAGCTGACCATCGAGTCGTTCTTCCCCGCCGACGCCGAGACCGCCGCGCTGTTCTCCCGCGGGGCCGACCGGGCCGGCGACCCCGGTCCGGCCGCGCCGCCGGACCGGCCAGGGCTACCTCCGACGTAATCGACGCGGGTACCGATCGGGCCCACTCTCGATCCCGTCCCGGCCGATACCCAGGACCGGGCGGCACGAGGAGCCAAGGATGAGCGGCGCCGCCTCTCCCGAGATCACCGACATCACCCACACGGTCGACACCTACCTCGCGGCCTGGAACGAGACCGACGCCGACGCCCGGGACGCGCTGATCGCCCGAGCCTGGGTCGTCGACGGCCACCTCGTCGACCCACCGCTGGAGGGTCGTGGGCACCGGGGCATCGGTGAGATGGCCGAGGCCATGCACGCCCACTACCCGGGCCACCGTTTCCGCCGTGCCAGCGGCGTCGACACCCACCACGACGCTGTCCGCTTCGCCTGGGAACTGGTCGGCCCAGACGGGGCGGTCGCGTTGGCCGGCGTCGACGTCGGCCTGCTCGGCGACGACGGCCGCCTGGCCCGGATCACCGGCTTCTTCGGCCCCCTCCCGGACGCGTGAGCGCCAACCTCATCGCGGAAAGCGAGCGTCGCGAATTACCGCCCTACTCAACCGCTGCAGTCGCCGGAGGAATCCAGGAGCCGGATGCTCGCGGTGTCGAGCGCCGTCCGCTCCTCCGGCGTGAGACATCCCAGAATTCCGGCCTCGACCTCGGCCAGCCGGGCCACTCCTTCGGCCAGGACACGGCCACCCTCGGTGGTCAGCGCGATCACGTGCCGGCGCCGGTCGGAGGCGTTGCGCCGCCGTTCGGCGAGCCGGAGACGCTCCAGGTCGTCGATCAGGCCGACCGTGACGTTCGGATCGATGCCGAGTCGCCGGCTCAGCTCCAGCTGGGACAACGACTGGTCGGTGGCCACGATCGCCATCAGGTTGAAGTGCTTGGCGCGGAGGCCGAGAGGCTGGAGCGCCTCGTCGGCCTTGGCCGTGAACATCGCGCCGAGCTTGACCAGGCGGTAGCCGAGGGCGATGTCGGCCGGCAGCGCCGTGCCAGTGGTGCCCCCCGCGGCGTTCGTCCCCTGGTCCATCGGCCGAGCCTACCAACCCGGGTACGATCTCGCCATTTGACCATCGGTTGACCTGATCGTAGATTCTCAATACGATCGGTTGAGCCGATCGTATTCTCGTCCGGCCGACTCGCCGCTGACCAGAAGAGGTGCCCCGATGTTCGACCTGATCGCCCGGCTCGTGTCCCGCAGGCCCTGGGGGGTGCTGGTGGCGGCACTGTTCTTCCTGGTGATGTCCGTGATCGCCGGCGCGGGCGTGAGCGACCGCCTGCAGAACGGCGGCGCCAACGACCCCGCCTCCGAGTCGTCCCGGGCGGCGGAGGTCCTCGACCGGGAGTTCCCCGGCGCGCGGCCCAACCTCGTGCTGCACGTCCGCTCGTCCGCGTCGGTGGACGACCCGGCCGTCGCCGCCGCCGGGGCGGCACTGGCCAGGCGGCTGGCCGACGAGGACACGATCGTCGGCGTCACCTCGTACTGGCAGACGAAGTCCCCCTCGCTGCGCTCGACCGACGGGCACGAGGCGCTCATCCTGGCCCGGATCGAGGGCGACGAGACGGCCGCCGGCAAGGCGCTCGACCAGCTCCGGCCGGAGTACCGCGGCACCCACGACGGCCTGACCGTCCGGCTCGGCGGCCAGACGGCGATCTTCGCCGACTCCCAGGACCGGGTCGCCGAAGACCTCCTCAAGGCCGAGCTGATCGCGCTGCCGATCACGCTGCTGGTGCTGGTGTTCGTCTTCGGCAGCGTGGTCGCCGCACTGCTGCCGCTGCTGGTGGGGATCATCGCGATCCTCGGCACCAACGCCGCGCTGCGGGCGATCACCGAGTTCACCGACGTGTCGATCTTCGCCCAGAACCTCACCACGGCGCTGAGCCTGGGCCTGGCCATCGACTACGCACTGTTCGTGGTGCGGCGGTACCGCGAGGAGCTGGCCAAGGGGCACGAACCACGAGCCGCGATCGCCGTCACGCTGCGCACGGCCGGACGCACGGTGCTGTTCTCGGCGCTGACCGTGGCCGTCTCGCTGGCCGCGATGCTGGTGTTCCCGCTGTACTTCCTCCGGTCGTTCGCCTACGCCGGGATCTCGGTGGTGGTGCTGGCCGCGGCCGCGGCCCTGCTGGTGCTGCCGGCCGCCTTGCTGCTGCTGGGCCGCCGCGTCGACGCGCTCGACGTCCGACGCCTGCTCGGCCGCCGCGCCGCCGCGCGCCGACGCACGGCCGAACCGGGCCGCGGCTGGGGGCGGTTGGGCAGCCTGGTCATGCGTCGGGCTCCGCTGTTCGCGCTCGGCACGGTCGGGTTGCTGGTCGCGCTCGGACTGCCGTTCCTGGGCGTCCAGTTCGGCACCGCCGACGACCGCCAACTCCCCGCCAACGCCGAGTCACGGGTCGTGCAACAGGCGATCCGCGACGGCTTCGAGGGCAGCGCGACCGGCGTCGTCGAGATCGTCACCCGACGCGCGGCCAGCGCGGACGCGCTCGGCGACTACGCCCGACGGCTCTCCGACCTGCCCGGCGTGGTCCGGGTGCAGAGCCCGGTCGGCACGTACGCCGCCGGGCGCCTCGCCCAGCCGGCGACGCCGTTGGACGGCGCCCGCACGGCCGGCGACGTGAGCTACCTGTCGGTGGTGTCGGACGTCGAGGACATCTCCGCGGAGAGCCTGGCCCTGGTGCGGACGATCCGGGCTGCGCCCTCGCCCGTGCCCACCCTGGTGGCCGGACGCGCGGCCGCCCAGGTCGACACGCAGCACGCGATCGGCAGCCGGCTCTGGTATGCGGGCGGCATCGTCATCGGCGCGACGCTGGTGCTGCTGTTCCTGATGACGGGCAGCATCGTGCTCGCGGTCCAGGCGATCCTGACCAACGCACTGAGCCTGACCGCGATGTTCGGTGCCGCGGTGTGGGTGTTCCAGGACGGCAACCTCAGCGGCGTGCTGGGCTTCACGCCGACGGGCTACATCGAGACCGCGCTGCCGGTGCTGATGTTCTGTGTGGCGTTCGGGCTGTCGATGGACTACGGGGTGTTCCTGCTGTCCCGGGTGAAGGAGGAGTACGACCGCACCGGCGACACGAGGGCGGCGGTGGTGACCGGCCTGGCCCGCACCGGCGGGCTGATCACCGCGGCCGCCACGATCCTGGCGATCGTGCTGGCCGCCATCGGCACGTCGCAGATCCTCAACTCCAAACTGCTGGGGCTGGGACTGGCGCTCGCCGTCCTGATGGACGCGACGGTCGTCCGCGGGCTGCTGGTGCCCGCGGTGATGGGCATGCTCGGCAAGGCGGCGTGGTGGTCGCCCGGCCCGCTGCGCCGGTTCCACGAACGGTTCGGACTGAGCGAGGGCGAGCCCGCCGTGGAACCGGCCGCGCTGCCCGAACCGGTGGGCGCCGCGCGATAGCTCGGCGCGCTCCACCCGTCCGTCCGCCGGCAGCGGCCCGCTGCCGGCGGGCGGACGCACGCGTGACCTATCGTGCGCACATGCCATCGGCGCCGGTCGGCCGTGCCCGGCTCGGCTGGCCGGGAAGGTGCCCACGAGGGATACGGAGCGTGCGGTGACGAGCCCTCCGGTCCCTCCGCTGGCGCCGGGCGCCTGCCAGGTGTGGTGGGCCGAGGTCGGTACGGGCCACCAGCGCCTGGAGCATCTACTCGACCCGGCCGAACGAGAACGGGCCGCGCGGTTCCGGCGGGAGGGGGCGCGCCTGCGGTACGTGCTGGCCCGTGTCATGACCCGGGTCGTGCTCGGCCGACTGCTGGGCGTCGACCCCGCCGGGCTGGCCTTCGACACGACCTGCCGCCACTGCGGGGGCCCGCACGGCAACCCCACCCTGACCGCGCCGGGACAGGCCGCGTCGCCTGGGCCTGGCCGGCCGGCTCGGCCGGCCGGACAGGCCGCACGATTGCCGGGACCACCCGTGCGGCTGTCGATCTCCCACTCGGGTGACCTCGTCGCGGTGGCGCTCACCCGCGGTGTGGAGGTCGGCATCGACGTCGAGGCGGTGACCTCCGGCGGCGCGCGGATGCCAGCCCTCGCCCTGTCCCCGACCGAACGGACGAAGCTGGACGAGCTGCCCGCCACCAGCCGGAACGAGAGCTTCCTGCGGTACTGGACCCGCAAGGAGGCGGTGCTCAAGGCCACCGGCTACGGCCTCGGGGTAGCGCCGGCGAGCCTCACGGTCAGCCCACCGGACGAGGCGCCGGCGCTGCTGGCGTGGACGGCCGAGCCGGCGCTCACGGCAGCGGTGTTCCTGGTCGACCTGGCGGCCGCACCGGGTTACGTCGCGAGTCTGGCCACCCTCGACGAGCCGGTGCGGATCTCCCGCCACGACTTCACCGCGCCACCTGGGCAGGCCACCTGACCAGAGCACCTGAACGAAGCGGTCCCGTCAGCGCGTGCACCGACGGACCGCGGTGCCTGGCCGGCCGCCTACTTCACCGATCCGGCGAGCACGCCCTGGACGAAGTACCGCTGGAAGGCGAAGAACACGATCAGCGGGACGATCAGCGAGAGGAAGGCGCCCGGCGCCAGCACGTCGATGCTGGAACCGAACTGCCGCGTCTGCGACTGCAGCGCCCGGGTGAGCGGCTGGGAATCGCGGTCGGAGAAGATCAGCGCGACCAGCAGGTCGTTCCACACCCAGAGGAACTGGAAGATGCCCAGCGAGGCGATGGCCGGCAGGCCGAGCGGCAGCACCACCCGGCGGAACAGGGTCCATTCGCTGGCGCCGTCCATCCGGGCCGCTTCGAGCAGGTCGCGCGGGATGCCCGCGAAGTAGTTCCGGAGCAGGAAGATCGCGAACGGCAGCCCGAACCCGACGTGGAAGAGCACCAGGCACAGCACCGTGCCGTAGATCCCGAGCGCTCCGTAGAGCTCGGCCACCGGGATCAGCCCCACCTGGACGGGCACGACGAGCAGGCCCACGACCAGCAGGAAGATCCAGTCGCGGCCCGGGAACTCCATCCACGCGAACGCGAACGCGGCGAGCGCGGCGATGACGATCACCAGCAACGTCGTCGGCACGGTGATCAGCACCGTGTTCCAGAACGAGTCGGTGATCGTGCTGTTCTCCAGCAGCTTCTGGTAGTTCTCGAAGGTGAGCTGGCTCGGCTCGGTGATGGCGTGCCACCAGCCGCTCTCGCTGTTGTCGCCCACGGACCGCAGCGAGGAGAGCAGCAGGCCCGTCGTCGGGACCAACCAGACCATCGCGATGACGACCAGGAGGGCCTGGAGGACGCCACCCCCGATGCGGTTGACCACCCGTGAGGCGAAGCTGCGCCGCGGCGCTCCTCCGGAGGAGTCTCCCGCGGTCGCGGCGTCGTGTCGGCGTTCATCGTGGCGTTGCTCGTCATCTACTGACCCCGGCGGAATCGACGCATGTTGTACAACATGGCAGGCAGTACGAGAAGGAACAGGACGACGCTCAACGCGCTGGCCAACCCGAGGTTGTTGCCGCCGCCGTAGGAGGCGCGGTACATCTCCAGGGCGATCACGGTGGCCTCGTCCTGCGACGAGCCCGGCGCGATGATCAGCACCAGGTCGAAGATCTTCAGCACGTTGATGACCAGCGTCACGAAGACCACGATCAGCACCGGGGCCAGCAGCGGGACGGTCACCCGGCGGAACACCTGCCACTCGGTGGCACCGTCCACCCGGGCGGCCTCCAGCGCCTCGCGCGGGAGCGCGGCCAGGCCGGCGGCGATCAGCACCATCGCGAACCCTGCCCAGATCCACAGGTAGGACACGATGATCGAGGGGGTGATCAGGGACGGCCCGAGCCAGCTCACGCCGGCGAACGGTTCGGCGAAGTTGGCCTGGGGCAGGCGTAGCTGATAGTCGCCGCTGGCCAGGCCCTTGAACGAGAACCGCCCGTCCGGCCCGGTGGTGGTGGTGGCCACGACCTCCGAGCCTCGGACCGCCTCGACGGTGACGTTCGGCATCCCCTTCTCGGCCGCGTCGATCGCGCCCTGCTCGCCCTTGCCGCCCGGCGCGAAGTCGAGCCAGACCGTGCCTTCGAGAGCGTCGGCCGCGGCGGCCGGCTCCTTCGCCGGAGCGGCCTCGGCGGGCAGACTTGCGGGCGGCAGGCCGACGAGCCCGAGCGTCGGGGCGTCGCCCGGCTTGAAGCTCTGGACGGTCCGGAAGCCGTCTCCGGCCGAGTCCTGGACCAGCACCTTCCCGTCCCGCGGTCGGGCGCCGGGGTAGTCCGAGGGCGGGACGAAGATGTCGTGGACGGTGACCACCGCCGCGTTGAGCACGCCGATGTCCTTGTTCTGGTCGTAGACCAGGCGGAACGTGATGCCGGCGGCGAGGAACGAGATCGCCATCGGCATGAAGACCAGCAGCTTGAACGCCGAGGCCCATTTGATGCGTTCGGTGAGCACCGCGAAGATCAGGCCGAGGATGGTGACCAGCGTCGGCGCCACCACCACCCAGACGGCGTTGTTCTTGAACGCCTGCAGCGTGGCGGGGCTGGTGAACACGTCGACGTAGTTGTCGACGCCGACGAACTCCTTCCAGCCGCTGCTGCCGAAGAAGCTCAGCGCGATCGTGTAGAAGATCGGGTACACCACGATCGCGCCCAGCAACAGCAACGCCGGGAAGAGGAAGATCGCCGCGAGCAGGCGTCCCGAACTGGTCTCGCGTACTGGTGGTGCAGGAACGACGGCGGCCGCTCCATCTGTTGGTACGGCTGATCCGTCATCCGGAGCCGCCGCCGTCGTCCTGTCGACCATCAGAACCTATCTCTCAGTTCTTGGATCTTTCGGATCTCTCAGTTCTACTTCTTCGTATGCGGCGGCAGCGGCTGTTTCCAGCGCCTTCGCAGCACCTTCGACATCGGTCGGCTTCGCCAGGAAGTCCTGGAGGGCCTTCCACTCGCCGGCACCGGCAGTTCCACCGAACGCCGGGGGCGCCAGGTCGGACATGTCGAACCGGAAGTTGCCGGCGTCGGACGCCGCGCTGATCGCCTTGGCGATGTCACGCGTGGTGTCGTCCGGGTAGCCCGCCACGTCGAAGTTCTTGTTCGGCGAGGTGAGGCCGCCAGCCTTCGCCCACGGCGCTGCGGCCTCGGGCGAAGCCAGGTACTTCATGAGCTCCATCGCGGCCTTGCTGTCCTTGAACGCCACCGCGACGTCGCCGCCACCCACCACGGCCGGCTTGTCGCCCACCGCGGGGAAGGGGAAGAACTTCGCGTCCGTGCCGACCTTGGCCTTGGTCTCACCGGCGATCACGCCGGCGACGAAGTCGCCCTCGTACACCATGGCGGCCTTGTTGGCGCCGAACACGTTCTTCACCGAGGTGGAGAAGTCCGTCTGCAGCGCGCCGGGCGCGAGCAGGGCGGGCTTGCCCCACAGCTGGCCCAGCGTGGTGAGAGCCGCCTTGACCGACGCGTCGGTCCACGGGATCTCGTGCTTGGTCAGCTTGTCGTACATCTCCGGGCCGGCCTGGCTCAGGTACACGTTCTCGAACCAGTCGGTCAGGGTCCAGCCGTCGCCGCCACCGATCGACACGGCCTTGGCGCCCGAGTCGGAGATGGTCTGCGACGTCTTCAGGAACTCGTCCCAGGTCTTCGGCGCCTCGACACCGGCGTCGGTGAAGACCTTGGTCTGGTACCAGACGGTCGACTTGTTGGCCGCCTTGAACCACACGCCGTAGAGCTTGCCGTCGACCGAGCCGAGGTCCTTCCAGACCGGCGCGTAGTTGGTGTCGACCGCCTTGGCGACGTCGGCGTTCGCGACCTTGAGCGAGCCGTCCTTGGCGTACTGGTTGAGCAGGCCGGGGCTCGGGAGGATCGCCACGTCCGGCGCGCTGCCGCCCTTGATCCGGGGGCCGAGCACCTCGGCGATCTTCTCGCCGGTGGAGGTGTACTTCACCTTGGCGCCGGTCTTGTCCTCGAAGCCCTTGAGAACAGCCTCGAAGTTCTTCTGCTCGTTGCCCGACCAGACGGCCGCCACCTCAAGGGTCTGACCCTTGAGGTCGGCGGCCTCGTCGGTCTTGGTGTCGCTGCCACCACAGCCAGCGACCGCGAGCGCGACCACGGCGGCCAGAGCCACCGCTGATCTGCGTCGTGTAACTTTCATTCCGATCCTTTCTGGGTGGGTGCGCCGTCGGCGCCCCAGATCGAGAGCCCGTTGTCGGGATCGAAGAAGTGCAGCCGGTCGGTGTCGACGCGAATCGTCATCGGGCTGCCTTCACGAACCGTCGTACGAGGGTTGAACCGCGCCACCAGGACGGTGGTCGCGGCCCCGTCTTCTCCACGCAACACGTCGGTGCCGGCATCGCGTGCCAGCTCCTTGGTGTCATCGGTGTCGACAACTGGTGCGTCGACGCCGAAGTGGACCAGCACGTCGGACCCCATGGCTTCCACGAGGTCCGCGGTGGACTGGAGGGCCGTCCCCTCACGTGCCTCGACGAGCGAGGCATCCTCCATGTCCTCCGGCCGGATACCGATCACGACGCTCCTGCCGATGTAGGCACGCAACGCCGGTCGCCTGTTCAGTACCGATTCATCGATACGGAGCCGTTGGCTTCCGACTCCGCAGTACAGCGCCCCGTGGCCCTGGGTGAACTCGCCCTGGACGAGGTTCATCGCCGGTGAGCCGATGAAGCCCGCCACGAAGAGGTTCGCCGGACGGTCATAGAGCGTCTGAGGGGCGTCCACCTGCTGGAGGACGCCCTTCTTCATCACCGCGACCCGGTCGCCGAGGGTCATGGCCTCGGTCTGGTCGTGGGTCACGTAGATGGTCGTGACGCCGAGGTCGCGCTGGATCCTGGCGATCTCGGCGCGCATCTGGACCCGAAGCTTGGCGTCGAGATTGGACAGCGGCTCGTCCATCAGGAACGCCTGCGGCTCCCGGACGATCGCCCGGCCCATCGCCACCCGCTGCCGCTGACCGCCCGAGAGGTTGCGGGGCTTGCGGTCGAGGTGCTCCTCCAGGCCCAGCACCTTGGCCGCGTCGTTCACCCGGCGCTTGATCTCGCTCCGCGGCGTCTTGCGGAGTTTGAGACCGAAACCGATGTTGTCGCGGACGGACAGGTGCGGGTAGAGCGCGTAGCTCTGGAACACCATCGCGACATCGCGGTCGCGGGACGGCATGCGATTGACGACCTTCTCGCCGATCACGATCTCGCCCTCGCTGATGTCCTCGAGACCGGCGATCATCCGCAGCGCGGTGGTCTTCCCACATCCGGAGGGGCCGACGAGGACGAGGAATTCACCGTCCCGGACCTCGAGGTCGAGTTCGGTGACGGCACGGGTGCCGTCGGCGTAGACCTTGCCGATCTTTTGAAGGGCAACTTCGGCCACCCGTAGCTCCCATGCTCGAAAATCAGCCGCCGGGAGGGCGCCCCGACGGCGATGGCTGACTCTTGTTACCGTCTGCAAGCTCCGGCGGCAACCGTCAGTTGAACGTTGGGTCACATTTGTAATCTGCGACACGCAGGTTCGTGATCGTACAAGAGACCCCGGACAGGGCCGCCAGGGCCGGGGGGCTCAGCCGACCGAGCGCCCGGCCGGGCCCGGCGGCGAGCCGCCGAGCAGGGAAAACGCCGTCCCGGGCGGAAAGAAGCCGACGCGCGGAGTGCCGACGACCGGCTGCGAGCGGTTCGTGACAGCGCGTATCCCGCCCGCCCGCGAGGTGTGTCGGCGGCACCGCGGCGCGAGCGCGCCATCGTCACAGAAACCGCATCTCGGCGGGCCTCGGGAACCCCCACGCGAGGCCCGTTCCCCCGCATCCGGCGCGTCCCGGACCGGCCCGGCAGGCCCTGGCCGGTGCCGCGAACCATCGAATCGTAGGCGGTACGGGCGGCGGGGCGGCGGCGATCTGGTGCCGCCGAATGAACTGGTTCCTGTGCTTTCATGAGTTTTTGGACATTCCCAGGAGGCATCGGTGTTCAACAGCACCCTGCGCAAGGCCGGAATCATCCTCATCGCGCTCGCGCTCGCGGCGGGCTTCGTCTCCAGCGGCATCAGCGGCTGCGCCGACTCACAGCGGCCGCCGGCATCGTCCCGCTGACCGGACCTCCCCCGCGGCGCCGGCCGGGCAGGCGTCGTCAGAGCGCGGTGAGCTCCTCGGCGAGCAGCTCGGCGATCTGGGCGGTGTTCAGCGCGGCGCCCTTGCGGAGATTGTCCCCACAGACGAACAGCTCCAGGGTGTTCGGGAAGTCCAGCGCCTGCCGGACCCTCCCCACGAAGGTGGGATCGGCGCCGACGGTGTCGGCCGGGGTGGGGAACTCGCCGGCCGCCGGGTCGTCGACCACGACCACGTTCGGCGCCTCGTCCAACGCCTGACGCGCCTCGGCGACCGTGACCGGCCGGGCGAAGGTGGCGTGCACGGCCAGCGAGTGGGTGGTGACCACGGGCACCCGGACACAGGTGGCCGACACCTTCAGGTCGGGGACGCCGAGGATCTTGCGCGACTCGTTGCGCACCTTCAGCTCCTCCGACGACCAGCCGTCGTCCTTCACCGACCCGGTCCAGGGCACGACGTTCAGCGCGAGCGGCGCGGGGAAGGGCGACTCGCCGTCGCCGAGCTTGTCGCCCAGCACGGCCCGGATGTCGCCGGCCCGCATCCCCACGTCGCGCCGGCCGCCGAGCACCGCCATCTCGTCGTAGAGCCGGTCGACACCGACCTGGCCGGCCCCCGACGCCGCCTGGTAGGAGGCCACCACCAGGGCGACCAGGTCCCACCTGCGGTGCAGCGCCCCCAGCGCGTCCATCATCGTCAGCGTCGTGCAGTTGGGGTTGGCGATGATCCCCTTCGGGCGGTTGCGGACCTGGGCGCCGTTCACCTCGGGCACCACCAGCGGCACGTCCGGGTCCATCCGGAACGCGCCGGAGTTGTCGACCACGACCGCGCCGCGTTCGGTCGCCACCGGCGCCCACTGCGCGGACACCTCGTCGGGCACGTCGAACATCGCGACGTCGACGTCGTCGAACACCGACGGCTCGAGCAGCCGGACCTCGACCTGCTCACCCCGGACGACCAGCATCCGGCCCGCCGACCGCCGGGACGCCACCAGCCGGATCTCGCCCCACACGTCCACCCGTTCGGACAGGATCGAGAGCATCGCCGTGCCCACCGCACCGGTGGCACCCACGACGGCCAGCGTCGGCTTGACCGTCACGATCAGCGCCCCGTTCCGGCGTGGACGGTGGCCTCGGTGTCACCGTCGAGTTCGAACGCGGCGTGCAGGGCGCGCACCGCGACGTCCAGGTCCACGTCCCGGCAGACCACCGAGATGCGGATCTCGGAGGTGGAGATGATCTCGATGTTCACCCCGGCCGTGGCCAGCGCCTCGCAGAAGGTGGCCGTGACACCGGGGTGGGAACGCATGCCGGCGCCCACCAGCGAGACCTTGCCGATGTGCTCGTCGAAGATCAGCCGCTCGAACCCGATCCGCTCCTGGGCCTTGTTCAGCGCGGCCAGCGCCTTCGGCCCGTCGCCCGTGGGCAGGGTGAACGAGATGTCGGTGCGGCTGGTCGCGGCGGCCGAGACGTTCTGCACGACCATGTCGATGTTGATCTCGGCGTCGGCCACCGCGCGGAAGATCGCGCCCGCCTGGCCCGGCTCGTCCGGTACGCCGACCACGGTGATCTTGGCCTCGCTCCGGTCGTGCGCGACGCCGGAGATGATCGCCTGCTCCACGGGATTGTCCTCCATCGACCCGGACACCAGTGTGCCCCGACTGTTGGTGTACGACGAGCGCACGTGGATCGCCATGTGGTAGCGGCGGGCGTACTCCACGCAGCGCAGCCCCAGCACCTTCGCGCCGCAGGCCGCCATCTCGAGCATTTCCTCGTACGTGATCGTGTCGAGCTTCTTCGCGGTCCTGACGATCCGCGGGTCGGCGGTGAAGACGCCGTCGACGTCGGTGTAGATCTCGCAGAGCTCGGCCTTGAGCGCCGCGGCCAGGGCCACCGCGGTGGTGTCGGAGCCGCCGCGGCCCAGCGTGGTGATGTCCTTGGTGTCCTGTGCCACGCCCTGGAAGCCGGCGACGATGGCCACCGCACCCTGGTCGAGGGCGCCCTGGATCCGACCGGGAGTGACGTCGATGATGCGGGCGTCGCCGTGCCGGGCGGTGGTGATCACCCCGGCCTGCGACCCGGTGAACGACCGCGCCTCGTACCCCAGCGAGTGGATCGCCATCGCCAGCAGCGCCATCGAGATCCGCTCGCCGGCGGTGAGGAGCATGTCGAGCTCCCGACCGGGCGGCAGCGGGGTCACCCGGCTGGCCAGGTCGAGCAGCTCGTCGGTGGTGTCGCCCATCGCCGACACCACCACGACGACGTCGTGGCCGGCCTTGCGGGTGACCACGATGCGCTCGGCGACGCGCTTGATGCGTTCGGCGTCGGCGACCGAGGAGCCGCCGTACTTCTGCACGACGAGTCCCACGTCGCTCCCTTCCACTCCGCTCCGGACGAGCACCACACCACACCTGGGGCCCGGCCTCGGCAGGCGTCCAGGCCAGCGTACCGACCGCCGGATCGTGCTGGTCAGGGATTGTCGGCCGGGCCGGCCCCGCGGGCGGGACGGTCCTCGACGGCGGGTCAACCGGGTGGACTCGCCGGGCGCTGCCAGGATGGGGTGGTGATCGAGGCAGGCGGAGGACCCGGCGGTTCCCGCGCCGCGTCGCGCCGCGGTGGACGGGCCGGCGGGGGCCCGGGCGCGCCCGGCACGGCCCGGCCGTGCGCGGGCTTCGGCCGCGGTGCTGCTCGCGGCAGCGCTCGGGCTGACCGCCTGCGGCGGCTCGTCCAGCCAGGCGGCCGACCGGCCCGAACCCTCCCCGTCGACCGCCCGCACGTCGGTCTCGCTGCCGCCGAAGGCCCTGCTGGCTACCTTCGCCGCCCGCGGGCAGGACCGCCACTACACGGCGACGTACCGGTTCGCCCCGCCCGGCGGTGCCGCCGAGACGACGCTGGCCGTCACCCGGGCCGCCGACGGCGTCCGGGTCGACCTGCCGCAACCGGCGGACGCGGTCTCGGTGGCCCGCACCGCGACGACGGTCCGGACCGCCGCGGGGGCCTACGTGTGCCTGGTGACCGCGACGGCCCGAGGCTGTGTGAACGCCCGGACGCCCGGCGCCGCGGCCGTCGAACCGCGGGTGCGGCACGTGTTCGACGACTGGCTGGCCATCCTGGCCGATCCGGGCGCGGCGATCTCGGTCACGGTCGTCAAGGCTCCGGCCGGGACGACCGGCACCTGCTTCTCGGTCGAGGGGGTGGCGGCCTCCCTCGATCCGCCGGTCGATGCGGGCCGGTACTGCTTCGACGACGCCGGGATGCTCACCGCGCTGCGGAACGGGACAGGCACCGCCACGCTGAGCCAGTCGGGACCGCCGACCCCGCTCACGCTGCCGGCGCCGCTCGGCCCGGCGCTGCCCGCGACCGCCGCTCCGCCGCCGAGCCCGGCACCGCCGAGCAGTTCGCCCGCCGTGGCCCGATGAGCATGCGCCTGTTCTATCTGGCCGATTACGCGGCGTAGCGCTGATACGGCTGGCATGCTGGTACGGGTGACGAGTTGCCGGAGGAAAGTCCTTCCGAAATAGCAATCCGCAACGGGCCAACGACGCTCCGTGACCTCAACGCCGCAATGTGGGAAAACTCGTCCTCGACCTGAGGCCTTTGCTTTTCTTGGCTGTCGAGGTCGTGGTGCAATGCCACCGCGGTCACCACACCGGGGCGGTCCCTTGCTCGCTGCCCGCCGACGGTGCGATCGTCCCGCGACACAGACGGAGGAGTCGTGCCCACGTCCCCCGCAAAGGGATCACGCCAGGCCGCCGCCGGCCAGCAGTCGGCGCCGACCACCTGGGACTCTGACGTGACCTCCGACGCCCCGGCAACCAAGGTGTCGAGAAAGCGACAGCGGCGGCGGCTGGGAAATGCCCCGGTACGGGTAAAGGTCCTCCTCATCACGTTGGTTCCGCTGATCGCCATGTTCCTCTTCGCCGGCTCGCTCACCTGGACGGCGGTGGCCGGGGAGCGGAACGCCAACCGCGTGGTGACGCTGGCCAGCTTCAGCACGAAGGCCAACAAGCTGACCCACGAACTCCAGCTCGAACGGGGCCGGGCCGCGAGCCTGCTGGCCGGCACCGCCGAGGCGAAGAAGTTCTACGGCGAGCAGTTCTACAACACCAACCAGGCCGTCGACGAGTACCTCGAACAGCAGAACAAGCTCGACCCGGCCGCCCGCGAGCTGGTCGCCACGCCGTTCACCGAGACCGAATCCGCGTTGAAGAAGCTCGCCGCCCTGCGCAGGAGCATCGAGCGGCCGGTGAGCGCCGGCGGCCCCGAGTTGACGCTCAGCGAGGCGGCGCAGCGCTACGGCGCGCTGATCGGACACCTGGTGTCGATCAACGAACTGATCGCCGGCTCGACCGACGACCGGGAACTCGCCGCCCAGATGCGGGCGGCGACGGCGCTCTCCCACTACAAGGCCCTCGCCTCGGACGAGGAGGCCACCTTGTTCCGGGTGCTGGGCACCAAGGACAAGACGTTCCGCGACTACCAGTACCGCGAGTTCCTCAAGACGTTGAACGCCCAGGAGATCTACCTCCGCGAGTTCACCGAGGCCGCCACACCGGAGCAGGCCGCATTGCTGAAGTCCTCGACGAGCCGGGCCAGCGGGCCTTCGCTGGCCATCGAGGACCAGGCCGAGAGCGACGGCGAGCAGGGCGACCCGCTCGAAGACGACGCCGGCCGCATGGCTCGACGCCATGACCAAACGCCTGGAAGCCCTCCGCGGCGTCGAGGACACCTTCGGCACGGACATCGTCGCGCGGGCGGAGACGCTCCGCGAGGAGGCGCTGCGCAACGCCGTCATCGTCGTCGGGGTGGCGTTGGTGACGCTGATCCTGGCGCTGCTGGTCTCGCTGGCGATCGCCCGCACCATGGTGCGCCCGCTGATGCGGCTGCGGTCCTCGGCGGTGGAGGTGGCCTACCAGAGCCTGCCCGACATGGTGCGCCGGCTCCAGGACGCCGACCAGGGCAAGTACCTCGTCGCCGAGACCGCTGTGCGGGCGATGGAGGTCCGGTCCCACGACGAGATCGGCCAGGTCGCGCAGGCGTTCAACGCGGTGCACCACGAGGCCGTCCGGGTCGCGTCCGACCAGGCGCAGCTGCGGCAGAGCGTCTCCACGATGTTCGTCAACCTCTCCCGGCGCTCGCAGCTGCTGGTCGACCGGCTGATCCGGCTGATCGACGGGCTGGAGCAGAGCGAGCGCGACCCGGACCGGCTCGGCGAGCTGTTCAAGCTCGACCACCTGGCCACCCGGATGCGCCGGAACGACGAGAACCTGCTGGTGCTCGCCGGTGCGGACGCCGGCCGGCGCTGGACCCGGCCCGCTCCTCTGATCGACGTCCTGCGGGCCGCCACCGCGGAGGTCGAGCAGTACACCCGGGTCAAGCTCGGCGAGGTCAACGACTCGGTGCAGATCTCGGCCGCCGCGGTGAACGACCTCGTCCACCTGGTGGCCGAACTGCTGGAGAACGCGACGTCCTTCTCCTCGCCGCGCACCGACGTCGTCGTCGATGCCCGTCGGTCCGGCGACCACGTGGTCATCGAGATCGAGGACCAGGGCATCGGCATGTCCCGGGAACAGCTGGCGGAGTTCAACGAGCGGCTGGCCCGGCCCCCGGTCTTCGACATCACGGTGTCGCGGATGATGGGCCTGTACGTGGTCGGCCGGCTCGCCTCCCGGCACAGCGTGCGGGTGATGCTGCGCGGTGCCCCCGGCGGTGGGGTGCTCGCGCTCGTGACGGTGCCCGCTGCCGCGCTGCACGGTGCGCCGACGGCGGCGCCCGGCGCACCGGCGAGCGCGGGGGCCCGCCAGGCCGAACGGGAACCGTCGCCCGGGTCCGCCGCGGAGCCAGCCGCCGCTCCGGCCGCCTCCGCGCGCCCGTCGCCCGGGCCGACCGTGCCGGGGATGCGCGCCCCGAGCGATCCGCCGACGACGGTCGCCGCCGACGCGTACCGCGAGGACGGCGACGAGCAGCCGGCGTTCGAGTCCGGGCAGGGCCCGGACGGCGAGCGCACTTCCGCCCACCCGGACGGGCCGGAGTACGACGGGGCGGGCTACCCGGTCGACGAGTACCACGAGCGCGGCGCGCAGGCGCCCTATGCCGGCCCGGACCCCACCGCAGCCGACTACCCGGCGCCTGCCGACGAACCGGAGCCCGCCGAGGCCCTGCCCTGGTCGAGCCACTCCACGCACGCGACCGGCGCGGTGGCCGCCGCGGCGGCGGCAGCTGCCGCGCTCGCGGCCGGTGGCGGCACACCCGAGCAGCGGACCGCGTCCGCCGGTCCCGATCGGCCGGACCACGACCACGAGCTGGCCGACACCGCGTCGTCCGACCACCCGACTCACGGCTTCTCGTGGGAACGACCCGCCTGGGCCACCCCGATCCCGTCCGCGCCCCTGCCGTCCGCGCCCGCATCGGCGCCCGAGTCGTACGCCCCGGGGCCAGTCGGTCCCGAATCGGAGCTGGCGACCGCGGCCCCCAGCGGCGCGGACGTGACCGCTGCGGCAGACGTGACCTCCGCGGCGGACGTGACCTCCGCGACCGGCAGCCACCAGTTCCTCGGGTGGGACGCCTCCGATCCGCCGAGTTCGGACCCTACCGTCGAGATGGGCCTGCCGATCTTCGACGCGATCGAGTCGGAGTGGTTCCGGAGCCGGACGGTCGCCCCGGTCCAGCCGACGCCGCAGCCCGACGAGCCGCCCGCCGAGCCGGTCAAGGCCACGTCGGTGTCCCGTCGTCCGGCGTCCAGCGCACCGTCCGTCCCGGTCAACGGCAGCCCGCCGAGCCCGGGCAGGACCACCGCGCCGGGCGGTGCCGAACCGGACCGCCAGCACACACCTCGCCACGTGGCACCGGGTACCCCGGCTGGGGCGAAGGCTTCCGCGGCGAAAGCGGCCGCCAAGGCCGCGGCCGGGCGGGCGGAGGCGGAGTTCGAGGCGGCCGACGCGAAGCCCGCGCCCGACCCGGCGAAGGCAGCGGACGCACCGGCCAAGCCCCGCCCGGGGGCATCGGCGAAACCGAAGCCGTCCGGCGCCGTCCGGCCGCCCATCACCTCGGCACTCAACCCGCCCGCGACACCGCCCGGGCCGCCGGCCGACGCCAAACCAGCCGACGCCAAACCAGCGGATGCCAAACCAGCGGATGCCAAGCCAGCGGATGCCAGGCCGGCGGACAGACAGCCGGCCAGGGAGCCGGCCGCGGCGACCGCGGCGGCAGACCCGCACGCCTCGCCGTCGTGGAGTTCCCCGGCCGACATCGGGTGGCGCGCGGCGATGGCGGCCGCCGAACCGGAGATCGGGACCACCACCCAGACCGGCCTCCCCAAGCGGATCCCGATGGCGCACTACGTACCTGGTCGGGTCGAGTCGCAGACAGCGAGACGGGCCGTCCGTCCGCAGCAGCGTCGGTCGCCCGAGGCGGTCCGGGGCGTCCTGTCCAGCTACCGCAGTGGTCTGGAGCAGGGCCGCCAGGCGGGACACTCCCCCGGGGGCGCTGTCCTGACCGAGTCACCTGATGAGCAGGAGGAGATGTGAGTTCGCTGAGCCACGACGCCCAGAACCTGAACTGGCTGGTGGCCAACTTCGCCAATCGGGTGCCGGGAGTCGCACACGCGGTCGCGGTGTCCGCGGACGGGCTGCTGCTCGCCGTGTCCGACGGCCTGCCCCGTGACCGCGCCGACCAGTTGGCCGCGATCGCCTCGGGCCTGGTGAGCCTGACCCAGGGCGCCTCCCTGTGCTTCGAGGGCGGCAACGTCAGCCAGACCGTGGTGGAGATGGAGACCGGTTTCCTGCTGGTGATGTCCATCAGCGACGGCTCGTCGCTGGCGGTGCTGGCCTCGCGTGCCTGCGACATCGGACAGGTCGGATACGAGATGGCGTTGCTGGTCGAACGTGTCGGACAGGTCCTCACCCCTGCCCTGCGGTCCGAACTCCACGCCGCGCTGCCGCGCTGACAGACCACGGGAGGTCCGAGGCATGAGCCAGCGTCACAGTCGACGGACGCCGCCGGATCCGGCGTCGCCCGGGTGGGGAGGGCCGCGCGCATGACCGGCCAGTTCACCGAGCAAAGTGGACCTCTCGTCCGCCCGTACGCGATGACAGGGGGCCGCACGCGGTCGCGTGTCGATATCGCCATGGAGTCGTTGATCACCACGACCACACGGGGCGAGCGGGAAGGTACGACCGGTGGCCACGACTGGCAACGCATCGCGGACCTGTGCCGTCAGGTGCAGTCACTGGCCGAGATCGCCGCGTATCTCGGTACTCCGCTCGGTGTGGCACGGGTGATCATCGGCGACATGGCAGAGGCCGGTCTGCTCGACGTCCACGAACCGGGCCGACTCGACAACCAGCTCGGCACGTATCTGTTGGAAAGGGTGCTCAGTGGCCTCCGGAAGCTCTAGCGACGGGCAGGGCAAGCAGACCGGGCGCGCGACGTCCGCGAAGATCGTCATCGCGGGCGGCTTCGGGGTCGGCAAGACGACCCTGGTCGGCTCGGTGTCGGAGATCCGTCCGCTGACGACTGAGGCGGTGATGACCGCCGCGGCCGCCGACGTGGACGACAACAGCAGCGTGACCGGGAAGACCACCACCACGGTGGCCATGGACTTCGGTCGCATCACGCTGGACGACGACCTGATCCTCTACCTGTTCGGCACGCCCGGGCAGACGCGGTTCTGGTTCATGTGGGACGAACTGGTGCGCGGGGCGATCGGCGCGGTGGTGCTGGTCGACACCCGCAGGCTGGCCGACTGCTTCGCCGCGGTGGACTTCTTCGAGCAGCGCACGCTGCCGTACGTGGTCGGCATGAACTGCTTCGACGGCGTCCAGGGCTACACCACCGACGACGTCCGGGAGGCGCTGACGATCGGGGCGGACGTGCCGATCGTGTCCTGTGACGCGCGGGGCCGGGACTCGACGAAGACACTGCTCATCGCCCTGGTGGAGTACGTTCTGCGGATTCGGGGCGCGGCTCCGGCCAAGGTCGGCGCGAACTGACGCGAGCCGTCGGGCGCTGGTCGGACGGGCTGCCCACCCGCCGTCCCGCGGCGGCGCTGTCGACGACCGTCGCGTCCACATCGCGGGACGGCCGCTACCCGAATCTGGACAAGAGGACATAGCCTGGCTCCGTGCGGCACGAGTTCCTCCTCCTCGGGTGCCGCGGCGGGGCCTGACGCCAGGCTGGCTCCCCCGCCGCGGCGATCGACCCTGCCGCCGGCCTTCCGTTCGCACGGCCCTCGAGGAGCTCTCGCCGATGTTCGACCACCCCCAGCAGCCGACCGCCCTGCCGGTGCACAAGTACGTCCCGTTCGCCCCGGTCGACCTGCCCGACCGCACCTGGCCGGCCCGCACGATCACCGCGGCACCCCTGTGGTGCTCGGTGGACCTCCGGGACGGCAACCAGGCCCTGATCGATCCGATGAGCCCGGCCCGCAAGCGGCGGATGTTCGCCCTGCTGGTGAAGATGGGCTACAAGGAGATCGAGGTCGGCTTCCCGGCCGCCAGCCAGACCGACTTCGACTTCGTCCGCCAGCTCGTCGAGGACGACCTGGTCCCCGACGACGTGACGATCCAGGTGCTCACCCAGGCCCGCGACGAGCAGATCGCCCGGACGTTCGACTCGGTGCGCGGCGCCGACCGCGCCATCGTCCACCTGTACAACTCCACCTCGACGCTGCAGCGGCGGGTGGTGTTCGGCCTGGACCGCGACGGCATCAAGGGCATCGCCACGGACGGCGCACAGCTCTGCCTGAAGCTGGCCGACACCATGGGCGGGACGGCCGTGCGGTTCGAGTACTCGCCGGAGTCCTACACCGGCACCGAACTGGAGTACGCCGCCGAGGTGTGCAACGCGGTGAACGCCGTCTGGGAGCCGACCGCCGAGCGTCCGGTGGTGGTGAACCTGCCGGCGACCGTCGAGATGGCCACCCCGAACGTCTACGCCGACTCGATCGAGTGGATGCACCGGCACCTGTCGCACCGTGACCACGTCGTGCTCTCGCTGCACCCGCACAACGACCGGGGCACGGCCGTGGCCGCTGCCGAGCTGGGGTACCTGGCCGGCGCAGACCGGATCGAGGGCACGCTGTTCGGCAACGGCGAGCGCACCGGCAACGTCTGCCTGGTGACGCTGGGGATGAACCTGTTCAGCCAGGGCATCGATCCGCGGATCGACTTCTCCGACATCGACGAGATCCGCCGCACCACCGAGTACTGCAACCAGCTGCCGGTGGGCGAACGGCATCCGTACGGCGGCGACCTCGTCTACACGGCGTTCTCCGGCTCGCACCAGGACGCGATCAAGAAGGGCTTCGACGCGATGGCCGCCGATGCCGACGCGGCCGGGGTGGGCGTGGACGACCTGCCGTGGGCCGTGCCGTACCTGCCGATCGACCCTCGCGACGTCGGCCGCACGTACGAAGCGGTGATCCGGGTCAACTCGCAGTCCGGCAAGGGCGGCGTGGCGTACGTGATGAAGACCGAGCACGGCCTCGACCTGCCGCGCCGGCTGCAGATCGAGTTCTCCCAGGTCGTCCAGCGCCTCACCGAGGACTCGGGCGGCGAGGTGAGCCCCGAGACGATGTGGTCGGTGTTCCTCGACGAGTACCTGCCCGGCGACGCGGCGACCCGCCGGGCCGGCAGGGAGGCCGGCAGCGGGGCGGCCGGCGCCGGGGCCGACGCGGCGCCGGGCCGTGGCGGCCCGGGCTGGGGCCGCCTCGCGCTGCGCGGCCACCGCAACGTCGCGAACGGGCAGGACCGGCTCTCCGTGGACGTGACGCTGGACGGCGAGGAACTGACCCTGGAGGGCACTGGCAACGGTCCGATCGCGGCGTTCGTCCAGGCATTGGCCGGGGTCGGCATCGACCTGCGGGTGCTCGACTACGCCGAGCACGCGATGTCGGCCGGCGGGGACGCCAAGGCGGCGGCGTACGTGGAGTGCGCGCTCGGCGACCGGGTGCTGTGGGGCGTCGGCATCGACGGCAACATCGTCACGGCGTCGCTGGAGGCCGTGGTCAGCGCCGCCAACCGCGCCCACCGCTAGATCTGCGACGAACGGCTTCCAGCGGCGAACGCCGCAGTAGTCCGAGTGGTAGCTCGCTGAACGAGACGGCCGCACAGAATCAACCCGTCGGACCGGTTGAGGGATACCGCTGGACTTGTCCGGACTCTCTGCCACTCTTGGTGAGCCCATCCCGACGGAGAGGAGCCAGTATGGCTCGCGCTAGAACGGATTCGACCACACGAACGGCACCGGCCACGCCGACGAAGGTGTCTGTTCGGAGGCCGGCAGGTGTCGTCGCTCTAGGCGACGCGGCCACCCGGACGCAAGGCGGTGGCGGAGGCGGCAGCGACGACAAGCGCTACGCCTACCAGTAGGCCCGACTCGTGGTGGCACCCCCGGCGACCGCCGGGGGTGCCGCCCACGATCGGCAGGCAGAAATGGGTGGACGGATGCGCTGGTTCGGCGGCTCCGTGACCGATGCGGCGAGGTTGATGCCGGTAGGCGGTCGCCTTTGCCAGGGCGGGCCGGCTCCCTTGTGGCTGGTCGGTGAATGGCCGGGCGCGGAGGTCAAGCTGGCCGGTGACGCGAACTGCTGGGTAGCCGTGATCGGGCCGTGTGGAGCCACCGGTGCGGAAGTCGCCGCGCTACTCGATGGACTCCCCGACTCCGTGGCGCTCGCGTGGCCTGGCAGCTACACCGTCGTTCGGTCGGCCGGGGGCGCCACGACGATCCTCACCGATCCTGCTGGTAGCAGCCCGATCTACATGGTCAGCGTCGCCGGGTCGGCCGGTATGGGGACGGTGTGGGCGTCCGCCTCCCGCGCGTTGGCTCCGCTTGCAGGCGGCGAGGTGGACCCGGTTTGGTTGGCGACGAACCTGCTTACCCCAGCGGCGGCCGGCGGTACCGGCCGGTCGGCATTCAAGGGGGTTGCGTTCGTACCGGCGGGACAGCGGCTGACGTTGCGGCCGGGCCGTCGACCACTTCTCGGGCCGGTGTGGCGGTCCGACCCGATTTCGCACCGTGAGGCCCCGGCCCGGCTGCGTGCGGCATTGGACAGTGCGGTCACGGTGCGCGTGGGAGCGTCGGAGCGGCCCACGGCCGATTGCAGCGGAGGGCTGGACTCCACGTCGTTGTGTTTACTGGCCGCCGCGAGCAGGCCGGTCGTCGCCGTCACCGTCCATCCGGCCGGCATCGACGCGGGCGGAGACCTTGACTACGCCCGCGCCGCGACCGCCGGCCGGGCCGATATCGAACATGTTCTGCTTCCTCTGAACGGGGACCACGTCCCATACGCGGGGTTGGACCGAGTGCCGGTCACCGACGAGCCTGCCCCCTCGACCCTCACCTACGCACGCCTGAGCGCCCAGTACCGGCTCCTGGCCGAACACCGAAGCGACTGCCACCTGACCGGTGACGGTGGGGACACCCTGTTCTGCCTGCCACCGCAGTACCTCGCCGACCTGTTGCGTGCGGGCCGCCTCGCACGCCTGGCGCGCGACGTTCAGGGTTGGGCTCGGCTGCGCCAGGTGAGCCCGTGGCCGATCCTCGCCGCCGCGCTCTCGGCTGGGCTCTGGCGTCGCCGGCAGCCGCGCTGGTCGTCCTATGCGTCCGATGACCTCCCCGCGTCGGGATGGGCAACACCGCTGGCCCGGGAACTGGCCCGCGAGGCAACGTCTAGGCCGAGCCTGCCGGGTCTTGACACGGCTGGTCTGGCGACCATGAACGAAATCCGATCGGTGGCTCGGACGGCCCGCGCTGACGTGCAACTGGCCGAGTGGTGCGGTGTGCGGCTGCACAACCCCCTGCTCGACGCGCAGGTTGTCGACACGGTCCTCGGCGTGCCCGCGTGGCGGCGTGGGTCGCCGCGTTCCTACAAGCCGTTGCTTGCCGCATCCGTCGCGGACCTCCTACCTGCCGTGATCGCCGGCCGTGGCACGAAAGGCAGCTTCGACGCCGACCACTACCGGGGGCTGCGCGTCCACCTCGACGCGGTATTGGACCTGGCCGGCGGGCGCCTCGCCGCGCTTGGCTTGGTCGATCCAGCGGGTCTGCGGGCGACGTTGGAGTTGGCCAGCGCTGGCCTGCCGGTCGCCTTCGCCGACTTTGAGCCGGTGCTGGCCGCCGAGGTGTGGCTGCGGAGGTTGGCGATCGGACCGCCGATCACCTGGACCGCGGCACCGGCTGTCCCCGACCAGGCCCGGGTATGACTGGCCGGCGGTCGGTGACCGCGTCGGCATGGATCCGTGCGGTTGATCTGGACACCATCACAGTCCTTCTTGATGTGCGCCACGGCCGGGTGGAAACGCTCCTCGGTGACGCCCGCCGGGTGTGGGAATGCCTCGCCGTGACCGGCGACATGCTGGGGGCCGCCGACGCCGCCAGCGTGCCTGTGGACCGGGTGGAGGAGCTGGTCGGGTACCTGACCAGCCGTGGCCTGCTGACCTGGACGGACTCGCCCCGGCCGTGGCCTGCCCCGGTCCCCGGCCGACCAGTCCGGTCGAGCTGGGGAACCCGCGAGGTTCCGTCCCGGCTCGACCCGCCGCCCGTGGTGGGCTGGCGGTGGCGGGTACGAGCGTGCGCCGGGCTGGCCCTCACGCTGGCCGCCCGCCAGATCGGCCGTCGGGACCGCCGCTTCGCCCGGCTGACAGCCCTGGTCGGCCTCGGTCGGCGCTGGACCCGCCCTGCCGAAACCGGCGAAGCACGCGACGCGGTCAACGCGGTCCGGCGGGTAGCGCGGCTCGTGCCGGCCAGGGTGGCATGCTTGGAGGAGTCGGTCGCCGCCTCGGTGACCCTCGCCACCGCTGGACGCACCGCGACCTGGTGCCACGGCATTGCCGGTGACCCGGTTCGGCTACACGCCTGGATCACCGTTGACGGACACCCGGTCGAGGAACCCGCCACGACCGGCGGGTACGCGCCGGTACTCACGGTCCCTCCGCTAGTGGGGCAGGAAGGGGCATCGCATGGACGAGCCGGTGATCTGGCTACGCGGTAAGAGCGTCGGCCTCGGCCCGATCCGAGCCGACCTGGTCCCGACCTACTGGCGGTGGGAGAACGAACCCGGCGTGATCCTCGGGTACGGCCGGCAGGTACCGGAGTCGCTGGAAACCCGCACCGACGGCTACGGCCACCAGGTCCGGGGATCACTCAACCAGGTCAGGTTCACCGTCTATGACCACGAGGCCGAACCGATCGGCTTGGCCACGCTGCTGGTCGACCACCACGTCCGCACCGCCGAGTACCTGATCCTCCTCTCGCCGCAGGCACGCGGCCGTGGCCTGGCCACCGAAGCGACCAGCCTGACCCTGGACTACGCGTTCCACCTCACCGCGCTACGCATGGTCTGGCTCAAGGTCCTCGAACACAACACCGCCGCGATCCGCGCCTACGAGCACGCCGGGTTTCGACCCGCCGGCAGGCTCCGGCAGGCCGGCTACTGGCTGGGCCAGCCCTGCGACGAAATCCTCATGGACGCCACCCCGGCCGACTTCTCCGGCGAATCGCTGGTAAGAACGCTGCTCTAAGCCATTCGGGCACGTCCTCGGCCGCGGGGCAAGCCACCAGGGCCAGGCGCCCGCCGGATGACGGTCCAGCCGGCGGAAGGGTCGACCATCAGTGGCTGCTGCCCCAGCCGTGGGCGGGCCAGAGTTCGACCCAGCGGGGGCCTTCGGGGTAGTCGTCGGCGTCCTCGTCGCGGCTGTAGACGGCGAGGATCTCGCGCACGGGAGCCTCGTCCGGGAAGTAGGCCATCCGGGCGAGGTCGGCGACGGGGACGCCCTCGCGGTGCGCGCGGTACATCGCCAGTTGGCGCTCGGCGTTCGCGCCCTCCAGCACCCGGGTCAGTTCGCGGATGCGGTCTTCCAGGTGCGCCCGCGCATCGGCGGGGTCGTTCGTCGCGAGATTCACGGGGACGCCTTCCTGTGGTGTGGGCGCTCGTCGGTGGGCTGGTCACGCTGCGTACCGGGCGGCGAGCATCGCAGTCATCATGGAGTCCCGATGAGCTGGAAAGCAACATCTCTCTTGAGATTGGTCGAAAGATTCGGCTTCTTGAGGGATCTGCTTGCAAATGGGGCGGAACAGGTGTCTCATCTGAGTCAGGAATGGCGGGCGATCCGACGCACGGCCTCTGCGAGAAGGTGGATTCATGTCCGACGACGAGCAACTGACCAGCCCGACCGTATTCCGCCGGCAGCTCGGCCGCGAGCTCCGCGCGCTGCGCGAGAACGCCGGCTACACCATCGAGGCGGCGGCCAAGCGGATGGAACTGTCCCGGTCGAAGTACGGCCGGGTCGAGCACGGCATGGTCTCGGTGCGCAGCCTGGACGTCCAGCAGATGTGCGAGGTGTTCGGCGCGTCCGCGCAACTCACCAAGGCGTTGGTGGAACTGGCGAAGAAGACCCGCGAGCGCGGCTGGTGGCACTCGTTCAACAACGTGATGCCCGAGACGTTCGAGTTGTATGTCGGCCTCGAGAGCACTGCCTCCATGCTCCGTCAGTACGACTCGGAACTGGTGCCTGGTCTCATGCAGACCGAGGCGTACGCAGCGGAACTGTTTCGCGCCGACAATCCCGGCATGGAGAATGCCGTGATCGAACGGCGCGTTGCTCTGCGGGTCAAGCGCCAGCGGGTCCTGTTCCGCGTGGATCCACCCGCTGCCCAGGTGTCAGTGACCCTCAGTGAGGCCATTCTCCGCCGGCCGATCGGTGGTCGGGCGGTGATGGCAGACCAGCTCGCTCATCTCAACGAACTCGGTACCCTGCCGAACGTGACGATTCAGGTCGTCCCGTTCTCCGCTGGTCTTCATGCTGGTGTCATGTCCCGTCCGTTCACGATCCTGCACTTCCTCGATGCGACCGAACCACCGACCGTCTACGTTGACGGCTACGCTGGGGATCTCTACTTGGAGAAGAAGGACCAGGTTGATCAATACGATCGTGCGTTCCGCGAGATCGTCAACCGATCCCTGAGCGAGCAAGCCTCCCGTGACCTCATCGCCGGCGCTGTGAAGGAGTACCAGTCATGACCGACCTGACCGGAGCCCGGTGGGTCAAGTCCACCCGCTCCGCCAACAACGGCCAATGCGTCGAGGTCGCCCGGAACCTGACCGACGTGGTGGGAGTACGCGACTCCAAGGACCCCCACGGCCCCGCCCTGCTCCTCCCCCGGGCCGCCTGGACCACCTTCCTCGACACCCTCAAGACCAGCACCCCCACTCACGGCTCCTGAACCTCAGCAGCGCCGAGGCCGGCACCGCCCGTAGGCGGTGCCGGCCTCAGTCACACCTACCATCCCGCCCACCGCGGCCAGACTCCAGCGGCATGCGGGATGGAGAGGTGGGTTCATCGCACCCGACCGGGACCCGGCGGTCGGTCCGCCGGGGCGTTCGTCAGGCTGGACCGGGAAGAGAACGAAGCGCCGGCCGGGGTGCCAACCCGCCTCCGGACGGCCGACGGACACCGGTGCGCGCGTGCAACGCGGCGAGTGCCGCCCTGGCGTCGATCACACCCTGCGGCGTGAGCCGGTAGTAGCGCCTGGCCGGGCGGCCCGCCTCGGTCGGGTCGATCTGCTCCCAGTGCGCAGCGACCCAGCCGGCCTGCTGCAACCGCGCCAACACCGGGTACAGCGTCCCGCTCGGCAGCCCTGTGCCCCGCATCAACTCCAGGCCGTACCTGTCGGCCTGCGGGTCGTCCAGGAATTCCGCCAACACCGACGCCACCGGCACCGTGATCCGAAACTGCTCAGCCATGTCCGTCTCCACCGTCTGTCATCGGATCAAACAGCCGCCGCCGGGGCGAGTTCCTGGTCGTCTGAAACTGTCCGGTCATTTCATCCGCCTCCGGCCGCTACCGTGACTCACGTCGGAGCCACGGCGTGGCCCGCAACGGGTCCGGCTGTCGGAGTAGACCTCCGCCGGCGACCGTCGGCGAGACCGACCAGGAATGTCATACAGATCACGGCAAGAATGAACTGTTCGATCGCGCGCCCCGGGGTGTCGTTGCCATAGAAATAGGATGCCTGGCCGTGGCCCGGTTCAATGAGGTAGAGGTCGTAGACCGGCGAGATGATCACCGTACCCAGCCATTGTGGGAGGTAGCGCCAGGCGTCGCCGGCCTGGAGCAGGTGGTTGCCGACGAACAAGTCAAGGGGCGCTTGAAGCAGCACGGCGAGGATCCATGCCGCGGCGACAGTGGCCACCATCGCCGTCCAGCCGCCCATCCGACGGCTCAGGCCAACCAGTGCCGGGGAAGTCAACGTTGCCAGGCAGACCGCAACGGCGACCGTTGCCAGGTCCGCGACGCGTTCGTCGGAGACGAGCAACCCGACAGGCAGGAAGCCCGCCACGAGTAGGACCGGCACCGCGACGTACGGCGACACCGGCCACGCAATGCGCCTCCACCGACGGGCGAGCGCACGAGCAACGAAGAGCGCGGCGACAGTCACCGCGGCGGCACCTGCCGCATACGATTCGGCCTCATAGGGGGCGTCCCGCGAGCCCGCGAAAGCGGACATGACGAGGAGGCTTCCGACCAGCGCGAGAACACCGGCCAGCGCCACCGTGAAGAGTGACAAGAACGGCGCAAGCAACAGCGCGGCGGCCGGCTTCTGTATCGTGCGGATCATTTTCTTCCCTTCCGCCCACAGTGCGGACGCGTCGTTGTCGAGCCCGCGCGCGAACGCCAGGCTCATCGAGAAGGCCACCGCGCGCCAAGAACGGCGCCAGCCCACCACTCCCGATTCATGGGTGATTTCAAACAGCTCTGCCGACCACTCGGCCGTCACGTCGTCGCGGCTGGCGGCCGGCCATCGCCGCACCGCCCGGCGCAGCGCGACAGCGGCCACAGCGTTCGCCACAGCACTTCCGTTCCTCGGCACAATCGCTAATCTACATAGGGTGTCAAGCTTTCCTACATAGGGTCGGCGACGGCCTCGCCGTCCGGCAGAGTCACGAGCCGTAGGCGGTGATGCGGGCGGCGATCCCGTCCAGTTCCGCGCGTTCCAGCAGGCGGGCCGGCCGGCCGGAGGACAGCACCTTCAGGGCCACCTCACACAGCCATTCCAAGTAGAGCGCGCGGTCGTAGGCCCGGGCGAGGCTGGTGCCGAGAGCCACGGCGCCGTGGTTGCCGAGCAGGCAGGCGGTGCCGCCGCCGCCCAGGGCCGCCACGGCGTTGGCCGCCAGCGCATCCGAGCCGTACTCGGCGTACGGCGCCACCCGCACCGTGCCGCCGAACATCGCCAGGTAGTAGTGCACGGCCGGTACCTCGTCCACCAGGCAGGACAGGGCCGTGGCCGCGACCGAGTGCGTGTGCACCACCGCCCGGACGTCGGGGCGGGCGGCGTACACCGCCACGTGCAGCGGCAACTCGCTGGTCGGCGCCCGCACGGCGTCCACCGGCTCGCCGGCGAGGTCGTGCAGACCCACGTCGTCGGGCGTCATGGCGAGGTACGGCACCGCCGTGGGGGTCACCGCGAGGAGGTCGTCCACCCGGACGCTCACGTTCCCCGCGGTGCCGACCACCAGCCGGTCGGCGACCATCCGGCGGCAGACGTCCACCACGGCCTCGCGTGTCTCGGTGTGCCGCATTCCCGCCCCCCGCTCGCCACGTCCTCCCCGCCACCGGACGCGGGCCGAACGTCCACAGGCTACGGGCCGGGCGGGAGGGTGCCGGCGATCGTCGCGGTGGTCTGGGTGATCGACGGGCCGGACTGGACGGTGTGCGCGTGCACGAGCTCGACCGGCACCTCGTGGGCCTGCACCGTGCCCGCGCGGATGTCCTCGGCGTAGTGGCAGGCCACCCGCTGGCCGGGCTCGACCTCCCGCAGTTCGGGCCGCTCGGTGTCGCACCGGGTCTCCTGGCGCCACGGGCAGCGGGTGTGGAACCGGCAGCCGGTGGGCGGGTCGGCCGGGGACGGCAGGTCGCCGGTGAGCAGGATCCGTTGCCGGGAGTCCTCGACGTTCGGGTCGGGCACGGGCACCGCCGACATCAGCGCCTTCGTGTACGGGTGCAGCGGCGCCCGGTAGAGGTCGTCGCTGGACGCCTCCTCCACCAGGCCGCCGAGGTACATCACGCCGACCCGGTCGCAGATGTGCCGCACCACGGCAAGGTCGTGGGCGATCACCAGGTAGGTCAGGCCGAACCGCTCCTGCAGGTCTTCGAGCAGGTTGATCACCTGCGCCTGCACCGAGACGTCCAGGGCCGACACCGGCTCGTCGGCCACGATCAGGTCGGGGCGCAGCACCAGCGCGCGGGCGATGCCGATGCGCTGGCGCTGCCCGCCGGAGAACTCGTGCGGGTACTTGCGCAGCGCGTTCTTCGGCAGCCCGACCGCGTCCAGGGCCTCGCGCAGCGCGACGTGGCCGGACGGCCCGTCCTTCCACAGGCCATGCGCCTTGAGCCCCTCGGCCAGCGTCGACTCGATGCTCTGGCGCGGGTCCAGGCTGGACAGCGGGTCCTGGAAGACCATCTGCATCCGGCGACGGGTCCGTCGCAGGCTCTCGCCCTTGAGCGTCCGCAGGTCGACGCCGTCGAAGAACGCGTGTCCGTCGGTGGGCTCCACCAGGCGCAGCAGACCCCGGCCGAGCGTGGTCTTCCCACAACCCGACTCCCCTACCAGCCCGTACGTCTCGCCGCGCGCGATCGTGAGCGAGACGCCGTCGACCGCGTAGACGTAGCCGACCGTCCGGTCGAGGACCAGGCCGCTGCGGATCGGGAAGTGCACCTTGAGGTCGCGCAGGTCCACTAGGGGCCCGTTGCCGCCGCCCGACCCGGCTGCGCCGGCACCGCTGGTGGTCGTGCCACCGGTCGGCGTGCCGCTTGTGGGCGCTATGGGCGACGGCGGCCTCGATCCGGTCGGGTGGCTCATGCCCGCGCTCCCCCGGCCGTGGCGACCTCGGTCTCGATGGGGTGGTAGCAGCGCAGCAGGCGGCGGCCGTCGTCCTCCAGAGCGGGCGTCGCCTCGGTGCACCGCGCGACCACATGGTCGCAGCGCGGTGCGAACGCGCAGCCGGACGTCCACGGAATGTTGTCGCTCACCGAGCCCCGAATCGGGTGCAGCGGCTCGCCGCGGGGGGCGTCCAGCCGCGGAATGGAGCCGAGCAGGCCGTGGGTGTAAGGATGCCGCGGCTCGGCGAAGAGCCGGTGCCGGTCGGCCGTCTCGACCACCCGGCCGGCATAGAGCACGTTGACCATGTCGCACAGGCCGGCGACGACGCCCAGGTCGTGCGTGATCATCACCAGCGCGGTACCGGTCTCGTCCACGAGCTGCTTGAGCAGCGCGAGGATCTGGGCCTGGATCGTCACGTCCAGGGCGGTGGTCGGCTCGTCGGCCAGCAGCAGCCGGGGCCGGCAGGCCAGGGCGGTGGCGATCAGCGCGCGCTGTCTCATGCCGCCGGAGAGCTGGTGCGGGTACTCCGACAGCCGGCGGCGCGGGTCGGGGATGCCGACCGACTTCAACAACCCCTCGGCCTCGGTGGCCGCCGCCTTGCCGCGCATGCCCCGGTGCCGCTCCAGCACCTCGGTGACCTGGACGCCGATCGGGACCACCGGGTTCAGCGAGGTGAGCGGGTCCTGGAAGATCATGCCGATGTCCCGGCCGCGCAGGTCGCGCATCTCCCGGGCCGACAGTGTCAGCAGGTCGCTGCCCTCCAGCAGGATCTGCCCGGTGACCCTGGCCCCGCGGGACGGGAGCAGCCCCATGATCGCCAGCGCCGTCACCGACTTGCCGCAGCCGGACTCGCCCACCACCCCGACGGTCTGGCCGGGCTCCACCGAGAAGCTCACGCCGTCCACCGCGCGGAACGGTTCCAGCCCCCGCCGGGTGAACGTCACCGTGAGATCGCGGACCTCGAGAAGCGCCATGGTCACCGCCGGTTCTTCGGGTCGAGTGCTTCCCGCATGGCCTCGCCGAGCAGGGTGAACCCGAGCGCGACGACGATGATCGCGAGCGCCGGATAGACCGCCATCTCGACCCGGACGTCCAGGAAGCGCTGCGCCTCACCGAGCATCGCGCCCCACTCGGCCCGGTTCTGGTCCTGGTCGCCGAGGCCGAGGAACGACAGCGCGGCGGCGTCGATGATCGCGGTGGCCAGCGTCAGGGTGGCCAGCACGATCACCGGCGACAGGGCGTTCGGCAGCATGTGCCGGAACACGATCGTCACCCGCTTCACGCCCAACGCCCGGGCGGCGAGCACGTGGTCGGACTCGCGTTGGGCCAGCATCGAACCGCGCAGCAGCCGGGCGAAGATCGGCACGCTGACGATCGCGACCGCGGTGATCACCGTCCACTGGCTCGGGTTGGCCGACAGCGCCGCCAGCGAGATCGCCAGCAGCAGGGACGGGATCGACAGCAGGATGTCGACTCCCCGCATGAGCAGGTTGTCGACCCAGCCGCCCATCGCGCCGGCCACCCCGCCGATGACCATGCCGGCCACGAACCCGATCAAGGTCGCCAGTACCCCCACGATCAGCGACTGGCGCGAGCCGACGATCAGCCGGCTGAGCAGGTCGCGGCCGTTCTCGTCGGTGCCCAGCGGGAAGCCCTCCCGCGGCGGCAACGGGGTGTTCTGCCGGATCTCGTCGATCAGGTACCGGAGGTAGGGGTCCTTCGGGGCGAGCAGCGGGGCCAGGATCGCCAGCAGCACGAACAGCGCGACGATCACGGCGCCGGTGATCGCGACCGGGTTGCGGGCCAGCCGACGGAACGCGTCGGCGGCGAGGCTGACCCCGCCGCTCTCGGCGCTCGACGCGGCCAGGGCGTCGATCTTGTCCCGGCGCCGGGTGAGGAGCGTCCTCATCGCACCCGCACCCGGGGGTCGATGATCCCGTAGGAGATGTCCACCAGCAGGTTCACCAGCACGTAGACGACCGCGACCAGCAGGATCAGCCCCTGCAGCCGCGGATAGTCGCGCCGCTCGATGCCCTCGGCCAGCAGCGACCCGAGCCCGCCCCAGGCGAACACCTTCTCGGTGAGCACCGCGCCGGCGAGCAGCAGGCCGGCCTGGAGTCCGATCGTGGTCGACACCGGCAGCAGCGCGTTGCGCAGGACGTGCCGCTCGCGCACGGTCTTCGACCGCAGGCCCTTGGCGTGCGCGGTGCGGACGTAGTCCTCGTTCAGGACGTCCAGCACCGAGGCCCGGGTGATCCGGACGATCACCGCGAGCGGGATGGTGCCCAGCACCAGGGCCGGCAGCACCAGGTGGCTCACGGCGTCGCCGAGCACGTCCCACTCCCGAGTCAGGATCGCGTCGACGATCTTGAGTCCGGTGACCTCGGTCTCGCCCAGGCCGGCTGTGGTCCGGCCGGACGGGGCGAACCACTGGAACTCCACCGCGAAGAACTTCTGGGCCATGAACCCGGCGAAGAACACCGGCACGGCCACGCCGATCAGCGTGCCGATGATCGCGGCGTTGTCGAAGATCCCGCCCCGGTAGCGGGCCGCCAGGTAGCCGAGCGGGATCCCGAGCACCACGGCGACGAGCAGCGCGGCGACGGTGAGTTCGATGGTGGCCGGGAACGCCCCGAGCAGCTCGTCGAGGACCGTCCGACCCGAGGCGACCGAGACGCCGAAGTCGCCGGTGAGCACCCGGCCGAGGAAGCTGGCGTACTGGGCGGGAAGGGGCTGGTCCAGGCCGAGCGCGCGGTTGAGGTCGGCGACCCGTTCGGGTGTGGCCTTGTCGCCGAGGAACGCGCTGGCCGGCCCGCCGGGAAGGAACCGCAGCCAGGCGAAGAGCAGGGCCGAGAGCACCAACAGGGTCGGCACCAGCCCGAGCAGCCGCCGGACGAGGAAGCGCAGCATCGAACCTCGCGGTGGCGGTCGAACGGTCCCCGACGGGCGGCCACCTCACCAGTCGGGGGTTCCACCCCTGCACATCGAGCGGGAGAAGGCCCGGACCAGGCGTGATGCTCGTCGCCTGGCCCGGGCCCGCGCACGGACCTCCGGGTGCGAACTCCGGTGGAGTGCGCGCCTAGTCCTTCGTGACTCCCGAGAACCGCTCGTCGGTCAGCGGGCTCGCCACCAGGCCCTTGATCTTCGAGCTGGTGACGATCGCCGGCGGCGAGTGCGAGATCGGGACCGCGAACAGGTACTTGCTCATGATGTCGCGGTTGACCTGCTCGTACGCGGCGGTGTGCTTGGCCGCGTCGGTCTCGGCGTCGGCCGCCGCCAGCTCGGCGAAGAGCGGGGTGGAGGTGACGCCGAACTCGGCCTTCGCGCGGCCGAAGAACGTGCCGACGAAGTTGCCGGCGTCGTTGTAGTCACCGGTCCAGCCGAGCAGGTGCAGGTCGTGCTTGCCGGCCTTCTGGATGTCGTCCTTGTAGCCGCCGTTCCACGGCTTCACGACCGCCTGCACGGTGATGCCCACGGCCTTGAGGTCGGCCTCGATGGCGGTGAAGATGCCCTTCGGATCCGGCATGTACGGCCGGGTGACCTCGGACGGGTAGTAGAACTTCACCGTCAGGTTGGACGCGCCGGCCTCGGCCAGCAGCTTCTTGGCCGTCGCGACGTTGTAGTCGTACTTCTGCACGTCGGACGCGTAGCCGTCGACCGTGTCCGGCATGAACTGGGTCGCCACCTGGGCGCCTTCGGGCAGCTTGGACTTGACCAGCTGGTCGCGGTTGAGCGCGTAGGCGATCGCCTGCCGCACCCGGACGTCGCGCAGCTTCGGGTTGTTCTTCTGGTTGATCCCGAGGTAGAGGATGTTGAACGCCGGGCGGACCGCGACGTTGAACCCCTTCTGCTTGAGACCGGCCCAGTCGACCGGGTTCGGGAAGTCGATCATGTCGACGGTGCCCGCCTGGAGTTCCTGCTTGCGGGTGTTCTCGTCGCCGATCGTCTTGATGATCAGCTTCTTGGCCTTGGCCTTGTCGCCCCAGTAGTCCTCGTAGCGGACCATGGTGACCGTGCCCGAGTTGGCGTCGTAGCTCTCGAACTTGAACGGGCCGGTGCCGACCGGGTGCTTCGTGGCGTACTCGCTGTAGGTGAAGTCCTCGCCGGACTGGGTCACCTTGTCGGCGTCGTACTTCTTCAGCGCGTCGGGGCTGGAGATGGAGAACGCCGTCAGCGTGAACGCCGCCGGGAACGCGCCCTTGAACTTGTTCAGCGCGACGACCGCGGTGCCCTCGTCCTTGGCCGTGCAGGACTTGTAGACCGGCTGGCCGGTGGCCTCGCCCTCGTTCTTGGCGAAGCCCTCGAACACGTCGGCGTAGTAGATCGCCGAGGTCTGGGCGGCCGCGCCCTTGAAGTTGACCCAGCGGTCGAGGTTGAAACAGACGGCCTTGGCGTCGAAGTTGGTGCCGTCGTGGAACTTCACGCCCTTGCGCAGCGTGAACGTGATCTCCTTGCCGTCCTGGCTCAGCTCCCACTTCTCGGCCAGACCGGGCTCGAGGTCGGCGGTGCCGGGCTTGTGGGCGATCAACGTCTCGTACATCTGACGGATCGGCCGGAAGCTCTCGCCGTCGTCGTTGAAGATCGGGTCGAAGTTCTTGGGCTTGCCGGCCGCGCCGAACGTGAGCGTGGCGTCGGTGGTGCCGCTGCCGCTGTCGCGCTGGCTCTCGGCACACGCGCTGACCGAGACGGCGAGAGCCAGGCACGCACCGGCGACCAGCGCCTTGCGGAGTCGATTCACGATTCTCCCTGCCTTCGTGCTGTCAGGGCGCGCACGGGTGAAGATCTCGCGACGCACCCAGGGCTGTGCAGCGAAACTTACCGGCTGGTTCGTGACAGGTGAACGTCGTTGCGCGACCAGGCATGTCACAACTCGGCAACGCGGCCGACACCGAGGGTCATATCCGGCATCCGTCACACCCGTCACACGCAGCGGCAACGCCGCCCGCCGGTCAGGGGCGCGGCCGCCGCGGAGAGGAGAGTTCCGCGGGATCGAACGACACCCCGAACGGCTCTGTCAGCCGAAACTCCTGACCCGGCCGCGCCGTGGCCACCGGCCGGTAGACACCGGCGTCGAGCTGGTGGGCGCAGACCTCGCCGTCGAGCTCCACCCGCACGAACATCGGGATTCCGGCCACGGCGTAGAGGCCGGGCTTGAGCAACTGGTCGGTCGGACCGCTGAACGGCGAGACGATCTCGACCACCAGGGCCACCTCGGACGCCGGCGCGACCAGGTCCGGGCTGTCCACACTCGTGAGAACCGCGAGGTCGGGGATGACGATCCGTCCGGAGCCCAGCCGGACGTTGATCGCCTCCTGCACCTCCAACTCCGGCGGTGCGGCGGCGTCGAGGAGACGCCAGAGACGGGACGAGATCCGCTGGTGCGGGCGTCCCGGAGCGGGGCTCATGAGCAGGCTTCCGTCCACCAGCTCGTGGCGTTGGCCGTTCTCGGGCAGCGCGAAGAAGTCGTCCTCGGTCCACGGACCGACGTGTTCCAGCTCGGCAACACCCATGTCTCCCCACTCCTTTCCGACAGCGGCGAGACAGGTTTCTTACCTGTCGAGTGTGACACTCCGGCGGCATCGCTGTCGTGGGTGCCGACGGCGAACGCGCCGGTCAGGGGAAGCGGGCGGCGAGGCGGGGGAAGCGGTCGGCCACGGTGTCCTCGTCGAACGGCACCCCGATCGGCTCGCCGGGCTGGTCCATCTCGTCGTCGAGATAAGGCAGCTCCGCGCCGGTCTTCTGCTCGTAGACGTCGTCGGCGACGTAACCGAACTCCTCGTACGCCGCGAGGTCCTCGACGTGCGGCAGGTCGGCGAGGGACTCCGGATCGGCCAGCGCCCGCTCGTACACCTGCTGGCCCTGGGCGATCAGCCCGGTGCGGAAGTAGACGAATTCGTCGTCGGAGCACCCGGACTCGATCACGTACGCCGCGCCCCAGAGGTCCCAGCGGTACGCCGCGTCGTGCAGCCGGCAGAAGATCCGGTCGAACGCGATCAGATCCTCCGGGCCGACCGACTCCAGCGCGACGGCCAGCGTCTCGATGTGGCGCTCCGCGGCGTCCTGGCCGGTGAACCCCGTCTCGGGCCGGGTCGCCTCGACCAGCTGCCAGAATCGTGTCTCGTCCACAGCAGTGATCGTCACACGTCCAGGGCGCGGCGTCCGGAGAAGGCGCGCCCGAGGGTTACCTCGTCGGCGTACTCCAGGTCGCCGCCGACCGGAAGGCCGCTGGCCAGCCGGGTGACCACCAGGCCCATCGGCTTGACCAGCAGGGCGAGGTAGGTGGCGGTCGCCTCGCCCTCGGTGTTGGGGTCGGTGGCCAGGATCAGCTCGCGCACCTCGCCGCCCCGCAGTCGCGCCATCAGCTCGCGGATGCGCAGCTGGTCGGGCCCGATGCCCTCCAGCGGGTTGATCGCCCCGCCGAGCACGTGGTACCTGCCCCGGAACTCCCTGGTCCGTTCGATCGCGACGACGTCCTTGGGTTCCTCGACCACGCAGATCACGTCGTCGGTGCGGCGGGTGTCACGGCAGACCTTGCACTGCTCCTCGCCGGCGACGTTGAAGCAGATCGCGCAGAACCGCACCTCGTCCTTGACCCGCCTGAGCACGTCCGCGAGCCGCTTGACGTCGACCGGATCGGTGTTGAGGACGTGGAAGGCGATCCGCTGCGCGCTCTTGGGGCCCACGCCGGGGAGCCGTCCCAGCTCGTCGATCAGGTCCTGGATCGCGCCTTCGTACACCTACCCGCCCAGGCCGGGAAGGCCGCCCGCGAGCGGGCCCATCTTCTGTGCGGCGAGCTTGTTGGCCTCGTCGGTGGCCGCGTGCACCGCCGCGACGATGAGGTCGGCGAGGGTCTCGGTGTCCTCGGGGTCGACGACGCCGGGGTCGATCGCGAGGCCCTTGAGGTCGCCCGTGCCGGAGACCGTCGCGGTCACCAGGCCGCCGCCGGCGGTGCCGGTGGCCTCGGACTGGCTCAGTTCGGCCTGCGCGGCCAGCATCTCCTCCTGCATCCGCTGCGCCTGCTTGAGCATCTCCTGCATGTTCAGGCCACCGGGATTCACAGGATCTCCTCACGTGCGCGCGGGTTGCGTCGCTCAGCGTAGCCGCCGGGGTAGGCCCCCGCTCGGCCGCGTTTCATCCAAGCGTATGGCCGCCGTTCACGGTCCACCGCTCGTCGGCATGTCGTTCGACCGGGATCCAGCCAGCCTGCTCTCTCCTGGGCTTCGGCGTTCGACCAGCCGAACGGCTAACGGGGGTCGGACTCGCCGATCTTGCGGGCGCCGAAGGTGCGTTCGAGCAGGGCGACGGCGTCCGCCTCGGAGGCCCGCCCGACCAGCTGGCCATGGTCGTCGCCCGGCTCGTCGCCGGGGTCGAAGCCTTCATAGCTGGGCGGGTCGGCTGGCAGCGGTGGCTCGTCGGCGGGGGGGCCGACCGGCGCCACCGCCGGCCAGCCGCCGGCCGGCGACTCGGCGGTCGGCGACTCGGCGGCGGGCTCGTCGGCTCGCAGTGGCGGCCGGACGGCGTCGGCGCCAGCTTCGTCGGCCTCCGCGCGGATCCGCCAGCGGACGCCGAGCAGCCCGAGCAGCGCGTCCTGGATCACCGCTACCACCTGCTCGTCGGCGAACCGCCGCACCAGCCCGCGGTTGGTGATCACCAGGACCAGTTCGTCGCCCACCACCTCGCGCGGCGTCGCGTTCTGCAGCAGTGACCAGACGACCCGGCGCTTCTTGGCCCGCTCGATGATCTCCGGCCACACCCGCCGGACGGCCGCGGCGTCGAGCTGCCCGGCGCCGGCCGGCTGAGCCGCGGGTGCGGTGGCGACGGCCGGCTCGGGCGCCGGAGAGGCGGTGGTCGTGGGACCTGTGCCCGTCGGGGTGCCCGCCACCGGCGCGGGAACGGACCTGGCTTCGGGGTCCGCCTCGACGACTGGCTCCGGGGTCGGCGCGGCAACGGGCGCCGCCGCTGCGGTGGTCGGCGCCGCAGCGGCCGCGGAGGCTCCGTTCCCGGGCGTCGGCGGCTCCTTCCGCCGCTCACCCGACGACCCGGCCGTGGGCGTCGGGGCGGGCAGCGGCGGGCTCTCGGCCGCGGACGCGGGCGATGTGGCCGGCGCCGCGGGCCTCGCGGCCGGGGCGGGCGTCGTCGGTGGCGCGGGCGCTGAAGCGGGCGTCGTGGGCTCGGCCGCGGAGATGTCGAAGCGGCGTTCCAGCCTTTCCAGGCGTTGCAGCAGGGCGCCGTGGCTGTCCGCCGCGCCCGGGAGCAGCATTCGGGCGCAGATCAGTTCGAGCAGCAGCCGGGGGGCGGTGGCGCCGCGCATCTCGACCAGCCCGGTGTGCACGACGTCGGCCATCCGGGACAGCGTGGCGCCGCCGAGCCGCAATGCCTGGCCGGTCATCCGTTCGAGCTCCGCGGCGGGGGCGTCGATCAGGCCCTTGGCCGCGGCGTCCGGGACCTTCTCCAGGATCAACAGGTCGCGCAGGCGTTCGAGCAGGTCGGCGGCGAACCGGCGGGGGTCGTGGCCGGCCTCGACCACCCTGTCGACGGTGGCGAAGAGACCGGCGCCGTCGGCCGCGGCGAGCGCGTCGCACGCTTCGTCGAGCAGCGCCCCGTCGGTGACGCCGAGCAGTCCGAGCGCCCGCGAGTAGGTGACCCCCTCCGCGCCGGAGCCGGAGAGCAACTGGTCGAGGATCGAGAGCGAGTCGCGGGCCGAACCGCCGCCGGCCCGGACGATCAGCGGGAACACCGTCGGCTCGACCGTGACGCCCTCGGTTGCGCAGACCTGCTCCAGCAGCCCGCGCATGACCCCCGGCGGGATCAGCCGGAACGGGTAGTGGTGCGTGCGCGAGCGGATGGTGGAGAGCACCTTCTCCGGCTCGGTGGTCGCGAAGACGAACTTCACGAAGTCCGGCGGCTCCTCCACCAGCTTGAGCAGCGCGTTGAAGCCGGCCGAGGACACCATGTGCGCCTCGTCGATGACGTAGATCTTGTAGCGGCTGCTCACTGGTGCGAAGAAGGCGCGTTCCCGCAGGTCACGGGCATCGTCCACGCCGCCGTGCGAGGCGGCGTCGATCTCGATGACGTCCAGCGAGCCGGGGCCGTCGGACGCCAGGGCGACGCACGGGTCGCACCCGCCGCACGGCTGCGGGGTGGGGCCCTTCTCGCAGTTGAGCGAGCGGGCCAGGATGCGGGCGCTGGACGTCTTGCCGCAGCCGCGCGGGCCGGAGAAGAGGTAGGCGTGGTGCAGCTTGCCGTTCTTCAGCGCCTGGATGAGCGGGCCGGTGACGTGCTCCTGCCCGATGACCTCGTCGAACGTCCGGGGCCGGTACTTGCGGTAGAGAGCGAGGTTCGCCACGCGGCCAGCCTGCCACGGCCCCCTGACACCGCAACCCCCACGGTGGGGTCCGGTTCGGCGCCCCGTACCGCGGCCAGTGACCGGGCCGCCGTCCACCGACCGTCGGACGAACGGAACGTTCGAACGGTTGGTGACCGCGTGCCCGGCGCACGCCACGCTCCAGGACATGACCGCCAAACTCTCGGCACAGATCCTGATCCTGCTGTCCATGGCATTCGGCATCACGGTGGCCGTCCTGGCCATCGTGGGCTCGGACGCCGTCGCCCTTGTCGCGTTCCTCGGCGCGAGTGTGCTGGGACTGCTCTGGGTGGCCCGCGGCTTCTTCGCCAAGCGGCCCGGTTCGTGAGGCGCCGCAGGTAGCGCCCGACCCGGACGCCTCACGGAGTTCGTACCGGGCGTCCGGATCGCGGGCGGGCGGACTTGACCTTGTAGTCCGGTACAGGGTTAATGCTGGTGGAGTGAGAACAGGCGAGGTGGCCGCACAGGCCGCGGTGAACGCGCAGACATTGCGGTACTACGAGCGGCGGGGCCTGCTGGCCGAACCGGTGCGCTCGCCAGGCGGGTACCGGGCGTATCCGCCCGACGCGGTGCGGCGGGTGCGGTTCATCAAGCGCGCCCAGGAGCTGGGTTTCAGCCTGGCCGAGGTGGAGACGATGCTGCACCTGGCCGAGGGGGGCCCGGACAACTGCGACGGCCTCCGTGAGCTGGCCGCGGCCAAGATCGCCGACCTCGAACAGCGGATCGCCGACCTCCACGCGATCCAGGACGCCCTCACCCGGCTGGTGGCCACCTGCGAGAAGCCGCGGGCCGAACGCGAGTGCCCCATCCTGCGCGAGATCGACCCCGGGGCGGGCGCGGCTCCGTACCCGGCTGGAGCTCGCCCACGACGCAAGGGCCGGTCATGACGACACACCGCGACGATGCGGCCGCCACGCCGTCCGCGTCGGGCCGGGCGATCGGGCCCTGGGGCACCGTTGCCCGGGTCGCCCTGGGTGCGGTGTTCGCGGTGCAGTCGTGGGCCGCGGGACGCAGGGCCGAGCGGGCCGGAACGGCGGCGACGCGCGATGCGCATTGAGCTCCTTCTCACGCCCGGCTGTCCGCATGCCGACGAGACCCGCACCGTCCTGAGGGCGTGCCTGGACCAGTTGGGGCTCGACGTGGCCGTCGTGGAGTCGGTCGGCGACCACCTCTCGCCCACGCTGCTTGTCGACGGCGTCGACGCGATGGCGGCCGGTCCTCGTCCGAGCGGCCCTCTGAGCCCTGATCCACCGGCGTTGAGTTCTTAGCTTCGGTTGTGGGGCAGGTGGGTGGGGCCGCGTGGGCGGGTATGGGGCGGTCGCCGGTCCTGGCCGGCTTTTCCACTGCGGTGTCCTTGGTCGTGCCGTTGCCGGCGGGGTGGTCAGGTGGTGACTGGGGCTGGTGGGCCGGTCGCGGTGGTCCAGAGCGATTCCCAGCCTGGTGCCCATGGCCAGTGGTCGGGCAGGTGGAGCACGAGCCGGCGTCCGGTCGCAGCGATCCGCGCGGGGATGTTGATGATCCGCTTGCGCACGGTTGCCCAGCGGGCGGTGCGGAGGTGGGCTGCGACCGCGGCGGCGCGGGCGATGTTGAACGCGATCACGGCGCAGGCGACCCACGCTGCGTTGGCCGCGTACTTCCCGCTGGGTAGGTGTGCGAGCGGTCCGTCCTTGAGCTCGGCGATGACCTGCTCGACGATCGCGTGGTCGCGGTGGCGGTCGTCGGCCTCGACCATGCCCAGAGTGGAGTTGGTGATGAAGGCGTGGTGGCGGTAGGCGGCGAACAGTTCGCCCTGCTCGGTGCCGTCAGACGCCGGCGGCTGGAGTCGCTTCACCCGGCGCACGATCAGCCGACACTTGACGTGGTCGCGCTTGCGGCGGGAGGTGAACGCGATGAAGTCGATCTCGGCGACCTCGGCGTCGGAGACCCAGCGTTGCTCGGCCTGGTCGAAGACCGCGTTCGGGTACTCGATGCTCTGCCACGCCGCGGGGTCGATGCTGGCGATCGCTGTCTTGACCTGCGGGTTCATCCGCGCGGTCACGCTGAACCACGCACCGTGCCGGATCGCGGTCGCGACGAAGGCGTGGCCGTAGTAGGCGGAGTCCGCGCGGGCCAGGATCTGGCCGGTCACGCCCGCGGCATGGGCGGTCGTGATCGCCTGGGCCAGCAGCCGCCCGGCGCCGGCGTGGGAGGCGGTGTTGCCCTTGCGGAGTCGGGCGCGGGCGATCACCGGCGCCGCGGTCTGGGTGCTGATCGTGGCCAGCTGCAAGTTCAGTCCCGGATCCCGGTGTAGCCGAACCCGGCTGCCTGCTTGGCGTAGCCGTGGACCTCTCGGATGGTGTCGTCGACATCGACGAACACGATTCCCTCGAGCGGTTCGGCAGACGTGCGCCCCGGTGTTCCCACGGACGTGCCGGCCTGCCGCCTCGAACCGCCCAGGAGGTCGCACGTGCTCGCGGCCCTGCGCCGGCTGGCACCGGATTCGGCGGGGGAACCGGATGCCGGATCTCGCGCCGGCCTGCCGATTTGAGCGGCCCGGCCCGGACACGGAAAGACCCCTCGCGCACCCGCCAGAGCCTGCTTACCCTTGCTGCCTTCCGGCCCTGGGGGAGTTCACAGGATGCACGCCGCACGAGGGGCTGGCACGAGTCTACCCAACCGAAGCGCGCGTGCTGTTCGAGCCGGCCCAACGCGACGCCACCGAGGTGACCGGACTACGGGCCAGCCTCGGGCTGGACCCGGGTGCCCATCCTGATGAGGGCACCACAGCTTCGGCCATGACCTCGTGGGCCGACACAGGGAACACCCCTCTGACGCGGCCGAGCATGGCGGGGCGGCTGTCCTCAGGGAGTCACGAGATCCAGGCCGGAATCCAGCACACGCAGGTCACCGGGATCGCTTGTGACGACGGCGCGGTGCCCGCGCGCCCTCGCGCAGAGCACCACGGAGGCGTCGACCACGTCGGAAGTACCACTAGCGCCACACAACACGCCGATCCCCCGGGCAGCTAGTTCGTCGAGAGCGGCAACGTCAACCGATTCGGCCGCGAGCAGTCGGGCGATGCGCGCCTGTCGGGCACCTCCACGCCAGGCCTGCGCAAGTACGCCAGCCGGCACGGCCACGGGAAGCTTGTTCTCGTGGACCAGTCGAAGGAGCGCGTTCATGCGGGGGCTGCCGCGTTCGATCGCGATGAGGGCGCCAGCGTCGAAGGTGACACCGGGCGACGAGGTGGGTGTGCTCATGCCAGCCCGAGCGCCCTGCTGGCCCAGGCATGGTCGTCAGCCGTCGGCTCGCCGCCTTCGGCGGTCATCTCCGCGATCAGTGTCGCCAACTCGTCGGCGTGCTCCCGGTGGGCGATCGCCTCGGACACATAGGCCGACACCGACGCCGCACGCCCCTCTGACACCGCCCGCCTAGCGGCGGTGACCTGCTCCGGCGGCAGCGACACCGCGATCTTCTTCACTGTAGTCATACCAGCAGCATACCGCCAGACTGCGCCCAGAGGTCAGGGATGACCTGGCTGCGGGTTGGACCAGACGGCGGCGGCAGCACACGTGCGGCTCGTCCGATATCCTGGCGCGCGGAGGATTCGCCTAGAGGCCTAGGGCGCACGCTTGGAAAGCGTGTTGGGGGCAACCCCTCACGAGTTCGAATCTCGTATCCTCCGCCACCCTGACCAGCCAAAACGCAGGGCCGGCCAGTTGCGGAACCCGCCCCACTTCGGCCTTGGTCTCAGTTCTAGTCTCATTGCCCGCTCGTCAAGCCGAGGCTGGTACTCCAACGCGCCGTCGTCCGAGAATCGGGCGGGGATTTAATCGACTGCGGGCGCCGCGCCGCAGGATCGGGTAGGTCCAGGCGGCCCGGCTCAGTCGTACTCACCAAGTTCTCCCACCACCGCGCCCAGCTCTGTGGCGAGGTCGCGCATGCGCCGGACCGTGGCGTCGTCGTGGTTGAAAACGTGCACCGAACCGGTGCCGTCGTCGAGGTAGAAGAACGGTACTGGCTCGGAACTCGGATGACCGATCCAACTAGCCAGCTCCGGATGCTCCAGCGTGCGCCGGCCGGCGGGCAGCGTGACCTCGCTCGAAGTCACGATGCGGAAATCGTCGTAGCGCCTGGCGCAGTCCAGCCACTCCTCCTCGTCGAGGGGCGACACGGAGACGCTGCCCGAGACCTCTTCGTCGGCCCGGACGATCACCCAGGGGACCACCGCTTCGTCCTCTCCCCGAACGACGTGGCCGTTGTCCCCGTACCGCTCGCCCTCCTCGCCACAGACCCAGGCATCGAGGCGTCGCGCCATCGTCGCCAGGTGGCGGATCGTGGAGTCCTGCGGATTCCTGGTGGTGATGCAGCCTTCGTCGTACCAGAACACGACCTTCTCACCCGCGTCCGTCGTCCAGGTGACCTCGTCGGCCTCCTGGTACTCCACCCCTTCCATCTCGCCGAGCAGGTCGACCCATTCCTGCTCGAGGATCGGCCGGTAACGTTCCACACCGACATGTTCGCTACGGGTGACAGATGCGAAGTAGCTCATCGGCGCCTCGCCGTTCCCTGTTGCCGGTCGCGCCCAGAGTAGGCCGCGAGGCCAACCGGAAATGGTCACCGGCTCAGCGGCATCACGGCAACGTCGGAAGGCTCATGCGGCGGGCGCGGGCGAACGGCGCCTGCGACGTGGCGTTCGCCGGGGAGCTACCTGCCCGATCCGGCTCGGCGACACGGCGAGCAGCGCCGCCGTGTCACGCACCGAATGCCGGCCCTCGGACACGAACCGGCGGGCCAGCTCGCTCGTCTGCTCGGCGAGCCGCCGTGACTCGGCTTCGGCACTCCGGCGTTCTTCACGCAGACGAGCTGCCTGCTCGTCAAGCGCCGGGTCACCCGTGTGGTACTCCCATTCCAACCGGAGTTCGTGCTCCGCATCGTCCGCCAGATCCGCAACGAGGACGATCACCTCTCGGACATATCGTTCCAACGCCGCGAGACTGCGCGCGTACGTGTGAGCGCCATCCAGGCCGGTGACGTCGGCGAGCCAGAACCGTGCGTCCTCCGGATCGCGCCGCACGACGACGTGGTAGCTGCCCTCGGCTCGTCGCTCCATCAGATCAACCACCCTTCGCCGAACACTGGCCGCAGTTGCCTTTGGATCGACCGCAGGGTGCCGGGCGCCACGTCGCCGGCGTGCATGGGCACCTGCACACGCGCGGTGACCTCATGCTCGACATCAGTCGCCACCGCCTCGTAAGTCGCGTGAGAGCCCCTGGTCCGCACGTGATAGCCGCCCAGTTCCTCGATCCTGCGCACGATCTCGCGAGCTGTCATGACTCTGGGCACGATCATAGAGTCTAGTGGCTGGACAGTACAACTGTGCAGGAGCTAGACACTTCTGTGGATCGGCGACACGGTCGGATCCGCCCGACAGATGGGAGCGGGCCAGCCCCCGAGGCGCTGGCCCGCTCGAACGTCGTTCGCGAGGGAACTACCAGTAGAACTTTCGGCCGCCGATCGGCCGTCCGATGGCGCCGAGCAGGGCGAGCACCGCGCCCACGACGAGGAGAATGACTCCGATTGTCGTGAGGATTGAGATGTTCAGGACCAAGCCGAGCACAACGAGCAGAATCCCCAGAATGATCATCGCTTGAAGCTCCTATCAGGAGTAGGGGATCAGGTACTTCCCCCCGCACGACCAGGCGAAACGTCGGTAGTCCGAGGCGCACGGCGCGTGCTTTGTGCGCAGGAGAAAAGCGCACAATCCGCGACGAACTAGCGCGGCGACCACGCGTCCGGGGTGTCGACCAGGGCCTTCACGTGCGGCGGGAAGTCGCCATGGAGCACGTCGGCCAGCGACACCTCGTCCAGCACGTTGCGCACCGCGGCCCGCAGCGCCACCCACACCGTCTGCAGGTGCTCGGCCGCGCCGTCGTACCGGGCCTGCTCCGGCCGCTCGCCCCGCACCCCGGCCAGCGGGCCGTCCACCGCACGCAGCACGTCCCCGACCGAGATCTCCCCGGCCGGCCGCGCCAGCCGGTAGCCGCCCTCGGCTCCCCGCTGGCTCCGGACCAGGCCGGCCCGGCGCAGGTCGGACAGGATCGCCTCCAGGAACTTGCGCGGGAGTTCCTGCTCGTCCGCGAGTTCCTGCGCGGTCACCGTCTGCTCGGCGTTGGCCACCAGCGCCAGCAGCGCGCGCACCGCGTACTCAGCCCGGGCCGATATCTGCACGCACCCATGATGACGGCATCCGGCCGCCGCGGCCGCATCCGCCGCCGCGCCCGGTGTCACGTCGGCCGAGGTCCCATCGGCTGAGGCCACGTCGGCTGAGGCCACGGCACGCGCCCCGGTCAGACGCCCGACCCCGGGCACCTCACGTCCGCGCGTCCAGCAGACCCCAGCGCTTCCGCAGCGCGTTGTTGGCCGCGGTGAACGCCGTGTCGGCCAGGATGCCGACGACCAGGATGACGATCATGATGCCGATCATCTGCGAGTACTCCGACAGCTCGCGGTTGAACTGCAGCCGGGTGCCGAGCGAGCCGCTGTCGCCGATGATCACCAGCAGCTCGCCGGCCATCAGGCTCCGCCAGGAGAACGCCCAGCCCTGCTTGAGCCCCGCGACGATGGCCGGCAGCGAGGCCGGACCGATCACCGTGCGGTAGAGCGAGAACCCGGTGGCACCCAGGTTGCGTCCGGCGCGGACCAGCAGCGGCGGCACGTAGTCGGTCCCCGAGAGCACACCGTTCGCCACCGAGGGTGCCGCACCGAGCACCACGACGAAGTAGATCGCGCTCTCGTCCAGCCCGAACAGGACGATCGCCAGCGGGAACCAGGCGATCGACGGCATCGTCTGCAACCCGGTGATCAGCGAGCCCACCGCGGTGCGCAGCGGCCGGAACCGCGCCACCGCGAAGCCGACCACCAGGCCGATCGCCACCGCCGTCGCGAATCCGAGCACCGCCCGCTGCATCGTGACGCTCACGGCAGCCCAGAAGTCGCCCGTGACGAGCTGGTCGAGCAGGTCCGGCAGCACCGTGTCCGGGCCGGGCAGCACCGTCTCGTCCCGCCAGCCGCTCCACACCACCGCCTGCCAGAACGCGAGCGCCAGCACGATCGCCGCGAGCTTCGGCCAGGTGCCCTCCCACAGCCGCCGCGCGCTGCGCCGGGTCCGGCCGGGGCCGGTCTCCAGTGCGTCCAGGCCGGCGAGGTCGAGGTCGCGCGGCTGGGTGTCAACGGCCATGGCGGCGCACCTCCTCCTTGAGGCGGGCGGTGACGCGGGCGGCCAGGCCGGCGACCTCCGGCGACTCCAGCCGCCGCGGCCGGGGCAGGTCGACGGCGAACTCCTCGATCACCCGGCCCGGACGGCTGGCCAGCAGGACGATCCGGTCGCCGAGCCGGGCGGCCTCCCGGACGTTGTGCGTGACGAACACGACGGTGAGCTTGCGCTCGACCCAGATGCGTTCCAGCTCGTCGTGCAGGGCGTCGCGGGTCATCGCGTCCAACGCCCCGAACGGCTCGTCCATCAGCAGCACGCTGGAGTCCTGGGCCAGCGTGCGGGCCAGCGCGACCCGGTGGCGCATGCCGCCGGAGAGCTGGTGCGGCCGCTTGTCGACCACGTCGCCCAGGTGGACGGTGCCGAGAAGCTCCCGCGCCCGCGCGCGGCGGTCGGCCCGCGGGAGCCCCCGCAGCTTCAACGGCACCTCGACGTTCTGGCCCACCTTCAGCCAGGGGAACAGCGCGGCGTCCTGGAACATCAGCGCCGCGTGCCCGCCGGCGACGTCGATCGTGCCGGCGCTGACCTCGTCCAGGCCGGCCACCAGCGAGAGCAGCGTGCTCTTGCCGCAGCCCGACGCCCCGACCAGGCAGACGAACTCGCCGGGCCGGACCGCGAGGTCGACCCGGTCGAGCGCCAGCGTGCCGCCCGGGTACCGCTTGGAGACGCCGGCAAGCCGGACGGCGACCTCCTCGCCATCCGGCTCGCGGGCTTCGGCCGCGACACTGTCGGTCATGGCCGCCACGGTAGTCATGGTCGTGGCACCTCCGGCTGGCCTTGCGCCGTCAGCACCTCGTTGAGCAGCGTCAGGTCGTACAGGCCGGTGAGGTTGTCGACCGGCTTGAGCAGGCCGATCTCCTCGGCGTGCTCGGCGCCGGTGACCAGCGAGGACGCGAGCGGGTCGTCGAGGAAGGTGAGCGTGGGCCAGGCGTTCTCGATGGTGGCGAGCTTGAGCGGCTTGCCGGTGAGCTTGCCGATGCCCGTCGAGATCGCGGCCTGCGCCTTCTTCGGGTCCTTGTCGATCAGCGCGTTCGCCTCGACGTGGCCCTGGAGCAGCCGCTTCACCACGTCCGGGTGCTCCTGGAGGAACTCGGTGCGGACGAGCAGGTGGGTGATGACGAACTTCTTGTCCGGCCACAGGTCGCGCTCGTCCACGAGCACTGTGCCGCCCGCGGCGACCAGCCGGGACACCCACGGCTCGGGCACCCACGCCCCGTCGATGGCGCCGGAGGTGAACGTGTCAAGCGTCTGGGCGTTCTCCTGCGGGACGATCTTGACGTCGCCGCCGCCCTCCTTGGTGGTCTTGAGGCCCTTCTCCTTGAGCCAGTAGCGCGCCGCGACGTCCTGGGTGTTGCCGAGCTGTGGGGTGGCGATCTTCTTGCCCCGCAGGTCGTCGGCACTGTCGATGCCCGGCTTGACGACGAGTGCCACCCCGCCGGACGCCGCACCGGCGATCACCCGGACGGCCTTGCCCCTGCTCTTGGCGTAGGCGTTCACGGCCGGATTGGGGCCGATGTAGGTGGCGTCGATCGCGCCGGCGAACAGCGCCTCGACGGCGGCCGGGCCGGCGTTGAACGTGCGGGTGCTGAGCTTCGCGGTGCTGCCGATCGCCTTGGCGTAGGTGCCCTCGGCCAGGCCGACGATCGGCGTGGCGTGGGTGAGGTTGGGGAAGTAGCCGAGCCGGAGCTCGACCGGGCCGTCGCCAGTTCCGTCGCCGCCGCAGGCCGCGAGCGTCCCGAGGAGAGCGATCGAGGCGGCGGCGGCCGCTAAGGCCCGGCGTCGGGTCGTCACCGTGTTCCCCATTCAGTCGATGTAACCTACCTGCTTAGTAGAGATTCGGTGCTTGGCGCTGGTACGTCAAGAAAGTTCCCACCAGACGGACGCGTTCGGGTCGCGCCGCCGGTCCTTCCGGCGCCGCCCCGCGGGGCGGCGCCAGGCCGAGGATGATGCGGGACGTGGGGACGACCTCGAACGCCCGACCCGGGCGCGGTGTGGCCGCGGGCTCGCGGCGCTCGGCCGGTGTGCTGCTGCACCGGTTCCTCGGCGGTTACGTCGAGTCGTGGGTGCGGGGCACCGACGTCGGCAAGCCCGGTGCGCAGCCGCCGCTGGTCGTCGCCTCCCCCGCCGGCCCGCCGTCGGGTGCCGGTCCCGCCGCGTGTCTGGTCGGGGGCGTGTCCGGCCTGCCGCCGGGTGCCGCGCGGTTCCTGTTCGTGGACGACGAGCCGGCGGACGTCCGGGCGCTGGACGCCGCGGGTGCGGAGGTGCTGCGCGGCACGCTGGCCAGACACCTGCCCGCCGTGCTCGACCGGGCCGACAAGGCTCCGATGCTGCTCGTCGCCGACCTGGTGACGGCCGGCCTCGGCTACGACGACCTCGTCGCCATGCTGGCCGGCCCGCGTTCGGCCCGGTGGCCCGGCACGGACGTCCTCCTGCTGGCCCGTGCCGACGGCATCCGGCGGACGGCCGTCAACCTGACCGGCGGGCACCGCTCGGAGGCGTCGCTGGCCCGACTGGACACGGCGGCCGGCGGCCCGTGGTGGCGCGAGTCCCCCTCGCCCGGCCGGGTCGTGGCCCGCTACGCCGAACGGCTGGACGCCGCCGTCCCGGGGACGGTGTGGACGGCCGCGGTGTCGACCCGCCCGGACGTCCCGGCGGTGTTCTGGCTGCTGCTGGTCACCCGGCACGCGCAGGGCGGCTGGCGGTTCGCGGACGCGGTGGCCAAGGCGCGGCGGGCCTGGCGGCGGGCGCTGCGGGTGGCCGACCCGGCCACCGGACTGTTCGCCGCCGACCACCTCGTGGCCGACTCCGAACGGCGCGAGGAACGGGCGGTGGTCGAGACGCTCAAGCGGAACCTGCTCACCACCCGCGACCGGGCCGGCGAGTTCCGCATCGCCGACCAGCCCCGGGCCGTGCTGGCCGGCCTCTTCGGAGCGGCGGACAGCGCCCAGCTGCGCGCCGCCGTCCGCGAGCTGCACGCCGCTGGCCACACCCTCTCCACCGGCGCCGGCGGCGACATCCGCGACCACGTCTTCCGCCTCCCACCCCGCCGCTGACAGGCTGGTGGGCGCCAGGCGGCACCACGTCCGCGGGCGAGGAGGATGTGGAGATGGCCGTGACCGACCCGAAGGTGCTGTTCCACCAGATGCGCGAGTTCGCGCTCGGGCTGCCCGGGGCGTACGAGGACTTCCCGTGGGGCGAGAGCGTGGCGAAGGTGAACAAGAAGGTCTTCGTGTTCCTCGGCGTGGAGGACAGCGAGAAGTACCCGCCCGGTTTCGGGGTGAAGCTCGTGGACTCCCACGACCAGGCGATGAGCTTCGAGGGCGTGACGCCGTCCGGCTACGGGCTCGGCCGGTCGGGCTGGGTGTCGGTGCCGCTCACCGGCTCGCCGCCGCCCGTCGGGGTGATGCAGGACTGGGTGGAGGAGAGCTACCGTCTCATCGCCCCGAAGCGCCTGGTCGCCGAACTGGACCAGCGCGCCTGACCGCCTCGGGGTTCGGCCTTGCGCCGCCCGCTTGACCCCTGCTGCGAGTGTGGAGCCGCGCCGGGTGGGTGCCGAGGAGGTGCGATGGGGCAGGTGTGGCGGACGTACGGCGACGTGCTGGTGGCGTTCGCGCTCGCGTTGCCGCCCGCGGCGGCACTGGTAGGGGTGCTCACCTGGTGGCGGCGGCGCGGTGTGCGGGCGGCGTTCCGGCTCTCGCTGGCGGAGGTCGGCGCCGTGGTGGGCACGGCCCCGTGGATCTGGATGACGATGCGCCCGGACCCCGGCGGCGAACGGCGGATCCACCTGGTGCCGCTGCTCGACCTGGTGAACCTGGACCCGGACGCGGTGGTCGTGCAGGTGGTGGGCAACCTGCTCGTGTTCGCCGCGCTGGGGTTCTTCCTGCCGATGCGGTGGCCGGCGTTCGCGTCGTTCTGGCGGGTGGCCGCGGTGGCGGCCGCGGGCTCGGTGCTGGTCGAGTCCCTGCAGTACGTCCTGGCCCTGGGCCGGGTGTCCTCGGTGGACGACGTCCTGGTGAACGCCCTCGGCGCCGGCCTCGCGGCGCTCCTCTCCCGCCACTGGTGGCTCCGCCCACCGGTCGGGGGACTGGCGCCGGCGGAGTCGTCGCGTCGGTGATTCGTGCCCACCCTCGGGTCTGGACGCACGCTGGCCGTGCACGATCTGCGTGATGGACCTGGACTTCGCGTGGCTGCATCCTGACTTCTCGACGGCCGGCGTGGCGATCGGGCTCAGCCTGCTGGCCTACCTGGTGTTCGTCGAGCCGGTTCTCGGCGTGCGCTCCTACGCCTACCTGCGCCGACACCGTGACGACAGGCGGTCCCGGGCCCTCGTCCGCGTCTACGGCCTGACGCTCGCGGTTCAACTGTTCTGGCTGGTGGGGGTGGTGCTCGTCCTGGTCCTGTCGCCGCGGTTGGAGCCTGCGGCGCTCGGTCTGAGCCTGCCCAGCGGACCGCTGCTCGGCCCGGCGTTGGCGTGTACGGCCGCCGCCGCACTCGGCCAGGTCGTCGCCGTGGTCGCCCTCCGGAAGCGGGGAACGGCGATGCCCGCGGCGGGCGACTTCGCGCTCCTGCTGCCCGCCACACCCGTCGAGCGACGGCTGGCGGGGCTCGTGGCGGTCGGCGCCGGGGTCAGCGAGGAACTGGCCGCACGTGGCCTGCTGATCGCTCTCGGCGTGGGCGTTTTCGGGCTGTCGCCGCTGGTCGCGGCCATGGCCGCTACCGTCCTGTTCGGACTACTCCACCTCTACCAGGGGTGGTCCGGCGTGCTGCTCACGATCCTCCTCGGCGCCGGCCTCGCCGCGCTCTACCTCGCCACCGCCAGCCTGCTCCTCCCGATCCTGTTCCACATCGCCATCGACCTCCGGGGTCTGCTCCTCACTCCGCGACCAGGAACGGCCGCTCCGCCCGAGGCGACATCGTAGGAATCGTCCGGGTGCTGAACCGATTCCGGCGGGCGCGGACCGAGGCAATACCTGCGTTCGCGCCACGCCGGGCCCGCTCCGTCGCCATGATGCCTGCGTCGGACACCCGCCGATCCAGCGCCCCGGCCCGGCATCGTCTCCCTCGTAACGGCTTCGCCAACCCTCCCAACGAGTCGTCCGGAGCAGCTCATGAGAGAGCTCATCGTCAACGTCTTCCTTCCGTTCGCCCTTGCCCTGATCATGTTCGGGTTGGGCCTCACCCTCACCGTGGGCGACTTCCGCCGGGTCACGAAGATGCCCAAGGCCGTCATCGTCGCGCTGGCCTGCCAGCTCGTACTCATCCCGGCGATCTGCGTCGGCGTGGTGCTCCTGTTCGGGCTGACCCCCGCGTTGGCGGTCGGCATGATGCTGGTGGCCGCCTCCCCCGGCGGCACGACCGCGAACCTGTTCAGCCACCTCGCGGGCGGTGACGTCGCCTTCAACATCACGCTGCTCGCGGTCAACTCGATCATCGCGGTGGTGACGCTGCCGATCGTGGTGAGCCTCTCGGTGGCCGGGTTCATGGGCACCGAAACCTCGATCAGGCTGCCAGCCGACAAGATGATCTCCGTGTTCGCCGTGGTGCTGGTGCCGGTGGCGATCGGCATGTTCATCCGTCACCGGTTCACCACGTGGGCGGAGCGGATGCGTGGCCCCGTGAAGATCGGTTCGGTCGTGGTGCTCGCGCTGGTCATCGTCATCGCGGTGGTCCAGGAGTGGGCGTTGTTCCGCGACAACGCGACGTCGATCGGCCTGGTCTGCCTGGTGTTCAGCGTGCTCAGCCTGCTCGTCGGCTTCTATGTGCCGAGGCTGCTCCGGATCGGCCGCCGGCAGGCCATCGCGTCCGCGATGGAGATCGGCACGCACAACACCGTCCTCGCCGTGGCGATCGCTCTCAACGTCATCGGCAGCACGGAGATCGCCATACCCGCCGCCGTCTACGGCCTCGTCGCGTTCATCCCCGCCGGCATCGCCGCCTACCTGCTGTCCCGCACCACCGAGACCGAGACCGAGTCGACGGAAGCCGTACCTGCGTAGTAGGCAACACGCGACCGCCGGGCAGACGGACCTGCCCGGCGTTTCGCTGTCTCCGTTGGCCGCGCACCCCGCCAGAACACGAGAGCTACTTTCGCGGGGACGCCTCAACGCAACCATGGCCCTGGCACGCGTCGCCGGACACCGTGGGGACCGCGCTGCGGCTCTTGCCACGATGGACGAGGGCGGCGAGTATTCGATCATGCGGGAGCCGACAAGCAGACCTCGGACTTCGCGGTACCGGAATGGCGCATGAGCACCTTCACGTCGATGCTCCTGTCGCGGCTCGGCGACCCGCGCGCCGTGCAGGAACAAGAACGCGCCGACCAAACCTACTTGTTTTCCTCTTCGATGCGCTCGAAAATATCGGAGTCGGTTTCCTGCTGCCACTTCGGCAATTCGTTCCAGTCGGCGACGTAAGCAGGCTTCGGCTCAGGAAAATGCTTGTAGATTTGACCAATCCAGCAGAGCGCAACGAAGCGGCTCTTCTGGGCTCGACTGAGCTTCGCGGTGTTGCCGTCGCTGGTTTCGATGAAGGCTGCCACTTGTTCGTAGACAGCGGTTGCACTGTCGCGTTCCCAGTCTGGCATTTCTTCCCACGGGGTGATGTAGCCGGGCTTTGGCTCACCGGGATAATACTGCTTGACCCCGGCAATCCACGCCTCGCGGAAGACTCTTCCTCGTTCGATCGACAACCTGATACTCCCTCGCGCCTAGGTAGCGGCTGTGCCGGTCAGGGCAGTGATGTCACTATCAAGCTGCTGAACCTCATGGCTAGAACGAAGCGGTCCAAGTTGCATTCGCAGGTGTTGCAGCTTGCGACCAATAAATCCTGAGCCAGCGTGCTGAGCAGATTCCAGGGCAGCATTGGCGTACGCAACCACTTGGTGGAGGTCACGACGTTGCACTCCGAGCATCGCCAAATCGGTCAATACGCTTCCACGTCGCCGTTCAGAAAGTCGGCCATTTAGCGCCTCGGTCAGCGCGGTCTCTGCCAGATCGGGCCGGTTCAGGGAGACGTAACAGGTGCCGCGTTCTTCGGGCAACCGAGAGCCGTCAAAGCGAAGCCAACCGCTATTACGGACCTCACCGAGTTGGTGAACTTCATCGGCGCCACCGAGCGCCTGTTCGCAGGCATCCAAGTCCCCCAGGCCAGCGAAGGCTTCGGCTTGCACCGCACTGACCCAATATTTGGTGGGAAGGCCACCATCGCCCTGGCGAGCAAGCTTCGCAGCAAGCCCCAACAACGGTGCTGCCTTGGCGAACTGTTTTTCATAGATCCCGAGGAAGGAATGGCGAGTTAGCGCACAGGCCCAGAGGTCGAACGCGCCCGCTTCCTTGCTGGCAGTGGCGGCCAATGTGTAACAGTGAGCGGCCTCCGTGTACTGGTTACCGTCGAAAAGAATCTCGCCCGCCAGTTGGTAAAGCTCGCCTACCAGCTCGCATAGCCGTTGGTGGACGACCGCCGTGTGGGCTCGTTGGAGTGCGTTAATGAGTACGTCAAGCTGCTCGCGCACCAACGGGAAGGTCATGCTCTTGGTTCGGGACAACGCGAAGACCCGCCAGAGATACGTGTTCAACGCGCCAAACCCATCGACCGTCACCGGATCAAGTCGCATCTTGCCGATAGCTACAGCGTCCAGGCGGTCCCAATCAACCTCGGCTGTGGCCGCGAGGGTGCCCGCCATGGTCATCAGGCGTAGCAGTTCGCGGCGGTTCATATCGTCAAGTTCCTTGGACGTTTCAGTATCGGCGGGGCGTACAACGACGGGGGCCGTGCCTGGTTCAGCACTGCTCTGCCTGTTTACTGCACCGTCCTGCAACGTCGCCAGGCGGAAGCGCTCTTGAACTTCGACCGAGGCTCTAGCCAACGTCGTGTCGAGGATCGCCTGCATCTCTGGGCGCGGTTGAAGCTTCCTGCCTGCGGCTTCCCAGTTCGAGATCGTCCGCTGGCCGACGCCCAAGTGCTCAGCGAAGTCGCGTTGGCTCAGCCGGAGCGCTTCACGTAGCACGCGAGCGTCACGGCCAGTCCACACGCGAACCGTGGCCATGTGCCTTCAACAGCCCTTCGGAGTGGTCGCCAACGCCACCCACGGTAGCCCTGTTGCAGCAGCAAGGCGGCACTACGGCAGCGCTGGGTCATTCCCTGGTCACGCGGCAAAACGAAGGGTTGGCGGTAGGCCCCGGCGTCGGGTTGAGCCCCCAAGCTCCTCGGCGCCGGGCGCCCATCCACTGGCCACCGTGAACGGAGCGTCGTGCCGCTACCCGCCGTCTACTACACCGCTGTGGCCCGGGGCCGTATCGAAGCCGCCCAGCAGGTCGCACAGGAGCACGTCACGTCGGCTTGGACGGCTCGCTGCTTGGCGTGTGACCAACCGGGGCCATGTGACACGAGGGTTGAGGCCGAGGACACCTTGGAGCGCTACCAGCGTCTGCCGAAGCGAACGCCGGGGGCATCGCTGTTCGGCACCGCTGATCGGCCGTTGCCGGCCAGCAGCTTCTTGTGGTTCGGGGTCGTCGTGGAGCTGGAGCGATGAACCGCCAGGGGTGGGACGCCGACTTCGAACTGGAGCTTGAACGGCTGCAACCGCCGGCCGGATGGGTGATCCGCCGGCACAGCGAACGACGCTGGTGGGTGTACCGCCACGAGCAGGTGGTGGCCGAGCTGGGCATCCTGTTCAGCGGCGAGTGGTGGGTCTGTCCAGATGATGAGGCACTGCCGTGGGCGCAGACCTATCGGTCTGCTGCGCTCGCCATCGAAGGACTGCTTGCTTGGTGGCAGGTGACGCGTCCGTTCGGGTGAGGTGATCGGCAAGGAGAAGGCGAGGCTACGCCCCGAATGGGCAGTCAGCGCCAGTCCGCCGGACGATTCGCGCAAGGAAACCCTCTCTCGGCGCGAGGCCGGCGGAGCGGAGAGATCCGGCCATGTTGGTGTTCCGAGTCCTGGACGACGAGCTACCCGCCGCCGCCAAGAGGCGACGCGGGAAACGTCCTCCTACTCCCCTGAACAGCACCGACACGTCCCGCCCCTGCCGCCACCGCAGACGAAACGCCGTCCCGTACTTGACGATCCGGGTTGCGGAGTGAATATTCACTCCGCAAGGTACGCTAGTGGTCACGATGCCCACAGTGTGTCACCGCCCGCATCGGGCGATCGCACCCGGGCGTACGAAACCGCGACGAGACAACCAGAGGAAGGCCCGAATGAGCGCCGTACGTGCCCTGCGCCTGAAGACGATCCGACTCGAACAGGATGGCCGTGTCCTGACGGCGGCCTGCGTGACTCCGCCGCTCAACATGGCGAACGCCACGTTCCTTCGCGAGCTCGACGTGCTGACCAGGACGGTCGACCGCGACCCGTCGATCGGTGCCGTAGTCCTCACCGGAGGCGTCGAGGGGCGCTTTCTCACCCACGCCGATCCGGGCGAGATCGCCGGGATGGGCGAGATGCCGCACCCCGAGATGCCGATGGGCCTGGTCGAACCAGGCCTGCAGGTGCTCAACGTCGTCCTGAGGTTTCCCGGGCTGGCACGTGCGTTCGAGCGGTTCGGTGGCGCCATGGGCCAAGGGTTCGTCTGGGGCTATCGCTGGAAGCGCACGATCCTGCGCATGAACCGCTCGGGCACCGTCTACCTGGCCGCGATCAACGGGCCGGCGCTGGGCGGCGGCCAGGAGATCGCGCTCGCCTGTGACCTGCGCTACGCCGCCGACGCCGACTACGTGAAGATGGGCCAGATCGAGATCCTCGCCGGCCAGATCCCCGGCGGCGGCGGCACGCAGCGGCTTCCCGGCATTCTCGGCACCGCCCGCGCCCTCGAGCACATCCTCGAAGGCGCGCCGATCGGCGCGAAAGAGGCCCTGGAGCTCGGGCTCGTCCACCGCCTGGTCGTGCCGAGGGAGCTGCTCGCCGAGACCAGGAAGACGGCGGCGCGGCTCGCCCTCCGGCAGTCGACCGCGATCGCCGCGGCCAAACGGTCCATCTACTTCGGCACCCGCAAGCGGTTCGGGCGAGGTCTGGACATGGAACTCTCCGGGATGGTCGCCAGCATCCTGACCAAGGCGTCGGGCGGGTCGCTGCGCACCCTCAACGCCGAGATCGCACGGCTGGGCGACAGTCCCTTCCTGGCGGATCCCGAGCCCTGGGTCGCGGGCACCAAGATCAGGCAGGTGCCGTGACCGAACGCCAATCCGTGCAGGCGTCGTAAGCGCGCAACGGGGACGGAATGCCGGACGCCGGGGCCTGCCCAGGAGGGCGGGGGCCCGGCGTTCGCCCGCTCCGGGAGCGGACAGCGAACCGACGGCGGTCGATGCCGTCCGCCTACGGATCAGCAGACACGCCGGCGTCCGGCGGCGTATCGAGCCACACGAGACGGAGCTCGCCGAGTCGGGAGAACAACGACCACGCGCTCTCGGCAGACTCGAACCGGCCCGCCGGACGGCCATCCGACCAGCACAGTGTGGCGGCGTTGTCGAACGCCGTGCCCCAAGCGAAGAGAGCGGCATCCGCCCGGGTGCCTTGCACCGCGAACAGTGCGAACCGACGTGGCGCGTACGCGATGCCCATCTCCAGAAGCATCGCGTCGAACTCGTCCTCCGTCCCCAGCGGAGGAAAATCGTCCACATCGTCTTCTGAGGTTCCGTGGAACATGAGTTGACTCCTTTGGCGTTCATCGGATGGCCCAACCGGACCACCCCACGGAGGTCGACGACAGCCGGCGGCTTGCTCAGTGGGGCGCTAGTAGCGTTCCGTGAAACCGGGGATGCTGGCGGTAGCTGGCCGTCTTCAAGCGTCTACAACAGGAGCACGATGAACGGTCTGGGTACGACGCTGAGGGCGATACGGGAAGCGGCCGGGATGAGCCTGTCCGGCATGGCGTCCCGCACGAACTTCAGCAAGAGCTACCTGGGCCTGGTCGAAACCGGCTGCCGGCGCCCCACGCCGCAGGTGGTGGCTGCCTACGAGAAGGCGTTGGGAGACTCCGTGGACCGCCGAAGCCTGCTCGCCGGGTTCATCGGTGGGGCGGTCGCGCCAACGGCAATGTTCGAGGGGATCCGGAAGGGCTACGAGACCGCCCTGAACGAGCCACGGCCGCACGTCAACGAGTGGCTCGGGCGTGTGGAGTCCTACGGCCGCGATTACATGAGCGTGGGCGCGGGCGAGCTTCAGGCGCGTCTCGCCGGAGACCTCATCGTCCTGCAGACCAAGCTGGACAGCTCGGAACTCTGGGGAGTTGCGGCCCGCCTTCTCACCATCCACGGCAAGACGCTTCCCAGCGCGGACGAGAGCGGCGCCATCCGTTGGTACAAACTGGCCGCGACTGCCTCTGACCGTTCCCACGACCCGGCGGTGCGGGTCTGGGTCCGCGGACGGGCGGCACTGGCTCTGGCCTACGAAGGCGCAGGGTTGCCGGTCGCCCAGGTTCTGGCCGAACAGGCGCTGGCCCTCTCCGACCGACCTTCGCTCGGCCGTCTCAACGCGACCATGGCCATGGCGCATGTCGCCGCCCATCGCGGCGACACAGCCACGGCGCTCGCCACGATGGAGGACGGCCGCAGAGTCTTCGACATCGCAGGATCCCAGGAGCAGATCTCAGATTTCGCGGTGCCGGAATGGCGTATGAGCACCTTCACGTCGATGCTCCTGTCGCGACTGGGCGATCCACGCGCGATGCAGGAACAGGAGAACGCCGACCGGACCCGGCCGGCCGAACTCCCCCGCTTCGCGACCCACATTGAGCTACACCGAGGCCTCATGCTCGCCAAAGCGGGCGACCCCGCTGGCGGCCTCGCTTACGCGCGCAGCGCCCTCGCCAAACTCCCACCGGAGAAGCACAGCCTCTCCCTGCGGATGCTCCTCGACGAAGTCAGGGCGGCTGGCGCTTCTTGGAGCCCCACAGGGCAACGTACTGGCGTGCCACCGGCAGGAACTCCGCCGAACAGCGGGCTTGAGCTGTGAAAGAAAGTTGGCGGTGGCGGTGGGATTTGAACCCACGGACGGGTTGCCCCGTCACACGCTTTCGAGGCGTGCTCCTTCGGCCGCTCGGACACGCCACCGCCGAGAACGATACCGGACCCCGCGACCGGGTTCGGCCCCCACGTCCACCCAGAAACGACGGCCGAATGCCCGCTACCGGTCAGCGGTGGGGGCGCGGACAGGTCAGCGGTGGTCGGCGAAGAAGTCGCGCAGCAGGGCGCCGCACTCGTCCGCCCGCACGCCGGCGACCACCTCGGGACGGTGGTTCAGCCGGCGGTCGCGGACGACGTCCCACAGCGATCCGACCGCACCGGCCTTGGCATCCCAGGCCCCGAACACCAGCCGCGACACCCGCGCGAGCACCAGCGCCCCCGCGCACATCGTGCACGGCTCCAGCGTCACCACGAGCGTGCAGCCGTCCAGCCGCCATGACCCCACCGCGGCGGCGGCCCGGCGCAGCGCCAGCACCTCGGCGTGCGCGCACGGGTCCCCCGAAGCCTCCCGCTCGTTGCAGCCACGGCCCAGCTCGACGCCGTCCGCACCGAGCACCACCGCACCCACCGGCACGTCCCCGGTCAGCAGCGCCGGCCGGGCGGCATCCAGCGCCAGCCCCATCCATGCCTCGTAGGCGGACGGGTTCACTCGCCGCGCAGGTCGATCAGGGCGTCCGCGCAGCCGACCTTGCGGCACACCTCCAGCATCACGTCCGCCGGCAGCATTCCTTCCTGGGCACACAGTGCGAGCAGGTCACGCGCCGAGATGCCGAGGTCGGTGAGCAGGTCGGCGTCCCCGACGGGGTGACCAGGAGGGTCGGCGGCGTCCTCGTCCTCCTCGTCGTCGTCCTCCAGGCTGACGGGAACGGGAGACTCCTCCAGTTCCGCCAGGAGCACCGCGCCCACCGGCGAGGCGTCCGCGAACGCGACGTCCGAGCCGAACACGCGCAGGTCTTCGCCCCCGTCGAGCCGGAGCACGACCAGGAACTCGTCGTAGGCCTCGACGAACAGCAGGGACAGCTCGGCGTCCGGCTCGACGTCCCGCAGCAGGTCGGCGACGGCCTCGACGTCCTCGGCGTCGTCCAGTTCGATCTCGGCGGCGGTCCATCCCTTGGAGCGACGGACGAGGGCAGCGGTGGAGTACGACACGGTCCTCCTCACCTGAACAGGCGGGCGGTCAACAGGGGTCTGCGAGAGGGGCTAGGTGCCAGCATCGGTCGGAACCGGCCGGGGCGCTACCCCTGCCGGCCACATCGTAGAAAGTCACGGTGAACGCCCGCCGGCGGCAGGCCCGGCGCGAACGAAACAGGCGTCAGCCCAGCCGACGCCGCTGGGCGATGAACTCGCGCATCCGCCCGTGCCGGGCCCGGCGGGGAGCCATCCGCGACCGCAACGCACGCGCCTCGGCCAGCTCGGCGAGGAGCTGGAGGCGCCGGCGGCGGCGCTCCGGGTCCAGGCGTTCCAGCGGGGGCGTGGTCACTCCCGCACCCTCCCGAACTTCGTGGCACGGGGTCAAGATCGCCGCGCGAGCGGAACCAGGCGGATGTCGGCCCGTTCGGACAGCCCGATCGATTCTGTCAGTTCTCTTGACACCAGATCCACGAATGTAAAGCATGGGAGCCATGCCTGTGCCGCCCTATGCCGAGGCCGCCAAAGCGCAGATGCGCGAGGCGATTCTCGACGCCGCGTACGACGCGATCGTCGCCCGCGGCTGGAGCGGCGTCCGGATGGCCGACATCGCCGGCCGGGTGGGGCTCTCCCGGCAGACGCTCTACAACGAGTACGGCACCAAGGAGGGGCTGGCCCGCAGCGTGGTGCTGCGCGAGGTGCGGCGGTTCCTCGACGGCATCGCCGAGGTGCACGCCGCCCACCCCGAGCCCCGCGCCGGCATCGTGGCGTCCTCGCTCTACACGTTCGCACGCGCGGCCGACAACCCGCTGCTCAAGGCCATCCTCACCTCCTCGGCCGACGGCCCGGACGGCGACGGCCGGGACGGCGACGGCCGGGACGGCGACGGCCGGGACGGCGACGGCGACCTGCTCCCCCTGCTCACCACCCGCGGCGAGCCGGTGATGTTCGCCGCCCGCGACGCCCTGGCCGTCCACCTCCAGGAACGCTGGCCGGACGCCCCGCCGGCCGAGGTGCGGGCCGCGGCCGAGGTGGCCGTCCGGCTCACGATCTCCCACCTCGTTCTCCCCGCCGACCCGCCCGAGGTCGTCGCCCGCAGGCTCGGGCGGCTCATCCCGGCCTACCTCGACGCCGACTGACCCCACCCGGAGGCATCTGTGTCCATGCGAACGAAGTACGCCGTCCCGGCCGACATGCAGACCTGGGACATCGAGGCGCGCGGCGCCGCACGGTTCAACTGGGAGTACGGCGACGGGCGCGCCCGCCTGCTCGCCCTCTACCAGAAGGGCAAGGACAAGCAGTGGGACTCCGCCAGGCGCATCGACTGGGACCTGCCGATCGACCCCGACGATCCGCTGGGCCTGCCCGAGATGGCCATCCCGATCTGGCAGTCGCCCGAGTGGGACAAGATCAAGGACTCCCCCCGCGAGATCGCCACCCTGCGGCGTCACCTGGTTGCCTGGCAGTTCAGTCAGTTCCTGCACGGTGAGCAGGGCGCGATGATCTGCTCGGCGCGCATCGTCGAGTCGGTGCCCGACCTGGACTCGAAGTTCTACGCGTCCACCCAGACGATGGACGAGGCCCGGCACGCCGAGACCTACGCCCGGTTCCTGGACGAGAAGGTCGGCCTCTACTACCCGATCAACCCGCACCTGAAGTCGCTGCTGGACGACACCCTGTCCGACGCCCGCTGGGACTTCCCCTACCTCGGTATGCAGGTGCTGATCGAGGGCCTGGCACTGGCCGCGTTCGGGCTGCTGCGCGACATGACCACCGCCGTCCTGCCCAAGCAGATCCTCGCCTACGTCATGCAGGACGAGGCCAGGCATGTCGCGTTCGGACGGCTGGCGCTGCGCGACTACTACGCCGAGTTGACGTCGACGGAGCTGGCCGAGCGGGAGGAGCTCGTGGTCGAGGGCTGCTACCTGATGCGCGACCGGCTCCGCGGCCAGGAGGTCTGGGCCAACCTCGGCTACGACCAGAAGGCGTGCGGCAAGGCGGTGGAGGAGTCGGAGTTCATGAAGGCCTACCAGAAGCTGCTGTTCAGCCGGCTGGTGCCGTGCGTCAAGGACATCGGCCTGTGGGGTCCGACCGTGCAGGACGCGTTCACCAGGCTCGGCGTCTTCGACATGTCGACCCTCAAGCTGGACGACCTGATGAAGGCCGACGAGGACCTGGCCGAACAGCTCGACGCCGAGAAGCGCGAACTGGCCGTCCGCAAGGTCGACGTCCAGGCCACCATCGTCGAGGGCCTGGCGCCGGACCAGAACCCGGACACGGTCGCCGTCCCCTGACCGCGTCGCCCTGACCGCGTCGCCCTGACCGCGTCCCCCGGGCGGCTCAGCCGAGCAGGCCGCCGTTGCGGACGACCGCGATGCCGAGCACGAGGACCACGACCGACAGCGCCACGCCGGTCATCAAGGTCGCGCCGATGCCGGCCCCCCGGTCGCCCTGGGCCAGCAGCGCGGCCGACGCCCCGCCGGCCGCCGCGACGCCGACCAGCAGCCACACCGCGAACGCCATCGCACTTCCGGGTGACAGCGCCACCAGGGTGACCAGCGCGAAGTAGACGAACGCGAGGCCGAACCCGACGAGCACCGTCCACCACCGCACCGGTCGGCTCTCGCGGTAGTGCGGCCGTTCGGGCGGCGGCGGCAACCTGGGGGGCGGCGGGACGAATCCGACCGGCGCGGGCGGCCCCCAGCCGTGCGCAGGCCAGGGCGCACGGGACGCCGGCGGCCCCGGCGGCGCAGCGGGTGCGGCCGGGAACGCCGGATCCCACGTGCCGGCGGGCCGTTGCGCTCCAGGGTCCCAACTCACGGGTACGACCCTAGTGTCCGCGGCACAGGCTCTGAGCCGGTGCACGGCCGTCCACAACCGGACGGGCTCCCTGGTGTGCGGGGCCGAGTCGCGGCATCCTTGAGGTATGGGCGCCGTGCAGCCACTTCCGCACCGGGGCGAGACGTTCACCGACTCGCGCAACGGCGGCCGCACGCTCCGGGTCAGCGGCCACCCGGAGGCCGGCACCGTCGTCCTGAGCGTCTGGGACCACGGCCAGTGCCGCGCGTCGTTCCGGCTCCCGGCCGGCGAGGTCGGCGAGTTCGTACGCGCCCTTCTCACCGCCGCGCCGCCCGAACTCCCCCTCCCCGCGGCTCCGTCCGCCGGGCTGACGGCCCCACCCGGCGCGGCCGCAGCGCCGTCCGACGCCAGGCCACTCCTGACGGTCCCGCCGATGCCCGAACCTGCCGAGCCGCCCGATGCCGGCGACGACGCCGACGAGCCGCCGCACACCGACTGCCAGGCCCCGACGGCGTCAGGCTGACTCGCTCGCCCAGGCCGAGCCGCCGTGCGGGCCGAGCAGCACCGCCACCCGCCTGGCCACCAGCCGTTGCAGGGCCGCCCGCCGCTCCGACTCGCGGTGCTCGGTCTGGCACAGCTCGTGGTAGGCGTCCTCCGGCTCCCGCGGCACGTCCATCGCCGTCCGCACCGCACCCAGCAGCGGCCCGACGTCCGCCTCGTACGCGGCGAGCAGCACCTCGTTCGCGGCGAGCTGGTCGCCCGCCTCCTGGGCCGCCCGCCACGCAGCCTGGTCGAGCTGCGTCGCGCGGGCCGTCGCCTCCTGCACCGCCAGGACGGCCCGCACCAGCGGCAGGATGCCCGGCAGCCGGTTGGCGCCGGGGTCGAGCACGAACGGCGCGGGCAGTTCCTCGCCGCGCACCAGGCCGCCACCGAGCGCGATCTCGGACAGGGTGAGGAACAGGTCGAACGCCGCCGTCGGCTCCGGAGCGGCCGGGGCACCGCAGTCGGCCAGCGGCGTGCCCAGCACGTCGCCCGGCGCCTGACTGCGCACGACCAGGCCGCCCAGGCGGTCGTCGGCGAGCAGGTACGCCACCACGTGGTCGACGGTCGTGGCCTGGGCGTAGTGCGCGGTGTCGAGCAGCACCCGCGCGTTCGCGCCCAACGGGAGGCACTGGGCGAACGCGGTCCCCCAGTCCGGCACGTCCTGCGTGTAGAAGCACGGTTCGACCACGGTGTACTCGATCACCAGGCCGATGTCGTCCGGCAGCTCGGAGCGCAGCACGGCCAGCGCCTCGCCGAGGCGGAGCTGCCGGGCCCGGGTCTCGCCGTGGCCCGGGTAGGGCGAGTCGTCGACGAACCGGAGCGCGAGCTGGCCGGCCCCGACTGCGGTGGCCACCTCGGCGCCGGCCCGCAGCTGGTCCATCGCCCGGTGTCGGACGTCCTCGTCGGGGTGGCAGACCGCGGGCGGGCGGCCGTGCCGCAGGTTGACCTCGGGGTGGACGCTGCCGAGGGAGATGCCCAGCTCACCGGCGTGCGCGGCCAGGTCGGCGTAGTCGTCCACCCGGTCGGTGGGCAGGTGCAGGCCGATCCGCGGGGCGATGCCGGTGAAGCGGTGCACCGCGGCGGCGTCGGCCAGCAGCTCGTAGAGCGAACGCGGCGCACCGGTGGCCACGTATCCCGAGAACCGCGGGTCGGAGCCGCGGAATGCCCAGGACGGCAGCTCGACCCGCTGGCTGAGCAGCGTGGCGAGCGCGGCGACGTCCACCGCGGGCGCGGCGTCGTCCGGAGCCGGCGAAGGGTCGGGCAGCGGATCGAGCGGAGGGGTGTCGAACCGGGAGTGATGCATGCGAATCCTCTCGTACCGACCAAGGTTCCCGACCCGGACGCACCAGCGCAAGTCGGGCATTGTCGTTCGCTCCCGGGACGGGACCTGGTTTGCTGTCGGACGTGGACGCACAGCGGGTGGCCATCGTCGGACTCGGGCTGATCGGCGGCTCGCTGTTCCTGCGGCTCGCCGAGGCCGGCGCCATCGCGCGCGGCTACGACACCGACGCCGCGACCCGCGAAGCGGCCCGGGCCGCGCTCACCGGCCGGGCCGACGTCGCGGGCCGGGACAGCGCCCAGGTCACCGGAACACTCGACGAGGCCGTCGCGGACGCCCACCTAGTCGTGCTCGCCGTACCCCTGCCGGCCGTGGGGCCAGTGCTCGACGCCGTGGCCGCCACCGGCTACGCCGGGCTGCTGACGGACGTGACCTCGGTGAAGGCACCGGTGCGGACGCTCGCGCGGGACCGCTGCCCGGCGGCGACCTGGGTCGGCGGGCATCCCATGGCCGGCCGCGAGTCGTCCGGGTTCGGTGCCGCCGACGCCGCGCTGCTGGACGGCTGCGCCTGGGTGCTGTGCCTGGAGGACGACACCGACCTGGACGCCTGGCTCCGGCTGGCCGGCTGGGTGACCCGACTCGGCGCCCGGGTCCTGCCGGCCACCGCGGACGGGCACGACGCCGCCGTGGCCCGGGTCAGCCACGTCCCGCACCTGGTGGCGGCCGCGCTGGCCCGTGCCGCGGGAGCCGCCGGGCCGCCCGCGCTGGCCCTGGGCGCCGGTTCGTTCCGGGACGGAACCCGGGTCGCCGCCACCCGGCCCGAGCTGGTCGCCGCGATGTGCGGCGGTAACGCCGAGGCGGTCGCCGCGGCACTGGACCGTCTGCTCGCCGACCTCGGCCGGGCCCGCGCTCTGCTCGACACCGACGACCCGGCATGGCACTGGCACCCTGGCTCGCGGTCGGCCATGCGGCCCGCATGGCATGGCCGCCCACCCCGGACCCGGAACACAGGTTCGCCCCCACCCGGGAGGCGTTGCGCGACCTCGGCCGGACCGGTGGCTGGCTCACCGCCGTCGGCGCCGCCGACCACGCGTCCGCTGCGACCCCGGTCGGCCCGACCACGCGTCCGCTGTGACCGCGGTCGACGTGGATAGCGGCCCGCGCGGCCGCGGCCCATCCACCCCGAGGGTCGACCACGTTGCGCCGTGCAGGCATGATGCGGAGCATGCAGCGGCGCGAGCCCCCGGCATGACCACGATCGGCTGGTCGGCGCACCACCAGCGGACGAGCCGGCCCGCGCGCGCACGTCTGGGCCACCCTGACCGCGGCCGAGTCTGCCGTTGTCGGGGGCCTGCCTCGTTGCCGGCCGGGTGGGAGAGTCGCCCACCTGAACGTGTACCACGACGCCGGATGCGCGCCGGACGACAGGCGGACACCGAGACTGCGGCGCCTTCGTCAGCTCGAGCATCGTCCCGAACATGGGCCTGGCGGATCACCGCCGCGCTGGGCATGGTCGTGCTCGTCGCCGGCACGGCGGTCGGATTCCGTTCCGCTGAGCAGGTCTGGTCCGTCGCGGCCTTCGAGCCAGCGGAGCGGTTGGCGCCCTTCCAGGAGGAGTCGAACCTCCTCACCATCGCCAGCGTCGGGGGCGCGCTGGCGCTGCTCGGCCTCGCGGTGGTGACCACCGGGCTGTCCTCCACCTCGGTCACCGCGTGGGTGGCCACCGAGGGTGGTGCCGGCCGGCGCTCGCCGCCCAGGAGGTGGTGGACGGCGTCGACGACGGGCCGCCGCCCTACGAGGCCTGGCAGCAACCGGCGGCGACGCCGGTCGCCGGTGGACCGCGGTCGGATCCTCAGTCCGCGAAGGACGCGTGGTAGGCGGTGAACTCTTCGCGCTGGGCGTCGATCTCGCGGTGGGCGCCGGCGTGGACGTGGTCGAAGAGCTGCTCGCCGGTGGGGAGCGGCAGGTCGAGGCAGGACTGCCGGACGGTGGCCGCGAGGTCGTCGCAGTCGGCGTCCACCGCCGCGTAGAAGTCGGCGTCGGCGATGCCGTCGGCGTCGAGGTGGCGCCGCAGGCGGAGTACCGGGTCGAGGGCCCGCCACGCCTCCACCTCCGCGTCGTCGCGGTACCGGCCGGGGTCGTCGGAGGTGGTGTGCGGGCCGAGCCGGTAGGTGAACGACTCGATCAGCGCCGGACCCTCCCCGGCCCTGGCCCGCTCGACGGCCCACCGGGTCACCGCCAGCACCGCCAGCGGGTCGTTGCCGTCCACCCGGACACCCGGGAGGCCGAAGCCGTCCGCCCGCCGGTACAGCGGCACCCGGGACTGGCGGCTGGTCGGCACCGAGATCGCCCACTGGTTGTTCTGGCAGCAGAACACCACCGGCGCCCCGAACACCGCGGCCCAGTTCAGCGCCTCGCTGACATCGCCCTGGCTCGATGCCCCGTCGCCGTAGTACACGCCCACGACCTCGTCGGCGCCGTCGCGCTGGACGCCCATCGCGTACCCCACGGCGTGCAGGGTCTGGGCGCCGAGCACGATCGTGTACATGCCGAACCGGCGGGCCAGCGGGTCCCATCCCGAGTGCGCGACGCCGCGGAACACCGCCAGCAGCTCGGCCGGCGTGACGCCGCGGGCGAGTGCCACGGCGTGCTCCCGGTAGGACGGGAAGACCATGTCCGCCGGCCGGAACGCCCGGGCCGAGCCCACCTGGGCGGCTTCCTGGCCCAGGCTGGGAATCCACATCCCGAGTTCGCCCTGCCGTTGCAGCGCCGTGGCTTCGGTGTCGAACCGCCTGGTCAGCATCATCTCGGCGTACATCGTGCGGAGTTCGCGCGGGCAGACGTCGAGGGGATAGTCAGGGTGGTCGCGCCGCTGCCCCTCCGGAGTCAGCAGCCGTACGCCGCAGGGGTCCACGGTGGTCGGCCTTCCTTGCCCGATGCCTGGCACCGACGCCCGCGGCGGCCGGGTGAGGCGACGCGGGACGGCGGCGGAGGTGGCGGGTGGCCACCCCACGCGGATCATCGACCGGCGTCCACCGGAAAAGTAGGCGACCCCCCGAAAGTCCCACCACGAGAGAGCCAGACCACCCGCCGGTCGGTGATCACGGCCGTGACCAGGTCGGCCGGGGTCACGTCGAACGCCGGGTTGGCGACCGCCGTGCCGGCCGGCGCGACCGGCGTCCCCGCGTAGCCGGTGACCTCGCCCGGGCCGCGGTCCTCGACGACGACCGCGCTGCCGTCCGGGGTGGCGAGGTCGACAGTCGACTCCGGCGCCACCACCAGGAACGGGACACCGGCGCGGGCGGCACCGAGGGCGTGGGCGTAGGTGCCGATCTTGTTCACCACGTCCCCGTTGGCGCAGATCCGGTCGGCTCCCAGGACGACGGCGTCCACCTCGCCCCGGGCGATCAGGAACGGGCCGGCGCCGTCGGTGGCCAGCCGGAACGGCACGCCGGCGCGGGCGAGTTCCCACGCGGTGAGGCGGGCGCCCTGCAGCAGCGGCCGGGTCTCGCACGCCACCACGCCGCCGAGCCGGCCGGCGGCGTGCAGGGCGAGGATCACGCCGAGCGCGGTGCCGCCCTCGACCGCGGCCAGCGCACCGCTGTTGCAGTGGGTCAGCAGCCTCGGCGCACGCCCGCAGAGTTCCCCGACGACCTCCATGCCGCGGGCGGCCATCGCCGCGCTGCTGGCGATCTCCTCGTCCCGCACGGCGCAGGCCTCGGCGAGCACGGCGGCCGGGCCCTCGGGGAGGCGGGCCGCGACCCGGTCGACGGCTCGGGCCAGGTTCACCGCGGTGGGACGGGCGGACCGCAGCGCCGCGACCGCGGCACCCACATCCCCACCCGTGCCGCCGCCGCTTGTGCCGTCCCCGCCCGTGCCGCCGCCGCTTGTGCCGTCCCCGCCCGTTCCGGCGCCGCGGGTGCTCCCGCCGCGCGCGCCGTCCCCCGCGGCGCGCGCGGCGAAGGCGGCCAGCGCGACGCCGAACGCCCCGGCCACGCCGATCGCGGGTGCGCCGCGGACGGCGAGCCGACGGATCGCGTCGACGACCTGGGCCACGGTGGTGAGGCGGAGCAGTCGTTCGGTGGCCGGCAGCACGGTCTGGTCGACCAGCACCACCGCGGGATGGCCGGGACCGGCCGACCAGTCGACCGTCCGCGGCACCGGGCCGTGCGGGTCGAAGCCCTGGTCAGACGTGGTTCCTGGGCCGGACATGATGCCGGCCGGCGGGGTCGGGGGCTGCTCGGGGGTGCTCACGCCTCGAGCCTGCCACTCCCGGCCCGCCGGCCGGCCGGAGCGTCCGCGATGAGACTGTCAGTCCATCGGACGCCCACCGTCCGCCAAGATCCTCCCGGGGGCACGTGAGGACTCAGGCGGAACGTCGTGGTGGTGCTGATCGTGCGGTGGTGCTCGGTTCCGGCCTGTGGGGTGGCCGGGACCGGTCAGGCGTAGACGGCGTCGCCGGCCAGCGCGTTCTCCAGCGCCACCCGGGTCCGGCACGGCCACGCGACCGGGCCACGCGCGGTCTCCGGGCAACCCGAGCAGTAGAACCGCCGCTCCGGGTCGTCGGCACGCTGGTGCCCGTCGTGCATCGCGAGGACCGTCTCGATGCCACGCATCAGGTCGTAGAGGTCGAGGGGGGCGTGCTCGAGAAGGTCGAGATCGTCGGCGGAGCGGACCCGTTCGCGGATCTCTCGGAGTTTGATCCAGGTGTTCACGGGCGGCACCGTCCCCTCATGAGGGCACCGCTGCGGGGGCCGACACGTCGCGTGCGTCCGGCGGTGCGGGCGCCAAGCTCCACCGCCAGATTCGGGGTGGCGGCGGCGGGGGCCGGGCCGTCGTGGGTCTCGGGTCTGTGGCCCGACGGGTCTGATTTTCGCCCGCCGGTACTCGGTGGTGGCATCGCTGCTCCCCCTCAGGAACCAAGCTCGAATGCTGCTGACGCATCTGAGAGTGACCGGGTCGCCACGATCCGCCAACACGTGTCGGAGTGTTCCTGATACCTGCGGGTATATCGGACTCAGGTAGGAAGAGGGCTTGCGCGACCTCCAGCGGCGGATAGCATCGCCTCACCGGGAGTTCCCCAAGTGTCCACCCTTGCGGCGGGGGCAGGTGCACAACGATGGCCCGAGACACGTCGGTCGCTTCGACCGGCATCCGATTGTGCACCCACTGCGGTGGGCGGCTCAGACGTGGGAACGTCGAGCCCGTCTGCGACCCCTGCCAGCGCAGCTCCCACATCGTCGAGCTGCTGGCGCCGTTGCTACCACTGGATTTCTGGCAGGAACCGGAGATGCGGCAGGCGCTGGCCGCCCATGACCTCGGCACCGTGTCCAGGCTCTACCGCGCCCGGACGCCGATCCGCCGCCAGCACATGGTGGCCGAGCTGGTCGGTTTCTCCCAGGCCCACATCTCCCGGATCGAGCGCAAGCTGTGCGAGGTGAAGCTCGACACCGTCCTGCGTTTCGTGCAGGGTCTGCGAATCCCCCCATACCTGGTGGATCCGGTCGGCGCCGGCCAATACCTCGACGCATTCGGAGAGGCTGACCTGGCAGCTACCGTCCCTGCTCACGGGGGGCAGGAGGTAGGTGAACAGATGAGGCGCAGGGACGTCTTGAAGAACCTGACGGGGGCTGCGGCTCTGGTCGGCTTCACACTGGTCGGCGACGAGGAGGGGAACCCCCTCGCCGCCGAGGATCTCGGCCGTGTCGGCGACGCTCATGCCGCGCAGCTCGAGGAAGCCCCCAAGCACCTGTACAACCTCGACTACCGCTACGGCGGCGACACGCTCTGCGACCAGGCCGCGGCCCAGCTCCGCCGCGCCCACCGCCTGCTCAACAACGGCCTCTACACCTACAAGGTGGGCAACCGCCTCCAGGTCGCCGCCGGCGAGCTGGGCATCTGTGCCGGCTGGCTGGCCTTCGACGCCGGCCGCCAGGACCAGGCCCGCTACTGCTACACCGAGGCGCTCGCCGCCGCCCGGATGGCCGACAACAACCAGCTCGAGGTACACGTCCTGGCCAACATGAGCATGCAGGCGGTCGCGGTCAACCGCCCGCGGGAGGGGCTGAACCTGGCCCAGGCCGCCCAGCGCGCCGCCAAGAGCTGGGCCACGCCGACCATGGACGCCCTGCTCGCCATGCGCGAGGCCCGGGCCTACGCCCGGCTCGGCGACGCGAAGGAGTCCGACAAGGCGATGGCCCGGGCCTGGACGGCGTTCGGGAAGCGCACCGCCGCCGAGGACAGCCCGGTCTGGATCGACTTCTTCGACGAGGCCGAGTTGACCGGCAACGAGGGCACCTGCGAACTCGACGTCAAGCGGCCGCACCGGGCCGTCAAGCTGCTCGAGGCCGCCTGCCAGCAGCACCGGGAGGGATTCGTCCGCAACCGCTCGATCTACACCGTGCGGCTGGCGATGGCCAACCTCGAACGCCGTGACCTCGCGCGCGCGGTGGAGCTCGGCGAGGAGGCGCTGGTGCTGGTGGCCAACGAGGTGACCAGCACCCGGACGGTCAACGAGCTGCGGGACTTCCGCCGCCGGCTGGTCCGGGCCAGCACCTCGTCCGCTGTCCGGGCCTTCGGTACCCGGTTCGACGCGACCGTGGTGGCGTGACCAGGGGCGCACACGCCGCTTCCTGGTCCGCCCCGCCGCCGCATGCCACTCAACGCACCCGACGCGCGACCGCCCGTGGTGCTTTGCGCGCTCGCGACCGGGCCGCCGGCATCGCCAGGGCCCGTCCGTGTGGCAGAAGGGAAGCCCCATGACCGACGCAGCCACCCTCAGAATCACCCGGCATGACAGCGCGGGCGCCCGGACGATCGCCGACGAGCTGTTCGCCGTGTACGCCGAGGTGTACGCCGACCGGCTGGACAATCCGTTCTTCAGCGTCGAACGGTTCGCCGAGCGGTTCCGGGCCCACTCGTCCCGACCGGGCTACGCGCTGGTGACCGGGCACGTGGGCGACAACCTGGTGGGCTACGCCTACGGCATGCCGCTCGCGGCCGACACCCGGTGGTGGGACGGGATGCGCGAGCCGGGCGAGCCGGGATTGACCGACGAGACCGGCCGCCGCACGTTCGGGTTGAACGAGATCATGGTGTTGGCCGGGTGGCGCCGCCACGGGATCGCCCGCCGGCTGCACGACGACCTGCTCGCCGGCCGGTCGGAGGAAAGGGCCACCCTGCTGGTCGAGCCGACGAACGCCCCCGCCCGGTGCGCGTACGAGGCCCTGGGGCTGGCGCCTGATCGGCCACAACCAGCCGTTCCCCGACGCGCCGGTGTACGACTCGATGCTGCTGGACCTGCGGTCGGCCGCCCTGCGCTCTTCTGACCATCGGTAGGGTCTAATTTACTCTGAGTGATCGCCATAAAGCCGTGCTTCGTTCGCTGATCTACAGTGGACTGTCACTATCAGTAAGTTGTCGATGTTAGTCGGAATTCAGCGGATTTCTCACCCACACGGCCGTCACCTCCCTTTGTGGGGGTCGTTGACTAGAACGTGCTGACAACGCGATTCGGATGTGCCGGTGGTTCTCGACTCAGCCCCGCACGGGTTTCCTCCCAGGAGAGCGGCCCGCGGGCCCACGTGATGGTGGCGGTGCCGGCCGGCCGGGCGAGTCGCCACCGTGCGCACGCGCTGCACTGCGCGGGCCACGACGCCCGAACGCCTGCCGCGAGCACCGGAGCCGGCCGGGTCGACCGGCCCAGCTCGAGTTCGCTGACCGCTGAGCTGCCGCTTTTCGCTGCTCCACGCACGACAACCGGATATCTCGGCGCCCGCTCCACAGACCGTCGACGGCCCGGACGTGGTCCGCGTTCGGCGGGGCTGTGGGGGCGTCCGGCGAGCCCCGCGCTCGCCTAGCACCACCGAGGACAACGGCCGAAGCGGGCCGGACAGTCGAATTCCCCGCGAATTCGCAGATCCCCCGATTCGCCCGTGCGACAACGGCGGGACGTGTTCACCACCGCAATTCGTTCCGCCGTTGTCGCAAACCAAGAATTGAGAGTCGTGGGGTCCGCGAACAATTGTTCGCCGGTCGTGGACCGCGCACTCGGCCCGGACGGTGTGGTCTTTTCGAAGGCCACGCCCGGTGCCGTCCGGGCCGGGCTGCTCGCAGGCAGGGGTGGTGCGTCGCCGCACCACCCCTGTCGCCTGTGCTGATGCCGTCCGAGAGTGCGCCGGTGGCCCCGCCGCTCCCCGCCCGCGCCTCCGGGCGGAACGGGAGGAACCTCACGTCTTCCGCGAACGGCGCCCGGCGCATACCGTGGACGAGGAGAACGCCGTGGCGCGCCAGCCGCCATCGCTGCGAGGAGGCTGCGCCATGCGGATCAGTGACATCCTGCGGAGCAAGGGCAGCGACGTGGTCACCATCGCGCCCGGATCGACCGTGCGGGAGCTGCTCGCCTCGCTCGCCGAGCACAACTTCGGCGCGCTGGTGGTGTCCGAGGACGGCCACACCATCGTGGGCATCGTGTCCGAGCGCGACGTCGTGCGGCAGCTGCACCGCAACGGCGACGACCTGCTCGACTCGCCGGTCTCGTCGATCATGACGGCCGAGGTGCGCACCTGTACGCCCGACCAGCACGTGGACGAGTTGCGGGCGGTCATGATCGACCACCGCATCCGGCACGTGCCCGTCGTCCGCGACGGCCGGCTGAAGGGCCTGGTGAGCATCGGCGACGTCGTCAAGGTGACGATCTCCGAACTCGAAACCGAACGCGAACACCTGGTCGGCTACATCCAGAGCTGAGTACGGCCGATCACCCCTGTCCGCCTACCCGATAGCGAAGTCACATAAGCAGCTATTCCGGGTTAAATCGGCCTATTAGCATCTCATTCCCGCGCTGGCCGTCCAACGAACTCCGCCGCCGGATTTTCGGGCTCGCCTTCCCCCCGCCCGGCGGCGCAGCGACCGCGGGACCGTGATCTCTGATCTGCCCGAGGTAGGTAAGCAGCTCACGGCCGGTCAGCCGCCCGCGGCGGGCTAACGGCGGTCGAGGGGGACCGTCGGCGCGACGATCGGGGCGACGATCGCGCGTTCGCGGGCGAGGTAGTTGTCGAACGCGGCCTGGCTGACGGTCGCGTGCACGAACGGTACGGGCCCCGCTGCCATCTGGACCGTCCGCGAGTACGCGGAAGGCCTGGCGGCGAGGATCGTCTGATGGAGGTCCGTGGCCTGCTGGTAGGGCACCAGCGGGTCGGCCACACCGAACGCCTGCAGCACCCGGGTGTTCGCCAGCTGCGGCGAGACCTGCGCTCCCGGGCTGTGGGAGGCAAGGTTCTCCAGGCCGAAGGCGGCCGCGCCGAGGTTGTGCACCCAGCGGCCGCCGTTGGTCTGGTCGGCCGTGCCCGTCTCGGCGTTGTACGCCTTCTGGTCCTTGATCGTGTTCAGGTCGGTGGGGCCGGCCTGGCTGATCGCGCAGTACACACCGGCGCGCTGGCTGGCGACGGCCAGCGCCAGGTGCCCGCCGGCCGAACCGCCGGTGGTGCACAGGGCGGCGCCCGGACCGAACCAGGCCCGCGCCTTGTCGTGGAACCACAACGCGTCCACGAGGCTCTTGCCGCACGCACGGTAGGTGAGGCTCACGGTCTCCCAGCCGCGGGCACGCCACCGGTCGGCCACCGGGCGGTGGCCCTGCACCGCGCCCGATCCGTTGCTGATCCAGCCGCCGCCGTGGATCAGCAGCATCACGCCGCGGGGTGCCTTGCCGGCGAAGCTGCCGGTCGGCAGCCCGACCTCGTGGTAGGCGGGTGCCCCGGCGAATGCCGGATGGCTGCTCGTCACGCCCGCGGGCAGCGGGCCGCTCGCATTGCCGGTGAGCGGCCGGCAGATCGAGTCCGGCTGGCCGGAGTCGATCGCGCTGGTGAACGCACCGTCCAGGGCCACGGTCTGGTTGGGCGGCAGCACGCCCGTCGTCTGGCCGACGCGTGCCGCCGGGACGCCGGCCTGCTGCAGGCCTCCGTCCGGCCAGGAGTGCGCGGCCATCCGGTACCGGCCCTCGGACAGGTAGGTGACCTCGGTGTAGCCGGTGAAGTAGCCCCAGCGGTTGGCGCCGGAGGGACGCGGCCGGTCCGGCAGCGTCACCGTCGGGGCGAACGTGTAGATCGTCGCGGTGTTGGCACGGGTGTCGACGAGGCGGTCGGAGCAGTAGGCGATCGGGGTTTGGCCGTCCCGGTGCCAGTTCACGCACGTGGTCAGTTTGAAGTTGTGGCCCTTGCCGAGGCCGATGGTGTCGCCCGTGGACGCGGTGGCGCTCGCCGTCGTGTCGGTGTAGCGGACGGTCGTCTTGAGGGTGCCGTCCGGGGCGTTGCCCAGCGAGGGGATGCGCACCGTGTTGGTCACCGTCACCGGAGCGGGGACGTTGGCGACGACGACCGCCGGCGGGGCCGCCGCCGCCAGCGTCGTGGGCGCGGGCACCGCAGCAGACGCCGCCAGCACGACGGCGGCCAACGGAGAAAGCAGCATGATGGCGAGCCTAGGGGCTGGCCGCACGGCCGGGTGCCGTTATGCGTTGATATCCACCGGCCAGGCCTCCCCATGCTCCCGCGGCGATGGGCGCCGAGAACCGCGCCGACTACCGCCTCGCGATCCACGACCCGGCCACCGTGCGGGCGATGCCCGAGGACTACCGGGCCGGACTCTGTGTCGACCGGGCCGCGGGACGAAGCCGACCGCGCGGCCCCCGAGGACTCACCGCCCGACTCAGCCAGTTCCTACGCAGTCACCCAGTGCGCGGCCGAGTCTTCCGACCATGAGGCTACCCGCGGAGTATCCGCTCGATCTCGTCCTGTTCGGCCGGCGGGATCGTCAGGTTGGCGAGGGCGCCGAGGTTCTGTTCGAGCTGGTCGACGCTGCTGGCGCCGACCAGGACGGATGTCAGGACGTCGAGGCGCAGGATCCATGCCACCGCGAGCTGGGCCAGCGACTGGCCGCGCGCCTTCGCGACGGCCGTGAGCGCGCGTACCTTCCGCATCGTCGCGTCGTCGAGCGAGTCGGCGGTGAGAAAGACGCCCTTCGCGGCCCGTGAGTCCGACGGCACGCCCCGCAGATAACGATCGGTCAGGACGCCCTGCGCCAACGGCGAGAACGCGACGGCGCCCGTCCCCTCGGCGGCGAGCACGTCGAGCAGCCCGTCCTCGACCCGGCGGTCGAGCATCGAATACCGCGGCTGGTGGACCAGCAACGGCGTACCGAGTTCGCGCAGGATGCGCGCGGCTTGGAGAGTCTGCTCCGGCAGGTAGTTGGACAGGCCGACGTAGAGCGCCTTCCCGGACCGCACCGCGGTGTCCAGCGCACCCATCGTCTCCTCCAACGACGTGTCGGGATCCGGCCGGTGCGAGTAGAAGATGTCAACGAACTCCAGGCCCATCCGCTGCAGTGACTGGTCGAGGGAGCACAACAGGTGTTTGCGCGAGCCCCCCTCGCCGTACGGGCCGGGCCACATGTGGTTGCCGGCTTTGGTGGCGATGACGAGCTCGTGGCGATGGGCACGGAAGTCCGCGGCCAGGTGCCGGCCGAAGTGGGTCTCGGCGGATCCGTCCGGCGGTCCGTAGTTGTTGGCGAGATCGAAGTGCGTGATGCCGAGGTCGAAGGCGCGTCGCAGGATGTCGCGCTGCGCGTCGAACGGCCTGTCCTCGCCGAAGTTGTGCCACAGACCGAGCGACACCGCCGGCAGCTTGAGACCGCTGCTGCCACAGCGCCGGTAGGGCATCGTCCCGTATCGGCTCGCGGCGGCGCGGTACCTGGTCATGTTGCGTCATCCTCGCAGGCCCACGGACGTCCATACCATCGCCAGGCCGCCACACCACCGGAGCGGTGTCCCCGGTCCCCGGGAGGCACCTGATGCGGCAGGATCGCCGCGTGACCACCTCGACCGCCGCGCGAGCGCGGCCACCCCGTTGGATCCGCGCGGCCAAGGTCCCCGCCACGACGCCGCCGCCGCTGGACGGCCCGTGGGCGCCGGACGACACCCGGCTCGATGCGCTGGAGCTGTTCCCGCTGCCAGGCGGTGCCGGTCCCGAGGACGTCGTGGTGGACGCCGAGGGCCGGTTGGTCAGCGGAGGCGACGACGGACGGCTGTGGCGATGGGCCGCCGACGCCCAGCCAGGCGACCCTCCGGAGCTGCTCGCCGACACCGGCGGGCGTCCACTGGGGATCGAGGTCGACCCGCGGGACGGCAGCCTCGTCGTGTGCGACGGCCGCCGGGGACTGCTGCGGGTCGACGGCGGCGGGGCGGTCACCGCGCTCACCCGCTCGGCCGCCGGGCGCCCGTTCTCGTTCTGCAACAACGCCGCCATCGCGCCGGACGGGACGGTGTTCTTCAGCGACAGCTCCGACCGGTACGGCGTGGACACCTGGCGGCGGGACATGCTGGAGTACCGGCCGAACGGGCGCCTGCTCGCGTACGACCCGGTCGGGCGCGGCACCGAGGTGGTGGCCGACGGGCTGCACTTCCCCAACGGCGTCGCGCTGAGTCCTGACGGCTCGTTCGTCCTGGTGGCGGAGACCTCCACGCACCGGCTCGTCCGGGTGCCGCTGGACGGTGGTGCCCCGACGGTCGTCGCCGACCTGCCCGCCTACCCGGACAACATGTCGGCCGTCGGCGACGGCACCTACTGGGTGGCGCTGCCCAGCCCGCGGGTCGCCATCGCCGAGCGGCTGCTGCCGTACCCGCGGCTCCGCCAGTTCGCGGCACTGCTGCCCGTGCGGCTCCAGCCGCAGCCGAAGCGGTACGTCCTGATGGCCCTGGTCGACGGCGACGGCACGGTGCTCCGCACCCTGCACGGCCCGGCCGGCCGCTACACGATGGCCACCGGCGTCCGCCAGCACGGCGACACCCTCTGGCTCGGCAGCCTCCACGAACCCGCCGTCGCCCGCGTCCGGCTGTCGTCGTTCCCCGGGCCGGCATAGCGAGTCGTTCCCATGCCGGCATAGCGGCTCTGTGCGCTTCCGGCGTGGTCGCGGCCTTCGTGACGCGCGCCGCCGGGCGGGCGCGCGCGCCGCGCGCCCGCCCGAGGTGCGGCGAGCGCAGCGCCCGGCCAGGACGGCGCTCGCGGTCGGCGGAGCCGGCCGCATCTACCTCGTACGGAAGGTCTCAACCGGCCTGCGTTCGGCCATGGAGCGGCTGTTTACAATCGTGTACGTTGGCAGGATGAGAGAGCAATACCTGTTCGATGAACACAGCTACGACGCGCTCGCTGCGGCCGGCATCGGATGGCAGACCGCACTGGAGGTACTCCGGACACGACCCAGGTGCGGACCCACATCGGGGCGGTCCTCCGGGTCGCCGCTCAGGCCAGCGACGGGCGCTGGATCGTTGTCGCATTGATCGAAGAGACAGACGATGAGTACCTGGTGGTGTCCGCCCGTGAGTTTGACCGCGACCGAGCAGGTAGCGGTGGTGAGAATGATCGAGGGGGAAGCATGAGCCGTGAAGAAACGATGAAGGCGCTTGCCGAGACCGACTGGAGCGGCGCGACAGTCGACCGTGAACCCCGGCCGGTATCGGTCGTGCACTCGGCACGGATGCCTGCGGGGTTGTCCGAACGCCTGGAGGCTGAGGCCCAACGGCGCGGCCTCACCCCCGGCGCGCTGATCCGTGAACTCGTGTCCGCCGGCCTGAGCGCAGCCAACGACGACGCGACAGTCACCGTGCGCGTCGCTGACCTCCACCGAGCCATCGACTCCCTGGTGCACCAGCGCGTCGCCTGACTTCCCTGCTGTATGGGGCGCGAAAGAGGCCGCCCCCCTCGCGGGAAACGGCCTCTGACCTGGGCGCGCTCGGCAGGACTCGAACCTGCAACCTCTTGATCCGTAGTCAAGTGCTCTATCCGTTGAGCTACGAGCGCAGTTGGTGCGGTACTGGGTGAAGCGCGGAGGCTCCGGGATTTGAACCCGGGATGGGGGTGAACCCAAACCGCATTAGCAGTGCGGCGCCATAGACCGGACTAGGCGAAGCCTCCCGGGCCCCTCGCGAGGCCGCCGGTCCTGAAGGATACAGGCCCCGCCGACCTCGGGGCAAAGCGGATGCCGAGGCTTCAACCAGCACCCCGGAGGCCCCTCGCGGACCCCGCCACCCGGCGCCCGGCGACGGCGGTGCGGCCGGCCGCAGGCCCGACTACGCGACGGAGATCACCGCTCGGAGCGGCGGCTGAGCATCGTCTCCTCCAGGTCGAGCTCGTGCAGGACCCGGCGCAGCACCTCGTCGTCCAGTTCCTTGGCGTCGCGCATCCGGACGAAGACGTCCCGCTCGGCCCGGAGCATCTCCTGGCGCAGGTGCCGGAAGACCGCCGAAGGAGGGTCGGCACCGCCCTGTGCCTGACCACCGAGGCGCTCCCAGGCACCCAACGAACGGTTCTCGGCGTAGTCCCGGAGCTTCTCCACGATGTCCTCGGGTGGCGGCGGGTCGGCTGCGACGACGATCTCGTCGAGCCGCTCCAGCGCCGCCCGGGCCGCCCGGTGCTGGGCGTTCGCCTCGGCCAGCTTGTCCTTGTAGCCGTCGTCCCCGGTGAGCCCGACCCGCCGGATCAGCACCGGCAGCGTGAGGCCCTGGATCACCAGCGTGCCGAACACGACGGTGAACGTCAGGAACACGATCAGGTTGCGGTGCGGGAAGTCGGCGGCCAGCGCGAACGCCGCGGCCAGCGACACCACCCCCCGCATGCCCGCCCAGGAGACCACCACCGGGATCCGCCACGAGGGGTCCGGTTCCCGCTCGCGCACCCGGCGGAGCAGGCGTCGGGGCAGGTATGTCGCCGGGAACACCCAGACGAACCGCGCCAGGATCGTCACCGCGAGCAACACGGCCGGCCACCAGAACACCTGAACCGGGTCGAGACCGGCCAATCCCTCGATGACCGTGCGCAACTGCAGCCCGATCAGCGCGAACACGATCGACTCGAGCACGAAGTCGATGAGTTCCCAGATCGCGTTGCCCTGCAGCCGGGTCTCCGGCGAGGTGGCGCTGAACGTGTGGCCGAGATACAGCCCGGTCACCACTACGGCCAGCACCCCGGAGGTGTGCAGGCTCTCGGCCACCAGGTACACCACGAACGGCGTGAACAGGGTGATCGCGTTCTCCAGCACGACCTCGGTCAGCCGCCGCCGCAGCCAGTGGATCGCCACACCCAGCACCGCGCCGATCGCGACGCCGCCGACCGCCGCCAGCAGGAACATCCCGCCGGCCTGCCACAGCGTGACTCCGCCGCCGACCGCCGCGACGGCCACCCGCAGCAAGGTCAGGGCAGTCGCGTCGTTCACCAGGCTCTCGCCCTGCAGGATCGTCACCATGCGGCGCGGCATCCCGAGTTCCCGCCCGACGGCGGTCGCCGCGACGGCGTCCGGCGGCGCCACGATCGCCCCCAGCGCGAACGCCGCCGCGAGCGGCAACCCGGGGACGAGCCACCAGGCGGCCAGTCCGATCACCACGGTGCTGAACAGCACCAGCCCCACGGAGAGCAGCCCGATCGGCCGCAGGTTCTCCCGAAAGCCGTGGAAGGAACTCGTCCACGCCGCCGAGTAGAGCAGGGGCGGCAGGATGAAGAACAGGATGATGTCCGGGTTGAGCGTGTACTCGGGCACGCCGGGCAGGAACGACACCGCGACGCCGACGACGGCCAGCAGGATCGGGGCCGGGAACCGGATCCGTTTGGCCGCGCCGGCGACGGCGATCGCACCGAAGATCAGGGCCAGGGCGGCGACGACGTCGGGTATCTCCAGCTCCATGCCTCACCTCTCCGCGGTCGCCGTGCCCAGCATCATCCCCCGACCGGGGGGTTTCCCGCCGACGCCAGGTCGGTGCGCGAGAATCAGGCCGGCAGGGGAACATCGCCCAGGATCGGGAGCGTCCGCGTGAACTCGTGCAGTCATCTCGACGCGGCCGCCGGGCGGGCCGCCGAGCCGTTGGGCGACAGCTGCAAGGAATGCGACGACCTCGGCCACCCCTGGGTGCACCTGCGGGCCTGCGTCACGTGCGGCAACGTCGGCTGCTGCGACTCCGGACCCGGACGCCACGCCACCGCCCACCATCGCGCCACCGGCCATCCGGTCATGCGTTCGATCCAGCCCGGCGAGTCGTGGCGCTGGTGCTACGTCGACCAGCTGATGGGCTACTGAACACCCCGCGCTAGTTCGGCAGGACGACGACTTCCGCCGGGTCGATGCGCAGCGTGACCTGGGCGTCCAGGTCCGGGGCGTTTCGCAGTGGGCAGGTGGCCTGGAGCGGCGGAGCCCCGCTGACGTCGAGGTGCAGGACGACGTGGTCGCCGCGGAACGTCCTCGCTCGGACGGTGGCACGGAGCGGGCCGGCCGGCTCCAGGCGGACGCCGCCCGCACGGACGAGTACTGGGTACCGGCCGTCCGGGGCGTCCACCGGCACCGCACCCCAGGGTGTGGCCGCCTGGCCGGCCGCGACGGTGGCCTCCGCGACGTTGTCGAAGCCCAGGAACCTCGCGACGAACGCCGACGCTGGCCGTTCCCACACCTCCCGCGGGGTGCCGACCTGGGCGATCCGGCCGGCCTCCATCACGACCACCCGGTCGGCCAGCGCGAAGGCGTCCGCCTGGTCGTGGGTCACCGCGAGGACGGTGGTGCCGAGGCGGGTGAACAGCTGCCGGAGTTCGACCACGAGGCGTTCCCGCAGCGTGCGGTCGAGCTGGCCGAAGGGCTCGTCGAGCATCAGGACGCGGGGTGCCGGCGCCAGCGCGCGGGCCAGGGCCACGCGCTGCTGCTCGCCGCCGGACAGGCTGGCGACCGCCCGCCCGCCGGCGCCGTCCAGCCCGACCAGGGCGAGCAGTTCGGCAACCCTGGTGTGCGCGGCCGGCCGGGAGGCGCCGTGCATGCGCGGGCCGAATGCCACGTTGCCGGCCACGTCCCGGTGCGGGAACAGCGCATGGTCCTGGAACATCAGGCCGACCCCGCGGCGGTGCGGCGGGACGCGCGTCACGTCGGCGTCGGCGAGCCACACCCGGCCGATGTCCGGGGCCTGCAGTCCGGCGACCACCCGCAGCAGCGTGCTCTTGCCGCTCCCGCTGGGGCCGAGCACGCTCACCACCTCGTGCTCGGCGACGTCCAGGGCGACGGCGTCCAGGGCGCGGTGCGCGCCGAAGGTCACCGTCACGGCGTCCAGGCGCAGCATCAGAACTCCCCCGCCCGGTCGAGCCGGATCCGTTCCAGCGCGAGCAGCGCCCCGGCGCACAGGGCCATCAGGACGACGGACAGCGCCATCGCCTGGCCGTAGTTCAGGTCGCCGGGTCGGCTCAGGAACCGGGCGATCGCGACCGGCACGGTGGGGGCGTCCGGCCGGGCGATGAACACCGTCGCGCCGAACTCCCCCAGCGAGATCGCGTACGCGAAGCCCGCCGCGACGAGTACCGCCCGCCACACCAGCGGCAGGTCGACCTCGCGCCGCGCCCGCAACGGGCTGGCCCCGAGCACGCTGGCGGCCTCCCGCAGCCGGGGCTGGATCGCGCGCAGCACCGGCAGCAGCGTCCGCACCACGAACGGCACCGCGACCAGGGCCTGGGCCAGCGGCACCAGCAGCGGCGACTGCCGCAGGTCCAGCGGCGGCTCGTCCAGCGCGACCAGGAACCCGAAGCCGACCGTCACCGCCGACGTTCCCAGCGGCAGCATCAGCATGGCGTCCACCCCGCGGACGAACCGGCCTGCCCGCGGCGTCAGCGCCGCCGCCGCGCACCCACCGACCACGAGCGCCACCAGCGTCGCGACCAGCGCGAACACCAGCGAGTTGCGCACCGCGTCCCATGGCGGCACGAACAGCGTGCTGTCGATGTCGTTCACGCCCAGCGCCCGGTAGTACGCCAGCCCGTAGCCGCCGCCCGCGTTGAACGAGCGTTCGACCAGCACCGCGAGCGGCCCGAGCAGCAGGACAGCGATCCCGGCGACGTTGGCCAGTACGAACGTCCACTGTGGTGCGCCATGCGGGCGTCGGGCCGCCCCGCGCGCGGCCACCAGCGTGAGAGCCGCCGAACGTCGACGGGTGAGCCAGGCGTCCAGGGCCAGCAGCGCGCACACCGCGGCGAGCTGCACCAGCGACAGCACGGCCGCGGTGGGCAGGTCGAGCAGCTGCGCGGTCTGCCGGTAGATCTCCACCTCCAGCGTGGCGTACCCCGGACCGCCGAGGAGCTGGACGATGCCGAACGAGGTGAACGTGAACAGGAAGACGATCAGCGCGGCGCCGGCGAGGGCGGGCGTCAGCGCGGGCAGCGTGACACCCGTGAACGCCCTCATCCGGCTGGCGCCGAGCACCTGGGCGGCCTCCTCCTGCCGGGGGTCGAGCTGCGCCCACACTCCGCCGACCACGCGCACCACGACCGCGTAGTTGAAGAAAACGTGCGCGGCGAGGATCGCCCACACCGTCCGGTCGAGCTCGATCCCGAGCAGGCCGCCCGGCCCGACCAGCGCCAGAAACGCCGCTCCGACCACGACCGTGGGCAGTACGAACGGCACGGTCACCAGCGCCCGCAACACCGCCTTGCCGGGAAAGTCGAACCGCGCGAACACGTACGCCCCCGGCAGCGCCACCAGCAGCGTGAGCACAGTGGACACCGCGGCCTGCCAGCAGGTGAACCACAGCACCTCGCGGGTCACCGGGTCGGTGAGCACCGCGGCGGCGGCATCCAGGCGCCACCGTCCGCCTTCGCGCAGGCCCAGCCCGACGATCGACGCCACCGGCAGCGCGAAGAACAGCGCGAGGAACCCGAGCGGGACGGCCAGCAGCGCCGCGCGCCCGACCCTCGCCCGCCCGGCCCCCGACCGCCACGGGCCGCGCCCGACCCCCGACCCCGGGCGACCGCCGGCCGGCCGTGCGCGCCCGGCCGACGCCGCCGTCACCGGCCCGCCGGACTCGCGCGGCGAGCGAGCCGGCGGCAGCGGCGTCATCGCAGGACGATGCCCTGCCAGGACTTGATCCAGGCGTCCCGGTTCTTCGCGATCTCCTCGGCCGGCAAGGTCGCCGGGTCGGTCGGCACCACGGCGTGCTTCGTGAACGCCTCCGGCAGCGGCACGTCCTTGACCACCGGGAACACGAACATCTGCAGCGGGACGTCGCGCTGGAACGTCGCCGAGAGCAGGAAGTCGAGCAGCTTCTTGCCGCCCGTCGGATTCTTCGCGCCGGCCAGCAGGCCGGCGAACTCCACCTGCCGGAAGCAGGTGCCCGTCGACACCCCGGACGGCGCGACGGCCGCCGGCTTACCGGCGAACACCACCTCGGCCGGCGGGCTGGACGCGTACGAGACCACCAGCGGCCGGTTGCCCTTGCCCTTCGAACCGACCGTGAACCGCTGCTGGTATGCCTCCTCCCAGCCGTCCACGACCAGCGCACCGTTCGCCTTCAGCTGCTTCCAGTACCCCTGCCAGCCGTCCGGCCCGAAGGTGTCGACCGTGCCGAGCAGGAACGCGAGGCCCGGCGAGGAGGTGGCCGGGTTCTGCACCACGAGCAGGTCCTTGTAGGCGGGCTTGGCCAGATCGGCGAACGTCTGGGGCGGAGTGAGCCGGCGGTCGGCGAAGTACTTCCTGTCGTAGTTGACGCACACGTCGCCGTAGTCGACCGGCGTGGCGCGGCGCTGCGGATCGAGCCGGAACTCGGCCGGCACGCCGTCCAGCCCGGCGGGGGCGTACGGCGTGAACAGGCCGGCGTCCAGCGCTCGGGACAGGAACGTGTTGTCCACGCCGAAGAACACGTCGCCCTGCGGGTTGCCCCTGGTGAGGATCGCCTGGTTGGTGGCCGTGCCGGCGTCGCCGCTGCGGAGCACCTTCACGGTGAGGCCGGTCTGCCTGGTGAACGCCGCCAGCGTCTCCTTGCCGACGTTGAACGACTCGTGCGTGACGAGCGTGACGGTCGTGGGGTTCTCCGCGCTGTCGCCGCCGGACGAGCAGGCGGTGAGAGCGACCGCAGCGACCGCCGCCAGCGCGGCGGCGAGGACGGGCCGTAGTCGGACGTTCAGAGGTCTGGTGGTACGCATCCGTGCCTCCCGATCGGGGGCGCCGGGAAGGGTGGGCGGCTCGACTCGGCTGCGCCCTGCCGCCGCGTACCGCGGCTCGGCACCAGGCCGACCCGCGGGAAAGGCCACAGCGCGACAGGACGGGCGGACGCCCGGGGCTCCCTCCGCTGGCATTACCCAGTGCAGGTTCTACGGGTCGGTGACGCGCTGCCCGCCGGCGTGGCCTGGACCTTCGTCCAGGGCACCCGCCAGAAGACTGGCCACCCTCTCAGCCCGGCTGTCCCGAGCTCCCCGGCGGACGTGTACGTCGCCCGCGCACCCATCGTAGCCAGCCAAGGCCCCGGTCGAGCAGCGGCCCCGCCGGCTGGGATGCCGGGCGGGGCCGCCGCATTTGCGCGTGGGGCGCTACGACGTGACCGCGACCAACGTGCGTCCGCTGCCCGTGCCGCCGTCGCTGTAGTTCACCGCGCCGAGCCAGCGCCTGCTGGCCGTGAGCCCGGTCCAGTTGACGGTCACGGTGGTCGGCGTGCCCACGGTGGCCGGCTGGGACGCCGGGGTCACCGTGGCGTTGCCGACCGCTGTGCTGCCCACTGCGAAGGTGTGCGCCTTCGCGGTGGCCGGCGCGGCCGAGAACAGGTCGACGTAGACGTCGTACTGTCCGGCGGCCGGGGCGTTGAGGGTGATGCTCTCCTCCGAGCTGGCACCCGCGCTCTGACCGACCAGCGTCGTCGTGCCGGCCCGGTAGACGAACACGTCCAGGTCGGTGCCGGCGGCGTAGTCGGCGTCGAAGGTGGCAAACCGCGCGACCGTGGTGCCGGCCGCGATCGTGACCGTCGCCTTCTTGGTCCGGCCGGACTCGGCCGGGTTACCCGGGTCGAAGCCGCCCTGCTCCGGCACGAGAGCGAGGTCGTCGACCTGCGCCTCGTCCAGGCCCGCGACCGTGGCGGTCAGCGTGCCGTCGAAGCCCGGGGTGACCGGGATCGACTGCGAACCACTGGTGCCGGTGCCGCTGACCTGGACCGGCGCCGAGATCGCCACCGGGCGCACCGCGATCGGACTGCGGACGGAGTGCTTGCCGTCCAACCACGTAATCGCCCCGAACGAGTACGCGTCGTACGCCGCCGAGACGCGGGTGATCGTCAGCTTCACGGTCCGGCTCTTGCCCGGGTCGATGGTGAACTTCGACGGCGTCACCGTGATGTCGACGCCCGCCGGCTCGGAGATCGAGGCCACGTAGGACGACTTGCTCCTGCTGACGTTCGTGACCTTGCGGGTGACGGTCTGGACGCCCGCCAGCGCGCCGATCGCGATCGACGGCAGGTTCAGGTCACTCGCGTCGATCGGGCCGCCGGCCCTGGTGCAGTCCGGGCCGGCCGGGTCGAGCCCGCCGTTGACGCCGCACAGGTACCGCGTCCAGTCCTTCGGTCCGGATTCGTACACCAGACCCGGATCGAAGGCCTTGAGCGGCGTGACCTGGCCGGAGCCGTAGTCGAGCGGCGTCGCCGGGGCACCGGAGTCGGTGGTGATCGCGTTGCCCCTGTTGTCCCGCACGCTCGCCGTGGTCATCAGCGCCGACTTGACCGCCATCGGCGACCACTTCGGGAACTTGCCGATCACCAGCGCCGCCAGGCCCGCGATGTGCGGACTCGACATCGACGTGCCGGAGAGGAAGTCGAACGGACGGTTGCTGTTGCCCGGCGGCGCCACGGCGGCGAGGACGTCCACACCCGGCGCCATGATGTCCGGCTTGAGGAGGTCACCGCTACCGGTCAGCGCCGGGCCGCGCGACGAGAACGCCGCGACCTTCGGCGCGTCCGCGACCACGTTCACGCTCGCGGAGAGCGCCGCGGTGGGGCTGGCGGTCGCGGCGTAGGTCTTGATGGCCGCGCCCGCCACTTCGTTCACATGGACAGTCGGGACGAAGTGCAGGTCGGCGTTGAGCGAGTTCGGTGCCGTGTTGGTGAGCACCATGCCGACCCCGCCTGCGTTCTTGACCTCCTGGCTCTTCTCGGTGCGGGCGACGACGCCGCGGTCGCAGACCACGATCTTGCCGGCGGTCTTGGCCGGGTCGAGCGTGCCGAGGAAGCAGAGCCGGGCATCCGTTGCCGGCGCGCCCGCCTTCGCGGCCGCGGTGGCGGTCACCAGCGGCGCGCTGGGCACCGCCGCGCCGAGACCCGGACCGGTGTAGCTGGCGCCGTTGCCCAGCGTCACGGTCTTGGTCGCCGACCGGTCGTGCGTGCCAGCGGCGACGGTGGTCAGCCACGGGCTGTTGTGTGCCACGGTCATGGCACCGGGCCCGCTGTTGCCCGCCGAGGCGGCGACGAAGACGCCCGCCTTGGCCGCGTTGAAGTAGGCCACCTCCACCGGGTCGACTGGGTTGTTGCGCGATCCGGAGATCGAGAAGTTGATGACGTCCACGCCGTCGCCGACCGCGGCGTCGATCGCGGCGAGCATGTCGCCGGTGGCGCAGCCGCCGCCGTGTTCGGTGTCGTTCCAGCAGACCTTGTAGATCGACAGCCGTGCGGCCGGCGCCATGCCCGAGGCATTGCCGAGGTCGTTGCCCTCGACCGTCACCGGGACGCCGTTGTTGCCGGCCGCGGTGGACGCGGTGTGGGTGCCGTGCCCGTCGTAGTCGCGCGGGGAGAGGTACTCCTCGGGCTGCAGCCGCTCGGCGCCGAAGTCCTGGACGAACCAGCGTCCGCCGATGACCTTGTTGTTGCAGGCGAAGCGGGGACGTTCGATGCCGACGTCGCAGATGCCCTTGAACCGCTTCTTCACCTTGGCGTCGGTCGGCGAGGCCGGCAGCGGCGCGAAGCTCGCGCTCTCGGGCCACAGGCCGGAGTCGACGATGCCGACGATGACGCCGTCGCCCGCCTTGGCCGGGCCGCCGAACTGCTTCTGCCAGGCGCCGTCCGGGCCGGTCAGCTTCAGGAAGTCGGGGGTGCTGACAGTGTCGAGGTGCCGCATCTCGCTCTTGGTCACCGCGACGACGCCCGCCGTCGTGCGCAGGACCGCGGCCTGCCTGCCGCTCAGCTTCGCCGCGAAGCCGTTGAAGGCGACCGTGTAGTCGTGGACCTTCTTGGCGCCTCGGGCGCGGCCCATCACGGCGTCGTGCTTGGACTTGAGGAGGCTCGCGTAGCGCTTGGCGTCCGGGTTGTCGCGGTTGACCCGGGTGCCCGGTGCCGGGCGGGTGGCCCGGTAGCCCGAGATCCGTCCGTCGTAGGACGCGACGGGCTCGTCCGCGAGCTGGACCAGATAGGTGCCCGTCGCGGCGCCGTCGGCTAAACGGGCTGTCGCGTCCGGGCTGGCGACTGCGGCGCTGGGCATGACCAGCGCGAGCGCGGTGACGCCCGCAGTCGTGAGAGCGAGTAGGGCGCCTCGGCGCCGCCTCGCGGTGGTTGTCGGCGACACGTCTCCCCCTGAGGAGTGTGGTGGTGGTGGCGTCCCGGAATGTTTCTCCTGAACTCCGTCAACCGCAAGGTGTTCGGACTTATCGCATTACCGCCATATATCGCGAGGTTCCCCCGCCGACCCTCCGTGGCCTAAACGGATCTAACAGTCACACCATCGCAATTCCTACTTCGCATATCGCTCTCCATGGCCTATCACGGACCGATGCGAACGTGTCAGGTGGCCGTCCGACCTGCGGACAGGTGAAACATCTGCTGACCGGAGGCTATCGATCTCGCAGGCCGCGGCCCGTTCCGTCCACAGGCAGAGGCTTCGTCCACAGACCCCCTTGCGCGCCAATTGGCGGCCGGCTTGTATGACACTGTGGGGGCTGCACGCCGGGCCGACGTCACACGCTCGCGACCGGTGCGCGCAAAGTCGTACGACTCCACCGCACCACCGCCGCGGGCCACCCTCCGGCCGGCGGACCACCTCGGCCCGAGGAGCTGACCCGATGACCGCGGCCACCACCACCGACCTGGTCGACCGCCACCGCGACACGCTCCGGCAGGCCGTCGAGGCGATCGGACGACGCGAGTACTTCTCGGCGTACCCCGAGTCGGTGAAAGCCCAGGGCGAGGGTGCGGCGGAGGCCGGGCTGAAGGCGTTCGAGTCGTACCTCGACGCCGACTTCCCGGTCACCACGCCCGGCGCCGACGGCACGGTGACGACGGAGCGGTCACCCTACGGCCGTGTGCTGGGTGTGCGGTACCCGCACGTCACCGACCTGGACGCACTGCTGGTGGCGGCCGCCGCCGGCATCGCCGGCTGGCGCGACGTCGGGCCGGACGCCCGCGCGGCCGTGTGCCTGGAGATCCTCGCGCGGCTGCACGGCCGCAGCGCCGAGATGGCCCATGCGGTGATGCACACCTCCGGCCAGGCGTATCCGATGGCCTTCCAGGCCGGCGGTCCGCACGCTCAGGACCGGGGGCTGGAGGCCGTCGCCTACGCGTACGCCGAGATGACCCGGCACGCGGCGCGGGCCACCTGGACCAAGCCGCAGGGCAAACGCGACCCGCTGGTGATGGAGAAGCGGTTCACCGTGGTGCCGCGCGGGATCGCGCTGGTGATCGGATGCAACACCTTCCCGACCTGGAACGCCTACCCGGGGCTGTTCGCCTCGCTGGTCACCGGGAATGCGGTGGTGGTCAAGCCGCACCCCGGTGCCGTGCTGCCGCTGGCGATCACCGTCGCGATCTGCCGGGAGGTGCTCGCGGAGGCCGGCTTCTCCCCCGACCTGCTCACGCTCGTCGCGGAGGAGCCGGACGAGAAGGTGGCGGCCACGCTGGCCCTGCGGCCGGAGATCAAGCTGATCGACTTCACCGGCTCGTCGGCGTTCGGCGACTGGCTGGAGCAGAACGCCCGGCAGGCCGCCGTCTACACCGAGAAGGCCGGCGTCAACACGATCGTGATCGACTCGGCCGGCGACTACCGCGGGATGCTCGGCAACGTGGCCTTCTCCCTGTCTCTCTACTCCGGACAGATGTGCACGGCGCCGCAGAACCTGCTCGTCCCCGCGGACGGCATCGAGACCGACCAGGGGCACAAGACGTTCGACGAGGTGGTGGCCGACCTGGGGGCCGCGCTCGGAAAGCTGCTGGGCGAGGACGCCCGGGCGACGGGCGTGCTCGGAGCGCTGGTCAACGACGACGTGCGGTCCCGGCTCGAAGGGGCCGCCGGCCTGGGTGAGGTGGTGGTGCCCTCGCGCGCGGTGGCCGACCCCGAGCACCCGGACGCCGTGGTACGGACGCCCGTCGTGGTCAAGGTCGATCCGGCCCGGGACGACGTGTACGGCCGCGAGTGCTTCGGGCCGGTGTCGTTCGCGGTGCCGACCGCCTCGACCGCGGAATCGATCGCACTGTTCCGGAAGGTGGTCGGCGAGAAGGGCGCGCTGACCGCGGCCGTGTACTCCACGGACGACCAGGTGCTGGCGGCGATGGCCGAGGCGGCGCTGGACGTGGGCGTGGCGCTGTCGGAGAACCTCACCGGCGCGGTGTTCGTCAACCAGTCGGCGGCGTTCAGCGACTTCCACGGCACGGGCGCCAACCCGGCGGCGAACGCGTCCCTCACCGACGGCGCGTACGTGGCGGGCCGGTTCCGGGTGGTCCAGTCCCGTCGCCACGCCTGACGCGGCCGCGGTCCGGAACGAGCGACCTCAACGTCACGGCTCCCGGGACGAGCGGGTCCAGCCCCGCGGGGGTGAGGTCGGACAGGCCCGCGGGGGTGAGGTCGGACAGGCCCGCGGGGGTGAGGTCGGACAGGCCCGCGGGGGTGAGGTCGGACAGGCCCGCGGGGGTGAGGTCGGGCAGGCCCGCGGGGGTGAGGTGGGCGGGCTCGCCTGCTCTCACCGATACCGCATGCCTTCGCCGCGCCGCTCACCGGATCAGCAGGATCTTGCCGGTCTGCTCGCCCTTCTCCATCGCGCGGTGCGCGTCGGCGGCGTCCGCCATCGCGACCGCCCGGTCGACGATCGGCCGCACCCGGCCGGCCTCGATCAACGGCCAGACGTGTTCGAGCACGTCCTGCACGATGAACGCTTTGTCCACTGTCGAGCGGGAGCGCAGCGAGGTGGCTGTCACCGAGGCCCGCTTGGACAGCAGCGTCGCCAGGTTCAGCTCGCCCTTGAGGCCGCCCTGCAGGCCGATCACCACCAGCCGGCCGCCCGCCGCCAGCGTGTCCACGTTCCGGTCGAGATAGGACGCCCCCATGTTGTCGAGGATGACGTCCACGCCGGTGCCGCCGGTCAGCTCGCGGACCACCCCGACGAAGTCCTCCTCGCGGTAGTCGATCGCCCGCTCCGCACCCAGTGCCAGACAGGTCTCGTGCTTGCCGGCACCCGCCGTACAGAACACCCGGGCCCCGTACGCGCTGGCGAGCTGGATGGCCATCGTCCCGATGCCGCCACCGCCGCCGTGCACGAGGAAGCTGTCGCCCGGCCCCAGCCGGCCGACCGCGAAGACGTTCGACCAGACCGTGCACACCACCTCGGGCAACGCCGCCGCCTCGACCAGCGACACCCCCTTCGGGACGGGGAGAAGCTGACCCACCGGCACGGCAACCTTCTCGGCGTACCCGCCCCCGGTGAGCAGCGCGCACACCTCGTCGCCGACGGACCAACCGGCCACGTCGTCGGCCAACGCGACGATCCGTCCGGAGCACTCCAGGCCGAGGATCTCGGACGCACCGGGCGGCGGAGCATACCGCCCCTGGCGTTGCAGCAGGTCAGCCCGGTTGACCGCCGACGCCTCCACCTCGATCAGCACCTCGCCGGAGCCGGGCACCGGGTCGGGCGCCTCGCTCCACCGCAGTACCTCGGGGCCACCGGGCTCGGACATCGTGATCGCATGCATGCCCGTCAGCCTACGGACGGTGCCGGCCGGCACCGCGAACCCGGCCGCCAGGTGCGAACGAGCCCGGCCGCAGTGGGACGGGCGTCACCTTCCGCGCACGGAAACGCCCGGACCGGTACCCTGGACCTGTCGTCGTACGCCCGCGCCTGTCTGGTGGCTCTCACCCACCCGGGCCGCGAAGCAGTTCTGGACGGCGTACCCGACCTCATCCGATTTTCTACCGAGGCGCGCGACCGCGCCCGGAAGGCTGCACTGTGTCTCCCGCAACGCTGTCCCCCGCAACGCTGTCTCCCGCACCACTGCCCACGCTCGCCCCGGCCGTCGCAACGCCCAGCGTCACCACGACGCCCGGCTTCGCCGGCCTCGGACTTCCCGCGCCGATGGTCGCCGCCCTGCGTCGCCACGGCCTCACCACACCGTTCCCGATCCAGACCGCGACCATCCCGGACGTGCTCGCCGGCCGCGACGTGCTCGGACGCGGCGCCACCGGTTCCGGCAAGACGCTGGCGTTCGGCCTGCCCATGCTGGCCCGCCTCGCCGGCGGACGCAGCAGTCCCAAGCGTCCCCGTGGACTCATCCTCGTCCCGACCCGCGAACTGGCCATGCAGGTGACCGACGCGCTCGCCCCCGCGGCTGACGCGCTCGGCCTGAAGGTGCGGCCAATCGTCGGCGGCATGGCCATGGGCAAGCAGGTCGACCACCTGCGGCGCGGCCTCGACCTCGCCGTGGCCACCCCGGGCCGGCTGGAGGACCACCTCCGGCAGGGCACCTGCGACCTCTCCGCCGTGGAGACCACCACGCTCGACGAGGCCGACCAAATGGCCGACATGGGCTTCCTGCCCGCCGTCCGGGCACTGCTCGACCGCACCGCCCCGAACGGCCAGCGGCTGCTCTTCTCCGCGACGCTGGACGGCGACGTCGACAAGCTCGTCCGCCAGTACCTGACCAACCCGGTGACGCACTCGCTCGCGCCGTCCACCGCGTCGATCGACACGATGGACCACCACTTCCTGCGGGTCGCGCACACCGACAAGGTGCAGATCGCCGGCGCGCTCGCGGCTCTCGGCCGGCGTGTGCTGCTCTTCGTGCGCACCAAGCACGGTGCCGACCGCCTGGTGACCCAGCTCGAGAAGGTCGGCGTCACGTCCAAGGCGTTGCACGGCGGCAAGACCCAGAGCCAGCGCAACAAGGTGCTCGCCGACTTCAAGACCGGCGGCCTGCGGGTGCTGGTGGCCACCGACGTCGCCGCCCGCGGCGTGCACGTGGACGCCATCGACATCGTGCTGCACGTCGACCCGCCCGCCGACCCCAAGGCGTACCTGCACCGGGCCGGCCGCACCGCCCGGGCCGGCGAGTCCGGTGTGGTGGTCACGCTGGTGGCTCCCTACAGCGAGAAGACCTCCAAGCGGCTGGCCAAGGACGCCGGCATCGCGCCGTTCTGGTCGACAGTCGTCGCTGGCGAGGCACTACCCGAGAGCATCCGCGCCGCCGTGCCGGTGGCACCTCCGCAGGTGGTCCGGCCGGTGTCCGAGCGTCGGCCTGAGCGGGAGCGTCCGGCCCGCGACTGGTCGGAGCGCAACGACCGGCGCGGCCCCCGCCGCCCGTCCAGCGCCGCGACGTCCGACGAGCGCCGCAGCAGCCCGGGTGGCCACCGTCACAGTCGAGCCGCGGCACCGGGCGAACGTCGGGTGCCGGGCGGCTACCGGAGCGCGGCCGGAAGGCCCGGCCGTGGAAGTCAAACTCGCGGCGTTCCCGCCGGAGACGCCCGCCGCCGCTGAGCCCCGGATCGTCCAGTCGGGAAGCGCCCGCACAGGTGACATCGATAGGTGCGCGCTCCTCGACGCTCTCGAACCCTCGTTGCCACGATCGTCGCGCTCTCCTCGTCGGCGACACTCGGCGGCGGCGAACCCGCGCCAGGTGTCGGCTGACGCTGGACCGCCTGCTCGCGAGGCCCGGCGACCCACGCGCGTTGGCTGACGTACCACGCCCGCTCAGACGCCGCCGCAACTGGTTCGTACCGAGCCTGTTGCGCGTGTTGGCACTATGTCTGCCATGCGGCCAGACCTCGACATCCCTCTGCCGGCGGACGGTGCTCCCGGGGCGGTCCGAGGAGGCGACGCCTACACCCGGCACCCGGCCGTGCTGCCCGCGCGCGTCGCGCTGTGGACGGCCGCCGCCGGCGGGCTGCTTACTCTCGGGGGGCTGGGTTGGCAGATTGCGCACCGGGCCACGTACCGCGGCACGTCCTGCCTCGTGGAGTCGCCCGCGCTGGGCCCCCCGTTCTGCTACGACGACCATCGAGGCCCGGCAATCCTCTGGCTGGCCGTGGCGGCGGCGGCTCTTGTTGCGGTGGTGGCCCTTGTCGTCGCAGCGCCGATCGCCGTCGCCAAGGATTTCGTCAACGGCCGGTGGGTGGCGTGGCTCGCCCTGGGATGGGGCGTGGCGCCGCTGGGCTGGGAGATCTGGAGCGGCACCGACCTGGCACGGGTCGGCGCCGACCGGTACACCAGTGACCCCCCGCTGGCAGCGCTCCTGATCGCTGTCGGCGGCGGTGCGTTCACCTTGATCGCACTGGCGTTGGCCTCCTTCCTGCTCGCGGTGCCGCATGTTCCCCGGCCCGGAAGCGGAGTGGGATCCGGCATGGAATCGGCCCGGCTCGATGCTGGTTCGCAGCCCGAGGCGCTGCGGTCGGAGGGGACACGACCTGACGAGCCCCGACCCCGGCCGCTCGCCGTCCACGCGGCCATCGTCGCGCTGGGGATCGCAAGCTTCGGTGTCGGGATCTTCTACAGCGGACTGGCTTCCCACGCCTCCGGGCCTAACGAGGCCGTGTTGGTGACCAGCGTGGCGCTCGCGGTCGGGCCGATGGCGATCGCGGCGCTGTTGTTGGCGATGGGCCGCGGCATCGGCCGCGGGCTGACGTGGACAATCGCCGGCTTCTGGGTGCCGACGTCGATCGCGGTGGCCTCGGTGGTCGTCCTCTGGCTCCTCCCGCGCCTCGACTACGAGCTCGGCGAAAGCCCGAGAGAGATCCCGCCGGACTTCTGGCCTTCGCTGGCCGGTCCGCTCGTGGCCGCAGCCGGAATGGTGGTCGCCGCGGCCCTGCTCTCACGTCCGACCGCGCACCGGTACATGCTCACCCGTGCCCCTGCAGGTGGGCGGCCCCGCAGACAACTGGCTGCCGCGGTCGTCGGTGCCCTGGTTGGAGCCGGCGGCGCTGTCGCCGTGACAGTCGCGTACGGGCAGTTCCTTACTTCGCCGAACGACCTCCGTGTCACCGTGGCGGGAGCTCTCTGCGTGATTCTCCTGGCCGGGCTCATGGTGGTGATCGTCGTGGGCGCGGTGGCCACCCTGCGCGGACGGCACGAGTGGCAGAGGACGACGATGGCGGTGGCTACGGCGATGCTCGTCGCTGCCGGGGTGCCGGTGTTCGGGTTGCTCTTCGTCGCCGCCGGGAACGGGGACAACGACGCATGTGACCCCTCCTTGGGCTGTGCCGCGGAGTCCGCCGACGCGAGGGATGCTGTCGGCTACGGCGGAGGCGTTCTGTTGGTGCTCGGCCTCGGCGCCGTCGTCGTGCTGCTCTCCTCGTCCGCGGTCACCACCTGGGCGGCCGGGAAGCACACGCCGGCGGGCACCTGATCTTCAACCCGGCGGTCGGGCCGGCGGCTACAGCACCGAGCGTGCCCGTCGCGCGGCTCGACAGAACCTCAGGCGTGGCGGGGGGCCGGTCTGACGTCCGGCGGCGAAGGAAGCGGCGGCTGGTCGAACAGGCCCGGACGGGACTCGGCAACCAGTGTCTCGAACACCGGCAGGCCGCCCGGAGGGGCGCTGACCAGGCGTTCTGTCCCGGCGGGGACGCCGTTCATGGGGCGGGTCTCCGCTTCTGTCGCTGCTGGTGCGCCGTCGAGGCCCTCGCCGGCCGCGCGCGACGGCAGGGCCCCGTCCGGCCGATGTCCGTGCCGGGGGTCCTCGTCGGCGGACAGGGTGGTTCGCTCCTCGGCCGGCTGGTCGTCGCCCTGCGGCGCGACGGGCTGCCATGGCCGGTACGGCGCGCACACCGCGGCAGCCTGAGCCCGTAGCTCGATGGACATGGGTTGCCTCTCCCCCTCAGGCCCACCGCCGGCTCGGTGGGAACGCTGGTCCCGCCTGCACAACGATCCAGTCGGACGGACGTGGTGGCCCCGCAGGTCCGTGTTATGACGTTTGATCCTGTTGTGCTGGGTTAACGCTGTGTGGTTTTGTGACGATGGGTGCGGCTAACGATCACGCCAATTCGCCGGCGGGCGGCGACGCGGGTTCCAAGAGAACCCTTTCGCCTGGGCACAGCCGTCTCCTACGGCGCCTTTCCGTGCACACGCGCCGGTTGCCCGACGCCCCCGGTGCCCGCATTCACCGTCGCGGGCAGGTCGTCTGCGAAGGAACTTGCCCAGGGTGGCACCATCCGGGGACATGCAGCCACCCGCGGAAGACCCGACGGCTCCCGAGACAGCTCCAGAGCCACCCGGGTCCGTGCGCCCGCGACGACCGTCGGTGGTGTGGGCGGCGCTCGCGGCGCTGGGCATGGCGGCGCTCGGCGGAGTCGGCACCCTCGCCGGGACGGCGTGGCAGGTCGCGGACCTCCGGGCACAGGGTGTCGGCCACGGCGACCTCGACGTGACGATCGTGGGCATGGCGCCGGTCGTCGTCCTGGTGGTGGTCGCCGCGCTGCTGGTGGCCGCCGGCCGCGGGGCGGGCCGGGGGCTGGCATGGGTCGCCGCCGCCTATTCCGTCGTGCCCCTCAACGTGGTGATCGTGATCTCCCCGGAACCCGTCGACTACGTGACGCTCACGAAATCCGCCGGCGACGCCCCTTCGGTCGCGTCCACGCTCCAGGTGGTGGGCTGCGTGGTGGTCCTGATCGCCCTGCTGATGGCGAGCGTGCTGCTCGCGCTGCCGGACGCACGCCGGTACGCGCTCAGCCGCGCTCCGGACGCACCGGGTTCGGACCGGCGGCCCCGCGCCCTCGCCGGGGCGACCGCCGCGGCGGTGGTGGGAACCGTGGGCTGCGCCCTCGCCGCGCTGGCATACATGACAGCGACGATCGTCCTCCCCGCCGACGTCGGCTATGAGGGCCTGGTCGCGATCATCTGGGTGTTCGCCTTCTTGTGCCTGCTGGTGGTCACGGCGTTCGCGGTGACGGCCGTGGCGTTCGTCGTCGTCACCCTGTGGAGGAAGCGCTGGGCCCGGCGCACGACGCTGCTGGTCGCCATCGTTCCGCTCGCGGCAGCGGCACCGGCCGGGTACCTGGCGGTAGCCTCCGCCACCACCTCGCCCGGCGCCGACCACCCCCACCTGGTGGCCCTCTTCGTCGCCGGCACCGTCGGCGGCGCGATGGCGCTGGCGGGCTTCTCCGCGGTCGTCGTGCTGCTGTCGTTGTCCACGGTGACCGCGTGGGTGGACGGCGGCCGGCCGCTGCCCGCGGCCCGCTGATCCGCGGGCGGCCTACCGGCGTCGCGCCGGACGCGCGGGTTGTTCATCTCCCCGTGACCGCGGCGGTTTGCGCACAATGGAAGGATGCCAGCAGGCCGCCGCACACGGTGCCGGCCTCGGAAGCCTCCGAAGGAGGAGCAGCAGTGGCCGCGGGACGCTGGGACAGCTTCATCGCCATCGGCGACAGCTTCACCGAGGGCATGGACGACCCGACGGGCGACGGCAGCTACCGCGGCTGGGCCGACCTGGTCGCCGAGCGGCTGGCCGCCGACGTGGCGGAGTTCCGGTACGCCAACCTGGCCGTCCGCGGACGATGCCTCCAGCCGGTGATCGACGCCCAGGTGCCGGTGGCGCTGGCGATGCGTCCGGCCCTGGTCAGCTTCGCCGCCGGCGGCAACGACGCGCTGCGGCGCCGCTTCGACGCGGACGCCCTCGCGGCCGCCTACGACAACACCGTCGCGAAGCTGGTGGCCACCGGAGCGGCCGTCCTGCTGTTCACCCCGGCCGATTTCACCGGCAAGCTGCCCGGCCGCCGCTACCTGCTGCCCCGGATCGCCTTGCTGATGGACGTCGCCCGTCGGGTCGCCGCCGAGCGGGGCGCCACCCTGATCGACCTCTGGGACGACGACGCGTTCGCCAATCCCGCGCTGTGGAGCGCCGACCGGTTGCACCTGAGCACCGCGGGGCACCGCGTGGTGGCGGCCCGGGTGCTCACCGCGCTCGGCGTCGACTCCGACTGGCGGCCGGCACCGCACCCCGGCCTGCCCGGTGGCTGGGTGGCGTCCCGGCGGGACGACCTGGCCTGGGCGCGCACCCACCTCGCCCCATGGCTCGGCCGGCGCCTGGTCGGGCGTTCGACCGGCGACACCGTGGCGGCCAAGCGCCCGACGCTGGCACCCCTGCGCACGGCACAGGAGTCCGCACGGCAATGACGGTCGACGTCCCGCCCGAGCCTGTCGACCGCAGGAATCTGCGTGCGTCCGACGCCGACCGCGAGCGCGTCGCCAGTGCTCTGCACGAGGCCGCGGGGGCCGGCCGCCTCACACTGTCCGAGCTGGACGAACGGCTGGCCGCGGTCTACGCCGCCCGCACGTATGCCGAGCTGGAGCCTCTCCTCGCCGACCAGCCCGACCGTGACCTGGCGCTGCCCACCGGGTCCGCGCCGGTGCCGCGGGCCGAGTCCGTGGAGTTGCGGCAGATGGGCGGCGGCCTGGTCCGGCGCGGGGCGTGGATCGCTCCCCGGCGGGTGCTGGTCACCCAGGCGATGGGCAGCTCGATACTCGACTACTCCGAGGCGGTGATCTCCGACCGCGAGCTGGAGGTCGTCCTCAACACCGGCGTGGGCGACATGACGATCGTCGTGCCGTCCGGTTCGTCGGTGGACGTCGACGGGCTGCAGGTGAGCCTGGGCAGCCTGAAGAACCGGGTGCCGGGGGTGGCGGCGCCGGGCGGCGTGCGGTTCCGGGTGAGCGGCGAGCACCGGGTGGGCAGCGTGAAGATCGTCCATCCGAAGGCGTTCCGGCTCGGCCGGTTGGAGATCCGCATCCCGTGGCAGGTGCGCTGGCACCGGCGGTGACCTCCTGGCCGGTCGGCGGGAAGCGACGTTGGGTGGCGCGGCCTCTGACCGCGGCCGGACGTGCCCTTTGAGCTGTCGGGGCGTCAGTCGTCCGCGCGGCTCCGCACGGACGCGTCGAGGTCGGCGTACTCGGGGTGGTTGGTCATCCATGCGGCGACGAACGGGCAGGCCGGGACCACCGCCAAGCCGCGGGCACGCGCGTCGTCGAGGGCGACGCGGGTGAGCTCGCCGGCGATCCCCTGGCCGCGGCGGGCCGGGTCGACCTCGACATGCGGGTAGATCACCTGGTCGGCGGTGCGCCGATAGGCCGCGAAGCCGGCGAGTCGACCACCGACGTGCGCCTCGAAGCGCTCTCGGCCGGCGGCATCGGTGATGACAACGGTGTCAGCCACAGGAATCCCTTCCGGAGGTTGCCTCATGAGTACCCGATGTTCTCGCTGGCACGCCCGGTGCCGGCCGGCGCGAGCGGGTGGAACGCGCTGCCGGACCTCAGCCCGGGGAATCCGGGCGCCGCCGCCGCTTCGGCGCGCCCGGTCTTCTTGCTCGGGCCGCGCGGCAGCGGCCGCAGACCGGCCGGGGAACGCTGTGCCAGACTGGTTTGCGGCTCGGGTGCGCCCGGGCCACCGCGAGCAGCGGGGCTCCGCACCCAGGCCGGTGAGGACCGCACCGTGTCCGCGGACCAGGAGGGCTCGCCTAGTGGCCGATGGCGACGGTCTTGAAAACCGTTAGGACGGGGAACCGTTCTCGTGGGTTCGAATCCCACGCCCTCCGCTCAATCCCTCTGACCTGCGCATACACCAGTCGATGGGACCGATGACGCGCATCGGTTTCCGCTGAGCGTCCTGACTGCTCACGAAATGCTCACCTCGTGCCATCGTCACGCCCCGTGGGAAGGTGATCGGATGGGCGGCGTGGAGGAGACGCGGGACGGGGTGTCGCTGACCAACCTCGACCAGCCACTGTTCGAGGGGGCGGGCGCGACCAAGCGGGACCTGGTGGACTACCTCGACGCGGCCCGCGACCGGATCGTCCCGGTGTTGCGCGACCGGCCGCTCTCGGTGGTGCGGGTGCTGCGCGGCCAGGCACCGTTCATGCAGAAGAACGTGCCCCAGTACGTCCCGCCGTGGGTGCAGACCGTGCCGCTGTGGGCGGAGGCGTCCAAGCGCGAGGTGTCCTACGCGTTGTGCAACGACCGCCGCACGCTGCTGTGGTTCGCCAACCAGCGTGCCGTGGAGTACCACCCGACCCTGGTCCCCGTCGACCAGGACCGGCCCACCCACCTCGTGCTCGACCTCGACCCGCCGGTCGCCGACGCGTTCGCGCTGGCCGTCCGTGCCGCCCAACTCGTGCGCCAGGCGCTGGCCGACGCCGGCCTCACCGGCGCCGTCAAGACCAGCGGGGCGAAGGGCGTCCATGTGTTCGTGCCCGTCGACGCGCAGGCGACGATCGAGGAGGTGGCCGCGGCGACCCGGGCGATCGCCGCACGGGCCGAGCGCCTGGACTCCGCCCTCGCCACCACCGCGTTCATGCGGGAGGACCGCGGCGGCAAGGTGTTCCTCGACTCCACCCGGGCCGGCGGGGCGACGGTCGTGGCGGCGTACAGCCCGCGCATCAGGCAGGGTACGCCGGTGTCGTTCCCGCTGCCCTGGGACGAGCTCGATCAGGTGACGCCGGCCGACTTCACCGTGCGCACCGCGGCCCGGCTGATCGCCGACCGCGATCCGTGGGCCGACCAGATGCCCGAACCGCAGCGGCTGGACGACGACCTGATCGAGGAGGGTCGGGCGATTCCCGTCGCCCGGGTGCAGGCGATGCACGAGGGCAAACGACGAGCCAGGGCCCGTCGCAACGAGGGGTAGGCGAACAACAGAGTCGGGAGACTCCGGCGCACCACGCTCTGGTCGAGAAGGTTAGGATAGCCTAACCTTTTCCCGAGGAGGTCGCCGTGGACAGCCGACCGTCAGTGCCTTCGGCCGCCAGCCGGGCCCGCACGCTCCTGGCCGGGGGCGGTCACGTGGCAGTCGTTGCCGCCACCCTGGCGCACCGGGTCAGCCCCGAGGTGCACCACATGCGGGCCGACGGCTCGACCGCCATGCTGCTGGCCGACGACCACCCACTGCACGCGGCGGTCGAGATGACCCCGCGGGGCGAGGCGGCGGCCCTGCTCGAACTCGCCGGCACGCGGCCGCGGGGGTCGCGGCTACCAGCCCCGGGCCGGTTGTGGATCACCGGGTGGCTCCGGCCGCTGAGCCCCGACCAGGCCGCGCACACGGCGCGGTGGCTCGCCGCGGAGCGGCCCACGCCGCGGCTGCTCGATGTCGGCCGTGGCGCGAGCCTGCTCTGGCTGCACGCGACATCGGTGCTGCTCTCGGATGCCGACGGTGTGGCCGTGCTCGCTCCCGACGAGCTCGGCGCGGCCGAGCCGGGGCCGCCCCGCCACCCAGCCCACCGCTGACCGGCTGGCTGTGACTGCCGGACGGAGGACCGGACCGTGGGAGCGGGCCTGGCCGGACGCCGAGGAGCTGGGGGCGTCCCGCGACGCGTTCTCCGCGCTGGTGGCGTCGCACGGTCTGCACGTGCCCACCGGCTGGCTCGGCAACGGCTCATGGTCCACTCTCTGGAGTCGCGCCGCCCGGCGCGGCGTGTGAGTCGCGGCGTCCAGCGCGGGTGCGAAATCGCGCTACCGGCGCGGCGCGTGAGCGGAAAGCGTTCCCAGGAGAAGTCATGGACATCGAGACCACCTTCGCGTTGACCGTCGACGAAGTGTCCGACGGGATCCGGCGTGCGCTCCGGCGGCGGATCCGGACGTTCACCCTGTTCGGGCTGGCGTTGCTGGCCGTCGCGGCGCTGATGTGGTGGGCCGGCTCCGAACCCCCGTTCCTCGTCGGCCTGGTGCTCTCGGGCCTGTTGCTCATGTCGATGGGTCCGCTGCTGGCCAGCAGGTGGTTCACCGGCCGGATCGTGGCGCGGTCTCCCCAGCTCGTCGAGGAACGGGCCCTCCGGCTGACCGACGAGGGCTATCACGCCACCGTGGAGGGGGCCGACACACACGCGGACTGGACGCGCGTGGAGACCATCGAGGAGTCCCCGCACTCGTGGCTGTTCCGGCTCGGGCCGAGCCAGGTGATGGTGGTTCCCCGGCGCGCCCTCACCGACGACGACAACGCCGCGCTCCGCCGTTTCGTCGCGGAGGACTTCCCCCGGCTGTCGGCCCCGCAGCCGTAGCGGCTTGCCGGCACGCCGCCCGGCCGAGCGGGGGGCGCGGTCTCAGCTGGACACGGCCGCCGCGCCGGCGGAGGCGTCGGACCAGTCCCACATGTCCAGCACCACGGCGAGGACGAACACCTGGACAGGCACCGGCAGGAGCGGAAGGTCGGCCACGGCGTCGCTGCGCCATATGCTCCTCCGCTTGACCGAGCCGACCGCCTGGCCGGCGACCAACAGCCGCTCCTCGTACCGCCAGATCGAGGCGCGCTGGAACCCGTACGTCTGGTCCCCTGCTTCGACCGTCCAGTGCTTGCGGCCGACCCGGTTCGCGGAAGCGACCCGCGTGCCGTCGCCGGTGACCATCCCGTACTTGTTGCCCCACAGGTTGGCGCGCACCTCGTAGCGCTCCCCGTCCAGGTCGAAGTGCCCGCCGGCCTTCCAGAGCGACGCGTCCCAGGTCGCCAGCGGACGGCCGTCCGCGGCGATCGCATAGGAGTTCTTCCAGATGCTGGCCTTCCGGGCGTGCAACACGGGCGTTCCTCTCGACGTTCGGCCTGCGAAGCTTGCCATGCGGCTTGTCCGGTGCGGGGCGATAACCAAACGACCGCCGCCCGCTCCGGTGGCACACTCCCATGGTGCCTGTCGACGTACGTCCGCTGGACGACTCCGAGTACTCCGCCGCCCGGGAACTGGGCCGGCTCGCCTTCGAAGGCACGCGGCCGGCGGCCGGCGAACCACCTCCGCCGCCCCGGCCGGGCCGGGTCGTCTGGGGTGTCTTCGACGGCGGCCGGCTGGTGGCCACCGCGGCCGACCGGCACCAGGCGCACTGGTTCGGTGGGCGGCTGGTGCCGGCCAGCGGTGTCGCGTTCGTCGCCGTGGCACCCGCCGACCGGGGACGCGGGCATGCGCGGGCAGCGCTGGCGGCCGTTCTCGCCGGCGCGCACGAGCGGGGCGCGGCGATCGCCACCCTGTTCCCCACCGCACCGGCGCTGTACCGGGGGCTCGGCTGGGAGCACGCCGGGGAACTGACCTGGTCCACCCTGCAGACCAGCGCACTCGCCGGCATCCGCCTGCCCGCCGCGCTTGCGCCTGCGGGTGTAGCGGAAAGCGCCGGCTGTCCCGGCTCCGTCAGGCGGCCTGGGTCAGCCGGTGGTGGATGCCGTGCAGCGCGGCCAGGTAGACGTGCTCCATCGCGGCCGCGTACTCCCGGGGCGTGTGGCGGGCCGCGGCGGCACGGCAGTCGGCGGCGATCCGGGCCGCCGTGGCCGGCTCGTCCAGCAGGCGCGCCAGACCGGCCGCGAACGCATCGGGCGTGGCCGGCGTCCACAGGGCCGCGCCCGCGAGGACGCCGTGGGCCTGTAGGGCTTCGTCCACGGTGACCACCGGGACGGCGGCCAGCGCGGCCTCCTGGAGCACCAGCCCCTGCGTCTCGCTGCGGGACGGGAAGGCGAAGACATCCGCCGCCGCGTACGCCTCGGCCACCTCGGCGCCGCTGAGCTGGCCGGTGCACACCGTGTGCGCCGCCATGCCGTGCCGGGCCAGCAGCCCGTCGAGCCAGCCGGCCTCGTACACCGCGCCCACCAGCACCAGTCGTGCGGCGGGATGCTGCGCGCGCACCCGTTCGAACGCGGCCAGCAGCAGCTCGACGTTCTTCTCCCGGTTGACCCGGCCCACGAACAGCACGACCCGCTCGTCCGCACCGATGCCGTACCGGGTGCGGAACTCCGCGCCGGCGGTGGCCGACACCGGGCGGGCGGCCACCCCGGTGGGCACCACGGCGATCCGCTGCTCGTCCATAGGCAGCACGATCCGGTCGCGGATCACCGCGGTCGGTACGACCAGCATGTCGGTGCCGTGCAGCAGCAGGCGGTTGGCGTCGTCGAGCAGCTCGCGCCGTCGGCTGGTGCGGCGGCTTTCCTCCAGCGCCGTCCGCAGAGCCGGGCGCAGCGCCGGCCGCAGCCGCCCGCGGGCCGCGCGGAGGCGAGCCGAGGCGGCGGCGGTAGGCGGCGAGTCCCATCCGCACGGCGCGGGTCGGGATCCGGTACGCGTCCAGGTAGGCGTGCAGGTCGGTGTGGTAGGTCTGCACCAGCGGGATGCCCAGGCGCGACGCCGCGAGGATGCCGAGCAGGCCGGCCGGCCCCGGCGTGTGCACGTGGACGACGTCCGGCCCCGCAGCCGCCACGGTGGCCACGTGGCGGCTGCGGGGCCAGGCGGCGAGCCGGAGGTTGGCCACGCCGCACGGCAGCGACGGCAGTCCCACGATGGGCAGGGCGAGGTCGGACACCCGGCCCGTGGCGCGGGGTGCGAACAGCACGCTCTCGTGCCCCCGCTCGCCCAACGCGGCGGCAAGCGTGCGGATCGACGTGACGACGCCGTCCCGGCGGGGCAGGTACGTGTCTGAGAAGTGGGCGACGCGCACAGCGCCCTCTCGTCGAAGCCTTCCCGGGACGACGGCCCGGCGGTCAAAGGCGACCGTAGGGGTCGACACCGCCCAGAACGCCCAGGGCGTTCGCTCTTCGCCAAGACTTCACGTGTCGGAAATCGCCGTTCGCCTGTCGGTCATCCGCCCGTCGCCGAGCGCTACGGCCAGTGCCGTTGTCCGCGCTGTCCGCCGCCGGAGGACTCGCCAGGTGGCCCCGGCGCACGCCGGCACGTAAGCCCGCCCCATTCTCCGGCTGACCCGCATCCGCAAAGATGTGGCCCACGCGAGTCGGAGTGGACTCGGGCTCCGCCCGGCTGGCGCCACGAACCGGTCAGGAGGGAGCGCCGATGGACGCCGCGACGGTCACCAAGGAGCTGTGGGGAAACCTCGGCGGCGCCACCGAGGCGCTCGACCGGCTGCGTGTCGACGGCCCCGCCGACATCGTGCCTTCGGTCTTCCCGGTCACCACCGCGGCCACCGCGTGCGTGGCGGCGGCGAGCCTGGCGGTGGCCGAACTCTGGGCCGGTCGCGGCGGTCCGCGCGGGGACGTCCGGGTCGACACCCGCGACGCGGCGGCGGCGTTCGCGAGCGACCAGGCGGTACGGCGGCTCGACGACCCGCTCCCCCCGATCTGGGACGACCTCGCCGGCGACTACCGCACGGCGGACGGCTGGATCAGGCTGCACACGAACTTCCGGGCCCACCGAGGTGCCGCGCTGTCCGTCCTGGGCGTTCCGGCCGAACGCGAGGCGGTGGCGCAGGCCGTCGCAAGCTGGTCGGCGACGGCGCTGGAGGACGCGATCGACGCGGCCGGGGGCTGTGCGGCCGCGCTCCGCTCGCTCGCGGAGTGGCGGGGCAGCCGGCCGGGCCGCGCGGTCGCGTTCACGCCGCTGCTGGCCGTGGACACGCTGGAGGAGGCGCCGGCCGTCCCGCTGCCGGCCCGGCCCGGCCGGCCGCTGGACGGCGTCCGCGTGCTCGACCTGACCCGGGTGGTCGCCGGGCCGGTGTGCGGTCGGTTCCTGGCCGCGTACGGGGCCGACGTGCTGCGCATCGACGGGCCGGCCGCGGAGGACGTTCCGGCCCTGGTCGCCGACACGACCGTCGGCAAGCGCTCGGCCGTGCTCGACCTGCGGGCACCGACCGACCGGGCGGTGTTCGAGCGGCTGCTGGCCGAGGCGGACGCCGTGTTGCAGGCGTACCGGCCCGGCGCGCTCGACCAGCTCGGATACGGCCCGGACGCGCTGGCCGTCCTCCGGCCCGGGGTGGTGGTGGCGTCGCTGTCCGCGTACGGCGGGGTGGGGCCGTGGCGCAACCGGCGCGGGTTCGACAGCCTGGTGCAGTTCGCCACCGGCATCGCGGACGAAGGTCGTGCCGCCACCGGGGTCGACGCCCCGGTGCCGCTGCCGGTGCAGGCCCTCGACCACGCCACCGGCTACCTGCTGGCGGCCGGCGTCGCCACCGCGTTGCACCGCAGGACGACCGGCGGCGGAGCCTGGCACGTCCGCGCCTCGCTGGCCCGCACGGCCCACTGGCTCGACGGCCTGGGTCGCACTGAACCGTCCGGCGCCGCGCCCGCCCCACCTGCGGACGACACGATGGTCGAACTCGACGGGCCGCTGGGCCGCACCCTGCACGTCCGCCCACCCGGCAGCCTGGACGGCTGCTCCCCCACCTGGCTCGCCCCGCCCCGCCCGCTCGGCCACGACGCCCCGGCCTGGGCGCCAGCGCACTGACCAGAGAGTCGGGATGCTCCGAGCCCGCATGGTCGCCTCCGTGTTGACAACGGCCGTGACGCTGTTCCCCGGCGGGACGCCGAATTCGCGCAGGCACAGGCAATTCACGTCATCGGCACCGGCATCATGCTCCTGATCGGGTTCGGACTGCTGTGCGTGCTCGCCTGGAACCTGTTGCGCCGGAGCGGCGGCGGACGCAGGATCGCCACCACGTGGGCGATTCTCGACGTGGGAGCGGCCCTGTCCGTCGTGCTCGCCTCGTTCGGGTACGTCTTCCTCCTCCTCTTCTCCGGCGGGAGTCAGCCGAACTGTTGACCGCCGCCCGCAATGGCCGGCACGGCGGTGGCACCTTCGCGCTGGCGTCGCCGCACGCCGACCCGACCGGCCGACTGTCGGGAGAGGTCAGGGGAGGTCGAAGGTGCCCTGGCGGGTGGCGTGCAGGAAGGCGGTCCAGGCGGCAGGGGTGATGGCGAGGACGGGGCCGGCGGGGTCCTTGGAGTCGCGCACCGCGACGGCCGCCTCGACCGTGGCCACCTCGACACAGTTGCCGTTGCCGGCGCTGCGGCTGCTCTTGCGCCAGACGGCCTGGGCAACCTCGACGCAGGAACCGTTGGCGGTGCTGCGGCTGCTCTTGCGCCAGACGGCGCGGCTCAGATCCAGCGTGGCCATCCCGCGCTCCTCCCGGATTAGTCCAGGCCGCGCGCCACCTCTCCGATGAGATCAACCGACTGGGGCGGGCTGAGCGCGGCGGCGGCCAGGTGGTCGAAAACCAGGCTACACCCGCGCACGTCGGCCTCCTCCTCCAGATAGAAGTCGCCGGCGAACCCGTCGACGTAGACGATGTCGGGGTCCCGGTCGGGGAACCGCAGAATGGTGAAGGCACCGGCCACCGCCTCGTGGCCGCCGTGGGTGAACGGCAGCACCTGCACGGTGACGTTGGGCAGGTCGGCCAGCTCGGCCAGCCGCTCCAACTGGCCGCGCATCACCACCGGCCCGCCCATCACCCGGCGCAGCGCCGCCTCGTCCAGGATGGTCCAGAACTCCGGCGGGTCGTCCCCGGTCAGCAACTCCTGCCGGGTCATCCGGACCCGCGCCCGGCGCTCCACTTCCTCAGCATTGTCGGTTGGCCGGCCTGTTCGGATCACCGCGCGGGCGTACTCCTCTGTCTGCAACAGGCCGGGCACCACCATCGGCTCGAACCAGCGGAACGACGTCGCCACCGTCTCCAACTCGATCAGACGGAGGTAGCGGTTGGGGAGGTCGCTGTACTTGCGCCACCAGCCGTCGCGCTTCTTCGACTCGCGGGCCAGCGCATGCAACTCGTCGCGCTGGTCGGCGTCGTCCACGGCGTAGAGGTCGAGCATGTCGTCCAGGTCGCGGCGCCGGACGCCCACGTCGCCGTTCTCGATCCGGCCGATCTTCGACGCGGAGCAGTCCAGCTTCTCGGCCACCTCCTCGCGCGGAATCTCCGACCGCTCGCGGAGCTGGCGCAGCGCGGCGCCGAGCCGGCGGCGGCGCAGGGTGGGGCTCTGGACGGCGGACATGGACGACCTCCTCGGGCGAAGGCGTCCAGTCTGACGCTTCGCATGCGGTCGTGACAAGCGCTTCGCATGAACAGAGTGCGCGCGCCTCCCACCTGAGCGTTACGCGCACGGGCCTTGCGTTCGAAAACTTCACATGCAATTCTCACGTCATGGCTGAGACTCCGTCAGACCCCGCCGCCGTACCGCCTCCACACTGCGGCCGCGGGTGTGGGTCGAGGCCGTCGCTCCGGCCCGGCCGAAGGGGTGCCGGGCCGGAGCGCCCCACCGCCGCACTCCGGCGCCCCCTGCCCCACCCGAGACGTCCGGGCGACGCGCCCGACACCGACAGAGCGGCCCCGGCGCCTGCGCGGGCCGCCCTCGCGCGCGCCTGCCCCACGGCGCGGAGCAGCTCGACCCGGTGGCCCCGATGACCGGCGTAGAAGCCGCCCCGGCCGCGTCTCGGGCGCGCGGGCGGGCACCGGCCGCCTCGGCACGGTGGGCACGATGATCGGCCCGGAAGCGGCCGCGTCGGCCACCCGGTTCGCGGTCTGGCAGCGGATCGACCGCGCCCGCCGGGCCGCCCGCAGGTCCGACCTGCACACTTTCGCCGCGCACGCCCGCGAGGACGTCGAGGCGTTCGGCGCCGCGCTGGCCGACCTGCTCTTCCTGCACGAGCCCCGCGACGGCTCACCGCACTGCCCCGGCTGCTCCGCCGGAGCGGCCGTCGCCTGGCCCTGCCCCGTCTGGCAGGTCGCCGTCCGCGACCTGGTCACCGGCGGCGTCTCCGGTGCCGGGCAGTGACCAGCGTCCCCTGGCCGAGCACCGCGTCCGGATCGATCTACGACGCCGTGGTCACCAGCCGCGGCCTGCCCACGTTCGTCAACGGCGCCCGCGTCCTCGTCTCGGCCTACCGCCCGGCACCACCCGCCCGCGAGAACCAGCCACAACGTTCGCCGTGCTCACCGGACGCATCGACCGCCACACCGCTCTTCGACCTCCTCGCCGCCGAGTGGCAACTCCGATGACGACGCCAGGAAGAACGTGGGGTTCGTCCGTGCCGACGCCGCGCTCTTCTACGCCTCTTCAGCGGTGGACTTCGTACCGCACCTCTTGAGGGCCGAGGCCAAGCGAGCTGTCAACCACCAGGTCGGCGGGGTGCTCGTCGACGCGGTAGCGATTCTCGGCAGGCATCCTTGGACGACGCCGTGGACCTAGGCGGTGCTGTCGATCAGCCGCTGGAGGGTCGATGTCCAGTGCTGGCGCATCGCCTCGCGCGTCTCGGCGTCCGGCAGGTGCTCGTGGTGGATCGCGAGCGTGCTGCCGGTCGCTGCCGACAGCACCCGCAGTTGCAGCGTCGAGGGATCGTCCCAGCCCGTGGGTTGATAGGTGGCGCGCACGACAACGCCTGGCGTCTCGGACCGCACGCCGCGGACCGCCGCATCGTCGTCGAGCAACGCGCGCAGCAGGGTCCACGCGGAGGCCTGGTCGAGCGGGAGTGTGCGCCGGACGCCCACCTCCCACCAGCCGTCCGCGGTCTGCCCGGTCGGGCTCATGCCACTGCCACCGCAATGGCCGTGATCTCGACCAGGAACTCCGGGTTGGCAAGGCCGGCGACGACGTCGACAGTGATTGCCGGCGGGGCGCCACGCGTGCCGTTCTGACCGCCTACGTAGATCGTGCGCGCGGGCCCCTCGACGCCGACGCCCTGGGCGAAGGCCGGGTTGCTGGGTAGATCCGCTGGCTGAAGGTGGGTGACTGTAGTCATGCGGGCGACGTTACCAGTTAGACTGGTAACGTGCACCCTCTACGCGACTCGCTCGACGCCTCCACCGCACGCCGCTTCAGGACCGGCCGCGCCTGCCTCGACTTCGTGCACACCGGCGGCGTCGGACGCTGGGCGGCGGCCGAACTCATCCACAGCGCGGCGGACGCCTCCCATTGGCTGGCGCTCGTGCTCAACCTGAACGCCCGTGACGTGCAGGCGACGACGGCGGACCTCAAGCCCCTGCGTGACCTGCGCGAGGCGCTCTGGCAGCTGGCGCAGGCGGCCGTCGCCGGCCGGCCGTTGCCCGACGAACATGTGGCCGTCGTCAACGACGCGGCCGCCTCCCCGCCGCCCACCGAAGCGATGACCTCGGCAGGCGAGCGCCGAACGGTCCCGCCCGTCGAGGGCCGGCAGGCACTGTCCGCGCTCGCCCGAGACGCGATCGACCTCTTCACCGGCCCACTCGGCACACGCGTCCACACCTGCGCCGCCGACGACTGCGAACTGCTCTTCGTCGACTCCTCGCGCCCGGGGCAACGTCGGTGGTGCTCCATGAACCGCTGCGGGAGCCGCGACAAGATGCGCCGCTACCGCGCACCCTGAGGTCGCCGGACGTCAGACGCCGAGCGCCTTGATGTATGCAACGCGTCCGGTGACGGCGGCGACGAAGTTGGCGAAGCCCAGCTCCGCGTCCGGCTCGTGAACCGCCTGAGACGGATCCATCGAGGAGGTGACGAAGCAAGCAGCGTCATAGAGTCGTTCGCGGACGAGTCGCTGGCACAGGATCCGGTACCGGTCCTTGTACGAAGTGTTCTCGAACACTTCGTCGACCGGGAAGAGCGCCTTGGCCAGGCGTACCGGGGTCGTTGATTTCACCGATTCCTCCAGCAGGAACACATAGCCCAGCCACGGGCGGACTGGACCGAAGGTGCCTTCCTCGTACGCCCGCCACACGTCGACCGCGTTGCCGATGGCCTCCTCGGTTCGGTTGTTGAAGTTGTGCCGAAGGATGGGCCTACCTGAGACTTGAACTCCAGCGCAGCAACGAGCCGGCCGTCATCCAGGACGACCAAGTCCCATTTCTTGGTCGGCCGATAGTAGCCGGGTAGCTCAAGGCGGGCTCCCCGCCGTACGGCTGCGCGGGGGATTCCGGCGTCGACAAAGACATCTTCCAGAAGCTGGACCAATGCGTTGAGATGTGCCCCACCAGTGACGGCACCGCGCAGACCCGCGTCAGGCTTGCCGGACGCCAACTGCCTCGCTGCCTGGTATTCGCGTACGGTCCGGTAGCGTCGGACGGCCTGGTTGAATGCCTCTTGGTCCATGCGTCCGCTCTCCCGTTGAATCAGCGAGGCCGTAGACGTGTAGAGCAACCTGTGTCGCTGCTGCGGTGTCGCGCCGGACGAAGGCGTCGGCAAGGGCCCCGCGGTCCTCGGCCGACAGCGTCGCTAGGCGTGGCACACGGATCCGGCGAAGGTACTGCGCTTGGAACCGAAGCGTGCCGCCGCGCATTTTGACGGCATAGGCTTTGACGAACGCCTCGGCAATCCTTGAGAGCAGCAGGCCGCCGAGCACTCGAAGGTCCCAGGTGTCTGAAACGACGTAGTACAAGTTGTGATGAGGGTAGAGGCCGCCCTCGTCATAGATGGGACGAATAGTTTGCTTCATGTCGGGAAAGAGGAGCTTCGGCCGCCCGGTCAATGCGTGGTCGACTTTGTCGATGGTCCGGTACCACTGCGCCGGGCGCTTGCCCACGACATGCCGCTTGCACAGCACGTCAGCGTTCCGCTCGTAGTAGGCACGCAGCCGAGGATGTAGGTCGAGGTCCACGAGCTGCCCATCGGCGGTCCACGGATTGACGAGGTAGCGCCCGGACCAAGCCAGTGAGCCGGCCGTCGTGTCACGCACCATAGAGAGTGGTAGCAGCCTGTCTGGCTCGACATCGGCACCAGTCGTGACAAAGACGCCGTCAGCCCCCGTAGCCACACCGATGCCGACACGCGTCCCGGTCGTCGGATCTTCTAGTGGCCAGAAACGGTCGGTCAGCTCCTCGATGAGCGCCAACTGCGTGGGTGAGCCGGCCGGCCACGACTGGGAGCCATCGAACCAGTGCGGTAGCCGGGCAACCTCGTACCGGTCATTGACTATTGGTGCGGCATCCTCCTGGCGCACCCAGGCGAGCATCTCGGCCGCCCCCGCCGGATCGAACGCGTGCGTCGTGTCGGCGATAACCGCCGCCTGCTGGTGCGCCCGGCGAATGATGGAGATCGCCGGATAAGCAGAGACCTGCTCCTGGAATGCATCGACATCGTGCATCGTCAGCGTCACGTCGACGCTGAAGCTGTCAGCGACCAGCTGCCGGAGGTGTCGACCGTATTGATTGCGCATCCAACGGTCGGCGCAGATGAAGCCGAGCACACCGCCAGGTTTGAGGGTGCGGAGCCCCACCTCGTAGAAGCCGACATAGACATCCGCCCGGCCAGTCATCGTCGGACAGGCCGCACGGTATGCGGCCATTCGTTCGACCGGCACATCCTCCAGCCGAATGTACGGGGGATTGCCGAGAACAAAATCGGCGCCGATCTCTCGATCGCCGAGCAGGTAATCGCCCTCGTGCACCCAAGCGGCCGCGGCCGCCGCGGCGTCTCGTCCAGGCCAGCCGTCATCGACGAGCACCTTCTCGGCCACCCGGCGACTAGCCTCGACGTGGTGTCCAAGCAGGTCGAAGGCTCGGATGGCTTCGGTTACATCAGCCAATGCTCGTCCGCGCTCGCGGCACGAGGCGCTCAGTCGCGCCACCATGGGGCCGATGAACGCGCCGGCTCCGCAAGCCGGCTCCACGGCCACCATGGCGGCGAGATCACGATCAGTGGTGTATCCGGACAGGTCCAGAATCAGCTCGACTACCCAGCGGCGGGTGAAGACCTCACCATGCTCAACTGCCGCCGGAGGAATGGCATCGAGTTCCCCTGGGCTCGGGTCGAGCATCGTCTGCTGCATCCGTCGGGTTGGCGCCACAAGCGGGAGCGTAGGACAGCCCGCCGACGGATCCCCGTCCCCCGCCCGTGTCTCACCCTCTTGATCAGCCGCGAACAGGTCTTCCGCCACAGCGAGATCCGGCGCCGACCACCGGCCGCGATGCCAGCTGATCGTGTGCGGCTCCTCAGCGGTCGCCGCGCAGCAGACGGAGGACGGCGCGTTCGATGGCCGGTTGGACGGATTCGGCGACGGTGTCGGAGATGCCGAGGCGGTCCAGGGTCGGGCGGATCGTGCAGCCCTGGTCGTACCGCGCGACCACCCGAGGGTCGACGTAGGACGACTCGGCCACCGCGGGGGTGTTGCCGAGGTAGTGGGCCACCTCCTCCAGCGCGGCGCGGACGACCTTCCGCCGGGCCCGCTCCCCCTCGGCGGCCGGCGCCAGCGCGAGCCGCACGGCCATCAGCACGGTCGCGTGCCAGGTGCGGAAGTCCTTGGCGGTGACCTCCACGCCACCGGAGACCTCGCGCAGGTAGTCGTTGATCTCGTCGCTGCGCACGTCGCACCACTGCCGGCCGCTGCGGTAGGCGAGCAGCTCGTCCCCGTTCTGCTGCACCCGGCGCAACGCCGCGATCACCGGACGCACCTTCGCGTCCTCGATCTCCACCACCCGCTCCAGGCCACCCTTCGCCGGATAGCAGAACGCGATCCGGCCGCGCCGCAGGCACACGTGCTCGCGGCGCAACGTGGCCAGCCCGTAGCTACCGTTCTGCTCGGCGTACGACTCGCTGCCGATCCGGAACATGCCGAGATCGAGCAGCCGGACGGCCGCGGCGAGCACCCGTTCGCGGTCGAGCCTGCGGTGGTCGAGGTGCCGCTCGACGGTCTTCCGCAGTGCGGGCAGCCGCCGGGCCACCTCCAGCACCCGGTCGTGCTTGGCGGCGTCGCGCCGCTCCCGCCAGGCGTCGTGGTACCGGTACTGGCGCCGGCCGGCCGCGTCGGCGTAGCGGAAGCCGCGCCCGTACCGCCGCCGGGTCAGGCCGGGGCGGGACGGATCACTGCGGCGCGTTCTCGGCACAGCGGGCAGGTACCCGTGACCGCCGTGCCACAACCTCGCCGGCAGGGCGACTGGACCCCGCCAGGCCCGTCGCGCCGCGGCCTCACGGCAAGGCACCCGGGGCCGGGGGGCGCTGGCCGAGCGGTGAGACGGTCATCGCCGTCTCGGCCGAGCACTGCCCCAACGTGGCCGGGACGCACCACTACTCCACGTCACGGATATGCCGAGTCGAGCCTCCCCAGGCGCACAGGGGGTCACCGTCGCGAGGCCGGCGATTGGCTGCGCCGGGGGCGGGGTAACCAACAGGGGAACGCGGCCGCCCGCGCGGCCCCACGTGACACCGCCCGATCGGAGGCCGGAATCGTCCGGCCGACACCGCAGAGGAGATCCACCCGTGAGCACCATCGAAAGCTCGATCGATGTGCAGGTACCGGTGAGCACCGCGTACAACCAGTGGACCCAGTTCGAGTCCTTCCCGCTGTTCATGGAGGGCGTCGAGGACGTCCAGCAGGTCACGGACACCAAGACCCGCTGGCGGACGTCGATCGGTGGCATGACCCGCGAGTTCGACGCGGAGATCACCGAACAGCACCCCGACGAGCGGGTCGCCTGGGCCGCGACGGACGGCCCCGACCACGGAGGTGTGGTGACGTTCGAACGGCTCGCGCCGGAGACGACCCGGGTGAACCTGGTGATGAAGTTCGAGCCCGACGGCGTCGCGGAGAAGCTCGGCGACGCGCTGGGCCTGGTGGAACGCCGGGTACAGGGCGACCTGGAGCGCTTCCGGGACTTCATCGAGTCGACCGGTCAGGAGACCGGCGCGTGGCGCGGCGAGGTGAACGGAGCGGGTGGCGACACCGACGGCACCGGCCTCGGCGGTGTCCACGAAGCGCCGGACTCGCCGCGGACCTGACCCCAGGCGTGCTGCGGCTGGACCCGGACACCCGGCCGTAGTCGAAGAACAGCCGGTACACCCCTGCGGGTGTACCGGCTGTTCGCGTGTTCGGCCCGACGCTCCGCATGGTGGTGTTGACCGACCGACAGGATTCTTACCTCTTGCGAGATATAGAACCTCTAGTTATCGTCACAGTTATTGGCACAGCCGGTGCCAAGAGGTCACGCGTCACGAGTGAGAGGAGACCAGCGATGCTGATGCGAACCGACCCGTTCCGAGAGATGGACCGGCTCACCCAGCAGCTCTTCGGAGGTAACGGCACGACGGCGCGTCCGGCCGTGATGCCGATGGACGCCTACCGCGACGGCGAGTCCTTCGTCGTCCACTTCGACCTGCCCGGCGTCGACCCGTCCTCGATCGACCTCGACGTCGAACGCAACGTGCTGACAGTGAAGGCCGAACGCCGGGGCCCGGTCGGCGACCAGGTGGAACTGCAGGTGGCCGAACGGCCGCGCGGCGTCTTCACCCGGCAGCTGTTCCTCGGCGACACCCTCGACACCGACCGGGTCGACGCGTCCTACGACGCCGGCGTGCTGACGCTGCGCATCCCGGTGGCCGAGCAGGCCAAGCCACGCAAGATCGCCGTAACAGCCAACGACGGCGGCGCCCGCCAGATCGAAGCCTGACCTGGTCATGACCTGCGGTGGCTCCGCCGGCAGCGTCGCCTGCCGGCGGAGCCACCGAACATGAGAGGGCAGGGAATGTCGCTTGACCGCCTGGGCAACCTCGACAACGCCGACTACCCGGCCCTGACGATGGGCCAGGCCGCGGAGCTGCTCGACGTCCAGCCCGCGTTCCTCCGTAGCCTGGACGCCGCCGCGGTGCTCTCGCCACACCGCTCCGCCGGCGGCCACCGCCGCTACTCCCGCCGGCAGCTGGAGATCGCGTTGCGGATCCGCACGCTGCTCGACGAAGGGCTTCCCGCTGCGGCCGCCTACCGGGTCCTCGTCCTGGAGGACGAGTTGGCGCTCGCCCGCCAGGAGATCGCCGAGCTACGCCACCAGCTCGACGCCAGACCCTGATTCGCGTCCGCCGCGACGACTCCTGCGCGATGGCCGGCGACAGAACGGCTCGATCGGCTTCGAACACATCGCCCCCTGCCGGTCTGGTCGGACCACGACTCTGCCGAGCACCGGCCGCTGTCCCGGCCCGTCCGGCGGCTGACCGTGGCGGGCGCTGTCGGGTGGGTTGCCGTGCATTGCTAGCGTTGCGTCGCAATGGACCGGTTAGGGATGGATGGCGCGGACGGGCTCGGCGACGAGGCAACCCGTCCGCTGGCCGCACACAGCACAGGCCTCTACGACTACTGCCTGAGCCTGCTCGGCCAGCCGCGGGAGGCGGCCGACGCCGTCCGGGACGCGCTGCTCGCGGCCGGGCGGGTGAAACCAGACAGCCGGCTGACCGACAGCATGATCCGCCCGTGGCTGTTCGCCCTGGCCCGGCACGAGACGGCGCGACGCCGGCCCGACGGTCCCGCCGCGCCGTCCGACGCCACCGCGGCACTGCCGGCCGACCCGATGGCCCTGCGACGTGAAGGGCCCATCCGGCTGGCGTCCGCCCGCCTCGGCCGTTACCACCGCGAGCTGCTCGACCTCTCCCTCCGGCACCGCCTCACCGAGGCCGAGATGGGCTACGTGCTCGGCGTCGACAGCGCCGCGCTGACCGCCCAGCTGGCCGAGGCAACGGCTCAACTCGACGCCGCGTACGCGGCGGTCGAGGGTCCCGGCGACCCCGATCCGGCCGCGGCCGTAGGCGCCGCGGCGCAGTTCGCCGCACTCCCGCTGGTGGAAGCGTCCGACGGGCGGTCTGGTTGGCAGCTGACCTCGGCCGCCTCGGTGCCCGGCGAACCGTCGTTCGCGCAGCCCACGTTCGAGGAACCCACGTCAGCGCACCACCCGTTCCCGGCGCAGGACCCGGCGTCCGTCGCCCCCGCCGCCGCCCCGTGGCCGGGGCCGGACCTGTCCGCGCCGACCGAACGCATCGACCTGTCGGCACCGACGGAGATCTTCGCCGCGGCCTGGTCCGAGCCGGTCTCCGCGCCCCCGCCCGTCTCGCCAGCCGGGTATCCGCCCCTGGTGGGACCACCCGACCCGGGCCCAGCTCCCACTGCGGCGGGCTACAACCCGACGACGGGCTATCCGCCCCCCTCGGTGCCCCCGGCGCCGCGCAACCAGGGGCAGCGCGCCCTGTGGGTCGCCGCCGCGGTCGTCCTCGTCATGCTGCTCGGCGTGGCGGGGATCGTCGGCATCCCCCGCCTGCTCTCCGGTACGTCCGCCACACCGACCGACACCGCGGCCGGTCAGCCCGCTGCCGACCCGAACACCGGCTCCCCGCTCGACCCGGGGTCGACCGAGGGCACCCCGGAGACGTCCCCGGGCTCGGGCCTGGGCTCGGGCTCCCCGTCGGCGTCGCCGGACCAGAACGGCGGCCCGTCCACGACCGGCCCGGCCACGCGGCCCCGGCCCGCCACCCCGGCAGGTCCGAAGGTGACCGCGGTGATGACCGACACGAGCCGCGGATGCCCGGGCCATTGGACGGCGAGGATCGCGGTCACGGTCACGGGTCCCACGCCCGACCGCGTGGTCGTCCGCTGGTGGTTCGCCAACGGCGCCAACGTGGAGCAGGTGGCGACGTCCGACGGCGGAGGCGGCTACCACGTCGACACCGGAGCCCTGCCGTACCGCGAGCAGGTCTGGTACAACGCCAGGGCGGTCGACGCGCGGGGGAAAGCGACGGCAAGCCCCACCGGAGTCATGGCCCGCCGTGACCCATGCGGTCCGCTGTGACCCGACGCCCGCAGCTACCCGGCCGGAGGCGGCCCGGAAGCACCACACCGCCAATCGCTGCCGCGCGCCGCGCCCACGTGTTCGCGGCTCCAAGGCTTAAGACTCCCGGTCCGGCGGCTTAAGACTCCCTGGATTCCTGGAGTCCGCGGCGGGCTCGTCGTTAGCGTCCTACCGCAATGGACGGGTTGAGGACGGATGGTGCGGGTGGGTCCCTTACTGGCCCGATCCGTCCGGTTGATCCGCGTAGCGTCGGATGGTACGGCCGCTGCGCGCGGCTGCTCGACCAGCCCGCGGAGGGTGGCGGTGCGGTCCGGGACGAGTCGTCGCATCCGGCCCTCGGCGCGGTCGCCGCTCAGCTCAGCCGGCGCCGCCCGCCGCTGGTCGACCTGCCGGAAGCGCTGCCTGTCCCCGGTGACCTGACGCCGGAGGCTTCCTGCGATGCCGACGAGTCACCGGACCGCGCACGACGGACAGCCGCCGCACCGATCTCTCCCCCGCCGGCCTGGTGGGAAACCGCTTCCGCGGTGGACGTCGCGCCAACCGTCTCGGTGCCGATCTCTCCCCCGCCGGCCCGGTGGGAACCAGCGCCCGCGGTCGGCGTGCCGACGGTGCGGCTGCCGGTCTCGTCGCCGCCCGTCCAACGGCCGGTCTCCTCCCCACCGATCCCGCAGCCACCGGTCCCGCAGCCACCGGTCCCGCAGCCTCCGGCGCCGACCGACGCCCCGCCCACCGGCGTCCCGCTCGCCACCCTGTTCGCCGAGCAGCCGGGACACGAACCGGATCGCACGCGGGAAGACCAGCAGGGGCGCCGGCCAGCGCACCGGCCGCGACACCGGCACAGACACCGTCGGGTCGGTGCCGTCGTGGTGCTTCTCGCGCTTCTCGGCACGGGGTGGGTCGTCGGGGTCACCCATCTCTTCGCGGCGGACGCGTCACGCCCGGCCGCCGCACCCACCGTCCACTCCACGCCGGCCGCCACTGGCCCCACCGCCGCGTCCACTCCCGCTCCGACTGCCGCGGCACCAGGCCCCCGGCCCGTCACGGCGGGCATGCCCGGCCCCGGCCGGCTCGGCTCGCCGGAACCGGGAGGGGAATCCGGCCGGCCCCGGCCCGACCAGCCGGCGCCGGCCCGACCGGGCCCCTCCGGGCCGGCCCGACCCGTTGCGCCACCAGCCCCGAAGACAACCGTGAAGTCCTCCCTGACCGACATCACCCAGGGTTGCCCGGATTCGTGGTCGGCGATCATCCACGTCACCGTGACCGGGCCCACGCCGGACCACGTGATCGCCCGCGTCCGGCTCAGCGGACTGACCTGGGAGAAGGAGGCGATCGCCGACGGCGGCGGCCGCTACCACGTGCAGGTGAACGGCCTGCCCTACGACCACGAGATCCGGTACGACGGCCGGGCGGTGAATGCGCAGGGCAGGGCAACGTACAGCCCCACCGGCGTGGTCGTCCGCCGAGCCTGTGGATAACTTGGGCTTTTCGCCCTCGTCGGTCACATCTGTGGAGGCCACTGGAGCCCCCCTTCCGTTCGTTGCTAGCGTTCGCGGTAATGAACGAGTCAGGCACCGACGGCACCGGCGGGTTCGAGCGTGACCCTGCCCTCGTTTTCGCTGCTCAGAGCACTGGGCTGTACGACTACTGCCTGAGCCTGCTCGGTGCGCCGGACGAGGCCGCGGACGCGGTGCGGGACGCGCTGCGCATCGCCGGCCGGACCGAGCGGGACGGCCGCTCGGACGAGGCCGTGCGGCCCTGGCTGTTCGCGCTGGTCCGCAGCGAGGCGGTGCGGCGCCGGCCGGACGGGCCCTGGCGCCCGCCGGTCCACGGACTCGAGCTCTCCTCCGATCCGGCGGTGCGGCTGCAGGAGGGCCGGGCGCGGTTGGCCGCGGCCCGGCTCAGCCCGTTCCACCGCGAGCTGCTCGACCTCTCGCTGCGCCACCACCTGAGCGAAGCCGAGATCGGCGCCGTGCTCGACATCACCGGCACGGCGGTCAAGATCCACATGGCGCACGCGGTCGGCGAACTGCTCGGCGCCTATGCGGAACTCGCGGGGCTGCCCGACTCGACGTCCGAGGTCGGCGCCGTGACGCAGTACAAGGCCCTGTCATTGGCCGACCCGGGGTTCGCCGGCCACGGTGCGGCGTTCGGCGCGACGGCGGGCCCCCTGTCGCCGGCGGCCTTCCCGCCGGAGCCGGAGTACCCGCCCGGCTGGGCACCGGACGGGCCGGACTCCCCGTGGACCGCACCGGCCGACGACCCCGCCCCGTGGGCCGCCACCCCGCCCGACGCGCTGGACTCCCCCTGGACGGCACCGCCGGTCGACCCGCCGCCGGTGGCCACCCCGGCGGGCGGGACGTTGCCCTGGGACGAGGCACTTCCGTCCGGCTGGGCAACGCCGACGGCGGCCGCGTACGACCCGTACGACGCGGCGCCCTCGTACGACGCGGCGCCCGCCGCTGGAGCGACGCCTTCAACCGCCTCGACGCCCGTGTACGCCTCGTCGCCCACACACCAGCCGACAGCCGCCGGCTCGACTCGCGACCGCGTGGCGCAGTACGCGGCCTACCGCCGGCCGTCCGGCACCCGCCGCCGGCCGTCGCTCCCGCCGAACCACCAGCACCGGTGGCTCGCCGGAGCCGCGGTGCTCCTGCTGCTGATCGCCCTGGCCGGGGTGATCGCGCTCCCCCGCCTGTCCCCGTCGTCCTCCGCACTCACACTCCCGGAGTCGGCCGCGCCGACCTTCGAGGTGGACACGGGCCCGCCGCTGGTCGAAGAGTCGCCGTCGGCACCGGCGGTCGCGCCGACCTCCCCGTCGGCCCGTCCCTCCCCCACCCGGTCGGTACGCCCGCTCCGCCAGTCCGTCGGCCCGCCGACGACGCGGCCCCGGCCGCCCCGGCCCGCCCCGCAGCCCGGCCGGATCACGATCAGCTCGTCCCTGACCGACACCTCCAGCGGGTGCCCGACCTGGACGGCGACCATCTTCATCACCGTCACCGGCGGCACTCCCTCCTCGGTGGTCGGCCGCTGGTCGTTCGCCGGCGGCGGCGGGGAACGGGGCGCGACCAGCGACGGCGGCGGCCGCTACCACGTCAACATCAGCGGACTGCCGTACGGCCAGGCGGTGAGCTTCAACGCCCGGGCGACCGTGCGGGGACTGACCGTCTCCAGCTCCTCGGCCTCGGTCTCCCGCTCCAGCCCCTGCTGAGTCCCGGGACATCTCCCGGGTCGCTGGAGTCACAGACCCTTCGTTGCTAGGTTCCCTCGCAGTGGACGAGTTAGGCGCCGACGGCACGGGCAGGTCCGAGGACGACCTGGCCCACCTGATCGCTGCCCACACCCCCGCGCTGTACGGCTACTGCCTGAGCCTGCTCGGCGAGCCGGACGAGACCGCCGCCGCGCTCGCGGATGCCCTGGCCATCGCCGGACGGGCCGAGCCGGACAGCCGGATGACCGACGAGGCGGTGCGGCCCTGGCTGTTCGCGCTGGCCCGCAACGAGGTGGTGCGACGCCGGCCGTCGGGTCCGTGGAAGCCGCCCGTCCACGCACCGGAGTTGCCCGACGACCCCGACACGCGACACCGCGAGGGGCGGGTGCGGACGGCCGCGTCCCGCCTCAGCCCGTTCCACCGCGAACTGCTCGACCTCTCGCTCCGGCACCGGCTGACCGAGCCCGAGATCGGCTACGTGCTCGACGTCAACAGTGCCGCCGTCACCAGCCAGCTGGCCGAGGCCACGGTCGCCCTGGTCGCGGCGTTCGCAGCCGTGGACTGGCCGGACGACCCCGACCCGGCCGCCGAGGTCGGCCCGGTGACCCGGTACGCGGCACTCCCGCTGCTGGCGGCCGAAGCCGACCCGGCCCGCGGCCCGCAGCCCGGGTCCACCGACGACCCCCTACCAGCCGGCGTCGCGGCCGGCGTCGCGGCGCAGCCGGTGCCGTGGCCGTCGGACGGCGTGCAGCCGGCCACGGCGGCGGACGGCCCAGTGCCGGTGCGGGCCGATGCCCCCGAGGGCCGGCACTCCGGGGTGATCGGCCCCCGGCTTCCCGCCAGCCGGAGGCGGCATCGCTGGGTGGTCGCCGCGACGGTCGCCCTGGTGCTGTTCGCCGTGGCCGGAGTCGTCGCCATCCCCACCCTCTTCGCCGCCGACCCCCTGTTGACGGTGCCCGCCCTCGGCAACCCCACCGTCGACACGGGCACGACCCCGGCCAGCGCCACCGCACAGTCCCCGGGGTCGGGGCTCGGCGTCGCGTCGGGCACCCCCACGCCGTCCGCGAGCGCCTCCGTCCGCCCCACGCCCACCCACGCGACGGTCACCGGACGACCCCGGCCGCCCAAGCCACCGGGTCGGCCGGTACCCGGGCTCACCGTGACGTCCTCGCTCGCCGACACCACCCAGGGCTGTCCGCCGGGCTGGACGGCGGTCATCTACATCAACGTCGGCGGGGGCACGCCGGCCAGGGTGTGGGCGCGGTGGTGGTTCCAGGACGGGAGCACCGCCGAGCAGATCGCGACCGACGACGGCGGCGGGCGCTACCACGTCGTCATCGGCGGACTGCCGTACGACCAGTCGATCGGGTACGGCGGCCGGGCCGCCGACGGGCAGGGCCGGGACACGCTGAGCGCGCCCAGCTACGTCTCCCGCCGGAGCAATTGCAGCGACTGAGCCGGACGGCCGCGCCACCGTCAGCCGTGCAGCCGCCAGCCGCAACGGTCGGCCACCGCAACCGTCAGGCGCCCGCCGTCCACTCGTGGTCGAGCAGCGCGTAGACGTACTCGTCGCCCCACTCGCCCTTGAACATCTCGTTGTGCACGAAGTGCGCCTCCCGGCGCATGCCGAGCCGCTCCATCACCCGGGTCGACGGGGTGTTGCGGACGTCGCAGCGGCCCTCGATCCGGTGCAGTCCCAACGGACCGAACCCCAGGTCGAGCACCGCCCGCGCCGCCTCGGTCGCGAAGCCCCGGCCGTGGTGGTCCGGGTGGAGGACGAACCCGAACTCACCCTGTCGGTGGTCGCGGCTGCGGCAGTGCAGGTTGACCTCGCCGACGACCCGGCCCATCTCGGGCCGCACCACGGCCAGGACGAGACTGTCGCCGGGATTCTCGATCGTGGCCTGCCCGATCTTCTGGACGAGCGCCTCGGCCACCTGGCCCCGGTCGCGCTGCTGCCAGTAGAGGTACCGCACCACGTCCGGCCGCGACTGGTAGTCGTAGAGGTCGTCGAGGTCACGGCCGGCGAACGGTCGGAGGAGCAGCCTGGCGGTCTCGATCGGATACTCCGGACGCAGCATTCCCCGACGATAGGAGAGCCGGCCGGGTCCGCCGAAAGGCCCCGGCGAGCGCCCGGCATTCTCGCCGGGCACGTGCTGTCGGATGAACTCCCGAGACCGCTGAGGGTGCTGGTGCGCGGCGGCGAGGACGAACGTGCGACGTCGGGATCGACTGGTCGGCTATGTCGCATCCAGGACGAATGTGGCGGAGCGACGGGCCGTGTACGGCCTTGTCTGGGGTAGGTCCGGGTGCGAGGATCGAATGGATCTCCCCCTGTCGCGTCCACACAAAGGCGTGTCGATGCTCGAGTACGAGCCACGAGATTTTCTCAAGCCGTGTCTCCTGCTGCTCATCTACGAGCGGCCGGACCACGGCTATGACCTCGTCGACCGACTCCGCGCCTTCGCCGGATCCGAGATCGACGCCGGTGGGGTGTACCGCGCCCTGCGGGCACTGGAGCACCAGGGGCTCGTCGTGTCGTCGTGGCGGATGTCCACCGCCGGGCCGGCACGGCGGACGTACCACCTCACCGCGCGGGGCCTGGAGAGCCTGAAAGGCCGGGCCTGCGCCCTGGAGGCCACCCGCGACATGATCGAGGACTTCCTCAAGCGGTACGCGGGCGTGTCCGGTGCCGATGTGGCCGAACCAGAGCTGGAGGAGCGCGAACAGGCATGACGGTCGAGGTGACGGCGGCGCGCGCCGCGGAGGCGTTCGCCCGCCGGATCGCTCCCGGCAACGCGCTGGCCGCCGACGCCGAACGGGTCGGCCGCGCCTGCTACGACATCGCGCTGCGCTTCCACCGCGGCGGCAAGCTCGTCACCTTCGGCAACGGCGGCTGCGCGACGGACGCCCAGCACGTGGTGGTGGAGTTCGTCCACCCGGTCATCGTCGGCAAGCGCGCCCTGCCGGCGATCTCGCTGGCCAACGACGCCTCGACCGCCACCGGCATCGCCGCGTCGGCCGGGATGGACGAGACCTTCGCGACGCAGCTGGCGCTGATGGGCCACCCGGACGACATCGCGCTGGGCATCTCGCCGGACGGGAACTGCCGCAACGTGGCCCGCGCGCTGGAGGTGGCCCGCGAGCGGGGTCTGCTGACGGTCGCGCTGACCGGCGGGGACGGCGGCGCCATCGCCCGTGACAACCTGGCCGGCCACGCCTTCGTCGCCCGTTCCGACGACCCGCGGGTGGTCAAGGAAATCCACGTGACCACCTACCACCTGCTCTGGGAGCTGGTGCACGTCTTCTTCGAACAACCGGGCGTACTCGACCCGGGGGTCATCCGATGAGCGAGCGAAGCGGGGCGGGCCGATGAGCGACGACGTGACGATCGGGCCGCGCCCCGAAGGGTTCACCGGCGGGCCGGCGCCCATGGTGGCGGTGAGCCCGCCCGGTCCGGCCGAGTGCTACGGCGACCACTGCATCACCTGCTCGGACGAGGCCGTGGCCGTGACGATCACCGAGCTGAAGGAGTTCGGACTCGCGCTGGTCGACACCGGCGAGGGCACCGACGAGGTCAGCGTCGCGCTGGTGGACGCCGTCGTCGGCGACGTAGTCTTGGTGCACGCCAAGGAGGCGATCGCCGTGATCCGGCCCGAAGAGGCTCCTGCATGACCGAACCCGCACCCCGTGGTCGCGGGGGTCGTGGCGGGGGTGTCGAGTCGCTCTACCCGTTCCTGTATTCCGGTGCGTCCGACCTCGACGCCGTGCTGGCGGAGGTCCAGCGCTCCACCACCGAGAAGGCGGCGGAGATCGTCGCCGTGCGCGAGAAGATGGTGGAGAGGTACGGCGGGCAGCTCGCCGCGTGCGCGACGGCCATGGCCGAGTCGTTCGCCGCGGGCGGGTGGCTCTACACGTTCGGCAACGGCGGCAGCAGCACGGACGCCGAGGCGCTGGCCCAGCTCTTCCTCAACCCCGGCCCCGGTGCCCGTCCGCTGCCGGCCGCGGCGCTGACCACCGACGTCGCGGTGCTCACCGCACTCTCCAACGACGTCGGCTTCGAGGTGATCTTCGCCCGTCCGCTCGCCGCGAAGGCCAAGCCGGGCGACATCGCGGTCGGCCTGTCCACCAGCGGCGGTTCGGCCAACGTGCTCCGCGCCTTCGAGGAGGCCCAGCGGATCGGCATGGTCACGGTGGGCTTCGCCGGCTACGACGGCGGCAAGATGGCCGAGGCCGGCACGATCGACTACCTCTTCTCGGTGCCGTCGGTGTCGGTGCACCGCATCCAGGAGACGCAGGCCACCACGTACGACGTGCTGTGGGAGCTCACCCAGCAGGCCCTCGGCGCCTAGGCATGACCGCGTGACCGACGCGCGGGTGCGCTCCCGGATCCGGGTCGAGGGCATCGTGCAGGGCGTGGGCTTCCGGCCGTTCGTCCACGCCCTGGCCGGCGAGTACGGGCTCGGCGGCTTCGTCGGCAACGACGAGGCCGGGGTGTTCATCGAGGCCGAGGGCGACCCGACGGCCCTCGACGCGTTCGTCGCGGCGCTGCGGCTGCGCCCGCCGGTGCTCGCCTCGGTCGAACGGGTCGTCGCCGCGCCGGCCGTTCCCAACGGCGACCGTGACTTCGTCATCGTCACCAGCTCGTCCGCCGGGCCGCGGGACGCCCTGGTCTCGGCCGACACCGCGACCTGCGACGACTGCCTGGCCGAGATCGCCGACCCGGACGACCGCCGGTACGCCTACCCGTTCACCAACTGCACGAACTGCGGCCCGCGGTTCACGATCGTCCAGTCGGTGCCCTACGACCGGGCGGCGACCACGATGTCCGGCTTCGCGATGTGCGCGGAGTGCGCGGCCGAGTACCACGACCCGGGCGACCGGCGGTTCCACGCCCAGCCGGTGTGCTGTCCGGCCTGCGGGCCGACGCTGCGGTTCCTCGACGCCTCCGGGCGGGCCGTGGACGGCGACCCCGTCGCGGTGGCCGCGTCCTGGCTGGCGGCCGGCAGAGTGCTGGCCGTCAAGGGGCTGGGCGGGTACCACCTCGCGGTGGACGCGGCCTCGGAGCATGCGGTGGCCACGCTGCGGGCGCGCAAGCACCGCGAGGACAAGCCGTTCGCCGTGATGGCCCGGGACCTGGCGGCCGTCCGCGCGTGGTGCGAGGTGACGCCGGCCGAGGTACGGGTGCTCGCCTCGCGCCGCCGGCCCATCGTGCTGCTCCGCCGCCGCGACGACGCCGGCCCGGCGCCGAGCGTCACGGTCGCCAACCGGTTCCTCGGCGTGATGCTGCCCTACACGCCGCTGCACCATCTGCTCGCCGCGGCACTGCCCGGGCCGTTCGTGCTGACCAGCGGCAACGTCTCGGACGAACCCATCGCCTACCTCGACGCCGACGCGCTGGAACGGCTGGTGCCGATCGCGGACGGCTTCCTCGTGCACGACCGGCCCATCCACATGCGCACGGACGACTCCGTGGTGCGGGTGGTCGACGGGCGCGAGCTGCCGGTGCGCAGGTCCCGCGGCTACGCGCCCGCCCCGCTGCGGCTGCCGTGGCGCTTCCCGCGGCCGGTGCTGGCCTGCGGTGCCGAGCTGAAGAACACCTTCTGCCTGGCCAAGGGCGAACGCGCGTTCCTGTCCCACCACATCGGCGACCTGGAGAACTTCGAGACGCTGCGTTCGTTCACCACCGGCATCGAGCACTTCCAGCGGCTGTTCGACGTGACCCCCGAGGTGGTCGCCTACGACCTGCACCCGGAGTACCTGTCCACCAAGTACGCCCTGGACACGTACGGCGATCACGCCGCGGACGGCGCCGGCGCGGCAGGCGTCGATCTGGTCGGCGTCCAGCACCACCACGCGCACATCGCCTCCTGCCTGGCCGACAACGGCGAGGCAGGGCCGGTGATCGGGGTCGCCTGCGACGGCACGGGCTACGGCGACGACGGCACGCTCTGGGGCGGCGAGATCCTGGTGGCCGACCTGGCCGGCTACGAACGGGTCGCCCATCTCGAACCGGTGCGGCTGCCCGGCGGCGCCAGCGCGATCCGCGAGCCGTGGCGGATGGCCGCGTCGCACCTGTTCCACGCGTACGGCGAAGAGGTCCCGGCCGGCCTGGCCGTGGCGGCGCGCCACTCCGGCCAGTGGCCGCTGGTCACCAGCCTGGCCCGCACCGGGACGAGCGCCCCGGTGACGACCAGTGCGGGCCGGCTGTTCGACGCGGTGGCCGCGCTCGCCGGCATCCGGGACGCCGTGCACTACGAGGGCCAGGCGGCCATCGAATTCGAGCAGCGCGTCGACCCGGACGAACGGGGCGGCTACCCGGCCCGGGTCTCCGACGCCGGGGTGATCCTGGGCAGCGACCTGATCCGGGCGGTGGTCGACGACGTCTCGGCCGGCGTGGCCGTGGGAATCGTCGCAGCCCGGTTCCACAACGGGTTCGCCGCCGTACTGGCCGACGCGGTGGACGCCGTCCGCGCCGACACCGGCCTGGCCACGGTCGCGCTGTCCGGCGGCGTGTTCCAGAACCTGACCCTGCTCGAACGCCTGGCCACCCTGCTCACCGCACGGGGCTTCCGGGTGCTCGTCCACTCCCGGGTGCCGCCCAACGACGGCGGCATCAGCCTCGGCCAGGCCGCCGTCGCCGGAGCCCGCGACCGGGCAGCCGCCGGCCCGGCCTCACCCTCCTGACGCCGTGTCCACCGGCGGCCGCGGGTTGTCGCGCAGCCAGTCCCGGAACTCCCGCAGCGCGCCGAGCACCCGCTCGACCGGATAGGTCGTCTCGGGGAACTGGTCGAAGTTGCTCCGGATCAGGACGTCGCCGTCCCGGACTCTGAGCGAGTAGCCGTTGCCCGTCATCCATTCGTCGTCGTCGGGGTCGTCGCGCTGTTCCTCGATCGTCCGCATCACGTACTCGACCGACGACGGCGTCCGCCCCACGTCACCCCAGAGGAAGGAGGTGAGCACGGCATCGTCCGGGGCGCCGTCGATGGCGACGTCCCGGTTCGGCCTCCACGTGAACTCCACGACGACTCTCCCTGGTCTCAGGACGGGAACGCGGTGCGGAACTCGCCCGTCGTCGGATCGTAGTAACCGCTGATCTGGATGCCCCCGCCCTGGCCGGTCCAGGCCCGGCCCGAGGAGTTCCGGGTTCCGGAGGGATCGTTCCACGCCTCCTGCACCGCCGCCTTCACCTGCGGCTCCGACCAACTGTCGGGGAAGAACGTCGTGTCGTACTTCTTCACTGCCCAGGTTCCGTCGGGCCGCTCGAACTCCAGGCCACGAGCGGTGTAGACGCCGTCGGCGTCCGGCGGGGTGACCAGGACGCCGGGACGGCGACCCGGCGGGTCCACGCCGTCCTGCCGGTGATGCCAGCCGACAGGCACGCCGTCCGCGTTGAACGTGCCTTTCGTGACGTGGTCCAGGTCCTGCCCGGTGACCGCCGGCGGCGGCCACCCGCCGGGAACCTGGGCGGCCCTGGTGGCGGCCTGGCGCGGCCCGCCCGAGGCGTAGATCTGGTCGGCCAGCCCGCTGAGGCTCGATTCGAGGGCGAGCCAGTCCAGCGCCGTGTCGGTCCGGTACCTCGTCACCACCTGGGCTCCCACGACCAAGGTCGTCGGGAGCACCCGGAGGCCGCCGCTGGCCAGTTCGAGTGCGTTGAGGATCGCCTCGGTCAGGGTGGTGCGGGTGGTGACGGAGTCCTTGATTTTCCCGATGGCCTCGGCGGCGGGGGGCAGGGTGGTGGCGAGCTTGCTCGCGAGAGGGACCAACGGCGTGAGGGATCTGTTGAGCGCCGACCACCTGCGGGTGAACGCCTTGGCCGCCTCGCCGTCCCACACGGGAGGCTGGAGTGCGTTCTTCGCGTTCTCCAGGTCGGTGCCGGTCTGTTCGAGCGCCGCCGAGATCTTTGCCCATTCCGCGCCGTCGGCCTGGAGCAGTGTCGGCTGGTCTCCTTTCATGATCCCGACGAGCTGTTGGCGGGTGTCGTCCATGCCGATACCGAAGAACGACGCCCAACCCGCGATGACTTCGAACCCTCCTGGCACCCCGGAACCCATGGTTAACGCTCACGGAAGACGCTGTTGCTGACGATGTCCGCGGCGGTCTGGTCGTCGAGGCGGTACAGGTCAGCGGCGGTCTTGAGTCCTTCCGCGGTGTCCTTCACCCGTGCCTGCAGATCAGCGACCTGGTCCGTGACGTGCTGCTGCGCCTGCCGGTAGGCCTCGGCGAGCGCGTGGCCGGGATCGCTGAAGATCTCCCGACTCAGGTTCCGGCCGTTCGCCGCCGACTGCTGGGTGGCCAGCTCCGTGGCTTCGTCGGCGAACTTCTTGCTGCTGGCGACCAGCGCGTCGATGAGAACCGTGAACCCCCCGGGCGCGCTCACCGCGTCCTCGCCGGAGCTGCCGAGCTGACCGATCGACTGGTCGAGAAGCGTGCAGCCGGCGATCAGGGCACGGGTGCGCGGCTCGATCTGCTCCTCCGCGGCCCGGATTGCCTCCGTCAGCAACTCCCCGACCCGCTCGGCGCCCTGTGCCCGCAGCATCTCCCGGTCCATGCCCACCTCCTCCAGGCCGCCGTCCAGCCGCAACGTCACCCGTATGCCCCCGCCCGGCGCCTGGGCGTGCACCCGTTCGGCGACCAGCCGATCCGCCAGCTGCCGGCTGAGCATCGCCGCCTCCCGTCGCAGCGCGTACTCGTCGTAGGCGCTCATTCCACCCGCTCCCGGTGTCCGTCCGTCGCGATCGTCCACGCCTCCTGCGCGGCGTCGAACGCCTGCGCCCGGGCCTGCGCGTGTGCCTCGACGACGGCCCTTTCCAGCTCCTCGACCTGCATGTACGGCACGATGTCGGGCGCCAGCCAGACCCGGTCGATCCGACCGTCCTGGTCGACGTCCACCACCAGCGCACCGGCACCCACGCCCCGGTACAGCCCGCGCGGGCGCAACCGTTCGAAGACCTGCAACGGAGACTCCACGAACGCACCTCTCCGACCCGGGCGGCCGTACTCCCGCGGGCCGTTCCCGCGTGCCGACCTCCCGGCACCGAGGCAAGGATTCCAGCCGGCCGGTGGTCTGGCCAGGGGTTCACACCCCCGCGACGCGGGGACCCCGGCCACCGGCCGCGAGGCCGACCGCGATCACCACGTACACCCCGGCGAACAGCGCGAAGACCGTACTGTGGCTCATCGCCGACGCCGCCGCGTAGGCGCCGTAGACAGCCACCGCGGCCAGCTCGGTGCCGAGCCCGGCCAGCGAGGTCACCGTGGCCCGGCTCGGCCCGGTGATCCGCTCCTGGAGCCGCGCGTCGGCCACGACGCTGACCACCTGGAACACGCAGAACGCCACCGCGATCAGCACGAACCCGGCCGGCACCCCACTCAGCGCACCGGCCGCCATCGCCAACGCGCCGAGCGCCAGCGCGCCGGCCAGCGTCGTCGGGTTCATCCGCTGCCCGACCCCGGCCAGCAGGCCGCCGATCGTCACGCCGCCCCAGACCAGCAGCAACATGAACGGTGCCAGGTGATTCGGCACACCGGTCTCCACGGCCAGCAGGGGCACGTACTCCTCCAGCGAACCCCAGATCGCGGTCACCGCGGGCACCACCACCAGGGCCCACCGCACCGAGCGGCTGTGGCGTGCCTCGGCCAGGCCGGCCCGCAGCGTGGCGAGGTACCCGAGCTCCACCTCGTCGTCCGGAGGTGCGGTCACCGGCAGGACACCGGTCGCGGCAGCGGCCGGCCCGACGCCAGCCGACGTCGCCACCGGCTCCCCCGCCGAAGGCGACCCGACCAGCGCCGCCGAACGCCGCCGACGATGCTCGGGCAACGCCAGCGCGACAGCCGCCGTGACCACGCACGCGAGCACGCTCGCCACGCCCACCGCGGCGTAGCCGCCGAGGGCGAGCACCGGACCTCCGGCCGTGAGAGCCACGATCACCGCCGCCACACCCCACGCGCGGCTGCGGCCCATGATGCGGGCGTACCGGTCGGCCGCTCCCAGCCGGTCGAGCTCCTCGTACACGAGCGCCTCGAACGCACCGGACTGCAGCGCGCCCTGCACTCCCCAGAGGACGAAGCCCAGTGCGAACACCCAGTACGACGACGTGACCGGCCACATCGCGAATCCGACCGCCGCGAGCAACGGCGCGACGGCCAGCACCCGGCGCCGCGAGACGGCATCGGCCAGCGCCCCGGAGGGGACCTCCAGCACGATCGAGGTCAGCGACCAGAGGATGAACAGCGACGAGATCTCGGCAACGGACAGCCCGTTGTCGGCGAGCAGCAGCGTGTACACCGGATAGAGCAGGATCAGCTCGTCGAAGAACGCGTAGGCGTAGATCGTGGCTGTCAGCCGCTTGATGCGCGTGTCCGGGACACGGAATACAGAAAGGATCATGAGGTCTTCCCACGGGGACGATGGCGGACTCGGGACGGTCGGGCTCTCCCGGTGGTCCGCGGCAACGTGCCGCGCCGCGACCTCTCGCTCTGGATCAATGTCGCCAGGTCATGCCGCAGATCCTACGACCCCGACCACGCCCTCGCCCAGCTGTTTGCAGCGGTACTCTTCGCGGCCATGGACCTCGACTTCCTGGTACGGCAACTCGCCGAGCCGTCGGCGCGGCAGGCTGCGGGCGACGCGCTGGTGCAGGCCGGTGAGGCGGCGGTGGAACCGCTGATGGCGGTGATCGGTGACGAGCACGCCGAGCACGACGTGTTGTGGTTCGGGACGGCCGTCCTGCACCGCATCGGCGAACCGGCGTTCGAACCCCTGGTGGACCTCATCGCGAACACCGACTCGTGGCCGGTGGTCGTCCATGCGGGCAACGCGCTCCAGGGCCTCCAGGTCTCCGACCGGGCCCGGTACCTGCCGCTGCTAGGGCACCCCAGCGCGAACGTGCGGAACAGGGCGGCGGGCGCCCTCCAGAGCTGGAAGGCGGATGCGCTGCCCTACGCGTCGGCGCTCCTCCCGCTGCTCACCGACCCCGACGACGAGGTCCAGGTACGCGCCGTATCGGCACTGAAGCAGATGGGGCCGGGTGTCATCCCGGTGCTCCGTGGGGTGCGGCGGACGCCGGGACCGCACCGGCGCGAGGTGCTCGCCGCGCTGGCAGAGGTCGGCGGCTGGGACGCGCTCGACGCGTACGACCAGGCGGTGGTCCAACGGCTGATCCGGGTCAAGCTGGCTCACGAGGTACCCGCACCGACCCAGGTGTGCGGCGGCTGGTACGCCCTGCCCACCGGCGACCAGGCGGCCGTGCTCGACGCGTTCGACCTGTCCGACGCCATGCCCGTGACCATGCGGCTCGGCACGCACGCCTGGCTCCACGACCACCTCCGCTTCGACGCCTGGCCCGGTTCCCGGACGTACGTCAGCCCGGTGCTCGACGGGTGGACGCTGGTGTTCGAGAACCTCCCCGACGACGAAACGTCGGCGGACTCCGACGGCGACCGGATCCAGGACAGCTGCGCCGCGCTGAGTCGCCGGTTCGGCGCCGCCCACTGGTACTGCCTCTGCCAGGCGTTCACCGAGTGGTGCATCGCGGAGCGCGGCGAGGTCATCCGCTACTACAGCGAAGAAGAACAGGTCGGACCCCACACTCCGCGGAGGCGGGCTATGCCGTGTGTCCGGAGGACGGCTCCCTGGACGGATGCGACGCCACGCACATTGCGGCACGCGCCTCGGTCGACCCCACCGGGGTCGGCCGGCACACCCGCCTCGAAGGACACGGCGTGCTCGCCCTGACCGCGCTCGGCCGGCGCGACGGCACCCCGCCCGGCGCCCTGGAGATCTGATCGTCCGGCCGCCGTGGATCAGGCGGTGAAAGCGGCGACGGCGGCTTCGATCCGGTGCTTCTCGATGCCGGCGAGCTGGTGGTCGGCCCGGTCGATCAGGCCCTCCAGGTCGGTCTCGGCCAGCCGCGGATCGTCGTCCGACAGCGCCTTGAGCGTCCGCCACAACGCGTGCTTGCCCTCGACGCCGAGGAAGACCGTCTCCAGCTCCATCAGCCGGGTCAGGTGCGGGCTGCCGGTGATCGGCTCGGCGAGCTTGAGCCGGCTCGCCTTCTCCAGCGCGGCGCCGGCGAACTGCTTGAACATGCTCTCCTCGACGCCGAGCCGCTTCATCAGGCTCCGCAGCGTGGCCCGGTCGGCTTCGACGTCGCGCAGCAGCTCCGCCAGGAAGTCCCCGGTCGGGGTGCCGGCGTTGCGCCCACAGCTTCTCTCGATCATCTCGACCGCGGCGGATGACCCGGCGAGGTGGTCGTTGAGGTAGGTGCTCAAGAACTCGGTAGAGGACATCGGACACCTCCGTTCGTGGTTCTCAGCAGATCCGCGGTAGCGGGTCGCCGACGAGCATGTCGACGATCCGGGTGCCCCCGAACGTGGTCTTGAGCAGCACCAGCCCGGGCGGGTCGTCCTTGATCGTGCCGATCACCGCGGCTCCCTCGCCGAGCGGATGCGCCTTGAGCGCGGCCAGCGCGTCGTCGACCATCGAGCCGTCCACGATCGCGACCAGCCGTCCCTCGCAGGCGACGTAGAGCGGGTCGATGCCGAGCAGTTCGCAGGCGCCGTTGACCTCGGCGCGTACCGGCACGGCGGCCTCGTCCACCACCACCGCGACCTGGGACGCCACCGCCACCTCGTTGAGGATGGTGGCCACGCCGCCCCGGGTCGCGTCGCGCAGCGTCCGCACACCGGGCACCGCGTCGAGCAGCCCCGCGATCAGCTCGTGCATCGGCGCGGTGTCGGACTCGATGTCGGCGACGATGTCCAGCTCGCCCCGGGCCAGCAGGATCGTGATGCCGTGGTCGCCGATCGGACCCGACACCAGGATCTTGTCCCCCGGCTTGACCGACGCGGCACTGAGCGGGGTCGGCCGGTCGAGCAGGCCGACGCCGGCGGTGTTGATGTAGCAGCCGTCGCCCTTGCCCTGCTGCACGACCTTCGTGTCGCCGGTGACGATCTGCACTCCGGCCGCCCTGGCCGCGGCCGCCATCGAGTCGGTGATCTGCCGCAGCTTCGCGACCTCGAACCCCTCCTCCAGGATGAAGCCGCAGGACAGGTACAGCGGCCGGGCACCGCACACGGCGAGGTCGTTGACCGTGCCGTTCACCGCCAGGTCGCCGATGTCGCCGCCGGGGAAGAACAGCGGCGAGACCACGTAGGAGTCCGTGGTGAAAGCCAACCTGGCACCGCCGATGCTGAGCGTCGCGCCGTCCTCCATCTGCTCCAGCTGCTCGTTGCGGAACGCCTCCAGGAAGATCGCGTCGATCAGGGTGTGAGTGGCCTTACCGCCCGCCCCGTGCGACAGCGTGATGCGTTCTTCCTTGACCCGGGGCTTGCGCCGGCGGGCCCGGTCGATCCGGTCGAGCACCTGCTGCTCGCGGGTGCGGTGCTCCTGCCCGATGTGGTGGTGCGGCCCGTCCTCGTCCTGCTCGGACTCGGTCACGGCCTCCTCGGCCCAGGCCGCGGTGGTCTCCTTCTGCTCCTGCTCGAGGTTCACGGTCCCTCGCCTTTCGATCGCGACATCCACCGGCGTCCGGGCGACCCGATCCGTCACGTGCGGGTCGCCTCCTTGACGCGCTCCCGGCTGAAGCGGCCGAAGTTGTAGTACGCGGCGCACGCGCCCTCCGAGGACACCATGCAGGTGCCGATCGGGGTCTCGGGCGTGCACGCCGTGCCGAACACCTTGCACTCCCACGGCTTGAGGACGCCCTTGAGCACCTCGCCGCACTGGCACGCCTTGGGGTCGGCGACCCGCACCCCGGGCACCGAGAAAATCTTCTCGGCGTCGAAGGACGCGTGGGCGTCGTTCATCCGCAGCGCGGAGTGGGAGATGAAGCCGAGCCCGCGCCACTCGAAGTAGGGCCGCAGTTCCATCACCTCGGCGATCACCTCGAGCGCCTTGGGGTTGCCGTCCCACGGCACCACCCGGGCGTACTGGTTCTCGACCTCGGAACGGCCCTCCTTGAGCTGCATGAGCAGCATGTACACCGACTGCAGGATGTCCAGCGGCTCGAAGCCGGCGGTGACCAGCGGCTTGCCGTGGTCGCGCGCGATGAACTCGTACGGCCGGCAGCCGATCACGGTGGACACGTGGCCAGGGCCGAGGAAGCCGTCCAGCCGCAGGTCGGGCGAGTCGAGGATGGCCTTGATCGCCGGGATGATCGTGACGTGGTTGCAGAAGATCGAGAAGTTCTCCAGTCCCTCGGCCTTCGCCCGCATCACGGTCATCGCGGTGGACGGCGCGGTGGTCTCGAACCCGATCGCCATGAAGACGACCTTCTTGTTCGGGTTGTTCCGCGCGATCTTCAGGGCGTCCAGCGGGGAGTACACCATCCGGATGTCGGCGCCGTTGGCCATCGAGTCGAAGAACGACCCGCGCCCGCCCGGCACCCGCATCATGTCGCCGAACGAGGTCATGATGACGTCCGGCTCCTCGGCGATGGCGATCGCGTCGTCCACCCGGCCCATCGGGATCACGCACACCGGGCAGCCGGGGCCGTGCACCAGCGTCACCTGCTCGGGCAGGTAGTCCTCGAGCCCGTGCTTGTAGATCGTGTGGGTGTGCCCGCCGCACACCTCCATGAACTTGTAGTGCCGGCCCGGCTCGCAGAGCTCGGCAATCCGGTGTGAAAGCACGCGCGCCTTCTCGGCGTCGCGGAACTCATCGACGAAACGCATTCCCGACCACCTCCTCGCTGTGTGGGGCCGTCAACGGACTGACTGGAACGTCTGGTGCTAGACGATGTCGGACTTGGCCAGTGCGATCAGCTCGTCGGTGTAGGCCTGGCCCATGCCTTCGAGCATCTTCAAGGCGTGCTGCGCCTCTTTCTCGTCGATCTTGGAGAGAGCGAATCCGACGTGGATCAGCACCCAGTCGCCTTCGTTGAGTTCCTCGTCCTCCAGCAGGCCGATGTTCACCATCCGCTTGGCGCCCGCCACGTCCACCATCGCGAGGTCCTTGTGTTCCAAGCTCCGCTCGACGAGTTCGCCGGGAATCCCGAGGCACATGAGGGGGTCTCCTTTCCGTCAGGTCGAGCATGGTGCCGGGTTCCGGCGTGCTCCGTGTGGCCCGTGGTGGCCCGGCGCCGGCAGCGACTTTCCAGCCGCTGCCGCCACCGTCGAGAACAAGACTTACACGGCCCGCATGCTCGCGCGGCCGTTCCCTGCCGGTGCCTCGTGCGCTCCGCCGCCGAGCCGGCCCGCCGCCATCGAGGCGCCGGCCGAGAGCATGCTGCCGGCCATCTGGGTGGCACCGGCAACAGCGGACTTGAATTCGTCGGACTTGGCGATCTGCTTGCCCGCCGTGATCATCTCTTCGATGCCGTGCTTACCGGCCTTGGTGCCCAGCCAGTAGCCGAGCAGGAAACCTGCCAGCGCGCCCATTTGAAGACCACTTCCTTCCACGTACATCGTCCCGCTCAGAACTCACTGGGTTCAGGCTCAGTCTCCGCCTTCGCGCTCGGCGACGAGGTTCACGTGAATCGCCACGTCGGGGAACACCTTGAGCATCAGGATCTTCGGCGGCTCGAGGCCGAAGTCGCGGATGTCGACGGTGAGATCGCCGTCCACCTGCAGCGTCCGGTCGTCGACCACGGACACCCGGGCCGTGCCGTCCACAGCCCGGGTGGCGCCGTTGAAGGACAGCTCCCCGGCCACGTCGTACTGGCCCGGCGAGGTCTCCCGCACCTCGCGGACCTCGCCACGGATGGTCGGGTACCTGCGCGCGTTGATCCGCTTCTGGATCTCGCGGTCATAGAGCGAGTTCTCCGCCTTCAGGTCCTCGGTCTGCAGCTCGATGTGGACCGTCGGCTTGGACGCGGGGTCGATCCGGCCGTCGACCACGTCGACGTCGACGTAGCCGGTCAGCCCGCGGCCCTCGCCGTGGATCGGGTGCACGTTCGAACGGGCCTCGGCGGTCAGCACCGAGCGTTCCGGCACCACCGTGAAGCGCGTCATCGCGCGCCTCCGACCTCGGCCGTCACATCTCCCGGATCTTGAGGTACCGCGCCACGTCCGGCAGCGACTGCACCACTACCGTCGCCACGCCCACGAGCAGCGCGCCCAACACGAATCGTTTCAGCATCGGAGTCTCCTTTCCCTGTCTCGGTCTGCAATTCCTTCACGAGATCGACGACGGTCCGCACCGCGCCGTCGACCGCTGCCTCCACCTCCGGTGTGAGTCCCATGCCCTCGTCCATGCACGAGGGCTCGCAGCCGACCACGAGGATCCGCCCGACCGAGCTGTCCTCCATGCCGACGCCGCGCCGCAGCGAGCCGAGCAGGGCGAAGACCGTGTCGGGCTCCATGCCGTGGACGTCGACCAGCGGGCGCTCGATCCCCGGGTCCGGGTTGTCGGTCCGGGCCATGTCGGGCTCGATCACGTACAGGGTGCCCGGCGGGCCGCCGCGCTGAGTGGTGTCGACCAGGATCAGCACGTCGTAGCCGTCGAGCAGCTGGTAGGCCAGGTGGACGCCGCGGATGCCGATGTCGAGCACCTGGACGCCGGCGGGCAGCGTTTCGCGGGCGAGCTTGCCGGCCACCTCGACACCGAACGCGTCGTCGGAGAAGAAGATGTTGCCGACGCCCGCGACCAGGATCTTCGGCGGCGTCCGCACACCGGTGTCGGGGGTCCCGGGGGTCCCGGCGGTCATCGCGCCACCTCGACCTCTTCCGGGCGGAAGTACCGGAACCGGCCGTGCGAGGACTGGATGTCCCGGGCGGGGTCGGCGTCGATCGAGACCGCGAGGTGGATCTGGCCGTCCACGTCGTGGATGACCGACTCGACGGTGGCGGACTGTCCGATCAGGAAGATGTCCTGGGCGTCGGTACGACCGCCCGGGTGCAGGATCACCCGGGTGCCCCTGCCCACCTCGACGCCTCCGACCAGGATCGTGTCGGTCTCCGGCGAGACCGCGGCCTCCTTGGCCTCATCCCACCACGGCGCGTCGTTGACCTCCGTGAACGTCGGCACACCGGGCAGCAGCGGGTCGGCGAACGGGTCGCGGGCGGCCGGCACCGCACCCGGCACCGGCGCGGTCACCTCGCCGTCGGCGGTGTACATCGGCATGCCGGGCAGCGGCTGGGTGAACGGGTCGCCGAACGGATTCGCCGCCTGGGCGCCGGTCGACGTGGCCGGCGGGCCGGCGGCAGTCGGGCCGGCGGCGGCCTGCTGGCCGGGTGTGCCCTCCAGGTACCGGATCGCGCCGTGCAGCCGTTCGAACACCTCCGGCGGCATGTTGTCGATGCCGTCGATGATCGAGGCGGCCCGGGCATCCGTGCCGCGGGCCTCGGCCTTCTCCCGGTCGGTCAGGGTGAGCGTCCGCAGGCTGAGGATCTCGTCGATCTCGCAGCCGTCGAAGAGGTTGGTCGGGCTCTCCGGCGCCACCTGCGGATGCTCGGGCAGGATGATCGGCGAGGACAGGATCAGGTCGCTGCGGCCCTCGGGGCCGGCCAGCACGGGCCAGGTGTTCTCGTTCGCGTTGTCGGCGCTGGCGGCCCTGGCCCACTCCGGCGGGTCGACCGTGGAGACGAACGAGCCGGCCGAGACGGCCAGGATCGTGTGCGCGGCGATCAGCGAGGCGGGGATGGCCGCGTCCCGGCTGCGCTGCTGCGGGTCGGCGTCGGCCGGGGCGTACTCGGTGGTGTTCTCGACCACGACCCGCACCCGTACCGCGCCGTACGGCCCGTCGACGGGGGACGCCGACATCCGGATGACGCCGGTGACCGGCGAACACGTCCGCACCAGGCGGCCGTGCACCACACCTTCGGTGTCGGTGACCAGCTCGACGGTCTCGGTGGCGGGCCGGTCGAACGGCTCGACGTGCTCGCCGGCGAGCAGCGACGCCAGCGGCACCGCGATGTCCACCTGCTCGGGCACACCCTCGTCCCAGGCGCTCATCAGGCGGTTGTCGACGGCCAGCTCGTCGGTGTGCGCGAACTCGTCGGGCCCGACGGCCTTCTCCACGGCCCGCTTCTGCTGGTGCAGAAACCGCATCCGCACCTGGACGACCGCGTTCTCGCCGGGTTCGAGCAGGCACTCGGTGCGGGTGTACCAGTTCTCGCTGGACTGCTCGGCGTACGACCGCGGCGCCAGCACCCCGAACTGCCAGCGCAGCTGGTTCTTCTGGGCGGACGCGCGGTACGGGTAGAGCAGGTAGCCCTCCAGCAGCACCGTGTCGGCGATCTGGTTGACCTCGTCCAATGCCGCGGTGAGGTCGGCCATGACGCCGTCGGCACTGGTCACCTCGGCACTGGTCATGCCCGCGCGGGTGACGTCGGCGTCGGCGGTCATGTCGGCTCACCCGCGGCCTTGAGCAGCCGCTCGATCGTGTGGTCCCAGGTCAGGTCGGCTTCCTTGGCGCGGTACCGGCGGAGCTTGTCGACGGTGTCCACGCGCATCTGGATCCAGCTCTGGCCAGGGAAGTGCAGGTCCATCATCTGCCGCCAGGTGGCCACCGGCAGGCGGAAGTTCGCCTCCTCGTGCCAGGCGACCGGGTCGATCTGCACACCGTTCTCGGTCTGGTAGAACACCGAGCCGCTGAACAGGATCAGGATCGGGATCTCGCCGTCCTTCATCGAGTGCAGGTACTTGTTGGACGCGACCTCGATGTCGTAGGAGAACGAGACCGGCAGCGGAACGTCGATCTCGGTGGTGAACGACGGCGTCTGGATGTTGGCCATCGCCAGCTGCATCGGCTTGAGCGTCTCGCCCCACCGCGACACCTCGCCGAAGATGTCGTCGACGCCCGCCGCCTCCTCGGCGGAGTACCGGCGGCGGTGCGGCTCGATCCGGAGCTGGGCCCGGAGCAGCGCGGTGTGCACCCGGACGCCGGAACTCTCCTTGATCTTGAGGTCGAAGATCATCGTGGGGCTGGACGCGTACTGCTCGGGTCGCGCTCCGGTACAGGAGAACGAGAGCGCCGAGGACATCTCAACCACCGTCCGCTGGACCGGCCGGGGGGGCCGGATCGTCCGCCCGCGGCGGCAGCGGTGCGCTGCGGTCGCGGAGCGTGGCGAAGTAGGCCTCGATGTGTTCCCACGCCTCGGTGCCGCCGTCGAAGCCCTTCCAGTGCAGCCGCACCAGGCCGACCAGGTGGTAGCACGAGTCGATGGGCACCAGCAGGCAGTCGTAGGTGTCGCCGATCCGCCAGATCAGCAGCGCCTCCACGTCGGGTTCGAGCTCCCGGGCGATCGGGCTGGCGCCGAGCGTGGAGTCCCACGAATCCAGCGAGAGTTCGCTCTCGGTGGCGCCGGCCGGGCTGGGGTAGAACGCCACCACCCGTTCGGCGTCGGAGTTGTTGAAGAAGAAGGCCATCCGCACCGGGATCTGCAGCTCGCCCCACTGCACGTCGGTGAACGCGAAGTCCGGGTCGTGCAGGACGCGCTCGGGCACCATCCGGTACCGGCCGCTGCCGGCGCCCTTGTTGGTGAACAGCAGCGAGCACGGCCGGCACGCGCACATCAGCGCGCGGTTCTCCAGGTGCACGACGTGCCCGTGCTTCTCGGCGAGCATCTCGCCGCACATCTCGCAGCGCTCGCCCATCTTCGGCGCGGGCTTCGGAGTGAGCAGCCGGCGCAGGATCGCGTTCGGGCTCCCCGTGCCGCCCGGTGCGGCACCCGGTGGCACCGCGGCGCCCGCCATCGGGGCGGCTCCCGCCGTGCCGGGGGCACCCGAGGTTACGGCGTCACCCGACGTCACCGCACTGCTGGAGGTCGAGGTGTCGCCGGAGGTCGAGGTCACAGTGCCGCCGGAACCGGGCACGGCTCGCTCCACTGCTCGAGCGGCGGCTTGGACCCGATCTGCAGGAGCCCGCCCGCGGGCTTGGCCTCGGTGACGTTCTCGACGTCCACCCGGGCGATCTCGGGGGCGTCGTTGCCGATCTGCTTCTCGATCGACATCTTCACGGTCAACGCCGAGGACGGGCAGCCGTCGCAGCTGCCCTGCAGCCGCAGGTGTACGACCAGCTCGTCGTCGATCCCCAGGTACTCCACCCCGCCGGCGTGCGAGCCGAGGAAGGGACGCACCTTCTCCAGTGCGGCCAGCACCCTGGTCTCGGTGTCCTGCGGGTGGAGCCCGTGGAGGATGAGCTGGCTGGCGACCAGACCGTCGCCAGCCAGCTTCATCAACACTTCCTCGCCGTGATCGCCGCTTTCGCGCAGGAGGTCCACCACCCGGGCCAGCCCGGCACCGTAGAACTCCATCAGCAGCCGGGCGAGTTCGGCGCTGGCCTCGGCCGCGACGGTGTCACCCGTCTGACCGACGTCGTCCAGCAGCGCCTCGATCTTCTCGCCCACGCTCCGCGCGTCTTCAGCCATCACGATTGCCTCTCGCCTCCCGGTGGATCAGATCTGGTTGAGCATGGAAGGAGAGTGCATCTTGTCGACGACCTTCCCGTCGCCGAGATACATGTGCACACCACACGGCAGGCACGGGTCGAAGCTGCGCACCGCCCGCATGATGTCGATGCCCTTGAAGTTGTCCGGCGGGTTCTCCTCGAAGATCGGCGTGTTCTGCACCGCGTCCTCGTAGGGGCCGGGCGTACCGAACTTGTCGCGCACGCTGCCGTTCCAGGGCGTCGGCGGGTAGGGGTGGTAGTTGGCGATCTTGCCGTCGCGGATGACCATGTGGTGCGACAGCACGCCGCGCACGGCCTCGGTGAAGCCGACGCTCACGGCCTCGTCCGGCACCTTGAACGACTCCCACGTCTTGGTGTGGCCGGCACGGACCTCCTCCAGAGCCTTGTCGACGAAGTGCAGCGCGCACCCCGCCGCGTAGGCCTGGAAGTACGTCCGGGCGCGGTTACGCTCGATCGCGTTGCTCCACTGGGGAATCTTCCACTCGAAGCTGACCTCGGGCTTGGTGGCCGTGCGCGGCAGGTTGATCTGCACGCTGTGGCCGGTCGACTTCACGTAGCCGATGTCCACCAGGCCGGCGAGCGCCGTCGGCCAGAGTCGGGCGAGCGGGCCGCCGCCGGTGTCCAGGGCGAGGTGGTCGGTGCCGTCGAACCAGCGCGGCGACATCGTCCAGCTGTACTTGTCGTCGAAGTCCCGCTTCTGCGGGGCCGGGATCGTGGTCTGGTTCCACGGGTGGTCGCGGTGCACCGGGTTGCCCAGGGGGTCGCGCGTGACGAACATTTCCTGGTCTTCCCAGCTCTGGTAGTACGAACTGCCGAGCAGGATGCGGATGCCCAGGTTGATCTCCACCAGGTCGGTGGTGACCAGCCGGCCGTCCACGACCACACCGGGGGTGACGAACATCTTGCGTCCCCAGTCGGTCATGTCCTTGTACTCGAAGTTGCAGTAGTCCGGGTCGTTCAGGCTTCCCCAGCAGGCGGTGAGGGTGCGGCGGTAGCCGACCATCTCGTAGCCGGGAAGGGCCTGGTACATGAAGTCGAACAGGTCGTCGTGCATCGGGACGACCCGCTTCATGAACTCGACGTACCGCATCAGGCGGCTCATGTAGTCGGTGATCAGCTGGATCGACGCGACCGTGCCGACGCCGCCCGGGTAGAGCGTGGAGGGGTGCACGTGGCGACCCTCCATCAGGCAGAACATCTCGCGCGTGTACCGGCTGACCTGGAGCGCCTCGCGGTAGAACTCACCGGAGAACGGATTGAGCGCGCGCATGATGTCGCCGATGTACTTGTAACCATGGGCGGCGGCACCGTTGCACTCGGTGCGGTTGGCCAGTTCCAGGACGCCGGGGTTGGTCTCCGAGATCATCTTCTCGCAGTAGTCCACCCCGACCAGGTTCTCCTGGAAGATGTTGTGGTCGAACATGTACTCGGCGGCCTCACCGAGGTTGATGATCCACTCGGCGATGTGCGGCGGGCGCACACCGTAGGCCATGTTCTGGTTGTAGACCGAGCAGGTGGCGTGGTTGTCGCCGCAGATCCCGCAGATCCGGCTCGTGATGAAGTGCGCGTCCCGAGGGTCCTTGCCCTTCATGAAGATGCTGTAGCCGCGGAAGATCGAAGAGGTCGCGTAACACTCGGCGACCTTCTTCTGGGCGAAGTCGATCTTGGTGTAGATGCCCAGGCTCCCCACGATGCGGGTCACCGGGTCCCAGTTCATCTCGACAAGATTGGTCTTGTCGGCGCCGCTGGAGGCGCCTCTTTCCTGCGTGGCCGTCATGGTTTCGGACCCCTTCTGGTGCCGTCGTCGAAGATTGGGGAGTGGTGCCGCGTCATCACCACGGCGGCTTGTAGCCGGTGGCCAGCTCGCGGCCCTTCTTTCTCCACTTCGGTTCCTCGTCGACGGTGGCGAGGGTGATCGTGCGGAGCTTGCGGATCACTCCGCCGTAGACCCCGCTCGCCGCCGCGGAGATCTTGCTGCCCGGGGGCTCGTCCATGAACGGCATGAACTTGTCCGGGAAGCCGGGCATCGTGCAGCCGATGCAGATGCCGCCCACGTTCGGGCAACCACCCACCCCGTTGATCCAGCCGCGCTTGGGCACGTTGCACTTGACGACCGGCCCCCAGCAGCCCAGTTTCACCAGGCACAGCGGCGAGCCGTACTCCGTGGCGAACTGGCCCTGCTCGTAGTACCCAGCGCGGTCGCAGCCCTCGTGGACGGTGGCGCCGAACAGCCAGGTGGGCCGCAGCGCGTCGTCCAGCGGGATCATCGGCGCCTGGCCGGTGGCCTGGTAGAGCAGGTAGAGGATCGTCTCGGAGAGGTTGTCGCCCTGGATCGGGCAGCCCGGCACGCAGACGATCGGGATGCCGGCCTTGGACTTCCAGTCCCAGCCGAGGTAGTCCGGTACGCCCATGGCGCCCGTCGGGTTGCCGGCCATCGCGTGGATGCCGCCGTAGGTGGCACAGGTGCCCACCGCGAGGACGACCAACGCCTTGGGGGCGAGCCGGTCGAGCCACTCGCTGGTGGTCATCGGCTGGCCCGTCTCCGGGTTGTTGCCGAAACCGCACCAGTAGCCCTCGGGCTTGATCTTCTCGTTCGGGATCGATCCCTCGACCACCAGGACGAAGGGCTCCAGCTCGCCGCGGTCGGCCTTGTGGAACCACTCGATGAAGTTGTCGGCACCCTGCTCGGGCCCACACTCGAAGTCGATCAGCGGCCAGTGGACCGCGATCTTCGGGAGCCCGGGAAGCGCGCTGAGCGCGATCTCCTCGATGCTCGGCTGGGTCGCGGCCGTCAGGGCGACGGAGTCGCCGTCGCAACTCAACCCGGCGTTGATCCACAGGATGTGAACCACTGTTTCGTCGGTCTCGGGCTTCTCGGTCACCGTTGACATTCGTCTCCTCCGAGGCTCTCTGCCGCGCCAGTACCCGGGCGGGCCCGCCGCGCGACCGGAGAATGTCGGTTTTAGCACCCGGCTCGCCGCCCCGGTAAGTGCGCCACTCACCTAGGGTCGCCGGCCAGCTACCTGCTGGTGACGGCCGCTGCTCAACCCCTGGGACGGGGGGCCCGGAAGATGGCCCGACCACTCCACCAGGGGGAGCCTTGGGCACCTCGGCGCCCACCGAGGACTGTGCCAGAAATCCACCCGGATCGGCGCCTGGACGCTGGGGAAATTTAAGGACGCGGCCCTCGCGTGTTGTGGGACTCTCACTCGGTACCGGAACCCCCCACGTACCGGACGTGACCTCATGCTTCCCGAACAGCGCCGTCAGCAGATCGTCAGCACGCTGGGCACCCGCGGCATGGTCCGCGCGGACGACTTGGCGCAGCGGCTCGGCGTCTCGCTGGAGACCATCCGGCGCGACCTGCAGGAGCTGGAGCGGCGCGGCGAGCTGACCAGGATCTACGGCGGCGCCACCCGCGCCTCCCGCACCGAGCAGCCGCCGTACGAGAGCCGTCGGCGCCTGCGCCAGGCCGCGAAGCAGGCGATCGGCCGGTTCGCGGCCAGCCTGGTGCAGCCCCGGCAGACCGTGCTCTACGACCTCGGCACGACCGTCTACGAGGCGGCCCGGGCCATCCCCGCGGGCCTGACCGGCCACGCCGTCACCACCTCGGCCCGCACCGCCGAGGAGCTGTCCCGCCGGGCCGGCCTGGACGTGCAGCTCGCCCCCGGCACCCCGCACGGCGACGAGGACGCGATGTCCGGGCCGGCGACCGAGGAGTTCCTCGCGTCGGTCTACGCCGACGTGGTGTTCCTCGGCGGGGGCGGCGTGCACCCGCACGTCGGGCTCACCGACTTCCGCCCGGCGGAGGTGGCGTCCCGGCAGGTCATGCTCGAGCGCGCGATTGAGCGCTACCTGCTGGCCGACGCCGACAAGCTCGGCCGGGTGGCCTCCCTGCGGGTCTGCGACCTGACCGCGTTCACCGCGGTCGTCACCGACTCGGCTGCCCCCCGCACGGTGGTGACCGCGCTGGCCGACCGGGGCATCCGGGTGCACGTCGTCCCGGTGCTGGCCGTCCAGGCCACCGGCTGAGCCACCCTCGGACCCTTCGTAGACTCAGGGCGACGGGCCGACTGCGGAACGTCACGGCTTGTCGCTTTCGGCCCCGCCGTGCCGGGAACCGGCCAGAATCGCCCGTTCCAGGCGGTACGGTCGGGGCGTCGACGTTCCAGGTGGCGACCCGGGAACGGCGACTGCGTCGGGCTCAGCGATGCGCTGCGAAGGGGTCGTGATGGCGAACGATGCCCAACTGTTGAAGGAGAGCCTGGCCGCGATCGAGCCCCACGCGGCGAAGGTCACGCAGTACTTCTACGCCCGGATCTTCATCCGGAACCCCGGGCTCAGGGCCATGTTTCCGCTCGTGCTGGACACCCAGCGCGACCGGCTGCTCAGCTCGATCATCCACATCGTGCAGGGGATCGAACGTCCCGACCTGCTCTTTCCGTACCTGCAGCGGCTCGGGCGGGGACACCGCCGGTTCGGCGTCGTCGAGCAGCACTACGAGGTGCTGCTGGACGCGCTGCTCGCGGCGGTGCGCGAGTACTCCTTCGAGGCCTGGACGGAGGAGACCCGCGACGCGTGGATCCGGGCGTACGCCTTCGCCGCCCGGGCCATGATCGACGCCGCCCGGGCCGAGGAGGACCGGCCGCCCTGGTGGACCGCCGAGGTGGTCGACCACGAACTGCGGGCCGAGGGCGTCGCGGTGCTGCATGTGCGGCCCGACCACCCCTACCCGTTCCAGCCCGGCCAGCACTGCCACATCGAGACCCGCCAGCAGCCCCGGGAGTGGCGGCCCTATTCCTTTGCGAGCGCTCCGCGGCCGGACGGCGTGCTGGAGTTCCACGTGCGGCGGGTGGGTGCGGGCTGGGTGAGCCGGGCGCTGGTCCGCCAGACCAGGGTGGGCGACGTGCTGCGGCTCGGGCCGCCGGTCGGGTCGATGGTGCTCGACCGGTCGTCGCGGCGCGACCTGGTGCTGGCCGGCGGCGGCACCGGCGTGTCCCCGCTGCGGGCGATGGTCGAGGAGATGGCGCGGGGGCCGGCCCGGCGTGCGCACCTGTTCTTCGGCGTCCGCCGGCGCGAGCAGCTGTACGACCTGCCGGCGCTGCGGCGCCTCGCCGACCGGAACCCGTGGCTCACGCTGGTGGCGGCCTGCTCGGACGACCCGACCTTCCCCGGCGAGCAGGGCACCCTGCCCGAGCTGCTCGAACGGTACGGGCCGTGGACCGACCACGACGCCTACGCCAGCGGCTCGCCGGCGATGCTGGCGGCCACGGTGGCGCGCTTCCGCGAACTCGGGGTGCCGCCCGAACGCCTTCGCCACGATGTGTTCGACCACAACTGAGCCTGTTGCCGCCTCGACGCTGGCATCGTGGGTCCCGTGGGTCCGGCACGCGTTCGACAGCAGTGCGTCCGGGCGTTCCGTAGCAGCCGTAGAAGGAGGAGGGCCGTCCATGCCGGTGAACCTGCGCAACCGGAACTTTCTCAAGGAGTCGGACTTCACTCCCGAGGAGTTCGGGTACCTGCTCGACCTGGCCGGTGAGCTCAAGGCGGCCCGGAGCGCGGGCACCGAGCGGCCCAGGCTGGCCGGGAAGAACATCGCGCTGATCTTCGAGAAGACGTCCACCCGCACGCGCTGCGCGTTCGAGGTGGCCGCGTTCGACCAAGGCGCCCACGTCACCTACCTCGACCCGGCCGGCTCGCAGATCGGCCACAAGGAGTCGATGAAGGACACCGCCCGGGTGCTCGGCCGGTACTACGACGGGATCGAGTACCGCGGCAGCAGCCAGGCCAACGTCGAGACGCTCGGGGCGCACGCCGGCGTCCCGGTCTGGAACGGGCTGACCGACGAGTGGCACCCGACCCAGACACTCTGCGACTTCCTCACCATGCGCGAGCACTCCTCCAAGCCCCTCTCGGACGTGGTGCTCGCGTTCTGCGGCGACGCCCGGAACAACGTCGGCAACTCGCTGCTGGTCGCCGCCGCGCTGGTCGGCTGCGAGGTCCGGATCGTGGCGCCCAAGGAGCTGTGGAACGACGACTCCGTCGTCGAGGCGGCCCGGCGGGTCGCCGAGGGCACCGGCGCCCGGATCGCGCTGACGGCCGACGTGGCCGAGGGCGTCCGGGGTGCGGACTTCCTCTACACCGACGTCTGGGTGTCGATGGGCGAGCCGAAGGAGGTCTGGGACGAACGGATCGCGCTGCTGCGCGACTACCAGGTCAACCGCGCCATGCTGGCGGCCACCGGCAACCCGGACGTGAAGTTCCTGCACTGCCTGCCGGCCTTCCACGACCTGGAGACGGCCGTGGGCCGGGAGATCCACGGGCGCACCGGCCTGGACGCGCTGGAGGTCACCGACGAGGTGTTCGAGTCGAAGGCCTCGATCGTCTTCGACCAGGCCGAGAACCGGATGCACACGATCAAGGCGGTCCTGGTCGCCACCCTGGCCGGGTGACGCGGTGCGCATCGTCGTCGCGCTCGGGGGCAACGCGCTGCTCCGGCGCGGCCAGAAGCCCGACGCCTCCATCCAGGTGGCCAACGTGCGCCGGGCCGTCACCGCGCTGGCGCCGCTGGCCGCCGAGCACCAGCTCGTGGTCACCCACGGCAACGGCCCGCAGGTCGGCGTGCTGGCCCTGCAGAGCGCCAGCGACCCGAACCTGACCACGCCCTACCCGTTCGACGTGCTCGGCGCGCAGACCCAGGGGATGATCGGGTACTGGCTGCTCCAGGGCCTGCAGAACGCGCTGCCCGGCCGGCAGGTGGCGGCGCTGATCAACCAGACGCTGGTCTCGGCCGCCGACCCGGCGTTCGACAATCCGACGAAGTTCGTCGGCGAGGTCTACGACGAGACGACCGCGCACAAGCTGGCGGCCGAGCGGGGCTGGACGGTGAAGCCGGACGGCGCCACCTGGCGGCGGGTGGTGCCGAGCCCGCGGCCACTGCGGGTGGTGGAGACCCGGCTGATCCGGGTGCTGCTCAACGCCGGTGCGGTGGTGGTGTGCGGGGGCGGCGGCGGGGTGCCGACGATCCGCAACGAGCGGGGCCACCTCGAAGGCGTCGAGGCCGTCGTGGACAAGGACCTGACCGCGTCGATGCTGGCCGAGACGCTGGAGGCCGACGCGCTGCTGCTGCTCACCGACGTGAGCCGGGTGGTGCGGGGCTTCGGGACGGACGCCGCGGAGCCGATCGGGAACGCGACGCCCACGGAACTTCGGCGGGAGCACTTCCCGGCCGGGTCGATGGGGCCGAAGGTGGACGCGATCTGCCGGTTCGTCGAGCTGACCGGCGACATGGCGGCGGTCGGGGCGCTGGAGGACGCCGGGAAGATCATGGCCGGCTCGGCCGGCACGATCGTCACCCCCACCGGCCGCTACCCGGAGACCGACCCGCTCTGAGGACGCCTCGCACCCCCGGCCGGACTGCTCACCGGTCCCCGAAGACGTCCTCCAGGACCAGCCTCGCCCTGGACGGGACCTCCTCCTCCACGAAGACCTCTGTGCACAGTGCGAGGACCTCCTCCGCGCTGGTGAGCCCGAGGTGGTTCACGAGAAACCGGATGTCCTCGGCATCGCGTCGACGCGCGGCGAGCACCTTCATCGCCAGCAGGTGCTCGGGCGATGCCGCCGACACCCGCAGACCTGGGTGATCGAACACCCGGGCCGCGCCCGGATCACCTCCCGGGGCGACGTAGACGCTGGCCTGCTCGTTGAGCCACCACGTCGGCAGTCCGAGTTCGTCCGCGACGACCTGGGACTCCTCCAGCACCACGCCGTGCGGCCGGAAGACGGCATCGATGTCGCGCGTCGCCCTCCGCGCGTCATACGCCAGGGCCATCGCCGCTCCACCGAAGATGTACAGGTCGGCCACCACGCCACGGGCGGCCAGCCGATCACCGAGCCGACGCAGCGCGCCCTCGATCGCCGACCGGTCGAGCAGCGGATCGGCGGCGCTCACGCGACCTCCAGCTCCTGCGCCGCTAGGTACACGCCGCGACGCCGGAACGCGGCCGGTGCGTGCACCAGCGCGTCGGCCCGCGCCGCCCTCGTGTTGAACGGAAACCAGAACCGCCGCAGCGAACGGCTCTCGACCCATTCTGGGGCGCTTCGGCCCTCCCGTGCGGCAAGATGCTCGGCCAGCGCGGCCAGGAACACGTCCCACCGCTCGTCACCGGTATCGGCCGGCTCAGGCCCCAGCAGTGCCAGGCGGGCCCCGGCCGGCTCCCAGCTGTACTCCTCCAGGAACTCCGCCACCAGTCGCCAGCGGCGCGACTCGCCGGCACCGGCGAGCAGGTGGCCCAGCCCCTCCAGATTCAGCGGCTGGTACGCCTCGGCGGCAACGGCGCGGTCGTCCACCCTGACCACGGTAGTCCACCGCAGGTGCTGGCCTCGCGCGATGACCTTCCGCGGGCGACGCCGCCGTCCGGAGTTCCCAGGTGTCGGCGGCGAAGTGCAGCGTCATGCCCAGACCGGTGTACAGCCCGAGCGCGCCGGTGGCGTTCTCGGTGTCGACGCCCAGCCCACGGTGTGCCGGCCGCGCGCGGCGAACTCGGCATAGGCCACCCGCAGCAGGTAGGTGGCCAGGCCGCGCCCCCGCGCCTCGGGCAGGGTGCCGAGACCGCGCACCCAGCCCATCGTCTTGCGGGTGTTGACACCCAGGCAGCACGCCAGGTCGCGGCCGTCCGCAGCCGCGATCCAGACCAGCGACCAGTCGAGCGTGTCGGCGTCGATCCGCTCCCGCCACGCGTCGTAGGGCTGGGAGCGGCTGTCGAAGTGGTCGGCGAACGCCGTGGTGAGCAGGTGGTGGACGCTGCGGTGGTCGTCGTCGGCGAGCGCACGGCGCAGCGCCACCCCTGCCGGCGGCGCGGGCACCGGGTCGGCCCCGACCGACACCGGACGGGTGAGCACGTGGTGCCGGCGGATCGCCTGCCAGCCACGGGCCGGCAGCGCCTCCACCGTGAGCAGCGAGTCGGGTGTGAGATGCAGGTGCACGACCGCCTCGGCGGCGCCGTTCGCGGCGGCGACCTCGGCGGCGCGCGCGATCATCAGGTCCAGCACGCGCACCCCGACGGCGAGGTGGTCGGCCAGCACGTAGTGGTCGACGTCGAGCCGCTCGGTGCCGAAGTCGTCCCAGAGGATGCCGTAGGCCACCAGCCGGTCGTCGGCGTAGGCCAGCCAGGTGTCCCGGGAGAGGTCCCGGACGCTGCGCAGGTCGTTCCAGATCTCGGCCGTTCCGCTTTCCGCCACGCCGATGTCGAGGAGGTCCACCTCGTTCACGAGGGCGCAGATCGCCGCCACGTCGTCCGGGGTCGCCGCCCGCACGGCGGACGCCGTGGCCGCGGGGCCCGGATCGGTCGTGGACGGGTACCCGGACGGATGCGTGCTCACCTCTGGACTGTGAACGCCCGCCCGCCTCTTCGCCACGCATTTTCCAGAACGAAGGGGGCATCCGACCCGGGACTCCCGCGGTGCGGGCCGGTTCCCGGGGGCTCGCGGCGACCGGCCGGAGCGCGGCCGGCGTCCCATGCGGGAGGATGGACCCATGACGGACATCGACCCCGAGGACAAGCCCGCGGAGACGCCGCCCGGGCAGGGCGTGATGGTGGTGGGTGCCGACGGTTCGCCGCTGGGCACCCCGCCGACGGACGCCGTCGGGCCGGGCGAGAACGACCACGACCCCTCCCGGCTGATCGAGCAGCCCGCCAAGGTGATGCGGATCGGCAGCATGATCAAGCAGCTCCTGGAGGAGGTGCGGGCGGCGCCGCTGGACGAGGCGGGGCGGGCCCGGCTCAAGGAGATCCACCACCGTTCGATCACCGAGCTCGAGGACGGCCTGGCCCCCGAGCTGCGGGACGAGCTGGAACGGCTGTCGCTGCCGTTCGGCGAGGACGCCATCCCGAGCGAGCCCGAGCTGCGCATCGCCCAGGCGCAGCTGGTCGGCTGGCTGGAGGGACTGTTCCACGGCATCCAGGCGGCGCTCGTCGCCCAGCAGATGGCGGCCCGGATGCAGCTGGAGCAGATGCGTGGACGTCCGGCGCTGCCGATGGGCCAGGGCAGCCCGTTCGGCCAGCAAGGTCTCGAAGGGCCGGTCCCGCAGGACGGCACCGGCCAGTACCTCTGACGGTCAGCGCGTGCCGGCCGGCGAGCGGCCTTCCCGCTCGAGCAGGGCGGCGAGGTAGTGGGCCACGCCGTCGTCGTCGTTGGAGCCGGTGACCTCGTCGACGACGGCGAGCACCTCGCGGTGCGCGTTGGCCACGCCGACCGCGTGCCCGGCCCACAGCAGCATCGGGACGTCGTTGGGCATGTCGCCGAACGCCAGCACGTCGGCGGCCGCGATGCCGAGCCGGTCGGCCACCACGGCCAGCCCGGTCGCCTTGTTCACCCCGGTCGGGCACACCTCCAGGAACCCGAGGCCGGCATAGGTGACCTCGGCGACCTCGGCCGGCACCACCCGTCGGGCCACGGCGAGGAACGCGTCGACGTCCATGCCGGGCCGGGCCACGAACACCTTGAGCAGGTCGCCGCCGAACAAGGCGTCCCGCGCGCACTCCTCCCACGCGTCCGGGAACGGCCAGACGAAGCCGGGCTCGCCGCGCAGCTTCGCGCCGTCGGCCTCGCCGTCCTCCACCGTCACCAGCACCGGGCCGACCTCGGCCTCGATCAGCTTCACCGCGCCCCGGACGGCCTCCCCGGCCAGCCGCGCCGAGAACAGCGCCTCGCCGGTCTCGCCGGTCGAGGACGTACGCGCCCTGGGCACACACCAGGTACCGCCCGACCGCGAGGTCCGACGCCGTGAGCCCGCGCAGCCGGGGCCCGCGGCCGGTGACGCCGACCACCTCGATGCCGGCGTCGCGCACCCGGCCGAGCACCTCCCGCGAGTACGCCGACACGGTGGTGTCGCTGCGGACGAGCGTCCCGTCCAGGTCGGTGGCCACCAGTCGCGGTCGCGCGGGCCGGACCATCAGAACCACCAGCCGAGCGCGGTGGCCGCGCCGTCCGCGTCCACCGGGTCGGTGACCAGGTCGGCGACGTCGAACAGCTCCGGCACCGACTGGCCCATCGCCACCGCACACCCGGCCCAGCCGAACAGCGCGAGGTCGTTCGAGCCGTCGCCCAGCGCGAGCACGTCGGCGGCATCCACGCCCAGGTCGGCGCACACGGTTTCGACGCCGGTGGCCTTGGAGACCCCCGCGGCGATCACGTCCATCCATGCGGTGTAGCCGAGCTCCCAGCTGTAGACCGCCGGGTCGAGGCAGCTGGCCGCGGCCTCGGCGAGTGCCGCGACGCCGTGGTCGGTCGCGGCGCAGACCAGCCGGGCGGTCGGCACGGCGACCAGCTCGGCCAGGTCGGCGACGACCTCGTGCCGGCCGACCAGGAACTCGTGCACGAGCTCGGGCGTCGTGGCGAACCCGACGACGCCCCGCTCGACGGCGAAGCCCGCGCCCGGCAGCCGCTCGGCCAGCGCGTACACGGCGGAGGACATGTCGACCGTCTGCTGGTGGACGACCGCGTCGGCGTCGCCGTCGTAGACGACCGCACCGTTGGTGCAGACCAGCGTGATGCCGTGCAGGCCGAGCGCCAGCGCGGCCTGCCGCGCGTGCGTCACCGCCCGGCCGGTCGCCACCACCACCGGGACGCCGGAGTCGACCACCCTGGCCACGGCCGCCACCACGGCCGGCGTCGGCGTGAGGCCGCGGTAGCCGACCATCGTCCCGTCCAGGTCGAGCGCGACGAGCTTGGGCCGCCAGTCCCCCACCGCCGCCCGCGAGCCGCGCGGCACGCACCTGTCCGTCGCTGCGCCGGACGACCTGCCGCGGAAGCGCCGAGGGGTCGCCGGTGGCCGGGCCGGCGACGCCGGAGGAACCGGTGCCGCCAGTGCGAAGGGCCGTCACCCGCTGACCGGTTCCAGGGCCTCACGCCCGCCCAGGTACGGCCGCAGCGCCTCGGGCACCCGCACGGAGCCGTCCGGACGCTGGTGGTTCTCCAGGATCGCGACGATCCACCGGGTGGTGGCCAGCGTCCCGTTCAGGGTGGCGACGTGCTCGGGCTTGCCGGACGGGCCGCGGTGCCGGATGTTGAGCCTGCGGGCCTGGAAGTCGGTGCAGTTGCTCGTGCTGGTGACCTCGCGGTAGCGCCCCTGCGAGGGCACCCAGGCTTCGGCGTCGAACTTGCGTGCCGCGCTGGTGCCGAGGTCGCCGGCGGCGACGTCGATCACGCGGTAGGGCAGCTCGACCTTGGCCAACATCTCCTCCTCCCAGGCGAGCAGGCGCCGGTGCTCGTCGCGCGCCTGGTCCAGGGTGCAGTAGGAGAACATCTCCACCTTGTCGAACTGGTGAACCCGGATGATCCCGCGGGTGTCCCTGCCGTACGAGCCGGCCTCGCGCCGATAGCACGTCGACCAGCCGGCGTACCGCTTCGGACCGGTGGAGAGGTCGATGATCTCGTCCATGTGGTACCCGGCCAGCGGCACCTCGCTGGTGCCCACCAGGTAGAGGTCCTCGGCCTCCAGCCGGTAGACCTCGGCCGCGTGCGCGCCTAGGAAGCCGGTGCCGGCCATCACCTCGGGCTTGACCAGCGTCGGCGTGATCATCGGCGTGAAGCCGTACTCGACGGCCTGGGCGACGGCCAGGTTCAGGATGCCCAGTTCGAGCAGCGCCCCGACGCCGGTGAGGAACGGGAAGCGGGCACCGGAGACCTTGGCGCCGCGCGGCATGTCGATCGCGCCGAGCAGTTCGCCGAGCGCGAGGTGGTCGAACGGGTCGGCCAGGTCGGGTTTCGTGCCCACCTCGCGCAGCACGACGTAGTCGTCCTCGCCGCCGGCCGGGACGCCGTCCTCGATCACGTTCGGGATCGCGTGGTGGGCTTCGTGCAACGCCGCATCGGCCGCGGCCTGCTCGGCCTCGGCCTCCTTCACCGTGGCGGACAGCTCGCGGGCCTGCGCGACCAGGGACGGGCGCTCGGCGGCGTCGGCGTGCCTGACCTTGTTGGACACCGCTTTCTGCTCGGCGCGCAACGTGTCGCCGCGCGTCACCGCCGAACGGCGACGCTCGTCGGCGGCGAGCAGGGCGTCCACGGCGTCGGACGATTCGCCGCGGGCCCGCTGGCTGGCACGGACGACGTCGGAATGCTCGCGGAGGAAGCGCAGGTCGATCACGTTTCCAGCCTACCGAGCCTCCCCCACCGCCCCCGCCCCGTTTCCTTCCGCCAGCCGGCCATGGGTTGTCCACAGCGCCGTTTCGTAATACGATCGCTTTCTCAATACGTTCACGTCATGCAGGTCAACCCGTCCGCACGCAAGCACGGATTCTCCGACGAGGACATTCGTCACGCGGGAACAAGGTTCCTGGTGGCCTACCCACAAGACGAGGAAGTCGGAGACGGACCACGGCGGGAGTTGCGGCTCGGTCCTGACCGGGCGGGCAACCTCGTGGAAGTGGTGGTCCTGATCTTCGACGACAACCGTGAACTCGCCATCCATGCAATGCGTATGAGGCCCAGTTACCGCCGCCTGCTACCACGACCGAGCGGAGGCACGCGATGAACCGCGACCACTCGATTGCTCCGACTTCGGGCGGAGTTCCTGTCACGGATGCGCTGATCGACCAGCTGGTCGCTGAAGCGGAAGAGGGCTACGACGTTCCGACGCTGCTTCGCCGAGGAGGTCGGAAGCCGCTCGGCTCGGGGCCAGCCCAGGTTTTCCCGGTGCGGCTCGACCCGGAGCTGCGGGCGGCTCTAGCCGCTCGGGCCGAGACCGATCACACCACGGCCAGTGAGGTCATCCGGAACGCGCTCCGGGCCTGGCTGCGGGTGGCCTGAGTACGCCTGTCGGAGCGATGGGGGTGCGGCCGATAGCGTCGGACGAGGTCACGCACCGACACTGCGCCTGCGTACCTGCCGCTCGTCCCGCTGCACATCCCGTCCGGCTCCGCCGCGAGGTGCGCCGTCTGCTCCGGGAGGTCGGCTGGCCAGGAAAGGACGAGACTCGACGCACTGGTACAACGCCGGAGTGACCGCCGAACCCGCAGGTTTCCCGGACCCGTCCGCCACCGTCGCGCCGCTCCTGGTGGTCGCCGACCTCACGCGTTCGCTCGGCTTCTGGGCCGACCGGGTCGGCGCGGAGGTGCTCGTGCGGTGGGACACCTACGCCCAGGTCCGGCTCGGTGGGGGCCAGCTCCACCTGGCGGTGACCGGCGACCCGCCTCCCGACCGGGCGATCCGGCTCGTCCCGCCGGTCGGCGTCGAGCAGGCAACCGGGGAGGTGGTGGTCCACGTCGCGGACTGCCGTGTGGTCGTCGCGGCGCTCGAAGCGCGGGGCGTCCGGTTCCTGGGCCCGCCCGCGGAACCGGCCTGGGGCGGGGAGGTCCGCACGTTCGCGCTGGATCCCGACGGCCACCTGCTGGAGGTCACCAGCCACGGATAGCGAGGGCCGCGCCACGACGCCGTGCTGGTGTGTGCCCGCTGCTACCGCGGAGAAGCCAAGCCGCTCCGGTAGGCGGCCCGGGCGCGTAACGTCGGACGGCGTGCGCTTCCTTGACGAGAATTCGCCGCCCTACGACCTGACGTACAACGACGTCTTCATGGTGCCGGTGCGGTCGCGGGTCACCTCCCGGCTCGACGTCGACCTGCGCACCATGGACGGCGTGGGGACCACGATCCCGCTGGTCGTGGCCAACATGACGGCGGTGGCCGGCCGCCGGATGGCCGAGACCGTGGCACGACGCGGCGGGCTCGCGGTGATCCCGCAGGACATCCCGCTCGACGTGGTGGCCGAGGTGGTCGACTGGGTCAAGCAGCGGCACATCGTGTACGACACCCCGGTCACGCTCAGCCCGCACCACACCGTCGGCGACGCGCTCGCCCTGCTCTACAAGCGGGCGCACGGCGCGGCGGTCGTCACCGAGGGCGACCGGCCGGTGGGAGTGGTCACGCCCAGCGACTGCGCGGACGTCGACCGCTTCACCCAGGTCGGCCAGGTGATGAGCACCGAACTGCTGACGATCGTCGAGGCCACCCCGCTGGAGAAGGCGTACGGCGCGCTGCACGAGAAACGGCACCGGGTCGCCCCCGTGGTGGACGCGCAGGGGCGGCTGGTCGGCGTCCTCACCCAGACCGGCGCGCTGCGCTCGACGCTCTACCAACCGGCGCTGGACGAGCGCGGCCGGCTGCGGGTGGCCGCCGCGGTGGGGATCAACGGCGACGTGGCCGGCAAGGCCCAGGCCCTGCTCGACGCCGGTGCGGACGCCCTCGTGGTCGACACCGCGCACGGGCACCAGGAGCGGATGGTGGAGGCGCTGCGGGCCGTCCGGGCGCTGAACCCGGACGTGCCGGTGATCGCCGGGAACGTGGTCACCGCGGCGGGCGTCCGGGAACTGGTCGACGCGGGGGCCGACATCGTGAAGGTCGGCGTCGGTCCGGGTGCGATGTGCACGACGCGGATGATGACCGGTGTCGGGCGCCCGCAGTTCTCGGCGGTGCTGGAGTGCGCGGCCCAGGCGCGGGCGCTGGGCCGGCACGTGTGGGCGGACGGCGGTGTGCGCCACCCCCGCGACATCGCGCTCGCACTGGCCGCCGGCGCCGCGAACGTGATGGTCGGCTCGTGGCTGGCCGGGACCTACGAGAGCGCCGCCGACCTGCAGCAGGACGGCGACGGACGGCTCTACAAGATCAGCTTCGGAATGGCCTCGGCGCGGGCGGTGCGGCAGCGGACGCGCGCCGAGACGGCGTTCGACCGGGCCCGCAAGGCGCTGTTCGAGGAGGGCCTCAGCTCGGCGAAGATGTACATCGACCCGGACCGGCCCGGCGTGGAGGACGTGGTGGACGAGATCGTCTCCGGCGTCCGCTCGGCCTGCACCTACGCCGGAGCGTGCTCGCTGGAGGAGTTCCACGAGCGCGCGGTGATCGGCATCCAGTCCTCGGCCGGCTACGACGAGGGCCGCCCCCTGCGCACCAGCTGGTAGCCCAGCAGCCTGGCCCCCGGGACCGAACGCGTTCGACTGCGTGCCACAGGGCTCTGCTCCAGAGCGAGCTTCCTTGTTCCGCACCTCATATGTGGTAGCTTTTGAGGAAGTTGGCCCACTACCCCAAGGACTTAGGCACATGCAGTCTCAGCCAGCGTCGAGCGGATGCAAGGTGCATGAGAGCGAGGCGGCATCGCGCCGCCTGGCCGAAATGGGTCTTCGAGAGACCTTCTTCAGCCGCGCCGCTCTACGTGGACACGAGCGACGGGAACGCTGCCAACCCGTGCATCCCAAGTCGTATGCTGGCCAGGTCATGTGGGCCGAGACCGTTGGCGAACTCAGGACCCAGGTGATGGATCAGGCGCAGGGTTGGAAGATGGGGCGGACGGGTAATTACGAGACCGCTTTCAACGGTTCTACACAACTTGCCGTTGCAGTCGTCGGCGGAGACACCTGCACAGGCGAACACGGCTTCGAACCGCCTATGACAGCGCGACGCCGCGGTCCCGTTACTGAGAATCGCGTACACCGCAACACCCAGGGGCAGTTGACGCTTCCTATCGAAGGAGTTGTTGCCAAGGCCCTCGATGATGACCAGTGCATAACGTGGTTCTTCCTAATAAACGCGAGAAATGGTCGGCTCTATAGCGAGCTGTCGCTTCCGATTGAAGTAGGAAAACAAAGGCGAATCTCAGCATGGGCTGAAAGGATCCTCTTCAAACCCATGGAGCTTGTGGGCGCTGTAACACCAATCGGGCCTGACGAAGTTTCAGACGAGCCTCCCGCAGTCCATGTCGGACGAAAGTAAGCAAGCCCGGTCCGGCTTCAATCCGCGTAAGCTGCGGATAGCACGGGAGCGGCGCGGGCTAACGAAGGAAGCCCTGGCAGGTTTTTGCGACGTAACAAGACGCGCGGTCACTCACTGGGAATCCGGTAGAGTGGAGAATCCGCCAGTTGAACGAATTGGCCAAGTCCTAGAGTTTCCGGAGAGTTTCTTCTACGGTGATGTCATCGACGAGGTTGTACTGGATTCAGTCAGCTTTCGCGCGCTCACCTCCATGACGACTCGTCAAGTGCACCGAGTTCTAGCTAATGCGGCGATAATTCGTGCCTTTTCGACATGGATAGACGATCGCTATAATACTCCGCCGACTGAGGTTCCTTCGATCGAGGAATTCATAGCATCACAAACGCAGGATGAGCCATCGCCGGTCGATGCCGCCGACTCACTCAGGGCGATTTGGAGTCTCGGTGTCAAACCGATTAACAATATGTTGGCGGTACTGGAAAGCCGAGGAGTTCGAGTTTTTGGCCTTGCTAGCGAAGTTCAGGAAGTCGACGCTTTCTCGTTCTGGCACGCCGACCGCGCCTACGTCTTTTTGAACGTTCACAAGTCGGCAGAGCGCCTACGATTCGACCTTGCGCACGAGTTGGGTCATCTGTGCATGCACCGCGGCATCCACACCAACAGGTCGAGGCAGTTTGAACTCGATGCGAATATCTTCGCAAGTACATTTTTGATGCCGCGCAATGGATTGCTTCCGCAAATCGTTGGGCGTGTCCGCTTCCAGGACATAATCACACTCAAGCGACACTGGCGTGTATCAGCAACCGCAATGGTCCGTCGGTTGCACCGCCTTGGTAGGTTGACCGACTGGCAATACAGGACATGGATGGTGGACCTCAGCCAGATGGGTTTCCGGACCACAGAGCCGGATGGAATATCTAGAGAACAGTCGTCGCTACTTCGTCAAGTCATGTCTCTAGCACGAGAAGATGGGTGGAGCTTGCGGCGACTAGCAACACAACTAGGGATTCCTTTGTCTGACCTGAACTCCGCACTTATGGGCCTAACTGTTACGCCACTACCCTCTGCCTCAAACGACTTCTCGGCATACTTGGGAAACCCAGAGCCCATGATGAACAACCGTGTTCAACTTCGGCGAGTTTAGCTGCAAACCCACAGCCTTAGAAGATGCGCGTATACCTGGTTGCAGGCTGGATGTCATCAGGGCACGTGCGACGACTAGCCCACATGGACCCACGCGAGGCTCTCACGACTTCGTTACTTGCGGCTCAGAGGTCCAGGGCGGCGCGGACGGCCATCGAGACGGCGTCCATCGTGGCGGCCGACAGGTGGCCCACTCGTTCGCCGAGGCGTCAGGCGGCCAGGCAATTGAACCGCCACGCCAGCACGGAACCGGCATCAGGCACAGCGTCCTCCTCGGTCAGGCCCACCGCCAGGACGCCGCGCACGCCCGGGGAAGCGGCCGGCGCGAGTTCGACCACGATGGCCGTGCCATGTTCGGTCAGTTCGTCAGCCGAGACGACGACGAACTGTCGCGGGAAGGTCGTGTGCGCGTAGACCTCGCCGGGTCTCACGAAACGGACCAGTCGCGTTCCCGCTCGGCATCCCAGGCAGTGTCGGCTGAGGTTCGGTCGTACGCCGCCGCCGCGGCGGCTCCTTCGCGGAGCAGAGCACGACGGGCCAGCTCGGCCATCCACGCGGAGACGCTGCCCTCGGCGGCCTCACGGATCTGGGCGGCGAGTTCGTCCGGCACGGCGATCGTCAGTCTCGTCATATTGTTCAGCATCCTGCCGATGCGTCTGCCCAGACATACCGCCGCGGAGAATCGGCCAGACAGTCAGTCGCCCAGGCCCGAGCGCCCGAGCAGAAATCGTCGCCAGCAACCCCTCGCGACCAGGACGAACCCCTGCCTACTACGATGAGCGGACGGTAAAACGCTCACAGGGAATTCCACTGTTGAGTGCGATCACCGGCCATTAGACCACGTATGCGATAGCGCAACTCGTCGGCCATCGCCGGCCGCTCATGCGCCAGGCGCAAGGGCGCACTCAAGGTGTGCAGGTCGCGTATGTCGCGCAGCACGCTACAGCCAGGCCATTCGCGAATGTCCCATCCGTAGAGGTTGGAAAACTCATCTAGCTCCGCTTCCGACCGGCCGTACCGTACCCCTTGGTACGTGATGATGAGGTCGAGTTCGCGCGGACCAAGGCTCACCGAATCCCAATCGCAGAGCATCACGCCATCGTCATGCCAAAGTAGGTTGCCAGTGCGGGTATCGCCATGGATGAGCCCATGGCCAAGCACAGAATCGAGATCGTCGTACTTGGCCAGCAGTTCACTTGCCTGGTTGTGCAGAAACGCGTATTCCTGGTCATCGAGCACTGGCTTGCCGTATTCGGCCAGCCAGTGTTGGAAAGATTGCAATGGTTCGTACGTCGGTAGCGGGAACGGCGGAGTGTCGAACGCGTGCAGTTGGCGAACGAGCGGCGCCAGTTCAGCCGTATCCGGCGGCGAACTATCGCCCTGGTCGTAGTAGCGCCAGAAGGTCGTAAGGTGCTGGCCGGTCTCCACGGGCTGTGTCATTGAAAGTGGTTCGGTCGCCGGGAAGTCTTTACTACGGAGCCAACGGGTTGCAGCTAGGCCAAGATGCGCACTATCGATCCGATCAATAGTACTGACCCGCGCCACGGCCGATTCACGCGGCAAATAGAATACAGCGTTTGCGTGGTGGCGGATGAGCCGTACGTCTCCAGTGTCGAGACCGACTATCTGGCAGGCTGCGGCAAGGGCCTTCTGCACATCAGAAGTCATGTTGTGGCAATAGCCGGCGTGGCATCAATGAAACCGTCAATCTTGGCGTTCAGTTCTCGTGCCGCCACTGATGACCGCACAGCACCTTGAGCAAGCTGGTTCTGCACCCGTTGGAGGGGCGTACGCAGGCCGGCAATCCGCTTGGCAGGCGGAAGCGCCAGCACGCCTTCAAGGGCAGCGCCAGCGGCGGCCGGGTCTTGTTGCTGGCGTGGCCCGAGCAAGTGCGATTGCGCTAGGTAGACCCGCGCCAACGCCAAATCGCCGTAGGACTGTTCTTCTGATGGCAGCGCCTCGTAGGCGGCAATGGCCGCCGTCGCCTGTCGTTCGGTCGTGCGGGCATCGGCCAGCTGAGCCGCGCTACTGGCCGCATAGAAGTGCTGCTTGGCAAGGGGGTAATCCAACACGCCGCCCATACCGTCGAGTTCATCGGCAGTCGTAGCTTCACGCGCCGCCATGGTGAGATCCAGGGCGGCGCGCGTGGCTGACAAGTTGCCCTGCGAGGCGTACGCGCGGGCTTGAAGTGCTGCCAGCCGCACCCGACCGCTGCCACTCACCTTGAACTGCATGCCAGCGGCGGCGTAGTCGATAGCAGTCTTAGCATCGTGGCGACAGTAGGCAATGAGGCTCTGCGTTCCGGCAATCCAGGCCAGCAACGCATGATGGCCTGTTTCACTCGCCAGGCGTGCGGCGACGCGGGCTTGCTTGGCAGCCGCCGGCCGGTCACCAAGGTCCATCGACGCGTGCGCCAGCAGGCCACAACTGAGGCTGGCCATCAACAGCAACGTGCGGCTTTCACCGAGGCGTCTGCGTTCGCCTAGTAGCAGCATCGTCCGATTACGAACGGCGACGAGTTCGCTGAATACTGCTGGCAACGGCTGGTGAACGTAGTCACGCGCAAGCTGGCTGAGGTCAGCGGCAATGTCCTCGACGGTAGCGGGAGCCAAGCAGCGCGATTCCCAATCCGCCAAGAACCCCTGCGATTCAACCGCCGCTTGCCGTGCGCCAACATTGATGGTGTCGGATGACTGCCACTCGGCGGAATCCGGCCGACTTCGCAGTAACAGCCCGCTGCTTACAGTGCCCGCCACCGAGTTCTGAAGCCGATGCTCCCGAATGAACACTTGTAGCTGGTCGGCACCGGCAAGCAGCACACCGTTGGCGAGCAATGCCGCGTCGCACTGCTCCCAAAACTCGCGCGGCGCGTTCTGCCGCCCCACTTCGACGTTGGCCACTGTGCTCCGGCCGTAGTTCACCCGCGCCGCCAACGCCTGCTGACTGAAGCCAACCGCTACCCGAAAGATCGCAAGTTGCCGGCCGAGCGCGCGTTTGGCGCTCTGCGTGGCGTCCTGGTCAGTCATGGCTTGGAGCCTCCACCTACAGCAAGGGATTCGTCCAGGTTAGCGGCCAGGCGGCATGTGCATCGGCTGTCAACGAACTGTCGGTAGCCGCTGCACAGGACCCACGACAGGTCGCACCGGCCGTCAGGGTCGAGCGGTGGCCCCCGGCGCCGGGCTGAGCGTTGCTCCCCGGCGCTGGGCGGCCCTCCACCTACCAGGGAGGCACGCGCCCGTGAATACCGTGACCGGCGTCTACTACGCCGCCGTTGCGCGAGCCCCAATAGACGCTGCCCATGAAGTCTGCGAGAAGCACATCACGTCGGCCTGGACTGGCCGCTGCTTGGAGTGCAACCAACCGGGACCGTGCGACACGCGGGGCGTGGCCGAAGACACCTTGGAGCGGTACCAGCGGCTACCGAAGCGAACGCCTGGGGCATCGCTCTTCGGCAACGCTGATCGGCCTCTGCCGTCCAGCAGCTTCCTGTGGTTCGGCGTCGTCGTGGAGCTTGAGCGATGAACGACCGCCACCGCGACCCCCAACTTGAGCTGGACGAACTGGTGTTGCCCAGGGGGTGGGCCGTTCGCCGGCACAGCGAACGACGCTGGTGGGTATATCGCCACGACCAGGTCATTGCCGAGCTGGGGGTGCTGTTCAGTGGCGACTGGTGGGTGTGTCCCAATGACGAGGGCCTGCCGTGGGCGCGGACGCACCGAAGCGCGGCCGCCGCCGTCGAGGAGTTGGTGGCGTGGTGGCAGGCGACGAGGCCGTTCGGTTGAGACTGCACGGTGTAGGCGTCATCGGGCGACGAGGGCTTCGACCACCGCGTCGAGGTAGCGGCGGTTTCCGGCGGTGTCGCTCGGGAGTTCGGCCGGGGCCGACCGGGCCAGGTAGATGTGGCCGACGTAGGCGCTCATGGCCAGCAGGCCCCGGTGCCGTGCCGGCCCGGGCGGGAAGCCGAGCGCGGCGAACAGGTCGGTCACATAGCCCACCCGGCGGGCGGTGACCCGCTGGAGCACGGGCGCCACCCGGGGGTCGTCGAAGCTGGCCCGCAGCGCGAGTTCCACACCGCTCCCGGCCACTGCCTCGGTCACCGAGCCGAACAGTCGCCGCAGCCGGACCAGCGGATCGGGCTCGACGTCCACCTCGGCGATGACGCGCTCGGTGGACTCGCGCTCCCACCGCCCGAGGGCCGCCACCACCAGGGCGTCCCGGTTGGCGAAGTGCCAGTAGAAGCTGCCCTTGGTGGCCCCCAGCCGGACGGCGAGCGGCTCGACCGCCACCGCGGCCAGTCCTCCCTCGCCGATCGCCGCCAGGGCCGCCGCCGCCCAGTCGTCCGCGGTGAGCTTGCGTTTCGCCTCTTGTGCCACCACCGTACGCTAGCGTACGGTGGTGGCCATACGCTCCCGTACGGAGGACCTGCGATGCACACTGTGAACGAACGCGCGATCGCTGCCCCGGCGTCCGCCGTCGGCGCCCTGCTCGACAGTCTGGCCAGCGACGACGATGCGCTGTGGCCGGCGACCAGCTGGCCTGCCCTGCGGCTGGACCGGCCGCTCGGCGTGGGGGCGGCAGGCGGCCACGGGCCGGTCCGGTATGCGGTCGCGGCGTACGAGCCCGGACGCCGGGTCCGGTTCGCGTTCACGCCCCGGTTCCAGGTGGACGGCTACCACGAGCTGACGGTCGAGCCCGACGGCGACGGCACCTGCCGGCTGCGCGACATCGCCAGCGGGCGGGCGCGGCGGTCGATGCGGCTGGCCTGGCCGCTGGTGTGGCACTGGCTGCACGACGCGCTGATGGAGGACCTGCTCGACCGGGCCGAGGCGGCGGCCACCGGCCAGGTGCAGCACCCGGCCCGTTGGTCGCTGTGGGTGCGGGTCCTGCGCCGGCTCCTGACGCCCCGGGCCCGCGAGGTCCCGGTGCCGGCCGAGGCAACGCTCCTGCGGACGGCGTTCCCCGGACGCCGGATCGAGGACGCCGACCTGCTGGACGCCTGGTCAGCACCGCTCGCCCCGGGGGTCGCCGCCGACCCGGCCGCCTGGGCGGACGCCATGTTCCGCGACCAGCCGCGTTGGGTGACCACCGTGCTGCGGCTGCGCAACGCCGTGGTCGGGTTGTTCGGGATCAACCGCAGCGACGTGTCGGCGTTCGACACCCGGTCCGCCGCCGGCCCGGAGGTGCTGCTCGGCGAGGACGACACGCACCTGGACTTCCGGGCGTCGATCCTGGTCTCGCCCCGCACCGTCACGGTGTCCACCGTGGCGTACGCGCACAACCGCCGGGGCCGGTTCTACCTCGTCTTCGTCCGGCTGGGACACCCCGTCATCGTCCGGGCGATGCTGGCCCGCGCCAGCCGCCGCCTCACCGCGCGGGCCGTCGCCGCCGCCCTCCAGCCGCCTACACCGGCGATCCGCTGACCCGCGCGGGCCGAGGAGCAGGGCCCGCGCGGGCTACCCGCGCGCGAGCGGGTGTTGGGGCTGGTAGAGGCCCAGCGTGCTGCCGCCCGGGGTCCTGAACGCCGTCAGCAGGCCCCAGCCCTGGTCGGTGACCTCCTCGGTGAACTCCACGCCGCTGGCCTTCAGCGTCTCGACCGTCGCGTGCACGTCGTCGCACATCAGGTACAGCTCGTGGCTCGGCGCACCGTCGGTTGGATGGCAGGCGAGCTCGGCGGGCGGCAGGGCGAAGATCAGCCAGCCGCCGCCGGCGTCCACGGACGGGAACTTCAGCACGTCCCGGAAGAACGCGCGGTCGGCGTCGGCATCGGCGGAGTAGAGGATGGCGTGCGCTCCGGTCAGCATGGTCGTGCTCCTTCGTGGTCGACGGGTCAGGCGTTCGTTGGTGGACGGTCGGTGCCGAGGCCGACGCTGGGGAGCCACAGGTCCAGCGCGGCCGTCAGCCGTTCGCGGTCGAGGTCGTAGTGGCGTTCCCGGCCTTCCTGCCGGACGGTGACCAGCCCCGCCTGGACGAGCACACCCAGATGCCGGGTGGTGGTGGGCCAGGAGTGGGAGAACCGGGACGCCAGCTCTCCCGCGGTCATGGAGCCGGCGCGGGTGTGCAGCACCTGGAGGATGTGGCGTCTGGTGCTGTGCGAGAGCGCGCCGAAGACGGCGTCGAGTTCGTCGAGGTCACGGAGTCCGCGGGGCCTGCCGTCGCCCACGCGGTCAGGACAGGTCCACCGGACGGACGTTCGGGAACTCGAACATCGGACGGTCGCCGCGCAACTCGCACAACCCGCCCATCGCCTCCCACAGTTCGGTGATCCGCGGATGCGTGTGCGCCTGGCTGGAGCCCAGCGGGTCGGCCCACTCGAAGATCTCGACGAAGAGCGGTCCTTCGACGTTCTTTTCCGCCCCCAGATAGACCTGGAACGGGCGGTCGGTGACGAGTTCCAGGTCGCGCAGGGCGGTGGCGTGGCGGCGGAGCACGTCCTTGAACTGCTCCTCGGCACCGGGCTTGACGCGGTACTGGGCGATGGAGACGACGGGATCGGTCATGCCACAATATTTAGCTATTTTGCTAAGCGTTGTCAACCGGGACGCCGGCCCGGCGCGTCCTCAACCAGCTCGGGGTGGAGGTGGCCGCGATCAAGCGCGCACTCTCCTGCTACCTGCCCGCTCCGACCGCCCGGCGCCGCCGCTGGCGGGCCCGGTGAGCGGGCCAGAAACTCCGCGCCGGGCGGCACGGCGCGCACGACGAAGCCCCCGGTCGGCGAGGACCGGGGGCTTCGGACGGACAGGTCAGAGGGTGCGGACGGCGGCCGCCTGCGGACCCTTCGCACCCTGGACGATGTCGAACTCGACGACCTGGTTCTCCTCGAGGCTGCGGAAGCCCGCGCTCTCGATGGCCGAGTAGTGGACGAACACGTCGGGGCCGTTCTCCACGGCGATGAAGCCGAAGCCCTTCTCCGCGTTGAACCACTTCACAGTGCCCTGAGCCATGCTGTTCTCTCCTTGCAGTGGCGATACGCGGCCCCGCACTGCGCGGGACGCGGGTCTTGCCGGGCGGCATCTACCCGCACTCCTGCAGGAGAACCACTCGCGGCGTCCGTTCCGCGAGCGTGTGATCAGGCACGAACACAGAAACTGCGACGACGTCCCCGGAACCACCCGCTCGCCCCGGGGCGACAAGGCCACCAGCGTAGCCCGCGATCCCCGCCCGGGCCGGGCAATCCACAGGGCGGGTCGCCGGGCCTTGTCCGGCCTTCGCGGCCGGCCTATCCCACGGCGGCGCCGACGCAGACCAGCACGAAGCCGATCAACAGGAGCCACGACCGCAGGGCCTGGAAGAACTCCCAGCGGTTCCGGGTCTGCTTCCAGTCCGGCGGCGGGTTCTCGGCGTCCCACTTCCCGGTGGCCAGGTTGATCGGCACGTTGAAGACGACCGTCGAGACCAGGGCCAGCACCAGCGACGCGGCGGCCAGCCAGCGCCAGAGCTGGCCGCCGCCGCCGCCGAAACTCGCGTAGGCGACCGCGAGCAGGACACTCAGCGTCATTCCCACCGGCATCACCCGGCCGAAGGTGCGGAGCAGGCCCTGCTCGACCTGCAGGTGCGCCGCGGCCGGCAGGCGCCGGATCACCGGGTGTACGAAGGCGTACGACCCGAACTCCGCACACCCGATGAACCCCGTGACCACCAGCGTCGCGAACTCCAGAACGTCCATGTTTCTCCCTCGTCAGCGGCTGGCGACGATCGCCTGGCGCCGGTACTCGTCGGTCTCGGCGGCGTGCCCGGGCAGGTCGGCCGACTCGCCCGCGCGGGTCACCGCTCCCTAGACCCGGGCCGCGGACGGGTGTCGCGGCGCCTGCCGGGCGGCATGCCCGGAGACGGCCAGCCACCAGCCGACCACCGCCACCGCCACGAAGACGGCGGCGACGAAGAGGTTCAGCGGGAGCCCGGCCACCCGGGGCAGCTCGCCCGGCACGTCCTCGGCGCCGGTGCCGGGGATCAGCATCGCGAGGAAGAACGATCCCCAGGAGAGGACCGGGATCAGCATCGCGAGGAAAGCGTGCGTCCGGAACTCCGACGTGCGCCGCCAGATCAGCCAGAGGCCCATCAGGGCGAGCCCCACGGACAGGAACATCAGCACGGCAGTGTGGAAGCGCGCGTGCGGCGGCCAGTCGTGGTTGTAGATGTGCGTCTCGTTGAGATCCGCCGTGATCGGCGCCACCGCCACCGAGATGACGACGAAGCTGAGCAGCAGTCGCCCCCACAGGTACCTGGTCAACATGAGCGGCTCCGCCTTCGCGTCGGTAGGTGAACGGGCGAAAGGTTACCAGTGGTCCCTTGGCCGGCGAGGCGCCGCCCTTGAAGATCGTCCCTGGGTTCGAGTGCCGGCTAGCTGCTAATACTCGACTTTCACAAAAGCCCAGTTCTTTGAGACGGATGTGTAAACTTACGCCTGTAAATATAGGCGCTGGCAGCATGGAGGGGCCGTGGACGAGGGACAGCGGCGCAGGCGGAACCCGCGGGGCCAGGGCGGCCGGCTCCGCGGCGAGCTGATCGAGGCGGCCGGTGCGCTGCTGGCCGAGCGGGGCGACGCCGACGAGGTGTCCATCCGTGCGGTGGCCGCCGCGGCCGAGGTGACACCGCCCTCGGTCTACCGGCACTTCCCCGACCGGCGGACCCTGCTGCGCGCCGTCGTGGAGGAACGGTTCCGCGACTTCGACCAGCGGCTCAGCGACGCCGAGGCCGGTGGTGGCGACGCCTTCGAGGCCCTCCACCGCAGGTGCCGGGCCTACACGGCGTTCGCCAAGGACCATCCGGGCCACTACCGCCTGCTGTTCAGCGCGACCTCGCTCGGGCCCAAGGGCGTCGGCACCTACGGCCGCACCGAGCATCCCGGCGCGGCGTCGTTCGTCGCGCTGGTCGACGCCGTCCAGCGGTGCCTCGACGCCGGCGCCCGCGATCCCGGCCGCGGCAGCTTCTTCGTCGCGATCCAGCTGTGGACCTCGCTGCACGGCCTGGTCGACCTGCGCATCAGCAAACCCGAGATGCCGTGGCCGACCGTCGACGCCCTCCTCGACGCCACCCTCTCCGACCTCGGTCTGCGCTCCTGACGCACACGCTTCGGCGCGGGCTTGACAGGTACCACTAGTATGCATCGCATGGTACCTGGCAACGCACGAACGAGTGCCCTCCGGAAGGGAACGCTGGAGTTCTGCGTTCTCGCCCTGCTGCGGGACGGCGAGCGGTACGGCGTGGAGATCGTCCGTGCGCTCGGCGCGATCGACGGGCTGGAGACCAGCGAGGGCACGCTCTACCCCTTGCTCTCCCGGCTGCGTCGGGAGGGCCTGGTCGTCACGGCCTGGCGCGAATCCCCGAACGGCCCGCCCCGGCGGTACTACAGCCTGTCGGCCGACGGCCGGCAGACGCTGCAGGACTTCGCCACGGAGTGGGGCCGGTACCGGGACGCGGTCGACAGTCTGGTCAATCCCGGAGGGAAACGATGAACACCACAGCCAACGCCGACACACTGGTCGCGGACTACCTCGCCGCCCTGCGCAGGGCGGCAGCCGACCTCGCCCCGGCCGAACGGGACGAACTCCTGGCCGACATCGCCGGCCACATCGCCACCGCGCGAGCCGAAAGCTCGGACGACGCAGAACCGGACGTCCGGAACATTCTCGACCGGCTCGGGCGTCCCGCGGACATTGCCGCGGCCGCCCGGGGCGAACGGGCGACGTCCGCGGTCCGTCCAGCGGGGCCGCTGGATTACGTCGGGCTGGCCGTGCTGGCCTTCGGCGTCGTAACGACGGGCGTGACGGTTGTCCTGATGTCGTTCGGCGCCTACCTGGCCTCGATGGCACCCTTCGTGGTGCCGCTGGTCGGCCTCGTGCTCGTGGCCCTGTCACCGTGCTGGTCGAGGGGCCAGAAGGTCGCGGCCGCCGCCGTCACGGTGCTGCCCTCGGTGGTGTTGTACCTGTTCAGCAGCGGTCTGTGGTTCCCTCTGGCGGAGGAAACCTCCGGGTACACGCCCCCGGTGGCCTTCGCAACGTTCGTCGGGCTGGCGCTGATCGCGACCGCGATCCTGGGCCCCGGCGTCGCGGCCGCCGTCCTCTTCTCGGAACTTCGACGCCAAGGGCGTTGACCCTTCGGCCTGTTCCCGCGCCGGCGGACACAATGGGCGGCGTGGTGGAGATGAGCAGGGAGCGGTTCGAGGAGCTGGTTGCCGACGCGCTGGACGAGGTGCCCGAGGAACTGCTGCGCCGGATGTCGAACGTCGTCGTGCTGGTGGAGGACGACCCGCCCGAGCCCGGACTGCTCGGCCTCTACGAGGGCCACGCCCTGACCGAGCGCGGCTGGGACTACACCGGCGTGCTGCCCGACCGCATCTTCGTCTACCGCCACCCCACGCTGGCGATCTGCGACACCGAGGACGACGTGGTCGAGGAGGTGGCCGTCACGGTGGTCCACGAGATCGCCCACCACTTCGGCATCGACGAGGAGCGGCTGCACGAGCTCGGCTGGGGCTGACCGTCGCCCGCGTCGTCCGACGACACCTACCGGCCGGACGTGACGCACCTCCTCCGGACGGCCGAGCGATTACGTCCTGAAGCTGACACTGCGTCCTGGCGGGCAGCGCCTACGCTTCGTGGCACGTCATCCATTCGAAAGGGAACGACATGCGCAGTGAAATGTTCGCCGCCTCGATGATGGAACAGGAGTCGCAGCAGCCGGGTATGCGGCTGCAGAACTCCAAGATGCTCAAGGTGGAGCTGCGCGGCGAGTTGTTCGCGCGGACCGGCTCGATGGTCGCCTACCAGGGGCAGATCCAGTTCGAGGCCCAGGGCTCGGGCGGCATGGCCAAGTTCCTCAAGTCCAAGCTCACCGGCGAGGGCATCCCGCTGATGAAGATGACCGGCAACGGCGACGTCTTCCTGGCCGAACTGGCTTCCGACATCTACCTGATCGACCTGGAGGGCCCGCACGACTCCCTCACGATCAACGGCGCCAACGTGCTCGCCTTCGAACCGAGCCTGCAGTGGGACATCAAGATGGTGCAGGGCATGGGGATGATGTCCTCGGCCGGCATGTTCAACTGCGTGTTCAGCGGCCAGGGCCGGATCGCGATCACGGCCAAGGGCACCCCGGTCGTGCTCAAGGTCGACCAGCCCACGTACGCCGACCCGCAGGCCGCGATCTGCTGGTCGGCCAACCTGCAGACCGGCTACCACCGGGCCGACAAGCTCGGCCTGGGCACGCTGATCGGCCGCACCACCGGCGAGGCGTTCACGATGAGCTTCGCCGGCCAGGGCTTCGTCGTGGTCCAGCCCTCGGAGCAGCCCGCCGGCGGCCTGGCCGGTGCCGGTTCAGGAGCCCAGGCGTCCGGCGGCGGTGTCCTCGGCGGCCTCTTCAACTGACCGAACCGGCGAGGGCGGTGCCGGGCGGCGACCGGGCACCGCCCCTCGGTGTTCCGGGTGTTCTCAGCGGTGGCGCCCCGCGAGCGCTATCCGCTCAGAGCGACAGGTCCAGCGACTGTGCGACAGCGATTTCCGGAGCTGAACCGAACGGGGCATAGGCGCGATCGCCCGCCGCGATCCCACGGTTGAGGGCGAGCAACCGACGGACGATCTCGTCGGCGTCCTGGGCGACGGTCTTCGGCCAGCCGTACGCGGCCGCGACTGCCTCGTCCAGTTCGCGGTGGAGCGCCTTGAGATCCTGGTAGCCGCCCTCGTCAACCAGGTTGTACAGCCGGGTGAGCCCGAAATTCTCCGCTACACAGATCTCCTGCCGCCGCGCGATCACCCGCCGACTCGCCTCCCCCACCCGCTCACGCGCCTCATCCGAGACGGGATACGGCCAGGGGAAAGTCTGGAAGACTGTGCTCGGGGTGTAGCGCAGATCGCCTTTGAACGTCGATGCGCGCGAACGCGCCCAGGCGTCGTGGAAAAGGACGACAGCACCCCCATCGAGTAGTCGTCCTCGAGCGCGACGACGATCGTCTGGTCGCTCGGGGAAACCCAGGAGTCGGCCCAACAGAACAGCAACCGTTTGCCCAGCCGGCCGCCGGCGATATAGCGGGCCTTACCCGCCAGAGCGGCGCGAAGACCCGGTCTGCCTTCACCGAACTGCCACCACCGTTCGCGGTAGAGGCGCCGATTGTTCGTGGCTCGGACACTCTTGACACGCTCTCGAAGTATGTCGAGAGCATCGGGATACTTAGCCGCAGCCTCAAGAGGTAGCTGGGCGAAGTCGAGGATCCACCGGCGCGTTGCTGCCCTGGATCCTCCGCGATGTCGTCGCCGATCAGATACGGCCGAACCACGTCCCGGTAGTGCGCTTCGGGTCTGGCCAGGCAGCGTCTTGGCCTCCCCCTCCTTAAGGAGGAAGCCGACGCCGACCGGGATCGGTCCTTGGAAGCAGCGGCCCTGATTCGCTGGTAGCGAAGCCACCTCACCCGTCGATCTCTCCGGTGATCGCAGCTCGGGAGTGATCGCCGTGACCGGCTCACCGTCGAGCAGAAACTCCGAGGGCGGCTCCGGCGGCTGCCTGGTCCAGTTGACGAGGCTGACGTGCACCTTCGCCTCGCCCGGCCACTTCTGTGAGGACACCGCGTCGGTGATCACGCCGCCGTGGCCGGTGAGGTACTCCAGGCTCTCGGAGCGGGCACGGTTCTGGGATACCGAGTTCGTGCCGACCAGGCCCGCGCGCTGGCCGGGTCTCAGATGATCGTGGGTTCGCCGGAACCAGTAGACGCAGTAGTCCTTGACCCCCACCTTGAAGGTGTCCTTGAGCCACCGGATGTAGTCGTCGCCATGAGTCGACCGGATGTGCTGGGAGCCGAGGAACGGCGGGTTGCCCACGATGCAGTCGACCTCGGGCCAGGGCACCCGCAGCGCGTCAGCGGCAGTGATCGAAGACAACGCGACCAGCGGCAGCGTGGGTTCCGCCGGCCCGAAGCGGTCGATCATCTGCCGATGCCCCATCCACAGCGTGACCCGGGCGATCGTCACCACCACCGGCTCGATGTCGAGTCCGTGCAAATTGCCCAGCGGGTAGTAGGGCAACGGCCCGGCCGGCTCGGGCCAGCCCGTACTCGCGGCGAGGGTACGGATCCGCGCCTTGAGCTCGTACTCCAACCCGCGCAACTCGCGGTAGGCGATGTAGAGGAAGTTGCCGCACCCGCACGCGGGATCGAGGACCCGGAACTCACACAGTTGGTTCAGAACCCGCAGCGCCTCGTCCGGTGTCGAGGTCTGGTCGATTCGCTCGCGCCAAGGCCGGACAATGGTCGGCCGGACGATCTTCATGATGTCGGCTTCGTGGGTGTAGTGCGCACCGAGCGAGCGGCGGCCGGCACCGATGAATCCCTCCATCAGCACCCGAAGATCGTCGGGTCGACGCCACGCCAGTCGTACCGAGCTGCCTCCAGCGCGGCACGCGCCTCCACCGCCGTGAGATGGACGGCCGCCGACTCGGCGAACATCTCGCCATTGACATAGGGAGTGCCGCGCAGCGCGCCCTGCCGGCCGGCGTCCTGCGGGTCGTTCAGCGCAGCGAAAAGGCCGCCGAACATTGTGCTCGACCAGCCGGCGTCTTTCTTGAGCAGGCGCAGAATCCGCTCGAGCGGGTGATCCGCAATCAGTCCGTAGTCTTCGGCGAAGAACAACCACACCAGTTTCAGCACAAAGCTCTGGATGCGCTCGCGGGGACCGGCGTTGCGCTCCAGCAACGCGTGGTACAGATCGGCGACGGCGCTGGCGGCCTTGTGCGTCAGGGCGCGGTCAGCCCCGGCGAACAGCGGTTCGTCGTCAGCGGCGGTGAGGAACAGCAGGGCGTCGTAGCGGTCCGGCAGGTCGGCGAGCGCGAACCCCGCGCGAGGCTCGTTCGGAAATCGGCCAGGCTCCCACACCTCGAACAGGTGGAACGCGCACAGGACGACGTACCGCGGCGCCGGCCGACCGGTGGTCACATCCGACGACTCCTGCCAGTAGCGCAACGCCTGCGGGCGGTGGTTCGCGAGCCGGGGTGCTTCTGCGGGTGCCTTCATTTCCACAATGGCGATGTCGCGCCAGTAGAGGTCCATGATGCCGGCCGAGGAATGAGACTCCTCGAACTCTGCGCCAGCCTCCTTGCGGTCGGTGCCGTAACAGGCAAACAGTTCGTTCAGGTAGGTCTGCGCCTCGCTGCGCTCGCTGCCGGTGTAGTCAGCCCAGCGCGTGACGAACCGTCGGAGCGCCTGCTGAATCTCCGCGCCGCCGCGCACGATGGCGCTCAGAACAAGCCCGGCTGTCCGCCGGGGAAGTACGCCCGCTGAAAGAGTTCCTTGCGTGCCGCCGCAAGCCGTTGCGCGGCGGTGTCCAGAACCCGGACCAAGTCGTCGCAATCATCGAGGCGCGCTGCCACGCGGCTACCCCGCTCAGCCCGTTCGACGGCCTGCTCGATATTGAGCAGGGTCTCGGCGACCTCGGTCAAAGCTTTCTCGCGCGCGGCTTGAGCAGGCGTGCGTTCCAGGTCGGATCGGAGTGGCTGGCCAGGATGGGACAGACTCATCGGATCTCCTCGCAGACGGCAACCTCACCCTAGCCACAGCACCTGACAGCCGTCGGATGACATCCACAATCTCGCCCGCCTCGCGTCCTGCCGGCCGCGGCGCCTAGCTGAGGCGGCGGCGCCAGCAGGCGCCGCGGTCGGCGGTGGCCTGGTCGCGGCCCCGGTCGTCCAAGAGGCAGCAGGTGGTGCACAGCCGGGGCTCGGCCAGCGCGTACGCGTAGCAGCAGGTGCGCCGCAGCATCATCGGACGCCAGCCCGTGCCGTCGTTCAGCTCGACCGTCTCGACCAGGGCGGCGATCTCGGACGGCAACAGCGACAGCAGCTGCTCCACGGCGTCGAACCGGTCGGACACCACGTGGGTGTGGGCGACTGTGGCGGGATAGACCAGCACCGGCACCGCCGAGCCCCACAGCGGCCGGGCCCCGCCGCCGCGCAGCCGCTGGAACGCCTGCACCGCCGGGGCGAGGTGGCCGTCGACCAGGGTGGCGCCGAGCGCGGCGAGCAGCGCGCCCTCGTTCGGGACGACCGTGGCCGTCGGCGTGCCGGCCAGCGGGTCGCCGGGCAGCACCGTCCAGCGCTCCTCGACCTGCTCGACGCGGTACCCGCCCGCACCGCCGGTGGCGGCCGTGTTGGCGGCCGAGTGGTCGGGCACCCGGCGGTGCTCCAGCCACTGCGTCACCGGCTCCTCGACCACGGCCCAGGCGTACGCCTTGAGCGCGAGCGCCGCGGCGATCGGCAGCCGGTCGGTGCCGAGCCACGCGCCGTACGCGCGGACGGTGACCTGGAGGGTTTCGGCGTCGGCGAGCAGTTCGGCGGCGGTGCGCGTGCCGACGGCGGCCGTCATGGCCCGGCCGTTCCGGCTCGGTATCGCGGCATCGCCCACCTCCGCGATGAAGGTTAGCCTAACCTCAAGGGAGTGCCACTCCTGACGGGGTCTACTCCTGCCCACTTCCGGCAGATCCATGCATCGTCCACCTCGTCGAGCACCACCACGCCCGTATTGGGCAAGTGATGCCGCAGTGCCCACCCTGGATCGATCCCGGCCAGCCGCGACACGCCGAGCCGGGTCGCGGCCCCGTGTGAGACGACCACCGCGGCACCGCCGTCGAGGTCCTTGACGACCTCCTCGACCGCACCCAGCCAGCGCGCCGCGACCTCCGTACCGGACTCACCCTCGCCCGGGCACCGCAGCTCGGGCTCGGCCGCCATCACCCACCCGACGAAGATGTCGTCGAACAGCGCGTGTGCCTCGTCGTCGGTGCGGTCGTGCAGGTCGCCGAGGTTGGCCTCCCGCAACCCGTCGTGGACGCCGACGTCCAGGCCCCGGGCCGCGGCGATCGGCCCGGCGGTCTGCTGCGCCCGGAGCATCGTGGACGCCCAGACCGCGCGGACGTCCTGGTCGGCCAGTGCCTCGGTGACCGCGGCGGCCTGGACGTGTCCCTGGCCTGTCAACGGCGGGCCGGGCACCGTGCAGTGCAGGCTGCCGATCACGTTGGCCTCGCTCTCGGCGTGCCGCACCACGATCAGCCGCCGTCCGGCTCCGGCCGGCCCGGTCTGCGCGCCCGCGGGGGAGGACGGCGCGGTCACCGGGCGCCGTCGCGGAGCCGGGCCAGCCAGGCCGCGGCGTCGGCGAAGTCGTCGTCGGACGTGCCGGCCCTGCCGACCACCGTCGGCTCGGCGTCGGCGCGGGGGTACGAGCCGAGGAACCGCACGTCCGCGCAGATCCGGCGCAGGCCCATCAGCGCTTCGCCGACCCGCGCGTCGCCGACGTGGCCGGAACAGTCCAGGAAGAAGCAGTACCGGCCGAGCCGTTCCTTGGTGGGGCGGGACTCGATCCGGGTCAGGTTGATGCCGCGCACCGCGAACTCGGTGAGCACCTCCAGCAGCGCCCCGGTGCGGTCGTGGGCGATGAAGGCCACCAGCGAGGTGAGGTCGGCGCCGGTCGGGGCGGGCGGCGCGGCGGGGCGTCCGACCAGGACGAACCGCGTCACCGCACCGGGGTTGTCGGCGATGTCCTTGCCGAGTTCGGCCAGGCGGTGCCGTTCACCGGCGACGGGGGCGCAGACCGCGCCGTCCCACTCGCCCCGGCTCACCCCGGCGGCGGCGTCGGCCGTCGAGACGGTGTGCACCAGCCGGGCGTCCGGGACGTGGACCCGCAGCCAGCCGCGGCACTGCGCCTCGCCGTGCGGGTGCGAGGCCACCGACCGCAGGTCGGCCAGCGCCATGCCGGGACGGGCGTACAGCCCGAACGTGACCGGCAGCAGCACCTCACGCAGGATCATCACCTCGTCGCCGAACGCGAGGCCGTCCAGCGTGGCGCCGACCGGCCCCTCGACGGAGTTCTCCAGCGGCACCAGCGCCGCGTCGGCGTCGGCGTCGCGGACGGCCTGCAGTGCCTCCCCGACCGTGACCGATGGGATCAGCTCGGCCCGGGAGGCGGACGGGACGGTACGCAGGGCTTGTTCGGCGAAGGTCCCGGCCGGGCCGAGGTAGGTGTAGCGGGCGGGCGGGACACCGGGCATATCCGCAGCCTATCGGCCGTCCCGGCCCCGCCGGGCGCCCCGCTTCCGGCAGCGGTCCGGCCGGCGGGTCACTGGCTGGAGTCGGCCAGGCCGTCCCGGTCGGCGACCACCGCGGCCAGGCCGTCCCGGTAGACCGCGATCGCCTCGGTGTCGTTCCCGCGGTCGTGCAGGAGGTCGCCCAGCACGTACGCCGTGCGGGCCGCGTCCGGTCCCGCGTCGGCGTGCCGGAACAGCTTCAACGCCTCCCGCAACGCCTCCTCGGCCACCGCCGTGTCACCGGCGCCCCGCGCGATCAGCCCCCGCACGTGGTGGGCGTCGGCGAGCGGCAGCGTCGTGGTGGGCGACTCGCGCTCTAGCCGCCAGGCGTCCTCCAGGGCCGCCAACGCGTCCTGGCCCCGTCCCTGCTTCCACAGCGCCATCGCCAGCTCGCTGGCCAGCGAGCCGCAGTAGTGCCAGGCGTCGAGCGAGCGCATCAGGTCGCGGGCGGTCACCAGCTCGCGCTCGGCGTCCGCGAGCCGTCCGTGCCGGGAGAGGATGTAGCCGCGGGCCCAGTGGCACAGGCCGGTCTCCAGGGCGTAGTCGAGCCGGCGGTAGGTGGCGTGGGCGGCCTCCAGCGCGGCCTCGGCGTCGGCCCACCGGCCGCGGGTCATGTAGGTGCGCGAGACCTGGACGTGCATGGCCGCGACGTGCTCGGGGTCGGCGCCCTCGCCGGCCAGCGCGATCGCCGTGTCCGCGGCCGCCGCGGCGCGGTCGAGCAGGCCCAGGTCGACGTAGACGCCGACGAGTCCGTAGTGCAGCTGGAGCACGGCCGACGGGTCGGGCAGTCCCTCCCGGTTGAGCCGGTCCAGCGTGCTCTCCAGGGCGTATGCGGCGTCCCGGAGTTCCCCGTTCAACCGCTGGATCCTCGCCTTGCCGACGACCATCGGAACCTGGGCGGTGATCGGCTCGTCGACGAGCAGCGCCGCCGCCTCGTCGTAGCGCGCGACGGCCTTCGCGTGGTCGCCGGCGCGCTTCGCGCAGAGCGCGAGCCCCTCCAGCGCTCCGGCCTCGAGCCGGCACAGCCCGTGCCGGCGGGCCGCGTCGAGGACGGCCTGGTAGCCCTGGTCGGCGTCGGTGAGGTCGCCGCTGGAGACGGCGTGCCGGGCCTCGTTGAGCCGCAGGTAGAGGCTCACGTCCGCGTGCGCGGGCCGGCCGGTGCGCAGTTCCTCGGAGTCCACCTGGAGGCGTTCGGCGAAGTACCGCAGCGCCTCCTCGGACGGCCGGCGCCGGCCGGACTCCACCGTGGAGACGAACGCCGGCGAGTAGCGCGGCGCGGCGAGATCCCGCTGGGTCATGCCGCGGTCGCGCCGCAGCCGGACCAGCCGGTCGCCGACGCTCTCGTCGCCCTCGGGCTGGAGCTGCGTCCCGGTCATATTCCCCACTGTTCGTTCGGCAATGACCATTGAAGACTCATTACAGATGCCTTTACACTTGTTACTGACCCTGTTATATCTCTTTCTGGGACGTTCGTCGCACTTCCGCGAAGGGAGGTCGAGGTGCAGAAGGTACCGGTCTCGACCATCGCGGCGATGCTCCCGGTGGGCGCCCGGCCGCTGCGTCGTCCGCGCGCCGCCCAGGACGCGACCACGGGCGCGGCACTGGGCACGCCCGGGTCGTGCGGTACCCCCCGGCCCGACTTCGCACCCCTGTCGGCGTCGACACCACCCCGTCCCCGCGGAGCAGGTCGGCACCCCGGCTCGACCGCCCACCCCCGGACCTCGTCCACCCCGGTTGCCCGGGCCGTCGCCCCCGGCGCCTGAGCCGCCGTTCTCCGAGACCCTCCGCGGACGCTCCGCCCCCCACCACTGGGCGGAGCGTCCGGCCCCAACGTTCCACCCCCGAGGCGCAGTCGCTCCCCCTGACGCGGTGGGGCCGCCAGCCTTCGACGCGGCGGCCCCACTGCCTGAAGAGCCAGTGCCACCCCGACGCCGAGCCGCAGCGCTGCCCGTGGCACCGCCAAGGCTGTCGCCGCGCAGGCGTAGGCGCGAAACCGCGGGCGGGCGCACCCGCCGCACGCGAGAGCGGCGGGTGCATGCGCGATACGCCGCACGCGGGTCAGATGCTGTGGAAGAACGTGAGCGAGCCGACGACCTGGCCGTGCGCCCGCAGCGGGCTGGACACGGCATCCAGGGTCCGGATCCGGTCCCCGCACCGCACCCGCAGCAGGCCCCGACTCAACGCACCGGTGGCCACCGCCTGTACCGGGGGGATCCGTTCCACCTCGTCGGGGAGTAGCGCCGCGGCGCTCGCGGTGAAGTCGAGCAGCTCGATCACGTCGTCGAGCAGGCCGGCCCCGAGCAGCTCGTCCGCGTCTTCGACGCCCAACAGTGGGACACAGGCCGGCGAGACCCCGAGGACGACACCTCCCGCGTCGAGCAGGAGGCACGGCTCCTCCGCGTCGGTGACAGCCTCCAGCCAGGCGTCCAGGTGTGGTACGTCGCCGACCACCCGCAGATCGGGAAACTCGCCGAAGTCGAGCGGAGGGAGGGCAATCTCCAGATACGCCGCCACTGCCCACACCTCCCGTCAGCCGACGCTCTCAGTACGACGCGCAGGGGCTCTCAGTTTCGGTGCGAGGCCCGACGGACGGGACGACACCGATAGTCACGCAGAGTAGCCGCGGGCGCACCATGGGGAGCCCTAGTTCAGCAGGTGGCGCGCGCGTGCTCCATGGCCCGTTCGGCCGCGGCCTCGGCGGCCGAACGATCCGCGGCGACCAGACCGATCCTGGTGCGCCGGTCGAGCAGGTCGGCCGGGTCGAGCGCGCCCTCATGCCGTGCTCCGAAGACCAACTCGGCGAAGGTTACCGCACAGCCTGGAATCACGTGCTCACCCACCGCACTTGCGGCCACCCGCGGGGCCTCGGTGCCGTAACGGGCCACCAGTCGGGGCGGCGCCGCCACCCTGGCGAGCCGTTCCCGGGGTGCCGCACCGACCAGGCCGAGCCGCCGGGTGCGGCACGGACCCGCCGACAGGTGCGCCGCCCGGACCGCCGCGTCGACCGCGTCCTCGGCCATCTTCCGATAGGTCGTGAGCTTGCCGCCCGCGACCGTCACCACCCGGTTCCTGCCGACGTGGACGAGATGGTGCCGGGACAGGTCGGCGGTGGGCCCGTCCACGTGGTGCAGCAGCGGTCGGATGCCGGCGAACGCGCCGAGGACGTCCGCGCGGGTGAGCGGCTCGCGCAGGACGGGCGCGACGGCCGCCAGCAGCCCGTCGATCTCGGCGTCGGACGGAACCGGGTCGCCGTCCGGCAGCGCGTCGACGGGGACGTCGGTGAGCCCGAGGTACGCGCGGCCGTCAGCGGCCGGGAGGACGATCGCGTACCGGTTGGCCTCGCCGGGCATCGGGATGCTCAGTCCGGCCGGGAGCCCGGCCAGCCGGCTGACCGGGACGACCAGGTGGGTGCCGCGGCTGGGGCGCATGACCAGGTCGGGGCTGAGCTGCCCGGCCCAGACGCCGGTGGCGTTGACCACGGCGTGGGCGCGGATCTCCAACACCGTGCCGGTGCGCAGGTCGGTCGCCGTGACCCGCCCGTCCCCGGCTGCCGTGACCTCGCAGCGGGTGAGGATCCGGGCCCCGAAACCGGCCGCGGTGCGGGCGATCGCCACCACCAGGCGGACGTCGTCGGTGAGCTGTCCGTCCCAGGTGAGCATGCCGCCCGCAACGCTGGCCGGGGCGAGCGCCGGGGCGAGGCTGAGCGTCTCGACGGCGCCAAGCCGCCGGGGGCCTGGCAGCACCGCGCGCGGCGTGCCGGCAGCCAACCGGAGTGCGTCGCCCGCCCACAGGCCGGCGAACGTCCTCGTCGCGTCCCGCCGGGAGGCGGGGCGGCACCGGGGCAGCACCAGGGGCAGGGCGCGGACGAGGTGCGGCGCGGTGCGGGTCATCAGGATCCCCCGCTCCACCGCGCACTCGCGGGCCAGCGCGACGTCCCCGCTGGCCAGGTAGCGCAGGCCCCCGTGCACCAGCTTGGAGCTCCAACGGCTGGTGCCCTCGGCCAGGTCGCCCCGCTCCAGCAGCGCGACCGAGAGACCCCGCGACGCCGCGTCCAGGGCCACCCCCGTCCCGGTGACTCCACCGCCGACCACGAGGACGTCCACCCCGCCGCCGGCCAGGACGTCCAGGTCGGCGGCACGGCGGGTCGCATCGAGGGTGGTGCTGGCGGGGTAGCGGGGCATGCGGAATTCCGTCCGTTTCAGGAGTGGGCTCGTGGCGCGTCTCGGGCCGGGCCTCGGCGCCGGTTCCGCCGGTCGGTGCCCGGGCGGTCTCGCGGGGGTGCCGGCTCCGGTTCGGACCGGGGGTCGGCGTTCACGTTGGCGGGGCGGAGGTAGCCGTCGAGCGCGCGGGTGAGTTCGGCGTCCGCGGTGGGGCCGTCCATCGCAGCCGCGACCGTGCGGGCCGACAAGGCGAAGCCCTGGGCCAGCAGCAACAGCCCGTGGGCGACGACCGTCGGGTCGCCGTCGCGCACCGAACCGTCGACCTGGCCGGCGTCGACGCCCACCGTGAGGAACTCGGTGGCCAGCCGCTGGGTGCTGCCGAGCCGGTCGGTGACGTAGGGGAGGAGCAGGTCGGGGTCGACGTCGAGCACCCGGCGGAACAGCGCGTCGTCCCGCAGCCGCCCCACCGACGCCACGATCGCGCGCACCAGCACGGCCCGGCCATGCGGCGCGCCCTGTGCGGCCTGCTCCTGCGCCTCCCGCAGGATCCCGCCGAAGTGCCTGGTCATCAGGTCCCGGACGACGGCGTCGACGTCCGGGTAGTAGCGGTACAGCGTCATCCGGCTGACTCCCGCCCGCCGGGCGACCTCGGTGAGAGTCGTACGCCGGACGCCGACCGCGAGCACACTGGCGTGCACGGCGTCGAGCACCGCTTCATTGCTGTGACGATTCGACGGCATGTGTAACAGGGTATCGATAGGATCGAGCCATGGGTGCGGGACGAGATGTGACGTCCGAACGCGGCATGCTGCCGCCCTACGGAGATCCGGACCGACCCGAGGCAGCGCTGCCGCCCCGGTCGATGCCGATCGCGGGCTGGGGGGAGGCCGGCCGGTCGGCGCATGTCTCGGCCGCCGCGGCGCGTTGGCTCGCTGCCGAGGTGGGGCCGGGCGCTCCTGATGCCGGGCCCGCCGCGGACGTGGACACCCCGCCGGTGCCGACGGCGACGCTGTCCGCCGCGGCGCGCGGCGCCCTGACGGCGATCGTGGGCGAGGCATTCCTGCGGGACGACCGCGAGTCCCGGCTGGTCCACGGCGGGGGCAAGAGCTACCTCGACCTGGTGGCCGCGCGGCGCGGCACGATCGGGGCGCTGCCGGACGCCGTGGTGCTGCCGGCAGACCACGACGCGGTGTGCGCGGTGTTGACGGCGTGCGCCGCCCACGACGTGGCGGTCGTACCGTTCGGCGGCGGGACGAGCGTGGTCGGAGGGGTGGCGGCGTCCAAGGGCACCCACTCCGCGGTGATCAGCCTCGACACCAGCCGGCTGGACGACCTGGTGCGCCTGGATCCCGAGGCGCTGACCGTGACGGTCGGACCAGGCCTGCGGGGGCCTGAGCTCGAACGGGCGCTGGCCTCCTACCGGCTGACGCTCGGGCACTTCCCGCAGAGCTGGGAGCACGCGACGCTCGGCGGCTATGCCGCGACCCGCTCGGCGGGGCAGGCCTCGACCGGGTACGGGCGCTTCGACGAGCTGGTGGCCTCACTGCGGGTGGCAACTCCCGCCGGCACCCTGCGGCTCGGCCACCCGCCGGCCTCGGCCGCCGGTCCGGACCTGCGGGGACTGGTGCTCGGCTCGGAGGGCGTGTTCGGGGTGATCACCGAGCTGACGCTGCGGTTGCACCCGGCGCCCGAACGCGTGGTCGACGAGGGCTGGTCGTTCGCGAGTTTCTACGCCGGCACGGTGGCACTGCGGCGCCTCGCCCAGGCCGGGTTGGCGCCGGACGTCGCCCGCCTGTCGGATGCCGACGAGACCCGCGCCTCGCTGGCGCTGGCCGGCGGCCGGAAGGCACGCCTGTTCGGGGGTTTGCTCGCGCTCCGGGGTCATCGCGGCGGCTGCCTGCTGGTGGCGGGGTGGGAAGGCGGCCGGGGTGCGGTGCGGCGGCGGCGGCGCGCGGCAGCCTGGGTGCTGCGCCGCGCCGGCGGCATCGAGGCCGGGCGGGCCGTCGGCCGGGCGTGGCGGCGCGGCCGGTACGGCGGTCCCTACCTCCGCGACGAGCTGCTCGACCGCGGCTACCTGGTGGAGACGGTGGAGACCGCCACCCGGTGGAGCGAGCTGGCCGCCCTGCACGGTGCGATCGGCACCGCGTTGCGCGAGGCGTTGACCCGGAACGACAGGGCTCCGCTGGTGATGGCCCACGTCTCGCACCTCTATCCCGACGGCGCCTCGCTGTACTTCACGACGATCGCCGCCGCCGATCCGGACGACCCGGGCAGGCAGTGGTCAGCCGCGAAGCAACGGGTCACCGACACGATCACGGAGTCCGGGGCGACCGTCACCCATCACCATGCCGTCGGGGCCGACCACCGCGGCTGGATGGAGGCCGAGATAGGCCCGGTCGGCGTCGAGATCCTCCGGGCGGTGAAGTCCGCGGTTGACCCGACCGGCATCCTCAACCCCGGCAAACTCATTCCGGACCCCTGACGTTCTGAGGAATCGACCGGGGACAGCAAAGAGGGCCCGCGCCTTGTGCGCGGGCCCTCTTCGAACGTTTAGTCCGGCGGCGTCCTACTCTCCCACACCGTCTCCAGTGCAGTACCATCGGCGCTGGCAGGCTTAGCTTCCGGGTTCGGAATGGGACCGGGCGTTTCCCTACCGCTATGACCGCCGTAACTCTTTCGAATCGACAAACAACACCAGACGTCGGCTCTTTCGAGCCCGTGGGCGTGTTCGTGGTTCGGGAGCTACACAGTGGATGCGATTACTTAATACTTTGTGGGCAAGCCCTCGGCCTATTAGTACCGGTCAGCTCCACCTGTTTCCAGGCTTCCACATCCGGCCTATCAACCCGCTGGTCTAGGCGGGGGCCTTAACCCCTCGAGGGGGTGGGAGATCTCATCTTGAAGCAGGCTTCCCGCTTAGATGCTTTCAGCGGTTATCCCTTCCGAACGTAGCTAACCAGCCGTGCACCTGGCGGTACAACTGGCACACCAGAGGTTCGTCCGTCCCGGTCCTCTCGTACTAGGGACAGCCCTTCTCAAATCTCCTGCGCGCGCGGCGGATAGGGACCGAACTGTCTCACGACGTTCTAAACCCAGCTCGCGTGCCGCTTTAATGGGCGAACAGCCCAACCCTTGGGACCTACTCCAGCCCCAGGATGCGACGAGCCGACATCGAGGTGCCAAACCATCCCGTCGATATGGACTCTTGGGGAAGATCAGCCTGTTATCCCCGGGGTACCTTTTATCCGTTGAGCGACACCGCTTCCACTTGCCGGTGCCGGATCACTAGTCCCAGCTTTCGCTCCTGCTCGACGTGTCAGTCTCACAGTCAAGCTCCCTTGTGCACTTGCACTCAACACCTGATTGCCAACCAGGCTGAGGGAACCTTTGGGCGCCTCCGTTACATTTTAGGAGGCAACCGCCCCAGTTAAACTACCCACCAGGCACTGTCCCTGAACCGGATCACGGTCCGAGGTTAGACATTCAGTACGACCAGAGTGGTATTTCAACGTTGACTCCACCCACACTGGCGTGTGAGCTTCGCAGTCTCCCACCTATCCTACACAAGCCGAACCAAACACCAATACCAAGCTATAGTAAAGGTCCCGGGGTCTTTCCGTCCTGCCGCGCGTAACGAGCATCTTTACTCGTAGTGCAATTTCGCCGAGCCTATGGTTGAGACAGTAGGAAAGTCGTTACGCCATTCGTGCAGGTCGGAACTTACCCGACAAGGAATTTCGCTACCTTAGGATGGTTATAGTTACCACCGCCGTTTACTGGCGCTTAAGTTCTCAGCTTCGCCTTGCGGCTAACCGGTCCCCTTAACGTTCCAGCACCGGGCAGGCGTCAGTCCGTATACATCGTCTTACGACTTCGCACGGACCTGTGTTTTTAGTAAACAGTCGCTTTCCCCTGGTCTCTGCGGCCTTACAGCGCTCCCACCGCAAGGGTGTTCACGCCTCCGGCCCCCCTTCTCCCGAAGTTACGGGGGTATTTTGCCGAGTTCCTTAACCATAGTTCGCTCGATCGCCTTGGTATTCTCTACCTGACCACCTGTGTCGGTTTAGGGTACGGGCCGCTTGGATCTCGCTAGAGGCTTTTCTTGGCAGCATAGGATCACTCACTTCGCCTTAACGGCTCCCCGTCAGGTCTCAGGCTATGTGAGACGCGGATTTGCCTACGTCTCGCCCTACACCCTTAGCCCGGCACCACCATTCACCGGGATGAGCTACCTTCCTGCGTCACCCCATCGCTTGACTACTACAGGCCGGGGTCCCACGCTCCACTCGGCACTCCTCCGAAGAGTTGCACCGAGCTTCAGATGGTTAGCACAAACCTGATTCGTCATGGGCGATCCTTCGCGGGTACGGGAATATCAACCCGTTGTCCATCGACTACGCCTGTCGGCCTCGCCTTAGGTCCCGACTCACCCTGGGCGGATTAGCCTGGCCCAGGAACCCTTGGTCATTCGGCGGAGGAGTTTCTCACTCCTCATTCGCTACTCATGCCTGCATTCTCACTCGTACCGCGTCCACGCCTGGATCACTCCGGCGCTTCCCTCGCGGCACGACGCTCCCCTACCCATCCATACGTCCAATATCCGCCCCGCAGGAATCGGAAACCAGACTATTGTATGAATGCCTCAGCTTCGGCGGTGTGCTTGAGCCCCGCTACATTGTCGGCGCGGAATCACTTGACCAGTGAGCTATTACGCACTCTTTAAAGGGTGGCTGCTTCTAAGCCAACCTCCTGGTTGTCTGTGCGACTCCACATCCTTTCCCACTTAGCACACGCTTAGGGGCCTTAGCTGGAGATCTGGGCTGTTTCCCTTTCGACTACGAAGCTTATCCCCCGCAGTCTCACTGCTGCGCTCTCACTTACCGGCATTCGGAGTTTGGCTGACTTCAGTAAGCTTGTGGGCCCCCTAGGCCATCCAGTGCTCTACCTCCGGCAAGAAACACGCAACGCTGCACCTAAATGCATTTCGGGGAGAACCAGCTATCACGGAGTTTGATTGGCCTTTCACCCCTACCCACAGGTCATCCCCCAGGTTTTCAACCCTGGTGGGTTCGGGCCTCCACGCCGTCTTACCGGCGCTTCACCCTGCCCATGGGTAGATCACTCCGCTTCGGGTCTTGAGCACGCGACTGAATCGCCCTATTCGGACTCGCTTTCGCTACGGCTGCCCCTCACGGGTTAACCTCGCCACGTACCACAAACTCGCAGGCTCATTCTTCAAAAGGCACGCTGTCACCACTGCTCCGAAAAGCAGCGAGCTCCAACGGCTTGTAGGCACACGGTTTCAGGTACTATTTCACTCCCCTCCCGGGGTACTTTTCACCTTTCCCTCACGGTACTAGTGCGCTATCGGTCACCAGGGAGTATTTAGGCTTAGCGGGTGGTCCCGCCAGATTCACACGAGATTTCACGGGCCCCGTGCTACTTGGGAAATGCTGAAAGGAGATCATGCGTTTTCGTCTACGGGGGTATCACCCTCTACGCCGGTCCTTCCCAGAACCTTCGACTAACGCACAATTTTCTTACTCCTCGATCGTCCGGCAGAACGATCTACAACATTCCCGCAACCCCGCCTGCGCAACCCCTGCCGGGTATCACACGCAAACGGTTTGGCCTCATCCGCTTTCGCTCGCCACTACTCACGGAATCACTTTTGTTTTCTCTTCCTGTGGGTACTGAGATGTTTCACTTCCCCACGTTCCCTCCGCGTACCCTATGTGTTCAGGTACGGGTGACAGCACATGACTGCTGCCGGGTTTCCCCATTCGGACACCCTCGGATCACAGCTTGGTTGACAACTCCCCGAGGACTATCGCGGTCTCCCACGTCCTTCATCGGCTCCTGGTGCCAAGGCATCCACCGTGCGCCCTTAAAAACTTGGCCACAAAGATAAGATGCTCGCATCCACTGTGTAGTTCTCAAACAACGACCAGCGCCCGGCCTCGGATCCGCCACCAGTCCGGACCCACCGCCCGCCAGCTGGCGAAGCGGGTGGTTCCGCGGTATGACGCGAAGCGGCACCTGACCGAGACCCACCAGACCGGCCGGACTCCAAAACCCCCGCCCGTCGCGCCTCACGAACGAGGACCCGACGGAGCGAGGGATCTGTAGTCGAGCGGCCCGAGTGTTGCCTCAGGACTCAACAGCGTGTTCACGAACGTCGCTCCACCACCGGTGGGCCGTTCCCACTCCCGCCGCACTTCCCGGAGGAAGAGCGGACACGAGCTGTACTAGGCGCCGGCGGAGCCGGCGGCGTTCGAACTAGTCAGTGTTCCACCCATGAGCACCGCCTTGGCACGGACGGCCAAGAAACGGGCACTGGACGAGCGGCCCCGAACCTCGAAGGATTCAATGGACGTTCGCCAAGTTGCTCCTTAGAAAGGAGGTGATCCAGCCGCACCTTCCGGTACGGCTACCTTGTTACGACTTCGTCCCAATCGCCAATCCCACCTTCGACCGCTCCCTCCCACAAGGGGTTGGGCCACGGGCTTCGGGTGTTACCGACTTTCGTGACGTGACGGGCGGTGTGTACAAGGCCCGGGAACGTATTCACCGCAGCGTTGCTGATCTGCGATTACTAGCGACTCCGACTTCACGGGGTCGAGTTGCAGACCCCGATCCGAACTGAGACCAGCTTTTTGGGATTCGCTCGACCTTGCGGTTTCGCAGCCCTCTGTACTGGCCATTGTAGCATGCGTGCAGCCCAAGACATAAGGGGCATGATGATTTGACGTCATCCCCACCTTCCTCCGAGTTGACCCCGGCAGTCTCCCATGAGTCCCCGCCATTACGCGCTGGCAACATGGAACGAGGGTTGCGCTCGTTGCGGGACTTAACCCAACATCTCACGACACGAGCTGACGACAACCATGCACCACCTGTACACCGCCCCGAAGGACCCCGTATCTCTACGAGTTTTCGGCATATGTCAAGCCTTGGTAAGGTTCTTCGCGTTGCATCGAATTAAGCCGCATGCTCCGCCGCTTGTGCGGGCCCCCGTCAATTCCTTTGAGTTTTAGCCTTGCGGCCGTACTCCCCAGGCGGGGCGCTTAATGCGTTAGCTACGGCACGGAAACCGTGGAAACAGTCCCCACACCTAGCGCCCAACGTTTACGGCGTGGACTACCAGGGTATCTAATCCTGTTCGCTCCCCACGCTTTCGCTCCTCAGCGTCAGTTACGGCCCAGAGACCCGCCTTCGCCACCGGTGTTCCTCCTGATATCTGCGCATTTCACCGCTACACCAGGAATTCCAGTCTCCCCTACCGCACTCAAGCTTGCCCGTATCGACTGCAGGCCCAGGGTTGAGCCCTGGGTTTTCACAGTCGACGTGACAAGCCGCCTACGAGCTCTTTACGCCCAATAATTCCGGACAACGCTTGCACCCTACGTATTACCGCGGCTGCTGGCACGTAGTTGGCCGGTGCTTCTTCTGCAGGTACCGTCACTTGCGCTTCGTCCCTGCTGAAAGAGGTTTACAACCCGAAGGCCGTCATCCCTCACGCGGCGTCGCTGCGTCAGGCTTTCGCCCATTGCGCAATATTCCCCACTGCTGCCTCCCGTAGGAGTCTGGGCCGTGTCTCAGTCCCAGTGTGGCCGGTCGCCCTCTCAGGCCGGCTACCCGTCAACGCCTTGGTAGGCCATTACCCCACCAACAAGCTGATAGGCCGCGGGCCCATCCTCAGCCGAAAAACTTTCCAGGACCTCCCATGCGGGAGGAAATGAATATCCGGTATTAGACCCGGTTTCCCAGGCTTATCCCAGAGCTGAGGGCAGGTTGCCCACGTGTTACTCACCCGTTCGCCGCTCGAGTACCCCCGAAGGGGCCTTTCCGCTCGACTTGCATGTGTTAAGCACGCCGCCAGCGTTCGTCCTGAGCCAGGATCAAACTCTCCATCAATGTCCAACTATCAGACCGGGCGCCGAAGCGACCGGGTGATAAACATAGAGAGAACAAACCCGGCAGACACACAGACATCATGTGTCAACCATTCTCACGCCCGCGCACCGAAGAAACGGTGCGCAGGCAACAAACACTTGGCACTAACTTTTGAACACGCTGTTGAGTTCTCAAACAACACACGCGCACCAACAAAACCCTCTCGGGTTCCACTAGGGCTTGGTGTTTCCGGATCGGCATCCGGTCGGTTTCGCCTGGCCGAGTGTGAACTCGAACCGCTCCGCCCGGTGCAACCGCTCCAGCTTACTGCTTCTGTCCGGAGCCCGTCAACCCTCTGTTTCCAGGAGATCTTCTGGGCTTCGTCCGAGGCCACGAACGCTACCAGGCGCTAGCGCGCGGTGTTGTCCCGGGCCGTACCGCCGATACCAGGCTGGCGAGCCCGTCTCCGGCGACAGGGGCAAACCTTAGGCACCCTGCGCACCAACCGCAAATCGCCTGGTCAGCGCCTTGCATAACGTCGACACGCGGCCCGCTGTTCCCCTTCGGACCGTAATTGGAGGCGCGTTGGGACGACCGGTCCACACGGTCCGTTCCCACCTGTGGACGGCGTCCGCGGAGCGCTACCGCGACACTAGGCTCGGCCACGTGACCGTGCCCCACGCCGACGCCGAGCGGCCCTACGCCGACAGCGAGGTCGGCCGCCTGCGCACCGTGCTGCTGCACCGCCCCGGCCCGGAGCTGCGGCGGTTGACGCCGCGCAACAGCGACTCACTGCTCTTCGACGGCATCCCGTGGGTGGGCCGGGCCCAGGAGGAGCACGACGGCTTCGCCGCGGCGCTGCGCGACCACGGGGTCGAGGTGCTGTACCTGCTCGACCTGCTCGCCGAGACGCTCGCGGTCCCGGACGCCCGCGCCGAGGTGACCGCGACGATCCTGGCCGACCGCCGGTGGGGCGACACGCTGCGCGGGCGGGTGGCGGCATGCCTCGCCGACCTCGACGCCGACGCCCTGGCCACCGTCCTCACCGCTGGTCTCGCGCACGAGGAACTGCGCACCGGCAGCGGCCTGGCCTTCGCGCTGATGGACCAGCTCGACTTCGTCGTCGACCCGCTCCCCAACCTGCTGTTCACCCGCGACTCCAGCGTCTGGGTGCGGGACGAGGTGGCCGTCACCAGCCTGGCCATGCCCGCCCGGGTGGCCGAGACCACGCTGACCAGCGCGATCTACCGCCACCATCCCCGTTTCGCCGGCACCGGCACCCGCCAGGTCTACGAGCCGGGCTTCGAGCCGCTGGAAGGCGGCGACGTGCTGCTGCTGGCGGCGGGCGTCGTGGCGGTCGGGGTCGGCGAGCGGACGACGCCGGCCGGTGCCGAGCGGCTGGCCCGGCAGGTCTTCGCCCACGACCTGGCCCACACCGTGCTCGCGGTCCCGATCGCCCAGGAACGGGCCACCATGCACCTGGACACCGTCTGCACGATGGTCGACGTCGACGCGGTGGTGATGTACCCGAACATCGCGCACGGGCTGACGGCGATCACGCTCACCCCCGGCGAGGACGGGGAGCCGCGGGTGGGCAAGCCCGAGCCGTTCCTCGAGGCGGCGGCCACGGCCATGGGCATCGACCAACTCCGGGTGATCGACACCGGCCTCGATCCGGTCACCGCGGAACGCGAACAGTGGGACGACGGCAACAACACCCTCTGCATCGCGCCCCGGCTGGCCGTCGCCTACGAGCGCAACGTCGAGACCAACGCCCGGCTGGAGCAGGCCGGGATCGAGGTCGTCCGGATCGCCGGCAGCGAGCTCGGGTCGGGGCGGGGCGGCCCGCGGTGCATGTCGTGCCCGATCAGCCGCGATCCGTCGGAGCGGCGCTAGGCACGTCGCCGGCGGTCGGCGCGTCGCCGTCGATGGTCACGTCGTCCTCGATCGCCACCGCGTCGTCCTCGGCGGACGCGGCCGACGCGGCCGAGGCGGCGGACGCGGGCGGGGCGGGTCCAGCCGCGACCGGCTTGACGCGGTGGTGCAGCCAGGCGGGCGCGTGCAGCAGCGGCAGCGGTCGGCGGGTCGCGACGATCCACGCCTCCCCCGCGTTGACGGCCACCAGCACGCCGAGCACCAGCACCGCGACCACCACCAGCGGCAGCACCAACGCCACCGGCGTGAGCGCGAAGCACACCAGCGCGGCCACCAGCCGGATCGTCCCCGCCGCGCCGAACATCCGCCAGCGCGCGTAGCAGAACCCGAGCATGCACAGCCCGACTCCAGGCGCGAGCAGCAGTTCGGGCAGCGAATGGGCGGAGTCGAGCGGGTGGGCGAGCAGCTTCTTCAGTCCCACGGCGACCCCGATGACAGCCGCGACATAGAGGAAATGCGCGTAGCTGAAGACGTCGCGGACGATCCGGGCCTGTTCGGGAGCCTCCTCCAGGCTGTGCCGCACGGCCGCGGCGCCGTACTGGAAGTAGCTCCACCACAGCCCGACGATCAGCGCGAACGCCAGTGCCAGCATCGCGACGGTCCCGGCGTCGACGTGCGCGGCGGCCTGGCCGCCGACGGCCACCACCGTCTCGCCCAGCGCCACGATGATGACCAGCCCGAACCGCTCCGGCAGGTGCGACGTCTCGACCCGTGCGGTGCCCAGCCGCGGCTGCCGCAGGATCGGCATGACCACCTCGACGAAGGCGGCCAGCGCCCACAGTGCCGGCCGCCACGGTCCCGACGCGAAACCGCCGGCCAGGAACAGCGGCACGCTGATCAGCCGGCTGGCCGGGAACACCTCCATCGCTCGGTCGCGCGCGTTCTGCTGCCAGCGCATGGCCGACCAGAGCATGAGCCGGAGCAGGCAGTAGGCCCCCGCGAACAGCAGGCCCAGCCGGCCGTACGCCGCCGGGATCGCGACCGCCATCAGCAGGCCGCAACCGGCCAACGCGAACAGCACCAGCCGGCCGTGGGTCCGCTCGAGCGCGGAACCGGCCACGTTGCCGAAGATCGTGGCGCCGACCCACCCCCACCACAGCGGGACGAGCAGCAACAGTGCCGCGGCCGCCTCGCCGGGACCGTGGGCGGCGGCGAGCGCGTTGGCTATCTGGGTGATGGCGAACACCCACACCAGGTCGAAGAACAGCTCGGCCCAGGTGACCCGCTGCTCGCCGTGGGCGATGGCCGACGGCTGGGCTGCACCACTCATCGCTTCGACCTCGGGACTCGGGAACGGACGACGACTGCATTGTGCCCGGCCGGCCTCGCGGCTGCCGCCGTCCCCACCCCGACGCTCCAGTCTCCGCACGCCGGGCCGACCCCGGCGGTCTCCGCTGGCACGCCGGGACGCGCAACCGCGTCCGGCTCCGGACGTAGCCTGGGTGGCAGGACTGGAAGCGGCCGGATCACCGGCCCCCACCGAGGGAGCCACGTGTCAGATCCCAACGACTGGAACAAGCGGATCATCGAGGAGTTCCGAGCGAACGGGGGCCGGGTCGGAGGACCGTTCGAAGGAGCGCCCATGGTGCTGTTGACGTCCACCGGCGCGCGCACCGGGCAGTCGCACACCACGCCGCTGATGTACCTGCCGGACGGGGACCGCGTGGTCGTCTTCGCCTCCAAGGGAGGCGCGCCCACCAACCCGGACTGGTTCCACAACGTCGTCGCCCACCCGCGGGTCGCGGTCGAGGTCGGGTCGGACGCCTTCGAGGCGGACGCCGTGGTCACCGAAGGGGAGGAGCGCGACCGCCTGTTCGCCGAGCAGTCCCGGCGCTACCCCCAGTTCGCGGAGTACGCCGCGAACACCACGCGGGAGATCCCGGTGATCGCCCTGGAACGGGCGGGCTGACCGGAGGTCGCCGGCGACGACTTACGCGCTCCCGCGCCGCGGAGATTCCCGCCGCGGACGCCCGGGCAGTGCGCCTTCCGGACGGGTGTCAGCGCAGGGTGAGCTGGCGACCGCGCAGGCCCTCCCGGACCCGGCGCTCCGCCGCCGTGAGCGGGCCGGTCACGGCCAGCGCCTCGGCGTACCGCTTGGCCAGCGCCGCGAGCGGGTCCTCGTAGGTGTCCGGCTCCGGTCCGTGCGGCAGGTCCCAGACGGGCACCAGCAGTCCGTGGGCACGGAACGCGCCGACGTACCGGGTGCCCTCGCCGAGCGCGATCTCCCCGGCGGCGTAGAGCCGGGCGAGGGCGTCCAGGGCGGCGTCCTCGTCCTCGGGCAGCACCCACCGCAGGTGGGCCTTCTCCGCCACCTGGCACCAGTAGGCCGACGGGGCGGAGTTCAGCCGCGCGGTGGGCAGGATCGTGGAGTTGGCCCGTTCCAGGCTGGCCGTCACCTCGGGGTCGGCCGCTGGCTCGTCGTCCAGCCAGAAGCCGAAGGTGGGGTGCAGGGTCGGTTCGAGAGGTTCGGCGGCGAGCAGGTCCGGCAGCCGCGCGCCAGCGCCAGGAAGTTCGGTCACCGCCACGTAGGTGGCCGGCTCGGCGTCCAGCGCGAGTTCCAGCACGGCCGCGAGATCGCGACCGAGGTCGCCGGAGCGGGCCTGGCACTGGACGGCCAGGAAGATCCGTCCGTCCGGCTTGACCAGGGCGGGGTAGGCCATCGGCAGCACGCTCGTGACGATCACCGTGCGGTCGGCGTGCGCGGGGTCGGCGAGGCGGACGGGTGCGGTGGCCGCCGGCACCAGTTCGCGCAGCGCGACCCACTCCGTCTCGCTCGGCATGCCCTCGAACGGACGCCCGACGAACACGTCCCGCACCTTCTCCCGCCGCACCCGGCGCCCCTCGCCCCCACGACCTCGCTTGCCCACGTGTCCTCCTCGAACGCCGGTACCCGCCGGACGACACTAGGCGGTCCGGCCCGGACCCGCCTGCCCCGACCCTCATCCGCGGGCGCCTCCCGCCCACCCGGCGGTCGCCGCGCCCTCGCCGGCTGGGGCGCTGCGGTGCCGGGTCCGGCGCGGGCCGTGGCACGTTGCCGCACGGGGTTCGGCGGCTGGCGCCCGAGCGACATGCGGCCGCCTGGAAGAAACCGAACGTTCGTGCTAGAAATGCGGTCATGGGCAAGGGCGACGACACCAGACAGTTGATCCTGGACGAGGCCACCCGGCTCGCGAGCAGCGTCGGGCTCACCGGGTTGACGATCGGTTCGCTGGCACAGCAGACCAACCTCTCGAAGAGCGGCCTGTTCGCCCACTTCCAGTCGAAGGAGTCCCTGCAGATCCAGGTGCTCGACCATGCCGCGGCTCGGATCGTCGACCACGTGCTCGTGCCGGCACGGGCCGCACGCCGGGGTGAGCCGCGCCTGCGGGTGCTGTTCGAACGATGGCTCGACTGGACAACCAACGCGCTGCCAGGCGGCTGCGTGTTCATGGCGGCGAGCGGTGAACTGGACGACCAGCCCGGGCCGGTCCGCGACCACCTGGTCCGTCGCGAGCGCGACTGGCTGGACACCGTCGCCCAGGTCTTCCGCACCGGAATCGCCGAGGGCCACTTCCGGCCCGACGCCGAACCCGACCAGTTCGCCCAGGACCTGCACGGCGTGCTGCTCGCCTACCGCCACACCCTGCGGCTGCTGGCCGATCCCCGGGCCGAGACCCGGGCAAGGCGGGCCTTCGAGGCCCTGCTCACCGCCGCATCCCCGCCCCGCTCCTGACGACACGAGCCTCCCGAGGAGAAACCATGCCCGTGCTCCAGAAAAGCATGACCGTTCGTGCCAAGGGGTGGGGAATCGGCCTGGTGCGCCGCGCCTTCGGCCTCCTGGAGGTCACCGCTCCGGCGCTCGGCGCGTGGTGGGCCGGGGTGCTGTGGTTCCGGGTGCCGCCCAACGACCGGCGGGGCACGCACCGGCCCGGCCGGCGGTTCGACGTACCGCTGCACGCCGGCCGGGTGGCTGCGGAGAGCTGGGGCGAGGGGCCGGTGGTGTACCTGGTGCACGGCTGGGGCGGCCGGCACGACCAGCTCGAAGCCCTGATCGATCCGCTGGTCGCGGCGGGGTGTCGGGTGGTCGGCTTCGACGCGCCGAGCCATGGGAGCTCCTCGCCGGGACAGTCGGGCCGGGGTCGGGGGACGGCCGTCGAGTTCGCGGACGCACTTGCCGCCGTCTCGGCGTCGGAGGGCCCGGCCCACGGGGTCCTCGCGCACTCGCTCGGCTGCATGGCCACGGCCATCGCCCTGCGCAACGGCCTCGCCGTGCGCCGCGCGGTGTTCTTCGCGCCGATGAGCGACGTCACGCGGTACACCCACAATGTCGCCCGGTGGTTGGGCTTCGGCGACCGGACCCGCACCCGCCTCGTCCCCCAGCTCGAACGGCGGGTCTCGGCGCCGCTGTCGCACTTCAACCTGCCCGCCATGGCGGCGGAGATGGACGTGCCGCCGGTGCTGCTGATCCACGACCGGGCCGACTCGCAGACCTTCCACTCCGACAGCGAGGAGATCGCCGGGGCCTGGCCCGGTGCGCGGCTCGTGACGACGAGCGGCCTGGGGCATCACCGCATCCTGAGCGACCCGGGCACCGTGGCCGAGGCCGTGGCCTTCCTCACGCGGTCCCCCGCCTACCGTGGCGACGGCGTGTCTCTCGAGTCCGGTCAGTAGCGAGCCAGCCAGGATCGAGACGGCGCAGGGTATGACTGCCCGGCGGAGCAGAATTCATCGCTGCCCGCCGGAGACCGGCGCCAGTCGCACCTCGGCCGCCATCCCGCCGCCGGGCCGGGGGCGGAGCGAGATCCAGCCGCCCTGCCGGTCGAGCAGGCGGCGGACGATGTACAGCCCGAGGCCGACGCCGCCGAACCGCCGCTGGTCGCCCCGCTCGGCCTGCCAGAACCGGGTGAACGCCGCGTCGATGTGCTCCGGGCACATCCCCACGCCGCGGTCGCTGACCCGGAACCACACCGACGAGGCGTCCGCCCCGGCGGCGAGTTCCACGTCGCCGCCGTCCGGGGAGTACTTGTACGCGTTGGTGAGCAGCTCGGTGACGATCGTGGCGATGGTCGCCCGGTCGCCGGTGGCCCACGGCAGCGATCCGGGCAGGTCGACGAGGAGGTGGTGACCACGTTCGCTGGCCGGGGCGTGCTCCAGCACGTCGAGCAGCGCTGCCCGCAGGTCGAACGGGCTGCGGTCGCCGGAGAGGACGTCGGGCTGGTCGCTGCTGGCCAGCAGGAGGCGGTCGACGAGCTCGGCCAGCTGCCGGGTGCGGCCGACGATCACGTCCACGGCCGCCCGGCGTCCGGGCTCGTCCATCTCGTCCCAGTGGGTGGCCAGTGTGTCGGCGTACCCCCGCACCACCGTGAGCGGGGTGCGCAGCTCGTGGCCGGTGGTGGCGAGGAAGAGGTCACGGGCTTCGTTCTTCAGCCGCGGCCCGGTGACGTCCCGGAACGTCACCACCTTCCACGGGTCCATCAGCGCGCACCGGAGCTCGATCCACGAGCCCTCACCGAGCCGGTGCTCGATCACCCCGCCGGGCGAGGGCACCGGGAACGGAGGCGACTTGCCCAGCACGTCCTCGGGCAACAGACCGGTCAGCTCGGACGCGGTGGGGTTCCAGGCCCGCACCAGCTCGTCGTCGCCCAGCAGAGCCAGCCCGTCCGGCCAGTCCCGGGAGGTGACGTCGAGCGGGTCGGACCGGTCTATCGGACGGGCCAGCACCATCGCCCCGATCGCGCTGGCGAAGAACTCCGCTGCCGCGCTCTGCAGTGGACTGGGCTGGTAGCCGGCCTCGGCCCAGAACAGGCCGAGCGCGCCGAGCGGACGCGGGCCGGCCATCACCCGGGCGAGCAGCGCCCGGTGCAGCCCGTGCGCGGCCATCGGCGCCCGCATGGCCGGCGCGCCGTCGCTGGTGTCGAACACGTACGAGCGCACCGAGCGGCCGAAGAGCTTGGCCAGGCTGGAGTCGGCCAGCGGGATGCTGCGCCCCTCCATCCAGGACGCCGGCGCGGTGGTCGCCGCGATCCGGATCGCCCCGACCTCGGACGCCAGGTAGCACGCGCCCCGCGCACCGGTGTGCCGGACGGCCGCGTCGAGGGCCTGCCGCAGCCGGTCCGGGAAGGGGAGGCTGCCGTGGATCTCCTCGACGATGCCCGCGAGCTCGGTGAACACGGTGAGCGGATCCAGGTCCGGAGCGTCCACCCCGGCAGTGTGACCGACCGGCCACCGCCACCGCCACCGCCGGGCCGCACCCGGCCGCACCGTCTCGCCGCAGCGGCTCGTCCCACCGGCTCGTGCTGGGCACCGGGCTGTCGCGCTCGACGGTCAACCGGGCTGGTACGCCTCGATCCGGGCGAGCACGTCCGCCGGACGGTTCGTCGCCACCACGTCGACGCCCAGCGACAGGACGTAGTCGATGTCGTCGGGCTCGTCGACCGTCCAGGCGTAGACCTGGTTGCCGGCGGCGTGCACCCGGGACACGTACCGCGGATGCTCGCGCAGGATGTGCAGGCCGGGGCCGGCGAGCTTGGCGCCGTGCGGCAGGCCGCCGTCCCGGTACGCCCGCGGGACGGCCTCGAACAGCACCACGGTGTCGATCTCGGGGGCCATCTCCCGCACCCGGCGCACCGCGACGGGCGAGAACGACATCATCACCGCCCGCGGCCGGTCCGGCTCGACCGCGGACACCAGCCCGAACCGCCGCAGCGCGCTGACCAGCTTCTGCTCCACCAGGCCGCCGTACCGGGTCGGATGCTTGGTCTCCACGTACAGCGCCAGCGGCCGGCCGCCGTCCACCACCAGCTCCAGCAGCCGCTCGAAGGTGAGCACCCGGCGGTGCGAGTCGCGCACCAGGTCGTCGAAGTACACGTCCCGGTCGACCACCAGGTCGTCGGCGGACTCGGGCAGCTCGTCCTTCCAGGAGCCGAAGTCCAGCGCGTTGAGGTCGTCCAGCGACCGTTCGCTGACCACTCCCCGGCCGTCGGAGGTGCGTTCCAGGCGCCGGTCGTGGACGCACACGAGGTGGCCGTCGCTGGTGAGTCGGACGTCGCACTCCAGGCCGTCGGCACCCTCGTCCACGGCCTGGCTGTACGCGGCCAAGGTGTGTTCGGCGAGCGCCGCGGAGGCACCTCGGTGGGCGACGACCAGCGGCCGGGCGGGGGGCACGAGCGCAGAGATTACGCGGCGGACGGCAGCCGCACCACCGACCGGAGGTGGCGGGACCGCGAACGTTCGGCGGGTCGCGCGAAGGGTCAGGCCACCCGCGCCGGCCCGCCGGAGTCGCTCACCATCGGACGGCCGGCCGCCTCCCAGTTCCACATGCCGCCGTCCAGGCTGGCGACGTCCGTCCAGCCCTGGTCGTTCAGGAACGAGGCCACCTGGTCGGACCTTCCGCCCACGCGGCAGACCACGACGACGGGGACGTCGGTCGGGATCTCGGCCAGCCGGGCAGGGATGTCCCGCATCGGCAGGTGCTGCGCATCGGGGATGTGGCCCGCCGCCCATTCGTCGGGCTCGCGGCAGTCGAGCAGGTGGGCGTTGGCCGGGATCTCGGCCGTGGTCACCTTCTTCACCTCGAAGGGACCGGACTGCGACGGGGGAGGCATGCGCCCATCCAACCCGCATTCCGCGCCGGACGCCATGCCCGCCATGCCCAACACGCCCGCCCGGGCTTTCGGCCCGCCGGCGGATCGGACGACCCGGCCTCGAACGAACGATCCGGTGACGTGCTCGCCCTCCGGCGCGCGGTCGGCCCGGGCCGCTGGGAGGATGGCCGACGTGAGCGACACGGAACTGCTGGTGGTCGGTGCGGGCTCGGCGGGGCTGGGGGCGGCGTTCGCCGCCCGGCTGGCCGGCCGGCGGGTCATGCTCGTCGAGGCGGACAAGCCGGGGGGTGACTGCACGTACTACGGCTGCGTGCCGAGCAAGACCCTGATCGAGACCGCCAACCGGGTCGCCCATGCCCGGGACGGCACAGGGCGCGGCTACCGGGCACAGGTCGAGGTCGACTTCGCCGGAGTGCTGGCGCGCGTGCAGACGGTGATCACCGAGATCGCCAAGGACGAGTCGCCGCGCCTGCTCGCCCAGCGCGGCATCGGGCTTCGCACCGGCCAGGCGCGTTTCGTCGGTCCGGGCGCGATCGAGGTGGACGGGGAGCCGGTCCGGGCCGACCGGATCGTCCTGGCGACCGGCGCCGACGCCGCCGTGCCGCCCGTCCCGGGCCTGGACACCGTCCCCTACCTGACCAACCGCACGATCTTCTCGCTCACCGAGCAGCCCGCGCACCTGGTCGTGCTGGGCGGCGGCGCGATCGGCTGCGAACTGGCCCAGGCCTTCCGGCGGCTCGGCAGCACGGTGACGCTCGTCGAGGCACTGCCCCGGCTGCTGGCCAACGAGGACCCTGCCGCCTCGGCCGCGGTGCGGGCCGCGCTGACGGCCGACGGCGTAACCGTCCACACCGGACACCCCGTGACGGCGGTGGCGAGCACGCCGGCCGGGCCGACGCTCACGGTCGGCGGGACCACCGTGACCGGCACCCACGTCCTCGTCGCCACCGGGCGCCGCCCGAACACGGCCGACCTCGGGCTGGACACTGCCGGCATCGCCACCGCCAAGGGCGGCTTCATCGCCACCGACGACTACCTCCGGACGGACGACCCGGCCACCTTCGCGGTGGGCGACTGCGTCTCGCGGCTCCAGTTCACCCACGTCGCGTACGCCCAGGGCCGGCTGGCCGCGACCAACGCGTTCGCCAGCCGGTTCCGCCCGGGCATCGCGGGAGGTCGGGCACGCTGGGACGACCGGGTGGTGCCGCGGGTCACGTTCACGGATCCGGAGGTGGCCTCGGTCGGGCTCACCGAGGCGGCCGCGTACGAGCGGTGGGGCGAGCGGGCCCGGGTGGCGGTGGTGCCCGACACCCACAGCGACCGGGCCCGGTGCGCGGGCGAGACGGCGGGCTTCGTGAAGCTGGTCGCCGCCCCGACCGGTGCGGTGAAGGCCTCCGCGCTGGACCGGCTGGTGGGCGCGGTGGTGGTCGGCCCGCGGGCCGGCGAGGCGATCGCCGAGGCGGCACTGGCCATGCGCACGAACGTCGTCGTCGGCCGGATCGCCCAGACGGTGCACGCCTACCCGACCTGGTCGATGTCGATGCAGTACGCCGCCGCGATGTTCTACGGAGCCACCGGCCAGCACGCCCGCCCCGCCCGCCCGGATGCGGACTGACGCCCTGCGGCCGCTCTCAGCCGCAGGGCCGAGCGTCAGGACGACCGTGGCGGCGGCGGCCGCGAGCGTGCGTTGGCAGGAATCTCCGTGAACGCGGACAGAACCCAGCAGTCCTCGCGCAGTCCCCGCAGAATCTCCGCTGCGCTCGTGCTCCCGGTATGGCGCCCCCGGCGGTCGGCGTCGGACACGATGGCCGCTACTGGCCGCGGCTGACGTCGTTCGGGGGGTGGGAGAGGACGTACTGGGCCATCGTGTCGCGGTTCATCGCGTCGAACAGTTCCTGCGCGTCCGGCTGCTTGACGTTCTCGCGCCACTGCTGGCCACCCAGCTCCACCGTCTCGTGGGGCAGTGAGTAGAACAGGACGTTGTCCGGCCGCACCTTGGACAGCTTCAGGGCGAGATCTTGCACCGGCATCGACTTGTCGACCGTGAGGGCCTTGCTGACGGTCTCCAGCAACGCCGGCAACCTGGTCGGGCTGCCGAAGCCCTGCGAGATCAGCTTCACCGCGAGCGCCCGGAGGTACTGCTGCTGGCGCTTCTGCCGGTCGTAGTCGGTGCCGCCCCGCAGGTTCTTGGCGTGCTGGGACGCACCGGGGTCGGTGAAGTACCGCTGCCGGACGAAGATCTCGGCGGTCCGGCCGTCCAGGTGCACCTTGCCCTTGGGGAAGACGTGCCGGGTCCGGCCGTCCTGGACGGCTGCGTCGAGGTGGACGTCCACCCCGTCGACGGCGTCGGTGATGCCGCGCAGGCCGGCGAAGTCGATGATCACCGGGTACTGGATGTCGATGCCGCCGAGCTTCTTGAGCGTGCTGACCAGCAGGGGCGCGCCGCCCGCGGTGTACGCCGCGTTGATCATGTCCTCGCCGCCGGCGTGCTTGCCCTCCATCGGCGGGATCTCCACCCGAGCGTCCCGCGGCACCGACACGATGTACGCCCGGTCGTGGGTGGCCGGAACGTGGATCATCATGATCGCGTCGGAGCGTTCGCCCGGCACCGACTCGGCGTCGCCGTCCCACTTCCACGAGACGTTGTCGCCGGCCCGGCTGTCCGAGCCGATCAGCAGGAAGTTGAGCGGGCCCTTGATGTCGGCGCCGGTCGCGGCCGACTTCTCCGAACGCGAGGCACCGAGCAGGTCAGACCGGGTGATGTTGCTCTCGACCTTGTTGTTGAGCGTGTACGCCGCACCGAACGCGCCGAAGCCCAACAGCGTCAGCAGGGTGCCGACGACCAGGCACAGCGTCGTCCACAAAGGCACCCTGGTGCGCTTGCGCGGCGGGACGGCCGGGGGTGGTCCGGCGGGACGGCGGAGCGGCGCCGGGGAACGGGCGCCCGCGGCCGGACGGGTGTTGGACGAGCGCCGCGATGCCGACTGGCCGGGTGCGGGAGGCGCGGACGCCGGATGGGAACCGGGTCGGCCGGGGCTGCCCTGGCCGGTGCCCGCGCGGCCGGTGGGCGGCGCGGGCGGCGCTACCTTGCCCCGCGCTCTCGACTTGCCGCTGGCACGACGGAACGCCGGATCGACGGGCGCCACGAAGAGCGTCCCGGTCGGAGTGTCACCGTTCGTATGCCTGCCCACGAGCGCCCTCGGCTAGACCCTTCCTGTGCCCCCCAGAGTTGTGACCGGCCCACTCTAGCGGCTGGGTCGGCTCCACGGACCTGTACGGGCCGTTTCGCTGTGGAACGTCAGCGGCCGACGGTCGGGTTGTTGGCCTTGTTCTGCACCAGCCATCCGGCCACGGCGTCCTTGCCCACGGCGTCCCACAGCGCGCTCGCCTTGGGCTTGTCGGCGACGACGACGCTCTGCCCGTCGATGTTCTGTGACCCCAGGTGTGGGGACGTGACGAACGACAGGTCACTCGACCGGATGCTGCGGAACTCGAACGCGAAGCTGCTCAGCGAGAACCCCTCGTCCACCGTGAGCGCCTTGGTGGAGGTGTCCAGGAACGCCTTGAGCTTGACCGGGTTGGTGACCGTGCCGGAGTCGGTGGCCTTCTTCAGCAGTGCCCGCAGGAAGAGCTGCTGGCGCTGCACCCGGTCGAAGTCGCCCCGCGGGAGGTTGTAGCGCTGCCGGACGTAGTCCAGCGCCGCGTTGCCGTCCAGGTGCACGACGCCCTTCTTGAAGGTGCGCTTGCTGCGCGGGTCGTACACGGTCTTGGCCACGGTGACGTCCACGCCGCCCACCGCGTCGGTCATCGCCTTGAAGCCGTTGAAGTCGATCTCGATGACGTGGTCCATCTTCACGCCGGTGAAGCGCTCGACGGTCATCACCGTCAGCGGGATGCCGCCCCAGGCGAACGCGGCGTTGATCTTGGCCTTGTGCCCGCCCTTGCCCTTGTACTCGGGGACGAAGACGTAGGTGTCGCGCGGGATCGAGATCAGGTAGGCCTTGTCGTGGGTCTCGGGGATGTGCAGCACCATGATCGTGTCGGCCCGCTCGCCGCCGCGTGACCTGGGCTTCTTCACGCCCGGCGCGGCCTTGGGGTCGTAGTCCCCGCCGTCGCGGGAGTCCGAGCCGAGCAGCAGGATGTTCTGCGTGCCCTCCACCGGCTTGCCCGGCCGGTCGGTGACGCCGCCGAACGCGTTCACCCGCCGGAGGTTGTCGTCGAGGCTGGTGTAGTACGCCAGGCCGCAGCCGGCCAGGAAGAGCGCGACCACCGTGAGCAGGCCGCTGCCCACCAGGAAGATCCGGCCCCACCGGGGCCGCGCCTTCTTGGTGCCGTAGCCCGCGCCGCCGCCGTGGGGGGCGCCGTACGGGTCGTGGCCGTATGGGTCGCGCCCGTACGGGTCGTGGCCGCCGGCACGGCTGCCGGGCACGCTGGCTTTCCCGCGGTACACGTTGCCATCGCGTCCGTAGGACGGTCGGTTCACGGGGCTCGACACGGGACTCGCTCCTGCCTTGAGGTCTGTCCTGCGCGCACCGCGGCCCACCCGCGGCGACGCCTTGCGGCCAGGGTAACGATGCCAGTCGACGCCATCGCGAACGGTTGCGCCGGTGTGCCGTCCGCCTTCCACACCGTTTCCGCAGTTCAGCGCCGCGAACACCGCCTGCGTCACGGCCCGTTCGGGCGCCCCCCATGTCCCCAACCCGACATCGGCACGGCTCTGCGGCTTCGCTACACCGTCCGGTCCGCGTCTTCCCCGGGACGATGGATGCCGAGGTAGTAGCTGAGGATGAGCAGCGACGGTCCGTCCATGATCTGACCCTTGACAGCAAGTTCGCGCACCGAGTCCAACGGGATCCACGCCACCCGCGAGGTCTCGTCGTCGTCTGGCGGCCCGACATGTGCGGGCTCGCTGGCGACGAAGGCCGTGTAACGCATGGTCGACAGGCCCGACAGCGGGTGGTACTCGGTCAACGGTTCGACCCGCCCGACCGACCAGCCTGTCTCTTCGAGCACCTCACGGCGCGCGGCATCGATCAGATCCTCACCAGGGTCGACCCACCCGGCCGGCACCTCCCAACCCCACACGTCGGTAATGAATCGGTGCCGCCAGATGAGCAGCGTGTTGCCCTGCCCGTCGAGGACCAGCGCGCCAACCGAAGGGCGGGGCATCGCGACGACGTGGTGCTCGATACGCCTCCCGTCGGGTAGCTCCACGTCATCGACATGGACGTTCACCCACGAGCTCTCGTATGCGGTACGCCGTCCGCGCACAGTCCATCGCATCGCTAGATCGCTATCTGGCACTGCCCGGCAACATCGCGGATTCGCTGGTCGAGTTCGGCTACGACGCGTGGCGCCTGGTCGGCCTGGAAACTGGCAAGCACCTGGACGGTACGAGTCAGGATCGGCCACACCAGCGCAGCACTCGCGATGTCCAGCGCGGTACCGACGAGTCGTGCTGCCTCTTCATACTCGCCTGCTGTGATCAGGCAGGAAGCGAGGTCGAGAGTCAGTAGCGCCCGCCCCTTGGCGTCAGCAGACGCCCGGCGGCCGAGTGCCCTGCTCAGGGACTCCTCGGCGAGCGCTGTCTTGCCGAGTTGTGCCATAGCGGTGCCTGTCATCCCGTCCAGACGAGCCGCATCGAAGAAGTCGTTGCTGGTCGGAGGGTCGAGCGTGGTGGCGAGCAAGCTCTGCGCCTCGTCGAGCGCTCGGTGCGTGTCCGCGGCGTTGCCGGCGGCTGCGAAGGCTCGCCCACTCATCGCGGCGATCCACGCCTGACGGCGTGGCGTGCTATGCCGCGTCGCCAACGCCTTGGCGCCGGTCAGGAGGGTGACAGCGTGCGCGTTCTCGCCGTCGAAATACGCGACGATGCTCGCGGTCGCGAGGAGCCATGCCTCCACATCACGATCTTCGGCTTCGACGCTGGCGAGCCTGCCCAGGTCGAGCAGCCGACGAGCTCGGACGGCGTCACCCAGATCGAAGTACTGATGCCCGACTACGCCAGCCAACACCCCCAACAGACGAACGGAACGACGGCGGATCGCGACTGGCAGCGGATGCGACAGCGCCTTGCCGAGCCTCTGCATCTGCCGTTCGTTGACGGCGAGAGAGGCACGTGGGCCGGTTACGGAGTACCGCCCGGCGCAGTCGTGGATCGTCATCTCCAGCGCCTCGAGCCCTGCCATCGTGACGGCACATCGGGTGAGGAGGTCCGCGTACTCCCATGTCTCAGTCGGCGGGTCGAGGGTTGCGCCCAGCGCAGCGTCGAAACGCTCCCGTGCGCCCTGGTCCGCGCGCGTCAGTGCGCTGTCCAATACCTGTTGCATCGTCGGCCGGCATACCCGATCGGGGCACGCCGCCCAATACGAGACGGTGCGAGCCGCGACACCCAGGTGCTCGGCGTAAGCCTCGGTAGTCATGCGTAGGGCCTGACGAAGCGCGGTTGCGTGCCGGCCAGTCCATTGACCGACTACTCCCACGATGGCACCTCCTTCAGTCGAGTCCACGCGATGCAAATGCCTTGTGGGTGCGGTGCCAGTTCATGGTGCCGTCCGGCGTGCTCCGTGAGGCTTGATCGTACGGCGTGAGGGTCACGCCACGACGTCACCTTCCGTGTTGGCAGGATCTCGGACCGCTCGGTTCACGCTGGCCAGATGCCCGTGGGCCGAGTATCCGCCGCCAGCGTTGGGTGGCGGGGGCGGCGGGCCCGCTGTCAGCGGGCCATGCCGTCGCCACGTTCGAGTCGAAGGAGCCGCCCGATGTCCCAACCCAGCGAGGCCGAAGTGTTCCAGGCGCGGCGGGCCAGAGCGCGACACAAGCCGGAGCGGTGGCCGCGCGGCCAGTTCTGCCTGTGTTGCGGACGCCGGGCACCCTGCCCCGACCGACTCGCCGCAGCGGTGGTGCTCGCCGCGACCGGCGATGCGTGGGAAGCGAAGCTGGTCAACGATGGCTTCGCCCGGTGACCACAACCGAGACGCATCGCGGGCCAGTGCGCGGTGTGCTGGTCCGGCATTCCGCACAGGTCGCCCACGAACTTGGGCTCCGCGGCTCGATCGTCGTCCGACACGCTGTTATGCAACGGGAAGAGTTGCCGATCTACGCCGCAGTCGCGGCGGCGCACGCCGGTGTGGCGGTCGACACGGAGCCGGCGTCATGAACAGCCCAGCGCCATCGTCGCGATGCGAACCGCCACCGGGTTGGTGCCTGCAGCGCCGCGCTGAACGGCAGTGGTGGCTGTTCGATGCAACGGGCACCTTCGTCGCTGACCTGATGCTGGTGCCGACCACGATGGAGTGGTCGGCCGTCCGCGCGGGTGACACGCTGCCATCCGCGACCACCTACCCCGACCTTCAATCCGCGGTCGATGATCTCTACAGGACGGAAGGCTGACGCGCTGTCAGAGACAGCGTCGACGTGGCGTCGCCCTCCCGTCAGGTGGGGAGGCGGACGCCGAGGCGCTCGGCGAAGTAGGCCAGGGTGCGGCGCAGGCCCTCCTCCGGGGCGACGGCCGGTTCGAAGCCCAGCACCTCGCGAGCCAGCGTGAGGTCGGGCCGGCGCAGCTCCGGGTCGTCGGTCGGGCGGTCGATGTAGACCACCTCCGAACCCGACCCGGCCAGGCTGGCGATCGTCTCGGCCAGCTCGCTCATCGACACCTCGTGCTCGGTGCCCAGGTTCACCGGGCCGGCATGGTCGGAGTCGAGCATGGCGAGCACGCCGGCGACCAGGTCGTCGACGTAGCAGATCGAGCGGGTCTGGGCGCCGGTGCCGTGCACGGTGATCGGCTCGCCGCGCAGGGCCTGGGAGAAGAAGGTCGGGATCGCCCGGCCGTCGTCCGGGCGCATCCGCGGCCCGTAGGTGTTGAAGATGCGCAGAATCGCGGTGTCCACACCGCGCGAGCGGCGGTAGGCCATCGTGGCCGCCTCGCCGAACCGCTTCGCCTCGTCGTACACCGAGCGGGGGCCGATCGGGTTGACGTTGCCCCAGTAGCTCTCCGGCTGGGGGTGCACCTGCGGGTCGCCGTACACCTCGGACGTGCCGGCGAACACGAACCGGGCGTCGTTGCGTTCGGCCAGGTCCAGGCAGGCGAAGGAGCCCGCGGAGTGGACCTGCATGATCTCCAGCGGGAACCGCTCGAAGTCCGTCGGCGAGGCCGGCGAGGCGAAGTGCAGCACGGCGTCGAACCGGCCCTCGACGGGCAGCTCCCGGCTGACGTCCGCCTCGACCAGCGTGAACCGCTCCTCCCCGGCCAGGTGGGCGACGTTGTCCTTGCTGCCGGTCACGAAGTTGTCGACCGCCACCACCTCGGCACCCCGGGCCAGCAGGGCGTCGACGAGGTGGGACCCGACAAAACCGGCACCGCCCGTGACAAGGATGCGATGGCCGACTCCGTACCGCTGCGCCATGAGTTCCTGACCGTCCGTGGAGGGGTGGGAATGTTCGCGGGCCAGGGTACCGAGTGCCCGGGCCGCCCGTGCGACACCGCCTGTCGGTGTTCTACCTTCCCGGACAGCAGTCTCCACAACCACCCACCGCACGCAAGCCGGACGAATCACGGAAAGGCGCCGCCGCCGGGCTCAGCGGGACCCGGCCCGGAGGGTTCAGCGGGCGGTCGCGACGAACAGGCCGACGTCCTTGGTCACCCGGAACGCGCCGTGCCGGGCCACCTCGCGCTCGACCTCGGCGTGGATGTCGCGCAGGTGCGCGTCGGTGAGCCGGTCGCCCCCGACCATCGAACGCAGGTACGACACCACCGCGTCGGCGTCGGTCACCAGCAGCTCGTCGGCGAACCGCTCCATCCGGACGTCGCCGTAGTGGCCGGCGAGCAGGTCGGCGCCGTTGTCCAGGTGGAAGCTGCGGGCGTAGTCGTCGCGCCGCACGTCGGGCAGCCGGCTGGTGAGCAACGCGACCAGCTCGGCCAGGTGGCGGTGGCCGTTGGCGGCCGCGAGCAGGCGCCCGCCCGGCCGGAGCACCCGGGCCAGCTCGACGAGCACAGCCGGCAGGTCTGGGACGTGGTAGAGCATGTGGTTGGCGACGACCGTGTCGAACGCGTGCCCACCCAGCGGCAGGTCGGCGGCGTCGGCCTCGGCCACGATGATCTGCGGCGCACCGTCCACGGCGGCGCCGAGCTCGGTGACCATGCCGGGCGAGAAGTCGGTCAGCCACACCCACCAGGCCATCGGCAGCCGGCCGTAGTTGGTCGTCCAGAGCGCCCCGTTGCCGGCGCCGACCTCCAGCACCGCGGCCACGTCGGGCGTGTGGGCGAGCAGCTGGTCGAAGACCCACGCGTACCAGGGCACCGACGAGGTGGTGAACTCGCGGTGCAGCCGGATCCGCGCGTCCAGATTGGACGCGTCGCGGTACTGGAACCCGCGAAGGTAGGCGGCATCGCGGTAACGGTGCATCGTTCCGTCCTATCGGGTCACGCAACGCAGGCATGAGCGGGCCGTCGCTCACGCTGGGTGTTCGCTCAGACGGGGGCCCACACCGGCGCGCTGTCCGGGATGCCACGCAGGTCGTACCGGTATGGCGCGTCGGGACCGGGAATGTCCACACCCGACGCTACTCGCAGAGAGTAATTCACCCGAGGTGCGGATGTACACGGTCGGCAACCATCCACACCGGACGAATTGTGCACCGCTCCCGGCGTTCGCGCCCGCCGGGCTCGTCCGCCGCGGAGGAGACGCCGGAGTGGATCAGCCGCCCGTGTTGCCGACGCCGGACGCCACCCCGAGCAGGGCGAGGACGAGGAACACCGCGCCGCCGATCAGCGAGAGGAGCAGCCACGCGAAGAACGCGCCGAAGGTCGCGAAGAACCCGATCTTGAACGCCGTGCCCGCGGACACCGACACCTGGTTGTCGCCGTAGGGATTCACCATCCCCCCACGGTAGGCGAGCGGCGCACCACGCGGGTGGACGTCGGCCTGGTACTCGGCAATGCCTAGTAGGCGCCGTCGCGCTTGAGGACCGCGAACAGGGTCTTGTACAGGATCATGAAGTCGAACATCAGCGACCAGTTGTCGACGTAGTACAGGTCGAGCCGGACGGCGTCCTCCCAGGACAGGCTCGACCGGCCGGAGACCTGCCAGAGGCCGGTGATGCCCGGCCGCACCAGCAGGCGGCGGCGGACGTCCCCGGCGAAGTCCTCGTTCTGCACGGGCAGCGGCCGCGGGCCCGACCAGCGACATCTCGCCGAGCAGCACGTTGATCAGCTGCGGGAGTTCGTCGATCGAGGTCTTGCGGAGCAGGTGGCCGACCGGGGTGATCCGCGGGTCGTCGCGCATCTTGAACAGCAGGCCGTCGGTCTCGTTGCCGCCGAGCAGTTCGGCGAGCCGCGCCTCGGCGTCGGAGTACATCGTCCGGAACTTCCAGACCCGGATCGTCTCGCCGCCGCGGCCGACCCGCTCCTGCCGGAAGAACACCGGCCCGGGACTGGTCATCCGGATCGCCACCGCGGCCGCGGCCAGCAGCGGGCTCAGGATCAGCAGGCCGAACAGGGCGGACATCCGGTCGAGCAGGCCCTTGAACAGCCAGCCGACGCCGGAGATCGTCGGTTCCTCGACGTGCAGCAGCGGCAGGCCCTCGACCGGGCGGATGTGCACCCGGGGGCCGGCGATGTTGGTCAGCGCCGGAGCGACGACCAGGTCGATGCCGGTGCCCTCGAGCTGCCAGGCCAGCCGGCGCAGCGCGTCCGGGCTGACCCCGCGGGCACCGCACACCGCCACGGTGTCGGCGCCGATCTGCTGCACCCGCTCGATCGGGTCGACCTTGCCGTTGAACACCGGGATCGGCAGCGACACCGTCTCCGCGGTCGCCTCGGTGAGGCAGATGCCGACCGGCGCCAGGCCGGCGTGCGGGTTGCGGGTGGTGATCCGGTACACCGACAGCGCCTCGCCGAGCGTCCCGACCAGCAGGATGCGCTGGGCGGCCCGGCCGCGCCGGCGGACGAAGTGCAGCACCTTGCGGGCGAGGAACCGGGCGCCGAGCGTGAGCGCCACCGTCAACGGGAGCACCGTGCCGACCGCCGCGCGGGACAGGTCGGCCTTCCGCGTGAAGGCGAGGAAACACACGATCGCGGTGAGCGAGATGATCGCCTTGACCACACGCTTGAACTCGTCCGGACCGAGACCGAGGTAGCGGCCCTCGTACGCGCCGTGCGCCCAGAGCAGCAGGCCCCAGAGCGCGGGCATCAGCACCAGCGCCGTCACGTTGAGCATCTGCTCGTTGAAGAAACCTGCCCTGGCCTGCTGGTAGACGTTGATCACGACATAGCCCGCGAGCGAGCAGCAGAGCAGGTCGAGGACGACCAGGGTGGCCTGGAACTTGCGGCCCCACCCGGTGGTGCGGACCGGGACCCTGGTCCGCGGCGAACGCTGGACGCCGGTCGTCTCCAGCACCAGGGCCTCCGGCGCGTTGGGCGACGCTCCGTCCACCGCGACCGTGGAGAACGCCGCGCCCACAGGCTCGGCAGGCGCCGCGTCGGACACGACCGCCTCGGGCCGGGCCGGCTCGGGCCCGACCGCGGCCGCACGGCGGTGCCCGTTGGGCCGTGCGGAGCCGTTGACCGCCGTGCCGTTCGACGGCGGGGCGGCGGCCTGGTGCTCGCCCCGCGACGGGGCTGCCCGACCCGCGGCTCGCGTGGTCACGATCTGGGTCCTTCCGGCCGCCGGGGGGCGAAGCAGGGCCTAGCTGGCGCCGACGAGGCGGCGGCTACGACAGCGGGTCTCGGTGACGGTGCTGGTGACAGTGCTGGTGACATGGCTCAGGCAGCGCAACTCGTCGACATCGTGGTCAGCTTTCCCATTATGGCTCAGGCGTCCTCGCTCGCCGGCGACCCGCCCACCCCCATGAGTCTCGCGTCGACTCAAGCAACATAACGCCCCGGGCGTCTGCCGCAAACCGGCTGGATGTCCGGTACGGCACACGGCGAACGATATACAGAGGCGCCAGACCCGTTCCACATACAGCTTTGACGTGCCGAGATGGATGCCTCGGGACGGCCGGCGCGGGCGGTCCCGGGCGGTGCCGGTGCGGGCGGTGCCGGTGCGGGCGGTGCCGCGTGGTCAGCGGAGGAGCTTGGACAGGCGCCGGTCGGCCAGCGGCTTCCCGCCGGTCTGGCAGGTCGGGCAGTACTGCAGCGACTTGTCGGCGAAGGACACCTCGCGGACGGTGTCGCCGCACACCGGACAGGGCAGGCCGGTGCGGGCGTGCACGCGCAGGCCGGACCGCTTCTCCGACTTGAGCGTGGCCGCCCGCTGGCCGACGCTGCGGGTCACGGCGTCGGTGAGGATGTCCCGGGTGGCGGCGTGCAGCCGGTCGATCTCGTCGTCGGTCAGCCGCGGGCTCAGGGCGAACGGCGAGAGCCGGGCCAGGTGCAGGATCTCGTCGGAGTAGGCGTTGCCGACGCCGGCCAGCACCGTCTGGTCGGTGAGGACGCCCTTGACCTGCCCCCGCCGCGACCGGATCCGGGCGGCGAACCCGTCCCGGTCCATCGCGAGGGCGTCCGGACCGAGGCGGGCCACGCCGGGGACCTCGGCGGGGTCGTGCACCAGGTAGACGGACAGGCCCTTGCGGGTGCCGGCCTCGGTGAGGTCGAAGCCCGAGCCGTCGTCGAGGTGCACGCGCAGCGCGATCGGTCCCTTCCCCGGCCGGACCGGCGCCTGGCTGAGCTGCTCGCGGTAGTGCAGCCAGCCGCCGCGGGCCAGGTGCACCACCAGGTGCAGGGGGTCGACCTCCAGGTCGAGGAACTTCCCGTGCCGGCCCGCGCCGGTGACGACGGCCCCGTGCAGCGCCAGCGGCGTCGGGTCGTACGTCTTGAGCACCTGGACGGCCGCGATGTCCACCCGGGTGACCGCGCGGCCGGCGGCGCGCTCGCGCAGGTACGCGGCGAGCGCCTCGACCTCGGGCAGTTCGGGCACCCCGCCAGTCTGCCCCGCCGGGCACCGATGCGCGACGACCCGCACCCGCCACGACCGGCGGCGTCGACGGTCGGCTCAGCGGCGGGCCCCGGCCGGGGTGGTCGGCGGGTTGGTGGCCGTGGGGGTGTTCGTCGGTGCCGGGGTGGGGCTGGTCGGGGTGGGCGTCGGGCTCGGCGGCGCCGTCACCACCACGGTCATCGGCACCCGCAGCGTCTCCAGCCTGCCGTCGCAGGTGTTGGTCGCGACGGACGTGGTCACCCGGTAGGTGCCCGGCTTGGCGAACGCGTGCCGGAAGGTCACCGAGCCGTAGGACGCCGGAGCCTTGCCCGCGCACGGACGCGCGGCGATCGAGCCCTGCCGCGGTGTGCCGTCGCCCCAGTCCTGGGTGGCGCCGGCAGGCTGCCCGGAGCCGTCCTTCCAGGCGAGGTGGAAGGTGACCGTCTCGCCGACCTGCGGACGGACGTCGGACGCGTGCAACCGGGCCGACAGGTTGGCCGGTGCGGTGTACTGCCTGGTCGGCACCGGGCCGGGGACGTGGTTGGCGGGTCGCTGCGGGTCCATGCCGCCGGTCGGGCGTTCGCCGACCACCGTGAGGGACGGCACCGGGCTCGGGTTGGGAACGGCCGGCCGGGCCATGCCGCCGGTCCACGGCTGGGCGGTGTTCCGGATCTCGCCGGAGACCGTCAGGCGGTCCCGGTCGCCGGCGGTGTTCCACGGCTGGACGGCGCCGAGGGCGAAGGCGGGGATGGCCAGGGCTGCGGCACCGACGGCCAGCGCCAGACCCCGGCGCCGCGACGGTGGCCGCTGCTGCTGGTCGTGGGCACCGTCCGCCGGAGGCGGACGGAACACCGGGCTGTCGGCGGTCGTCCGCGCCGCGTCGAACGCGGCGGACGGCGCGTCGGGGCGCGGACCGGCCGGCGCTGTGGCACCTGCTGGTGCGGGACCCAGGTCGCCCGGGTCCGGGCCGAGCCAGTCGAACACCGACCCGTCGGCATACGTCGGCTCGGCGGCAGCGGGGGCGTGAGTGGCAGCGGGGGCGTGAGTGGCAGGCCGGGTGCTGGCCGCGCGGTCTCCCCGGGCCGAGCCGGGCCACCGGGGGCCGGTCTCGGCGCTCGGGTGGGCGGCGTTGCCGGCCGCCGGCCGCACCCGGCTGCCCCGCAGGGCATCGTCGGACCGTCCGGGCTCCGAGCCGCGCCGCCGGCGTCCCGGGCCGGTCCGGACGGCGGAGGGCGGCATCGCGACCTTCTCGGGGAGGCCGGCGTCGGCGGCTTCCGGGTGGCTGCCGTCGGCGGCCTGCTCCCCTGGGCCGATCACCGAGGCGATCTCCTGGAGCTCCGCGGCGAGCCGCTCGATGTGGTCGAGGCTGTCGGACAGCCCGTCCGCACCGGGCGCCGCCGGTGCCGCGTCCGCCCGCGCGCCGGCCGGCCGGCCGGCCGGGGGATCCGCCGGCGGACCGGCGGGCGGCGGGGTGCTGGACCGGGGCTCGACGCGGGGCTCGACGCGGCCGGTGGCCGGACGGCCGGATGTCCCGGTGTGCCGGGGGTCCGCGCCGTGACGGCGGCCGGTGCCGCGGCGGTCGTAGATCTCGACTCCGATCACCTCGGCGTCCACGATGTCGCCGCGGGCCGCGAGGTGCTCGTCCGCGCCGCGGGTGGGGCGTCCGCGCTGCGGCCGGTGCGGCTCACGCCGGGAGGAGCGCGTGAAGTCGTTCCTGGTCATCTGGTGGCAGCCTTTGCTCGACGAGTGCCGGACCGGGTATGCGGCGTTTCTCCTGGTACGGGGTAAACGCTAGTTACGAAAAGTCGCCGCACAACTACCCGCTGTGGCTGTTCGGGTTGTGTAACGCATGGTGCGGCCAACGGTGACGCGAGACCGCGCGAACCGTCCGGAATGCCCTGATCCGGGTGTTTAGTGAGTAAAATCGGAGGACACGGCGACAGCGGGGGCCGCGCCCGACCGGCGCAGGCGGACCGGGCCCCACGGCAACGGGAGAGCGACATCACGGTGCAGGCGACCCGCACGGACGCGCTCACCCGACGGCGCGGTGTCCGGATCGCCGCGGTGGGCGGGGAGCGGGACGCGACGGTGGCCGCCGTGGTGGGCGTGCTCGGCGCCGAGCCCGACCTCGACGTCGTCGCCGACCGTCCCGGCCGCGACCGGGCGCTCGCGTTGGCCCGGCTCGAACCCGACGTGATCGTGCTCGGCCGGTTCCCCGAGCGGCCCGAGTTCACCGCGCTGCTGCTGCGGGCCGTCACCGACCGGTACCGCGCGCCGGTGCGGGTGATCGCGCTGGCACCGGCCACTCCGGACCCGGAACTGCGGGCCACCCTGCGGGCCGGGGCGGTGGGCTTCCTCCGGGCCGACGCCCGCCCGTCGACCGTGCTCGCCGTGGTCCGGCAGGCCGCGGACGGGTCGGCCGCGGTGGGCGCCGCGGCGGCGTCCGTGCTGGTCGCGGCGTTCGCGGGTCACACCGCGACGAACGGCGCCCAGGTCGCCCGGCTCACCCGCCGCGAACGGGACGTGCTCCGCCTGGTGGCCACCGGCCTGTCGAACGCCGAGGTCGCCGCGCGGCTCGTGGTCACCACCAGCACGGTCAAGACCCACATGAACGCGATCCTCGGCAAGCTGGACCTGCGGGACCGCGTGCAGGCCACCGTCTTCGCCTACGAGAACGGCCTGGTCCGCCCCGGCGAGCGGTGACAGATACGCCCGGCGAGCGGTGAGAGGTCCACCCAGGCGATCGGTGACAGGCACGGCCCCGGCCCGCGGTGGCGGCGCGGGTCAGTGGCCGGCCGCGCGGCGCAGGCGGACCCGGACGTCCTCCCAGGCCTCGGCCAGGCGGGCGTACCGCGCCTGGCCGACGTCGTCCCGACGGTGCTCGAACGTCCGCAGCTCGCGGCCGAGCAGCAGCGCGAGGTTCACCAGGAACGGCGCCTCGGCGTCGGGGCCGCCGTCGCCGACCATGTCCTCCACCACCAGCCGCGGGCCGTGCAGGTCGCCCAGCAGCACCCAGAGCTGGGCCAGGTCGAACCCGGGCAGGTACTCCCCGGCGGCCGCCCAGTCGACGAATCCGAACCCGCCCTCGATCTTCAGGACGTTGTTCAGCACCAGGTCACCGTGGGCGAACTCGTACTGCCCGGCGGCCCGCTCGGCCAACGCCAGCACCGCGGCGCGGTCGCGGCCGTCGAGCAGCCGCTGGCGGTGGGCCCGCTCGATCCGGGGCGCGTACTCCACCCGCCAGGGCCCGCCCCACTCCGGCCGCCAGGCGTTCAGCCGCCGCAGCTGGGTGAACGCCCCGGCCAGCTCGCCGGACGGGATCGCGCTCGCCGGGTGCCGCTCCTCGGCCACCGGCCGGCCGAACAGCCGCTCGACCACCAGCACCGCACGGCCCTGGTCGGCCGCCACCAGCCTGGGCACCCGCACCGGCGGCGGCGTTTCCTCGAACAGCCGGTAGGCCTCGATCTCGCGCCGGAAGTGCTCCCGCCAGAACGGCGATCCGCTGGCGAGCACCTTCGCCACCACGGGGGCGAAGTCGATCGTGCCCGCGACGACCAACGACGTCGCGCTGCGGTGCAGCACCTCGCCGGCGACGAAGCCGGGGCACAGCGCGTGCACCAGCTCCAGCATCGCCTCGTCGGAGGCCGGTTCGACCTCGGCGAACAGCATCGACACCCTCACACGGTCTGCACCCGCCGGACGCACGCCCGGCCCCGCCCATCCTGCCGCACATCGCTCGCATCGCGGGGGGGTGTCACCGTGGCCGCCTGCGCTGCCCGCCCCACTTCATGGCGAGCGTCAGGGCCACCGCTGCGCCCAGGACTCCCCGGCATCCGGAGGCCAGGTTGTAGGCGGCGAAAGTGCGGCGCGGCGAACACCAGCGACCAGGTGCCGGCCAGGACGCACCAGAGAACTCCCGACGGTCTGGTCCTGGCTGAGGTCACGAGCGCCTACCCCGTGCGGTCGGGCTGGTCTCCCGGGGCAGGCTCGATGACCCAGAACAAGGCACCGGCAGGGTCGGTCAGCCCGGCCAGCCGGCCGAACGGCGTCTCGAAGTCGCGCATCAGCACCGAACCGCCGGCGTCCTCGGCGGCGGTGACCGCGGTCGCGGCGTCCGGGACGTTGAAGTAGACGATCCAGTGCGAGGGCATCCCCTCGGCACCCATCATGCCGCCCATGCCGCCGAGCGGCGCCTCCTCGCCAGCCAGCGCGAAGGTGGCGTAGTCCGGGCCGGCGCCGGGCAACGGGTCGGTCCGGTAGCCGAAGACGGCCCGGTAGAAGGCGCGCGCGGCATCCGGATCGGTGGAGCGCAGGTCCTCCCAGTTCAGACCCCCGGGCTCGTTCACCACGCCGGCGCCGATGTGGGTGCCCGCCTGCCACACGCCGAACGGCGCGCCGCTCGGGTCGGCCGCGAGGAACATCCGGCCCAGCGGGCCGACGTCGCCCGGCGGCAGGAGCACCGTGCCGCCGTGCTCGGCCACGTCCTCGGCCGTCTTGTCGGCGTCGTCGCTGGCGAGGTAGAGCGTCCAGGTCGCGGTCAGCCCCTCGTGCGGCTGCGGCCCGATGCCGGCGACCGCCCCGCCCCGTGTCTCGGCGATCACATAGCCGCCGAAGTCGTCCGCGGTGTCCTGGAAGGTCCACCCGAGGACGTCGGCGTAGAACGCCTTCGCCGCGTCGACGTCGGGGACGGTGAGGTCGGTCCAGCACGGCACGCCGGCCGGCCAGCGCGAGGTACGGATGCCCATCGCAGGATTCCAGCACCGCCGGCGTCCCGTGTCCAGATTCCGACAGCCCGGAGCCGACGTCGCACCGGTTCAGCCGAGCGCCCCCATCACCGGGACGAACCAGCGGCTGAAGCGACGTTGACCCAACGCCCAGCCCTACACGCGACGCACCGTGGGTGTCCAGGGGAGGCCCGACGCACCGGACCACATGGCCAGCGATCCCCGGCGAAGCGGATACCGCAACACCACCAAGCCGCACCGGACGCACCGTGGGGGGCTACGGGGGCTCGAGCCCCTCGGACGACATGACGAGTGAGACCCCGGCGAAGCGTGCCCGCGAAGCAGGATCAACCACTCACACGTGGGCAAGGGGGGAGTTGAACCCCCACGTCCTTTCGGACACACGGACCTGAACCGTGCGCGTCTGCCATTCCGCCACTTGCCCAGCAGCCCGAGCAGAATAACACGGTAGGAAGATGCACCCCTCCGGCCAGTTCGCCGGCACCGATACCATCAGGACCGTACCTATGACGGGAGGCACCGGTGGGCGTTCTGCAGCGCTTCGAGAAGAGGTTGGAGAACCTTGTCGAGGGAGCGTTCGCCAAGGTCTTCAAGGGGGTCGTGCACCCCGTGGAGATCGCCAGCGCCATGCAGCGCGAGGCGGACGCGCACAAGTCGATCCTCGGCGGCGGCCGCGCGCTCGTACCCAACCGCTACATCATCGACCTGAGCCCGGCCGACCATGACCGGCTGGCTCAGTACGCCGCGCCGCTGGCCCAGGAGCTGGCCCAGGCCCAGGCCGAGCACATCGGCGAGCAGGGGTGGACGGTCTACGGCGACGTGATCGTGGAGATCGAGCGCGGAGACGGCCTGGACACCGGCATGTTCCGGGTGGCCGCCGAGGTCTACACCGGCGGGGTCGACGGCCCGCCCCCGCCGCCGCAGGGCTTCCAGGGCCCGCCGCCGGGGGGCCAGCAGGGGTACACGCTGCCCCCGACCCAGGGGCCCGGCATGCCGCCCGTGAGCGGCGTCCCGGGCGGACCGCCGCCGGTGAGCGGCCCCCCCATGGGTGGCCCGCCGATGAGCGGCCCGCCCTACCCGGGCTCGGTCTCCAGCGCGCCGACCCCGCCGGTCCAGCCGCTGCACGGCAGCCGCCAGGCTCGGCTGATCACCTCCGACGGCCGGCAGTTCGCCGTGTCGATCGGCTCGATGATCATCGGCCGGGGCGAGGGCGCCCAGGTGCGGCTGGCCGACGTGGGCATCTCCCGGCAGCACTCGCGCCTGGACTTCGACGGCACCCGGGTCGTGCTCACCGACCTCGGCTCGACCAACGGCACCAGCGTGAACGGCAACCGGATCACCGCGGCGGCGCTCCAGCACGGCGACGTCGTCCAGCTGGGGACCACCTCGCTGACGTTCCGACTGGACGGGTAGATGCCTGAGATCGTCCTCGCGATTGCCCGGTTCGGCTTCCTCGCCCTGCTCTGGGTGTTCGTGTTCGCCGTCATCGGAGTGGTGCGGCGCGACCTGCTCGGCACCCGCGGGTCGCGGCTGGTGGCCGCCCCCCGAGGGGTGCCGCTGAGCGGCGCGGCCGGCCGGCCAGCGAAGGTGAAGCGCGGCAGGTCGGCGCAGACGCTGGTGGTCACCGAGGGCGCGTTGGCGGGTACCCGGATCACGCTGTCCGAGGCCATGATTACAATCGGCCGCGCCGACGACTCCACGCTGGTGCTGACCGACGACTACGCGTCCACCCGACACGCGCGGCTCGTCCCCCGCACCGGTCAGTGGTTGGTGGAGGATCTCGGTTCGACCAACGGGACCTACCTCGACCGCGCCAAGGTCACCGGCCCGACCCCTGTCCCTCTCGGCGTGCCCATCCGCATCGGCCGGACGTCCCTCGAGTTGCGCTCATGAGCGAGCGGAGCAAGCGAACATGAAGACAGTCCGACCAACGTCCGGTGTGACTGGCACGCGCCGTGACTCCCCCACCCGCGGTATCCGCGACGAGGCCCGGGTCCACTGCGAGGGCATCCGATGACCCTGACCCTGCGCTATGCGGCGCGCTCCGACCGGGGCCTGATCCGGGAGGGCAACGAGGACTCGGTCTACGCCGGTCCCCGCCTCCTGGTGGTGGCCGACGGCATGGGCGGCATGGCCGCCGGCGAGGTGGCCTCCAACATCGTCGTCGGCGCGCTCGCCCCGCTCGACGAGGACGTCACCTCCGCCGACCTCGTCGACGCCCTGCGCGGCGCGATCGACGACGCCAACCAGCAGCTCCGGGACGCCGTCGAGGCCAACCCCGCGCTGGAGGGCATGGGCACCACGCTCACCGCCGTCCTGTTCAGCGGCAACCGGCTCGCGGTCGCGCACGTCGGCGACTCCCGGGCCTACCTGCTGCGCGACGACGAGCTGACCCAGATCACCCGCGACGACACCTACGTCCAGATGCTCGTGGACGAGGGCCGGATCACGCCGGACGAGGCCAACACCCACCCGCAGCGGTCGCTGCTCACCCGGGCGATGGACGGCCGCGAACTCGACCCGGAGTTCTCCGTCCGCGAGGCCCGGCCCGGCGACCGCTACCTCCTGTGCAGCGACGGCCTGTCCGGCGTGGTCTCGCTGGAGACGATGGCCGAGGCCACCAAGCTGGAGGACCCGCGGGAGGCGGCCGACCGGCTGATCCAGCTCGCGCTGCGCGGCGGCGGGCCGGACAACATCACCTGCATCGTCGCCGACATCCTCGACGACAACCTGGCCGACGACGCGCCCGTGGTGGGCGGCGCGGCCGCGCGCGACCGCACCACCAGCGCGACGGCGGACTCCGCCGCGGGCCGGGCCGCCCTGGCCAACCCACGCCCCGACGCCGACGAGGACCTCGCCGACGAGGCGGCCGAGGCACCGCCCAGGCGGCACCGCGTCCGCACCGCCCTGCTCTCCACGCTGGCCCTCGCCCTGCTCGCCGCGGCCGGCGTCGGCGCCTGGCAGTACACCCAGCAGCAGTACTACGTCGGCGCGACCGACACCGGCAAGGTGGCCATCTACCGCGGCGTGTCCGGGTCGCTCGCCGGCCTGAAGTTCTCCTCGGTCGCCAGCGAGACCGACCTGCAGGTGACCGATCTCCAGCAGGTGGCCCGGCGCGACGTGCAGCAGACGATCTCGGCGAAGAGCAAGGCCGACGCCGAGGCCATCGTCGGACGGCTCCGGGCGCAGCAGCTGCCGGCGTGCCTGCCGAGCTCCGGCGTCGGTTCGCCCTCACCGGGGGTCGGCAGCCCCAGTCCCACCCCGGCCGCGACCAAGCCGGGGGTCCCGGCCAGCCCGCCCGCCAGCCCCGTCCTGTCCCCGAGCCCGACTGCCGCGGACGGCTCGACGTCGCCATCGCCGCAGGTGCCCTGCAAGTGACCGCAGCGGTCGCCGTCGCGCCCCACCCGCCCGATCGTGCGACCGGCGGGCGCGGCTCGACGCGCCGCAACGCCGAGCTCGCGCTGCTGTTCGTCGCGATGCTGCTGGTGACCGCCTTCTCGGTGGCCTCGGAGGCAGGCGTTTCGCGGGAGATCGTCCTGTCGTCGCTGACCCTGCCGATCCTGGTGACCGGGGTGTTCCTGGGAGCGCACGTCGCCGTCCGGATCTTCGCGCCGTATGCCGACCCGGTGATCCTGCCGGCGGTGGCGGCGATCAACGGAATGAGCGTGGTCTTCATCCGCCGGCTGGACCTGGGCCGGCTCGCACCCGACGAGCGGATCGGCGCGGCCATCCTCGAGGGCTCGGCGTTCAAGCAGCTGATGTTGACGGTGGTGGCGGTGGGCGGCTTCGTGGCGCTGCTCGCCGTCGTCCGCGACCACCGGATCCTGGCCCGGTTCGGCTACACCGCCGGCTTCGTCGGCATCGTGCTGGTGATGCTGCCGGCGGTGCTGCCGCGCCGGTTCTCCGAGATCAACGAAGCGAAGCTGTGGATCATCGTCCCGGGCGTGGGCCAGATCCAGCCCGGTGAGTTCGCCAAGCTCGCGCTGATGATCTTCTTCGGCGCCTACCTGGTGAGCAAACGCGACGTGCTGTCGCTGGCCAGCAAGCGGTTCCTGGGCCTGCTGATGCCGCGCGGCCGCGACCTCGGACCGGTCGTCGCCGTCTGGGCCGCGAGCCTGCTCGTGCTGATCTTCGAGAAGGACCTCGGCACGTCGCTGATGTACTTCGGGATCTTCGTGGTCATGCTCTACATCGCCACCGAGCGGACCAGCTGGCTGCTGATCGGCCTGCTGCTCTTCGCGGTCGGCGCCTACCTGGCGTCCCTGGTGGTCGAGCGGGTGAAGCTGCGGGTGGAGATCTGGCTCGACCCGTTCGCCGACGCGTTCGGCGACGGCTACCAGCTGGTGCAGTCGCTGTTCAGTCTCGGTACCGGCGGGATGTTCGGCAGCGGCCCGGGCGCCGGCCAGCCGACCCTGCTCGACCTCGGCAGCGACTACGCCAGCACGGACTTCGTGATCGCGGCGATCGGCGAGGAGATCGGCCTGTACGGCCTGACGGCGTTGCTGCTGGTCTACGCCCTGGTCGCCTCGCGCGGCATGCGGGCCGCGCTGGACGTCCGCGACTCGTTCGGCAAGCTGCTGGCCGGCGGCCTCGCGTTCTCGCTCGGCTTGCAGGTGTTCGTCATCGTCGGGGGGGTGAGCAAGCTGATCCCGCTGACCGGTCTGACCACGCCGTTCCTCTCCTACGGCGGCTCGTCGCTGATCGCCAACTGGCTGATCGTCGGCCTGCTGATGCGGATCTCCGACGCCGGCCGCAAGCCGGCCGCGGTGAAGATGCCGGCGTTGCAGCTGCGCGACGCCCCGACCGAGGTGGTACGGCTGTGAACGCGCCACTGCGGCGGGTCGCCGTCACCGTCTTCGTCCTGTTCGGACTGCTGTTCGCCAACCTCAACTACGTCCAGGTGTTCCAGGGCGACACGCTGCGCAACGACGAGCGCAACGAGCGGGTGCGGATCAGCAACTACGAGCGGGCCCGCGGGTCGATCGTGGTCGAGGGCCAGGCCGTCGCGCTGTCCAAGGAGACCAGCGGCAAGTACAAGTACCAGCGGCAGTACCCCGCCGGCGAGCTGTACGCCACGGTCACCGGCTACCAGTCGCTGGTCTACGGCAACACCGGCATCGAGGCGGCCGAGAACGGCCTGCTCAACGGGGACGCCGACGAGCTGTTCGTCCGCCGGGTCTCGGACATGGTCACCGGACGCAAGCCGCGCGGCGGCAACGTCGTGCTCACCCTCGACCGCGAGGTGCAGACCCAGGCGGCGAAGTCGCTGCGCGGCCGGGCCGGCTCCGCGATCGCGCTCGACCCGCGCACCGGCGAGATCCTGGCCCTGGTCACCTCGCCGACCTTCGACCCCAACCCGTTCGCCTCGCACCAGACCAAGCCACAGCGGCAGGCGTTCACCACGCTCAACGCCGCCCCGGCCAAGCCGCTGCTCGACCGCGCGCTCAACCAGACCTACCCACCCGGCTCGACGTTCAAGGTCGTGATGAGCGCCGCCCTGATCGAGCGCGGCTACACCGCCGAGACCGAGGTGGACGCGCCCCGCTCGTACGACCCCCCGCAGACCACCGCGCTGATCCGCAACTTCGGCGGCAACGCGTGCGGCGACGGCAAGGTCACGCTCGAGTACGCGCTGCAGGTCTCGTGCAACACCCCGTTCGCCAAGCTCGGCGTCGAGCAGGTCAAGGCCGACGGCATCAAGGAGAAGGCCCGGCAGTTCGGCTTCGAGGACACGGACCTCTCGGTGCCGCTGAAGGTCTCCACCAGCCAGCTCGGGCCGATCAGCGACCCGCCCGCCGTCGCACAGTCGAGCATCGGCCAGCGCGACGTCCGGATGACCCCGCTGCAGGGTGCGATGATCGCCGCCGCGGCGGCCAACGACGGCGCGCTGATGCAGCCGTACCTGGTCAAGGAGATCCAGGCGCCGGACTACACCACCCTCAGGACCACCAGCCCGAAGACCCTCTCCGAACCGCTCGACGCCGCCCAGGCCGGCGAGCTGCGGACGATGATGGAAGCGGTGGTCAAACGGGGCACCGGCACCGAGGCGCAGGTCCAGGGCGCCACGGTCGGCGGCAAGACCGGCACCGCCGAGGACGGCGACGAACGCCAGGACCACGAGTGGTTCATCGGCTACGCGATCGTCGGCGGCGAGGCGGTCGCCGCGGTGGCGGTGGTGCTGGAGAACGCGGGCACCTCGTCCAGTCAGGCCGCCTCGGTGGCCGGCGACATCATGACCTCGGCGATCTCCCAGCGGGGTCCGAAATGAGCCACCCCACGGCTCGACCACACGGCGCACAACGAGGACCTACCGCAGGTCCCCGGACGCAGAAGGACTGGCGATGACGGACCCCCGCCGGCTCGGCGGCAGATACGAGGTCGGGCCCGTACTCGGCTACGGCGGCATGGCCGAGGTGCACCGAAGCCGCGACCTGCGGCTCGGCCGCGACGTGGCGATCAAGGTGCTGCGCTCCGACCTGGCCCGCGACGCCGGCTTCCAGGCCCGGTTCCGCCGTGAGGCGCAGAACTCCGCCGCGCTGAACCACCCGGCGATCGTCGCGGTCTACGACACCGGCCAGGACTCCGACGGCAACGGCGGCAACGTGCCGTACATCGTCATGGAGTACGTCGAGGGCCAGACGCTCAAGGAGGTGCTCACCGCCGAGACGCGGCTGATGCCGCAGCGGGCGCTGGAGATCACCGCCGACATCTGCGCGGCCCTGGAGTTCAGCCACCGGCACGGCATCGTCCACCGCGACATCAAGCCGGGCAACGTCATGCTCACGCCGAACGGCACCGTCAAGGTGATGGACTTCGGCATCGCCCGGGCGATGGCGGCCGCCACGTCCACGATGACGGCCACCTCCGCCGTGATCGGCACCGCCCAGTACCTCTCGCCCGAGCAGGCCCGCGGCGAGACGGTCGACGCGCGCTCGGACGTCTACTCGACCGGCTGCATGCTCTACGAACTGCTCACCGGACAGCCGCCGTTCACCGGCGACAACCCGGTGTCGGTGGCCTACCAGCACGTTCGCGAAGACCCGGTGCCGCCGACCGAGGTGAACCCGGAACTGCCGCCGGCCATCGACGCGATCGTGCTCAAGGCGATGGCGAAGAACCCGGCCAACCGCTACCAGAGTGCCGGCGAGATGCGGGCCGACCTGCTCCGGGCGGTGGCCGGACGGCCCGTCGCGGCCACCCCGGTGCTGCCGGCCGACGAGCGCACCCAGGTGATCGGCCCGACGCCGGCCACCCGGCCGAACGGCTACGTCCCGCGCAGCCGGCACGTCGCGCCCGAGCCGAGTCGGCGCCGTGCGCTCACCATCGCGATGGTGGTGCTCGGCGTGGTGCTGGTCTTCTCGCTGGCCGCGTTCGGCACCGCCTACCTCCTCGGCAACAGCACCCAGGAGGTCACCGTCCCCAACGTGATCGGCAAGAACGTGGGCATCGCGAAGCTGGAACTGACCCAGAAGGGCTTCAAGGTCACCGAGAAGCCCGTCGCCAGCACCGCGGCCCAGCTGAACACGGTCCTCAAGCAGACGCCTGCCGGCGACAAGGCCGTGGAGCAGGGCTCGGAGGTGGTGATCGAGGTCGGGACCGGCCCGAACAAGACCACGGTGCCGATGAACCTGCTCGGGACGAAGGTCGGGGCGGCGACCGCCAAGCTCGAGGCCGCGAAGTTCACCGTGAAGGTGACCGAGGTCGACAGCGCCGAGCCCAAGGGCGAGGTGGTCCGGGTCGTCCCGGACGAGGGCGCCCAGGTGGACGAGAAGTCCCAGGTGGAACTCCACGTGTCCAAGCACAATCTGGTCAAGGTGCCCGACGTGGTCGGTATGACCGAGGAGGGCGCCAGCAGCAAGCTCCGCGCCGCCAAGCTGCGGGTCGAGGTGCGAGCGGTCACCGACCCGGGCAAGAAGCCCGGGACGGTCGTCCGGCAGGACCCCGATCCGGACCAGCTGGCCAAGCCCGGCAGCACCGTGACCATCGAGGTGGTCGCGGAGCCGTCGCCGAGCCCGTCGCCGAGCGAGACCACGGAACCCCCGCCGATCATCCCCGCGCCCCGGCCCTGACTCGCCGGCCCGAGCCCACCGTCGCCACCCCAGTCGCCTGCTGGTGCGGGTGGCTGCTGGTGCGGGTGGCTGCTGGTGCGGGTGGCTGCTGGTCAGGCGTAGGCGGAGAGGCGCCGGGACTCGGTCTGCGCGACCAGGGCCGGCGCCAGCTCGGCGGCCCGGGTGTTGCCGCACACGGCGAGCCAGTTGGCCAGCATCGTGTGGCCGGCCTGGGTGAGCACCGACTCCGGGTGGAACTGGACCCCCTCCAGCGCCAGCGTGCGGTGCCGCAGCGCCATCACCACCCCGGACCTGGTCCGGCCGGTGACCTCGAACTCCGCGGCCGGCAGCGTCTCCTCGACGACTGCCAGCGAGTGGTACCGGGTCGCGGTGAACGGGTCGGGCAGGCCGGCCAGCACGCCGGTGCCGTCGTGGTGCACCTCGCTGGTCTTGCCGTGCAGCAGCTCCGGGGCCCGCCCCACGGTGGCGCCGTAGGCGACGGCGATGGCCTGGTGGCCCAGGCACACCCCGAAGACCGGCAGCACGCCCGCGAGCCGGGTGACCATCTCCACGCACACCCCGGCGTCCTCGGGTGTACCGGGACCTGGCGAGAGCAGCACGCCGTCCACCGGCGCACCGTCGACGTCGGCCGCCAGCGCCTCGTCCGGGGTCACCTCGTCGTTGCGCCGCACGACACACGCGACGCCGAGCTGGCCCAGGTACTGGACCAGGTTGTAGACGAACGAGTCGTAGTTGTCGACGACCAGGACGCGGGTGCTCACACCGGCCATCCTCCCATCGCGCCGGCCGTCAGGACGACGCACACCTCACGAGCCGGCCGGGTTGGTCTCCACGGTCACGTCGCCGAACGGCAGCAGCGGCTCGGCCCAGGGGAACACGTAGAACCACAGCAGGGCGACGGCGCCCAACACCAGGGCCAGGGCCAATACCGCCCGCACCGGCCCGTTCCCGGGGAGCCGTCGCCAGATCCAGCCGTACACCGCCGCTCACACCCCCGCGATCTCGGGCGGCCGCTGGCCGTTCTTGCCCTGCTCGCGCGACATCTCGGCATGCACGACGAGCCGTTCGTAGTTGTCCCACTTCGGGTGGCAGGTGGTCAGCGTGAACATCTTCTTGCTCGGTTTCTCGCCGGGGTTCTCGGGGTTGGCCGCGACCACCGAGACCTTGTTCGGCTTGATGACGAACACGTCGGTGATGACGTAGATGTACCAGGTGCTCCGGGTCTCCAGCACGATCGTGTCGTCGTTCTTGAGCTGGTCGACGTCCCAGAAGATCGAGGGCATCCGGTGCCCGGCGACGGCGAAGTTCCCGATCTGGCCCGGCAGCTGGCTCTCGGGGTAGTGGCCGGGGGCGAGCTTGATGTCGTTCGGCTTGACGCCCTCGACGACCACCCACTGCTTGGCCAGCCGCGGGATGTAGAGCCGGGCCAGGCCCTTCCCGGGCAGCGGCTTGTCGCCGGTGCCCGGTGCCTGGGCTGCCTCGCCCGCCCAGTTCTGGCTGAGGTCGTCGCCGAGGCGGCCCTGCTCGGCGTTGGCCTGCAGTGCCTTGCCGTAGACCTCGTAGCTGGCGAACAACAGGACGACCAGCCCGAGCGTGATGAACGACTCGCCGACGCTGCGGATCGTCCGCCGGACTATGGACTCCGGCGGGAGGCGTAGCTCATCGCGGTCGGCCCGTCGTACGCGGGAAGCGTGGTGAGACCGGGGTCGGTAGTCGTCTGGTACCCCAGGTTGTAGTCGCGCGCCGCTCGGCGGAACAGCGACACCCCGGGCGACCGGTCGAGGGCGGCCCGCATCGACGAGACGTTGCCAATCGCGGTGATCCTGAATGTCGGCGAATACGTCCTGCCGTGCAGGAGCAGGGTGTTGCCCACGCATCGGACGGCGCTCGTGGTAATCACCCGGACGCCCATGATCGTCATCGCTTCGGCTCCGCCGGCCCATAGTGCGTTCACCACCGCCTGTACGTCTTGTTGGTGGACCACCACATCATCGGGGGTAGCGCCAACCGGAAGCGACCCGTCCTGCCTTCTCGGTGCATCGTCGAGGAGAACCGTCACCGACGGCCCCCTCACCGGCCTCAGGCCGGTCGGGTCCGCGAGCGCGTCCACCTGGCGCTGCGGGCCGGCCAGCCGTGCGTCGGTGCGCGACCGGTCACGGGTGGCCCGGTCGACCTCCCGGCGGAGAGCCGCGGCGTTCCTCTCGGCCACCCGGATGTTCGCGGCCCGGGCGTCGATGAGTTGCTGCAGGTCCGCGCTCCGGCCGCCCCGCAGGTCACTGCCTTGGGAGGTCGCCGCGCTGGCTGCGAAGAGAACTCCCGCCCCGAAGAGTACGCATGGCAGCGCGATCCGCCAGGCGAGGCGGCTGCTTACGAATCGGGAACGGGCGGGCGACCCCGCGGCCGGAGTGCCGTCGGAGGCCGCCGCGTCACGGGACCCCTTGCCTGGCACGCCGCCTCCTCAGCCCCCTTGGCTGGTGACTACGCTAGCGGGTGAACCCCGCATCAGGAGAGAACCCTTGCCCAAGTCCCGCGTACGCCAGAAGAAGGTCTACACACCGCCGACCGACGTGCGGCCGGCCACCGCGTCCCAACGTCGCAAGAGGCCCAGCCCGCGCTGGGTACCGATCGCCGCCGTGGCGTTGATCGTGCTCGGTATCGCCTGGCTGGTCACCTACTACATGACCACGGCCAGCTACCCGATCGAGTCCATCGGTGCGTGGAACCTCGCGGTCGGCTTCGGCATGCTGGTGGGGAGCCTCGGCGTCCTCACCCAGTGGCGCTGAGTCTCTCGGAGGTCCGGGTCCCCAGTCCACGTCCCGGAGTCCGCACGTCGCGGTGGGTGCGGCCCGCGCCTTGTCGGTCGTGAGCCGCGGGCTTTCATCGGCACCGACGGCGCTTCGGCTCTTGCCCCGAAAATCGGAGGAATGCCGGATTTTGCGCTAAACGGGACGAATCACACCGTTGTAAGTTCATCCCCAGCCGTTTCCACAGTGGGGACAACTCGCTCCTCCACTCCTGTGGAAACTGTGGACAACAGCCGACAGTCGCTCGGTCCAATGCCTTCTAGCTGCGGAAACGTGGCATTCTGACCCCCGTCCGAGTGTGGACAACCTGGGGACAACCGGGCCGTCCAGCGGTCGGAAGCCTGCGGAATGGTGGACGAATGTCGCCGCTGGTAGTCGTCGCTTCAGCCATGAGTGATTCGGTCTTTGCTGCGAGGGATGTCGTCGCAGTTCAGAGCAGTTCGAAGAGGGTCGCGTTGGCCATGCCGCCGCCCTCGCACATGGTCTGCAGGGCGTACCGGATGCCGTGGTCGCGCTGGTGGTGCACGAGCGTGGTCGTCAGCCGCGCACCGGAACCCCCGAGGGGATGCCCCAGCGCGATCGCGCCGCCGTTCGGGTTGAGCCGGGCCGGGTCGGCACCGGTCTCGGCGAGCCACGCCAGCGGCACGCTCGCGAACGCCTCGTTCACCTCGTACGCCCCGAGGTCGTGGATCGAGAGGCCCGCCTTCTTCAGCGCCTTGGCGGTGGCCGGGATCGGTGCGGTGAGCATCACCACCGGGTCGTCCGCGGCCATCACCGCCGTGTGGATCCGGACCAGGGGCCGCAGCCCGAGCTCGGCGGCGCGCTCGGAGGTGGTGACCAGCAGTGCGGCCGCCCCGTCGGAGATCTGCGAGGCGTTGCCGGCCGTGACCACGCCGTCGGGCCGGAACGGCGTCTTCAGGCCGCCCAGCGCCTCCATCGACGTACCCCGCCGGACGCCCTCGTCGGCGGCGACCTCACCGGGTTCGCCGTCCGCGTCGGCGACGGGGACCGGCGCGAGCTGGCCGGCGAACGCCCCGGAGTCCTGCGCCGCCGCGGCGCGCTGGTGCGAGCCGAGGCTGAACGCGTCGAGCTGTTCCCGGGACAGCCCCCAGCGCTCGGCGATCGTCTCGGCGCCGACGCCCTGGTTGAACAGCACGTTGTCGTAGCGCGCCATCATCCGCGGGCCGAACGGGACCCCGGGGCCGCCCAGGAAGTTGGATCCCATCGGCACCCGGGTCATCGACTCGACCCCGCCGGCGACGATCACGTCGGCCTGGCCCGAGATCACCGTGGCGGCGGCGAAGTGCATCGCCTGCTGCGACGAGCCGCACTGCCGGTCGATGGTGGTGCCCGGCACGGACTCCGGCCAGCCGGCCGCCAGCGCGGCGTTGCGCCCCACGTTCCAGGCCTGCTCGCCCACCTGGCTCACGCAGCCCCAGAACACGTCGTCCACCAGCACCGGGTCGAGGCCGGTCCGGGCCACCAGCGCGTCGAGCACGTGCGCCGACAGGTCCACCGGGTGGACCCCGGCCAGCCCGCCGTTCTTCCGCCCCACCGGGGTACGGACCGCCTCCACGATGACCGCGTCGCGCATGGTTGACACTCCTCAGGTTACCCGCTGGTAACACCGCCTGCCTCGATGGTAGCCGGACAGGCCGCCGGACGGCGGGCCGAGCCGGCCGCCGCCGCCGTCCTGAGGGTCGCAGGTCCCGCCGCGGACTGGCGTGTGCCAGGCTGCCGGCGTGGAATGGAGAGTGCCGAGGGCGATGGCCGCGTGGAAGATCGGCGTGGCGTCGGCGTTCCTGCTGCTGGGGATCCTCTTCGCCGACGACGTGGTCGAGTGGACGTTGACGCTGGTGGCCGCGCTCGGGGTGGGCGCGTTCGCGCTCCGGGACGTCGTCGTGCCCGTCCGCCTCGCCGCCGACACCGAGGGCGTCACCGTCGTGCGCGGCTTCGCGGGCCGGCACCGGGTGCCGTGGACCGAGGTCGAACGCGTCCGGGTGGACGAACGCCAGCGCCTGCTGTCGCGGTCGGCCCTGCTGGAGATCGACGCGGGCGAAGCGCTCTACTTCCTCGCCCAGGGCGACCTCGGCGTGCACCCCGCCGAGGTCGCCGAGACGCTCAACGCGCTCCGTTCCCCCGAGTGAGGCTCCGTGAAGGGCCGGGTCAGGGGAACGGGACGAGGCGCTCCGCGGCCGCTGCCGTGCGCAGTTGCCGGTCGAACGCCGCGAAGGTGCGGCAGTCGGGCTCGACCGCGACAACAGCCAGCGCGGTGGCAAGCTGCACGGCGTCGTACGCCCGGAGGCCGTGGACGCCCGCGAGACGGGCGGCCGCGTCCAGCACCGGGGCGTCCGGGATGACGACGGCGAAGCGCGGGGGCTCGTCGTCGGTGCCGAGGTAGTCAGCCTCGAAGGCAGCCACGAGCAACGCGGTGTCCGCGGCATCGAGCTCGCCGAGCCGCTGTTTCCGCCAGATCGCCGCCGGCACCTCGACCCTTGCGAGGGCCGAGACCACCAGGACGTGCAGGGCACGGACCGGCTCGTGCCCGGCCTCGTCGGCGTAGAGCTTCACCAGCGCCGACGAGTCGGCGAACGCGCTCACTCGCGATCGTGGACGACCAGGTCGGCAAGCTCGGTGCCCTGCCCGGCCCGGGCCCGGGCCTGGGCAAGCGCGTCCGCGTCGGGCCGGGCCCGCGGGGGGCCCGTCGGAGCCAACAGCCCGGCTCGGGCCAGGCGTTCCCTGATCCGTTGTGGCTCGCTGCCCGCGAGCGCCGGATCGGTCGCGGCGTCCAGCACGCGGCTGAGGTAGTCGTTAATGCTCGTGCCCTCGCGTACCGCAACCTGCCGGACGCGTTCGACCAACGCGTCCGGCGCACGCCACGTGACCTGGGCCATGCATGCATGCTAGCAGGCATGCATGCAGTTTCGGCTAGAAGAGCGCTCCGAACTGGGCGGTCCGGACGACGACCAGGCCGAGGAGCAGCGCGGTCATCGCGGCCATGCCGTTGATCTGGATCACCGTGCGGTACGGCCCCTGCGGGGCGTAGGCGAGCAGCGCCCCGATCAACGCACCCACCACCAGGCCGCCGAGGTGCCCCAGGATGCTGATGTTGGGGATGAAGAAGCCGAGGCCGAAGTTGATCACGATCATGAAGGTCAGTCCGCGCATGTCCAGCTTCAGCCGCCGGAAGAAGAAGAACAGCGCGCCGAGCAGCCCGAAGATCGACGCCGACGCACCCGCCGAACCCACGTTGGTCGCCCCGAACAGGTAGACGGCCACCGAGCCGCCGACGCCCGTCAGCAGGTAGAGCGCGAGGAACCGCCACCGGCCGAGCAGCCGCTCGCACTCCCGGCCGAACAGCCAGAGCGCGTACATGTTGAAGCCGATGTGGATGAGCCCGTAGTGCAGGAAGTCGGCGGTGACCAGGCGGTAGAACTCGCCCGCGCCGATGCCGCAGAGTTCGCCGCCGCACTGGGCGAACGGCAGGGCCGCACCCCACTCGGTGACGCCGGTGGATCCGCCGGTCGCGACCAGCTGCCCGAGCTGCGCGATCGACACGTCGCCCGCCACCACCGCGGCGACCAGGGTGAACAGCCAGGCGGCGACGTTCACCCCGATCAGCACCTTGGTCACGGTGCCGCGCTCGCCCTCGACGCCCCCGCCGAAGACCGTCCGTCCCGTTCGGACACCCTGGCTGCCCGCGCGCACGCAGTCCGGGCACTGGAAGCCGACCGACGCGGCGTTCATGCAGTCCGGACAGATCGGCTGGCCGCACCGGGTGCACGAGACCCCGGTTTCGCGCTGGGGATGCCGGTAGCACGTGGTCGGTGCCGTCGCCGGTCTGCTCTCCTCGGTCACGCTGTCCTCACTTCGTCGTTCGTCGTGCGCTCCATCATCCGCGATCCACGCACCGCGCCGCACGGCGCGCCCACCCTCTCAACGGCGCCGGGCAGCGGAAGGCTCCCTGCCCGCGACGCGGGAGGGAGCCTTCCGAACTCCGCTCAGGCCGGGCGGCGCTCGATCGTGACACTCTGGAGGGTGACGTCGTCGAGCGGGCGGTCCCGCGGGCTGGTGGGCGTCGCCCCGATGGCGGCGGCGACCTTGCGGCTGTCCTCGTCGGCGACCTCGCCGAAGATCGTGTGCTTGTTGTTCAGGTGGGGGGTGGGGCCGAGGGTGATGAAGAACTGCGAGCCGTTGGTGCCCGGGCCGGCGTTGGCCATCGCCAGCAGGTAGGGCCGGTCGAAGTGCAGCTCGGGGTGGAACTCGTCGCCGAACTTGTAGCCCGGACCGCCGGTGCCGTTCCCCAGCGGATCGCCGCCCTGGATCATGAAACCGCTGATGATCCGGTGGAAGATCGTGCCGTCGTAGAGCCTGCTCGCGCTCTTCTCCCGGCTGACCGGGTTGGTCCACTCGCGCTTGCCCTCGGCGAGTTCGGTGAAGTTCGCGACGGTCTTCGGGGCGTGGTTCTCGAACAGCTCGATCGTGATCGGGCCAAAATTCGTCGTCAAGGTGGCATAAAGATGGTCGGCCACGGGGTACTCCCTCTCTCAGTCGTGTTCCGCTCATCCTGTCACGCTGGTCTGGGACCGGAGAAAAAGGCAGGATGTGGACATCAATCCCAGTAGAGGGGGCTCCAGAGATGTTGTTCCGTCGCAAGAGCACTTCCGCGACGATCGAGCGGGCGCTCGACACCTCGTCGTCGAAGGCCAAGGAGATCGGCGCGGAGGTGGGAGCGGGAGTGAGTCACCTCCGCGAGGCCGCCGTGGCGACCGCCGGCGCGGCGCGCGACGCGGTGCTGCCGGCGATCGGCAACGCCCGGGACGCCCTGTCGCCCCGGGTGGAGTCGGCCCGGGACGCCCTCGCGCCGCGGGTCGAGCACGCCGTCGACAGCGCCAGGACGGCGGTGAGGCCGGCCGTGGACTCGGTGCTCGTGTCGCTGGCACCGCTGGTGGCCGCCGCGGTCGAGGCCCAGGGCACGTCGCGCAAGAAGGCCAGGAAGGCCGCCAAGCACGTCGGCAAGACCGCGAAGCGGGTCGAGAAGAGCACCCGCGGTTCCCGCCGGGAGGCCAGGCGTCGCGCGCAGGAGACCGCGATGGCGCTGCGGGGTGAACGGCGTCGCCGCTGGCCCTGGATGTTCGGCGCGCTCGCGCTGGGCACCGCGGCCGGGGTCGCCACCGCGTTGGTCGTCAAGCGTTCCCGGCAGCCGGAGTGGGAAGAGTACGAGGTCGACGAGGACTACCGCGCGAAGGCGTCCGACGCCGTCGCCGGTGGGGCGGGCACCGTGAAGGACAAGGTGGCCACGGCCGCCGACACCGCCGCCGACAAGACCTCCCGGGTCGCCGACAAGGTCGCCGGCACCACCGCCGCGGTGGCGGACAAGGTGGCCGAGAAGGCTGCCAGGGCCGCCACCACCGTCGCGAAGCGGGCCGACACGGCCGCCGAGCTGACGGCCAATGCGGCCGACACGGTGGCCGACAAGACCGCCCACGCCGCGGAAGGCGTCAAGGAGCGGACCGGGCGCGCCGCCCGCCGCACCAAGGCCAGCACGGCCGAGGCCGCCGACGCGGTGGCGGACAAGGCCGCGAGCGCCGCGGACCAGAACGGCCGCCACGCCTGACCTGAGGCAACGCACGACGCAGGGCCGCCACCCGCCCGGGTGACGGCCCTGCGACGTGTCTCCGTGGTCGGCGTGGTCGGCGTGGTCGGCGTGGTCGAGGATCGCTCGGTCGGCGGGACTGCGGTGGCTGGGTGATAGCGGTCAGGCTCGGCGCGCTCCACGCTCTAGGAGCGAGCCGGACTCAGCCCAGTCGATCCGGGCTGCGCGGCGGCGGAAACGGTGGCGTCGGTCGCGTGGATGCGGGGGTCCAACGAACTCGGCTCTGCCCACCTTCGGTGTACATCAGTCTTCCTCTCGGTCGGCGGGCCGGGCGTGTGTACGCGGCTTGGTCGGGCTACGCGGCGCGGTGCGGCCGAGTTGCCAGGTGTAGGAGCTCAGGACCGGGCGGGGCGGCGGGCTGACCGGATCGGATGCCGCGGGCCGTTCCCGTAGGCGGGAGCGCGGGTACGGGCTCGGCCTCCTGGTCGGTCGGGGTGCGAGGCGCAGCAGACCGGCGACGGCCTCGGCGGGGGTGGGATAGGTCGACGGTCGGGGCAAATGTTCTCCTGGCAAGCACGTTCGCCATTCCCCGACCAGGGATCGGGTCAGCTCGCCCGCGTACTCCCCGCGGTGGAACAGCCACCAGGTGTTAGCGCGTTGTCGGATCGCGGTCCAACCCGCCGGGAGGTCAGCGGCGGCGAAGCCGGAGTCCTCGGGGTCCGGCCCGGTCACGCGGTACTCCTTGGGCACGGCCGAAGCGGGGGGCAGGACTCCGAGGTCGACCACCCGCCCCAGCCGTGGGCTCATCGGTCCCACGGTGCCGGCGCACCCGGGTTGTCAACGGACCGGCGGCTCAGTGGGGAGGTTCTGAGTCGGCCAGGTACAGATCACCACCGGCATCCTTAACCAGCTGCACGAGCGTGTCCTGCACCTGCGGAACCGGCGAGAGGTGGTCGGCGGAGGCGACGAGGACCCCGGTGGCTCGGCCCTCACGAAGGTCGTCGAGCACTGCCAGGAACCCAGGGCGGCCGGGCTCGGCCGGGTCGTCGCGGTGGATGCGCTTCATCGCGAAGTCGTGGCGAGTGGCGTAGCCGATGATCGCCCCGTCCGCCGCACCCGGCCGTTCGTCCGGCGTCGGCCGCACGTACCCGACGACGACGGTCGTCACGGCGTCCCCCGATCATCGCGAGGCCGAACCGGCCGGAGCACGGCAGTACTTGACGGTGGCGTGGGGTAGACCCGGCACCAACGCCGCGACGGCAGTGCGGCGGCCGTGGGCTCTGGCGACTGCCGTTCGGCCACCGTCACAGGGCTGGTGGCCTGTGGCGCGCGCCGTGGCCTGCGCCTATCCGAATGTGCTGATTGGTGCAGTGGATCTCGGCCGTGGAGCAGGGCAGACGCCACGCTGACCGCCTCACTGACCTCTTGCGAATCGCAGCGGTCGTCGGCTGCACCGTTGAGGACCTCATCGGGCGGCCTGTGGACGTTCTTACGCCCGGCGCACGCCCTCGTGGAGAAGCGGTGGCGGCCGTCCGCGCGGTCATCATGCGTGCAGCCGTGCCGTCCTCGCCGCCCGGTCCGACGACCTCTCTCGATGACGTCAACACACGAGTCTCTGATGCTTGGGCGATTTGGCACGGATCACCGAATGCGCACACCATCCTCGGCGAGATCCTGCCCAGCCTGCTCAACGACGCGACGGCAACATACCGGGCGGCGTCAGACCGGAGAGCGGGCGCGCGGAGCCTTGCCGGCGCCTACCAGATCACCCGCCAGTGGCTGCATCACATCCCCGAGGGGGAGCTGGCCTGGATCGCGGCTGACCGGGCTATGAACGCCGCCCGCGAGGCCGACGATCCACATCTGATCGCTCTCGGAGCGTGGGCGCTCTCCGCGGCGTACCGCCGCGCGGGCCAACAGGACGAGGCGACGAGGCTCTGCCTCGCCGCCGCGGACGAACTCAGAGCCCACATCAACACCAGCGAACCCGAACCGGATCTGTTGGCCGACTACGGCATGCTGCATCTCGCCGCAGCCATCAGCGCCGCGCAGTCCGACGAAGACGGCCGCGCCTGGGCACTCCACCGGGTCGCTGGCGAAGCCGCACGAACCCTCGGCGCGCGTTACCACCCATGGACCGCTTTCGGGCCCGGCAACGTCGACATCCACGGGCTGGCGGTACATGCCGAACTCGGACGCGCCGACGACGTCGTCGAGTACGCGTCCCGGCTCAACGTCGACGACGTGCCAAGCCTGGAACGCCGGGCTCGGGTGCTGATCGACACCGCCCGTGGTTTCGTCCAACGCGGCGAGGACGAAGCCGCCATCCTCGTTCTCCTGGACGCCGAGCAAATATCAAGCGATGAGGTGCGCGCATCAGGGCTCGTACAAGAACTGCTGCGGGAGCTGCTCCACCGTGACAGGGCGCGGGCTCGGTCGCATGTCCAGGCCCTTGCCCGTCGAGTCGGCCTCCTCACCGCATAGCTCCGCAGACCTGTACACGGTCAAGCAACCCTCAAGAGGCGTAGTAGTTCCTTGACGGCAGCCGGAACGGCGTCCGCAATGTCTGCGGCGGCGATCGGGCCACCTCCAGACACCATCGCACCGGCTCGACCGCTGACCAGCGCGGCCATCGCACCGGCATCCTTCGCGCCCACTCCCGCCGCCATGAGCGACCCGGCGATGCCCGCGAGGACGTCCCCCGACCCGGCTGTTGCCAGCCAGGACGGTCCTTCGTCCTGGCTGAGCAGTCTGCCCGTCGGGCCAGCTACGAGCGTGGTCGACCCCTTCAGCAGCACCGTGGCGTCACACTCGCGCGCCAGCCAGAGCGCGTGGTGCATCGGTCGAGCCTCGACCTCGTCGCGCTTCACCGCATGGCCCAGTAGCTGCAGCATTTGCGCGAGTTCGCCGGCATGAGGCGTGAGCAGAACAGCGTCCGCGGCAACTGACCTGGACCCTGCGGCTCGACGGTGCACGCACGCGGCCAACGCGCCCGCGTCCACCACGCAAGGCGACCCGGACTCCAGGGCATCCTCGATGGCCCTGTCCTGGTCGGCATCGTCCGCGACGCCGGACCCGAGCAGCCACGCTTGGACCTGGCCCAGCCCCGGGACAACTTCCGGCCTGGCCATCAGGACGTGGTCAGTTACTCGGGGCGGGCCACGGAACCGTACGACCCCGACGCCTGTCCGAACCGCTGCTGCGCAGGCCAGAACGGCGGCACCGGGATAGGTGTCGGAGCCGGCGATCACACCGAGCACGCCCCGGGTGTACTTGTGATCGGTCCGCTGGGGTACCGGCCACCGGATCGCCGCTCCTAGTGGCGTCAACCGCTGCGCCACCGCGTCGGCGGGAAGCTCGGCTCCGGCGCCGACGTCAACCAAGACGACCCGGCCGGCAGCATGAGCGGCCGGCGGCACGAGCAGGCACGGCTTGTACGCCCCGAAAGTCACCGTCACGTCAGCACGGACATGCTCGCCGGGCGTCTCCCCGGTATCGGGATCGACGCCGCTCGGTAGATCGACCGCTACCACCGGCACCCCGGCCGGGATGCCGTCGACCAGTTCATCTGCGGGCGCCCGGAGACCGACGGAACCGCCAAGGCCCACGATGCCGTCCACAACCAGGTCGGCTGTGGTGAGCGCAGACAGAGCCACCGCCCGGCCATCCACCGTGCGGGCATCAACGACAGCACCGCCGGCCGCCCTCACAGCGGCAAGCCCTGGCTCGTACCCGCCGCCGCCGACCAGGAGCACCTGAACTTTGGCGCCCCGGTGCCGCAGGCGCGCGCCCGCGAGCAGCGCGTCGGCGCCGTTGTGACCGCTACCGACGAGAAGGACGACGTGGCGACCATTGACTCCGCCTCTATGCTCGCGCAGCACACTGGCACACACAGCGGCGAGCCCAGCCGCAGCCCGGCGGATCAAGGTGTCAGCGGGCAGCCCGGCCAACAGGCGGCGCTCAGCCGAGCGAAGGTCCTTCCCCCGGTAGGCCGACAGAATCTCAGCAGACTGCACCCCGCACAGGCTTCCATACCCGCAAGCGCACTCCTCGGGCAGCGCACCTGAGGGCCGCAGGGCCGATGCGGCTGAGGCGCCACTGCACCCACAAAACTTCAGGACAGTCCGGGATCAGAGCCAGCCGGTGCGCTTGAACTGGCGGTAGAGCAGGACGCAGACGCCGACGATCACCGTCAACACCAGCGGGTAGCCGAACTGCCACCTCAGCTCGGGCATGTAGTCGAAGTTCATGCCGTAGACGCCGGCAACGGCCGTGGGCACCGCCGCGATGGCGACCCAGGCCGAGATCTTGCGCATGTCGTTGTTCTGTCGGATGCCGACCTGGGCCAGGCTCGCCTGCAGGATCGAGTTGAGCAGGTCGTCGAAGCTGGCGATCTGGTCGGTGACGCGGTTGTGGTGGTCGGCGATGTCGCGGATGTAGCGGCGGATCTCCTCCGGAACGCTCGGCACCGCGCCGCTGATCAGGCTGTCCAGCGGCCGGGCCAGCGGCAGCACGGCGCGCTTGAGCTCCACCAGTTCGCGCTTGAGCTGGTAGAGGCGCTGCACGTCCGCGCTGCTGCGGCCGAACACCTCGATCTCGACCGAGTCGATGTCGTCCTCGATGGCGTCGACCACCTCGACGTACCTGTCGACAATCTGGTCGGTGACCGCGTGGAAGACCGCCCACGGGCCCTGCCGGAGCAGCTCGCGGCGCTGTTCGAGTTCGGCCCGGACCCCGCCGAGCCGGCAGGCCGCGCCGTGCCGCACCGTGAGCACGAACCGCTCCCCGATGAACATCATCACGTCACCCGTCTCGACCACCTCGCTGGTGGCGGTGAGCTCGTGATGGTCGACGTAACGGGCGGTCTTGAGCACCACGAACGTGACGTCGTTGTAGCGCTCGAGCTTGGGCCGCTGGAAGGCCTTGACGGCGTCCTCGACCGCCAGCTCGTGCAGCCCGAACGTTGCGGCAACGTCGGAGAACTCCACCTCGCCGGGCTCGTGGATGCCGAGCCAGACGAACGCGTTCCGGTGCCGCTTCGCCTCTTCCAGCGCCTCGGCGTAGGCCCACCGGCCGGGCCGGCGGAGGCCGTCGACGTACAGCGCGCAGTCGACGATGCCGGTCGTCCCGGGCGGTGCCTCGACGGGCGGTCGTACGGCCGGGCGGGGCAGCACCCGCCCCACCGCCCGCACCGGGGCCGCCAGGGCGCGGGCCATGTCGCGGGCGCGGATGCGTTCGGTGCGCGCGTCGCCGTCGGCCATGACCCTCACCTCGCTCGTCCCGGGTGCCCCGACGCCAGCCTAGGGGGCCGATCCGTGGGGGTGCCGGCAGTTCACGCCGCTCCCACCGTACGCCCGGCGGCGCGGAAGGCGGCCGTCCCGAGCAGGTCCGCGTCGTCGCTGGTCGCTGGTCGCTTGACAGAAAACTGTTCCCGGCCTCCGCGACAGCCACGCGGAGACCGGGAACAGTGGAACGGTCTTGAACTACCAGCAGCGCAGAGCAGTCCGTTGAAGCTGTGGCCGTTCAGGATCGAGGTCTGGGCAACTTTCACAGGTGCCGCGCGTGTCAACCATGGGAACGGGTTGCCAAACTTTTGTCCGCCCTGCCGACCACGGACACCGTGCTGGCCTCGACGCCGCTGCTCGAAGTGTTTGCCCTGGTCAAGGGGATGGCGTTCGGCTGAGGGCACGAACCGGGCTCGCCACCGACCAGCCGCCGAGGCGGGGGGTTGGGGAGCACTTGCCATGGATAAGGGGCGAATGGCGAGTTACAAAGACGGCAGACACAGACTGGTTTTCCTGCGCGGCCTTGACTGGAGCAGGTCCAAGCACCCAGTCACTTCCCTTGGAGAGTCCCATGCGTGCAAAGAAGCTCATCGTCGGCGGCGTGGTCGCCGCGGCCCTCGCGGTCGGTATCCCCGCCGCCTCGGCCGCCACCGCCGAACTCACCGCCGGCCAGAAAGTCGCCAGCAAGACCACCGTCTGCCAGTACACCGTCAACAAGAACGCCCCACTACTGGTCCGCGACGCCACCGGCAAAGCCGTCCTGATCACCGCCCCCAAGGGCTCGGTGGCCAACATCAGCTGGATCGGCGCACTCAACAACGGCGCCCGCATCGCCGCCGGCAACTTCTACCACATCATCACCACCCGCAGCCCCCACGGCAAAGTCACCCGCACCGCCGTCCGCTACGCCTCCCCCGGCGCGATCGCCCACGCCGACCTCACCGCCAACCGCAACTCCCGCGGCCAGCACCTCTGCTGGCTCTCCTAACACCCCACCACCCCCACACGATCGGGCCGCACCTCCGACGGGAGGCACGGCCCGATCGGTGTTGTGCGCCCGCGTCGGTTCCCGTGGTGTGGCCGGGTGCCGCAGCGAGGGAGCCGTCAGAGGCCGAGTTCGCGGGCGATCAGGATGCGCTGCACCTCTGAGGTGCCCTCCCCGATCTCCAGCACCTTGGAGTCGCGCCACATCCGGGCCACCGGATACTCGTTCATGAAGCCGTAGCCGCCGTGGATCTGGGTGGCCTCGCGGGCGTTGGTCACCGCGATCTCCGACGAGTAGAGCTTGGCCATCGCCGCCTGCTTCTTGAACGGCTCGCCGGCGACCAACCGCGCGGCCGCGTCGTACCAGGCCAGCCGGGCGGTGTGCGCCCGGGTCTCCATGTCGGCCAGCTTGAAGCTGATCGCCTGGTGCTGGCCGATGGGGCGGCCGAACGCCTCCCGCTCGCGGGCGTAGCGCACCGACTCGTCCACGCACCCCTGGGCCAGGCCCACGGCCAGCGCCGCGATCGCGATCCGGCCCTCGTCGAGGATCCGCAGGAACTGGGCGAAGCCGCGGCCCCGTTCGCCGAGCAGGTTCGCGGCCGGCACCCGGCAGTCCACGAACGACAGCTCGCGGGTGTCCGAGGCGTTCCAGCCGACCTTGGAGTATTTCTGGCCGACGGTGAAGCCCGGGGTGCCGGACGGCACGATGATCGCCGAGATCTCCTTCCTGCCGTCGTCGTCCACTCCCGTCACCGCCGTGACCGTCACCAGGCCGGTCAGGTCGGTGCCGGCGTTGGTGATGAACGCCTTCGTCCCGTTGATCACCCACGCGTCGCCGTCAAGCACCGCCCTGGTCTCGGTGCCGCCGGCGTCCGAGCCGCAGCCGGGCTCGGTCAGCCCGAACGCCCCGAGCAGCTCGCCCGCGGTCAGCCGCGGCAGCCACTCGCGCTTCTGCGCCTCGGTGCCGAACCGGTAGATCGGCATCGCACCCAGACCGACCGCCGCCTCCAGCGTGATCGCGACCGACGAGTCGACCCGGGCCAGCTCTTCCAGTACCAGGCAGAACGCGAAGTAGTCGCCGCCCATGCCGCCGTACTCCTCGCCGAACGGCAGGCCGAACAACCCCATCTGGCCCATCTGGCGGACGATGTCGTACGGGAACTCGCACCGTTCGTAGAGGTCGCCGATCTGCGGCGCGACCACCTTGTGCGCGAACTCCTCGACGGTGGCCCGCAGAGCCTGGTGGTCCTCGGAAAGCCGGAAGTCCGGCATCGCGTGCTCCTCTTCTTCTGCGTCCGGCTCAGACCGGGGTGACGCCGTGGCGTCGGCGGGAGAACGTGCGGTCCTTCCCGGCCGCGGCGGCGAAGCGGCGCACCAGCTCGGCGCGCAGGTCGTGCGGCTCGACGATCGCGTCGACCACCAGTTCGGACGCGAGGTGGACGAGGTCGACGTCCCGCTCGTACTCCTCGCGCTTCGCCTTGACGAACGCCTCGCGCTCCCCGGGGTCGGCGATGGCGGCGATCTTGTTGGCGTAGACGGCGTTCACCGCGGCCTCGGCGCCCATCACGGCGATCGTCGCGGTGGGCAGCGCGATCGTGGCGTCCGGCTCGAACCCCGGCCCGGCCATCGCGTACAGGCCCGCGCCGTATGCCTTGCGGACGACCACGCACACCTTCGGCACGGTGGCCTCCGCGACGGCGGTGATCATCTTGGCGCCGTGCCGGATGATGCCCTCGCGCTCCACCGCCGAGCCGACCATGAAGCCGGGCACGTCGGCCAGGAACAGCAGCGGCACGTTGAACGCGTCGCAGAGCTGGACGAACCGGGCGGCCTTGTCGGCCGAGTCGACGAAGAGCACGCCGCCCTTGAACAGCGGGTTGTTGGCGACGACGCCGACGACCTGGCCGTCCAGGCGCCCGAAGCCGACCGTCAGCTCCCTGGCCCAGCGGGCCTGGATCTCGAAGTACGAGCCGCCGTCGAGCAGGCCACCGACGAACGTCCGCATGTCGAACGCCTGCCGTTCCCTGGCGGGCACCAGCGCGGCCAGGTCCACCTCCGGGGACGGCACCGGCGCCGCGGCCGGGGGCGTGCTCTGCCAGTTGGAAGGCAGGTAGGACAGGTAGGCCCGGACGGCGGCCAGCGCCTCCGGCTCGGTCTGCACCAGGACGTGGCCGACACCGGACACCTCGCAGTGCACCCTGGCGCCGCCCATCTCCTCCAGCGTGGTCTTCTCGCCGGTGACCATCTCGACCATCCGGTCCGAGCCCAGGTACATCGAGGCGTTCCCATCGACCATCACGACCACGTCGCAGAAGGCCGGGATGTAGGCGCCGCCGGCGGCCGACGGGCCGAACAGCGCGCAGACCTGCGGGATCGACCCGGAGGCGCGCACCTGGTTCCAGAAGATCTTTCCGGCACCGCGCCGGCCGGGGAACAGGTCGACCTGGTCGGTGATCCGGGCGCCCGCTGAGTCGACCAGGTACACCATCGGGACGCCGAGCGCGTAGGCCCGCTCGATGATGCGGATGATCTTCTCCACCGTCCGGGCGCCCCAGGAGCCGGCCTTGACCGTCGAGTCGTTGGCCATCACGCACACCGGACGCCCATCCACCCGCGCCTGGCCGGTGACCACACCGTCGGCGGGCAGGCCCTCGGCCAGCGCGTTCGCGTAGGCGCCGTCCTCGACGAACGAGCCCTCGTCGACGAGCACCGCGATCCGCGCGCGGGCGAACAGCTTGCCCTTGCCGGCATTGGCGGCATGGTACTTCTCCGCGCCGCCGGCCTCCACCCGGGCCCGCAGCGCGGCGAGCTGCTCGGGCTCCAGCGCCACGACCACACCTCCGAAACATCCGCACCTGAACGATCGTTAGGCTAGCTCGCGCGACGGCCCGCCGCCAGCGCCGCCCGACTGTCGCCCTGGTGCGTAGCACCTGGTAGCACCCTTCGGCTACCATGTGACCATGGCCAAGCACAGTCCTCGTGAGATCACCCAGCGCGAACTCCGCAACGATTCCGGCGCGATCATGCGGAGCGTCGAGCATGGCGAATCGTTCACGATCACGCGCAACGGAACGCCGGTCGGAAGGCTGATCCCGCTGCGACGCCGCACGTTCGTCCCGCGCGAGGAGGTCCTTGCCGCCTTCGCGACAGCTCCCGCTCTCGATCCAGAGAGATTCCGCAGCGACCTCGACGGCGTGCTCGAACAGGACCCGTCCGACCGTGAGTGGTGAGCTGGGCAACCGGGGGTTGATCGACACCAACATCGTCATCCACCTGCGGTCGCTGGATCCCGGCCACCTGCCCGACGAGATGGTCCTCAGCGCTGTGACGCTCGCCGAACTGTCCGCGGGACCGCATCACACGGACGACCCCGCGGAACGGGCTCGCCGCACCAGCGTCCTCCAGCATGCCGAGGCGACGTTCGACCCGCTCCCCTTCGACACCGCCGCGGCGCGTGCGTTCGGACTGGTTTCCGCGGCGATCCTGGCCGCTGGGCGGAAGCCACGTCGCCGCCTCGCCGATCTCATGATCGCTTCGGTCGCGATGGCGAACGGACTTCCGCTCTACACCACCAACCCCGACGATTTCAGGGGACTGGACGTACTCGTGGCCATGAGTGCCGTGCCCCGTCCTTGATTCGTGACCAGAGGCGTCTACTCGGCGGCGGTGACCAGGGCGTTCGGCCAGGGGGTGCGGGCGTGGGCGATGCGCCGGGGAAGCGTGTGTCCAGGTCAGAGTGGGCCGACGGGTTCCGGCGCGGGGCGGATGCCCCATGGGCCAGGGGCGAGGATCTTGGGGGGGACCGCCACCAGCACCGTCGCCGCCGCCAGGCCCTTGCCGTCCCGGCTCACCATGTCGGCGATCTGGAGCGAACCCACGACCACGTCGAACGCCGGGCCCCCCTTCCCGATCAGCTCCAAAGCCTTCGCGCGACGGGTCTGGTCACCGAACAGCGCGTCCTGGTACGCCGCGGCGGCCCGCCGGACCTCCGGGTTCTCGTTCGTGACCAGCTCGCCCAGCATCGCGCGGGTCTTGACCGCCAGGTCGGAGGACTTCTTGGTGGCGTCAGCGACCTCGGCGAGCACCTGGAAGCGGGTGTCGGGCCCCGGAGTCGCATCCCGCGCGAGCGCCGTGAACTGCATCGCCACCGAGGGGCCCGGGCGGGTGAACGACAGGATCAACAACGACGGCCGCGCCAACAGCTCGTCCAAAGCGAGAATCCGGTAGGCCAGCCCAGCCTCGTCGCGCAGCGGCAGCCGGACCTCGTTACGCGACTTGTGGAGTGCTCGCGCGACATCCTCTCGGTAACCGACGAGCCGCACCCGGTTGGCGACGTTGCGAAGCACGGGCGGCATCCCGCGGAGCTCGCCGACCAGGGTCGGGTAGGTGACCGCCAGCAAGGTGAGTTCCGCTCCGGTCAAACCGTCGACGAACCTGCCCACCGCGGCGGGATCGTCCTTCGGAAGGCCGGCAAGCTCCTTGGCCCTTCCGGTCGGCCTGCCGGTGCTCGCGGAGAGCGCGCGGGCCGCCGGACCGGAGTTCATCACCAGCCACCCCTGGTTCGCCGGTGTGCCGCCATGTCTGCGAAGCCACTCCCGGACGTCGTCGGCCTGCTGTGCCGGTGGGCGACCGCCCTTGTCGTGCACGAACCTGTCAAGACGGGCCAGGTCGAGGAACCGAGGATCGTCGAGCGCCTCCCCGATCTGCGATCGGATCGCCAACTGGTCGATCGGAAGCCGCAGGTGCTTGCGTGCCCGGGCCGCCTCCCGCTCCATCGTGTAGATCAACTCGAGCACCGAGTTCAGCGCCTCCGCACTTGCCTGGATCTGCAGGAAAACCTCGCGGGGGCTGCCCCGACCGCTACCGCGACGCGACGCGGCATCGAGCGCACGTGGGATGCGGATGCCGTACGTGCCGAGCCGCGGAGCCAATCCCTCCCACACTCGAGCGGCGTTGACGACGGGAGCGTGAGCGGCTTCCACCCGCGCTCCGAGCCGGTCGTCCATCGCGCGCCACAAGGCACCCAAGGTGTCCGGGTCGTACCGACGGACAGTCACAGCCCCTCCGTTCGCGAGCGCCCGATCACCTGGCGGGCCCAGTCCGCCCATCCGGGATGCCCTGAGGGGGGAAGTTCCGTACGGAGGAGCGCTCGGCGCGGAGCGGGAGTGTGCTGCCGGTCACACCATGCCTCGAACCCAGTTCGAACAGCCTGTTCGTCGACTGCCAGCGCGGCGAGCTGTCGACGAAGCCGGTCGGCAGCTCGATCGAGATCGGCCGCTGCCTCAAGAAGGTCACCGACCAGCTCGGCAACCGCCCGCCGGGCGCCGACGAAGTGCTTCTCCCACCGGACTCTCGCCGGTCCGTCCCAGACCATGGTGCGGCACTTGCCCTCGACCCCGTTGAGTTCCCGTTGCATGGCCGCAGCGTGCCGACGAACCTCGGACGCCGTGCGCGCCACGTCGTCGGGAGAGACGCTCATCGGCCCAGTCTGCTGCGGTCGTTCGAGCCCCCGCCGGCGTCGTCCACAGGGCCGTCATTCACCCTCCCGATGCCGGACAAGCTGCCGTGCGATTGCCACCAGACCGGTCTCCCGGTGCTCGCGCAGACTCCAGCCGCTGACCTCGAACACGAGGTCTGCGAGTCGGACCACGACCCTGACGAGGAGTCCACCGTCTCCGCGCTCCCGCTCCGCGAACGCCGCCTGCCCGAGGTCAGCGATGTCGTCGACTCGGTACCGGGTCGCCGATCGGCGACGCTCGGCGTCATAGCTCTCGCGTTCGAGAAAGGAAACGTCGACCGACGACTCGTCACCGGACTCGTCCCGCATGAGCACCCGGCATGTCGCCGCATTGGGAACGAGCCTGTCGAGCCGCCGACCCGGGAACGCCGACTCGACGACCCGCGCCGAGAACGCGTCACACACGGTCGGCTCCGGTGGCGGCGAGGAGGCGCACCCAAGCGGCACGAGGGTGAGGATGGCGAGGCAGGCCCGGGCGATGCGTCGGCTCGTCACTGCCCCAGAATGGCAGGGCCGCTTTCCCGGCCGCTCAGGCCGTCCACACCCTTGGTCCGACAGCAGGTGGAGGACACGTCGCCGGAGTCGGCCATCGAGGGCCGGCGTTCAGTCCGCGGCGGTGACCAGGGCGTCGGCGAGGGGGGTCCGGGCGTGGACGATGCGCCGGCCGGCCCGTCGGGAGACCACCAGGCCCGCTCCACGCAGGGTGGTGACGTGCTGGCTGATCGCGCCAGCCGTGACGTTCAGGCGGCTGGCCAGTTCCGTGGTCGTCGCCGGCCCGGCCAGCGCGGCGAGGAGATCGGCCCGGGTGCGCCCCAGTGCGGCCGCGAGCCCCGACGGCGTACCGGTGCCGGCCTCCCACAGCGTCGCCACACCGCGGGCCGGATAGATCAGCGTCGGCTGCCACGGCTCGTCGCACATCACCAGCACGCTCGGCCAGGCGAACGCGCACGGCACCAGCACCAGGCCCCGGCCGCCGAGGTCCATCGACGACGCGTACTTCTTGGCCACCGTGAGGGAGTCGTGTCCCCACCGCATGTCCGGGTGCAGGTCGGCGAAGAGCCCGTGCGCCCCGCCCAGCGCCAGCGCCCGGCTGCGGTACAGCACGTCGGCGTCGAGCAGCGCGTGCAGGCGCGGCCAGTGGGGTGCCACCACCAGCTCGGCGTAGGCCGCCAGCCGTTCGGCCACCTCGGCGGCCCTGCCGGCGGGGTCGGCGCGGAACTCCTCCCGCACCGCCCGGAAGTGTCCCCGGTCGGAGAAGCGTCCGGGCCGTTCGGGCAGCCGTTCGGCGAAGTCCTCGTCGATCTGCGCCGCGGGGGTCGCCGCGACCGTGGCCAGCTCGTCGTCGAGGTCGGCCAGCGGGGTGGTGGGCGGCGGGGTGAGGAAGTCGGGGATGTAGCCGGTCGGCGGGACCAGCGCGAACAGCGGCGCGAGATCCATGCCGGCCGCCCGCACCGCCGCGCGCGCCCGGGTTGCCCACGGCAGGTGCAGCGCGTGCCGGCCGGGCGCCTGGAGCACCCGCAGACTGGCCACCACCTCCCACAGCGGGGAGAACGCGAACCGCAGGTGCGACAGGTCGTGGGTCCTGAACCTGGCCTCGAACACACCTCCACGATAGCCGTGGTTTTAGCAGTCGCTAAAGCGTTGGACGTGGCCGGCGGTGGGCGAACCATCGGACGCGTGACCACGACGCCCTGCGACGAGCGCCCCCTGCCGCCTCCGCCTCGCGGGGGGGTGCTCCGGCGCGGTCTCGGCCGCACGTTCGGCGGATTCCCGCGGCAGTTCTGGTTCCAGTGGACCGGCGTGCTGGTCAACCGGCTCGGGACGTTCGTCCAGCCGTTCCTGATCCTCTACCTCACCTCGGCGCGTGGCCTGTCCATCCAGCAGGCGGGGTTGGTGATCACCGTCTGGGGCGGCGGCGCGCTGGTGGCCCCGGTGGTCGGCGGCTGGCTCGCCGACCGGGTGGGCCGGCGGGAGACGCTGGCCGGGGGCATGATCGCCGCCGGGGTCAGCCTGGCCGCGCTCGGCGCGGTGACCAGCCTCCCCGCGATCATCGTCGCGGCCTTTGTGGTCGGACTCACCGGCGACATCTACCGGCCCGCCGCGTCCGCACACATCTCCGACATCGTCGCGCCGGCCGACCGGCAGCGGGCGTACGGCCTGCTGTTCTGGGCCATCAACCTGGGCTTCGCGGTCGCCGCGGTCGCCGGCGGGTACCTGGCCCAGGCCGGCTACGGGCTGCTGTTCGCGCTCGATGCGCTGACCTGTGTCCTCTTCGGGTTGCTGATGTGGGCGGGAGCGAGCCGCGACCACCCCCGGGCGCCGACGACCGGCGGGCCGCGGGCGGGTTACCGGACAGCGTTGCGCGACCGCGCGCTGCTCGCGATCCTCGCGCTGACCGTGCTCAGCGCCACCGTCTACGCGCAGGCCTACGTGACCCTGCCGCTGGCGATGCGGGACGCCGGACTGCCCGCCTCGTCCTACGGCGCGGTGGTGGCCGTGAACGGGCTGGCGATCGTGCTGGTGCAGCCGTTCGCGGGGGTGTGGTTGGCGCGCTTCGACCCCGGCTGGGTGCTGGCGGTGTCGAGCCTGGTGCTCGGGGCGGGATTCGCGGCCACCGGACTCGCGTCGGACGGGTGGGCGTTCGCCGGGACGGTGCTGCTGTGGACGCTCGGCGAGATCGGGTTCGCCGGGACGGTGCCGGCGCTGGTGGCCGACCTGGCACCGGTGGAGGCACGCGGGCGGTACCAGGGCCTGTTCGGGCTGGCGTTCGGCGCCTCGTTCGTGGCCGGGCCGCTGCTCGGGACAGCGGTCTACGCCGGTCCGGGTCCGGCGGTGCTGTGGACGGGCTGCCTGCTCGCCGGAGTCGTGGTCGGGCTCGGGCACCTGGCGGTCTGCCGGGCAGCCCGTCGGCGCCTGGCGCCTGGCGCCGAGCACCCGCTGGCCGACAGTGCGTCCGGGCCGAGCAGGTAGTCCGAGCACGGCCACGGCCGTTGGCCCGTTGACCCTGTGCGCCCCAACGCCGTTCTCGGCCTTGCGTGAGGATGGGATCGTGGAGTCGTGCAGGAAACCGAGAACCCGGATTTTAGGCGGGCGCCTCCGGTGGTTCCCACCGATCCTCCGGAAGCGCGGAGAGCGCTCAGAACGGCCCGGATGCTGCTCGCTGTGTCAGGCGTCGCCGTCCTGGTCGTCATCGCCAGCCTGGTCGTGCAGATCGTTCATCTCGGCGACTACTACGTCACGGGATGCGGTTCTCCCCAGGAAATCGCCAACGGCAACTACGACTGCGACAACTACGTCTCCGAGGCGATGAGCTGGTTGGAGGTGATGCTTGTCCCGATGACGCTCATCGCGTTGTGGACAGCGTTTCTGGCGTTCTTTGCGCGCTATACCGAATTGGAGGACCTGGTGCCCTGGGTCGTCACGGTGGTCTTGTCCGGCACCCTGGTGGCGGAGATCCTCCTGACTTCCGTCGTGCTGATGGATCCAGATCCACCGCTCATGGCTGCCTCCCCCATGGTCTACGTGGTCGACCTGGTTGGCAGCGCGGTGTGCCTGGGGGCGCTCGTGGCGGCCTGCATCATGCTCTCGGTCCGGCAGGCACATTACGCGCGTTCGCTGCGGCCGAGCGCGGCACCCGGAAGCTGAGCGCGGGCCTCAGTCAGAGCCCGCCGGAACGCGTTCGACACCACGCCGGACGCCAACCTCATGCGGAGGCGGTGAGGGCGTCGGCCAGGTACGGCGTGGACGACGCGGCCGGCCGGTGAGGCGACACCCGGGCGCGTTCAGCGTGGGGTGCGGCGGGTGCGGGGGCCGGCGCGGAGGACGCCGCTGGGCAGTTCGCGGCCGACGATGCGTTCGGCCATGGTGGCCACGGCGATCAGCGCGGCGAGGTCGACGCCCGTGTCGATGCCCATGTCCTCGAGCAGGTGCACCAGCTCCTCGCTGGCGAGGTTTCCACTGGCGCCGGGCGCGTAGGGGCAGCCGCCCAGCCCGCCGACGCTCGCGTCGAACTCGGTGACCCCGAGTTGCAGGGCGGCGTAGACGTTGGCCAGCGCGGTGCCGCGGGTGTTGTGGAAGTGCAGCAGCAGCGGGACGTCCGGGTGCCGCTCCTTCACCGCCGAGACCAGGGCGGTGACGCGGCCGGGGGTGGCCATGCCGGTGGTGTCGCCGAACGCGACCCGGTCGGCACCGTCGGCGAGCACCCGGTCGACGATGCCGGCCACCCGTCCGACCGGGACGTCGCCCTCGTACGGGCAGCCGAAGCTGGTCGCGACGATCACCTCGGCCGTGGCGCCTCCGTCGTGCAGCAGGGCGACCAGGCTGGCGATCTCGTCCAGCGACTCGGCCGTGGAGCGCTCGATGTTCATCCGGTTGTGCGTGTCGCTGGCGCTGAGGACCACCTCGACCTCGGTGAACCCGCCCGCCAGCGCCCGCTCGGCGCCGCGCACGTTCGGCACCAGCGCGGAGTACCGCACGTCCGGGTTGCGCGTGACGGCCGCCCACACCGCGTCCGCGTCGGCCATCTGCGGGATCGCCTGCGGGTGGACGTAGCTGACGGCCTCGATCCGGCGGACGCCCGTTCGGGAGAGGGCATCGATCAGCGCGATCTTGTCAGCCGTCGGAACGGGCGCCTCGTTCTGCAGCCCGTCGCGGGGGCCGACCTCGCGCAGCGACACCGCGGGCGGCATGCCGCGCACCGGTGCCGCCGCCGCGGTCACGCCCGCATCCGCCCGACGATGCCGGTGTCGTAGTCGCCGGAGACGAACTCCGGGTTGTCGAGCAGCTCGGCGAAGAACGGCAGGTTGCACTTCGGGCCCGACGATCTCGAACGCCGCCACGGCGTCCCGGGCCCGGGCCAGCGCCTGCGCGACGGTCGGCCCCGTGCACGATCAGCTTGGCCATCAGCGAGTCGTAGTGCGGCGTGACGGTCGTCCCGGCGGCGTACCCGGAGTCGACCCGGACACCCTCCCCGCCCGGTTCCACCCAGGTGGCCACCGCACCGGGGCCCGGGAAGAAGCGCTTCGGGTCCTCGGCGTTGACCCGCAGCTCGATCGCGTGGCCGGACGGCACCAGCGCGGCCGGGTCGAAGCCCGGATCGAGCCCGGCCGCCACCCGCAGCTGCGCCTCCACCAGGTCGATGCCGAGGACCGCCTCGGTGACCGGATGCTCGACCTGGAGCCGGGTGTTCATCTCCAGGAACACGAACTCCCCGGTGGCCGGGTCGAGCAGGCACTCCACCGTGCCGGCGTTGCGGTAGCCGACGGTCTCCCCCGCGAGCACGGCCGCCGCGAGCATCCGTTCGCGCAGCTCGGGGTCGACCGCGGGCGAGGGCGACTCCTCGGCGACCTTCTGGTTGCGCCGCTGCACCGAACAGTCCCGCTCGCCCAACGCGAGGACCCGTCCGTCGGCCAACCCGAGAATCTGCACCTCGACGTGCCGCACCCGCGGGAAGAACCGCTCCAGCAGCACCGACGGGTCGCCGAACATCCGCTCGGCGAACGTCCGCACCTTGTCGTACTCGGTGGCCAGTGCGTCGGCGTCGGACGCCACGGCCATGCCCATGCCGCCACCGCCCGCGGCAGCTTTGACCATCACCGGGTAGCCGATCGTCCCCGCCGCGGCCAGCGCCGCCTCGACGTCGGCGACCGGATCGGGCGTTCCGGCCGCGACGGGCACGCCGGCGGCGGCCATCATGTTGCGGGCGTTGATCTTGTCGCCCATCCGGTCGATCGCGTCGGCCGGCGGGCCGATCCAGACCAGCCCGGCCGCTTCGACGGCGCGGGCGAAGTCGGCGTTCTCGGCCAGGAACCCGTAGCCCGGGTGGATCGCCTGGGCGCCGGTCTCCTTCGCCGCGGCCAGGATCGCGTCGGCGTTGCGGTACGACTCGGCCGGCTGGGCCGGGCCGATGCACACCGCCTGATCGGCCTCGGTGACGAACGGCAGACCCGCGTCGACGTCCGAGTGCACCGCGATCGCGCGGACGCCCAGCCTTCGCGCCGTCCGGATGATCCGGCGGGCGATCTCACCCCGGTTCGCCACCAACACCGATTCGAGCACCTGCCAACCTCCCAGTCCAAGAACAGCCTAACGATCGTTCAGTCCCACCGGCGCCACTCAGCCCTGATCCACCGACGGTGGTGGGCGGTGTGAGTGTGGCGTGGAACGAGGTGCCCTCTTGAGCAGGGAGGATGTCGATTGCGACGTCGTCATCCAATGCTCACGAGAGGCACCTCGTAAGTGAAACCTTCTCACACGATCCGGCCTGTCTTCGATGATCGGAATCTGGTGTCGGCCGCGGGTCTGGTCCCGGCTCTTCGGCTGGCCGAGTCCGCCGGTCTTTACGACCTCCTCCACGGTTTGTCTGTGCCCTCGCCCAACGCGGATGCGAAGACAGCGGGCGTGGTCGGTGGGATGCTGGCTGGCGCGGACTGCATCGCCGACCTGGACCTGCTACGCCATGGCGGCATGGGACGGTTGTTCGCCGGGACCCGGGCGCCCTCGACGTTGGGCACGTTCTTGCGGGCCTTCACCCACGGGCACGTGCAGCAGCTGGACAAGATCGGCGGCGGTCTGCTGGCCGGGCTCGCCGCCCAGGCGCCCGGTCTGCTCGCCGGTGGCCAAGCCGAGGGAATCGTGTTCGTCGATGTCGACGACACCATCCGAGAGGTCCACGGCTACGCCAAGCAGGCAGCCGGGTTCGGCTACACCGGGATCCGGGGACTGAACTTGCAGCTGGCCACGATCAGCACCCAGACCGCGGCGCCGGTGATCGCCCGCGCCCGACTCCGCAAGGGCAACACCGCCTCCCACGCCGGCGCCGGGCGGCTGCTGGCCCAGGCGATCACGACCGCCCATGCCGCGGGCGTGACCGGCCAGATCCTGGCCCGCGCGGACTCCGCCTACTACGGCCACGCCTTCGTCGCGACCGCGATCCGGCACGGTGCGTGGTTCAGCGTGACCGCGCGGATGAACCCGCAGGTCAAGACAGCGATCGCCAGCATCGACCCCGCGGCGTGGCAGAGCATCGAGTACCCGAACGCGGTCTTCGACCAGGCCGAGCAACGCTGGGTCTCCGACGCCGAGGTCGCCGAGATCGACTTCATCGCGTTCACCTCCCGCCGCAAGCGCGACCACGTCAAGTGTCGGCTGATCGTGCGCCGGGTGAAGCGACTCCAGCCGCCGGCGTCTGACGGCACCGAGCAGGGCGAACTGTTCGCCGCCTACCGCCACCACGCCTTCATCACCAACTCCACTCTGGGCATGGTCGAGGCCGACGACCGCCACCGCGACCACGCGATCGTCGAGCAGGTCATCGCCGAGCTCAAGGACGGACCGCTCGCACACCTACCCAGCGGGAAGTACGCGGCCAACGCAGCGTGGGTCGCCTGCGCCGTGATCGCGTTCAACATCGCCCGCGCCGCCGCGGTCGCAGCCCACCTCCGCACCGCCCGCTGGGCAACCGTGCGCAAGCGGATCATCAACATCCCCGCGCGGATCGCTGCGACCGGACGCCGGCTCGTGCTCCACCTGCCCGACCACTGGCCATGGGCACCAGGCTGGGAATCGCTCTGGACCACCGCGACCGGCCCACCAGCCCCAGTCACCACCTGACCACCCCGCCGGCAACGGCACGACCAAGGACACCGCAGTGGAAAAGCCGGCCAGGACCGGCGACCGCCCCATACCCGCCCACGCGGCCCCACCCACCTGCCCCACAACCGAAGCTAAGAACTCAACGCCGGTGGATCAGGGCTCAGCCGAGCAGGGCGTTCAGGGTCATCCGCCGCAGCAGGGCCGACACGGCGTCGCGGTCGAGGCTCGAACCGATGAACGGAGTCGAGTTCATCAGCCCGAACGCCGCGTGGGCGGCCACCCGGGCCTGCGACGGCGACAGTGCGGCGCGCACCGCCACCAGCACCTGCACCCACTCCTCCACGTACAGCCGCTGCAGGCGCCGGATGGTGCGTCGGCTGTCGTCCGGCAGCCGGGCCAGCTCGTGCAGTTGCAAGGTGATCACCGCGGGGTTGTCGAGGGCGAACGCCACATGGAAGTCGACCAGCGCCTCCAGCGCCTCGCGGGCGTCGGCAGCCTCGGCGGCCCGGTGTCGGCCGCCCGCCAGCAGTTCCTCGCTCACCGGTGTGATCGCGGCGGCCAGCATCGCCTCCTTGCCGGCGAAGTGGTGGTAGAGCGCGGGCCCGGTGACGCCCGCCGCCGTGCCGATGTCGTCCATCGACACGCCGTGGTAGCCCCGGGCGGCGAAGAGGCCGACGGCGACCGCGAGGATCTCCGCACGCCGGGACAGCCGCGGCGGCTCTGCGGGGACGATCGTCTCCTCGGCGGCCATGGTTGACCACCTTAACCGGGCCCCGGTCGGCGGCCAGGGCCGAACGCCGCCGTCCACAGGACGAGAACGCGCCGCCGTTCCTGTGGGTAACGCGCTCACGGCTGCCCGAGGCTCGGGACGCTCACTTGGGGAGGGGCTTCGGCGGGTTCGCGAGCACCCACTGCCCGACGGTGTCGTCGCGGATCGCGGCGAAGAGGTCCTCGCACTTGAGCATGTCGAGTTCGACCGACGAACCGGCAGGCGTGGCCAGGTTGTCGTTGAGGAAAGGCAGCGTCAGGAATGACAGGTCGTCGGGCCGGAGGCCCTTCAGCGCGAACGCCAGCCCGCGCGCGTCCGTGTTCTCGTCCACCGTCATGGCCGCGGTGGCCGTCCGCAGCAGCTTGTCGAAGGCCAGCGGGTTGGTCAGCAGCCCCCGGCTGGTGGCCTTGGAGGCCAGCGCCTTGAGGACGATCTGCTGGTTCTGGATCCGGCCGAAGTCGCCGCCGGGCACGGTCTTGCGCTGCCGCATGAAGTCCTGCGCGGAGTCGCCGCCGACGTTCGAGCAGCCCTTCCGCCACTTCCGCGAGGTGTGGATCGACTCCACGTCGTAAGGGATGCAGATCCGAACGCCCCCGACGGCGTCCACCATCGAACGGACGCTGTTGAAGTCCACCACCGCAGCGCCGTCCAACGGCACCTTGGTCAGCTCGTAGACGGCCTTGGCCATGTGCGCGGGGCCGCCGAACTCGAACGCGGCGTTGATCTTGTTCTTGCCGCCGTCCCAACGCCCTTCCTTGGGCGGGACGTCCACATAGCTGTCCCGCGGGATCGAGACGAAGAACGCCTTCTTGAGGTCGCGGGTGACGTGGATCAGGATGATCGTGTCAGAGCGGGAGCCGCCGGAGCCGTCCTGCACCGACGGGTCGGCGAGGCGGCTGTCCGAGCCCAGCAGCAGGAAGTTGAGCGGCCCGCGGATGTCGGCGCCCTCCTTGCTCGGCACGTCACCCAGGATCGCCTGCGTGTTGGTGGCATAGCGCAGGCTCAGCGCCCAGCCGGCGCCCACCGAACCGAACGAGAGCATGACGAGGATCGCGCCGAAGACCGTGCACAGCCGCGCCCACCGGGGGGGTCGCGGCGGTCTGGGCGGTCGGGGCGGGGCGGCGCGTCGCGGGAACTCCGCTCTGGACGTGACGCGCCCGACGGGCGGTGGCACCTGGGCCGACATCACCCTCCTCCAGATCACGTGGGGAAACGCACGCGACTCGTCCTGTTCGAGAGACGCGCGCCGGTAGCGGGCGGGTGGCTTCCGAGTGTAGGTCGGGTGTCACGCGGCTGCGAAGCGGGTCGCGCGGTCAGCAGCAGCGCGATCAGCACCCAGGCGATGTTCACGGCCAGCCAGGTCCGCTGCCAGGCACCGGCGTGCGGCGGTCCGATCGCGGCGAAGGCCGACCCCGACGCGACCGCGAACGCCGCCGAGCCGAGCACGGCCCACCACCGGCCGCCGGCCCGCCAGGCGAGCCACGCCGTGGCCAGCATCGCGCCCACCAGCGCCACCAGGTAGACGCCCACGCCCACCGCGTGCACCGCGTCGGTCCACCCGCCGGGCCCGCCGGAGTCCGCGCACCGGGCCGCTCCCCGCGCGCAGGCGATCGGACTCGCGGCGACCACCAGCCCGGCCACACCTCCTACCAGCACGAACACCGCGCCACCACGGAACGCCCGGCCGGCGCCAGGCGTCGTCCAGAACGCCCCGGCCGCGCCGAGGTGGAACACCGCGAGCCCGGTGAGCGCCAGCGCGCCCACCCACCGGGACTCGGCGCCGAGGCTGGCCAGCGCGCTCAGGAAGTCGCGCCGGTGGGCGTACCCCGGCTGGAGGGCGCCGGCTGCCGCCGCCCCGCCGAGGAACACGGCCAGCCCGGCCCCGCTCAGCCACCGCGCCCGCGCCACCGCCCGCGCCACCGTTACCTCCTCGTCCCGCCGGCCCCGTGGCCGTCCGCTCTCCGTATCGTTCGCCGCCCGAGCCGGCTCGGACTGGTCTAGAAGGCCGGCACCCACTCGCCGCCGCGCGCGGTCAGGACGGTCAGCGACGCCTTGTCGACCCCGCCGTGGTACGTCGCGCTGAACGTGAAGTTGCCGGTCAGGCCGGGGTAGGACATCGTTTCCAGCGCGTCCCGAATCTTCTCGGCGTCCGCGCTCCTGGACTTCCGGATGGCCGCGACGATCAGGCCCAGCGCGTCGGCCGCGTAGGAGGCCGAGCCGGCGAACGTCCCGTACGCCTGGGAGTAGTTGCGGTAGAACTCCTTCTGCGCCAGCGCCGTCGGCACCGTCGCGGTGGTCTGCTCGATGGCCAGGATGATCGGGTGGACCATGAAGATGTTCGTGCCGACGGTGTCGCCCTCGCCGAACAGCGGCTCGGCGCCCGCACCCGCCTCGAACAGCACCGGGCCGGTGAAGCCGGCCGCCTGGATCTCCTTGACCAGGACGCCGGCCTGCGGCGGGATGGCGGCCACCACGAGGGCGTCCGGCTTCTTCCGCAGCACCCGCCCGACCTTGGTCGCGGGGTCGGACTCCGGGACGCCGTACCGCTCGGTCGCGACGAACGTGATCCCGGTCTTCTCGACCTCGGCGGTGAACGCCTTCACCGACGCGTCGCCGAACGCGTTCGCCGGCGCCAGGTAGGCCACCGTCTTGATCTCCGGGTCGACCAGCTCGGCCACCTGGATCTCGGCCATGTCGTCGTTGTTGGGCGTGGTCTTGAACGCGTACTGACGCTCGGCGACGGGGTTCACCACGTCGGCGGCCGAACCCATCGACACCATCGGGGTCCGGCGCTGCTCGGCCTCGCCGACGACGGCCATCGAGGTCGGCGACACCCCGGGGCCGACCATCGCGACCACGCGTTCGGTGTCCCACAGGTCCCTGGCGACCTGGAGCGCCTCGTCCGGGTCGCTCCGGTTGTCCCGGACGATCAGCCGCACCTTCCGGCGGCCGAGCACGCCGTCGGCGTTGATCTCGGCCGCGACCAGCTCCAGCGCGTTCCGGTAGGACTGGCCGAGGCGGGCGGCCGGCCCGGACAGTTCGATGTTGACGCCGATCAGGATGTCCGGCCCGGTGGCGGCCGCGTCCGGAGGAGTACCGCATCCCGCGGTGGCGACGGCGAGAAGTAGCCCGGTCGCGGCCGTGCCACGGCGACGCATGGATCCTCCCGAAGAATCTTCGAAGTCAGGACCTGGCGCGGCCGCGGCGGACGAGCGATGTCGGTGGTCGGGTAGAGCAGTCGGCCCCGCTGGGGCGTCGCGGCGCTCACCTGGTGTTTGCCGTCGCACCCCCCGCGTCCGCATGCTAAGGGACCCCGACATCGACCAACAGGGAAAGACCCGCGGCGCCTCGCAGCGCCGCGGGCCTTTCCGCTCCTGAGGAGGGGGATCAGGACTCAGGCTGCTCCGTGGACGCCGACCGGCGGCGCGCGACGAACAGCGCGGCCCCGCCGGCGAGCAGCAGCGCCAGGCCGGCGCCGAGCACGGCGGTCAGTGCCGTGCCGGTGATCGGGAGGCTGTCGTCGGGCTGGTCGCCGGCGACGTCGCCGGACGGGGTGGTCGAGGCACCCGGGGCGGTCGACTCGCTGGTCGACGGCGACGGGCTGGCCGACTCGCTGGCCGACGGCGACGGGCTGCCGGGGTGGCTGGTCGACGGCGAGGGGCTGCGGTCGGGCTTGCAGTCGACCTTGAAGACCTTGTGCTTGGCCCGCCCGTTCTCACCGACGAACGTCCAGATCAGCTTGTAGTGGCCGTCGGGCAGCGCCAGGCCGGCAGTGCGGCCGTGGCCGTTCGCGTTCATCGTCAGGGTGCCGGAGAGCACGACGTTCTGCTTGAACGGCGGGCTCTTCACGATGACCCAGCGCACCTTCTGGCCCGCGTCGAAGTTGAACCCGACGAGGTAGAACCCGCAGACCTTCGGTTCGTTGCGCGGGTCGTGGGCCGGCGTGGTGAGCCGGTGGATCTTCACGTCGCCGTTGTCGCCGGGCACTGCGGCTGGGACCTTGGCGCGCGGGTCGGTGGGCCGGGGCGGCGCGGCCGTGGCCTGGGCGGCTGATAACGCGACCATGCTGGCGGCGAGCACGGCGGCCCCGACCAGACGGAGCCCCTTCGACCTGATCATCTGCATGTCTCCTCGGGTGAGCTGTTGAGTGTGGGTTCGACGGGTCAGGAGCCGGACGGGTCCTGGGGAGGGTGCGGAGCGTTCGTGCGCGGCGGCGGCTGGTGCTTGCGGGTGGCGGCCGGAACCGGGGTCGGCGGTCCGGTGGGGCGGTTCCGGGCGGCCAGCACGGTGTCGCAGTAGGCGGGGACGTCCGCCTTCTTACCGGCCGCGGCGATCAGGGCCTTGAAGGCCGGGTGGTCGAGGGCCTTGCCGCCCGCGGTACGGACCCGGGCGCGATAGGCCCGGCAGAGCCCGACGACCGACGGCGACGGCGACGGCGCCACCGACGGCACGTCGGCGGGGGCGGCCGGCCGCCGGGACGGGCTGGGCCGAGGGGAGGCCGCCGGTCCGGGCGCGGCGCCCGAACTCGCCGCCGGTGCGCCGAACACCCCGTGGGCGGCGTCCTGCACGGGACCCGGCAGCGCTCCCGTGCTCGCGGCGAACGCCACCCCGCCCATCGCCGTCACGGCGGCCACCCCGGCGAACAGCTTCACCGTGAGGAACTTGGCCAGCGCCGTCCGGAGCGGGCGCCGCCGCGGAACGCCGACGGGATGCGCCCGGGCCCGCCGGAACGCCGCCAGTGCCGCCTGTTCGCCCGCGAGTTCGTGCTGGCGGGGCGGGCCCGAGGCGGCCGCCAGGAGGGCGGCCAGCCGCTGCCCGTCCAGGTCGGAGCCGGCCGGGTTGCCCCGGAGCAGGTGCTCCGCGGTGGCCCGGTCGAGGCGTGGCTTCCGTCGAATGGTCATCTCAGTTCGTACACCGTCGAACGGCCCGCGAATGTCACACCTGGCGGTGCGACGGCTGGGAACGCGGCCGACGGGCGGCAGCGGCGGGGGCAGGCGGGCCGGACAGATCGGTGGGCGAGAGCTGGCCGGCCAGGCGCCGCAGGCCCCGGTACGCCGCGGTGCGCACGGCGCCGGCTCGCTTCCCCAGCACCCCGGCGGCGGTCTTGGCGTCCAGGTCCATCACGACCCGCAACAGCACGGCTTCGGCCTGGTCTCGCGGCAGGCTGACGATCAGCGCCAGCGCGGCGTCGGTGCCGATCGCGTCCAGGGCGAAGGCGGCGGTGTCGTGCCGGCTGGCCACGTCGGTCAGCTCGTCGAGGGGAACCGTCGGTGTGGGCCGGCGGCGCAGCCGGCGGAGATGGTCCATGGCGCGGTGCCGGCCGATGGTGGCCGCCCAGCCACGGAACCCGTCGCCGTCGCCCTCGAACGTGGCGAGGTCGCGCGCGATCTGCAGCCACGCGTCGGCGGCCACGTCCTCCGCCTCGTTGCCGACCAGCGCCCGCACGTAGCGCAGCAGCCCGGGCTGGACCGCGCGGTAGACGAGCGCGAACGCCTGCTCGTCGCCGGCCTGGGCGCCGCGCACGGCCGCCGCCAGGTCGATCACGGCGACCCGCGGTCAGCCACGACGGGCCGTTCCGAGCGCACCTGGTCACCGTAGGCGCCCACGGTCCGCCGCGGATCCCCCGGCCGGGTCCATGCCGGCGGAACGCCGCGCGGCGCTCGGCCGGCGGCGCTCCGCGGAACGCGGTGGGTGCCTCGCGTCGTCATCTCACCTGGTCCAGCGCCGGACCGGCGTCCGATGTCACACCCCGACCCGACGCCCATTCGTCCGCCCAGGTCAGCCGCCCCGCTGCCGGCCCGGCCGGGCGGGTGCTCAGCCCGAAGGTGGAGACCGGGGCAGCAGATCGGGCGACTGGTACCCGCGCTGGCAGTCCGTCGCTAGGCTCCGGACCATGACCGAGGAGAGCGCTCAGACCGGAGTCACCGTGGTGCGGGGCCAGCAGCCGGTCCTCAACCTGCCCAAGGCGAACGCCTGGCAGGTCTCCAGCGACGGCCACCTGCACGTCTACTGGGGCAGCACGGCCAGCCAGGTGGCCTGCTTCGCGCCCGGCACCTGGACCGCGGTCTTCAGCGAGGAACGCGCCGCGGACCGCACCGAGTCCACCCCGGCCGAGGCCGAGGCCGCCGCCCCGCAGACCGGGCCCCCCGCCGCGGCGACACCCGCGACACCCGCGACAGCCACCGCTGCCGCCGCACCCACCGCCGCTGCGGCACCCGCTGCCGCGCCTGTCTCCGGTCGGTCCGGGTCCGCTGCCGCGCCGAGTTCACCCGCTCTCTCGTCGATCGGCGCCAAGAAGGACCAGGGCGAGTAGCGCGGCTGGCCTTTGGGCGGTGACGGCTTGATGTGGCCATGCCGCCGCGACGGTCGGAAGAGTGAGGGCGGTGCGGTGTCGTGCACGCATTGTTGTCTCTTTCTCCTGCGGCGGGTCAGTGGCCTCTCGGTGGTGAGATGCACGGTCCCGCCGGAAAGTTCGGAGAAAGCTTCAGCGGTCGGGAGGCCGCCAACCGTAGACCCGGTCGACGTGGAGCCGGACCACGACCCGCTGGTCGCTGACCATGACCGCCCGGTACTCGTCCCAGTCCGGATGCTCGCCCTGGACGCCCCGGTACACGTCCACGAGTTCCTCCACCGTGGCGTCGTGCGGGTCGGCCGCGGGCGGCGACACCTCGGCGGTGCCTTCGGCCACGGCGTACGCGCTGCCGCCCGGCACGGTGACGTGGAAGCTGGCCCGGGGGTCGCGGCGCAGATTGCGCGCCTTGGCCAGGCCGTCCCGGGTCGACAGCCGGATGGTGCGGTCCGCCGCGGCGGCCACGTAGTCGACGTTGGAGAGCTGTGGCCGTCCGTCCCGCTTGAGCGTCACCAGCACCCCGCGGCCGGTGACCCCGAACAGCGTCCAGAGTTCGTCGCTCATGCCGGTGTCCGCACCGCCGCGAACACGGCGGTGAGGCGCCGCAGCTCGTCGAGCACCTCGGCGGCGCCCTCCTCCATCGCGGCGCTCGGCGCCAACTGGCCGTCGCCGTCGATCACCTCGCGCAAGGGGATGACGACCGTCTCGGCCACCGGGATCATCTTCAGCGCGACCAGCACGGGCTTGATCATGTCCGCCGCGCGCAGGCCGGCCGAACTCATGCCGTACCCGACCAGCGCGACCGGCTTGTCCTGCCACTCGTGCAGCAGGTAGTCCAGCGCGTTCTTCAGCGGTGCGGTGAAGCCGCGGTTGTACTCCGGCATGACGAACACGAACGCGTCGGCCTCGTCGGTGAGGGCACTCCAGCGGCGGGTGTGCTCGTGGACGTAGTTGCGCTCGTCCGCGAAGTGCGGCTCGTCGACGAACGGGAGGTTCACCTCGGCGAGGTCGACGAGGCGGACGTCGAACGCGGCGTGGGCGCGGGCGAGTTCGGCGAACCAGTCGCCGATCTGCCGGCCGACCCGACCGGGACGGGTACTGGCGACGACGACGTTCAGGCGCGGCATGGCTGGGCTCCTTCGTTCGAGGTGGGTGCGTCTGCCGGCGGCGTGCTCTCCGGGAGTGCGGCGGGCCGGGCCACGGTCAGGCGCGGGAGGAAGTACTGCACGAGCGGACCGATCGCGACCGCGAACAGCATCGTGCCCACACCCACGGTGCCGCCGAGCAGCCAGCCGGCGGCCAGCACGGTCAGCTCGAGGCCGGTGCGGACCAGCCGGATCGAGTGCCCCCGCGCGGCGAGCCCGGTCATCAGCCCGTCGCGGGGACCCGGGCCGAGACCGGCGCCGACGTACAGCGCGGTGGCGACCCCGTTGAGCGCGATCCCGGCGACCAGCAGGGCCGACCGGACGGCGAGGTGTTCCGGCTGCGGGAGCAGGGCCAGCACGGCGTCGGCCACGGAGCCGACCACGACCACGTTGGCGAGGGTGCCGTACCCCGGACGTTGCCGCAGCGGCAGCCACAACAGCAGCACCACCGCGCCGACGATGTTCACGATCCAGCCGATGGGCAGCCCGAGCCGCCCGGCCAACCCCTGGTGCAGCACGTCCCAGGACGCCAGCCCGAGGTCGGCTCGCACCATCAGCGCCACGCTGGCACCGAAGAGCACCAGGCCCACGTGCAGGTGGAGGAGCCGGCGGCCGAGCCGCCGCCTACTCCCGCGCTCGATTGACATATCAACGAAGCTACTCCGTTGATTGATGACACGTCAACTTGTTTGGGGTTATGCTGCGCCGGTGGACGAACCGCGGTGGCTCGACGAGCGAGAGTTGCACGCCTGGCGTGGGTACCGCCGCATGCGCGCGCTGCTCGACCTCCAACTCGAACGCGACCTCGCCCGGGACAGCGGCCTGTCCGAGCCCGACTACGACGTGCTGTCGGAGCTCTCCGAGACCCCCGGCCGCCGGATCCGGCTCACCGACCTGGCCGCCCACATGCTGTGGTCCAAGAGCCGGCTGTCCCACCACCTCACCCGGATGCAGCAACGCGGACTCGTCACCCGCGAGCAGTGCCCGGCGGACGCCCGCGGCTCCGACGTGGTGCTGACCGCCGCCGGCCTCCGGGCGATCGAGGCCGCGGCCCCCGGCCATGTGGCCTCCGTCCGGCGGCACCTGATCGACCTGCTCACCGCGCCGGAACTGGCCGCCCTCGACACCCTCACCCACCGCGTCGTCGACCACCTGGCCCGCACCACCGCGGCGACACCTCCCGCCGCGGCCCACCAGCGAGCTGGCTCACCCACCTGACGACCGTCAGCGGTGCGAACCTCGCCGTGGATCAGAGGTCCTCGGAGCCGTCGACCACAGCGCGGGCGAATTCGGAGAGTCCGCGATTGCTGTTGCGCGCGGTGCCGCGCAGCAGGGCGAACGAGTCGTCCATGTCGAGCTGGCGGCGTTCGGCGATGACGCCTTTGGCCTGCTCGATGACGACGCGGCTGTTCAGGGCGGTCTGCAGTTGTTCGGCGAGGGTCTCCTGGTGTCGGATGGCGCGCGCCTGGAGCAGGCCGATGGTGGCCACGTCGGCGAGGGCCTGGCCCAGCCGGACGGTGGCGTCGTCCAGGGCACCGGGTCGGGCGCCGAACAGGTTGAGGGTGCCGATCACCTCGGTGCGCAACCGCATCGGCAGCGCGTGGACGGAGGCGAAGCCGAACAGGCCGGCCTCGGCCGCGAACCGTGGCCAGCGGCCGGCCTCAACGGGGAGGTCGGCGACCGCCACGGGTCGGCCGGTGTGGAAACAGTCGAGGCAGGGACCTTCGTCGGTCTGTATCTGGAGCAGTTCCAGCAGCCGGGTCTGTTCGGTGGAGGCCGCCACCACCCGCAGGGCGCCGCGCTGGTCGGTCAACAGGACTCCAGCCGCCGACACGTCGAGCACCTGCGCGCAGCGCACGGTCACCTGGTGCAGGAAGTCCACCACGTCGAAGTCGTCGACGAGGGTGTCGGCCAGCTCGACGAAGGCGTCAGCCAGCTGCGCTTCATTCATGGTCGCTCTCCTCGTCCCCCGTAGTCCTCGGCACCCCGACGACAGCGCTCGCAATCCACCGCTGCCGTCGCATGACGGCACGTTCCATCATGACCGCCCACCACCGGGGTCGCCCGGTGGTGCATCGAAATCACGACCGCCCCCGGGTAGCTCGGGTTCGAAGCGCAGCCGCCTCTCGATGACGTCGCGCGCCACCTCACCCAACCGACGTTCGTGGGCGTAGGCGTAGGCACGCAGCCAGGCGAAGGCCGCTTCGGCGCTGATCCCGAGCTGCGCGAGGATCATTCCCGTGGCCTGGTGCACCTGGGCCTGGCGGGCAGTCGGGTCATCGTGCTGCCAGGCCAGGTCGGCCGTGGCGGCCTTGTCTCCCACTGCCCCGTCGAGCAGCAGCATGCCGGCCGCGTCCGCGAACGCCAAGGCGTCGGCCAGCTCTACCGGACTCAACGGACCAGGTCGGGTCCGGTAGAGATCGAGCACGCCCAGCCGGATCGCACCGACCTGCAGCGGCAGTGCGAACACCGCGCGCGCCCCGCTGGCCAACGCGGCCGGCGTGAACGCCGACCAGCGCGCGGAGTAGCGCGGTGCGCCCAGGTCGACGACCAGCACCGGGCCGCCCTCGGCGAAGGAGTCCACGCAGGGACCCTGCCCGAAGGCCAGCTGCCACTCCTCGAGTTCGCCGGCCACCCGGTCCGTGGCGTGCACGGTGTCCCGCACGGTAGGGCTGACCACGACCGTCACCCCCGCCCCGTCCACGCCGACCCCGGCCACTGCCGCGGCACACACGTGTGCCACCGAGGCGGCGGCTCCCCCTGACTGCCGGCTCACCTGCTCCCAGACCCGAACGGCACGACTGGCCGTCACGGCGGCACCGTGCCGCTGGGCACTGGTACCGCGACGCGGGGACCGTCGACGGCAGCGACAGGAACGTGCGCCCTGCTGAAAGGCTGGCTGCTCATTTCCGGCGCCCCTGACTGGTGTTCACCGCCGCGCCGGGTGTCTGGGGCCTGGGCAAGAGAGAAGGAGGTCAACGGGATCGACCCGTCACCCGGTGATCGTAGCGCCACCTGACTTCGCCCGTCAGTTGCCGAGCGCACGACGACCACGGCGGTCGCGGCTCGACCAGAGCCTCCGAGCGTGTCGGCTGAGCCCTGATCCACCGACGGTGGTGGGCGGTGTGAGTGTGGCGTGGAACGAGGTGCCCTCTTGAGCAGGGAGGATGTCGATTGCGACGTCGTCATCCAATGCTCACGAGAGGCACCTCGTAAGTGAAACCTTCTCACACGATCCGGCCTGTCTTCGATGATCGGAATCTGGTGTCGGCCGCGGGTCTGGTCCCGGCTCTTCGGCTGGCCGAGTCCGCCGGTCTTTACGACCTCCTCCACGGTTTGTCTGTGCCCTCGCCCAACGCGGATGCGAAGACAGCGGGCGTGGTCGGTGGGATGCTGGCTGGCGCGGACTGCATCGCCGACCTGGACCTGCTACGCCATGGCGGCATGGGACGGTTGTTCGCCGGGACCCGGGCGCCCTCGACGTTGGGCACGTTCTTGCGGGCCTTCACCCACGGGCACGTGCAGCAGCTGGACAAGATCGGCGGCGGTCTGCTGGCCGGGCTCGCCGCCCAGGCGCCCGGTCTGCTCGCCGGTGGCCAAGCCGAGGGAATCGTGTTCGTCGATGTCGACGACACCATCCGAGAGGTCCACGGCTACGCCAAGCAGGCAGCCGGGTTCGGCTACACCGGGATCCGGGGACTGAACTTGCAGCTGGCCACGATCAGCACCCAGACCGCGGCGCCGGTGATCGCCCGCGCCCGACTCCGCAAGGGCAACACCGCCTCCCACGCCGGCGCCGGGCGGCTGCTGGCCCAGGCGATCACGACCGCCCATGCCGCGGGCGTGACCGGCCAGATCCTGGCCCGCGCGGACTCCGCCTACTACGGCCACGCCTTCGTCGCGACCGCGATCCGGCACGGTGCGTGGTTCAGCGTGACCGCGCGGATGAACCCGCAGGTCAAGACAGCGATCGCCAGCATCGACCCCGCGGCGTGGCAGAGCATCGAGTACCCGAACGCGGTCTTCGACCAGGCCGAGCAACGCTGGGTCTCCGACGCCGAGGTCGCCGAGATCGACTTCATCGCGTTCACCTCCCGCCGCAAGCGCGACCACGTCAAGTGTCGGCTGATCGTGCGCCGGGTGAAGCGACTCCAGCCGCCGGCGTCTGACGGCACCGAGCAGGGCGAACTGTTCGCCGCCTACCGCCACCACGCCTTCATCACCAACTCCACTCTGGGCATGGTCGAGGCCGACGACCGCCACCGCGACCACGCGATCGTCGAGCAGGTCATCGCCGAGCTCAAGGACGGACCGCTCGCACACCTACCCAGCGGGAAGTACGCGGCCAACGCAGCGTGGGTCGCCTGCGCCGTGATCGCGTTCAACATCGCCCGCGCCGCCGCGGTCGCAGCCCACCTCCGCACCGCCCGCTGGGCAACCGTGCGCAAGCGGATCATCAACATCCCCGCGCGGATCGCTGCGACCGGACGCCGGCTCGTGCTCCACCTGCCCGACCACTGGCCATGGGCACCAGGCTGGGAATCGCTCTGGACCACCGCGACCGGCCCACCAGCCCCAGTCACCACCTGACCACCCCGCCGGCAACGGCACGACCAAGGACACCGCAGTGGAAAAGCCGGCCAGGACCGGCGACCGCCCCATACCCGCCCACGCGGCCCCACCCACCTGCCCCACAACCGAAGCTAAGAACTCAACGCCGGTGGATCAGGGCTGAGGCCGGTCTCGGTTCCCGGATGGGGTCTGCCAGCAATTTGTGTGGGTGGTACGCGCGAACACTGACACGCTGGCCAGCACCGCAATCAGCGCCCTACTCGCCCGAACCAACCCGGCGAGCACAGCCAGGACAGCGGTTCGCGAGCGTGCACCTCGGGTGGGCCGGACGCATCACGATGCGAACCGTGCCGTGCTGTTCGCGGGTGACCCGCTCCCGGTGCGTCTGACCAGGTCACGGGCCAAGTCCGGTCCTGCTGACCTGCCGTCCGATGCTGGTGCCAGCGTAGCGGCGGCCGGACAGTGAGCCGGGTGGACGCCGCGATCCGGTCGGTGGCAAGCATGACCGTGGTGAGCCTGGCCGGCATCGCCGGGGCGATCAGTTACAGCCACATGCAGGAGCTTGCGCAACGGCACGGCGAGTCCGGGTGGCGGGCGCATGCGTTCCCGCTCAGCGTGGACGGCATCGAAGTCGTCGCGTCGCTGGTGTTGTTGGCCGATCGCCGCGCCGGCCGGCCTTCGGGTTGGCTGCCGTGGGCGGCGTTGGTCGCCGGGGCCGGGGCCAGTCTCGCGGCGAACGTCGCCGTGGGCGCTACGGACGCGACCGCTCGCGTCGTGGCAGGTTGGCCGGCGGTGGCGCTGCTTGTGGCGATCAAACTGCTGTCGGGACTGCTGGAGCGTCCCCGTCCCGGCGACAAACCCGTCCCGGACGAGCCCGCCGCCGTCCCGGACCGTCCCCTCGTAGCGGTAGATCGTCCCGGCTCTGCTCCTGTTGTCCGGACGGACCGACTACCTTCCCGGACCGTCCTGGACGTACCGTCCCGGCCAGCCTCGCGGCCACCAAACGACCGACGACGACCCGACACGTTCATGCCGCCCCCGCGCGTGCCCGTGGCGCAAGGATGGATCAGGCTGGTGTGGCCGGGGACACCGCGCTCCTGCCGGCCGCGCGGATGGCGCGGGACCGGCTGGTCGGTCGGGGACGGGTACTGACCCGCGACTCTTTGGCGGAACAGCTACGTGAGGACGGTCACGCGGTCGGTAACGTCCGCGTCTCCGCTCTGCTGACCACCCTTCGCTCGGAGCGGGCCACGACTGCCGGCAAATGAACTACGACGATGGCCAGCTCCCCTCTGGGAGCTGGCCATCGTGGTTGCGGAGGGGACGTGACACTCCGCGTAGTAGAGCTGGGCCGAACTGTTTAGGCAGCGGGACCGAACTCTCCGTCTCGGGCACCGACGATGAAGGCGTCCCATTCGGCTGGTGTGAAGGCCGAGATAAGGGACCGTTGCGGTCCTTGGAGTCGCGGACCGCAACACCGTTGTCGACAATCGCCACCTCGACGCAGTTGCCGTTGCCGCTGCTGCGGGAACTCTTGCGCCAGACAGCACCACTGAGGTCCAGGGCAGCCATTTCCGCACCCCTTGTCCTGGGTTCGTAGGGAGCAGTTCAGTTACTGAAAGTCACGAGAGGCGTTCCGTAGGGCTGCGGCCGACTCTTTCGGATTCAGCGCCATACCGCACAGCCTCTCGTGAACCATGGTATACCCGCTCACGTGCTCGGGCTCCTCTAGTGCCTGCCCGTTCGTGAGGTTGTCCAGGTAGACCACTGGTTCCTCGGCGGCGTCGGCGAAGCTGAGGATCACGTAGGGCGTGGTCATGGCCGGGTGTCCGCCCGACGAGAACGGCAACACCTGAATCGTCACGTTCGGTAGTTCAGAGGTCTCGGCGAGTTGGTCGAGTTGGCGGCTCATCGCCCGTGGTCCTCCGACCGCCGGGCAGGACCGCCTCGCTGAGCACTGCGGACAGTTCGACCGATGGCTCCCGGCGGAGGACCGCCTGACGTTGCATGCGGGCTGCGACCTTACGGTCTACGTCGTTCTCGCCTGCCGTGAGGACGTACATCGTGCGTGCGTAATCCTCGGTTTGCAGCAGGCCCGGAACGGACTCGGCCTCAAAGGTCCGGATCGCGGAAGCTTCGGCTTCGAGCCCTACGTAGAACTCGAACCACTCCGGCAACACGTCGCTGTAGTTCTGCCACCAGCCGCGCTGTTGGGCTCCACGCGCGATCTCGATCAACGCCTCGGCGTCGTCGGCAGGGACGCGATACAGCAACAGGGCAGCCCGCACGTCACGCGGCTTGATGCCGATCTGGGCGTTCTCGATGCGCGAGAGGTTGCTCCTCGACATGTCGAGCTGGCGGGCGGCTTGGTCCAGCGTCATGCCGGCACGTTCCCGCAACTGTCGTAGCTCGCGGGCTATCCGGCGACGGCGAACCGTAGGACTTGTGGTCACGGCTGATGAGTGTTGCACCCCAGGGCACACAACCGCCAGTACCGCAACGCAACTGCCGAATCTGGGAGTTGCATTGCATCAGTGATATGTGCATGATGATGGACATGCACGTCGTGGCATGCGCATCCGGCTTGCGGGAGGCTCCGAATGGCAGTGCTGGCTATCGGCCCGATCCGGCTCGCCGAGGATCGGCGCGCGCCATGACGACCGTGGTGGGGTACATGCGGCCGGCTCCGGAGGATCGACCGGACGCTGCGGACGGCGCGATCATCGGTTACGCGACCCGGCACGAACTGGGCATGAAACGCATCCACCGCGACGACCCGGCCGAGCAGGGCCGCCCCGGTTTCCTCGCCGCGTTGGACGATCTACGCGACAACCAGGCCACCGGAATACTCGTCCCCTCGGCCGATCACTTCTCCTCGTTCCCCCGCGTCCGGGACGCCCTGCTTCGGATGATCGAACAAGCAGGAGGCCGGGTCTATCTGGCCGATACCGACCCGACGCCGCTACGCCGCCGGGCTGCGGCGGCAACCACACCCGAGCCCGGCAAACCCACAGACCCACGGCCGGGGCGGGTGGCAGACCTCGGAGTCCTGCCCGTTCAGGCCGTGTCCAACTCGACGCGTTTCAACGACGGCGAGCAACCGTCGTGAGCGTCCAAACCATCCAGGAACACAACGTGGTCGCCACGGACCCCGATGGCGACCTCCGAGACCTACCCCCAGGCTGGACCGCGGTCAGGCACGGTTCGTCCCACACATGGTCACTGGTCTACCGAGGCGAGTTCGTCTCCGAACTGGGGCAATCCCTCGTCGGGGAATGGCGACTATGCCTGCCAGGAGAGTTCCTTCCTCGACCCACGGCATACCCGACTCCAACTGCGGCGGTTGCCGCCCTGCTGCGTATCTCGCCCCAACTAACAGCGGCCCCCCCGAGCCCCCGCCCACGGGAGCGACCCGGGTCCGCGCCACGCCCGGTGCTCAGTCCCTACCGTCCGGCAACCGGACCCGTTCCGCGCCACCTCGCACGCCCTGACGATCCGCGTCGGAACACCGAGCCACCTGGCCGAGATGACTGCCAGCCCGAGACCTGAGAACGCCACGTATGTGGACCTCGGGGCGCGCATCGACTGGTGCGAGTCCGGAACCTTCACGCCGCCGCGAGCGGAGTCCGACCGTGACCATCCCACCACCGCACGCGCGCTCGTGGAACTTGCCGACCTGCCACTCACCGGACGCCCTGGACGGGTGGCTACCAGTTCGTGTCCCAGCCCTAGCTAATACTTCGTTCATGTCGCTTAGAGCAATAGCGCAATTACTGTGATTACGGCCTCTACCCCAAGGAGTCCAGATGACGTTGATCGGAATGCCGGCTCTCCCCGCTCGCTCGCTGCCGATTTCGGCTGGGCCGGTGGCCTTTACCGCCGGTCACCACTTCACGGTCACCGGGCAGGCGTCGGTCGATGAACTCGCCGAGGCGGCGAGCGTGCCGCTGTCGGTGATCTTGCAGGTGACCAAGCGATGCAACTTCGACTGTTCGTTCTGCTCGGAGACGTTGCAGCTTCCCGACCCGACGCTAGCCGAGTTGGACACCATCCGGGCGAACCTGGCCGGGGTGCAGCGGGTGTTCCTCTCCGGCGGTGAGCCGCTGCTGCGCCGGGACTTCGGCGACATCGTGGACATGTACACCGACGAGTTCATCCTCGGTATCCCGATCAACGCCACCCGTGGTTTGCAGCACGCGGCGGCCATGGTGGGCAAGGTCGCGTTCGTCAACGTCGGTTTGGAAGGTCCGCGTTCGACCACCAACCGGGTACGCGGGGACTACGACCAGGTGATGGCCGGTGTACGCGCGTTCCTCGACCAGGGGTTGCCGCTGTCGCTGTCGGCGGTGGTGTACCGCTCGACGCTGCACGCGTTGCCGTTCACCTTCCAGATCGCCGACGTGATCGGCGCGGGCAAGCTCAAACTCATCCTGCCGCTACGCAAGGGAAACGCCCTGGACCTGGAGGAGAACGAGTTCATCAGCCTGGAAGAAGCCGGCCAGACCTTCGACCGGCTCACCGAACTACGGGCGATGCACGACTGGCGTTCGGCGCTGCGGATGACGACCTGGACGCCGGACACTGAGGGGCACATGATCCTGGTCGAGGTGACCGGCAAGGCCAGCGCATGGCCGGTGTATGACGCCCCGGACCTGCTCGAACCACTCGGCAACGTACGCGAGGAACCAGTCACCGAAATCTGGAAGCGGTACCGGTTCAAGCGCAACCACTTCGCCAAGTACCTCGGCAAGAGCATCCGCACCGTCGCCAACGCCGCCGCACCCGGACCGGGCGGAACCACGCATGCGTGACTACACCAACCTCGCCTGGCCAGAAAGGCCCATTCGGCGCCGACCAGCGCCCGTTCGGCAAGCCGGCCTCCATGCTGACGGCCATCACCGTGGAGTGGGCCACCGGGTCGCACGCCGAAGCAGTGCCGGTCGCGGCCGCGACCGTGTACCTGCGAGTGCGTCGCCACGAAGGTTTCATAGAGGTGACCGCGGACACCCTGTCGATCGGCTTCCGCTCCACGGTCATCGAGCACCCCGACGAGGTGCCCGACCTTCTCGCGCTGGTCGACCGGGCATTGGTACGCGCCCGACGACACGCACCGATCCTGGCCGGCCACGCCCTCGACGCTGACCTCGCCAGCATGACCGCCCTCTCGGCCACCAGACGGCCCGGCATGGTCGGTGTCCACCTCGCCTGGTCGACCCGGTCAACCCAGGAACGCGGCCTCGCGTTGATGGTCGACACCAGCCAAGACGCCAACAGCGTCGACCTCGACACGACGCTCGACCGGCTGCGAGTGAACATGCCCGATAGTCCCGGCCGCTGCGCGGATGTCGCGCGCACTGCCCTGATGCGCTGTCTGGCCGTCGGGTTGACCGCCGCCGTCCACACCAGCCGCTACCGCTGGGAGGGAACCTTCCCCGTCCGTCATGCGGTCGACCAGGCCGGCTGGGACGTGTTCGGCAACGACACCAGGCCCGCACAAGCCGGGTAATCTCGGCCCCCACGCCAGCCGCGCGGACGGGATGGCGGCTTCGAGAAGGACTGCGTTGTACGTCACCAGCGACCTCGGCGGTCCCGGTGGTGTCCCGCCACGACCGGCCGGGACGCGGCTGATCGCGTCGATCGACGTGGAATGGACGAAAAACTACCGGATCACCAACGGCAACCAGGCGTTCTGCTACTCCATCGTCTGGATCACCATTCCCGTCGACCGGCAGGACAGCCCGACCGTGCTGGCCGCGCGAACGCCGTTCCGCTACACCAGCGTCTACCTCAACCACGACGGCGAACGCCGCGAGCTGATCGAGATGGCCGCCACCGACCTCGCCGCCGCCGCTGAGACCGCCGACTACATCCACGGGCAGCAACTGTGCAGCGACCTCGCCGTG
>CAVUDO010000005.1:0-318803 GCA_963740255.1 uncultured Actinomycetota bacterium | reverse complement strand
CCACCAGACGGCCCGGCATGGTCGGTGTCCACCTCGCCTGGTCGACCCGGTCAACCCAGGAACGCGGCCTCGCGTTGATGGTCGACACCAGCCAAGACGCCAACAGCGTCGACCTCGACACGACGCTCGACCGGCTGCGAGTGAACATGCCCGATAGTCCCGGCCGCTGCGCGGATGTCGCGCGCACTGCCCTGATGCGCTGTCTGGCCGTCGGGTTGACCGCCGCCGTCCACACCAGCCGCTACCGCTGGGAGGGAACCTTCCCCGTCCGTCATGCGGTCGACCAGGCCGGCTGGGACGTGTTCGGCAACGACACCAGGCCCGCACAAGCCGGGTAATCTCGGCCCCCACGCAGCCGCGCGGACGGGATGGCAGCTCAGGAAAGGACTGCGTTGTACGTCACCAGCGACCTCGGCGGTCCCGGTGGTGTCCCGCCACGACCGGCCGGGACGCGGCTGATGGCGTCGATCGACGTGGAATCGACGAAAAACTACCGGATCACCAACGGCAACCAGGCGTTCTGCTACTCCATCGTCTGGATCACCATTCCCGTCGACCGGCAGGACAGCCCGACCGTGCTGGCCGCGCGAACGCCGTTCCGCTACACCAGCGTCTACCTCAACCACGACGGCGAACGCCGCGAGCTGATCGAGATGGCCGCCACCGACCTCGCCGCCGCCGCTGAGACCGCCGACTACATCACCGGGCATCAACTGTGCAGCGACCTCGCCGTGCTCGCGGCGAACACCGCACCCGATCCGCCACCCGCGCTCGCCGCAGCCCGTCGCGCCTGGGGCGACCGGCGCGGCGATCCCGCCCGGCGCTACTCGATACCCGGTTCGACGCGGGCCACCTGCTCACCGGTACCTCCCGGCGGCTGGTTGACGTGTGCGGCGAAGTCGACCTCGACGTGACCCAACCCGAACTGGCCCGCAAGTCCATGACCGCCCTGCACCGTGACTGGCTGACCACCGTCATCGAGTCCCGCGAACGCGTCGCCGTGCTCAACCTGCGGCACAGCCTCTCCACCGCGTTGGTGGCTCTGCGGGCCGGGAGCCACGCGACGTGGACCGACCCGCTCAACGTGAACCAGCTCCTCGCCGACCGACTCGACGGCGCGTTCGGCTGGCTCGACCACCCCACCTTCCGAGCACTGGTCGCGCAATAGATGCCCGTCCGCGACTGCGTTCTGGTGGGAATCGAAGGCACCCATGCCAGCGGCAAGACCACCCTCGTTCACGCGCTGACGGCCCACTACCGCGCCCGAGGAGTCCTGGTCGAATGCGTCGGTGAACCTGCTCGATCCATCCGTTCATCGAGGAGACCGTGATCCACGGGGAGGTCGCTTCGACCTGGTGACCGAGGTGGACCTCTTCGCCGCGCAACTGTCCGACCAGCTCCGCGCCGCCCGCCACCACCAACTGCTGATCTGCGACAAGACCATCGTCAACGTCCTGGCCTACGCCCGCCTTGTCCTCGCGGCCCCGGCCGGTAGCCAAGAGGCCGCCGTGGTCGAGGCGATGGCCGCGTTCTGCCGTGCGTGGGCACCGACCTACGACGCTGTCTTCTATTGCCCCGACCGTTACCAGCGCCCAGGAGACCCCTTCCGAGCCAAGGTCACCGAACTCCAAGACTCCACCGCGACAGCGGTCCGCGACGCCTGCGCGCTGGTCGGCATGCCGCTCCTGGACGTGCCGACAGGGCTGGACCTCGGCCAGCGGATCGCGTGGACCACCCCGAGGATCGACCCCCTGCTGAGCAGCGAAGCAGGCTAACGTCTGCTCCGTGCCCCCGCCGCCGACCTACCCCGTGGATGTGCTGCTGATCCTGACCGACGGTCCGCGCGTGCTACTCGCGTTGCGGGAGGGCACCGGGTACGCCGACGGGATGTGGAACGTGCCCAGCGGCAAACTCGAAGCCGGCGAGGACGCGCCGACCGCCGTGGTCCGCGAATGCCGAGAAGAGATCGGGCTTGAGCTGGCCGGTGACGAACCGCGCCTGGCTGTGACCGTTCACCACCGCAACGCCGCCGGCCAGGGCCGGATCGGACTGTTCTTCACCGTCGCCTACCAGCCGGATCGGCCCGGTGAGCCCATCAACGCCGAGCCCCACAAATGCGCCAAGCTCGACTGGTTCCCCGCCGACATGCTGCCGCACAACACCTACCCCTACACCACCGCCGGCGTCGCCACCTACCGACGCGGGATGCCCTTCGCGCTCGACGGCTGGCTGTAACCCGAGTCGCCGACGACTGGCTGGATGCTGAGCCGACCATCACCCGGCCGCGAGTCCGGCCTCGGCTGATCTGTGCCTGCCACCGCCACGGACGCCGAGCGTTTGCTGCGCTTTGTCAGGTTTCAGTCGGCAATGTCAGGGCTTGTCAGAAAAAAGTCGCAGGTGTGCGCGTTCGTAGGGCCTGACAAACCCCGTTTGGTAGATGAGCGCGACGTACGCCCCGGAACCCTCAATGCGGCGCCCTGGGAGCAGGGCGACTGACCTGCGGTTCTCCACCCTGGGAGTGGTGGTTGCCTGCGGAGTGACCAATCGGGGCCCCTTTTTGTCTTCTATAGGCACCGGGGTTCCCAGAGGCCCGGCGTTCGGCCGACCGGTCCCCTCCCCACGAAGGACGGTCCCACGTGGCCGGGCAAGGGCGGCTCTGGGGTTGGTCTCCTGCGGGAGGCCGGTCGAGCCGTCCGCCGTCCTCGGTCCGGTCCTCCGTACGAATGATTTTTTCGGCGGGGTGACCAATCGGGGCCTGTTTTTTGTCATCTACAAGTGACGGGGTTTCTACGCGCGCGGCGTTCGGCGGCCAGTCCCACGACGGGGGACGGTCCCACCCGGCGGCGCGAATCCCTCCCAGTTGGGTGCCAGTTGGGTGAAAGTCCGGCCAGTTGGGTGAAAGTCCGGACCAGGTACCGACATTAGGCACCCAACTGGGGCCATGGGTGGGCGACGGACTCGAAATCGAGCCCGCTCCGGCGCCGGAGGTCGCCGGGGTCACCAGCGAAGCCGCTCGGCTGCGCTGGGGTTCATCCCGCGTCTGCCCGTGAACCGCTCTCATCCCCGTGGCCGCGTCCGGCCCTGTGGTCTTCCCGGTTCGTCTCTTGGAGGTTCCCATGTTGCTCCCCCTCGATTCTGCTGCGGTGCTCGCTGAGTCTGGCTGCGAGGCGCCGCCTGGTGTGGACGTGCCCGACTCCCCGGTAAACCGGGCGCTGTGCGACGTGCCCTCGGTAGGCCGCTGGTTCGATGACCTGCCGGCGCGGCTGTGGGACTGGGTGCAGGTGTTGGCGTGGCCGTGGCTGCCGCTGATCGCGGTCACTGTCGCGGCGGTGGTGATCGCGGTGCGGGCTGCTCACCGGGCGGCGTGGCGGCATGAGGCCGCCGCCGGGTACTGGGTGCGGCTGACCCCGCCTCGCGTTCTGGACCCCGGCCAGGCCGGGCAGGTCTGGGACCTGCTCGCCGCACTGGCCCGCCGCGCCCGACAGGGCCGGTTTCGGCTGGCCCGACCGCCGGTTTCCTTCGAGGTCCACGCCGATGCCGGCGGCGGGTTGAGTGCCGGGCTGTGGGTACCGGCGGCGGTGCCGTTCTTGGTGGTGAAGGCGACCACTGGTCACGCCTGGCCCGGCGCCACCGTCGAACGGGTCACCCCGCCGGCACTCCAACCGGCCGTGCGTGGCGGGGAGGTGCCGGCGGTGGCCGGGTACGGGCTGCGGCCGACCATGGAGACCGGCTGGTTGGTCAACGACGAGCTGCTGACCGCGACCCGGCACGCCGGGTTCGCCCATGCCGGGGCCGGCGGCGAGGTCGATCCGCTGCGGGCGGTGCTGGCCGGGTTGGGTCAGGCCGGCGGACCGGCGGTGCTGCAAGTCCTCGTCCGCCCGGCGCCGTCCAAACGCCTCGCCGCGCTCGGGCACGCCGCCCGGTACCCGGCCAAACCGCGCCGGTCGGTCGGCATCGTGGTCCTGGACCTGGTGGCCGGTGCGATAACCGGCGCGCTGCGGGCGCTGCTGGACGTGTTCACCCCCGGCCCGACCACACCCACCGCCGGGCACCACGGCCCCTACGACGGCTACCCGGCGCCGGTCGACCCGGTTGCGGCGGCCGCGATGCACGAAGCCGCCGACAAGCTCGGCACCGGCCCGCACCTGCTCGCCGCGATCCGGGTCGGCGTCAGCGGCCCGGACCGGGCCTACGCCCGCGCGGTCGCCCGGCAGGTCACCGAAGGGTTCGTGCTGACCTCCCGCGTCCTGAGCTACCGGTCGCTGTGGGGGGCCGCCGCGGTACTCACCGACCGGTGGGCGGGCCGCGGTGACTGGATGCTGCTGAGCACCGCCGAACTCGGCGTGCTGGCGCACCTGCCCGCCGACCCCGCCCGCTACGGCTTCGAGGTCGCCGCGCGGCACCGGACGCACCCAGTCCGCGCCCGCCGCGCCATCCCCGAACCGACCGGCCAGAACCACCCCGGCTGGACCCGCCACGGCTGGACCACACCCACCCCGACGCCCGCGTCCCCGGCGCCGGACGACTCCGGAGCGGGGCACGACCTGCACTCGTGGACGAGGAGACCGCCGCGCTCCTGCGACGAATGGCGCAGCTACGCGCCGAGGAGAGGGCCGAGCACCTGGCAGAGATAGCGCGGGTCCAAGCCAACTGGCCGACCGCCTCCAACCACGACCGGCCCTACTGAGGAGACACCATGACCACCGAACCGACGAACGAGAACACCTCCCCGCATCCGAGCGCGGCGCCGGTGTCCACGCGGCGGCCGGCGCGATTGGCGCTGGTCCCACCTGGCTCGCCGCGACGCCACGCGGTGAAAGCACTCGGGGTGGCCCCGCTGGGCGAACCCGTCCTGATCGGGTTGTCCGTGGAAGACGCCCGCCACCACATCCAGGTGCTCGGGCCGACCGGCACCGGCAAGTCCACGCTCCTGCTCAACATCGCTTTGGCCGAGGTGCGGGCCGGGCGTGGCCTGACGGTGATCGACCCCGGCCGAGGTGACCTGGTACGGAATCTGCTGGACCGGCTCCCGGCCTCGGTCGGGAACCGGCTGGTCCTCATCGACCCCGACGAACACGACGCGCCGCCCGCGTTGAACCTGTTCGACCTGGCCGCTGACCCCGAAGCCGTCGCCGACCAACTCGTCGGCGTCATGGCGAAGGTCTGGGCGCGGTACTGGGGGCCACGCACCGACGACCTGGCCCGCCACGCCGTCCTGACCCTGGCCCACGTACGAGGCGCGACCCTGGCCGACCTGCCCGTCCTGCTCGCCGACACCGCCTACCGGCGCCGCGTCATGGCCCAGGTGCAACGCCGCGCCGGGCCGTTGGGCTCGGCCGGGCTCGTCGCGTTCTGGGCCTGGTACGACCAACTCACCCCCGCCCAAGCCTCAGTACAGGTCGGACCGCTGCTGTCCAAACTCCGCGCCGTGCTCTCCCGACGGTTCGCCGCCGACCTGTTCGGCACCGCCGCGTCCACCTTTCGCCTACCCGACATCCTCAACGGCGGGGTCCTGCTCGTACGGCTCCCCAAAGGCGTCCTCGGCGAGGACACCGTCCGCCTGACCGGCTCCCTGCTCCTGGCAGCGCTCCTACACGCCGCCGCCGCCCGCGCCGACCAACCCGAACCCGACCGCCTCGACGCGACCCTGATCGCCGACGAATGCCACAACCTGCTGCACCTGCCCATCGGCCTCGACGACGCCCTCGCCGAAGCACGCGGCCTGCACCTCTCCCTCGTGCTGGCCCATCAGCACCTCGACCAGCTCGGCGACTCCATGGCCGCCGCGATCGACGCGAACGCCCGGAACAAGGTCTTCTTCTCCCTGTCCCAACGGGACGCCCGCACCATGGCCCACCACGTCGGCCCGTACTTCGCCGCCGAAGACCTCATGCGCCGCGACGCATACGGCGTCATCACCCGCCTGGTCATCGACGGCCGCGACGCCGAACCGTTCAGCCTGCACACCCGACCCCCACCACCGGCCCAACCCGGCCGCGCCGAACTACTCCGCGCCGCCGCACGAGCACGCGGCCTACCCACCGCCCAACGCGAAACACTCGCCGACCTCCGCCACCTCGGCCAAGCCACCCGCGCCACTCGCATCTCCGATGAGGCCGGGCACGCCCGCCGACCGGCCCGCCCGACACCGTCTCCGGCCGCTCCCACGCCTACCCCGACCCGACCGGAGGCCACCCGATGACCAGCACCCACCTGCAACCACCTCTGCCCTGTCCCGGCCCTGCTCCCTGGTCGAGCCTGGCCGGGCGCCGTGACCGCGACCGTTACCCCCGACACCGGCCGCTGGTCGAGTCGTTGGCAACGACCTCCGCACAACCGGTGACGGCGCACCGCCGAACTGTCACCGTGGCGACGCAGCGTCACCACCGGAGGCCGTCAGATTGCAATGCCAGGGTGTGCCCCCGCGTTACCGGCTGAGTCACGATCACGGCCGGTCAGCGGGTAGGAGACGGCCACCACCGAGTCCGTTGTCGGATGAAGCGCTGACGCGCTTCGACCAGCAGATCCCTGATCTCGTCCGGCTTGTCTTCGATGGTCGAGGCGTCCTGGTAATAGTCCCGCACCTTCGGCTCGTATTGGACGACCCTGGCCACGGCCTCCCGCGCCTCCGCCGCACGGCGGAAATGGGCCTCCACAGCGTTTCGGCCGAGGCCGCTACGCAGCTCGCGGTAGTCCTTGTCAGAGAGGTGCTCAGGCCGCGAAACGCCTGGGGAGTAGTGCTTGCTGGCGTCGGCGACCGCAACGGCGGCGATGGCCGCGTTGAACAGATCCTCGATGTTCGTGCCGACGGTAACGAACGTTGAGGAAGTAGGTCAGGCCCGCGCCGACGAGCGCCGACACCAGGGGCAGGACGACGCCGACACGCTGTTCGCCATGCCGACCATCATCGGCGAACAAGGCGGCGCCTGTGCGGCAATGCGCGATGGCGACGCCGGCCGCTGCCCGTCGGTCGAGGGCCTGGCCGCAGGCGTTCCCTGACCCGTTAGGGCAACACCACCGCCTACCTGCTCGTCAACGCCTCGCCGGGACTCTGCCGGTAACGAGCGACTGCATGCCGTTGGCGACGCCGGCCTCGTGCTGGTCGCCGGTCGGAGCGTCTGTCGGCGGTTCACTCGGCGGCTCAGTCGGAGACGACCCTCCGGGTGAGGCTCTGACCCGCTCCGTCCGTAGCTGCTGGTCAGAGGGGCTGTCCGGCGTGGACCCGAAAGGTGACTGGTCAATATGACCACCACATCACGCGCTCATCGGCCCGGCCGGGCCGGCTCCCGCCCCCGCTCGGGTGTACCCGATGTGGCTGGTGAACTACGGCGGCTCACTTCTCGGGACCGGTGGCTACTCGACCTGCTCGCCGAACACCAGGTGCTCAGCACCGAGCACGTCGCAGCACTCGGGTTCGACAACGTCCACACCGCCCGCAACCGGCTCCACCTGCTCACCTCCCGTGGGGTGCTGACCCGGTTCCGTGACTGTGTGCGGCCCGGTTCGCAGTCGTGGCGATGGATGCTCGGCCCGGTCGGCGCGGCATTCATCGCCGCCCGCGACGGCACACCCACCCCCGGCGCGGGCACCCTCGCGGCGAAGACCAACCGGCTCTCGGCCAGTCCCCGGCTGGGGCACCTCCTCGGCGTCAACGGGTTCTTCGTGGACCTGGCCGCCCACGCCCGGCACAACCGTGGTGCGGCACTGTCGCTGTGGTGGTCCGAACGGACCTGCGGGACGGTCACCGGGAACCTGGTCCACCCCGACGGGCACGGCGTGTGGGTCCAGGACGGCCGCACCGTGTCGTTCTGGTTGGAGTACGACAACGCCACCGAACCGACGTGGCGGGTCCTGGACAAGCCCACCGGCTACGCCCGGCTACACCGCGCCGCCGACCTCGACCACACCGTGCTCATCCGCATGCAGACCCACCGCCAAGAGCACACCCTGCGCGCCCGCCTGGGCGACCACCCAGGCGTGACCGGTGGGCTGCGGGTCGCCACCGCCAGCGGAACGGGCATCCACCCGGCCGGGGGGTGTGGCTCCGGCCGGGGACACCACCCGCCGACGCCTGGCCGACCTTCCCACCACCGCCGACCACCACGCCGCATAAGCGGCGGGGATAAGCACAAGAAAGGAGGCAACCGGGTAATGCGTACACGAATAGCGACTGACCACTACGAGCCTTTCCCAGGGGGAGAATGGTACGAAAGTCCGACGATAATGTCGTCCGCATCGGGTATGATGAATGCGAACAAACACACACCGAACCGGCAGCGTCAAACGGCGTCGGAAAGCCGCGCGATAACCGTCACCGTGATACGCCCGGTGGGTCGATGAATCCCATTCGGATCGCCCGATCGAAACGGCCACCATGACACCAGCCCAGTACGACACCGCCGTGGAAGCACTCGCCGTACTCATCGCCCGGTGGTGGACCGACCACCCGACCACCCCGACCACGCCGCATGACCCGGCCGGGGTGGGCACCACGCCCACCCCCGGCACCCACACCGCACTGGCACGACACAGGTACCGCATCGAGGAGCGCCCACGGAGGCCACCATGAGCAGTCCGACCGCCGGCACCAAAGCCGGCAAACGCAAACGCCCACGCGGCGGCCTCGCCGTCGCCGCCGGGACACCCCGCCGGGTAGCGATCTACCTGCGGCGCTCGACCGACGACGAACACCAGCCGTTCTCCATCGACGCCCAACTCTCCTCGCTGACCTCCTACGTCGCCTCCCAAATCGGGTGGGCTCTCGTCGCGACCTACAGCGACGACGCGTCCGGGGCGACCACCGACCGACCCGAACTACAGAAAGCCCTCCAAGCCGCGCGCGCGGGCCGGTTCGACGCGTTGCTGGTCTACCGCGTCGACCGGTTCTCCCGACGCCTGTCCGACCTACTCGACCTGCTCGGCGAGCTGGACGAGGCCGGGGTGGCGTTCTGCTCGGCCACCGAACCGTTCGACACCGGCACCGCGATCGGCCGGATGCTCGTCCAGCTCCTCGGCGTGTTCGCCGAGTTCGAGCGGGAAACGATCATCGACCGGGTCATCAACGGCATGTCGGCCAAGGCCAGCAAAGGCAAATGGGCCGGCGGGACCCGCCCGTTCGGCTACCACGTCGACAAGGACACCCAGAAGCTCGTCCCGCACCCGGAGGAGACACCGGTCCTGCGCGACATCTTCCGCCAGTACACCCACGACCGGACCGGCACCCGAGGCATCGCCGCCGAACTCAACCGACGCGGCGTCCGCAACCGCACCGGCAAACCCTGGTCCGGGTACACCGTCGGCCGGATCCTGGCTAACCCCGCCTACGCCGGAGACATCGCCTACCGCGACGTCCACGTCCCCGACGCCCACGAACCGCTCATCGACCGGGCCACCTGGCAACGCGCCCGCGACATCGCCGCCGCCCGCGCCGACGCCCACACCCAACGCGCCGCCAGCGATTCGGACTACCACCTCACCGGGCTCATCACCTGCCCGGACTGCGGCCACAAATACGTCGGCACCGCCGCCACCGGCCGCACCCGCCGCTACCGCTACTACACCTGCTTCTCCCGCGCCCGCTACGGCCCCGCCGGCTGCCACGCGCCGCGCCTGCCTGCCGACGAAGCCGACACCGCCGTCCTGCAAGCCCTCTACGACTTCTACACCGACACCGGCGACCTCATCGCCGACGCCATCACCCGCGCCGTCGCACACCACCGCGAAAGCCACACCGACCGCCACGCCGAACACGACGCCATCGGGGCACAGATCAAGAACAAGCAAGCCGCGATCGACCGCTACCACACCGCGTTCGAGAACGACACGATGGACGACACCACCGCCGGCCCCCGTATCCGCGAGCTACGCGACCAAATCGAACAACTCAAAACCCGCCGCGACGAACTCGCCGACACCATCCACGCCGAACCCGCCGAACCGCCGCCGGCCACCATCGACCGGCTACGCCACTACCTCTCCGACACCATCACCAACGGCACGTCCGCCGAACGCAAAGCCGCGATCGAAGCCCTCGTCGCCGAAATCCAGCTCACCGAACAAGGAGCGATCCCCGTGTTCAGAATCCCCGGCCCCGGCACCACCATCCCCGGCCAACGCCAGGAAGCCCAGGCCGAGGAAGACACCCCGGTTCGCACAATGGTTAGGTCGGTGGAGACGAGGGGACTCGAACCCCTAACCCCCGCCTTGCAAAATCCGCGCAGGGCAACCGTGGTCGTCCGGGATCGTGCATGACCGGGGGTTCGCTGTCTGCCATCGACCGCGCTCGTCCACCGAAATTTGGGGTCTTGGCTACAGGGTCGGCTACACCTTCGGCCGCACTTGAGAAGCCAGCCAGTCGTCGCTGTCCCCAAGATCACCCGTCCGCTCGTGCCTGTCGAACATGGTGTCTGTCAGCCGAACCATGGCTACCCACACCTCATCGTCGGGGTCGGCTTCGTAGTACAGCGCTCCCCGCGTGTGCGACCTCGGTAGCGGCTTCGCCAGAGATGCTGCTGCTAGCCGTTTCAACACATCCCCGACGAGCGAGTGCCCGATCCCCGTTCGTTGCGCGATCTGCTGCGCCGTGGCTGTGTGGTTCTGCGCCGCAAGCGCTCGTACGACCTCGGCGGTCTTCTCGTTGCCGAACACCTTCGCCGACACCTCACGAAGTGCGATGCTCGCCATCACGACCTCCGGTACAGTTGGCTGTAGGGCGTAAGGCGATTCGCCTTACGCGAGACGAGGTGAGGCGAAGTCATGACAGACATTTTCTGGCGTGTCGCGCGTCGCGCTGGCTATCGTCATGGTATGCGAGGGCGTCAGAAACGGATAGAACCGGAACGCCGGTTGGCAGACCTCGACCGCTGGATCGGGCTCTGGGTGGCTGTCAAGAACGGCAAGGTGATCGCTGCTGCCCCGAACTCTCAGGATCTCGTGCCGAAGCTTCAAGAGATGGGCGAGAAGGGCCGTGGGGCAGTCGCGCAGTACGTTCCGCCGCCCTCCGACGTAATCATGATCGGTGTAGGCTAGCCCAATCTCGCCCCACAAGTTTCCTTATCGCGAAGAGGGTAATCCGCCGAAACTTCGGCCGACCCTCGATGTCCGGCTGTTCCTTGGCCCCAATGCGGAGTGGACAACTCGGGCACTCATCGACACTGGCTCTCCGATCACTGTGTTCGACCGGGGAGCCGCGAACGCGCTACTTGTGCGAATTGGTGCGGCTGGTGCCGAAAGGGGAGAAATCGCGCTACTTGGAGCGATACGCCAAGTCCAGTTTGAGGATGTCGAGCTGTGCTTGCCCCAAGACTCAGAATACAGCTGGACGGCTCGTGTCGGATTTGTTACTGATCCCGGTTTTCAAATGCCATTCCAAGGGATTCTCGGAACTGTTGGATTTCTCGACAAATGGGCTGTCACCTTCAACTACTACTACGACTACTTCGAGCTTCAACGCCCGGACGACGCCAACAACTAGCCGGCATCCGTCGACGGCGATCCATCCCCTACGGGGATTCCACGGATACCCCTCCCCCGCCCCGCCCCCTCCGTAGCTCTTGCCCGGCTCGCAGATCCGGCGTCAAGGTGGAGCGCCCTACTGGACGAACGACCTTGACGCCGGGTCTTCGTGTCGGATGCTGGTGCGGAGAGGGGGTGAGCCGGCAGTCGGGCAAGGCAACTGGTCAAGACCCGTGGACCTGGTGGAGTTCCGCCGTGGTGTGCGGGTCTTCGTCGTGCGCGCCGCCGGGCGGGCGCGCGCCGCGCGCCGGAGGTGTGGCGGGCGCAGTGCCCGGCCAGGGCGGCGCTCGCGGTCGGCGGAGCCGGCCGCATCTACCTCGTATGGAAAGTCTTAACCAAGGCCAAGCCGGGCGCGGAGAGCGGTGCGCACGGCTGGCCACTCCTCGGCGATCACGCTGTAGTAGACCGTGTGGCGGAACAGGCCGTTGCTCAAGATGCGGTGGTTACGCCAGACACCTTCGCGGGTAGCTCCGAGGGCGTCTATCGCGTGCTGGGATCTGACGTTCTGCTGGTCGGTCTTGATGGCGACACGGATGGCGTCCTGGTCATCGAAGGCGTGCGCGAGGAGTAGGTACTTCGCCTCGGCGTTGGTGCCGGTCCCCCACGCGGCCGGCGTAAGCCAGGTCCAGCCGATCTCGACACCGCGATCTGCGGATCGGATATCGAGATAGCTCGTGCTGCCTACGGCCTGGTTCGAGGTCGTGTCGATGATGGCGAAAGCCAGTCGCCGACCAGTCGCCTGGTCCCGATCGGCGTCTTCGATGAATGCCTCGATGGCCGCGAGGCTGTCCGGCGTCGGCTCGTCCAGGTGTGTCCAGATGTGATCGTGCCGCGCGGCTTCCAAGAGGTCGGCGGCGTGCTCACGGCCAAGCGGTTCCAGCCGAACGCGTTGGCCTTTGAGGGTGACCGGGACGAGGTTCACTCGGCCGACACCTCGTAGAACAACACGTGCCTATCGGCCGGCAAGAGCACGTCGTAGATCTCGACGGGGTACTCGTTCTGATCGAAGGTCGTGCGGCAGAGCCGGCCGACTGGAACTCCTGGCGACAGACGGAGCTTGGTGGCTTCATCGGCGGTCGGCATTCGCCAGGTAATCTCATCCTCGTAGCGCGTCGGTGTGTGTCCGAGGTCTTCGAGAACCTGGTCGGTGCCCTGCTGCACGTCGGCCTCGTTCATGATCGGGCTGTCTTGCACGATCTCTAGCGGGTAGTAGCTGTCCCCCAGCTGGACCGGCTCATCATCGGCGTACTGGACACGGCGTCGGACGGCGACCTGCCGTCCGTCTTCCAGCGCGAGGCGTGCTGCCACCTCCCCCACCGCCGGAAGCACCTCCACCGTGCTCACGGTGTGGGCGTGCTTGCCTTGCGCGGCCGCCTGCTGGCTGAACGTGTCTTGCCGCCGATCTGCCTCAAGGCGCTTCTTCCGGGATCCGGTGAGCGAGGCGTAGTACTTCATCGGCGGTGCGGTTCGCACGAAGCTCCCCCGGCCCTGGTGGGAGTCGATCAATCCCTCCACCCGGAGCGCGTTCAGCGCCAGGCGCACCGTGTTTCGGCTGGTGGAGTACGTCTCAGCTAGCTCGCCCTCAGTGGGCACGCGGTCGCCTGGCGCCAGGTCGCCGCGGTGGATCTGACCGCGTAGCAACGCGGCGAGTTGCTGGTAGAGCGGCCGCGGATCGGCCGGGTTCAGGCTCATTGGCCCTCTCTGACCTCGGAGTTTGTACCTACAGGCTAACAACTGTTGACCCTGCCAGACAGGTCTGATAAGTTGTCGGTACAACCCAACAAGCCATCAAGTTCCGGTCATGCGCCGGACCAGTCAAGGAGGAACCCATGTTGCGGAATCCGTCGATCCCGGTGCATCACGATCTGGTGTTCGCTCACGGGGCGTTGGTGGCGTCGGAGGTGTCGCCTGTCGCGCGTCAGACTTTGTGGCAGGGCCGTTGAGTAGGTCCTGATTGGAGAGTCAGACGATGGGAAGACCCCCGTCGATCCCGGCGGAAAAGAAGTCGCGGATCGTGTTGAGCGTGCTGGCCGGTGAGATGACGATCGCCGAGGCGGCCCGGCGGGAGAAGGTATCCGAGCAGTCGATCGGCCGGTGGAAGGCGGAGTTCCTCGAGGCCGGTAAGACGGCGTTGGTGGCCGGCCGGTCCGGGCCGTCGAGCCGGGAGGAGCAGCTTGAGGCCGAGGTGGCCGAGCTGACCCAGGCGTTGGGTGAGGCCGCGGTGGAGATCCGGGTCTGGAAGAAGTCGGCGGAGGGCCGGCTGGGCCCTTCGAGGACCTCGAGGTGATCCGCGTTCAGGCGGGCATGTCGACCGCGAGGTTCTGCCAGTTGGTCGACATGCCCGAGCGGACCTGGCGACGGTGGCAGGCCAAGGCCCGCGACGGCCGACCGAGCAAGGGGCCGTGGCCGCGGCCGGCCCGGGTCGCGGCTACCGTGCTGGCCCGCAGGCACGCTCTGGCGCATCCGGTGTGGGGGCATCGCAAGATCTGGGCCATGGTCCGCCACGACGGGCATGTGGTGTCCGAGGCCACGATCCTGCGGCTGCTGCGCGGCGAGGGCCTGATCCTGCCCGCGGCCTACCAGCGGGAACGCCGCAAGCTGGCCGAACGCCGCAGGGCCGCGTTCGCGATCGAACCCACCGCGCCCAACCAGGTCTGGCAGCTGGACTTCTCCGAGTTCGAGACCACCACCGGCGGCACCTGGCGCCTGGCCGGCTGCCGGGACTACTGGTCGAAATACGAGCATCCCTTCCACGTCTCCCCAACGGCCAACCAGCACGACGCGATCGCCGCCGTGGAGTTGGCGCTGGCCGACTTCGAGGCCCTGTTCGGCCACCCGCTGAGCGACCTGGCCACGGTCGACGCCGACACCGGCGAGTTGCTGCCGGTGGTCACGATCGTGACCGACAACGGCGGCCCGTTCCGCTCGATCCGGTTCGAGGCGTTCATCGCCGCCCACCCCGAGCTGACCCACGTCCGCACCCGCGTCAAGTCACCAGGGCAGAACGGCTCCCGCGAACGAGGCTTCGGCACCCTCAAGTACGAACGGCTCTACATCGACGAGATCGACGACGCGCTCATGCTCGCCAAGCACACCGAGGACTACCGGCGCGAGTACAACGAGATCCGGCCGCACGAGGCCATCGCCTTCAACCGGCCCCAGCAGGTCCACCTGGGCCTGGCCGACCCCACCACCCCGACATTTCTAACCACCGAAATCCTGCCAACTCCTTGACGCGGGACACGCCGGTGTTCGAGTTCGCTGAGGGTAAGCGTGGTGAGCAGAAGAGTGACCCGGACACCGGCTTGCTGGTGTGGGAGGTCACGGTGCTCGACAACGACCCTGACGCGAAGGGTGCGAGTAAGGCCGTGAAGGTCAAGATCCTCGCGCCGTTCCAGCCGGTGCCCCCGCCCGAGTTGGTGGGTTTGCCGGCTGGGATGAGTCTTCGGCCGGTGGAGTTCGAGCACCTGACGGTCAAGCCGTACTGCACGGAGGTGATGAAGGGCCGGTTCAAGGTCGCGTACTCGTTGACCGCGCGCGGCATGGCCGCACCGGCCGGTTCGGCCGGCACCTCGAATGGCCATTCGGCCAAGCCCACGAAGAACGACCCGGTGAGCGTCTGACGCTGACCGCCTGAGACGACGCGGGGGCGGGCTGCACCCCGGCTAAGGATCGCGCCCGCCCCCGTGTCTTTCCACTTCACCCGAGCCACCCGACCCCGAGGGGTCGTGAGGAGGGCACACCATGTCTACCCCACCCCTGCCCCGCCGTCGTGCCGCCAGTCGTGCCGCCAGTCGTGACGAGGGCTACGCGCTGGGCTGGTGCAACGGCTGTGACTGGCCCGCGGACAAACCCGCCGGCTCGCAGTTCTGCGATGACTGCGCCGGTTCGTTCCCGCTGTTGGGCCACGCCACCTCCCGCCTCCGCCGCTCTCCTGCTGGTCGGGGGTGGTGAGCATGTCCAACCGTCCCCGAAGCGAACGTGCCGAGATTCGTGACCTGCTGCGTTCAATGCCGGCCCGCGGAGCCTCGGATGCGGACAAGGCGGCCTGGTGGGAGCAGAAGGCCGCACTGTTCGACCACCTCAGCGGCCCCGTCGAGTCCGCCGAGTTTGGTGACTTCGGCGACCCCGATCCCTCCGACGTCGCGGCGCATGCCCGGCACACCGCCGCCTACTACCGCCGCAGTGGGTGGTCCTTCTGAACGCCTCGTCGCGGACCCGCCGCGCTTCCACGCCTCGCCGGGTCTGCGCGGGCTGTCACCACACGTTTCGGCCCCGGGAGATCGACCCGGAACCGCTGTGTGAGTCCTGCACCGACCAAGACGCCCTGTTCGCCCTGGACCCGCCGCGCTCTACCGGGCGTCGCTATGACGGGAAGTGGTTCTGATGATGGTCTCCTCCTCGGCGCGGTCCCGGTCGGTGAACACCCACACCGCAACCGGGTTCGCCCGCACGTTCCCCAAGCTCTATGACACCTACCGCATCACCGCCGACATCTGCGGCGGGATCGTCGCGCTGTGCGCGTTCGGGTGGCGCCACCGCGAGACCACCACCACCGCCGCCGCGTCGCTGCTCGTCTACGTCGCCGGTGTGAGGGTCCTCGACGACGCCCGGTGGGCGCTGGCACCCCTCGCCGGCATGGCGGGCCTGCTCTTCGCGGTGCCGTCCACGCGCCGGTTCCTGCTGGGTTGGCATGCCCGGGGCCGGTCCCGCCGGATGCTGCACACCGGCCTCGCTGAACTGCGGTTCGCCAACTCCACCGGCCGCCTGCCCAAGATCAAGCGCGTTCGCTCGTCGGCGGTGGGGGAGCGGATGACGCTGGTCTGTCGCCCTGGTCAGTCCGCGGAACTGCTCGACTCCCGCGTCGAGGAACTCCGCGCGGCGGCCCGCTGCCGGGACATGCGCATCACCCGCGACCCGAACGCCTCCCACCTGGTCGCTGTGGACGTGATCCGCCGCGACCCGTTCACCACCGGCCTGCTGATCCCCTGGGCCGACCTCGACGCCGACGTCCTCTCGATGTGGGACCCGGTCCACTTGGGCACCGACGAGCAAGGCGAACCGGTCCGGGTGTCGATGGTGGAACGGTCGATCCTGTTCGGCGCCGAACCAGGCGGCGGTAAGTCCTCGGCGATGCAAACCATCCTGTCGCACGCGGCGAAGTCTCCCGACGCGCACCTGCTGCTGATCGACCCGAACCGGGTCCAGGCCGCACCGTGGCGCGACCGTGCCCTGGCGACCGCCTACGACGACCCCGCCGACGCCCTCGGCGTCCTCGACCTCATCCGAGCCGAAATCACCCGCCGCCTGGAACTCCTCGAACGCCTGCCCGGCGTCAACCGCAAGGTGACCCGTGAGATCGCCGAGGGTGAGGGCCTGGCGCTGTGGGTCCTCGGCATCGATGAACTCGCGTTCCACACCTCCGTCGTCGGCACCTCCAACCAACGCGGAGCATTCGCCACCGCCTGCCGCGACATCGTCGCCCGCGGCCGTGCCGCCGGCATCATCCCCGTCCTCGCGACCCAACGACCCACCTCCGACGTCGTGCCGACCTCGCTGCGGGACCTGATCTCGATGCGCTGCGCCCTGCGCACCACGACCACCGCATCCAGTGACGTGATCCTCGGGGAGGGCTGGTCCCGACGTGGCTACACGGCCACCGATATCGAGATCACCCAACGCGGCGTCGGCTGGCTACTCGCCGAGGGCCAAACCCCGCATCGGATGAAGTTCGCGTGGATCAGCGACGACGAGATCGCCGACCTGTCCATGACGACCGTGCGGCACCGCCCGCCGGCACCCACCGACCCGATCACCGCCACCACGGCCGGCGACCCGGCCACCGCCGCCGAATAGCCACTCACACCGCCTGTCTGCCCTTGGAAGGGGTGGCCCGTCATGACCACAACCGCCCTGCCGCGCCGGACGCCGCGTTCCCGGCGCGCCCCGGAACTGCTGTGTGACTTCTGTACCTGGCCGGCCGGCTACATCGCCCCCGAGTCCGGAGCACTCGTCTGCGACCCCTACGCCCACCCGATCACCGACCCCGGCAACACCCACCCACTCCTGCACGTCCGCGACGAACACCCCGCCGCCGCCCACGACCTCACCGGCCAGACCTGGGACAGCTGGGAGGTGCCGACATGACCACCACGGCAACCGGGGCTGCTGGGCCTGCTTCGGCCCGGTCGGAATCCGCCGTCCTCGTCGTGATCCTGCTGCTCGTCGGCGCGATGGCCGGCGCGGCGTCGTTCACCCACATGCACGACTGGTCCATGACCCACCTGCCCGAGGGCACCCCGGACTGGTTCGGGTGGGCCAACGCCGTCGTGTCCGAACTCATCCCCCTCGGGGCTGCCCTGGTCGTGCGGACCAACCGCCGCCACGGCCGCCCGGCCGGCTACGCCTTGTTCGTCCTCCTCGCGTTCGTCGCCGTGTCGCTGACCGCGCAATGCGCGATGGCCGAACCGTCCCCGTCTGGCTGGTTCGTGTCCGCGCTGCCCGCGCTGGGGTTCCTGACCCTGATCAAGCTCACCCTCACCACCCCGGCCGCCACGCCGGCCCCCGCGCACCTCGACGCGTCGGCCCGACCCGAAACCGCCCCCGCCGTCCCGACCGCCCGGGACAACACCGGGACCCGTCCCGGCCCGGTCCTGCCCGTCCGGGACGACACGTCAGGTCCGCGTCCTGCGCTGGCTCCGGAACTCCTCAAGCAGGCACGCGACGCCGCCGCCGCGCACCTGGTGGAGATGGGACGCCCGATCACCCGGGACGCGCTCCGCGCCGCCCTCGGCGTGTCCAACGCCCTGGCCTCAGACCTCCTCGCCGCCGTCCGGGACGACCGTCCCACACCCGTCCTGGCCGTCCTGAACGGTCACGCCCCGTCCTACCCGTCCTGACCCGTCCTGCCCTGATCTGTCGATGAGCCTCGGAGAGGAGAAGAAGCCATCGTGACCACCGCAACCCTGACCCGACCCGCACCCCGGGACTCTCGGCCGCTGCGTGATCAGGTCGCCGCGTTGCCCGCGTCCACGCTGGACCTGCTCTCCGGGCTCACCGGCTACAACCTCACCCCACCCGAACCTGAACCGCCCCGGGTTCGGTGGAGACTTCAGGTGTTGGCTCCAGCCGCCTCGTGGGGCTGGTTCGTGGCGTGGTAGGTGGCTTCGTACTCGGCCGGTGGGAGGTGTCCGATCGCGGAGTGCAGCCGTTTGTGGTTGTACCAGTCGACCCATTCGGCGGTGGCCAGCTCGACATCGGCCAGGGTGCGCCACGGGCCGCGGGGCTTGATCAGCTCGGTCTTGTAGAGACCGATGGTGGACTCCATGAGGGCGTTGTCCTAGGCGTCACCGACGCTGCCGATGGAGGCATCGATGCCCGCGTCGAGCAGGTGGGTGGTGAACCGGAAGCTGGTGTATTGGCTGCCGGCGTCGGAGTGATGAATGAGTCCTTTCTCGATGGTTCGACCGGCTCGGTCTCGTCGCCACAGGCCCATGTCCAGGGCGTTGAGGACCAAGGGGGTGGCCTTGTTCGTCGCGGCCGACCAGCCCACGATGGCCCGGGAGAAGCAGTCCACGACGAAGGCCACGTAGACCACGCCGCACCAGGCCGCGACGTGGGTGAAGTCAGCTACCCAGGTCCGGTTAGGACGGTCGGCGTTGAAGTTGCGGTCGAGGCGGTCGGTGGCCCGATCGTGGCCGGGGTCGGCCACCGTGGTGCGGATCTTCTTGCCGCGGACCACACCGCGAAGCCCCAACTGGCCCATGAGCCGCTCCACGGTGCACCGCGCCGCCGGGTGGCCCTCACGGGCCAGCTCACGCCACACCTTGCGGGCACCGTAGACGCCGTAGTTGGCGGCATGGATACGCCCGATGTGACCGGCCAGTTCCGCGTCGCGCACCGCCCGCGCCGAGAGGGGCCGCTTCTTGGCCGCGTAGTAGGTACTCGGGGCGATCCACACGTCGTGCTCGGTCAGCACCCGGCAGATCGGCTCAACCCCTCCGAACCTCATCTTGTGGTCGTCGATGAACCTCACGAGCGCGCCAGTGGCCGGTCGAGCTCGGCCGCGAAGAAAGCCGAAGCCGCCTTCAGGATCTCATTCGCCCGCCGCAACTCAGCGTTCTCACGCTTGAGCCGGCGAACCTCCACAGCCTCCTCAGTGGACACCCCCGGCCGCGCACCCGCGTCGACCTCGGCCTGACGCAGCCACTTACGCAGCGTCTCCGGCCCGATGTCGCACCTCGCGCCGATCGACCGGATCGCCGCGTACTCCGTCTCGTACTCCCCCCGATGCTCGCGCACCAGGCGCACCGCCCGCTCACGGACCTCTCTCGGATACTGCTTCGGCATGGACTCGATCCTTCCTCGAAAGGAAGTCCCTACCAAACCCGGGGCGGTTCAACCAGACGACACCACCGGCCTGGGCGGCTACCACCAAACCCTGCACACCGCCCGGGCTGACGCCCCACCGGATCAGGTGCCCGAACTAGACGCCGAGATCGCCTGGGTCGCCTCCACGCTGCGCGCCGCCGCCGGCTCGGATCACGCCACCGCCGACCCGCACGGCGTCCTGGCCCGGACCCTCGCACCCGGCCTCACCGACTGGCTGCACCACGCCGCCCGCGCCCGCGGCTGCACCCGCCCCGTCCGCCTACACGGCACCTCCACCACCCTCGACGCCGCCGGCCGCACCGTGGACGTGTTCGACACCGCGACCCTGCCCGACGGTGTCCTCTACAAACCCTGCGGAACCCGCCGGGCCTCGCTCTGCCCCGCCTGCGCCGAAACCTACCGGTGGGACACCTACCACCTCATCGCCTCCGGCCTACGCGGCGGCAAAGGCATCACCACCACCGTCCAGTCGCACCCGGCCGTATTCGCGACCCTCACCGCGCCGTCCTTCGGCCCCGTCCACACCCGCATCGTGCGCCGGCACCACTGCACCACCGGCAACCGCTGCGCCTGCACGCCCGAGCCCTGCCACGCCCGCCGCGACCGCCCCACCTGCCCCCACGGGGCCGCGCTGTCCTGCACCACCCGCCACACCGCCGCCGATGCCTGCCTGGGCCAGCCGCTGTGCCTGGACTGCTACGACCACGACCACCAAGTCGTCTTCAACGCCTACGCCCCCGTCCTCTGGACCCGGACCATGATCGCGCTCACCCGCGCCACCAAACGCCTCGCACACACCGCCGGGGTACCGCTGCGGGTCCGCTACGTCAAAGTCGCTGAATACCAACGACGCGGCGTCGTCCACTTCCACGCCCTGTTCCGCCTCGACGGCCACAACCCCGACGACCCGACCGCGATCACCGCCCCGCCCGCCCACCTGACCGCCGATCACCTCGCCGAGCTCGTCGCCCACGCCGCCGCCACCACCGGCATCACCACACCTGGGCACCCCGACCAGCCTGCCGGATGGCCGATCACCTGGGGCAACCAAGGCAACCGCGCCAGCGCGGACATCCGAGTCGTCCGCCAGGGCGTGCCCGACGCGCACCTCACCGAACGCCACGTCGCCGGCTACCTCGCCAAATACGCCACCAAGAGCACCGAAACCACCGGCCTGCTCGCCTCCCGGATCACCCCCGCCACGATCGCGGTCTACGACGACCCCACCACCCACCTCGGCCGGCTCATCGACTCCTGCTGGACCCTCGGCCGACCCAACACCCCCTCTGCCGTGCCCGCCGTCGAGCCGTCCCGGTCCTGGCTCAACGGCACACCGCTGCCCCGCCTGGCCGACCGCGACGCCGTGCTCCCGGCGCTCCCCGCCGGCCCGCGCCCCGCCCCACGGCCCGTCTGCGAAAGCGAAGATCCCGTCGCGGAGCGACCCTATGCACGGCTACGCCGCTGGGCACACATGCTCGGCTTCGGCGGCCACTTCTCCACCAAAAGCCGCGCGTACTCCACCACCCTCGGCGCGATCCGCGCTGCCCGCCGCCCCCGCCCACACACCGGCGACCCCGCCGACGCCGACCGGGCCGCAACTCCCACCGCCCTGGACCCCGCCGACCTCCGGGCCACCGACGACACCGAAACGACCCTCGTCGTCGGGAACTGGCAATACGCCGGCTCCGGATGGCTCACCAACGGCGACGCCCACCTCGCCCAACTCGCCGCCAACAACGCCCGCGCCCACCAACCCATCCGTTCTTAGACAGCCGCACCACTTCCGCCCGCGTGACTCACCTCGAACGAGAAAGCGACGATCATGGAAAAGCTGCTGTTGACCGCCATCGAGGCTGCCAAGGCCCTGGGGGTCGGACGAAGCAAGGTGTACGAGCTAATGGCCGGCGGCCAGCTCGGCTCCGTGAAGATCGGCAAGTGTCGGCGCATCCCGGCCAACGCCCTCGAAGCATTCGTGACCTCGCTTCGGGACGCGGCATGACCGGGAAACGCCGTCGAGCGCACGGAGAAGGTGCGGTCTACAAGCGTGCTGATGGCATGTGGGTTGCCGCCATCGACCTCGGCTGGATCGAAGGAAAACGATGCCGTCGCGTCGCGTACGGGAAGACCGAGCAGGCTGCAATCAAGAAGCGTGACGAGCTGAAACGGCGACTTCAACTCGGGGTCGATCTGTCGGCACCTCCCCGCACGCTGGCCGATTGGCTCACTGAGTGGATCGACCATGTGAAGGCCAACGACGGCACCCGGCCGTCCACCCGGAGCCGGTACCGCGCGGCCATCGTGAATCACCTGGTACCTGGCCTTGGCACGGTGAAGCTCGACAAGCTCAACGCCAGGCAGATTCAACGGTTCCTTACCACCAGAAAGGGGCAGTCGCCCGCATCACTGATCAAGATCCACGGCGTGCTGCGCGCCGCCCTGTCCGACGCCGAACGGATGGACCTGGTGCCTCGCAATGTCGCAAAGGCGGTACGGCCGGCGAGCCTATCCCGCGCTGAACGGCGGACCTTGACCTACGAGGAGGCTCGGGCGTTCATGATCTCGATCGAGCGTGACCGACTCGGGCCTCTGTTTACTCTCGCAATCACTACCGGTCTACGTCGCGGCGAGCTGCTTGGCCTTCGGTGGGCCGACGTCGATCTCGTCGGTTGTGCCCTGCGAGTTCGACAGGCGCTCCAACGGGTCGAAGGGCAGCTCCAGTTCGTGGAGCCGAAGACACATCGGTCAGCCCGGCCCCTTCCACTGTCTGCGCTGTCCGTGAAGGCGCTGGAACGGCAACGAGTTCGACAGGCGACGGACCGGCTCGCCTGCGGCTCGACCTGGAAGGACCGCAATCTGGTGTTCGCCTCGACAATCGGCACGCCCCTGGAGCCACGCAACGTCAATCGGCGCTTCGGCGAGCTGCGGAGCGCCGCTGGCCTGGATTGGCTACACCTTCACGACCTCCGTCATGCGTTCGCCACCTTCCTCCTCGACCAGGGCGAGGAGATGCGCACGGTGATGGAACTGCTCGGGCACTCAACGATGCGGTTGACCGCCGACACGTACGGGCATGTGCTGCCGTCACGGGCTCGGACCGCTGCTGAGTCGATCGACCGCGCGCTCGGGGGTGCCTGATGTCGGCCCTCTTGGCTACAGAACTGGCTACACTCTGGCCGCTACTTAGCGTCATAAGTGCTGGTGGAGACGAGGGGACTCGAACCCCTAACCCCCGCCTTGCAAAGGCGGTGCTCTACCACTTGAGCTACGTCCCCTCGCGCTGCCAGCCCGCCCGGTGGGACCGCTCCGGCAGCGCCTACGACCTCAGCGGAGGTCGGGTGCGGTGGTCGCCTCGTGCCAGAGCTCACGCTCGTCGCTGGCGTCCTTCATCTTCTTCGCCACGACGGCCGCCGCACCGGCGACAACCACCAACAGCAGGATCTTCTTCCACATCGTGTGCGTTTCCCCCTCCAGGTCCGCCCGTCGAGCGGCGGGCGGTGCGACCAACCGGAGTGGGGCTAGCTGGAATCGAACCAGCGACCTCATCGTTATCAGCGATGCGCTCTAACCGACTGAGCTATAGCCCCGGAGCGGAAGCCAAAGATTACCCTAGCCGCACCGCCTCCCCAAAACGGACATCGGCCGTGTCCGGCGGCCTGGAGAGACCGCGGGCGGCGGGGTCAGTTCCGCTCGGCGAGGGTGACCTCGATGCCTCCGACGAGGTCGGCGCAGACGTTGTAGATGAACGCGCCGAGCGTCGCCAGGGCGGTGAACAGCACCATGTTGACCGCACCGAACAGCGCCGAGCCGCCGATCACGCCCTTCGCCGTCAGCTGGAAACCGCTGCCCGCGGCGCCGTCCGTGCCGCCGGTGATCGAGCCGACGGACGCGTTCACGCTGTCCCACACGCCCAGGGCGCCGAGCACCATGTAGAGGATCGCGGTCGCCACCATCACGGCGATGAACATCACCAGCGACACCGCGAACGAGAACTTCATCACCGACCACGGGTCGATCCGCTTGAGCTGAAGCCGCGCCCGGCGGGGTCCGCGCGAGGCCGCGGCCGACACCGTCTGCCGGGCCGAACGGACGGCCTCGCCGACCTGCACCCGGCCCGCGTTCGGCGCCGCCAAGCCCACCTGGCCCGCCGAGCCCACCCGGTCCGCCGAACCCGCCGGGAGCACCCGGTGCGCCCGTCTGCGGAGCGCCCACCCGGGCCGTTCCGGCGCCGGCGCCGGGTGGGGCCTTGGTCTGGCCGCCCGAGCCGGGCGGCACGAACGAGGGCGCCGAGCCACCCGGGTCGGACAGGCGTCCACCGTTCTGCCCCGGGCGCGGCGTGGACGGGGGGGCGGGACTGCTCGGCGGTGGGGCGGCCGGCATCGTCGAGGACGGCGTGAACTGGCCCGGCATGGTCGGCGCGGCTGCCCCCGTCGACGCGCCGGGAGGACTCACCGACCCGTTGGGTGGGGAGTCCGGCGCAGCCGGCATACCGACGGTCGCGCGGCCCACGCTGGCCTTGCCGACCGTCGCGCGTCCCGCCGAAGCACCGTCGGTGCTGTTCGGATCAGTCATCACTCGTCCTGCCCGTCAGGTTCGTCCGCGTTGCGAGCGATCGCCACCAGTGTCACTCCCGCCGGGAGCTCGATCAGCTTCACCCCCATGGTGTTCCGATCCCTGGTCCGCCGCACGGGCTTCACCGGAGTTCGGATCACACCGCCATTGGAGGTGATCGCGAACAGCTCATCATCCGGGACGACCGCAAGTGCTCCGATCAGCCCGCCCCTCTTGAGCACGATTCTCGCAGTGACGACGCCCTTGCCGCCACGCCCTTGCACCGGATACTCCTCGATCGGCGTCCGCTTGGCGAAACCGCCGTGCGTGGCGACCAGCACGTCCATGCCCTCGCGGACCACCTCCATCGACAGCAGCGCGTCCTGGCCGGTGAAGCGCATGCCGATCACGCCGGAGGTGGCCCGGCCCATCGGACGCAGCGCCTCGTCGTTGGCGTGGAACCGGATCGCCTGGGCGTTCTTGCTCACCAGCAGGAGGTCGTCGGACTCGCTGATCAGCGCGGCGCCGACCACCTCGTCGTCGTCGCGGAGGTTGATGCCGATGACGCCACCCTGTCGGTTGGAGTCGAAGTCGGTGAGCTTGGTCTTCTTCACCAGGCCGTTGCGGGTGGCCAGCACCAGGTAGGGCGCGACGGTGTAGTCGCGGATCTCGATCACCTGGGCGATGCGTTCGTCGGGCTGGAACGCCAGCAGGTTGGCCACGTGCTGGCCGCGCGCGGTGCGGTTGACCTCGGGCAGCTCGTACGCCTTGACCCGGTAGACCCGGCCCTTGTTGGTGAAGAACAGAATCCAGTCGTGCGTCGAGCACACGAAGAAGTGGCCGACGATGTCGTCCTGCTTGAGCGGGGCGCCCTGGACGCCCTTGCCGCCGCGCCGCTGGGAACGGTAGAGGTCGACCTTGGTGCGCTTGGCATAGCCGGTGCGGGTGATCGTGACGACCACCGGCTCCTCGGCGATCAGGTCCTCCATCGACACGTCGCCGTCGTAGGGGACAATCCTGGTGCGCCGGTCGTCGCCGTGCTTCTCCACAATCTCGGCCAGCTCGGAGCCGACGATCTCGCGTTGCCGCTGGTCGCTGGCCAGGATCGCCTCCAGCTCGGCGATCTCGGCCATGATCTGGGTGTACTCGTCCAGGATCTTCTGGCGTTCCAGCGCGGCCAGCCGCCGCAGCTGCATGTCCAGGATCGCGGTGGCCTGGATCTCGTCGATCTCCAGCAGGCCCATCAGGCCGGTGCGGGCCACCTCGACGGTGTCCGAGGCCCGGATCAGCGCGATCACCTCGTCCAGGGCGTCCAGCGCCTTGAGGTAGCCGCGCAGGATGTGGGCCCGCTCCTCCTTCTTGCGCAGCCGGTAGCGGGTGCGCCGGACGATGACCTCGATCTGGTGCGTGACGTAGTACCGCAGCATCTGGGCCAGGTTCAGCGTGCGCGGGACGCCGTCCACGATGGCCAGCATGTTGACGCCGAACGAGTCCTGCAGCTGGGTGTGCTTGTAGAGGTTGTTGAGCACCACCTTGGCCACGGCGTCGCGCTTGAGCACGACGACCAGGCGCTGGCCGGTGCGGCCGGAGGACTCGTCCCGGATGTCGGCGATGCCGGCGAGCTTGCCCTCCTTGACCAGGTCGGCGATGCGCTCGGCCAGGTTGTCGGGGTTGACCATGTACGGCAGCTCGGTGACCACGAGCATCTGCCGGCCCTTGCGGTCCTCCTCCACCTCGACGATGGCGCGCATCCGGACCAGCCCGCGGCCGGTGCGGTAGGCCTCGGCGATGCCGTCCGAGCCGACGATCAGCCCGGCGGTCGGGAAGTCCGGCCCCTTGACCAGCTCCATCAGCGCTTCGAGGGCCTCCTCCTCGGTGGCCTCGGGGTGGTCGAGGCACCACTGGACGCCGGAGGCGACCTCGCGCAGGTTGTGCGGCGGGATGTTGGTGGCCATGCCGACGGCGATGCCGGTCGAGCCGTTCACCAGCAGGTTGGGGAACCGCGCCGGCAGGATCGTCGGCTCGGTGGCCCGCCCGTCGTAGTTCGGGACGAAGTCGACGGTCTCCTCTTCGATGTCCCGGAGCATCTCCATCGCAAGGGGATGAAGCCGACATTCGGTGTTGTGACTGACGAAACCGTTGCTGACGAACGCGTGGTCGTCGGTGTCGACCCGGATCGAGTAGACCGGCCGGACGCCGGCGTCGGTGATCGTGTCCACCGCGGCGTAGTAGAACCGCCCGTCGGCGACCGACTCGGCCACGGCCAGCACGTCCGGGTCGGTGATGCGCGCGGCGATCTCGTCCCGACGCCGTTCCCAGCGTTCGATCCGGTCGACGTTGTGCCGGCGCAGCCAGTCGCGCTCGGTCCAGCGGGTCGCGCCGTGGGCCCGGATGAAGTCGGCGAGGAACGGCACATGGTCGTCGCTCAGGGCGCGGCTGTCGGTCGGGATCGTGGTCAGCAGCTCCACGAGTTTGGCCTGCTTGCGGCCGAGGAAGCCGACCGTGGCGGCGAAGATCCGCGCGTCCCGCCGGTTGGTGACAACCACCTTGATCTCGCCGTGCTCGTACCGGCACTGCTTGGACACCACGCCGAACTCCAGCAGGAGCTGCTGGACGTCCTTGGCGAGTTGCTCACTGCAGGTGGAGTAGGAGATCTGCACGGTGTTGCGGGGCAGCAGCGAGCACGACCCGTCGCCCTCGAAGAGCGACTGGAGGAACGCCCGCTTCACCGCCGGGGCGGCGTGCCACACGAATTCCGGCACCCGCTTCTCCGCGCTGCGCACGCCCTCCATCTCCGCGAGAACGCTGTTGCGGAGTGGGCCGAGGTTATGGACGTCGAGTTCCAGGAGAGTGCTGCCGGACACGATCACACGGCTGGCCACGTAGCGCGACCCTCCGACGACGGCGTCGTACGCCGCAAGGACCCTGCCGAAGTACTCCTCATCGATGTTGTTGAAGCCGGCCCGCCGTGCACTGACCCAGCCTTCGGCCACGAAAGCGCCGGCGAGCACGGCCGCCTCGACATCCTCGATCATCGGGGTGCCGAACTCGTCGGGGGTCACCCGCTGCAGGGCGACGCGGTCGCCGGGCTGGATCTCCTCCAGCAGTTTCCACAGCAGCGTCGGCACGCCGAGGAGGTTGACCAGGCAGAGCACCGGGTGGTTGTGGGTGCCGGTGAGTTCGTACCCCTCGGTGGTGCGCAGGCGCAGGGTCGCGTGTTCGCCGGAGTGGAAGAGCTTCGACGCCTGGACCGGGTCGCCGTTGCGGTCGAGCACCTTCAGGTCGATCTCGGTGTCGGAGTTCGGGGCGGCGTCCGCGACGATCTCACCGATCCGCACGGTCCCGTGGGCGGTTCTGATCAGAGTTTCTGAATCGGTACAGTAACGCATGGCGGCGGCCGGATCGTTGCCGGGGGAGCCGAAGTTGCCGTTGCCGTCGATGAGGGGGTGGCGCAGCGACCAGTGCTGGGCCATCCGGACGAGCGTGTCGTAGATGGCCGAGTCGCCGTGCGGGTGGAACTGGCCCATCACGTCGCCGACCACGCGGGAGCACTTCACATACCCGCGGTCGGGGCGGTAGCCCCCGTCGAACATGCCGTAGAGGATCTTGCGGTGCACCGGCTTGAGGCCGTCGCGGACGTCAGGCAGAGCACGGCCGACGATGACGCTCATCGCATAGTCGAGGTAACTGCGCTGCATCTCGACCTCGAGCCCAACGGGCTCGACGCGGTCGGCGGGCGGCGGGGTGGTCGTCTCAGTCACTGTGCTCCGGTGTCCTCGCTGCGCTCGGTGACGCGACCGCCCGCAGTGGACCCGAGGCGGACGTCATGTCCTCGGGTTCCCTCGCTGCGCTCGGTCACATCTACCTTCCGGTGGGGATATCTACGCCACATGGTGATTCTTTTGCCCTAATTTGTCGGACCTCATGTGGATGACTCTGTGAACATTGTGGACAACTCTGGGCCGTGACCACGGAAACGGGCCGCCACTAGATGTCCAGGAACCGCACGTCTTTCGCGTTGCGCTGGATGAACGCCCGCCGCGCCTCGACGTTCTCCCCCATCAGGACGCTGAACATCTCGTCGGCGGTGGCGGCGTCGTCCAGCGTGACCCGGAGCAGGGTGCGGCTGCCCGGGTTCATGGTTGTTTCCCACAGTTCGGGGTAGTTCATCTCGCCGAGACCCTTGTTGCGCTGGATGTCGTCCGGCTTGGCCTTGGGGTTCTTCTCCTGGCGCAGCCGGATCAGCCCGTCGCGTTCGCGGTCGGAGAAGGCGTACTGGACGTCGTCGCCCTTCTTGTTCCACTTGATCTTGTAGAGCGGCGGCTGGGCGAGGTAGACGTACCCGCCCTCGACGAGCTGGCGCATGAAGCGGAACAGCAGGGTGAGCAGCAGCGTGGTGATGTGCTGGCCGTCCACGTCGGCGTCGGCCATCAGCACGACCTTGTGGTAGCGCAGCTTCTCGATGTCGAACTCGTCGTGGATGCCGGTGCCCAGCGCGGTGATCAGCGCCTGCACCTCGTTGTTCTTGAGCACCCGGTCGATGCGGGCCTTCTCGACGTTGAGGATCTTGCCGCGGATCGGCAGGATCGCCTGGATCCGCGGGTCGCGGCCCTGCTTGGCCGAGCCGCCGGCCGAGTCGCCCTCGACGATGAACAGCTCGCACTCGCGCGGGTCGGAGGACTGGCAGTCGGCCAGCTTGCCCGGCATCGAGTTGGAGTCCAATGCGGACTTGCGGCGGGCGAGCTTGCGGGCGGTCTGCGCGGCGATCCGGGCCCGGGCCGCGGCCGAGGCCTTCTGGACGATCGTCTTCGCCTCGGACGGGTTGCGCTCGAACCAGTCGTTGAGCCACTCGTTGCAGACCTTCTGCACGAACGACTTCACCTCGGTGTTGCCGAGCTTGGTCTTCGTCTGGCCCTCGAACTGCGGGTTGCGGATCTTGACGCTGACGATCGCGGCCAGGCCCTCCCGGATGTCGTCGCCGGTGAGGTTGTCGTCGCTGCGCGGAAGCAGCTTCTTCTCCTTGGCGTACCGGTTGACGATGCTGGTCAGCGAGGTGCGGAAACCCTCGTCGTGGGTGCCTCCCTCGTGCGTGTTGATCGTGTTGGCGAAGGAGTGGATCGATTCGCCGTAGCTCTCGTTCCACTGCATCGCGACCTCGACCGTGTGCCCGTCGCCCTCGCCGGCGAACTCGATCACCGACTTGTGGATGGCCGACTTGGCCGCGTTGAGGAAACGCACGTAGTCGGCGATGCCGCCCTTGTACTGGAAGACGATCTCCTTCGGCGCGTCCTCCACGCCGGCGACCTCGTGGCTCGCGCGCTCGTCGCGCAGCACCATCGTGAGGCCGCGGTTGAGGAAGGCCATCTCCTGCATGCGGCGCCGGATCGTCTCGAAGTTGTACTCGGTGGTCTCGAAGATCGCCGGGTCGGCCCAGAACGTGACGGTGGAGCCGTGCCGGGAGGTGGTGCCGCGCCGCTCGAGCTTCATCGCCGGCTTGGACTTCTCGTAGCGCTGGAACCAGATCCGGCCGTCCTTGTGGATCTCGACCTCGAGGCTGACCGAGAGCGCGTTCACGACCGAGACGCCGACGCCGTGCAGGCCACCGGAGACGGCGTACGCCTTGCCGTCGAACTTGCCGCCGGCGTGCAGCACGGTCAGCACCACCTCGACCGCGGGCTTCTTCTCGATCGGGTGCATGTCGACCGGGATGCCGCGGCCGTTGTCCTTCACCCGGACGCCGCCGTCGGCGAGCAGGGTCACCTCGACGGTGTCGCAGTAGCCGGCCAGCGCCTCGTCGACCGCGTTGTCGATGACCTCCCACACCAGGTGGTGCAGGCCGCGCTCGCCGGTGGAGCCGATGTACATCGCGGGCCGCTTGCGGACCGCGTCCAGGCCCTCCAGAACCGTGATCGAACTCGCGCCGTACTCGTCCTTTTTCTTGGCTGCCACGGGGTTGGCCTCAGCTGCTCTCTCCGCCGAGGCGTCGGCGGGGTCAGGGCGTACCGGCATGCCGGCTCGACGCTCTGCTCGAGCGCTCCAGCGGGAAGGTGAGTACCCGTACGCGGGGGGTTCGGTGTGAAGTCTACCGAGTCGGGCGAGCAGGAGGCGGCATTGGCACGGGCTGAATGCCCGCTGAGCCGTTCGGACCCCCGGTCGCGTGGGTCCCTATACGGGAAGAGTGCCCCGGTGGGCCTTCAGCGGGTCCTGGCCGGGCCCCCGGCGCTCAACGCTACCGCCCCACCCCGGCTCGGACGGCCGACCGGCCCGCCCGCCCGCCGTCGACGCGGCGTCCCCGGGTCGCCATACCTCGACGCCTACGCCGCTGGGCTGATCGCGTGGCGCTGGATCGGGGGCTGGGGGTCGGGCACGGGGTCGCCGGGATCCCGTGCCCGACCCTGCGCGTTGTCCCCGTCCTCAGGTCGCGTTGTCGGTGTCGGAATTCTCCCGGCGTTCTTCCTCGCTCGGGCGTTCTTCGGCCACGTGCGTGCCCGACGGCCCGGGGCGGCCGGGTTCCGCGGCCACCGCCTCGGGGCCCGTGGCGACGTCTGATTCGGAAGCGGCAGGGGCGGCGAAGCCGCTCGAGGCCGCGACGCTCGGGCGGGTGTCCGTCGACCTCGCGGTCGTGGCGCCGGTGGCGAGGGAGTCGGCGAAGGTGCGCAGGGTGGAGGCCGCGGTGTGCAGTTTGGCCACGGCGTCGGGGGTGGTGCGGGCGACCTGGAGCAACTGGGCGATCACGTGGTCCGGGCTCGGGGCGCCTGGGCCGAGGGCGCCCGGATGGCTCACCGCGGCGATGGCGTGGGCGGCGGAACGCAGGCCGGCACCGATCCGCGGCAGGTCGGCCCGGTGCTGGTCGGCCCGGGCGGCGAGCGCGCGGATCCGGGCGGCGATCGCCTCCAGGTCTGACGCCACGTCCCTCCTCCAGCCCTAGAGGGCGTCGGCGAACCGGCGGCCGTCCGCCACGGCCCGCCGCACGCCGCCGATCAGTCCGTCGAGTTCTGCCACAGCGGCGTGCAGTTCGGCCACCGCCCGTCGGTCGGTGCCGCTCGCGCTGCCGCCGGCCTCCCTGGTCACCACTGCGACCTCGGCGTGGACCTGCCGGCGCAGTGCCGCCAGGCTCTCGACGTACGCCTCCGCGTCCCGTAGCGACCGCAGCACGGCGGCCTTGACCAGAATCGACTGCGACACCGGGCCACCCTAGCCAGCGTCAACCCGCCTAAGTGGACCGAGGGTCGGCCGTCCCATCTCCTGTTCGTCGAAGCGGGGTCAGCCGTAGGTGTCGCGGGGGCCGCGGCCGCGGACGGCCAGGCGTCCGCGTTTCCAGCTCGGGCCGCTCGGCCCGTGGACGTGGATCCGCTTCACCACGCCGGCACCCAGTTCGCCGGCAAGGGTGGCGAGCAGCCGTGGCGCGAGCAGCCGGAGCTGGGTGGCCCAGGCCGTGGACTCGGCCTGCAGGGTCAACTCGCCATCGCGCAGACCCACCGGAGCGCACTTCGCCGCGATGTCGGCGCCGACCAGGGCCGGCCAGTCCCCGAGCACCCGGGCGTCGGCCGCGGTCTTCTCCCAGCCGCGGTCGCGCACCATCCTCCGCACCAGGCCGCCCAGTAGCTGCGGATCGCGCGGGTCGGCGCCGGCACCGCTCCAGCGGCGGCGGCGCAGGCTCTGGCCGCTTCCCGGGTCGCGGGTCTTGGCGCTGTGGCTGCGGCCGGTCGCGCGCGCGGCCTCCAGCGCAGCCCGGGCCAGCTGCGGACCCCGGGCGGCCGGCACCGCGGCGGACGCGGCGAGCTCGGCGGCGGGCGGCGCGGGCGGCGCGCCTGCCGGTTCGCCGGCGGATGCCGGCGGCTCCGGCACTGCCGCGGGCACCGCGGCCCGGCCCACCGCGTCCTGCCGTCCGGCCCCACCCAGCTCGCCCGACCGTTCCCCGCGCCGCGGCGGACCATCGTCATCGGACACGGCGGACCTCCCCGGCGGCGACGTCGAACCGGGCGCCCTGCAGCGCCTCCGGCACGTCGGCGGCGACGGCGGCGGTGACCAGCGGCTGGGTGGCTTGTCCCACCAGCTCAGCCAAGCGCTCGCGGCGGCCGGTGTCCAGCTCCGCGAACACGTCGTCGAGGATCAGCACCGGCTCGCCGCCGTCGGAGCAGAGCAGGTCGTAGCTGGCCAGCCGCAGCGCCAGGGCGTACGACCACGACTCGCCGTGGCTGGCGTAGCCCTTGGCGGGCAGGTCGCCGAGCATCAGCACCAGGTCGTCGCGGTGCGGGCCGACCAGCGTCACGCCGCGGTCGACCTCCTGCGGACGCACCCGGGCGAAGCCTTCCAGCAGCTGGGCCACCAGCACCTCGCGGTCGGCGGACAGTTCGGACAGCGCGACGGGGTCGCCCTCGGCCAGCGACGACGCGTACCCGAGCCGGGCCCGGCCGCGGCCGGCCGCGACCGCGTCGTAGGCCTTCTCGACATAGGGCGCCAGCGCGGCCAGGGCCGCGATCCGTCCGGACAGCAGCTCGGCACCGTGCCCGGCCAGGTGGCCGTCCCAGACGTCCAGCGTGCGCAGGTCGGTGGAGTCCGCGCCGCCGCGCTGGGCCCGCCGGGCCACCGACGCGGTCTTCAGCAGCGCGTTGCGTTGCCGCAGCACCCGGTCGTAGTCGGCCCGCACGGCGGCGTACCGGGGCGACCGGGCCACCAGCAGGTCGTCGACGAAGCGTCGGCGTTCGGACGGGTCGCCGCGGACCAGCGCCAGGTCCTCCGGCGCGAACAACACCGTGCGCAGGGCACCGAGCACGTCGCGCGGCCGGGACACCGGCGACCGGTTCAGCCGGGCCCGGTTGGCCTTGCCGGGGACGATCTCGACCTCCACCAGCAGCTCGCGCGCGTCCTGGACGACCGCGCACCGCACCACCGCCGAGGTCGCCCCGTGCCGCACCAGGGGCGCGTCGGTGGCCACCCGGTGGCTGCCGAGCGTCGCGACGTAGCCGATGGCCTCGACCAGGTTGGTCTTGCCATGGCCGTTGGGGCCGACCAGCACGCTCGGTCCGGGCTCGAGGTCGAGCGAGATGGCGGGGTAGCTGCGGAAGTCGACCAGCGCGAGGTGCCGGACGTGCACGGGTCACCTCACAGGGGATCGATGGGGCCGGGGTCAGGTGTCGGTGGTGGGGCCTGGTCCGCCGGCGCCCTCGGCGATCGCGGCGGCGGCCCGGGCCGTGGCCTTGGTGACCGCGTGGCCGCCGAACTGGTTGCGCAGCGCCGCGACGGCCTTCATCGCCGGCGAGTCGTCCTGCCGGGAGGAGAACCGGGCGAACAGCGCGGCGCTGATCACCGGCACGGGCACCGAGCGGTCGATCGCCTCTTCGATCGTCCACCGGCCCTCGCCGGAGTCGTTCACGTAGCCGGCGATCGCCTCCAGCGCGGGGTCTTCCTCCAGCGCCAGCACCAGCAGGTCGAGCAGCCAGGAGCGCACCACCGTGCCGTGCGTCCAGCTCTTGAGCACACCGGTGACGTCCTCGACCACGTCGGCCGCCGCAAGCAGTTCGTAGCCCTCCGCGTAGGCCTGCATCAGGCCGTACTCGATTCCATTGTGGACCATCTTGGCAAAGTGCCCGGCACCCGCCGGCCCCGCGTGCACGAATCCGGAATCGCCCGCCGGCTTGAGCGCGTCGAAGACCGGCTGAACCTTCGCCACGTCCTCGGCCGACCCGCCGACCATCAGCGCGTAGCCGTTCTTCAGGCCCCACACCCCGCCGGAGACCCCGACGTCGAGATAGCCGACGCCCTTCTCGGCCAACGCCTGGGCGTGCACCCGGTCGTCGGTGTAGCGGGAGTTGCCGCCGTCGACGATGACGTCGCCGGGGGCGAGCAGGGCGCCGAGCTCGGTCACGGTGGTCCGGGTCGGCTCCCCGGAGGGAACCATCACCCACACCACCCGCGGGGTGCTGGCGAACGCGTCCACCAGCTCGGCCAGGCTGCCGACGTCGCTGATCTCATGGTTGTGGTCGAAGCCGATGACGGTGTGGCCGGCGGCGCGCAGCCGCTCGCGCATGTTGCCGCCCATCTTGCCCAGACCGATCAGGCCGATCTCCATGAGGTGCTCTCCTGTCCTGGTGGCGTGCCCCCGGCGGGACGCCGTGGCAGCGGCGCGCGGATCGATTCTCCCCGGTCGGGCAGGACACTTCGCCCGGCACCCCGGGCTCGATTCTCTCCACCGGCACGCGGGCCGGCGCGGGGCACCCCGATGCGGCGTTTCACGCTGCCGGCCGACACCACCCGGCCAGGGCTGTCAGTGCGAGACCCGCACGGGCATCAGCAGGTAGCGGTAGGCGCTCTCGTTCACCGGCTTGGACTCGGCATCGGCCGCCTCACCGGTGAGCACCGCCGGCTTCGTGGCGGTGGTGAACGACAGCACCGCCAGCTCGGCGTTGATCGCCTTCAGCCCGTCGAGCAGGAACTGGGGGTTGAACGCGATCTGCAGCTCCTCGCCGGAGTAGGCGGCGTCCATCGACTCCGAGGCCCGGGCGTCGTCACTGCCGCCGGCCTCCACGGTGAGCAGGCCCTCGGTGAAGCTCAGCCGCACCGGGGTGTTGCGGTCGGCCACCAGCGAGATGCGCTTCACGACCTCGGTCATCGCGGCGGCGGGCACCCTGGCCTGGGCGGCGTGGGTGTCGGGGAACAGCGAGCGCACCTTGGGGAAGTCGCCGTCGAGCAGCCGGGTGGTGGTGCGGCGACCCGCACCGGAGAACCCGACCAGGCCCTCGCCGACCCCGCCCTGGCTCAGCGCGATCGTCACGTCCTGGCCGCTGCCGCCCATCGCCCGGGCGGTGTCGGACAGCGTCCGCGCCGGCACCAGGGCGCTGCGGCTGGCGTCGGTCTCGCCCGGCCGCCAGGTCAGCTCGCGCACGGCGAGCCGGTACCGGTCGGTGGCGAGCATGGTGAGGCGGTCGCCCTCCATCTCGACCCGGACGCCGGTGAGCACCGGCAGCGTGTCGTCCCGGCCGGCGGCGACCACCACCTGGTCGACCGCGGCCGCGAACTCGTCGGCGTCCACGGCGCCGGCTACCGACGGCATCTCCGGCAGCGTCGGGTAGTCCTCCACCGGCATGGTGGGGAGCGTGAACCGGGCCGTGCCGCAGGTGATCTCGGCCCGGGCGCCCTCGACCTCGATCTGCACCGGATGGTGCGGCAGCGCCCGGGTGATCTCGGCGAGCAGCCGTCCGGACACCAGCACCCGGCCGGGTGCCTCGGTGGAGACGTCGACGCCCATCTGGCTGGACACCTCGTAGTCGAACCCGGACACCGTGAGCCGGTCGTTCGACGTGTCGAGCAGCACGCCGGCGAGCACTGGCACCGGCGGGCGGGCAGGCAGGCTCTTGGCGGTCCACGCGACGGCGTCCGCGAGTGACTCGCGCTCGACCCGGAACTTCATTCCTCGCCTCCTGCGGTGTGTCTGGTGCCGGCTGCTGCGGGCAGCGGTGGTGCCTGGTGAGGACGGACTCTACGGACGGGCCGGTGTGCGGAAGTTCGGCCGGGGAGCCGACGGTACCCCGCCGGTCTGACCAACGGGGGCGTTGGTCGGCCGGTATCGCGATGTCGTTCCCGACGCGACACCGCGGTCGCCGCCAGCGGCCGCACACCACGGGCATCGGGGGTCCAGTGCGCTCGGATCGGTCTGTCCCCACCTTCCCCAGCACCTACTGCCGTTCATTGACTTCCCAGATATACGTCTCGTCGTAGTAGTAGGTGTTGTGGAAACGGGGGACGAACGCTGTCCTGGCTGGTCGGAGCCTGAATGGGCATGTGGACGCCGTGTGTGGCCGGCGGGGGACGGGCAGCGTGCGCTGTGGACGCCGCCCGGTTGTCCCCTGGTATGCACAGGCCGACCACAGCGGCGCCCACAGGTTCACCCCAGGCAACCCCCGGGTTGTCCACAGAGTTTTCCCCAGCCTGTGCACCGACGACACGGCGTCGATGGACAAGGAAGGACAAAGCGGAAAGTAGTTAACCAGCTTCACAGCGTGTTTCCGCCGAACGTGTCGGGGAATGCCCGGTCAGGCCTGGGCGCGCTGTTTGATCCGGTTCGTCAGCTCGGCGATCTGGTTGTACAGCGACCGCTTCTCAGCCATCATCTGACGGATCTTGCGGTCGGCGTGCATCACCGTGGTGTGGTCGCGGTTGCCGAAGGCCTGGCCGATCCGGGGCAGCGAGAGGTCGGTGAGCTCGCGGCAGAGGTACATGGCCACCTGCCGGGCGTTCACCAGCAGCCGGGACCGGGACTGGCCGCACAGGTCGTCCATCGAGAGGCTGAAGTACTCCGCGGTGGCGGCCATGATGGCGGCCGCGGTGATCTCGGGCCCGCCGCCCTCGGGGATGAGGTCCTTGAGGACCACCTCGGCCAGGCCCACGTCCACCGGCTGCCGGTTGAGGCTGGCGAACGCCGTCACCCGGATCAGCGCGCCCTCGAGCTCGCGGATGTTGGACTGGATCTTGCTGGCGATGAACTCCAGCACCTCCGGCGGCGCGGCCAGGCGTTCCTGGGCCGCCTTCTTGCGCAGGATCGCGATCCGGGTCTCCAGGTCGGGCGGCTGGATGTCGGTGAGCAGGCCCCACTCGAACCGCGTCCGCAGCCGCTCCTCCAACGTCGAGAGCTGCTTGGGCGAGCGGTCGGAGGAGATCACGATCTGCTTGTTGGCGTTGTGGAGGGTGTTGAACGTGTGGAAGAACTCCTCCTGCGTCCGCTCGCGGCTCTCCAGGAACTGGATGTCGTCGACGAGCAGGATGTCGAGGTCGCGGTAGCGGCGCTGGAACGCCTGCGTCTTGTCGTCCCGGACGGAGTTGATGAAGTCGTTGGTGAACTCCTCGGTGGAGACGTAGCGCACGGTGCGGGCGTTGCCCAGATGCTGGGCGTAGTGGCCGATCGCGTGCAGCAGGTGGGTCTTGCCCAGCCCAGAGCCGCCGTAGACGAACAGCGGGTTGTAGGCCTTGGCCGGCGCCTCGGCGACCGCCACCGCGGCGGCGTGGGCGAACCGGTTGGACGAGCCGATGACGAAGGTCTCGAACGTGTACTTCGGGTTGAGCCGGGCCGGCTCGGTGGGGCGGGCCGCCGGCCGGGTCCGTCCGGTGCCGCGGCTGGGCATGTCCACGACCCGGCCGCCGCGGCCGGCGTCGCCGTAGGACCGGGGCTGCTGGCCGGCGCCGTCGTACGGGGTGTCGTGGGTGGCGCCGACCTCGAACGCGTCGTAGGCACCGGACCGCTTGTCGACGTACGGGTAGGGCTCGGTGCGGTAGTGGTCGTCGGGGTAGCCCGGGGAACCTGCGTCGCGCGTGCCGTCGTGGCCGTTGTCGCCCGGGGTCGGAGCGTGGTGCCCGTCCTGGGCGTCGGTGGCCGCGGACTCCCCCGGTGCGTAGCCGCCCACCCGGCCGAACCGGTGGCCGTCGCCGTCCTGGGACTCCGGCGGGTAGCCGTCCGGGCGGTAGCCGTCGTCTGGCTGGCCGTACCAGTCGGGCTGGTCCTGCGGGCGGGGGGCGTAGGGCGTGGTCTGGAACGGGTCGCCCGCCGGCGGGAGGTCGAGGACGCGCAGCTCCATCGTCTGCTGCTCCACCGGCACCCGGACGGTGACCGCCACGTTGACCGGGCGGCCGAGCTGGCGGGAGATGGCGTCGGTGATCACCTGCCGCAGTCGGCTCTCGAACGCCTCTTTGGCGAACTGGTTGGGCGCGGCGAGCAGGGCGGTGTCCTCGACCAGGGCCAGCGGGCGGGTCAGCCTGAGCCAGGCGCGCTGCTGGGGGCTCAACGCCTCGTCGGCGAGACTGTCCGTTGCCGCTGTCCAGACTGCGTCGAGGTTGAGGTTCTCCCCGGTCACCAGTGCCCCCTCGTTGCCGGTCTTGCCCTGATGCACGCCGCCACCGGCGCCGTACGTATCCACACCGGTTTCCACACCCTGTGCATGCTGCTGCATAAGGATGTGGCTCCTCGCACGGGGCCACCCCCCGGATGCCCACGCGAAGCCGTTTCCGCAGGTCGCGGTCGAGGCCCATCAGATCAGGTCCGGTCGGTGGAGGCGACCGGCGGGTAACGACCTGACCGGCCGCGACGTAACACCAGCAAACGGGCAGGTTAACAGCGGCTGTGGACTTCGAACAAGGAGTTGTCCACAGGGTGGTGGGACACCTTGGGGCGATCCTGAAAACGGCCCGGCGGACCCGCGCGCCGCCGTCCGGGCCGCGTTTGCCGCTGGTAGAGGGGTCGCGTACGCTGGCACGGTCTATGGCCTTCTCTGGACGTCGGCTTCTGTGGAACACCGTCCAGCTACTCGGGTGGGTCGGCCGAGTCGACATTCCCAACGAGGTCCAGGGCCGCCAGACCGTGCGGTGACGCACCGCAGCCTTCCGCCAGTCGTATCGGAGACCTTGACGTGAGCAAGCGCACCTTCCAGCCGAACAACCGCCGCCGCGCGAAGACCCACGGGTTCCGGTTGCGGATGCGCACCCGCGCGGGCCGCGCCATCATCGCTGCCCGGCGCCTCAAGGGCCGCTCGCGCCTGTCTGCCTGAACCGGAGGAGGCGGCGTGCTCGCGGCGCATGCGCGGCTGCGACGCCGCGACGAGTTCACCCGGGCGGTGCGCGGCGGACGCCGCGCCGGCCGCGGGTCGCTTGTCGTCCACCTGCTGCCGCCCCACGCTCCTGCCCCGGCCCGCCGGGACGTCCTGTCCGACCCTCCGGCCGCGGACCTCGACGAAGCGCTCTCCTGGCCGGGACCCAGCCGGGCGGGCTTCGTGGTGTCGCGGGCGGTGGGCAACTCCGTGGTGCGGCACCGGGTCGCGCGGCAACTGCGCCACCTCGTCCGCGATCGCCTGGCGACGCTGCCGCCCGGAACCCAGCTCGTGGTACGGGCGCTCCCAGCCGCCGCGGGACGTTCCTCCGACGTGCTCGGCCGCGACCTCGACGAGGCCCTGCGCCGCCTGGGCCAGTCCGTCGGGGGTCGTGCTGTGACCCCGCCTGTCCCCACCCGCTCGGCCGGGACCTCTGCGTGCGACGCTGGCGCGCGCGACGACCGTCCGGCCGCCGACACGGGAGCCGCCGGAACCGCGCTCGGAACCGCGCTCGGAACCGCGCTCGGAACCGCGCTCAGGACCGCCGCCGGCGGGACAGAGGTGGCCGGCGCGGCGGCGCGCGAGCCGGCCGGCGGCGTGGCGCGCGAGCCGGCCGGCGACGCCGCAGCGGGTGCTCTGGCAGTGAGCGGGCATCATGGGAGTCGTCGGGCTGTTGCGGTGCTGAGCAGACCGATCCGGTTCTACCGACGCTGGATCAGCCCGGGCCTGCCGGCCCGCTGCCGTTTTCACCCGAGCTGTAGTGCGTACGCGTTAGAGGCGCTGGGCACCCACGGTTCGGTCCGGGGCCTCGGCCTCGCCGTCTGGCGCCTCCTGCGGTGCCATCCGTTCCATCCCGGTGGATACGACCCGGTGCCGCCCCCGCGGCCACGGGCCCATCGTGACCGCAACCACCGTACGACTGGAGCTTTCCGGTGGATCTCCTCCCCCTGAACTGGGCCTATATCGGCATCTCGTGGATCCTGCTGCGCTGGCACGATCTGTGGTCGGCGCTGCTCGGCCCGACGTCCGGCCTGGCGTGGGTGCTGTCGATCGTCTTCCTGGTCATCACCGTCCGGGTGATCCTGTTCCCGGTCTTCGTCAAGCAGATCAAGTCGCAGCGGGCGATGCAGAACCTGCAGCCTCAGATCAAGGAGCTCCGGGACAAGCACAAGGGCGACGCGCAGGCGCTCCAGCGGGAGACGATGGAGCTCTACCGGCGGGAGAAGGCCAACCCGCTGATGGGCTGCCTGCCGATCTTCCTGCAGATCCCGGTGTTCTTCGGCCTCTTCCACGTGCTGCGGCAGATCAACCCCACCGACGAGAAAGCCAAGTGGTCGCTGACGACCGAGTTCTTCTGGTCGGCCGCACAGTTCGACAGCGCCGGGCACGCGAAGCTGTTCGGTGCGCCGATTGCGGCCGCGTTCAACTCACCGGCCGATTTCCTCGACAAGCTCAATGCCAGCGGGACGGTCGTGAAGGTCGTCGCCGCGGTGCTGATCGCGATCATGGTCGCCACCACCTACCTCACCCAGCGGCAGATGATCGCGCGCAACGGGCCGGCCACCGACCCGACCCAGGCGATGATCCAGAAGTTCATGCTCTACGGCATTCCGGCGTCACTGCTGATCTCCGGCGCACTCTTCCCCATCGGTGTGGTCATCTACTGGGTCACCACCAACCTGTTCTCGATGGGCCAGCAGTTCTGGGTGCTCCGCAAGATGCCGCCGCCGGGTGCGGCACCGGCCAAGCCCGCCACCGATCCCGCCGTGGCGAAGGCGCTGGCCCCGAAGCCGGGCGTGAAGCCGGTGAACCCGAAGAAGGGCGGCGCACGCACCACCGCCACCAAGCCGGCCGCCGAGAAGCCGGCCGCCGCCGGCGCGGCCAAGGCACCGACGAAGGCACCCGCCAAAGCGCCGGCCAAGGGCGGGAGCAAGGCGGCGTCCAACGGCACCGCGGTGAACGGCAGGACCGCTGCCGGCGCGGGGACGACCTCGGCTGACGTCGGGGCCAAGTCCTCGCCGAACGGCTCGGCTGACGCGGACGACAGCGAAACCGCGGCGTCCGGGAGTGAAGCCAATGCTGCCGCGGCAGCCAGCAAGGCACCGTCCCCGACTGGTGCGCCACGGCGTCCGCAGGACAACCGCAACCGCAAACGCAGGGGCGGCAGGCGGTAGCGTCGTCGGCCGCAGCCCCCTTTGTTCCGACTTTCCGCGCACCGCTCGTCTCGGCGACGGTGCCAGCTCCGGAGTGACGATGAGCGAGACCAGCACCCCTGAAGCCCCCGCCGGCCTGGCCGCGGGCGACGACGTCGATCCGCTCGTCCAGGAGGGCGACATCGCGGGCGACTACATCGAGCGGCTGCTCGACATCCTCGACTACGACGGCGACATCGACATGGACGTCGAGAACGAGCGCGCCATCGTGGCCGTGATCGGCGACGGCCTGGACGGTCTGGTCGGCCCGCAGGGCGCCACCCTGGACGCGCTCCAGGAACTCACCAGGCTGGCTGTGGTCCAGCAGACCGGCGTCCGCAGCCGGCTGATGCTCGACGTGGGCGGCTTCCGGGCGCGGCGCCGGGCCGAGCTGGTCGCGGTGGCGAAGAACGCCGCGGAGCAGGTCCGTTCGTTCGGCGATCCGCTGCGGCTCGACCCGATGAACCCGTTCGAACGCAAGGTCGTCCACGACGCGATCTCCGCGCTGTCCGGCGTGCGGAGCGAGTCCGAGGGCGAGGAGCCCAACCGCCGGGTGATCGTGCACCCGGACGCATGACGGTTCCTTCGTTGCCCGAGAGCCCCGCCGGTCCGCCGGCGGGGCTCTCTGCCGTCGTGGACCAGGTGTTCGGGGAGCGGCGTCGGCTGGCTGAGGCGTACGCGGCACTGCTGGCCGGTGCCGGTGTGGAGCGTGGCCTGATCGGACCCCGGGAGACGCCGAAACTCTGGGACCGCCACCTGCTCAACTGCGCGGTGCTGGGCGAACTGTTGCCCGAGGGAGCGGAGGTCGTCGACGTGGGCAGCGGTGCGGGCCTCCCCGGCCTGGTGCTGGCGATCGCCCGACCCGATCTGCGGCTGACGCTGGTCGAGCCGCTCGCACGTCGGGTGCTGTTCCTCGAGGAGGCGGTCGCCGCGCTGGGGCTGGAGCAGGTGACGATCGTCCGCGGACGCGCCGAGGAGGTCGTCGGTAGAGTCGCGGCACCGGTTGTGACGGCTCGAGCGGTGGCTCCCCTGGATCGGCTGGCAGCATGGTGCCTGCCCCTGAGCGCGCCCGGCGGACGACTGCTGGCGATGAAGGGATCCTCGGCCGCGGCGGAGATCACCGAACACGCCGCTGCGGTAGCCAGGGTCGGAGGGGGCCAGCCTCGTATCGTCGAGGTCGGCAGGGGGACAGTCGATCCCCCGGTGACCGTGGTGGAGGTGTCACTCCTCGATCCGTCCCGGATTCGCTCCCGCCCGGCCGCCGCGACGCCTCCTCGGCGAGGCCGTCGAGGGCGACCGGGCTGAGGCGCCCCTGCCGCTGGGACAGCTGACCGGAGAGGACGTGGGCGGACCCATGACGGAGAGCGCCGGGGTGCGCCACGCCAGCCCGTTGGGATGGCCGCCACAGGCCGGACCGTCCTCGGCGGGGAGTTCGCTCGGGTGGCCCGGTAAGACTGCCAGCGTGGGTCGGGAGCGACCAGGCCCATCCCTTCCGGTCTCCCACCGGGTTGTGGTCGCGCAGGCTGAGCCGTCCACAGACCAGACGCCCGGGACTGCACGCCCGGCGACACTGGTGGCGATCGCTCGTGAGCCGTCCACAGACCGGACGCCCGGGACTGCACGCTGGACCGGCGGCCCGCTACCGTTGCATCCGACCGGGGGGGTCTCCGGACTTGGAGGGAACACGGAGACCCGTTCCCTCGTACCGGTACCGTCAGAGGGCATCGCCCGCACCCCCATTCCTGCCACGCGTTCTGTGCGATACGGGCGGCGCGTGCGGACGATGGGCGGTCGGACACCAGTTGTCGACCGTTCCGGTCCTTACAACGCCAAGGTCGAGGAGACCGCCGTGAGCGACCCTGCGCAGTTCCCGCCGGGCCACCCGGGGCGGGTAACCGACGAGAGCCACCGCCGGATCCGCGCCACACTCGACGATGCCACCGTTTCACGTGAAACGGGATATCCGCAGGCGCACGACCTTGCGCGCGACACACAGCCCGTTGACGCTCACGATCGCGTCTCCCCTGCCGACGTTTCACGTGAAACGGTGGACGACGACCTCCCGATCGCCATCGAAGCTCGCCGGGCTGTCCAGGTGCTCAACCCCGCCGGCAATTCCTTTCCTCGACCTCCGCACCGCCGGGTGTTCTGTGTGGCCAACCAGAAGGGTGGGGTGGGCAAGACCACCACGACAGTGAACCTCGCGGTGGCCCTCGCGCTGCACGGAAGCCGCGTGCTGGTCATCGACCTCGACCCACAGGGCAACGCATCGACCGGCCTGAGCGTGGACCGCCGGTCCGGCGTGCCCAGCAGCTACGACGTCCTGGTGGAAGGCATCCCCCTCGCCGAGGCCGCCGTTGCGGTGGAGGGCGTGCCGAACCTCTACTGCGTCCCGGCGACCATCGACCTGGCCGGCGCCGAGATCGAGATGGTCTCCGTCGTGGCCCGCGAGTCGCGGCTGCGGCGGGCCATCGACGGGTTCACCGCGGACGTCGACTACGTGTTCATCGACTGTCCGCCCTCACTGGGCCTGCTGACGGTCAACGCGCTGGTTGCCGCGCGCGAGGTGCTCATTCCGATCCAGTGCGAGTACTACGCCCTGGAAGGTCTCGGGCAACTGCTCCACAACGTCGAGCTGGTCAGGGCGCATCTCAACAATGACCTCTCGATCACCACGATGTTGCTGACGATGTACGACGGCCGGACGAAGCTGTCCGACCAGGTCGCGGCTGAGGTACGGAGCCACTTCGACGAGAACGTCGTGCTCGACGCGGTGATCCCGCGCAGCGTCCGGGTGTCCGAAGCGCCCAGTTATGGTCAGTCGGTCATCACCTACGACCCCGGGTCCCGGGGCTCGACAAGCTATCTCGACGCGGCGCGTGAGATCGCGGCGCGTGGCGCAGGAGGAGGCACCCGGTGAAGAACCGGCGCGGTGGACTGGGGCGTGGGCTGGGCGCCCTGATCCCCACAGGTCCGAATCCCTCGGGGCTCCTCCCGGCGGGCCTCGGCTCCGACGGCTCCGACGGCGGTGGCGGGATCGCCCTGGCCGACCCGGCGCCGGGACCGCAGGCACCAGTCGCGCAGGCCGGCGACCTGGAGCCGGTGCCCGGCGCCCGGTTCCGTGAGATCCGTGTGGACGCGGTCAGCCCGAACCCGAAGCAGCCCCGAACGGTTTTCGACGAGGACGCTCTGGAAGAGCTGAAGGCGTCGATCGACCTGGTGGGGGTCCTGCAGCCCATCGTGGTCCGTGAGGCCGGCCTGGGCCGCTACGAGCTGATCATGGGCGAACGCCGGCTGCGGGCATGCCAGCTGCTCGGACGCGAGACCGTCCCCGCGATCATCCGCGACACCGCCGACGAGGCGCTGCTCCGGGACGCCCTGCTGGAGAACATCCACCGGTCTGACCTCAATCCGCTGGAAGAGGCGGCGGCCTACCAGCAGCTCCTCGCCGAGTTCGGCGTGACACAGGAAGAGCTCTCCCGCCGGATCGGCCGGAGCCGTCCGCAGATCTCCAACACGATCCGGCTGCTCAACCTTCCGGCCGCCGTCCAGCGACGGGTGGCCGCCGGGGTTCTCAGCGCCGGCCACGCCCGCGCCTTGCTCGCCCTGCCGGACTCCGATGCCCAGGAGGCGCTGGCGACCAGAATCGTCGCCGAGGGGTTGTCGGTGCGTGCCACCGAGGAGATCGTCGCGATGGGCGGCGACGGTCAGACGGTCAGGCCGGCCCCGACGCGCCGGACGAAGATGCGCTCCCCCGGCCTGGAGGACCTGGCCGACCGGCTCTCCGACCGCTTCGACACCCGGGTGAAGGTGGACCTGGGCCAGCGCAAGGGCAGGATCACGATCGAGTTCGCCAGCGTGGACGACTTGGAGCGGATCGCGGAGTCGATGGGCGTGACCGCGAAGGTCGACCACGACTGACGGACCGCAAGTCGATCGACGGACGATCCGGTTCTTCACGGGCTGGGAGGCGACCGCTGGGGACCGAAGCCGGTACTTGAGGTGAGGAGCGAACAAAGTGATGTCAGACGAAACCGATCGAGCTGCCGCATACGAGGCAGACAAGGATGACAGCCACGACACGTGGGGCAAGCCAACACAGTCGCGACCCGAAAAACGCCAACGTGCATCCATGTTCTCTGTACGACTTCGCGCTGAAGAGCTACGAAAGGTTCGAGAGGCTGCGGAACTTCAGGGAGTGTCTGTCTCAGCATTCCTACGTGACGCAGCGCTCCGCCAGATCGAAGCCCAGACCGAGTCGTCCACGATCGGCGCCACAACTGGTGGCTTGAAGGCAGAGGTCACCTTCCTCGCATCGCCGAGGAACAGCGACCCCTCCCTTCTGGGTGCAACGGCCATGGTTAGGGCTAGTTGATCTATCGCGTACGTATGGACACGGTTCCAAGGCCAATTAGGACTCAGCTAACTGACAGAGACCCGCTGCGGGCGACCGCGCGTTCGACCAGATCGCTCAGCATCGTCCCGAGGTCGATCCCCGCGGCCTGGGCCGCCAGCGGCAAGAGGCTGGTCTCGGTCATGCCGGGCGAGACGTTCACCTCGAGCACCGTGACGTTGCCCTCGACGTCCACCAGAAGGTCCACTCTGGACAGGTCACGCAGGCGCAGGGTCTCGTGGGCGGCCACCGCGGTCTCGGCCACCCGCTCGGCCACCTCGACGTCGATGCGCGCCGGGGCATGCCAGGTGGTGCTGCCCGCGGTGTAACGGGCCGCGTAGTCGTACACGCCGTTGGCCGGCACGATCTCCACCGCCGGCAGCGCGTACGGCCCGGACGGCCCCTCGATCACGCTCACCGCGACATCGACGCCGGGCGCGAACCGTTCCACCAGTGCGGTGTCGCCGTAGCCGAAACAACCGACCATCGCCGAGGGCAGCTCGTCGGCAGTGGTCACGGCGTGCGCGCCCAGGCCCGAGCCGCCCTGCGCCGGCTTCACCATCAGCGGCAGCCCCAGCCGGGCCACGATCCGGTCCAGCACCGCCTGCGCGCCCAGCTCGCGGAACGTCTCGTGCGGCAGCGCGATCCACTCGGGCGTGGGCAGCCCGGCGGCGACCAGCTCGGACTTGGCGTCCGGCTTGTCCCATGCCACCCGGGACGCCTCGGCACTCGGCCCCACGTACGGCACCCCGACCAGGTCGAGCACGCCCCGCAGCGAGCCGTCCTCGCCGCCCGAGCCGTGCAGCGCGATGAACACGGCGTCGGGCCGTTCGGCGTCCAGGGCGGCCAGCAGGCCGGAGTCGGCGTCCCGGGACGAGGCGTCCACGCCCACCCGCCGCAGCGCCTCCACCACCCGGCGCCCCGACCGCAGCGACACGTCGCGTTCGTAGGAGAGCCCGCCGGCCAGGACGAGCACGTGCCGGGTCATGCGACCTCCGGACCTGGGGTGACCGAGGTGCGACCCCCATGCTCCGATGTGGACGGCCGCCCGGCCGCCCGGCCGCCCGGCCCGGTATGGAAGACCTGGCGCAACTCGGTCTCCTCCCCGATCACGGCCGCCAGCCGGCGGATGCCCTCCCGGATCCGCTCGGGCGGAGGGAAACAGTACGACAGTCGCAGCTCCTGCCGCCCGCTGCCGTCGGCGTAGAACCCGACGCCGGGCACGTACGCGATCTTGTGGGCCAGCGCCCGGGGCTGCATCTCCTTGCTGTCCAGCCCGTCGGGCAGCGTCACCCAGACGTAGAAGCCGCCGCGGGGCCGGGTCCAGGTGACCCCCGCGGGCATCGTCGTAGCCAGCGCGTCCAGTGTCGCGTCGCGTCGCTCGCGGTAGATCTCCCGGAACACCTTCACCTGCTCGCGCCACGGATGGTGGTCGAGGTACTCGGCGACCAGGCGCTGGGTGAACATCGACGGGCTCAGCAGCTGCGCCTCGTTGACCAGCACCAGCTTCTCCCGCACGGCGTGCGGCGCGAGCACCCAGCCGGTGCGCAGGCCGGCGGCGAACGTCTTGGAGAACGAGCCGAGGTAGATCACCCGGTCGCTCGACCGGGCCCGCAGCGCGCGCCCCGGCCCCTCCTCGAAGCCCAGCAGCCCGTACGGGTTGTCCTCGATGACCAGCAGGTCGTACCGCTCCGCCAACGCGACGATCTCGTCCCGCCGCGACTCGGTGAGGGTGACGCCGGCAGGGTTGTGGAAGTTCGGGACGGTGTAGAGGAACTTCGCCCGACGCCCGTCGGCGGCCAGCCGGTCCAGCGCCTCCCGCAGGGCCTCCGGCTGGAGGCCGTCGGCGTCCATCGGCACGTGCACCACCTCGGCCTGCGCCGCGGCGAACGTCCCCAGCGCGCCGACATAGGACGGCCCCTCGGCCAGCACCACGTCGCCGGGGTCGAGGAACAGGTGCGCGAGCAGGTCCAGCCCCTGCTGCGAGCCGACGGTCACCACCACGTCGTCGGCCGAGCCGAGGACGCCCTCCATGGCCATGACCTCGCAGATCAGCTCCCGCAGCCGCTCCTCACCCTGTCCCGAGCCGTACTGCAGGGAGAGCGCGCCCTGCTCGCGGACCACCTTGGCGGCCAGCTCGGCGATGTCGTCGAGCGGCAGGGCCGACACGTACGGGGAGCCGCCGGCCAGGGACACCACCTCGGGGCGGTTGGCCACGGCGAACAGTGCCCGGATCTCCGACACCGTCATGCCGTGCATCCGCCGCGCATACCGGTCGGTGTAGTCGTCCAGGGTCGTGCCGCCCACGTCCGCTCACCTCCGTTCGTCGCCGTCTCGCGCTCCGCCATCCCGCAACCGTGCCGCGATGCCACCCCGACCGGCTGCGCCGCGATGCCAGCCCGACCGGCTGCGCCGCGATGCCAGCCCGACCGGCTGCGCCGCGACGCGAGCCGCGGCCGGCTGCGACCCGGCCAACGGGATCGGTTCGGCTGACCGCTTGCGTGGGCACTCCGACCGCGTCCCGGTAGTCCGCCGCGTCACCCCGGCCGGCCGACCCGTTCCAGGTCAGAGTCGCTGTCGAGGGTACTGCGCGCCCCCGTAACCCTTCCTCGGACGACCGGCGCGTCCTACGATGGCAGGTTAGTTCACACCGTTAGCTCACGGGAGGTCCAGCGTGCGGCGCGCGCCTGCGTACGGCGAGGGCGACTGATGTCCCGACGCCTGGCCAACCTCACCCTCGACACCCTCGAGGACCTGCCTCGACGCTGCCGCTCCTGCGTGTTCTGGGAGCTCGATCCGGTCGCCCGCGACCGCGCCGAGGAGTGCGGCGACACGGGGCTGGAGAAGGAGGCGTGGGTCTCCGGCACCCTGCTGGAGTGGGGGTCGTGCGGCAAGCTCGTCTACGTGGACGGCCATCCGGTCGGGTACGTGCTCTACGCGCCGCCGGCCTACGTGCCGCGTTCGGTGGCGTTCCCCACCAGCCCCGTCAGCCCGGACGCCGCCCTGCTGATGACCGCCCACATCCTCGGTGAGTACGGCGGCGGCGGGCTGGGCCGGATGCTCGTCCAGGGCGTCGCGAAAGACCTGGTCAAGCGCGGAGTGAAGGCGATCGAGGCGTTCGCGGACGCCCAGTGGGACGGGCCGTCCTGCACGGTGCCGGCCGACTACCTGCTCGCGGTGGGCTTCAAGACGGTCCGGCCGCACCCCCGCTGGCCCCGCCTGCGGCTCGAACTGCGCACCGCCCTGTCGTGGAAGTCGGACGTCGAGTACGCCCTGGAGAAGCTGCTCGGCTCGATGAGCCCCAGCCTCACCCTCGGCGGCGCCCACCGCACCTCCGTCGGCACCCCGAGCGTCGGCACCCCGGGCACCCTCAGCCTGGCCCGAGGAGCGGACGCCGGCTGAGCCCGCGCGGACGGCGGCGGTGCCCTGGCGGCGACGGTCGCGTGGCCGCGGACCGTCGGCGACGGCGTCCCTTGGACGGTGCTGCCTAGCTGAGCTGCATCGCCTGGAGGGCGGAGACGTCCAGCGTGCCCGTCGCCACGTCCGACTCGACCGGCAGGAAGACGCGCTGGACGGCGACCAGGATCGCCTCGGCGACCGTGTCGCGGAACATCGGGTCGATGATCCGGGCCCTGTCCTCCCGAGACGTCAGGTAGCCCAGCTCCACCTGCACCGCGGGCATCCGGGTCAGCCGGAGGATCTCCCAGGTCTTGGCGTGGGTGCGGCAGTCCCGCATCCCGGTGCGTGCCACGATCTCCCGCTGCACCAGGCCGGCCAGCCGCTCGCCCACCGTGGAGGTCGTGCCGGAACCCGTGCCGAAGTGGTAGCTGGCCACCCCGCTCGCCTCCGGATTGCGGTGGCTGTCCATGTGCAGGCTGATCAGCAGGTCGGCGCCGATCGCGTTGGCCAGCTCGGCCCGCTCACTGGTGGAGTGGGTGGTGTCGGGACCGCGGGTGAGGTTGGTGCGCACGCCGATCGCGGAGAACCGGCCCTCGACCCGGTTGGCCAGGTCGTACACGAGGCTGGCCTCGGTCCAGCGCATCAGGCCTTCTTCGCACACGAACCCGGTGTCCTCGCCGCCGTGACCGGCGTCGATCACCACCCGCTTGCCGACCAGCCCCGGCCCGGCGTGGTAGAGCAGCGCCGACTCGCGCAGTAGCTGCGGACGCCCGCCCACGACCTTGCGGCCGAGTTGCCGCAGCGCACCCATCGTCGCGGGGCCGAACGTGCCGTCGGCGACCAGCCCGACCTCGCGCTGGAACTGTTTGAGCGCGGCCTCGGTCCGTTCCCCGTAGACGCCGTCGGCCCGCCCGCCCACGTCGTAGCCCATCTCCAGCAGGCGTTCCTGCAGGGCCCGCACGTCGTCGCCCACCACCGGATCGGTCACCGAGCGGTGCAGCAGGCGGTCGCCGAGGCGCCACCGGGCCGCGACCAGCGCGCGCCAGCTCTCCGGTCCGACGAGGCCGTCCACCACCAGGCCGCGGGCCTGCTGGAACTCCCGCAACGCCAGCTCACAGGCCGCGTCGAAGAGCACGTCGTCAGGGTTGGCCGGTGCGGACGCCGTCTCGACGAGCAGTCCCAGCGTGACCAGGGTGGTGCGCACCTCGGCGGCGGGAGGGCCGGTGCTGCCACGCCTGATGAGCCGCATCGATCTGCTCGCCTCCCGCCTGGTCGGTGTCGTCGGCCGGATGCCGCCCTTGGTGCCGGTGTGGTTCCTGGGGAAACTGTAAGGGGGGTGCGCGGGCACCCGCCATGTGTGGGGGCCGAACAGGCTGGCTGATACCAAGTCGTTCGTGACAACTGTCATCGGTCCGACCGGAGCGCGAAACGATCCCGGAGCACGACGGTAATCCCTGCTGGCCAGCCCCGCCCGCCCGGGCCCCGGTACGCCCATCCGGCCCGCGGCATGCGAAGGGCGCCGGAACCGACGTTCCGACGCCCTTCGTGCGTGCCGGCGCGCCCTCAGAGGGCGTTCTGGATCATCTTCAGGAACTGCGCCTTGGGACGGGCACCGAGGATCGAGTCGACCGGCTGGCCGCCCTTGAAGACGGTGACCAGCGGGATCGACATCACGCCGTAGTCGCGCGCGGTGTTCGGGTTCTCGTCGATGTTGAGCTTGACGATCTCCACCTGCTCGCCGAGCTCGACGGCGATCTCGTCCAGCACAGGCGAGATCTTCCGGCAGGGGCCGCACCATTCCGCCCAGAAGTCGACGACGACGGTCTTCTCCGACTGCAGGACGTCGGCCGTCCAGCTGGCGTCGGTGACGGCTCGGGTGGCTCCCACGATTGACTCCTTCGGGTTGGCGGGTGGGTTGGTGCGACGGACGCGCGGCGTGGTCGCCGGTGGCCGGCCGGTATGGGGCGTGCGACCTACTCGATCTGCCGGAGGCGTCGGACCTCTCCGAGCTGTTCCGGGGGAGCAGCCTGCGCGCGCTGTGCGTCCGGGGCTGGTGCCTGCCCGTGCGCCGGGCGGCTGTCCGACGGACGGACGACCGCGCCACCGGCGTCGGCCGCCGGGCCGGTGCTGAGGGCCTGTCGGATCATCGCGAGGATGTCGGCCTTCGGGTAGGCCCCGACCAGCCCGCCGACCGGCTGGCCGTTCATGAAGACCGCGATCGTCGGGATCGACTGGACGTTGTACTCACGGGGCGTGTCGGGGCTCTCGTCGATGTTGAGCTTGACGACCTCGACCTGCTCGCCGAGTTCGACGGCGATGTCGTCCAGGACGGGCGAGACCTGGCGGCAGGGGCCGCACCATTCCGCCCAGAAGTCGACGACGACCGGCTTGCGCGAACGCAGCACGTCGCTGGCCCAGGTGGCGTCGGTGACAGCACGGGCTCCCACGAGCTGGCTCCTTCCGGGCTGGGTGTCAGGCGGCGGACTACGCGGTGGCGTGGTCGCTGGGCTGGGCGGACGGAAGGGCCGGGACCGGCTCGGCCGGCTCGGCCGGCTCGGCCGGCTCGGGTGCGGCGGTCACGACGGGGCCGGCCGGTTCGTGGGTGAGCGCGGCCACGTAGCGCTCGGCGTCCAGGGCGGCGACCGTACCGGTGCCGGCCGCGGTGATCGCCTGGCGGTAGGTGTGGTCGACCAGGTCGCCGCTGGCGAAGACACCGGGCAGGTTGGTGCGGCTGGACGGGGCGTCGACCAGCACATAGCCCTGGCCGTCCATCTCCACCTGGCCCTTGAACAGCGCGCTGCGCGGGTCGTGGCCGATCGCCACGAACACCCCGGTCACGTCCAGGCGGGACTCCTCGCCGGTGACCGTGTCCTTGAGCAGCACCCCGGCCACCTTGCCGTCGGCGCCGACGATCTGCGACACCACGGCGTTCCAGCGCACCTCGATCCTGGGGTTGGCCAGCGCGCGCTCGACCATGATCTTGCTGGCCCGGAACTCGCCGCGCCGGTGCACGATCGTCACCTTGTCGGCGAACCGGGTGAGGAACGTGGCCTCCTCCATGGCCGAGTCGCCGCCGCCGACCACCGCGATGTCCTGCCCCTTGAAGAAGAAGCCGTCGCAGGTCGCGCAGGACGACACGCCATGGCCCAGCAGCTCCTGCTCGCCGCCCACGCCGAGCGGCCGCCAGGCCGAGCCGGTGGCCAGGATCACCGCGCGGGACCGGTACTCGCGACCGTCGACCTTCACGATCTTCACCGGGCCGGTCAGGTCGACCTCGGTGACGTCGTCGGTGACCATCTCGGCACCGAACCGTTCGGCCTGCTTGCGCATGTGGTCCATCAGGTCCGGGCCCATGATGCCGTCGGGGAAGCCGGGGAAGTTCTCCACCTCGGTGGTGGTCATCAGCGCGCCGCCGGACTGGACCCCCTCGAACACCAGCGGGTGCAGGCTGGCGCGTGCGGTGTACAGCGCGGCGGTGTACCCAGCCGGACCGGACCCGATGACGATCACGTTCCGGATGTCCTGCTCGGTGCTCACGTGCGTACTCCTCCGAGGCCGTAGACGGCGCCGATTCGGGCGCATCCGTGCGCTCGGCGTAACACCATCGTAGGTCCGGCGATTCCCGCCGCTGGCGCCCGTCCACAGCGGCCGAACGCGGGCCGCCGACCGGGCCGGGCTGGCCCCGTCGCACCCAGCGCCCTCCCAGCGCACCGATGAGGGTGCCCAGCGCGAACACGAACGTCGCCGCCGTGCCGACCGCATCCCGGAGCCACGGCTACCGGGGAGCGAGCATGAGCCGGCGGCGGAACCGCAGTTCCCCCCGCGTCAGTGCGCCCAGAGTCGCGGCGCAGGCGAACGCGAACGTCATCACGCCCGCCCAGGCGTAGGCGAACGTCTCCAGACCGTCGCCCCAGCCGGCCTCGGCGAAGCCCACGACGATCCGGTGGGCCGTGTACCACTGCGGAACCGACGCGACCAGGACCCCGACCACCGCGAGGCGCGGGTGCGCCAGCGCCGCGACGTACACGGGCACGGCCAACAGGTACGCGGCCCACCACCAGGCCGGGTTGACGACCAGTTGGTCGGTGTCGTAGGTGAACTCGCTGACGCGGACGATCCCGCGGGCGGTGCCGAACGCGAGCGCCGTCATCGCCGCCGCGGGCACAGCGACGCCGAGCAGCAACAGGGAGGGCCGCGCCAGGCGGGCCCACCACGGAAAGCCCTGACGCGGGCTGGATGAAGTGGTCATGGCCACAGTCTTCCGCCGGCGGACGTCCGGGCGGATGAGTAGAACTACCCGACAATCAGCGGATGACCATGGTGCGCCGGCGCTCGTCGGGGCCGGTCAGGCCGCACGCCGGGCCGACCACCACGGCCGTCACCGTGCCCGGGTCGTCCCCACCGACGACGATCACCAGCGCCGGCGACCCCTCGTAGCGTCCGTAGTCGGTGGCCAGCGGGGCCGCGGCCAGGCGCAGCGCGCGGACGCAGGCCGCCAGCGCTGCCGGGTCGCGAAGCCGGTCGAGGTTGGCGGGGTTGGCGTCCGGCGCGGCGGGCGCCGGCCGCACGTCCGTGCGGCCGAGGCCCTCGCGCAGGGTCGGCCTGGCCACCAGCCGGCGCACCTGGTCGGGCAGTCCGGCCCGGGTGTAGTCGCCGCCGGTGGCCTTCGCGGCGTTGTCCTGGGCGAACGCCTCCGGGCCGGCCTGGCTGCTCGCGGGCGCCGCCGCGGTTTCCGTGCCGGCGTCGCGCGACGCCGTGCCAACGAGCACCTGCCAGCCGAGGGCACCGGCCGCCAGCAGCGCGATCCCCGCGGCGACGGCCCCGCCGGCCTGCCAGGCCCGACGCCGGCGCGCCCGCAGCGGCACGACGGCCCCACCCCGCGACCCGCCCGGCGCGGACGCGGGAGCGGCGCCGGGCGGATCCTCCGCGGCGAGTGCGGTGTCGAGCTGGGCCGCGACCGCCGCGGGCATCGTCACGGGCCGCAGGTTCGTCAGGGCGTTCCGCACCGTGGAGTCGGCGGCCACCAGCTCGGCGTGGGCCGCCGCCCAGCCGGGGTCGGTGGCGATCAGGTGGGCCACCGCGGCGCCGGCGGGGGTGTCGTCGAGGACGCCGGCGGCGTGGTCGGCCAGCAGTTCCAGCTCGTGCCGGTTCACGGTGCGGCGCCCTCCTCCCCATGTCGTGCGGCGCGTCCACCTTCTGATTCGACGCCGACCTCGGCGTCGAGGTTCCGTAGGTGGCCGAGCAGCACCGCGAGCCGGGCCCGGCCGCGGGCGCAGCGGCTCTTCACCGTGCCCTGGGCCACCCCGAGGATCTCGGCGACCTCGGCCACCGTGTGCCCCTCGACGTCGAGCAGCACCAGCGCGGCCCGCTGCTCGGCCGGGATCGCGGCCAGCGCGTCCTGCACGGCCATCGCGGTGTCCCGGTCGGCCATCAGGTCGCCGGGCTGGACCGGCTCGTACGCGCCCGCCTCGGGCAGCGGCACCGTGGCGCGGACGCGCCGCCGGCGGACCCGGTCGAGACACGCGTTGACCACGATGCGGTGCAGCCAGGTGGTGACGGCGGCCTCGCCGCGGTACTTCGCGGCCGAGCGGTACGCCGAGAGCAGTGCGTCCTGCAGCGCGTCGGCGGCCTCCTCGCGGTCGCCCAGCGTCCGCAGCGCCACCGCCCAGAGCCGGTCGCGGTGCCGGCGGACGATCTCGCCGAAGGCGTCCGCGTCTCCGGCGACGTGCGCGGCGAGCAGCGCACGGTCCTCGGCGGCGTCGGACGCGCCACCGGAGGGGGCAGCCGGATCGGGTACGGACGGCACGCAGGCACCCTAACGGGCCGACGCCGCGAACCCCGGGGTAGGACGTGTCCTAGCCCGAGACCTTGATCTCGGAGATGCCGAGCTGGTACTTCCCCTCGCCGTTGGGCGGGAGCGCGGTGATGAAGACCAGCACATACCGGGCATTCGTGGGGTTGGCCAGCGTGTAGACGACCGTGTCGCCGTCGGCCTGCTGCTCGGCGGCGGCCACCTGGTAGGTGGTCGGGTCGTCGGACTCCTCGGTGGCCAGCCGGACCTCCAGCGTGGCCCCGGAGGTGGCCAGCCCGACCGCGACCCGACGCACCGACTTCGCCTCGCCGAGGTCGACGACGATGCCCATGCCCTTCTTGAACCCGAGCAGGTCGGCGTTGTTGTACTCGTCGGTGCTCCACACGGTGGCCGCGTCGCCGTCGGTGGTCTTGCCGGCGTTCTTGTCGGACTCGTCGACCGTGCCGCGGCCGTCCACGATGCTGGCCCCGGCCAGCGTGAACGCGGCCGCGGTGGCCGCCGCCGAGGGCGACGTCCTGGTCGGGTCGGCGGCCGGCGGGTAGTCGGTGCCGCCGAAGTTGGGCAGGCCCACCGTGCCGAAGACCAGGCCGGCGCCGACGATGACGGCGAGCCCGGCGCCGAGCACCGCCGCACGCTTCCAGCTCCGCTCCTCGGCGGCCGGCTCCGGGGCGATCATCCCGAGCGTGCTCATCTCGGGATCGGCGATGTCGTACCGCCGCAGTTCGACGGCCAGTTCGGCGGCGGGCGGCGGGGGGACCGCGGGGTCGAGCAGGTCCATCGTGAGCGCGTCGAGGTAGCTGGGAATGCCGGCCCGGCACTGGCTCGGCGAGCACATCCGGCCGTCCACCACCACGGCCGGCGGCAGCCCCGTGCGGTGCGGCGGCAGGTCGGCGGGCCAGTGGCCGGTGAGCGCGGCGTACAGCAGGCCGCCGACGCCCCGGACGTCGAACGGGTGCGCGGAGGCGTCGCCGAGCCGCAGGTCGGTCAGCGTGACCTCGCCGTCGACGCCGATCAGGACGGCCTCGGGCTGCAGGTTGCCGTGGGCGTGGCCGGTGGCGTGGATGCCGGCCAGGGCGTCGGCGGCGGTGCGGGCCAGCGCCGCGGCCCGCGCGGGGTCGAGCGGGGACTCCCGGACGGCGTCCAGCAGGGTGTCGCCTTCCACCCACTCGCGGACGACGAACGCGCGGGGCCCTTCGTCGACCGCGTCGTAGACCCCCACCACGCTCGGGTGGACGATCCGGCCGGCGGTCACGGCCGCGGCGATCATCGCCTTGGCCGCCGGCCCGCCGGGGACCCGCAGTTCGATCGAGACCGGCCGGTTGAGCAGGGAGTCGGTGCCGCGCCAGAAGGCGTGCCCGGAGTGGGGGTCGGCCGTGACGATGTCGTCGAGCCGGTAGCGGCCGGCGAGGACCTCGCCCCGGGTGGGTGCGCCGAGCTGTGTCACGACCCGCCTCCCGTGCGCACCCGCAGAACGTTCCGTCCTCGTCCGTCCACGCCAGTATCGCCCGCCCGCGGTGCCCGGGACGTACCCCATCCTGCCCGGACGGGCGGGTCGGTTGCCACCGATCACCAGCACAACGTCGGTAAAGGTTACCGTTCCGCATCCTGCCGGCCGCCCGCCGACGGCGCGGCGCACCGGTGCGCGCGACCGTCGAACCCGGCCGACCGCCGCACTTCGTCACCCAGACGCCCAAGGACGTGCCGAAGGACGTGCTCGCCCAGCTCGGCAACCGGGTGCAACACGCCCTGCGCGCGTTCACACCGGACGACGCGAAGGCGCTCAAGGCCACCGCCTCGACGTTCCCGAACAGCGGGTACGACCTGGAGGAGGTGCTGACCCAGCTCGGCATCGGCGAGGCGGTCGTCACCGTGCTCTCCGAGCGGGGTGCCCCCACGCCGGTGGCCTGGACGAAGCTGCCGGTGCGAGGTCGCTGATGGCCCAGGTCGACGCCTCCGTGCTGGACGGCGTGGTCGCCGCCTCGCCGCTGCGGGGTAAGTACGCCGAGGCGATCGACCGGGAGTCGGCCTACGAGAAGCTGCTGGCGAAGGTGGCCGCCCAGGCCCCGCCCGCTCGGCCCGCGCCTCCCGCTCGGCCCGCGCCGTCCGCTCGGCCCGCGCCGCCGTCCGGCCAGGAGCCCGTCCCGGGCCCGGCCGCTCCGGCTCCGTCCGGCGGGATGGTCGGCGAGATCCTCAGGTCCAAGGCCGTGAAGAGCTTCCTCGTCACGGCGGCCACCACCGCGGGCCGGGAGATCATGCGCAACATCTTCGGGACGCGCAAGCGCCGCTGACCGCTATTCGGCGTATCCGTCGAGCCAATGCGAGGGGCGAATGGCGTTCACCGGAACGTGCGGTGTCAATTGCATTCCCGCGAGGCGACCGGCGAGGCGCCCGGGGATGCGACTGCGGAGCGATTGGCGACACGCCGAATAGATGCGGTGGGGTTGCACCCGTGGGACGAATGGGACATCCTTCTCCGTGTCGAGCGCGTCTCTCTCAGTAATGGGGAGCGCGGGAGGCGAAGTCCAACGGTTGTTTCCGGCCAACGGGTGGATCGAATTCCGCACCCGTCTGGGGAGTCCGGAGGCAGCGCGTACCAGCGGCGGAGCAACGATGTTCGGGGGCAGGACGATGAACGACGGGCTGCGGGGCAGGCGTGTTGAGCACGCCATGTCGCAGCTGTCGCGCACGCCTGTCGTGACGGCATTGGTCCGCCTGATGGTCCTGTTGGGGTTCGCCGCGGTGGCCTGGCTGGTCGCCTCCGCGAGTGCTCACGCCGACGCGCCCGCCGAGACGACATGTGCGTCCGGCGTCGTGTCGGCAGATTCGACGTCCTCCCGCTCCACCGGTTCTCAGGCCGGGGCAGCTGCTTCGGTCGGGCAGCCGGTGGAGAGCGCGTTGGCTCCGGTGACGCGGAGCATCGCCGGGATCGTCGAGCCGGCCGCCGCTGCCACGGGTCAGGCGCTCGCGCCGGTCACCAGGGCAGTCGCCGGTTCGACCCCGACCGCCGGTGCGCCGGACGCGTGTGACGGTTCCTCCCGCCAGGAGGGTCTGCTCGCTCCGCTCGGCCTGTCCGACGTGGTCACCCCGCTCACCGATGCCCTCGGTCCCCTGACCGACGGCATCCGCCCGGTTCTCTCGGGCACGGCGCTGCTGCGACCGGTCGACGACACCGTGACGTCCCTGACCTCGCAAGGGTCGGACCACGCCACGGCGTCGCGGACCACACCAGCGGCGTCCCACGGCGTCCCGACGCCGGCCCGGCTCGGCCAGAACGGTGCGGACACGCACCAGGCCGACGCCTCCGGTACCCGGGTCGTCCACTCGTTCGGTCAGCCGGCCGGCGCCACGGACACGCAGTTCCCGTCCGGGCCCACCGGTGACCTCTTCCCACGGCTGCTCGGCGTGGCCGGCTCCGGCGGTAGCACCTCCGGCCCGACCGCACCGACGCACGACGGCGGCACTGGTGCCTTCGTCACCGGCACCTCGGCAGCGGACGCGGCGATCTCGCTCGTCACGCCCGCCACCGCCGACCAGGGTGCCCCGCGCAACCGCGCGGAGAAGCTGGCCGTCAGCCCCGACTAGGTCGGTGCGCCGGCCCGGTGGGTGTGCGCCAGACCTGACGGTCCTCCCGCGCGCACCCGCATCACCCCCGGGCCCCACCTCGGCATCGAACGAGGTCACGGTCTCTCCCGCAAGGTGGCCTACGCCATCGGCGAGACTCCGCCTCACGGCCAGGGAATCCAACGTTCAGCCGCCGGCCTCCGCTGAGGCCACGGCCACGACCGCGGGCACCATTCCCTCCGAATTCGAATACGCCGAATGGTGGATCAGCACATTCCCCCGGGCGCACTCGCCGGCGAGTGCACAGACCCGGACCCCGGCGAATCGAACTCTTTCGAGTCGCCACCCCACGGCAATCACCTCCGACGGGAGGCGTGCGCCAAAAACAGAAAATCTGCCTTACCTCATCGAAATCGATAGCACCATTATTCAGAGAGGCTCTTCCCAGTCATGAACACATGGATTCGTCGCACCCTGCAGGTCGGTCTGCTCTCCGCTGGCTTCGTCGTCGCCGCCGGTGTGGCCGCTCACGCGGACGACACCCTGCTCAGCTCCGGCAACACCGGAATCCTGAACGGCAACCAGGCCGTCGTCCCGATCCAGGTTCCGATCAACGTCTGCGGCAACGGCGTGGGCGTGCTGGGCCTGGGCATCGGCTCGGGCACCTGTGACGCGACCGCCACGATGAAGCGCTCCGGCGACGTCACCCTGGTCAGCGACGGCAACACCGGCATCGGCAACGGCAACCAGCTGTACGCCCCCATCCAGGTCCCGATCAACGTGTGCGGGAACGGCGTGGGCGTGCTCGGCGGCGGCATCGGTTCGGGCACCTGCTCGGCCACCGCCACCATGAAGAACGGCCACGGCCACAGCGCCAACCGGAAGAGCACCACCGCTGTGAGCAACGGCAACACCGGCATCGGCAACGGCAACCAGCTGATCGCTCCCATCCAGATCCCCGTCAACGTGTGCGGGAACGGCGTGGGCGTGCTCGGCGGCGGCATCGGCTCGGGCACCTGCTCGGCCACCGCGAAGTCGGGCCCGCACCACAGCAGCAGCGCGGCCAAGAAGTCGGGCGCGTCGCTGAAGGGTTCCTCCGCGAACGGCGCCGGTGACGTCACGCTGATCAGCACCGACAACACCGGCATCCTGGTGGGCAACCAGGCCTACGTGCCGATCCAGGTCCCGGTCAACGCGTGCGGCAACGGCGTGGGCGTGCTCGGCGGCGGCATCGGCTCGGGCACCTGCTCGGCCACCGCGACGATGAAGCGGTCCGCGGTGCACAAGTCCGCGACGACGCTGGTCAGCACCGACAACACCGGCATCCTGGTGGGCAACCAGGCCTACGTGCCGATCCAGGTCCCGGTCAACGTCGTGGGCAACGGCGTGGGCGTGCTGGGCGTGGGCATCGGCTCGGGCACCGGCACCGCCACGGCGACGATGCGCTGAACAGCACCACCAGCACAACCTGCACCACCGCACGGAGCACGGAGCACGGAGCACGACCGAGCATCGAAGGCACGACCAGCACTGAACGCACCAACCCGGCCGGAACGCCGTTGATCCACGACACCACGGGGATCAGCCAGGCGGCGGGAACGGCGGGAAGCAGTCGATGAACCGAGGTGCCCGTCCCACCATCCAGGTGGGGCGGGCACCTCGGCGTCGGGGTGGGGATCAGTCCCTCGCCGGCCGCCGTCCGGCCGACCCGTTCCGGGAGCCGCTGCGCCTGTCGTTTGTGGAGAAAAGTGGGGAACCTGTCCCATGGCGGGGCGCAGGGGACCCGTGACCATACTGACCGCGGCAACGGGCTCCGTTCCGTCCGCGACGGCGTGGAAACCAGACCGGGACGGAGTCTCCGTAAGCCAGGCAAGCTCTTGGAGACTTACATGCGTGCAAAGAAGCTCATCGTCGGCGGCGTGGTCGCCGCGGCCCTCGCGGTCGGTATCCCCGCCGCCTCGGCCGCCACCGCCGAACTCACCGCCGGCCAGAAAGTCGCCAGCAAAACCACCGTCTGCCAGTACACCGTCAACAAGAACGCCCCACTACTGGTCCGCGACGCCACCGGCAAAGCCGTCCTGATCACCGCCCCCAAGGGCTCGGTGGCCAACATCAGCTGGATCGGCGCACTCAACAACGGCGCCCGCATCGCCGCCGGCAACTTCTACCACCACTACACCAGCCACGACCCGCACGGCAAGATCGTGCACCGCTACGCCCGCTACGCCTCCCCCGGCGCGATCGCCCACGCCGACCTCACCGCCAACCGCAACAGCCGCGGCGCACACATCTGCTGGCTCCAGTAACCCCACCACCCCCACACGATCGGGCCGCACCTCCGACGGGAGGCACGGCCCGATCGCTGTCCGCGGAGGTCTCTTGGGGAGGCCGTCCCATGGCGGGCGCTTCGGCCGGAGGGCGACAATTTCCTGAGCACGAAGCCGGCTCCTGGGGCGAAGTATTGGACCGGTGACCATCACGGCTACGCCCGCTCGCGCATCTTCGGACGCCGAGCGGGCGTAGCTCATTCGCGCAGCGGCCAGGCCGACACCGCCACGGCCCCACGGCGGTAGCGGTGGTCGGCACCGAGCCAGACCAGACCCATTCGCTGCCGGCCGATCTGATGCGCGACGACCCGACCGCAGCGGCGGCCAGCTTCTCGCCGACGACCTCGACGACGATCCTCTTCCCGCTGCGGGCGTTGTACCGGTCACCGGACACGATCAGGCACAGCATCCCGCCGGGAAGCAGCGTGCCGGCCGGGGCAAGCCCGTGCCAGGACCGCAAGCGACCGCCGCAACGTTCAGCGGCGCCTCGTACGCGACGGACCGCTAGGCCCGGCGGCGGAAGCGGCGGAGGCTGCCCAGGAGTTCGGTGACCTCGCGGACGCGCAGGAACACCGCCCCGGCGCCGAACGCCGCCAGCAACGCCACACCACCGAGCACCAGGGCCGTGAACGCGGCGCCCTTGCCCTCGCCCAGCCAACCGCCGACGCCGTAGGCAATCGCCCAGCCGATCACTCCGGCACCTACGGCGGCCAGCGACAGCCGGACCAGGGTCTGTGCGGTGCGCGGCCCGTCCAGCGGACCCACCCGGCGCCGCAGCAGCCAGGCCGACACCGCCACGGCCACCACGTAGGAGGCGGTGTTGGCGGTCATCAGCCCGACGATCGTCCACTCCGGAGGGAGCAGCGCGTACAGCCCGAGCGCCACGACCACCTTCACCGCGACCACCGCGATGTTGGCCAGCGCAGGCGTCCGGGTGTCGCCCAGGGCGTAGAAGGCGAAGATCTGCATCTGGCTGATCGCGAACGGCACCAGCCCGACGCCGGCGGCCATCAGCGCGAAACCGATCGCGGTCGCGCTGTCGTGGCCGACGTTGCCCCACTCGAAGGCCGTCACCGCGATCGGCACCCCGAGCGCCAGGTACGCCGCGGTCGCCGGGACCAGGATCACCCCGGACAGCCGCGACCCCTGCGACAGGTTCGCCGCGACCTCGCCGAGCCGGCCGTCCGCCGCCGCGGCGCTCATCCGGGGCATCAGTGCGGTGATCACCGAGACCGCGACGATGCCGTGCACGGTCATGAACAGGATGAACGCGGAGTTGTGCACCAGCGCGCTCGGTCCGCCGCGGTTGTCGTTGAGGCTGGCCAGCCGCAGGACCACGATCACCCCGACCTGGCTCACGGCCACGTAGGCGACCATCCAGCCGGCCATCCGGGCCAGCTCCCGCAGCCCCAGGCCCCGCAACTGCAGACGGAACCGGAACCGGTAGCCGACCCGGCGCAACGCCGGGGCCAGCGCCGCCACCTGGCTCACCACGCCGAGCAGGGTGCCGCCGCCCAGCAGCGCCACCTGCCACGGCTGAATGGTCGCGGCGGCGAGCTGGCCCGTGGACAGCGCCAGGAACACCAGCGCCATCGTGATCACCACGAGGTTGTTGACGATCGGCGCCCACATCGGCGCGGCGAAGTGGCCGCGGGTGTTGAGCACGGCCGCCAGCAGCGCCGACATTCCGTAGAAGAAGATCGACGGCAACATGAAGTACGACAGTGCGGTGATCAGGCCGCGGGCGTCGGCCGGCGTGTCGGCGTTGGCGAAGATGCCGGTGAGCAGCGGTGCCGCCAGCACGGCCAGCACGGTAGCCACGCCGAGCACGACGACGGCCAGTGACAGCAGCCCGGACGTGTAGCCGTCGCCGCCGTCCGGGTCGCGTTTGCGGGCCTTGACCAGCACCGGCACCAGCACCGAGGTGAGGACGCCGCCGAGCACCAGCTCGTACACCTGCAACGGCAGCGCGTAGGAGACCTGGTAGGCGTTGCCCACCGTGAGGGCACCGATCGCCGCGGCGATGGCCGCAGTGCGGACGAATCCGGTCACCCGGGACACCACGCTGCCGGCGGCCATGATCCCGCTGCTGCGGACCACGCTGGCCGTGCCGCCGCCGGTCGCGTCGGCCCCGGTCGCGTCGGCATCCGCCACCGGCGGCGCGTCGGTGAGGTCCGGCCCGGCGACGTCGGCGTTCGTCCGGTCCCCGGCCGCCACCGGCGGCGCTCCGGACTCCACCTGCGAGGTGTCGCGGTCGGTCACGTGCCCGCGCCGCCGGTGCGCGGCAGTGCCGTGGCGGGCGCTGTCGGCGCGGTCACGCCGTGCGTCCGAACAGTTCGGGCACCCGGGCCACCAACTTCCGCTCGTCGGGGTAGGCCAGCCGTTCGGGGAGTTCGGCCAACGGCACCCAGGCCACCTCCACGACCTCCACGTCGGCGTCGGAGAGCGTGCCGCCCACCGCCAGCAGCAGGTAGTGGTGCACGGTCTTGTGGATGCGGCGCCCCTGGAACACGAACCAGTAGTCGACCGCACCCAGCGGGCCGACGACCTTGCCGAGAATGCCGGTCTCCTCGGCCACCTCGCGGACGGCGGTGTCCTCCAGGCTCTCGCCCGGTTCGACGTGGCCCTTGGGCAACGACCACAGCATGCGGCCGCGTCCGTCCAGCTTGCCGATCAGCGCACCGGCCGCGGCGTCGCCCTCGCCGGAGACGACCAGCCCGCCGGCGGACACCTCTTCCACCCGGCGCAGCCGCCCGGCGCCGAGCCGACGCGAGGAGTTCCGGCGTGCCATGAATCGACCATAGCGGCACGTCCCCACGCTCTGCCGGATGTCCGCCACCACAGGGGCGCCGGCCCTGTGGACAGCGCACAGGCAGGCATCGGGTGGCGCTACCACGAACGGGACCCCGTCCAGGTGGCCGGCGGAAGATAGGGTCAACGGTCGTGGTCGAACGTCCTTCTCCCTCACCTTCCGAAGCGCTCACGGCGGCGCAGCGTCGTGCCGTCGCGGAGCTGCTCCGGGTGTCGCCGGTGGCCGACGAACTCGGGCGGCGGTTTGCCGCGGCCGGGTACGAGCTGTACCTGGTCGGCGGCTCGGTGCGCGACGCCCTGCTGGGCCGGCTCGGCGACGACCTCGACTTCTGCACGGACGCGCGGCCGGATGCCGTGATGGCGCTGGTCGACGGCTGGGCCGAGGCGGTCTGGACGACCGGCATCGAGTTCGGCACGGTCGGCGCGTCCCGGAAGGGCCTCCGGTTGGAGATCACCACCTACCGGGCCGAGGCCTACGACCGGGTGAGCCGGAACCCCGTCGTCCGGTACGGCGACACGCTGGACGACGACCTGCTGCGCCGCGACTTCACGATCAACGCGATGGCCGTCTCGCTGCCCGAGCACCGGTTCGTCGACCTGCACGACGGGCTGGGCGACCTGGCCGAGCGGGTGGTGCGGACACCCGGCCGGCCCGAGGACTCGTTCGGCGACGACCCGCTGCGGATGCTGCGCGCGGCCCGGTTCGCCAGTCAGCTCGGGTTCGCGGTGGCTCCCGGGGTGGTGGCCGCCATGACCGCGATGGCCGGCCAGATCGCCCGGATCACCGCCGAACGGGTGCGCGACGAGCTGGCGAAGCTGGTCAACGGCGCCGACCCCGTGACGGGCCTGCGGCTGCTGGTCGACACGGGCCTGGCCGACCACGTGCTGCCAGAACTGCCGGGCATGCGGCTGGAGATCGACGAACACCACCAGCACAAGGACGTCTACGAGCACACGCTGACCGTGCTCGACCAGGCGATCGCGTTGGAGAACCCGGCCACGCCGGAGGGGAAGCCGGACTTCATCCTGCGGATGGCCGCGTTGCTGCACGACATCGGCAAGCCGGCGACCCGGGAGACCCAGGCCGGCGGCGGCGTCAGCTTCCACCACCACGAGGTGGTCGGCGCGAAGATGACCCGGCGCCGGATGCGGGCGCTGCGGTTCCCCAAGGACGTCACCGAGCAGGTCGCGACGCTGGTGTTCCTGCACCTGCGGTTCCACGGGTACGGCCGGGGCGAGTGGACGGACTCGGCCGTGCGCCGGTACGTCACCGACGCGGGGCCGCTGCTGCCCCGGCTGCACCGGCTGGTGCGGTCGGACTGCACGACCCGCAACAAGCGTCGGGCCGCCGCGCTGGCCGCCAGCTACGACGCACTGGAGGAGCGGATCGCCCGGATCGAGGCCGAGGAGGATCTGGCCCGGGTGCGGCCCGACCTCGACGGCAACGCGATCATGGAGCTGCTCGGCGTGCCGCCCGGCCCGGTGGTCGGCAGGGCCTGGAAGCACCTCAAGGAGCTCCGTCTCGACCGCGGCCCGCTCGACCGCGACGAGGCCGAGGCCGAACTCCTCCGCTGGGCCGCCGCCGAGGGCTTGGTTCCCCCCGCGTTCTGACACCTCCGCGTCGGGCAACTGCTGCTGTTCAGAGGCCGAGGACGCGCCGTAGGCCGCGGTCCGCCTCCAGCATCAGGCCGGCTGGAGCGTGGCCGACGGCAGGGTCGAGGTCGCGCTTGTTCAGTGTCACCAGCGCAGTGACATTGACGACGGAGTCGCGCTGCAGTCCGGTGGCGACCTTGGGCAGGAACACGTTGCCGGGCATCGCCGCGAGGGCGGTGTTCGAGCTGATCGCCGCAACCAGGACGGTCGCGAGCGTGCTGTCGTTGTACGGAGCTGACTGCACCACGAGGACAGGACGTCGCTTCGCCGGACGGCTCCCCACCACCTCACCCAGGTCTACCCAGCAGATGTCGCCGCGCCGGATCACCACTGGTCGTCGGGTGCGGCAAGCCGCCGCCGGCCGGCGGCGACGGCCGCAGCGGCGGAGTCGTCGTCGCGGATCCATTCCGATGCCGCGTCGATCCTTCCGGTGAGCGACTCCGCGTCCAGCCGCTCCAGGTAGCACTGCGCGGCACGGGTGAAGAACTCCGACCGGCTCATACCCAGGCTGGAGGCACGCCGTTCGACGTGACCGAAGGTCTCGTCCGGGATGGAGATCGCTGTCTTCATGACCAGAGTATAACCAGGTATGACCGTCGCTCGGTCCAGCCGAACAGTCGGCGAGCGTCAGGCCGGGTCGAGGGCGGGGCTGCGGTGGTGGCGGGCGAGCCGGGATGAGGCTGGTCCGTACCACGCGGCCACCGCGAGGTAGCCGACCGCGATGAACGCCAACACGCCGTAGGACTTCCCGTTGGGCGGCAGTACCAGCGCCCCCAGCACCAGCCCACCCACCAGGCAGACGTTGTAGAGCGTGTCGTACACCGAGAAGATCCGGCCGCGGTAGGCGTCGTCGCACTCGGTCTGCACGGCCGTGTCGGTGACGATCTTCATGCCCTGCGACGCCAGCGCCACCAGCATCGCCGCGGGCACCAGCGCCTCGGTCGTGTAGGGGAGGCCGAGGGTGACCTGCACGACCGTGAGCAGCACCAGCAACGACGTGACCCACACCCAGCCGGGTATCCGGCGGACCACGGCCGGCGTGATCGCGGCCGCCAGGAACGCCCCGACCGCACTGGCGATGACCACCTGTCCGAGGCCGAACTCCTGGCCCGGGAACAGGCCGCCGGGGTCGAGGAAGAAGTTCCGGTAGAGCAGCAGGGTGGCGATCGTGGACATCCCGTAGAAGACCCGGTTGGCGCTGATCGCGAGCAGGGCATATGCCGCCACCCTGCGTTGGGTGAGGTGTCGGACGCCGGTCGCCATCCCCCGGGCCACGTCGGCCAGCGCCGCGGCGAGCCGCGGTTGGAGGGAACGTTCGGCGGCGTCCGGGCCCAGCTCGTCGCGGGAGAAGCCCCGCGCCAGCAGCGCCGAGGCGAGGTAGAAGAGCACCGACGACACGGCCACCAGCGCGTAGCCGTGGTCGCCCGTGCCGGTCAGCTCGCGCAGGCCCACCGCGCCGCCGATGCCCATCGCGAAGGCCACGGTGCCGCTGGTGGTGGACAGCGAGTTCCCGGTGACCAGGTGTTCGGTCGGTGCCACATGCGGCAGCGAGGCCGACAGACCCGCGAGGAAGAACCGGTTGACACCGATGATCAGCAGCGCCACCAGCAGGAACGCCGTCGACAGCACGCCCGCCCAGACCAGGGCGGCCGCCACGGGCACCAGCGCCGACCGGACCAGGTTGGCCACCACCAGCACGTTCCGCCGGCTCCAGCGGTCGAGCAGCACCCCGGCGAACGGACCGACCAGCGAGTACGGCAGCAGCAACACCGCGAAGCCGACCGCCACCGCCACCGGGTCGGCCTGCTGCTCGGGGTTGAACAGCACGGTGCCGGCCAGTGACGCCTGGAACAGGCCGTCGGCGAACTGGCTGCCCACCCGGGTGAAGTAGAGCCGCCGGAAGTCGCTCCGGCGCAGCAGCGCGACCACGTGGTGCCGGGAGTCCCGCATGCCCACGAGCTTAGGGGTGGCCCGCACCAGGCCCTCGGGTCGTCCACAAGGGCCGTCGTGGTCTGGCAGCATGACCGGAGTGGCCGGCGGCATCGGGAGGCGGTCACACGACGAGCAAGGGGGCACCGTGCCGGCTGCCGTGTTCAGCCGTACGACCGCAGGTGCCGCCGCGCTCGTGCTCAGCGGCGACCGGTTGTTGCTGGTGCGCCAGCAGCGCCGCACCGGCGTCCGGTGGGAGGTGCCCGGCGGCGGGCAGGAACCGGGCGAGTCGCTCGAGGAGACGGCCGTCCGCGAGGTGGCCGAGGAGGCCGGCATCCCGGTCGGCGTCGAGCGCCTGGTCTGCACCTACGTCTCCTACCGCGCGCACACCGGCACCGTCGTCCTCGGCGGCTTCTACCTGGCCACCCCGCTGGTCGAGGACGCGATCCCGCTGCCCCAGGTCGAGGACGGCATCGTCGAGGCCGACTACCTCGACCCGCTCAGCCTGGGCGACGCCGAACTCGGGCCGCTCACCCGCCGGGTGCTGGACCGGTGGTGGGATCACCGCCACCAGCAGGTCGCCCCGTTCCACGTGGAACTGTGGCGCGACCAGACCGGCTACGTCGCGCCGAACTCGGAAGGCCGGTGACGGCGGCCGGGGCCTCGGGGCAGGTCGAGCGGGACGGCCCGCGCCGTACTCCGGCCACGCATCCGTGACGCGGGGTTCGCCGAGATGTCGATCCGATTCGACCACGGCATCGCCGCGGGCCGCCTCCTGCCGATCCATCGCGACCCGTTCGACCGGATGCTCGTCGCCCAGGCCCGGTGCGAGAGCCTGACGCTCGCGACACGGGATCCGGAGATCCGGAAGTACGACGTCGATGTCCTGACGGTCTGAGACAGCCTCTCAGCGAGCGGTCAAGCAGGGAGTGCCCGGATCGCGGCCGCGATGAAAGGCCGGGCGGCTTCGCCTTCGGCTGCTTGGGCCCACAGCCGGTCGACAGCCAGGAGGTACGCGGCGGCCTGCTCGTCCTTGTGGGTGGACTCCCCGACCATCGTCTCGACCATCGCCACCGGCTCGCCAGCGATGGTGAAGATGTCCACGGAGTTCTGTGGCGTCGCGGAGAGCTCTGAGCCCATCGGGAGGACACCGATCCGGACGTTCGCCAACCCGATGGCCGCGTGGATACGGTCCAGTTGCGCCCGCATGACCGACGGCGGCACGAGCAACCACCGAAGGACCGGCTCACACAGTAGGAAGTCGAACCGCTTGCCGTTGTCGTAGAGGAACCGCTGCCGCTCCATCCGGGCAGACACCGCCTCCTCGACGTCCGGTACAGCCGAGCCGTGGAGCATCCTCGACTCCTCCAGGACCCGCCGCGTGTACGCCGGAATCTGTAGCAGCCCTGGAACGTAGACCGTGGAGACGTTCCGCACCGCGCTCGCCTGTGCGACCAGCTCGTTGTAGTCCTGCTGGACGGGCAGCTGGCCACGACGCATGCGACGGCTGAATGTCCTGTGCTCGGTCTGCGCGTCGTCACGCAGCTCCAGGAGTTCATCGAGCGTGTCGGCGTCGGCGCCGACCGTCGCGACCCAGGCGTTGATGTCGGCTGGGGAGGGCAACTGGTCGCCGTGTTCGATCTTCGAGACCTTCGACGGCTGCCAGCCGTGCTCGCGGACCAGGTCCCGGCCAGACAGACCCGCGCGTTCGCGCAGCACCCGTAGCCGGGTCGCGAGCCCGTCCGGCCGGGTGAGCCGTTCTTGGCGGGAATCCACGGGCGTAGTCCTTCGAGTCAGGCGGCCGGATTCCGGACATTCTCCGGGACGCTGTGGTGGACCGCGAGGTCCCGCCATGCACATGCCTGGACGACCCGACCCGGGTCGACCGTGAGCTCGTTCCGCAGTCGGTGCCCGTGGTCGTCGAAACGCATGACGATGAGCCGGTTCGAGTCGAGGAGCCACCAGTCGTCGGCGCCGGCGCCGGGGAGCAGGCCGATCTCGTGTGCCCGCGCTCGGGTCATGTACCTGATCGACTCACCAGCCTGGACGTTCCAGCGGCCAACCCACCGCTCCCACCGTTGGTACGGGGTGGGCGGATCCTCGTGGACGCGCACCCGCTGGAACGTCTTCCCGGCGGCCACGTGCTCGGCGACCTTCGCGTAGAACGCGAGGAAGTCGGACAGCTCCGTCGGTTCCTGCGGGTCATCGGCGAGGAATCGGCTCACGGTGTCCGCCTCGGACGGCTCCGAGTAGGCGCGCTGCAGTTCGAGCCGGAACGCCGTGTGCTCGTAGGAGTGAAGCTCCTCGGCGAACCGCTCCTCGTCGAGGAGCACGCTCACGCGAGATTCCGGAGGCGGTCGAGCACGTTCGCGGGCACGAAAACGGCGTCCTCGTCGTCACTCAGCGCACGCAACTGCGCTCGGGTCTCTGCGTCGAGGGACTTTCCCTGGACGACATAGCCACCGTCGGCGGTGTAGATGGCCGGACATCCGTTGTTACCGGACCCGTCGTCCTTCCACAGGTAACGGATGCGCATCGTTCCTCCTGATGGTCGACTGCGTTATCGATCATCGCAACAAGCGGGTAATTGAAGCAACCCCTGCCCTGGATCCTCCTAATCGGCCCCTTTTGGCCAATCCGCGGAGAGAGTGTGGATAGAAGTTTCCCTGAGTTTCTTGACTTTTCTAAATCTGGCCGGGACTCCAGAAGCAGTCCGAAGAGTTCTGAGGCGGAGGCATCATGGACCAATCGCTCAACTGCCGCATGCGCTCGATGTGCGGCTCACGAACGTGGGTGACGGCGGCCGGGTGGTCCTTGCCGGTGTCCGAAGGCGGCCCGGCGTTGCGGTGGTGCGGTGTGTTCCGTGCGCCCCGGGGCGGTCCTGGCCTATGGGGTCGATTCGGGACCCGCGAGGACGGACCGCGACCGTGACGACCGTGGTCGGGTATGTGCGGCCTGCGCCGCAGGATCGGCCCGGCGCGGCCGACGGGGCGATCATCGGCTACGCCACTCGGCACAACCTCTCGATGAAACGCATCCACCGAGACGACCCGGCCGAGCCTGGTAGGCCCCGCCCACCAGGGTTCCTTGCCGCACTGGACGACCTGCGCGAAGGCCGAGCCGCGGCCGTCCTCATACCGTCCGTCGCGCACCTGTCCCCAGTCCCGCAGATTCAGGACGCCCTCGTCCGATTGGTCGAGGAAGCCGGCGGATGCGTTTACGTGGCCGACTCCGAGCCGCCGCCGTTGAGACGGCAGCACGCTGGCGACCTCTCGGGTGAGCCAGCGCCGTCCGTCCCATGAACCCACGGCCGGGGCGGGTGGTCGACCTGGAGAGTCCTGCCCGCCCCACGCCGTGCCCATGAAGGCCTCGTACGCGGTCAGGACTCCGACGATCTGGCCGCCTCCGACCTCCCACCGGTGGACCCCAGGGACGGCAAGCGCTGGTCAGCGCTGCAGGTGCGGCCAGCCCTTCCCATGGTTCGCCGGACGGGTGGCCTGTGACGATCCAGCCGTAAGTCGATGATCCGTCCAGGACAAGGTGGCTCGAAGAATGCGCAGGAAGCGGCTGGTGGTGGGCGTGCTCGCGGCGGCGTTCGTGGCCGTGGCCGTCCCGGTGGCCTCCGCGGACACCACGACGGCGACGGATGCCCGAGCGGCGGGCATGTCGGCCAAGTCGGGGTGCGCGCACCACGTCTACTCGGTGCGCAAGGGCGCCTACTACATCTATCCGGACGCCAGGGGCAAGCTGCACATCGGTCCCGAGCTGAAGCACGGTGGCGTCCTGTACGCCTGGGACTGGCGGTTCAAGGGCCTCTACCGCGGCGGCACGCTCTACGCGAACGGACCCTGGCGAAAGCAGCACGCGCACGCGTTCGTCCCGAACGACTACCTCGCCTGGAGGAAGTGCGGGCGGGCGCCGGGCTGACAGCACTCCCGGCCACGCCGCCGGGCTGAGTGTGCACTTCGGACAGACGACGGGCCGGCATCCTGGGGATGCCGGCCCGCCTCACGTGTCCTAGGTCAGCGTTCGGCGTCGCCGCGGATGAAGGCTTCGAGCTTGTCCCGCGCGATGTCGTCGGCGTACTGCTCGGGCGGGGACTTCATGAAGTAGCTCGCCGCCGAGAGCAGCGGCCCGCCGATGCCCCGGTCGAGCGCGATCTTCGCGGCCCGGACGGCGTCGATGATGATGCCGGCGGAGTTCGGAGAGTCCCAGACCTCGAGCTTGTACTCCAGGTTCAGCGGCACGTCGCCGAACGCGCGGCCCTCCAGCCGGACGTAGGCCCACTTGCGGTCGTCGAGCCACTGGACGTAGTCCGACGGGCCGATGTGGACGTTGCGGGCGCCGAGGTCGTGCTCGATGTTGCTGGTCACGGCCTGGGTCTTGGAGATCTTCTTGGACTCCAACCGGTCGCGCTCGAGCATGTTCTTGAAGTCCATGTTGCCGCCGACGTTGAGCTGGTACGTCCGGTCGAGCACCACGCCGCGGTCCTCGAACAGCTTGGCCAGCACCCGGTGGGTGATCGTCGCACCGACCTGGCTCTTGATGTCGTCGCCCACGATCGGCACGCCGGCCGCGGTGAACTTGGCCGCCCACACCGGGTCGGAGGCGATGAACACCGGCAGCGCGTTCACGAACGCCACGCCGGCGTCGATCGCGCACTGGGCGTAGAACTTGTCCGCGTCCTCGGAGCCGACCGGCAGGTACGAGACCAGCACGTCCGCCTGGGCGGCGCGCAGCACTCCGACGACGTCCACCGGCTGCTCGTCGGACTCGGTGATCGTCTCCAGGTAGTACTTGCCCAGGCCGTCCATGGTCGGGCCCCGCTGCACGGTGACCCCGGTCGGCGCCACGTCGGCGAACTTGATCGTGTTGTTCTCGCTGCTGCCGATCGCGTCCGAGAGGTCGCTGCCGACCTTCTTGGCGTCGACGTCGAACGCGGCCACGAACTCCAGGTCGCGGACGTGGTAGTCGCCCAGCTGGACGTGCATGAGCCCGGGCACGCGTTCGGCCGGATCGGCGTCGCGGTAGTACTGCACGCCTTGGACGAGCGACGCGGCACAGTTGCCGACGCCGACGAGGGCGACGCGTACGGAACCCATGGGGTCCTCCTTCTCTTCTCCGCGCCCACCGGCAGGATGCCGGCGACCGCGGGTGGGGGGTCAGTGTTCGGGGGGAGAGCCGGCCGGGGGCTGGCCGGTGAGCTCGTTGGCGATGAGCTCGTTGAGCCAGCGGACCTCTCTGTCCGCCGAGTCCAAACCGTGGCGTTGCAGTTCGAGCGTGTAGGCGTCCAGCCGCTCGCCCGCGCGGCTGAGCGCGTCGAGCAGGCCCTCGCGGCGTTCCTCCACCCGGCGGCGGCGGCCTTCCAGGATGCGCAGCCGGGTGGCCGCGTCGGTGCGGGAGAAGAACGCGAAGTGCACGCCGAAGCCGGCGTCGTCGTACGTCTCGGGGCCGGCGCCGGAGAGCAGGTCGGCGAACCGCTCCTTGCCCTCGGCGGTGAGCTTGTAGACGACCTTGCCCCGGCGCCCGGTCAGCGGCGGCGAGGTGTCGGGGTCGTCCGGGTCGGGAGCGTCCTCCGTGATCCAGCCGCCGTCTTTGAGCCGGCGCAGGGTGGGGTAGAGCGAACCGTAGGAGAACGCCGCCCGGAACGCTCCGAGTAGCGCGGTGAGCCGCTTGCGCAGCTCGTAGCCGTGCATCGGGGACGAGTGGAGCAGGCCGAGAATCGCGAACTCGAGCACCGCCCACCTCCTTCGGCCAGGTTCCCCGAGCAGTCCGATGTATCGGTCCGATACATCGGACTATACGTCGGGTTTCGGCGTTCCCTCGTGCCAAATCTGTGAAGCACAGATTGCGTGCCTGGTGGGGACCTGTCGCGGCGACCGTCCGGCCCCCGTTTTGGCACACCCCCGCCGGGCCGCGCGACGCTACGCTCCTCCGGTGCGGACACAACGGCTGGTGGTGGACTACACGCTGCGGCGGCGTGCGCTGCTGCGGGACGTCCACGCCGGCCGCGTGTCCACTATGGAGGCGTGCGACGCGTCGCCGTACCTGGTGCGCGCCTCGCGTTTCTTCGGGGAGCCGACCGAGACCAGGTGCCCGGTCTGCCGGCGCGAGCCCGTCTGGAACGTGCACTACATCTACGGCGACGAACTGCGTACTTCCGCAGGTCAGGCACGGGGCCGCGCGGAGCTTCCGGTGCTGGCGATGACGTACGGGGCCTTCGACGTGTACGTCGTCGAGGTGTGCCGGGGATGCGGCTGGAACTACCTGGTGGAGAAGTTCACGCTGGGTCGGGACGGACTGGCCCCGCGCGAGCGCCAGCGGCAACTCGTCGACTGATTCTTCCCGCCGCGCACATTAAGACCTCCGCAACGAGCCGGGGTCCCCTGTGCAAGCCGGGGGCTATCCAGCATGATCACGGACGTGAACGGCAGACTGGCCCGCGACAGGGCCGTTTGGACCTACACGGTACGGCCGGGCATGGTGGAGCTATGACTTCTCGCGAACACCCCGATCGCGCTCCCTGGGGAGACGACCGGAACGGTGCCGACCGGACTGGTCCGGACCGGGGCAGCGGCGAGGAGGGGTCCGGCTACTCCCGGCGTCACCCCGACCCCGAGGCCACCGGCGGTCGCCGAGGAGCGGCCCGGCCCACCGCGGGCTCCTACGCCGATCCCCGATCCGACACCCGGTACGAGTCGCTGCGCCGGGCGCGCCAACTCGCCGACGAGTCCGCCCCCCGTCCGCGGGGCACCTACGGCCACGGGTACGGCCAGTCCGGGGACGACGGCTACGGCCGCACCAGCGGCGTCTACGGCTCGCCGGGCGAGGCCGGCATGTCCGCCGAGGGCGGGCCCGCCCGGGGAGCGGCCAGGGTCACCGGAGCGGCGCGGGTGCCGGGCGCGACGCCCGGCTACGGGCGGTCCGGCTACGGCCAGGACCCCGACGACTTCAGCGACCTGCGCCGCCCCGCCGACGACGGCTACGGCTGGTACGAGCCCGGCACCACCGGAATCGGCCCGCGCAGCCGGGCGGCGGCCCTCGGTGCCGACCCGCGGTACGGCGGTCCGCCCGGACCTCCGCCGAAGGACAAGAAGGCCCGGCGGAAGAAGATCCTCCAGGTCACCGCACTGGTCACCGCCGGCGTACTCGGCCTGACCATGATCAGCGGCGGCATCGCGTACGCCAGCCTCGACCTGCCGGAGATCCCGCTGACCAAGCAGTCGACGGTGCTGTACTACGCCGACGGCAGGTCCGAGCTCGGTCGCCTCTCGGTGGAGAACCGCGAGGAGGTCAAGCTGGCGAAGGTGCCGCGACACGTCCAGTACGCCGTGCTCGCCGCCGAGGACCGGGAGTTCGAGCAGAACAGCGGCGTCTCGGCCCGCGGCACCGGCCGCGCCGTCGTGGGCCTGGTCACCGGTGACGACAAGGGCGGCGGCTCGACCATCACCCAGCAGTACGTCCGCAACGCCCTCGACCTCACCCGCGAACGCAGTTTCACCCGCAAGGCCAAGGAGATCGGCTACGCGGTGAAGATGGCCCAGCAGCTGTCCAAGGAACAGATCCTCGAGAAGTACCTCAACACCATCCTGTTCGGTCGCGGGGCCTGGGGGATCCAGTCGGCGTCCAAGGCCTACTTCGGTAGTAACAAGCCGGTGGAGAAGCTCACGGTGGCCGAGGGCGCGGTGCTGGCCGCGGTCATCAAGGACCCGACCAGCCTCGACCCGGAGACGAACCCGGAGGGCGCCAAGGCCCGCTGGAGGTACGTGCTCGACGGCATGGTCGAGATGGGCTGGCTCGACCAGGCCACCGCAGCCAAGCAGGTCTATCCGACGAAGCTCGTCCCGAAGAACGTGGCCAGCAAGAAGCCGTGGCTGCGCGGGTCGGCCGGGGTCCTCACCGGCCGGATCGAGGCCGAGCTCAGGGCCCTCCAGTTCAGCGACCAGGACATCAAGTCGCGCGGCCTGCGGGTCTACACCACGATCGACAGGAAGGCGCAGGCCGCGGCGGTGAAGGCCGCCGAGACCGAGATGAAGCAGCAGAGCAAGGAGATGGCCACCGCGCTGGTGTCCGTGCAGCCGGTGACCGGCAAGGTCGTCGCCTACTACGGCGGCAACCGCGGGTACGGCAACCTCGACCTGGCCGGCGCGGCGGCGCCGCACCCCGCCGGTTCGTCGTTCAAGCCGTTCGTGCTGGCCAAGGGCATCGAAGAGGGCTACGGCATCAAGACGCTCTGGGACGGCTCCTCGCCGCAGACGTTCCGCGACCGCGCCAACCCGCTGCGCAACTCCGAGAACGACAACTCGTGCGGCAAGCAGTGCTCGCTGACCAGCGCCACGGTGAAGTCGCTGAACACGGTCTACTGGGCACTCACCCTCCAGGTGGGCGCCAAGGAGGTCGCCAAGCTCGCCGAGCGGGCCGGCATCAAGACTCTCGACGGCAAGGAGACGAGGAAGTTCGCCGAGGAGGAGGCGATCAACTCCGGCATCGGCATCGGGCAGTACTCGGTCTCCGTCCTCGACCAGGCCACCGGCTACGCCACCATCGCCGCGTACGGCCAGTACGCCAAGCCGCACTTCATCGAGAAGGTGGTCGGCCCCGGCGGGGACGTGCTCTACGACCACAGCAAGCAGCCGAAGACGCCGACCCGCGCCTTCAGCGAGGACACCGGCCGCGACACCGTGTACGCGCTCCAACAGGTCTACCGGTCCGGCAAGAAGCTCGACAACGGCAGGGCCGCCGCGGTCAAGACCGGCACCCAGCAGTACCGCAACACCGACGAGAACTCGCACGCCTGGATGTGCGGCTTCACCCCGCAGCTGGCGACCGCCGTGTGGGTGGGCTCCGGGATCAAGAACGACATCGAGTTGCGCGACAAGGCCAACTACAACAAACGGGTCTACGGCTCGGGCATCCCCGGCCGGATCTGGCGGGCCTACATGGACGGCGCGCTGGCGGGCAAGCCCGAGCGCGACTTCAAGGAGCCCAAGTACGTCAGCTACAAGATGGGCAACGCGCCGTCGCCGACCCCGTCCGCTCCGCCGCCCCTGGTGCCCGACCCGCTGAACCCGTTCCCGGACCCGACGCCCACGGCCACGCCGACGCGATGTGGACTGTTCGGCTGTCCGCCGGGAGGCGAACCGCCCGGTCCCGGTGACCCGCCGGGTGGCGGCGACCCGCCCCGCCGCCCCGGCGGCTGAGCGATCCGGGCCGCTGCGTCCGCGGCGGGTGACCTGCCCCTGGCGGGGTCGCCGACGCCCGGGGCTCCCCCCGCGGCGTCGGGTGAGGCAGGATCACCAGGCGTGTACGAGCGAACCGAACGCGGGTCCCCCGCCGAGATCGTCCTGCCCGGCCACAGCGACGGCGTGCCCGCCGGCCTCTCGCAGGCCGTCGGCGGCCCGCTGGGCGAGCACGCGACGCTGCGGCGCCGGTTCTGGACCCCGACCCGGGTGGTGCTCGCACTCGTCTGCCTGATGATGGCGTTCAACTGGGTGCAGAAGTCGCCGTGCCGCGACGGCGCCTGGGCGGAGAACTCCCAGTACCGCAACGCCTGCTACACCGACGTCCTCGCGCTCTACTATGCCGAGGAGCTGAGCAAGGGCTACGTGCCCTATCTCGAGCACGACGTCGAGTACCCGGTGCTGACCGGCGTCATGATGGGCGTGATCGGGCTGCCGGTGCACTACCTGGTGCAGGACGGGCCGTTGCCCGACCTGTACGAACTGCTGGGGCTAGGCACGCCGAACGAGGGCACGATCTTCTACGACGTCACCGCCCTCGCACTCGGGGCGCTCGCGCTGCTCACCGCGTGGGCGATCATGCGAAGTCGGCGCCACCGGCCCTGGGACGCGGCGATCTTCGCGCTCGCCCCGGCGGCATTCCTCACCGCCACCGTCAACTGGGACCTGCTCCCGATCGGTCTCACCGCGCTGGCGGTCTACGCCTGGGCGCGAAAACGGCCGGTGCTGGCCGGGGTCCTGTTCGGGCTCGCGATCGCGGCGAAGTTCTACCCGCTGCTGATCCTCGGGCCGCTGGTGCTGCTCTGCCTGCGGCGGCGCACGCCGGAGGCGATCGGTGCGGGGCTGACCACGGTCGGCGTCGCGGTTCTCACCTGGGTGGCGGTGAACCTGCCGGTCTTCCTGAAGGCGCCGAAGGCGTGGGCGACGTTCTACACCTTCTCCTCCGAGCGCGGCGTGGACTGGGGGACGTTCTGGTACATCGGCACGCACGTGCCCTACCTGCCCGGCGAGGACGGCCAGCCGCGCAGCGGGCTGCCCTGGTTCAACTGGCTCGCCGACGAGGCGAACCGCTCGACGCTGAACTGGCTCGGGTGGGGGCTCTTCGTGCTCTGCTGCGTCGGCATCGCGGTGCTGGTCGTCAAGGCGCCCCGGCGGCCCCGGCTCGGGGCGGTGGCGTTCCTGGTCGTCGCGACGTTCCTGCTGACCAACAAGGTGTGGTCGCAGCAGTTCGTGATGTGGCTGATCCCGCTGGCCGTGCTGGCCCGGCCGAAGTGGGGCGCGTTCCTGGCCTGGCAGGCGTGCGAGGTGGCCTACTTCTTCGGCTTCTACCAGATCCTGCTGCGCTCGGCCAGCGGGAAGGCACTGCTGCCGGAGGCGGCGTTCACGCTGGTCTCGATCGGTCGCTGGGTGAGCGTGGCCACGCTGTGCGGGCTGGTCGTGTCCGAGGCGCTTCGCCCCGAACGTGACGCGGTGCGCTGCGGCGGGGTGGACGATCCCGAGGGCGGGGTGCTCGACGAGACCCCGCCCGCCGTACCGCCTCCGCAGCCGACGCCCGGCGGCGATGTGACGTCCGGCGCGGTCAGCGTGGGTCGAGCGTGAAGACGACGCCGTCGGCGTACTCGGTGCGGCGCAGCGGCAGGCCGGTGGTGTCGGCCGACAGCGCCGGTTCGTACGGGGTGCCCACCGCGTGGTCGCGGAGCACGACCACGCTGCGCACGCCGCGCTCCTGGAGGAACTCGACGCTCGTCACGTCCGGGAAGCTCTCGGCGACGCGGCGGAACTCCTGCTGCGAGGCCGGGAAGAACCCGCTGCCGCCGTTGACCACCGGGCCGAAGCCGTCCGTCGACCACAGCATCACCATCTGGTCGCGGGCGTCGCTCGGGAGCACCAGGGTGGGCGCCGTGGCGGCCCGGAACGCGGCAGGCACCGTCGGCACCGTCGGATGGGCCGACCGGTCGATGCCCTCGACGCCGGCGAACAACGCGGGCACCAGCGCCATCGCGGTCACCACGGCCGGCCAGCGCGCCGACCGGGCGCGGCCCCGGCCTGTGCCGACGCCGTCCTTGCCGGGTTCGGCCGGCAGGCGGGCGGCGAGGCGGTGGCCGATCGCGGTCACCGCGCCGGCGGCCAGCAGCGCCAGCAGCAGCGTCGTCCAGATCACCAGCCGCCCCGAGGTCCGGATCGCGTCCCAGCCCGGCGCGTACCGGTACAGCAGGAGATAGGTGTACTCGCCGCCGTAGAAGGTGGTGCCCATCGCGAACGCCACGCTGGCCAGCGCGGCGGCCGCGAGCAGCACCCGCTGGCGCACCGTCCAGATGCTCACCGTGAGCCCGACGAACGCGAGCACGATCACGCCGAAGCCGGGCAGCATCGTCATCTCGGGCGGGAACGGGACGCTGTCGCGCAGCGGCGTCGCGATGTCGCCCCAGGTCCACGACTCCCACGGTGCGGTGAGGAAGCCGCGCAGCGGCGGCGCGTAGAGGGCCAGCTCCTCCTCGGTGCGCCGGGCGTACGGGTGGCGGTCGACCACCCGCAGGTAGGGCAGTGCCATCAGCAGCGCGACGACGACGAACGCCCCCGCCCCCGCCAGGTCGACCCCGAGCAGCCGGCGCGGGAACGGCGGCCGGCCGGCCACCAGCCACCCGACCAGCGCCACCGTCCCGAGCAGCGCGAGCGCGTACGCGAACGGCAGCCCGATGCCGAACCCGATCGTGAGCTGCCAGGCCGCCAGCGCCCAGCCGGCCGCCGCCCAGCCCGGCCGCGCCTCCTCGGGCCGGTACCCCCGGGTGAACGAGTACCCGTGGCCCTTGGCCAGCGCGGCCAGCGCCAGCGCGATCCCGCCGGTGGCCAGCACGTGGTAGTGCCCGGCCTGGGCCAGCCGCCACGGCGCGTACGCGAACACCATCCCGGCCAGCGCCGCGCCCGGCCACCACGCGCCGAGCCGCCGGGCCAGCGCGTACGCGCCGAGGAAGGCCAGCGCGGGCAGCAGGACGTAGAGCAGGTTGGCCCGGACGACCGCTGCTGCGGGCCCGCTGCCGAAGAACCCCAGCGGGGCGAACCCGAGCAGGCTGTCGGAGAACGCGAAGCTGTCCGGTTCGGGGAAGAAGGTGTTGGACTGCCACAGGTCCCACGGCTGGGTGAGCACGGCGTGCCCGGCCCAGGCGAGCTGCCAGGCCATCAGCAGCGGGTCGTAGATGTCGTGCGGGATCGTGGTCGCCGGGTCGCGCAGGGTCGGCCAGGTCATCACCGCCGCGACGAGGACCGCCGCGCCGGTCGCGAGCAGCCACTCCCGCCCGAGTAGACCCCCCGCCCGCACCCAACCCCGCGCCCGCCCGCCGCCCGGCACCGAACGGGCGTGTTCCGCAGGCACCCGCTCCGCGGGGGCGTCCGCCGGCCGGGCGGGTGCGTCGGGCGAGGGATCGGTCACGATCCGCGCGGCGGCGCCCGCACCGCCGGAGCCGGCCGGTTCCGCGGCAGGCGCGGCGTCCGCCCGTTCGGTCACGCGCCGGCCTTGTCGCGCAGGAAGGCGATGTCGGCGGCCTGGCCCTCGGCGCCGCCGGGCGTCTCGCACACCACCGGGGCACCGGCGGCGGCCACCACCGCGACCAGCAGGTCGGCCTCGATCTGGCCGTGGCCGAGGTTCTCGTGCCGGTCGCGGCCGGAGTCGAAGCCGTCCTTGGAGTCGTTGGCGTGCACCAGGTCGATCCGGCCGGTGATCGCCTTCACCCGGTCGACCACGTCGAGCAGCTCCTCGCCGCCGGCGTGTGCGTGGCAGGTGTCCAGGCAGAAGCCGAGGTCGTATTCGCCGACGGCGTCCCAGAGCCGGGCCAGCCGGTCGAACCGCCGGGCCATCGCGTTGTCGCCGCCGGCCGTGTTCTCCAGCAGGATCGGCACCGGGTAGCCGCCGTTCTCCTTCGCGTAGGCCATCGCCTTGCGCCAGTTCTCCACGCCGACCGCCGGGTCGTCGTCCTTGCCGACGTGGCCGCCGTGCACGATCAGCCCCTGGGCGCCGACGGTGGCGGCCGCCTCGGCGTGCGCGGCCAGGATGCCGCGGGACGGGATCCGGATCTTGTTGTTGGTGCTCGCGAGGTTCACCAGGTAGGGCGCGTGGATGTAGATGTCGACGTCGCTCGCGGCCAGCGCGGCGGCGTCCGGACGCGGAACGGGCTTCTTCCAGCCCTGCGGATCGCCGAGGAAGAACTGGACCAGGTCGGCGTCGCGGGCGGCCGCCGCGCCCAACGGGTCGGCGGGGTCGACGTGGGCACCGATACGCATGTACCGAGCCTAGAGTGTGTGACCGACACCCTCGGTCCGGCGTGTGCGCGGCAGGCCCGGGCGGCCGTTCGCCGGACAGCACCTTTTCGGTCGGCAGGGCCTGGCGCGTCTCCGACCCGGCCGTCTCGCCGCTTCGTAGGATGGGAAACGGTTACCAAGATCTCAGGCCGCTCAGACGGCGTCCCACCCCTTCTGAACGTCCGATCTAGGCGGTCCGTAGCTGCCCAATCACGGTGAATCACGAAATTCGTGTCCACTCTGGCCAGATCGGCCGAAGAAGCTTAAGAAAGCACCCCTGCCGCCCCACGGCGTCACTGCGTTGCCCTATTGTCGTTGACACCATCGGAGGAAGGGCCTGCGTGGTGCTGAACGCTGGGCGTCACGCGACACGATCTGCGGGGAGAAATTCTGTGTTAACACGGAGCGCGAGTGCACCGGCCAAGCGGCTTCGGCGCACGTTGACGGCGTTGTTCGTCGCCGTCTTCGCCATCTGGGGCGGTCTGGTCGTCGTGTACGCCGGTGGTGCGGGCGCTGCCCCCGCCGGGCCGACCATGACCTTCAAGGGCTCGCTCAACCTGCTCGGTCTGCTCAACGGCATCATGGTGCAGCCGACCGCGGTGAGCGTCCCGGCCGGCGGCCAGGCAACGTTCGTCAACTCCTCCGGCGTCCCGCTCTCGGTCACCGTCGGCGGCCAGTCCGTGACGATGGCGTCCGGCGCCTCCAAGACCTTCGCGTTCGCCGGGCAGAAGTCCTCTCAGCGGGTCTTCGCCAGGGCGACCCCGCTCAACGTCCCGCTGGTGGGTGCCCTGACCTCGTCGACGGGCACGATCAACGTCGCGGCCGCACCTCCCGCCGCCGCGCCGGCCAACCCGGCGCCGGCCAACCCGGCCAACCCGGCACCGGCCAACCCCGCGAACCCCGGCGCGCCGGCAGCTGGCCGCCCGAACGCCAACAACCCGGCTGGCCAGCCCAACGTGCCGCAGAACTTCGGTCAGCGCCCGGCGGCCCGGGACGCGCAGACCGGTGGCGGCGTGCCGCCGTCCGTGGCGCAGAAGCCCGGTGGCGACCCGGTCCAGCCCGACCTGGGTTCCCCGGCGGCTCCGGCCAAGCTGGTCACCGCGCCGAAGTCCTCCTTCTCGTCCACCAGCGACGAGCTCGGCCTGATGATCCTGATCGCGACCGTCCTGGTCGCCGGGGTCGGCGCGGCCGCGGTGCGGGTGGTCCTGGCCCAGCGTCCGGCGATGGCCGGCGCGCACACGGCCCGGTCGCGGAGAGTGCACCGCCGCCGCTGACGCAGACGGTTCGATGGCGCGGTCCACCGCGCCTGACCACGGGACGTCGGCTTCCGTTCGCAGGCAAGGTCACCCCTCCCCGGGGGCCAGCCCGCGACTCGGGGTCGACGTCCCGCGTTTCGTGGGTTCCGCGTTGCCACTGCACGGCCGACCGGCGGTGCGGCCGTGCCTGGCCCGGCTGGTATCGTTCGGACCGATTCGCTGACGCGAACGACCCTCCTGCCACGGAGAGACCGTGGCCGATGAGTCCACAGGAGGTGGGTTTTCCTTGCGTCACTATGAAGTCATGGTGATCCTCGATCCAGAACTCGAGGAGCGCACCGTCGCCCCGTCGCTGGACACGTTCCTCAACGTGATCCGCACGGCTGGCGGCAGTGTCGAGAAAGTAGACGTGTGGGGTCGGCGCCGCCTGGCGTACGAGATCGACAAGAAGGTCGAAGGCATCTACGCCGTGGTCGACCTGCAGTCGGAGCCAGCCGCTGTCAGCGAGCTCGACCGGCAGCTGAACCTGAACGAGTCCGTCCTGCGGACCAAGGTCATCCGGCCCGACCAGCGCTGAGGCGTTCACCCGGGCGCTTTCCGTCGTACCGTCCTGGGATCGTCCGATGACGAACCACCCTACAGACACCACGCCGGACGCCCCGGACGAGGAGGATCGCGTACCCATGGCAGGCGAAACCGTCATCACCCTGGTCGGCAACCTGGTCGACGACCCCGAGCTGCGCTTCACCCCGAGCGGAGCGGCGGTGGCCAAGTTCCGGCTGGCGTCCACCCCGCGCACCTACGACAAGCAGACCGGCGAATGGAAGGACGGCGAGAGCCTCTTCCTCAGCTGCAACGTCTGGCGGCAGGCAGCGGAGAACGTCGCGGAGTCGCTGACCCGGGGCATGCGGGTCATCGTGCAGGGGCGGCTCAAGCAGCGTTCGTACGAGACCCGCGAGGGCGAGAAGCGCACGGTGTTCGAGGTGGAGGTCGACGAGGTCGGCCCGAGCCTGCGCAGCGCCACCGCGAAGGTCAACAAGACCACCCGCTCCGGCGGGGGCAGCGGCGGGGGCTTCGGCTCGGGCTCCGGCGGGTCCTCCGGCGGCGGCGCCGGACCGGTCGACGACCCCTGGGCGGCAGCTACCCCGGCCAGCGCCGGTGGCGGCGGCGGGCTCCGCGAGGAACCCCCGTTCTGACCGTCGGCCCCCACACTCACGATCGATACCGATAGATAGGGAAGACCCCATGGCCAAGCCGCCCGTGCGGAAGCCCAAGAAGAAGATCAACCCGCTTGACAAGGACAAGATCAGCTACATCGACTACAAGGACACCTCGCTGCTGCGGAAGTTCATCTCCGACCGCGGCAAGATCCGCGCCCGTCGCGTGACCGGTGTGTCGAGCCAGCAGCAGCGGCAGATCGCCAAGGCGATCAAGAACGCCCGCGAGATGGCGCTGCTGCCCTACACCAGCACCGCGCGCTGAGGGGGAGACATGAAGATCATCCTGACTCAGGAAGTGTCGGGCCTCGGCTCGCCCGGTGAGATCGTCGAGGTGAAGGACGGCTTCGGCCGCAACTACCTGCTGCCCCAGGGCAAGGCGATTCCCGCCACCCGCGGGGCCGAGAAGCAGGTCGCGCAGATCACCCGGGCGCGCGACGCCCGGCAGATCCGCGACCTCGGCCACGCGACCGAGGTGAAGAACCAGGTGGAGAGGCTGAACGTGCGCCTGGAGACCAGGGCCGGTCAGGGCGGCCGGCTGTTCGGCTCGGTCACCGCGGCCGACATCGTGGACGCGGTGGTCAAGGCGGGCGGTCCGGAGCTCGACCGGCGCCGGCTCGAACTGCCCGGTCACATCAAGACCACCGGCTCCCACACAGTGACCGTGCGCCTGCACCCCGAGGTCTCGGCCTCGGTGGCACTGGACGTCGTCGCCGCGAAGTGAACCCGTACGGCCAGGGGCCGGCCCGGACTCTCGTCCGGGCCGGCCCTGTCTCGTGGACGCGCCGTGACGCCGTGACCGTGACGCCGTGACCGGGGTGCGTGCGTGGCTGGTGCCGGCCCGCCCGGAGTCGCCGGCCCGGGTCACCGATCCGGCCGAGCGCCGGGCGATCGGCGTCGAGATCGTGGTCGTCCTCGCGGTGACGCTGGGTCTTTCGGCATTCCGCAGCCTGTTGTCGCTGCTGAACGCCGTGCTGCAGCCCACGCCGCTCTCGGCCCAGACGGCGGCGCTGAACGTATCCCGCACCGAGCTGGGGCTGATCGACCTGGCCTACCAACTGTCCGGTGTGGTGCAACTGGTGGCCTGGGCCGGGCTTGGGGTCTACCTGCTCTGGCGGTCCGGCATCGGCGGCCGGGCGATCGGGCTCGACCGGAGCCGGCCGGGACGTGATGCCGCGTACGGTGCCGGGCTGGCGGCGCTGATCGGTGTGCCGGGGCTCGCCTTCTACCTGGTCGCCCGGGCGGCGGGGCTGAACCTCACGGTGGTGCCCGCGGCGCTGAACGACACCTGGTGGCGATTCGGCGTGCTGCTGCTGGCCGCGGTGGCCAATGCCCTGGCCGAGGAGGTCCTGGTCGTCGGCTTCCTGCTCACCCGGCTCCGGCAGTGGGGGTGGTCGGAGAACGGCTCATTGCTGGCGTCGGCGGCACTGCGCGGGTCGTACCACCTCTACCAGGGCTTCGGCGGGTTCGTCGGGAACCTGGCGATGGGTGCCGTGTTCGGACGGTTCTGGCAGCGCACCAACCGGTTGTGGGCGCTGGTGGTGGCACACGCCCTGATCGACGTGGTGGCGTTCGTGGGGTACGCCGCGCTCCACGGCCGGGTGACCTGGTTGCCGTAGGGCGCCGTCGTCACCGCACGTGACCGCGACCGGGCCGGCGCCGGGGAGCCGTACCGATGCGAACGAAGGCTGTGGACAACTCCGGCGTCGTTGCCGGGCGAGCCAGGTCGGGCGACGAAGAGACCGTGGGTCGATCCGACGGTGTCCAACCCGCATGGCCTGTAGGGACGCGGGGGCATGTCCGTTGCCCGCTGCGTCGAGAAAGCCCGATAATCCGTCTCTGAACTGGAAAAACGTCCTCTCTCAAGGGACCGTACGGCTGGCTCGGTCGGCCAGCCGGCCAAGGCCGCCCGGCGTTGCCGGCGCGGCGGGCGGCACGGGTTTCCGTCCACAACAGGTGGACGCTGTCCGCGCAGGTGGGAGGCACGGCGCGACCTGTGGTCCCCAGAAATTCACAGGCTTCCCCACAAGATCCGCACAGAATTGCGGTCCGTAATCCACAGGCTGTCCACAGGCTGTGCACAGCCTGCGTTGTCTCGCGGGCATCGGGGTACCTATCGTCGCCGTACCACCGCCGTCGCTGGTGGTCCGAGATACCGCAGAGCCCGTGTCGTGCCCGACGCCGGCACGGGCTTTGCCATGGTGCTCCGGGCCGCCGTCGAAGGTCGAGGACTGTCGCACCCAGCCGGTACGACTGCGGTACACCGCGAGCGGAGGGGGGCGTAGGTGGCGATCAGCGCAGAGATCGGCACCTTCCCGCCGACCACCGAGTACGACCGCACACCACCGCAAGACCAGGCTGCCGAGCAGAGCGTGCTCGGCGGCATGCTGCTGTCCAAGGACGCCATCGCCGACGTCGTGGAGATCCTGCGGTCCGGCGACTTCTACAAGCCGGCGCACGCCCTGGTCTTCGACACCGTCCTCGACCTCTACGGCCGTGGCGAGCCGGCCGACCCGGTCACGGTGGTGGCCGCCCTCGCCGACCGCGGCGAGCTGGCCCGGGTGGGTGGAGCGCCCTACGTCCACACGCTGATCTCGCTGGTGCCCACCGCGGCCAACGCCGGCTACTACGCGCGCATCGTGGCCGAGCGGGCGGTGCTGCGGCGGCTGGTGGAGGCCGGCACCCGGATCGTCCAGATGGGATACGGCTCGGCGGCGGGCGCGGGGCGCGACGTCGACGACGTGGTCGACATGGCCCAACAGGCCGTGTACGAGGTCACCGAGCGCCGCACCAACGAGGACTACACCGTCCTCGAGGAACTGCTCCAGCCCACGATGGACGAGATCGAGTCGAGCGGCGCCAACGACGGCGTGATGAGCGGCGTCCCGACCGGGTTCGTCGACCTCGACCGCCTCACCAACGGCCTGCACGCCGGCCAGCTCATCGTGGTCGCCGCGCGGCCCGGTCTGGGCAAGTCGACGTTCGGGCTCGACGTGGCGCGGGCGGCGTCGATCCGGCACCAGTTGCCGAGCGCCATCTTCAGCCTGGAGATGTCCAAGATCGAGATCACGATGCGGCTGCTCTCGGCCGAGGCACGGGTGCCGCTGCACCACCTGCGCTCGGGCCGGCTGTCGGAGGACGACTGGACCAAGCTGGCCCGGCGGATGGGCGAGGTGAGCGAGGCGCCTCTGTTCGTCGACGACTCGCCGAACATGACGATGATGGAGGTCCGGGCCAAGGCCCGCCGGCTCCGGCAGCGGCACGGCCTGCGCCTGGTCGTCCTGGACTACCTCCAGCTGATGTCCTCGTCCAAGCGGGTGGAGTCGCGGCAGCAGGAGGTGGCCGAACTCTCCCGTGGTCTCAAGCTGCTGGCCAAGGAGCTGGAGGTGCCGGTGATCGCGATCTCCCAACTCAACCGCGGTCCCGAACAGCGCACCGACAAGCGCCCACAGCTTTCCGACCTGCGGGAGTCGGGCTCGATCGAGCAGGACGCCGACGTGGTGCTGCTGCTGCACCGGGAGGACTACTACGAACGGGAGTCCCCCCGCGCGGGCGAGGCCGACTTCATCGTGGCCAAGCATCGGAACGGGCCGACGGACACCATCACCGTCGCCTTCCAGGGCCACTTCAGCCGCTTCGTCGACATGAGCACCGGCATCTGATCCGGGCGGACGTACCAGCTGCCCGACCAGCCAGACCGCGGCGGCGTCGCAGTGTTCCTCGCCGACGTCCGGACTGGATTCCTGACTGCCGTGTAGGCCGCGCCGAGCGAATCGCAGTCCTAGAACCACACCGCGACCAGAGGCCCCGGCCACCGCCTGGCGGTTCTGTCCGTTATGCCCGAGCGCTTGGACAGATGTCGGACAGACAGCGGATGATGATCGGATGCACGCGTACGTTGACGAGTCCCGCCGAGGGCGGAGCTACCTCATGGGTGTGGTCAGGGTCGCCCCTGCCCATCTTGAGCCGACCCGTCGGGCAATGCGTGGCCTCGTGAACGCGAACAGCGCGAAGCCCGGCGCCTCACCGTCCGGAGAGATCCAGGGGCTCCCAGTAGGAACCACTGTGAATCCCCACACCCCCAAAGTATCCCTGTCCAGAAGGAACCGAACACATCGAAGGGTTCGTCCGCGACCCGCACGGTGAGGCAGGACCCTAAGGCCGTGGATGTGCTCGGCTTGTCGCTCTGAACCTCGCCGACATCACCCCGGCCGACGCCGGGCTTCGAGGTGTTCTTGGCCCGGTCCAAGACCGACCGAAAGGCGAAGGGCCAGATGAATCGGAGCGCGGCGGGGGGGTGATTCGTCCTGAAAGTCACCAGTTGAGAGCGAAGAATGCGCACAACGCGCCAGCGTTGACAGGTTTGTGACAACTAGGTCGCCCAATCGCCTCCCAGCCGGCGGCCCCAAGCGCTACGGTGAAGCGTTCGCCGAACACGCTCTGTCCACATCGGGGTATGGACAGCGCGGGTGCCCCTCGGCGGCCGGAAGCGAAACGTCGACATGACGAGGTCCGATGCCAGAGACCACCCTGGGCGACCCGTCGCTGATCGGCTGCCCCGCGTGTGGTGGCATCGGTCTGCGGCTGGCGCCGTGCGCGTGCCGCCACAACGGCACCGAGTTCATGGTGACCGGCCGGATGCTGCTGTCGGACAGCGAGCCCTACCCCGACTGCGAACTGTGCCAGGGCACCGGCGAGACCACCGTGATGTGCTTCCCGTGCCGCCAGGGCGGCCAGGTGCGGGCCCAGGGCGTCGTCACCGTCGTCAACGCCGTGACCGGCCAGACCGCGTCCGTGCAGGTGGTTGCCGGAGCGTTCGAGCCGGTGCCGTGGGAGGCCCGGCCCGGCCGCCGCATCCTCGACGTCACCGAGATCGTCGGCGACCTGGCCGAACGCGTCGGGGCCGACATGCTCTACGACATGCTCGACCGGCCGCTGGCCCGCACCGACCTGGCCGCCCCGATCCTGCTGCCGGACACCTGGCGCGACGACGCCCCGCAGGCCGAGCGCCGGACCGCCGAGGAAGCGGCCATCGCCGAGTGGGCGGGCCGCCGCCGGTGGCACCTCTACGTCGGCTACCCGGCCGGTGCCCGCAACGCCATGGACGAGGACCGACGGCTCACAGAGCTGCGTCAGGTCGCCGACGCCGCCCGCCTCGACCTGGTCGTCCGGTATCTCGACGGCTACTGGTCGGTGGCCTACGAGGTGCCCGGTGCCGAGCCGCGCCGGGGTCACGCCTGGTACCCGGGAGCCACCACCCTGGCCACCGCACTCGTCGCGGCCACCCCCGCCGACCTGGTCGAGCAGGCCAAGACCAGCACCACGGCCGAAGGGCGGTGGGTGGTCGCCGCGCCTCCGGCCGACGGCGACGGCACCTCGGCCTGGAGCACGGAGGATCTGGTCGCGGCGGTGAACGTCGCGGCCAGCGGTGCGGTCGGGGGCAGCGCGACCTGGCGGGACGGCCGCTGGCAGCTGTCCGCCCTGGCCGTGATCGACGAGCGCGAACTGCTCGCCGCACAGCAGACCGGCCAGGTGCGCGCCACCGTCGAACGCGTGGTGGGCAGGGTCGACACCCTGGCCGAGCCCCGCTGGCAGGGCGAGCGGATCCCCACCCAGTGCTGTGCCCGGTGCGAGACCGGGGTGGCGTGGCGGGACTGCTCCTGCACCTTCCTCGACGACGGGCCCACGCCCGACTGCCCCCGCTGCGCGGGCGTCGGCCGGGCACCGGACACCTACTGCTCGGGCTGCGACGACACCCGGGTCGTCCACCTCGGTGCGGTCGTCACCCTGGTCGGCCCGGGCGGCCGGGCCCGCACGACCAACATCCGGATCGGCGCCAACCCGGACGTGGAGTTCTTCGTCAACGACAGCGGCGTGCGCTGCGCCCGCGTCCCGCGCGAGCTGACAGCCGTGTCGTGGGCCGAGGCGTACGGCACCGACCCGGACTGGCTGTGCAGCCACGGGATCCGTTCGATCGGGATGCTCACCCGCGACGGCGTCTTCGCCACCGACCTGACCGACCGGCGCGAGGTGGTCGCGGAGTACCTGGCCCGGCTCACCGCCGGCCGGCCGGGCGGGCGGCTCGTCTACTTCGTCCGTCCGCCGGGCGACGCACCGGTGGAGTCGCTGCTGCGCGCGGTGGTCGGCGTGGACGCCCGGCTGGAGGTGTCCGTGGCGGTCGATCCGCGCGGCAGCCTGCGGTGGGGCCTGGGAGTGGCGCACCGCGGCTCGCCCAGCCGGTACGCGCCGCCGGAGGTGGACCTCACGCTGGGGGACGCCGTCGGACGGGTGGTCTCGTCGCTGCCGCAGCGCCTCGGTGCGGTCGAGCACGACGTGAGCCGCTCCGAGCTGCTGGTGCCCCCGCAGCACGGGCGGGGCGTCGAGGTCGAGGCCGGGGTCGAGACGATGCTGCGGACGCTGGCCCAGCGGTACGAACGGGTGCTCGCCTACGCCACCCGCGGCGGTTGGTCGCTGCACGCCTGGACGCGTCGCTCCTGGGTGCGGATCGGCGCCGCCCCGACCCTGCGCGAGGCCGTCGAGCACATCCGCCACACCTGAGCGCCCCGGTCCCGCGGCGTTGGGGCGGTGGGCCGTCGGCCCGAGGTTCAGCCTGTGCGTCCGCGGCTTCAGGCCCGGGCCACCGAGGCGACCCGGGTGCGCGCCTCCACGGCCGTGGAAGCGCCCAGTGCCAGGTCGGTGAAGGCCAGGCAGTCGCCGAACGTGTGCTGCGCCAGTCCCGCGCGAACCCGCGCCAGCCCCGGCGGCGGCACCGACAGGCTGGTCACCCCGAGCCCCACCAGCACACAGGCGAGCAACGGGTCGGCGGCCGCCGAGCCACACACGCTCACCGGCTTCCCCGACAGCGAGCCGGCCGCCCCGACCAGCTCCACCAGACGCAGCACCGCCGGATGCCACGGGTCGCGCCAGGCCGACAGCGCCGCGACCTGCCGGTCGGCCGCCAGCGCGTACTGGGTCAGGTCGTCGCTGCTCACACACGCGAACGAGGCCACCCGCAGCAGGTTCCCGGCGGTGAGTGCCGCGGCCGGCACCTCCACCACCACCCCCGGCCGGGCCAGGCCGGCGGCCCGGGCCTGGGCCACGAACCAGGTCGCGTCGTCCACGTCGGTGACCATCGGCGCCATCGCCCACACCTCGGCCCGGGTGTCGTGGGCAGCCCGGGCCAGTGCGGCGAGCTGGTTCTCGAGCACCTGCGGCTGCCGCCGCAGCGCCCGGATGCCCCGCACCCCCAGCGCCGGATTCGGCTCGCGGCCGGCGGTCAGGAACGGCGTGTGCGGGCCCGGGTCGAGCACCCGGACGACGACCCGCCGGTCGCCGAACGCGTCGAAGACCGCGGCGTAGATCGCGTGCTGTTCGGCCACCGAGGGCGGCGTGCGGCGGCCGGCGAAGACGAACTCGGTGCGCAGCAGACCCGCCCCCTCGGCCCCGGCGGCCAGCGCGGCGGACACCTCGGCCGGGTCGCTGAGGGAGGCGAGCAGCGTGATCGGCTGCCCGTCCGCGAGCCGGCCCGGCGTCGGATGCGGCATGGACACCGGTACCTCCCCGCGTCGGCACAGGGCGCGGCCGCCCTGCGGCGACCGCGCGACTCTCCCGCGGCGAGGGTATCGGCACGGGCGGTGGTCGTCCGCGGGTCGTAGGCTCACGGCATGGCCGAGCCGACCCCGGGGCTGCCCCCCGGGCCTACCCGCGAGCTGACCCACACCGATGCCGGCGGTGCCGCCCGGATGGTGGACGTGTCGGCGAAGGACCGTCAGCGTGCGGGCGGCGGTGGCCACCGGCGTCCTGCGCACCACGGCCGAGGTGGTCGGGCTGCTCCGCCGGGACGGACTGCCCAAGGGCGACGCCCTGGCGGTGGCCCGGGTGGCCGGCATCATGGGCGCCAAGCGCACGCCCGACCTGGTCCCGCTCTGCCACCCGATCGCGCTGCACGGCGTCACGGTCGCGTTCGAGCTGGGCGCCGACGAGGTGGCGATCACGGCCACCGTCCGCACCGCCGACCGCACCGGTGTGGAGATGGAGGCGCTCACCGCGGTCGCCGTCGCGGGTCTGGCGCTGATCGACATGGTCAAGGCCGTCGACCCCGCCGCCTCGCTGGACGCCGTGCGGTGCGAGCGCAAGGACGGCGGCAAGACCGGGCCCTGGCGCCGCCCGGAGGGCCGCTGACCGATGGCCGGGACGATGCGGGCACAGGTGATCGTGGCGTCCAACCGGGCCGCGGCGGGCGTCTACGAGGACACCTCGGGGCCGCTGCTCGTCGACGGGCTGCGGGAGCTCGGCTGTGAGGTGGGCGCGCCGGTCGTCGTCCCGGACGGCATTCCGGTGGGCGAGGCGCTGCGGGCCGCGGTCGAGGACGGCTTCGACGTCGTGCTGACCAGCGGCGGCACCGGCGTCAACCCGACCGACCGCACGCCGGACTTCACCCGTTCGATGCTCGACTACGAGATCCCCGGCATCGCCGAGGCGCTGCGGGCGTACGGCGCCCCCCGGGTGCCCACCGCCGTGCTCTCCCGCGGGGTCGCCGGGGTGGCCGGCCGCACGCTGATCGTCAACCTGCCCGGCTCGCGCGGCGGCGCCAAGGACGGCCTGGCCGTGCTCGGCCCGATCCTCGCCCACACCGTCGACCAGCTCCGGGGAGGAGACCACTGATGGCGATCTCGTGGGAGGAGGCCCGGTCGGTGGCGCACGAGGCCCCTGCGGTGCTGCCTGCCGTGGACGCGGTGGTGGGCGACGCGGACGGCACCACGCTCGCCGAACCGCTGGTCACGCTGGTCGACCTCCCGGCATTCCCGACGTCGGGTGTGGACGGCTATGCGGTGGCCGGGGCGCCGCCCTGGCGGGTGACCGGCACGGTGCTGGCCGGCCATGCGCCGGCCGACGCGGTGGCACCGGGCACGGCCGTGGAGATCGCCACCGGCGCGATGGTTCCGCGCGGCACCGAACACGTGCTGCGGGTCGAGCACACCACCCGCGACGGCCACACGGTCGACGGCCCGCTGTCCGACAAGCGCGACTGGCGGGACGCCGGCGAGGAGGCCGGTGCCGGCGAGGAACTGCTGCCGGCCGGCACCCGCGTGACCCCCGGCGTGATCGGGCTGGCGGCCTCCTGCGGGTACGACACGCTGCCGGTGCGGCGCCGGCCGCGGGTGGCCATGGTGGTATTCGGCGACGAACTGCTGCCGGTCGGCCCGCCCGGACTGGGTCGGGTGCGGGACGCACTCGGGCCGTCCATGCCGGCGTGGCTGCGCCGGGTGGGGGCCGAGGTGGCGGAGCCGATCATGGTCGCGGACACCCTGGACGCCCACGTCGCGGCCATCGCCGCCGCGGCCGAGCGGGCCGACGTGGTGCTCACCAGCGGCGGCACCATGCACGGCCCCGTCGACCACCTGCACCCCGCGCTGGCCAAGCTCGGCGGGCAGTACCTGGTCGACACCGTCGCGGTCCGCCCGGGCTTCCCGATGCTGGCCGCGTCGCTGCCCGGCGGCCGTTGGCTGGTGGGCCTGCCCGGCAACCCGCAGTCGGCCACGATCGCGCTGCTCACGCTGGCCGTGCCGCTGCTGGCCGGGATGGTCGGCGCGCCGCTGCCGGCCCTGGGCCGGGTCCGGCTGGCCGTCGACGTGCCGGGGCGGGGCGACTGCACCCACCTGGCGCTGGCCCGGGTCACCCGCGCCGGTGCCGAGACGCTGGTGCACGCCGGATCGGCGATGCTGCGGGGCGTGGCCGCCGCGGACGGCTTCCTGGTGGTGCGTCCCGGCGAGACCGCCCACGCCGGCGACGAGGTCGACCTGGCCCCGTTGCCGCTGTACACCGGGGAACTGCGATGACCACCGGAGACGCGATGCCCACCGGAGACGCGGCGACGACCGGGCACCGGGTGGCGTTGGCCGAGGTCACCGAGGCCGTCCTCGACCTGGCCGCGCACGAGAAGCTGGTCGACGACCGCGCGGCCGGTGCGGTGGTGTCCTTCGCCGGGGTGGTGCGCGACCACGACCACGGGCGGGTGGTTCGTGGGCTGGAGTACTCCGGCCATCCTTCCGCGGGTGCGGTGATCGCGGAGATCGCCGGCGAGTTCGCCGCCCGGGACGCGGTGGAGGCGGTCGCGGTGAGCCACCGGCTCGGCCCGCTGGCGATCGGCGACGTCGCGCTGGCGTGCGCTGTGAGCACCGCACACCGCGCCGAGGCGTTCGCGCTCTGCGCCGAGCTGGTGGACGAGGTGAAGCGCCGGGTGCCGATCTGGAAGCGCCAGGTCTTCGACGACGGCACCGAGGAATGGGTCGACTGCCCCTGACGGGGATGGGACGTTCCAGGCCCGCCCGTGGGCCGGATGCGGCCGCGATAGCACAGTGTCACCGCGGTTGCACGGCGAGCGAGACCGAAACGTGATCATTCCGGACCCATCCGGTGCGGCGCCCGCTCCCGTATGTCTGGCGTGACGAGAGATCAGGGACGAGACAAGGGCCGCTGGGCCCGGCGGGGCGCCGCGGCGCTCGCCGGAGTGCTGGCCGCCGCCGTGGCGCTCGGAGTGGCCGAACTGGTCGCGGCGCCGATCGCCCTGACGGCGTCCCCGATCATCGCGGTGGGGCAGCAGGTCATCAAGGCCACCCCCGAGCCGGTGAAGGAGTTCGCGATCACCACCTTCGGCGAGAGCGACAAGATCGCGCTGCTGGCAGGCATGTTCATCCTGCTCGCCGCGTTCGCGGTGGCGGTGGGGTTCGCGGCGCGGCGTCGGTTCGTCTACGGCGCGGCGGGGGTGGCGCTCTTCGGCCTCGTCGGGACGGCCGCCGCCGTGGCCAGTCCCGGCGCCGGCCCGCTGTACGCGCTCCCGTCGCTGCTCGGCGCACTCGCTGGTGTGGCCGCATTGTTCCTGCTGGTCGGGCCGTTTCGTCGGGCCGCGAACGTCGTTAACCCGAGTACGCCCGCGGTGGGTGCTGGCGCGTCCCCGCCCACCGCGGCGCCTTCCTCCGTGGCGTCCGCGCCGGGCTCTGAATCCAGCCCCGAGACCGACGACGCCACGCCGCAGCAACGTCCCCAGCGCCGGCCGAAGTCGGCCGTCCTCGAGGACGGAACGCACGCCCCAGCCGTCCGCACCCCCGCGTTCGACCGGCGCGTCTTCTTGCGGGCCACCGCCATCACTGTCGGCGTCGCCGCGTTCACAGGGGGTCTCGGCAGGTACCTGATGGCCCAGCGTTCGGTGAGCGCGGCCCGGTCGGCACTCAAGCTGCCGAAGCCCGCCCAGCGCGCCGCCGCCCTGCCTGCCGGCACCGAGCTGAACGTCCCCGGGCTCACCAGCTTCTACACCCGCAACGAGGACTTCTACCGGGTGGACACCGCACTGGCGGTCCCCCAGGTCGACCCCGACAGCTGGCAGCTGAAGATCTTCGGCCGGGTGGGCAAGCCGCTCACGCTGTCGTTCGAGGAGTTCCTGCGCCGCCCGATGATCGAGCGCGACATCACGCTCTCCTGCGTCTCGGTGGAGGTGGGCGGCAACCTCAACGCCACCGCCCGCTGGGTGGGCGTCCCGCTGAAGGACCTCCTCGACGAGGTCCAGCCCGAGGCCGGTGCCGACCAGCTCGTCTCGCGTTCGGCCGACGGCTGGACCTGCGGCACGCCGACCGCGGTCTGCCGCGACGGCCGGGACGCGATGCTCGCGGTGTCGATGAACGGCGAACCGCTGCTGATCGACCACGGCTTCCCGGTGCGGATGCTGGTGCCCGGCCTGTACGGCTACGTCTCGGCCACCAAGTGGCTGGTCGAGCTGGAGCTGACCTCGTTCGCCGACTTCGACTCCTACTGGACCGAACGCAAATGGGCCCCGCAGGCTCCGGTCAAGACGTTCTCCCGGATCGACACCCCGAAGCCGTTCGCGGACGTGAAGGCCGGCGCCAACGTGATCGCCGGCATCGCCTACCGCCAGCACACCGGTATCAAGGGCGTCGAGGTCCGCGTCGACGAGGGTCCGTGGCAGCAGGCGACACTCGCCGCCGTCCCGAACGAGGACACCTGGGTGCAGTGGCAACTGCGCTGGGACGCCACCCCCGGACCGCACACCCTGGTCTGCCGGGCCACCGACAAGAACGGCGAGACGCAGCCGGAGGAGCGGGTCAGGCCGTTCCCGAACGGCGCGACCGGCTGGCACTCGATCGTGGCGAACGTCGCATGACGACCTCGTCCGCCGCCCTGAGCGGCACCACACCCGGCGCTGCCCTGACCAGCACCCACACAGACCGCGCCCCGGGCCTCGGCCCCAGGCGTTCCCGGCACGGGCAACCGCCCGTCCGGACCGGTGAAGACCCTCCCCAGGTCTCTCGTAAGGAGTTCACGATGTCCCGCACAACGCTGAACCGGTTCGCCGCACTCGCGGCCGCCGGGACCATGGTGTTCGCGATGGCTGCCTGCAGTTCGGACAGCACGACGACCACCTCGCCCACCTCGGCGGCCGCCGCGCCGTCCGAGTCCGCCGCCGCCGACGCCCAGTTCGGCCCGGCCTGTGCCGGCGTCCCCAAGGACGCCAGCGACCCGGGCAGCTTCGCCGGTATGGCGAAGGACCCGGTGGCCACGGCCGCCAGCAACAACAAGGCGCTCTCGACCCTGGTCGCCGCGGTGACCGCGGCAGGTCTGGGCGACACCCTGAACAGCGCCCAGAACATCACGGTGTTCGCGCCGAGCAACGACGCGTTCGCGAAGATCCCGAAGGCTGACCTGGACAAGGTGCTCGCCGACAAGGCGACCCTGACCAAGATCCTCACCTACCACGTGGTGGGCCAGCGGATCACCCCGGACCAGCTCGGCACCGCGGGGCCGTACGCGACCCTGCAGAAGAGCATGCTGCCCGTCACCGGCAGCGGCACGGAGTTCGAGGTCGGCCCGCAGAAGGCGAAGGTCCTCTGTGGCAACATCCAGACCTCGAACGCCACGGTCTACATCATCGACACCGTCATGATGCCCCCGGCCTGACCGGACGCCTCACGACAGTCGAACGCCAAGGGCCCGCACCGCAAGGTGCGGGCCCTTCGCGCTGCGCTGGCATGTCGTGGAAGCGCTAGCCAGGCCAGACCCGTCGACAGCCTCCGTATGGGAGCCTTGGTAGGTGAGGATCATCAGAGCACAGTTGGAAGGTGCCGAGGCCGAGCCGGGGCGCGTGGCCGCCGCTGACGTCGCCCGAATTATCATCGGCCTGGAAAGGGCGATCAGGCGTGCGGCGTACCTCGTGCTAGGCAGGTCACGGCACGGCTCCGGTCGCCACTCGCAAGCGATCGAGAGCGCTTCGCGGCTTCGCTTTATTGGAGTCAGGCCGGGCAGCTTTGTGGAACTCTTGGCGCTGCCCGAGGCGGCGGAGCCATCCGAACGCGAGCTGCCTCTCTCGGTCTCCGACCTGAGCTCCACGGCCTTTGACCGCCTATTGGACACTATCAGCGGTACAGATCCGGACACGGATATCGAGCTTGCAGCCGCTATCGCCCAGATGGCTGTGGACCTCGGTATAGGCGATCGGAACACTTCGATAGAACTTGCCGATGAGTCCAACGAGACGAGTGTGGGCGAACCGCGCAGAGCAATCATTGACGTATCTGTGCGGCAACGGATGCAGCGGCTCGCATTGCAACCTTCCCCGAGTAAGGATCAGACGCTTGTGGGCGTCCTCGTAGAGGCCGACTTCGAGGCGAATACAGCGAGGCTGCGGCTGGCTGAGGGGGGGGCCGTCACAGTGAAGTTTTCGGCGGAGCTTGCCGACGAGATTCAAGAGGCATTGCGATCACGGGCGCAGTTCGACGGCGAGGTCCGGTATCACCCGAAGACCTCCCAAGCAGTCGATGTCAAGCTGAGGGCCGTGGTCCGGAGTATGCAGCTTCCGCTGGACACCAGTTCGTTCTGGCAGGTGAAGACGTTCGCTGGGTTGCAGGTCGCACAGGGCACCAGCGGGGAGGTGGAGCCGGCAGAGCTGGCGATCGCCGATCTGACGGATAAGGAAAGGTCCGTGTTCTTGTCGGGTCTGACCGCGTGAAGCCTGAGGAGGTGCCAGGTGGGCCGCTACTAATCGATACAGACGTCGTGAGCTACTGGACGGTGCAGAGCCCGCTCGGATCCGACTTCGCCGCTCTTGCTGCTGGACGCGAGAAGGCAATAAGTTTTGCTACTTACGGCGAATTGCTCGCCAACGGTCACCACGCTAAGTGGGGCACGCCCCGGATGCAGCGGCTGCAAACTCACCTCGCGACCTTTGTCGTGATTCCGTACGATGTGCAGGTCGTCGAGTATTGGGCGGAGATGCATGCCAAGCTTTCTGGACATCTACAGAAGGGCGGTACGAATGATCTATGGACCGCCGCGTGTGCACTTAGCCTTAGTCCTCCATTGCCTATTGTCACCAACAACCTGAGCGATTTCCGGACGATCGCCACCGCCTTTCCTGCTGTTCAGCTAGTCCACCCGAGCCTTTGAAGGATGCAGGTCCGATTCGACTCATCCGACCATGTCCCTCGGGTTACCGAACACTCCGCGGAGCGGGTGGGAGAGCGGGTCAGAGGGGCTGGGCGCGGAGGTAGCGGCCGAAGTGCGGGACGGTGAACGCGATCGCGCCGCGCTCGGCGGAGTAGACCAGCCCCTTCTTGATCAGGTTGTCCCGCGCCGGCGAGAGGCTGGACGGCTTGCGGCCGAGCGAGACGGCCACGTCCGAGGTGGACACCGCCGTACCGTCGTCGGCCAGGGTGGCCATCGCCCGCATGTACTCCCGCTCGGCCGGCGTCGCCCGCTCGTACCGCGACCCGAAGAAGCCCACCGCCAGCTCCGCCTCGGCCTCCGGCGCGGCCACCCGGACGTCGTCCGCGGTCACCGGGGAGCGGGGCGCCACGTCCCAGGTCACCTTCCCGTACGCCTGGACGAAGTAGGGGTAGCCGTCCGCGGCCGCGTACAGGGCGTCCAGGGCCTCCGCGGTGAACGTGACCTCCTCCCGGCCGGCGGGGGCGAGCAGCGCGTGGTCGGCGGCCTCGCGTTCGAGCCGGTCGATCCGGACGTAGCGGAACAGCCGTTCGGAGTACGACTTCGACGCGCTGAGCACCGCGGGGAGGTGCGGCAGGCCGGCGCCGACCACGATCAGCGGCGCCCCGGTCTGGGACAGCTCGTGGCAGGCCGCGCAGAGCGCCGAGACGTCGTCCGGCTCGATGTCCTGCATCTCGTCGATGAACAGCGCGATCCCGGAGCCGACGTCGGTGGCGATCTCGGCGGCGTCGGTGAACAGCTCCACCAGGTCGATCTCGATGTCGCCGGAGTCGGCCCGGCCGCTCGTCGCCGGGGCGTCGATGCCCGGCTGCCAGCGGTCGCGGAGCTTCCCGTTCGCCGGGTTGCTGCGCAGCGCGAACGCCTTGAGGACACCGAGGAAGTCCTCGATCCGGTCGGGGGCCCGGTGTCGCGGCGCGAGTTCGCGGACGGCCATGTGCAGGGCGTTGGTCACCGGGCGTCGCAGCGACTGGTCGGGCCGGGCCTCGATCTTGCCGGTCCCCCACAGCCGGGCGATGGCTTGGGAGCGCAGGGCGTTGAGCAGCACGGTTTTGCCGACGCCGCGCAGCCCGGTGAGGATCAGCGACCGTTCGGGGCGGCCCCGGGCCACCCGCTCCAGCACCACGTCGAACTGGGCCAGTTCGCGGTCTCGGCCGGCGAGTTCGGGCGGCCGCTGGCCGGCACCGGGGGCGTAGGGATTCCGGACGGGGTCCATGGTCTCGCACCGTATCGGGCTGTCTACGTGGGACCGTAGATTTCCCTAGATCCCGCTCGACGGCGTGTCGCGCGAGGGCGGTGCATCGGCAGCCGGCGGCGTCGCAGCGGGCCGGCGCTCCGTCCGCCCACTCGGACGACGGTTCGGTGCCGGCGGTTCAGCCGGCCTGCGGTCCGGTCGTCGGCCCGGGCCGGCCGCTGGCGCGGAACAGCGAGGCCAGCACGACGATGTTGTCCAGGTAGTTGCCGCTGGCGCGGTCGAACGTGCCACCGCAGGTGATCAGCCGCAGCGCTGCGTGGTCGGTGTTGCCGTAGACGAGCTGCGAAGGGAATGCCTTCTTGTGGAAGCGGCGGACCTCGTCCACCGCGAAGACAGCCTCCGAGCCGTCCGATCGGGTCACCAGGATGGTGTCGCCGCGGTGCAGGCTGCCGAGCCGGAAGAACACCGACGGGCCGTCCGCCGCGGAGTCGACGTGTCCCGCGATGACCGCGGGGCCGAGGGAACCCGGGGTGGGTGAGTACCGGTACCAGGCGGCCCGGTTGTACTGCGGGCCGGGTCCGGGTACCTCGAGCGACCCGTCGGCGGCCTGGCCGAGGTGCAGCAGCCGTGACTTCACGCCGATCGCCGGGACGGTCAGCGTGACCGGTGCCGACGCCGGGAGCACGATGCCGACCACGGTCGGCGTGGCCGTTGCCGGGCTCGACCGCGAACTGGCGGGCGCCGGCCCGGGGGTGCGCGGATCGGCCACCGACAGCGGCGGTTGGGTGGGTTGCTGCTGATCGGCGGCGACGGCGACGCTGATGCAGACCACGCCGGACACCGCCAGCACCCCGGTCACCACCGTGGTCGCGAGGCCACGGTGGTGACCGGATGCTCGGTGACTACCGGCCATGGACTATCCGCGTCCCCGGTGAAGCTCAGTCGGCCGGATCACCCGTGCGCGGAACAGCACCATCAGCGCCGCGGCCAGGAGCATGCCGCTGCCCAGCGTCATCAGTCCGACATTGCCGCCGCCCGCGGTCGAACCACCGCCGGCATCGACCCCGCCGGAGGGCACCCGCGGAACCTGCGGCCCGACGCCGGTGCCGGTGCCGGGCGCAACAGTGGGCGCCGGCGCTGTGGACGGGCTGCTCGACGGAGTCGGGCTCACCGAGCCCGTCGGGGTCGGCGTCACCGTGCCAGGCAGGGTCGGCGTCACCGTGCCAGGCAGGGTGGGGCTGATCTCGCCGGTCGGATTGGGCAGCGGCGGAACCACACCCGTCTCCGTCGGCAGCGGCGGAACCACACCCGTCTCCGTCGGCAGCGGCGGAACCACACCGGTCGGGCTCGGGCTGACCGTGTCGGTCGGCGTCGGACCGGCCGAGTCTGTCGGTGTCACCGTCGGGCTGGCCGCGGGGGTGATCACGGTCGTGATGGTCGTCGAACACGACACGACGCTGCCGCCGGGGTTGCCCGTGCCGTTGCACTGGTTGACGGTGATCGGGATCGCCGCGCTGACCGTCAACTCTCCGACCTCGCAGTCGATGGTGCCGCCCCCGCCGTTCGCGGAGCCGTTGCACTGGGTGACCGTTGCCCCGGTCGTGTTGGCGGGGAACGGTGAGCACACCACCGAGCCGCCGCCGCCGCCGGCAGAACCGACACACTGGTTGACGGTCCCAGGCGTGACGGGCACCGCGCCGGGAGTGTCCGCGCTGATGTTGTTGGTGATTCTGACGTCACAGTCGGTGCGGTGCGCCGCGTCGTTGCCCGAGTCGTTGCATTGGGTGACGCTGGTGACGAGGCTGGTCGAGGTGGTCGTGAACGTGCCGTTCCCGGGCGGGCACTCGCCGAGGGTGCACAGGCGCGTCACGGTGGTCACTGAGCCGACGGTGCCGCCGTCGATCGTGTTGACGACCGTCACGTTGCAGGTCATCCCCGTCGTCGCGCCGAGCGGACTGGGGCCGATGTTGTTGCACTGGTTGACCGCGAGGTCCGCGGCCTGTGCGGGAGCCGGCGGCAAGGCCAGCCCGGCGACGAAGAAGGCGCTGGCGAGGCCCAACAGGGCGGTCACCGCAAGGCGCCACATCTTCCGAGAAGTTAAGCCCCGCGTGGGGGCGGTATCCGTGTGCATCAAGAAGTCCCAAGCTCTCTTATGGGGGCCACGATCTCTGCGGACGTGATAAGCCCCAAGCGAGCCGGGAATGTGGCTGCGGGTGGAACAGCACCGAGCGTAAGTAATCGGTTACAAGGCGAGGCTACCCCCCGCGTTGACGGGTGTCAACACAGCTAGTGATGTAAAGCCTACGTTCCGTCGTTATGCCGGGCGTTACGCACACACAGATATCAGCGCGGGGCGCGCAGTTCGAGAACGGTGATCTCTGGCGGATTGGCCACCCGGACCGGTGGACCCCAGGTGCCCACCCCGCGGGTGACGTAGATCTGCGAGTCGCGAGCCCGGTCGAGTCCCTGCACGACCGGCTGGTCCAGCGGCACCGCGTACCCGAACGGCCAGAGCTGGCCGCCGTGGGTGTGGCCGGAGACCTGCAGGTCCACGCCCCGGTCGACCGCACCGGGCCACATCGCCGGCTGGTGGGCCATCAGGACGACGGGCCGGTCGCGGTCCCGCCCGGCCAGGGCGGCGTCGAGGTCGGCGCCGTGTCCCGGCTCGCCGGACGCCTCCGCGGTGCGGTCGTCGATGCCGGCCAGGTCGAACGTCGCGCCGTTCTCGGTCACCAGTACCCGTTCGTTGCGCAGCACGGTGACGCCGAGCGTCGGCAGGAACTCCACCCACTCCCGCGCTCCCGAGAAGTACTCGTGGTTGCCCGTGACGAAGTAGGTGCCGTGCCGGCTCCTGAGCTCGCGCAGCGGCAGGGCCTGGTCGCCGATCTCGTCCACGGTGCCGTCGACGAGGTCGCCCACGATGGCCACCGCACCGACGTCCAGGCGGTTCACCGTCCCGACGACCCCGCGGACGAACGACTGCTGCGCGACCCGCGAGATGTGTACGTCGGCCAGCAGCGCGAGCCGGAAGCCGTCCAGGGCCGGGGCGAGCCGGGGCAGCGTCACCGAGACCCGCTTGACGCCGATCCGGGTCGCCTCCACCGCGCCGTAGCCGACCGTGCCGACAGCGACCGTTCCGGCGGCCACGGCCAGGGCGCGGGAGAGGAAGAGCCGCCGCGACGGGTCGGTGGGCCCGGCCTCGTCGCCGGGTCGGGCCCGCTCGCGGACGAGCACCCCGCCCGCCGCGCCGGTGCCCGCTGCGCCGGTGCCCGCTGCGCCGCCCCCCGCCGTGCCAGCGACGGCCGCCTCGCCGGACGGCGGTGCGGCCGTCGACCCCGCGGCGGCTGGTGCGTCGGCGGCCGGTGCGGGCCTGGCCACCGCGCCGGCGCGGCACCGGGCGAGGAGGCGCCGCAGCACCGGCCGCGCCGGCTCCAGCACGAGCAGCGCGAGGAGCAGGTAGAACATGACCGCGATCCAGAGGTACCCGACCCAGTCGACGACGAGCACGACCGGCTCGGGTACGAACGACGGCGTGCGCAGGGTGCCCACGATCAGCAGGGCCAGCACGAACAGCACCGCGGCCCCCACCCGCCGCGTCCGCCGGCTGCGCGTCGTGCTGGCCACCAACCGCCACCACAGGTAGCTGTGGACGCCCACGGCCACGGTCAGGACGACGGCCAGAAAGACGACGATGCGCACGAACAGAACCTCCGGTCAGGGGCCTCTTCCACCCCTTCTAGCGCCCCAGCCACGGTGGGAGTTCCCAGGAGGCCTCCCCAAACGGGAGGGGCCCACCCGCCGGAGGGCACGTCAGGTTCACGTGTCTCCGGCGGGCGGGCCCCGGCGGCCTGACGGCTCAGCCGGTACGGGCCGCGTTGTAGTGCCTCGCGATGTCGGCCGGAGCGAGCTGCCGCGGGTAGATCGCGACCTCGTCCATGAACGCCACCGGGTTCGACGCGCCCGCGAGCGGCCAGCCGGCGACCTGGTCGCCGCCGAGCCGCCAGACGCCGGCGTAGAAGGCATCCGCGGTCTTGGCGTCGCCGCGCGCGGCCACCGCCACACCGTCCACGTAGAGCCACATGCCGGCCGGCCCGAAGGTCGCCGCGACATGGTGCCAGGCGCCGTCGTTGTACGCCCTCGGTGACGTCACCGTGCCGAGGCCCACGCCGGTGGCCACCACACCGAAGGTGAGCTGGCCGTAGGCGTTGACGTACAGGTGCCGGTCGTAGGCGCCGGAGTTCTGCAGCCCCTTCTGCTGGCCGAAGCCGATCAGCTTGCCGGAGCCGCGGGTCAGGAAGAACATCTCGACCGTGACCTCCTTCGGCGAGTACTCGACGCGCTGGCCGTAGGCCTGGCCGCTGTTCGTGCCGTTGAAGTAGATCGACCTGCCGGTGGACTGCGTGGCGACCGCGCTGCCGCCGCCGTACGCGAGACCGGGGCCCGCGGTGGCGGCCGGTCCGCCGAGGCTGTTCAGCGTCGGACCCGCCGCCTCGTCCATCCGCCAGTAGTCACTGGGGTTGTCGTTGAGGACGGCGTTGGAGTATGGCTGGGCCGTCGCGGCCACCGTCGTCGTCGCGATGAACGACTTGGTGCTCGCCGTTCCCCGCGAGTCGACCGCCCGCACCTGGTAGCTGACGCTGCTGCCGGGGGCCAGACCGGTGTCGGTCCAGCCGAACGACGGCTCGTCCCACGGCTTGCCGGCCTTGGTCACCCGGTGGACCAGGGTGTTGCCCCGGAACACCTCGTAGGCCAGCGTCTCGTCGTCGAAGTCCTCGGCGCCGCGCCAGGCGACGTGCACGGTGCCCGGCGCCGTGCTGGCCAGCTTGGGCGTGTCGGGACGGATCGGCTTGAACGACTTGGCGGTGCGGGTGAACCGGGTCAGGCCCTGCTGAGGCAGGCCGTTGACCAGTGTGAACTGGCCGCCTAACCAGACCGTGTTGCCCGCGGTGAGCATGACCCGGGTGCCCTGCTTGCTGGGCGACTCGTTCGACGGGATCGCCGGGTCGCCACCGTTGGTGGACGGGAACCAGTGCTGGATGACCGGGGCGGCGTCCTTGGTCGAGGTGGCCATCAGGCGGAAGATCCGGTGCGGGTACATCTCACCGAAGCCGCCCTCCATGATCGCGTCGACCCGGCAGTTGTGCGCGTGCGAGCCGCTGTAGAGGACGTCGCCCATGACGGCGAGGCCGGAGCTGGCCCCGCGGCACCAGTCGACCCACTTCGTCTGGCCGGTGGTCGGGTTGATCGCCCACCGGCCGTCGAACGTGCCGTACCCGTCGGCCGCGGCGTAGACGGTGTCCTCGTCGACGGTGAGGTAGGGGGCGAAGCTCGTGGCGGGCAGGTTGAAGCTGGGCGCCCAGGGCGAGCGGGCCCCGGTGGCGGCGTCGAGCCCGGCCACGCCGTGCACCTGCGTGCCGTTGATCGAGAAGAAGTTGCCCGCGACGATCACCCGGGTCTTGTCCGGCGACAGCACCATGCTGAGGACGGGCGTGAAGCGGAAGCTCTTGGAGCCGCTGTTCGCCGGAGCGCCGTCGGCGGTGGCCGTCGGGGCCCACGGGAGGGTCGCGCCGGTGGTGCGGTTGAAGGCGGCGAGGCGGGTGCGGCTGACCGCCGGGCTGCCGGTGGCGGTGAACTCGCCACCCGCGTACACCGTGGTGGCGCTGACCGCGAGGGCCTTGACCCGGCCGTTCGTGCCGTACACCCGGAAGCCGGTGAGCGCGGGGTTGGCCGTCTTGGCATTGGCCGTGGAGAAGGCCGCCATCTTGCGGCGGTCCTTGCCGTCCACCCAGGTGAAGTCGCCGCTGGCGTAGATCTGCGAGCCGTCCGGGGACTTCTTGAGCTGGTAGATGGTGTCGCACGTGAACGTGCGGGCCGCCTTGTTGACGTTGCAGCTCCAGTCCGGGCTACCGGAGTAGGTGAACGTCGGCGAGGTGAAGGTGTGCGAGAGCGGCAGCAGGGCGCCGGTGGCCGCGTCGAAGGCGGCCAGGTTCTTGCGGGCCACCTCCCGCTGGCCCTTGGGCGCGCCGGGCGGCCGGACGGCGGTGAAGTTGCCGCCCACGTAGACCACGCCGTTGACCTCTTCGAGGGCCCAGACGATGCCGTTGGTCTGCCAGGTCGGAACGGGGTCCGCCGTGAGGAGCGGCGTGGACGGTGCGGCGTGGGCCTTGTCCGGCTGCGACACCGCCAGGTACGCGAGCGTGGCGACCGCGAGCGCGGTGGCCAGGGACACCGCCACGAGCCGATCTAAGGACGCGATACGACGAAGCACTTTCCCTCACTTCTCAAGGCCGACCGGTGCCGGAGCCATGGGTGCGCGCGGGAGTCCGCACGCCCCTGGCCGCGCCAGAAACAGACCTCCGCGTGCCAGAGAATACGGCCCTTCCGAAGCACCTATGCCACGAGCTTGTGAATCTTTTCATCACGGAATGATCACGAATAGGGGGCTCGATAGACGACGGGTTAATCAGTCGATTACAAAGCGAAAGCAAACGCCGTTAACTAATCCGGAATAAGGTTTTTGTCCGTTTATAGGCTGCTCCGCGACAGCCTTGCCACCACCCCGCGAAGCCCCCGTGCGTCCGGGCGCGAATCGGGCTCTCTAGCAGTGTCTAGGATGGACGGTAGACCGTCGTAGAGCCGGCTAGCCGCCGGCGAACGGGGGCAGCACGTCGACAGTCGCCCCGGCCGCCAGGCGGGCCGACCGGTCGCGTACGGCAACCCCGTCGACCAGGTAGGAGCAGGCGGCCAGCACCCGGGCCAGCCCGTCCCCGTGGCCGGCCGCGAGGCGTTCGAGCAGGTCGGCCACGTCGGTGGCCGCGAACTGCTCCTCGGCCACCCCGGCCGCCGCCTTGGCGCCGGCGAAGTACCGCACCCGCACCGGCACGGGTCCGGCCTCGGCGCCGGCAGGGGGCGTGGCGGCGGGCGTCGCGTCGTCGGTCGGCCGGGCGGTGCCGGGCGCCATGTCCGGGCTTCGCTGGAGCGTCATGGTCAGCCGCCGATCGCCGACATCGGCCGGTCGGGTTGCAGGAACGACGGGTCGTCGATGCCGTGCCCGGCCCGCTTGCCCCACATCGCCGTGCGCCAGGCGTCGGCCAGCTCGTCGTCGGACGCGCCGCCCCGCAGCAGCCCGCGCAGGTCGGTCTCGTCGGTGGCGAACAGGCAGTCGCGGATCTGGCCGTCGGCCGTGAGCCGGGTGCGGTCGCAGGCACCGCAGAACGGACGGTTGACCGAGGCGATCACGCCGATCCGGGCCGGGCCGCCGTCCACCAGCCAGGTCTCGGCCGGGGCGGCGCCGCGCACGACCGGGTCGGCGGTGAGCGACCACCGGGTGCGCAGTACGGCCAGGATCTCCTCGGCGGTGACCATCTCGGCCCGGCTCCAGGAATGCTGGGCGTCCAGCGGCATCTGCTCGATGAACCGCAGCTCGTAGCCGTGCGCCAGCGCGAACTCCGCGAGCGGCACCGCCTCGCCGTCGTTCACCCCGCGCAGCAGGACGGCGTTGAGCTTCACCGGGGACAGGCCGGCGGCCTTCGCGGCCTCGATCCCGGCCAGCGTGTCGCCGAGCCGGTCGCGGTGGGAGAGCGCCTTGAACGTGCCGGCGTCGAGGGTGTCCAGCGAGATGTTCACCCGGTCGAGCCCGGCGGCCGCCAGCGCCCCCGCGATCCGTTCGAGCCCGAGGGCGTTCGTGGTCAGACTGGTCGTCGGGCGGGGCTCCAGCGCGCCGACCGCCGTGACGATGTCGGCCAGGCCGGGCCGCAGCAGCGGCTCGCCCCCGGTGAACCGCACCTCGGCCACACCGAGGCGTTCCACCGCCACCCGGATCAGCCGGACGACTTCGTCGTCGGTGAGCTGTTCGTTCCGGGGCAGCCAGGCCAGGCCCTCGGGCGGCATGCAGTAGGTGCACCGCAGGTTGCAGCGGTCGGTGAGCGAGACGCGCAGGTCGGTGGCGACGCGGCCGAAGCGGTCGAGCAACCCGGGGTGCGCGGGACGCCCGTCCGGGAGATCGGTGACGGCCGGCTTGCGCGGGGGGGCGTCCGTGCCGGCCGACGGCCCGGGCACGGCCGGCAGTCCGAGCGGCACGGTGACCATGTTCGCCAGCGTAACCCCGTGTGCTGACCACGGCAGAGGACGCGGACGCCCGGCATCATCCGGCACGACGTCGAGCAGCTCGTCCAGGCCCGGATGCCGCGCGGAGGTCCTCGACAGGGACGACCCGCCCATCTACGGTCGCGTCTGGCCAGGACGGGTGTGCGGGCGCTGCTTAGGATGCAGCGATGACCGGGAGTGAGACTGTTGGGGCGGGGCGCGCGACCGCGGCGCGGGTGTGCGCGATCGGTGCGGCGGCGGGAGCGGTGCTGGCCGTCGTCGGCCTGGTGGGCGCGGGCGCCGCGGTCCGGGTGTCGGACTACCTGAGCGAGCTCGGCGTCCTCGACGCCCCCACGGCCGCGCTCTACCGCGGCTCGGTGTGGGTCGCCTCGGCCGCGATCGCACTGCTCGCGGTCAGCCTGGCGATGTCGGTGCCGTCCCTGCCGGGCGACGACGCGGCCGACGGGGGCGAGCCGGAGCTGTCCCCGGGCGAACTGGCGGCCCGGTTCTCGGCGCTGGCGTTGGGGAACGCCGCCGCGCTGCTGGCCGGCGCGGCACCGTTCTTCGTGGCGTCCGGTGCGATCCGGTGCTCGCCCGGCTGCCCGCTTCCGCCGCACGACGCGGCCACCACGACCACCGACATCCTGCACGCGGGCGTGTCCGCGCTCGGCTTCGCCTGTGCGGTGGCCGCGATGTACGTGCTGGCGCGGGGACATGCCGCGAAGGGTGTCCGGGTGGTCTCGGGTGCGGCGGCGGTGGTGGCGGGCGGCGCGGTGGCGCTGACCGGCATCGCGATGCTGATCCAGTCACATGGCGTCCTCAATGGAATTGCCGAGCGCACCGCGACGGTGGCCGCGCTGGTCTGGCTGGCCGCCGTCGGGTTCCAGCTCGGCCTGCGCAAGCGCCGCCGGCAGGCGAACGCACCCCCGCCGGTGGGTTCAGCCGACGGTGCGGGCCGCGCGCAGGGCCTGGCCCGCGTACCCGCGCCCGAACAGCGCACAGTGCACGAGTAGCGGGTGCAGCTGGTGCAGGCCGAGCCGGTCGCGCCAGCCGTCGGCGAGCGGGGCGGCCTCGTGGTACGCCGCCCGCAGCCGGTCGAGGTGCGGGGCGCCGAACAGGTCGAGCATCGCCAGGTCGGTCTCCCGGTGTCCGCCGTGGGCGGCCGGGTCGACCAGCCAGGCACCCTCGCGGCCGAACAGCAGGTTGCCCGACCAGAGGTCGCCGTGCAGCCGGGCCGGCGGTTCGGCGCCGCCAGCCCCGCCAGCGCCGCCAGCCCCGCCGGCCCCGCCAGCCACCCGGTCCAGCGCCCGTTCGACCGCTGTGGTCTCGTCCGCGTCGAAGGTGCCGGCGTCCCGGGCCAGGCGCAGGTAGGGCCGGCAGCGGCGCTCGACGTAGAACGTGGGCCAGTCCGGTTCCGGGGTGTTGTCCAGCGGCAGGGTGGCGATCCAGCCGGGCCGGTCCAGGCCGAACGTCGGGGCGCCGGCGGCGTGCAGCCCGGCCAGGCCGCGCCCGAACGCCTCGGCGGCGTCCGGTGTCGCGGGTGTGCGGTCCACCCAGGTCGTGACGAGCAGGGTGGCGTCCGCGGCGATCACCTCGGGGACGCGCACCGTGCCGGCCTCGGCGAGCCACCGCAGCCCGGCGGCCTCGGCGGCGAAGAAGCCGTCCGGGGCGTCCTCGCGGACTTTCGCGAACAGGTCGGTGCCGTCGTCGAGCGTCCACCGCTCGGTGCGCCCGCCCGGCCCGTGGCCGAGCGGGGTCGCCCGGATCCGCTGGTGCTCGACCAGCCGGGGGATGTTCTGCGGGTGTGCCCGCAGGTACGCCAAGTCCACGGCACCGACGCTAGTGCGCCGCCGCCGACCTCGAACCGGTGGACGCCGGGAACCGCCTCGCTGCCGACACCGGTACACGTCCCACCCGAGGGACGAACGGCGGCCGCCCGGCCGGCGGGCTCCCAGGTACGGTAAGCGCCGCGACGCACTGTCGGTGAGTAGACACCGGAGAGTGCCTGGAGCACCGGGAGGTGGCCATGGCCGCGCTGTCGCTCGCCGCCCGGCACGGCCGCGGCACCCCGGCATGACCGACGGTCCGTCTCCGGCCGGTCCGCGTCCGGGGCCGACGAACTCGCTGGTCGATGTCGCGGGCCTGCGGGTGGGGCACGCCCAGCGGGTCGGCGACGGCTGGCGGACCGGCGTCACGGTGGTGCTCGCGGGCCCGCACGGTGCGGTGGCGGGCGTGGACGTCCGCGGCGGCGGCCCCGGCACCCGGGAGACCGACGCCCTCGATCCCCGCAACCTCGTCGAGCGGGCACACGCCGTCGTGCTCGCGGGCGGGTCGGCGTACGGGCTGGCCGCCGCGGACGGGGTGCTGCGCCGGCTCGCGGACGCCGGTGTCGGCTTCGCCGTCGGTGTGGATCCGGCGCACGTCGTCCCGATCGTCCCGGCCGCGGTGATCTACGACCTGGGCCGTGGCGGCGACTTCCGCGCGACGCCGGACGCCGCGATGGGAGCGGACGCCTACGACGCGGCGCTGCAGGGCGACGGTACGCCGGCGCAGGGATCGGTCGGGGCCGGCACCGGTGCGGTGGCCGGCGGCCTGGCCGGCGGCGTGGGCTCGGCGTCGGCGGTCCTCGACGACGGGGTCACTGTCGCCGCCCTGGTCGTCGTGAACGCGATCGGCTCTACAGTGGACGCAGCCACGGGCGGGCTGTACGGCGTGCGCTGCGGCCTGCCGGACGAGTTCCCGGCGCCGCCGGTGGGTGCATCCGCGCAGGGCCGCGGCGCCGGCACCGGTTCGGACGGGTTCCACACCACGCTCGCCGTGGTGGCCACCGACGCGTCGCTGGCCAAGGCGCGGTGCGCCAAGCTCGCCGGCATCGGCCACGACGGGATGGCCCGGGCGATCCGCCCCGTGCACACGATGTTCGACGGCGACACGGTGTTCGCGCTGGCCACGGGCACCGGCACCGAGGCCGGCCCGGTCGTGTTCCACGGGGTCCTCACCGCGGCCGCCGACTGCGTCAGTCGCGCCGTCGCCCACGCGATGCGGCACGCCACCGGCCGACCGGACTCCCCGTCCTACACCGACACCGTCCGCGGCGCCGCGCACTGAATCCGTCGCGCCGACCAGCAGCGACGCCTTGGCAGTGTCGGCGGGAACCTAACCACGCCGGACAAGCCGAGCGGTCAGAGGGCGAGGTGGAGCCGGAGCGCCTGGTCGAGGGCGCGGACGAGCGTCGGGGGGACCGCGCCGCGCCGTGCGCCGACCCGGTGGACCGCGACGGACCTGACCTGCTCGGCCTGGGCCTTGGAGTCGTGCGCCAGCCCGGTCGCGGCGGCGGGAAGCAGCACCTGGAACGGGTAGACCCGTTCGACGTTCGACGTCACCGGGACGACCGTCACCACGCCGCGCCCGAGCCGGACGGCTGTCGCGTTGGCGGCGTCGTTGCTGACCACCACGGCCGGACGGATCTTGCCGGCCTCGGAGCCCTGGACCGGATCGAGGTTCACCATCCGGATCTCGCCCCGGCGCATCAGGGGTCGAGGCCGTCCGCGCTGGCGGCGTCCCAGGCGGCGGCATCGTCCGAGTCGCTCCAGGTGTTCCAGGCGTCCTCGTAGGCACTGCTGAGCTGGCCGACCCGCAGCAGCTCGACGGCCTTGTGGACGACCGCGGAGCGCGACCCGTACCCCTGTGCGCGGGCATAGGCGTCCAGGAAGTCCACGTCGTCGTCCGGCAGGCTGACACTCACTTTCATACCCCGATGCTACTTCGGGTAGCAAAGAAGTGGCAACCCCGCTCCGCCGCAGTTCAGGAGGCTTCACAACGGCCCGAGGGGCTTGTGTGGAAGACGTTGCAGCGAGGTAACGGCCGCGGCCTGGCGTGTTAACAAGTTCTCTCTAGGTTCCTGCGCAGTGCCGCCGATGTCGTCGTCGCCACCCGCCGCCGCCCGGCCCGCCGCAGGAGGACTCCATGGCAACGACCACGGCAGACCCGACACTCGCACCCCACGCGCCGGGAGCACTCCGTGCCGGCCGCTGGATCGACGACTACGACCCCGAGGATGCCGGGTTCTGGGAGTCCACCGGCAAGCGCATCGCCCGGCGCAACCTCGTCTTCTCGATCTTCGCGGAGTTCCTGGGCTTCTCGGTCTGGCAGCTCTGGAGCATCGTCGCGGTGTCGCTGCCCGCGGCCGGCTTCACGTTCACCCAGGACCAGCTGTTCTGGCTGGTCGCGGTGCCGAGCCTGGTGGGCGCGACGCTGCGGCTGCCCTACACGTTCGCGGTGCCGAAGTTCGGCGGGCGCAACTGGACGATCGTCTCGGCGCTGCTGCTCGTCGTCCCCGCGGCCGGGCTGGCCTACGTCGTCGGACAGCCTTCGACGCCGTTCTGGGTGATGGTGCTGCTGGCCGCGCTCGCCGGCGTCGGCGGCGGAAACTTCGCCTCCAGCATGGCCAACATCTCGTTCTTCTACCCGCAGAAGGAGAAGGGCTGGGCGCTCGGCCTGAACGCGGCCGGCGGCAACCTCGGGGTGGCCGTGGTGCAGCTGGCCGTGCCGCTGGTGATCGTGATCGGCGGCGGGTTCGCGCTGGAGCGCGCCGGCCTGATCTGGATCCCGCTGGCGATCCTCGCGGCGTTCCTGGCCTGGCGGTACATGGACAACCTGACCAGCGCGAAGGCGGACTTCGGCGCCTCGGTCGCGGCCGCGAAGCGCAGGCACACCTGGATCATGTCCTTCCTCTACATCGGCACGTTCGGTTCGTTCATCGGGTACAGCGCGGCGTTCCCGCTGCTGGTCAAGACCCAGTTCCCGGTCGTCCCGGTGGCGGCCGTCGCGTTCCTCGGGCCGCTGGTGGGCTCGCTGGCCCGGCCGCTGGGCGGGCTGCTGGCCGACCGGTTCGGCGGCGCCCGGGTGACGGCGGTGAGCTTCGTGGTGATGGCCGGCGGCGCGCTCGGGGTGGTCGGTGCGCTGCGGATGCACAGCTTCGCGCTGTTCCTGACGGCGTTCCTGGTCCTGTTCGTCTTCAGCGGCGCGGGGAACGGCTCGACCTACCGGATGATCCCGGCGATCTTCCACGCCCAGGCGCTGCTCGACGGCGACGAGGCCGAGGCGAAGCGGAAGGCCCGGCGGGAGGCGGCGGCCTGCATCGGCATCGCGTCGGCGATCGGGGCGTACGGCGGGTTCCTGGTGCCCCGCGGCTTCGCGCTGTCGACCACCTCGTCGGGCTCGCTGATCCCCGCGCTGTACGTCTTCGTCGGCTTCTACGCCGTGTGTCTGCTGGTCACCTGGCTGGTCTACATGCGACGGACAGCCGCCATGGGCGTCGCCCGTGTCTGACCCCGCGGGTCCGGCCGCCGTCGCGATGACGGCCGGACCCGCCGGCACTCCCGCCGCCGCCCCGGACGCCAGCCAGGCGCCCGGGGTCTCGACGCACTGTCCGTACTGCGCCCTGCAGTGCGCGACGACGCTGCACGCCGATCCGGCCGGCCCGGCGCCGGTCCGGGTGGCGGCGCGGGAGTTCCCCACGAACCGCGGCGGCCTGTGCCAGAAGGGCTGGACGGCGCCGGACGTCCTCGCCTCGCCGGGCCGGCTGAGGACACCCCTGGTGCGGGGGACCGACGGCGCGCTGCGCGAGGCGTCCTGGGATGCGGCGTTGGACCTGGTAGCGGGCCGTTTCGCGGCATTGCAGGCCGAGCACGGGCCGGGTGCGGTGGCGGTGTTCGGCGGCGGCGGGCTGACGAACGAGAAGGCGTACGCGCTGGGGAAGTTCGCGCGGGTGGTGCTGAAGACGCCGAACATCGACTACAACGGCCGGTTCTGCATGTCGTCCGCGGCCGCCGCCGGGCTGCGGGCGTTCGGACTGGACCGCGGGTTGCCGTTCCCGCTGGCCGACCTCGGCGGGGCCGACGCCGTGCTGCTGGTCGGCTCGAACATCGCCGAGACGATGCCGCCCGCGGTGGCCCACCTGGCCGGCGCGCGGGCCGCCGGTGGCCTGATCGTGATCGACCCACGCCGGACGGCGACCGCCCTGCTCTGCGACGACGGGGCCGGCGTCCACCTCCAGCCGAAGCCGGGCACCGACCTGGCGCTGTTATCCGGCCTCCTGCACGTCGTGGTGGCGGGGCGGCTGGTGGACGAGGAGTACGTGGCAGCGCGCACCACGGGCTTCGAGCAGGTGGCACGGGCCGCGGTCGGGTGGTGGCCCGAGCACACCGAGTCGGTGACCGGCGTGCCGGCCGCGCTGCTTCGGCAGGCGGCCCGGCTGCTCGCCGCCGCTGCCCCGGCCCACGGCGGTCGCGGGGCGTTCGTCCTCACGGGACGTGGGGCCGAGCAGCACACCAAGGGCACCGACACCGTGACGGCGGCCATCGACCTGGCGCTCGCGCTGGGGCTGCCCGGCCGGGTGGGCAGCGGGTACGGCTGCCTCACCGGCCAGGGCAACGGACAGGGCGGCCGCGAGCACGGCCAGAAGGCCGACCAGCTGCCCGGATACCGGCGGATCGACGACCCGGCGGCGCGGGAGCACGTGGCCGGGGTGTGGGGTGTCGACCCGGCGTCGCTGCCCGGCGTGGGCCCGTCGGCGACCGAACTGCTGCACGCGTTGGGCGCCACGCTGCCCGACGGCAGCCCCGGCCCGCGGGCGCTGCTCGTGCAGGGCAGCAACCTGGTGGTGTCCGGGCCGCGGGCCGGCAGGATCCTCGAACGGCTGGACGCGCTGGACCTGCTGGTGGTCTGCGACGTGGTCGCCTCGGAGACGGCGATGCTGGCCGACGTGGTCTTCCCGGTCACCCAGTGGGCCGAGGAGTCCGGGACGATGACCAGTCTGGAAGGCCGGGTGGTGCGGCGGCAGGTGGCCACGCCGCCGCCGGACGGGGTGCGGAGCGACCTGGACGTGCTGGCCGGGCTCACCAGCCGGCTCGCGGCGTCCCGTTTCGTCCCGGACGGCGCCATGCCGGCCGACCCCGCTGCGGTGTTCGCGGAGCTGCGGCGGGCGAGCGCGGGCGGGCCGGCCGACTACTCCGGCATCACCTGGGAGCGGCTGGACGCGGGTGAGGCGCTGTTCTGGCCGTGCCCCGCCCAGCCCGCCGCCGCGCCGGGCGAGCCCCCATCGGACGCGTCATCGGGCGGCCCGCACCCCGGCACGCCGCGGGTTTTCCTCGACCGGTTCGCCACCCCGGACGGGCGGGCCCGGATGGTGGCCGTCGCGCACCAGCCGGTGGCCGACGACGTCCGTCCGGACGCGCCGGTGTACCTGGTCACCGGGCGGGTGCTGCAGCACTACCAGTCCGGTGCGCAGACCCGGCTGGTGCCCGCGCTGGTGGCGGCCGAGCCCGAGCCGTACGTGGAACTGCACCCCGACCTGGCCACCCGGCTGGCCGTCCAGGAAGGCGACCTGGTGCGGGTGGCCAGCAGCCGGGGCGAGGCGCGGGCCGCCGCCCGGGTCACCGACTCGATCCGCCCCGACACCGTGTTCATGCCGTTCCACTGGGCCGGCCCCGGCAGCGCGAACCTGGTCACCAACGACGCGCTCGACCCGATCTCCCGGATGCCGGAGTTCAAGGTCTGCGCGGTCTCGGTGACCCGGGTTTCCGCCGCCACCCCGTCCGGGCGGCGTGCCGTGCGCACACCGGTCTGCCGGTGCAACGGCGTGAGCAGACAGGACATCGTCGCGGCGTTCGGCCAGGGCGTCCGCACCGTGGACGCGCTGGCCGAACGCACCCACGCCACCACCGGCTGCGGCGGCTGCGCCCAGACCTGCGGCGACCTGCTCACCGGTCTGGCCGCCGGCACCGAACCCACGACCGATCCGGTGCCCGACCTGGCGGCCGACCCGGCCGGCCGCACCTCGACCTCCGGTGGCGCGAGTCCGGGCGGCGTGGCTCGGCTGGCGCACGCCGCCGGCGCCCCTGAAGACCCGAACGTCCGCACTGACCGGAGGTACGCCGTGACCGCTCCTCCCCGCCAACTGGTCGTGGTCGGGGGCGGCATGGTCGCGCACCGGCTCGTCGACGCCCTGCGCGACCGCGACACCGCTGACGCCTGGCACGTGACCGTCCTGGCCGAGGAGTCCCGTGCGCCCTACGACCGGGTCGCGCTGACCACGTACTTCTCCGGACGGGACCCCGCCGACCTGGCCCTGGGCGATCAGGAGCTGTGGCGCGACCCGCACGTCACCCTGCGCCGGGGCGAGGCCGTGACCTCGATCGACCGCGACGCCCGGGTGGTGCACACCGCGACCGGCCGGATGCTGCCCTACGACGCCCTGGTGCTGGCCACCGGCTCGGCGCCGTTCGTCCCGCCGGTGAAGGGCAGCGACCTGCCCGGCTGCTTCGTCTACCGCACCGTGGACGACGTGGCCGCGCTCCGGGCGTACGTGGAGGAACGGTCGAAGAACCTGCGGCGGCCGGTGCGCGGTGCGGTGGTGGGCGGCGGGCTGCTGGGCCTGGAGGCCGGCGGGGCGCTGCGGGCGCTCGGTGTGGACAGCACCGTGGTGGAGTTCGCGCCCCGGCTGATGCCGCTCCAGGTGGACGAGGGCGGCGGCCAGGCATTGCGGCGCCTGATCGAGGCGCTGGGCGTGAAGGTGCGGACCGCCACCGCCACCGCCCGGCTCACGCGCGCACGGGGCGGCCAGGTCGGGCGGATGGCGTTCGCGGACGGCGACAAGCTCGACGTGGACGTCGTGGTGTTCGCCACGGGCGTGCGCCCCCGGGACGAGTTGGCCCGGGCGGCGGGGCTGGCGGTCGGGGAGCGCGGTGGCGTCCTGGTGGACGACGCGTGCCGGACGGACGACCCGCAGGTGTGGGCGGCCGGCGAGGTGGCCTGCATCCGGGGCCGGTGCATCGGCCTGGTGGCGCCCGGCTATGCGATGGCCGAGGTGGTCGTCGACCGGCTGCTCGGCGGCTCGGCGACGTTCCCCGGCGCCGACCTGTCGGCCAAGCTCAAGCTGCTCGGCGTGGACGTCGCGAGCTTCGGCGACGCGTTCGGCACGTCCGAGGGCGCGCTGTCGGTGGTGTACGCCGACCCGGTGGCCGGGGTCTACAAGAAGCTGGTGCTCTCCGACGACGCCCGCACGCTGCGCGGCGGCATCCTGGTCGGCGACGCCTCGACCTACGGGACGCTGCGGGCGCTGGTCGGGCGCGAACTCGGCGCCGACCCGTCCGCGTACCTGCTGCCCGAGGGCGGCGTGCCGGCCGGCGGCGACCTCCCGGACGACGCGGCCGTGTGCTCGTGCCACAACGTTTCGGCGGGCGCGGTGCGTGCGGCGGTGCGGGGGGCGGACGGGGCGCCGGGGCTGCCGGGACCTCGGCGCGGTGAAGGCGTGCACGAAGGCCGGCACCGGGTGCGGGTCGTGCCTGCCGCTGGTGAAGCGGCTGATGACCACCGAGCTCGAATCGGCCGGCGTCCTCGTCAGCAAGGCGCTGTGCGAACACTTCGACCTGTCCCGGGCGCAGCTCTTCGACGTCGTCCGCGTGAGCGGGCTGCGTTCCTTCTCCGAGCTGGTCGCGCGGCACGGCCGGGGACGCGGGTGCGACGTGTGCAAGCCGGTGGTCGCGTCGATCCTGGCCAGCGTCGGCACCGGACACGTGCTCGACGGCGAGCGGGCGGCGCTGCAGGACACCAACGACCACGTGCTCGCCAACATCCAGAAGGACGGCACCTACTCGGTCGTCCCCCGGGTGCCGGGCGGCGAGATCACCCCGGACGGGCTGATCGCGATCGGCGAGATCGCCCGCGACTTCGGCCTCTACACCAAGATCACCGGCGGCCAGCGGATCGACCTGTTCGGCGCCCGGATCGAGGAGCTTCCGAGGATCTGGGCCCGGCTGGTGGCCGCCGGGTTCGAGTCCGGCCACGCGTACGGCAAGGCGGTGCGCACGGTGAAGTCGTGCGTGGGCTCCACCTGGTGCCGGTACGGCGTGCAGGACTCGGTCGGGCTCGCCGTAGCGCTGGAGCTGCGGTACCGGGGCCTGCGGGCGCCGCACAAGATCAAGCTCGGGGTGTCCGGCTGCGCGCGGGAGTGCGCCGAGGCGCGCAGCAAGGACGTCGGCGTGATCGCCACCGAGCACGGCTGGAACGTGTACGTCGGCGGCAACGGCGGCTTCACCCCCCGGCACGCGCGCCTGCTGGCCGAGGACCTGGACACCGAGACGCTGGTGCGCACCATCGACCGGTTCCTCCTGTACTACGTCCGCACCGCCGACCGGCTGCAGCGCACCGCACCGTGGCTGGAGGAGATCGAGGGCGGCCTCGACCACGTCCGCGAGGTGGTGCTCGCCGACAGCCTGGGCATCGCGGCCGACCTGGACGCCGCGATGGCCGCGCACGTCGAGAACTACGCCGACGAGTGGGCGGCCACCCTGGACGACCCGGAGAAGCTGCGCCGGTTCACGTCGTTCGTCAACGCGCCGGACGAGGGCGACCCGAGCCTGGCCTACGTGACCGAACGCGGCCAGCGCCGCCCGGCCTCCGCTACGGAACGCGCGTCCGGCGACGCCGTCCTGATCGCCGGCCCCCGCCTGGAACGGATGCCCCGGTGACCGCGCTGGCCGAAGCGTCCGGCGCCTCGGGCCGCGACGCCGAGCCGGGCGGCCGGGCCCGGCCCCGTCGCCGCGTCGAGCCCGCTGGCGTCCTCCGCACACCGCGGGGCGGATGGACCGCGGTGTGCCGGCTCGACGACCTCGAACCCGAGCGCGGGGTGGCCGCCCTGGTGGCCGGTCGGCAGGTTGCCCTGTTCCGCACCTGGGACGGGGCGCTGCACGCCGTGGACCACCGCGATCCGGTGTCCGGGGCCTACGTCATGGCCAGGGGTATCGTCGGCACCCGGGGGGCCACGCCGACGGTGGCCTCGCCGATGCACAAACAGGTCTACGACCTGGCGACCGGGCGGTGTCTCGACGACGCGACTCTGTGCCTGGCCGTGCACCCCGTCCGGGTGCGCGGCGGGGTGGTCGAGATCGCCGTCGAGCCCGCCGGGGAGCCGCGCACGTGACGACGGAGGCCAAGGCGCCCGGCGTCGACCCCCGCCAGCTGGCGGGGTTCACGATCGCGCTCACCTCCGACCGCCGCTCCGAGGAGCTGACGGCGTCCTTCGAACGCCGCGGTGCCCAGGTGCTGCATGCGCCGACCCTCCGAATCGTCCCGCTCGTGGAGGACTCCTGGCTGCACGAGGCGACCAGCCAGGTGCTGGCCGACCCGCCGGACGACGTGGTGGTCACCACCGGCATCGGCATGCGCGGCTGGATCGAGGCGGTGGACGCGGCCGGCAGGGCGCCGGCCCTGCTGAAGGTGCTCGGGGCGGCCCGCATCTACGCCCGGGGTCCCAAGGCGCGTGGCGCGATCCGCGCGGCCGGGCTGGTCGAGACCTGGGCCGCCGAATCCGAGACCACCGGCGAGATCGTCGACCGGCTGCTCGCCGAAGGTGTCGCGGGCCGCCGGATCGCGTTCCAGCTGCACGGCGTCATCGACGACGACCAGGTCGACCGGCTGCGCGCGGCCGGCGCCCGTGTCCACGCCGTGCCGGTGTACCGGTGGGGCCCGTCGCCCAATCCGGCGGCCGTGACGCGCGCGATCGACGCGATGTGCGCCCGCACCGTGGACGCTGTGGTGTTCACCAGCGCGCCGGGTGCGAAGGCGCTGCTGGACGCCGCGGACGAGGCCGGCCGGCTCGCCGACCTGGTGGACGCCCTCGGCGGGGACGTCCTGCCGGCCGCCGTCGGGATCGTCACCGCGGGGCCGTTGCAGGTGCTGGGAGTGAAGCCGCTGATGCCCGACCGGGCCCGGCTCGGCGCGCTGGTCCGGTGTGTGGCCGACCACCTCGCGGCGGGCGGCCGGGCCGGACTGGCGACCGACCACGGAACGGTGCGGGTGCGCGGCAGCGCCGCGGTGGTCGGGAACGACGTGATCCCGCTGTCGCCGGTGCTGGCCGTCCTGCTGCGCGCGCTGGTGCGGGCCGAGGGTGCGGTGGTCGACCGGCGGAGCCTGCTCGGGGAGTTGCCCGACGCCGGCGACGAGCACGCCGTCGAGGTGGCGATCGGCCGCCTCCGCGCCGCGCTGGGCCGTCCCGACCTGGTCCAGACCGTCGTCAAGCGCGGCTACCGCCTCGCCGTCCACTCCGACGACCGCTGAGGCTCAGACAACGGCTCAACGGGCGTGCTTTCCTCACCATCCAAGGCACTGAGATCACCGAGCTGCTTCGCGAGGTCTCGGATGCGCCCACCACCCGCATGAAGTCTGGTCTCGCCATGGAACTCACCTCAGCGCTGGTGACCCAGGACGTCCAGGTGTACCCCACTCTCGGAGAGACGACGACCGGCGATACCGTGCGGCTCTACCACGCGGGCAGCGTGCTCGGGCAGCTCATCGATACGATCGTCCACCCTGACCCGGGTACGGACGCCGACCTCGGCGACGTGTTGTCCAAGATCAAGGGGCGGTGGAAGTGGGCGCCTATCGAGGGCCCGGCCACGTCAGTCGAAGCAGCTGGCTCGTCCTGAGCAGGGTCCGGTGGGCTTGGCTGTACCGACGCTCTGCCACGGACTCGCCGGATAAGAGAACTGTCACCAGGGAGGTCATGGCGGGGTGTTCAGATGAGCTGGGTTGCCTATGTTGACGAGTCGGTGCGCGTTGAAGCGAGCGTGTACGTGCTCGCCGCTGCGGTGCTCGAAGCAGAGCAGGCTGGCTCAGTCCGTGAGGAAGTACGGTCCTGGCACCTCGAGCTGGACGTCGGTTCCATTGGCACGATCAACTCGCGGAGGGGAAGGGACAAGGCCGTCGGGTTGGTGGCCCCGCTCGCCGCCTTGCAAGTGGTCGTTGTAGGGACCGCGCTGGATCCCCGCCGACAGGAACGTGCTCGGCGACTCGGGCTGGCCCGCCTCCTCTACGAGGTGCAGGCCGCGGGCGTCGCCCAAGCGTGGTTAGAGGCGCGGAGTCCCAGCCTCAAGGGAACCCCCGGTGAAGCCTGTGCGTGGGTGACCACGACGCCATAGGGACGCCTGGGCGGCCGCAGGTGCAAGCGGCCGCCCAGCTTCGCCGGCCACTTCGCGGTGTACCCGTGAGAGGCCGCGGCCGGGGTCGTGGGAGGCTCCGACGACGGGACGAAGGAGGGCGGGGAACGGTGTTCGACTGGGCGCGCGTGCCGGACGACCTCGCCTGCGAGCTGGCGCGCGAGCTGGCGCTGGAGGACGAGTGCGGCGACGCGCTGCGGCAGACCTTCGGGCCGGTGCCCGACGCCGGCTTCGTCCGGGTGGCCTGGCCGGCGCTGCGCGACCGCTGGCTGGCGCGCGACGGCGACGCCCGGGCGGACGTGGTGGCCGGACTCCGCGCCGCCGGCCTCGGCGACCAGGACACCCCGCCGCGCGGCGCCAAGGCGCAACTGGCCTACCTGCGCACCTGCCGCAACACCGCCCGCCTGCGCGAGACGGTGCTCGAACGCTTCCTGGAGCTCGGCGACCCGGGCCACGATCCGGCCGCGGCCGTGCCGGCGGCGGCCGTGCCGGCCCCGTCCGCGCCGCCCGTCGGCGGGCATCCGGCCGAGGACCCCGCCACCGTCGACCTGGCCGCCAAGGTCGACGCCGCTTGGCAGGACCTCACCACGGTGCTCGCCAAGGCACTCGGCGACCTGCCGCTGGGAGCCCAGCTCACCCTCACCCTCGACCCGACCGCGGGCGGCACCGGCGACGCGACGTACTACCTCGAGTTCACCGTCCGCGACGAGGCCATGCTGTACGCCGAAGCCGTCGGGAACGCCGCCCTCCCCGCCAGCCACCGGCTCGACCGGCAGGCCGTCGGCCAGCTGGTGGCGCTCGGCTGGTCGCCGCCCGGGGTGGTGGACGGCACGGCCGAGAACTTCGGGCTGCACACCGACATCGCCGACGCCCCCCGGCTGGCGGCGATCGCGGTGCGGACGCTGCGCGAGGTGTTCGGCACACCGCACCCGGCCTTCCTCACCTACACCGCCCTCACCCTGGACGACGAGGCCGATCTGCCGCCGCTGGGCTCGGTCCGGCGCGTCCCGGGCGGCACGCCCGACCGGCCGCACCCCGAGGCGCACGACCCCACCGCGCCGCTGCTCACCCGGGTGCGGGCCGTCGTCGCCGACCTGTTGGCCCGGCCGCAGCACGAGCTGCCCGTGGACTCCGACGGCGACATCGCGATCCGCAGCGGCTCGGCGATGGTGTTCGTCCGGCTCAGCGACGACCCGCCGCTGGTGGACGTGTGCTCGCCGGTGCTGACCGGGGTGCAGCCCACCCAGCGGTTGTACGAACGGCTGTCGACGATCACCCGGACGATGCCCGTCGGGCGGCTCTACCTGGCCGACGGCACGGTCTGGGCGTCGGTGGGGGTGTTCGGCAAGGACTTCCAGCCGTCCCACCTGAGCATGGCGATCCGGGTGATGACCGGCCTGGCCGACACCCTGGACGACCGGCTGCAGGGCGACTTCGGCGGCCGGGTCTTCTTCGGCGAGACCGTCGGCGACCGGCGCGAACCCGCACCCGCCTCCGGGGACGAGCGCACCGGCATGTACCTCTGACCGGTTCGCCCGCCAGGAACTGGTCGGTCGGACACTCCGTTCCGGAGTTCAGCGCTCACGGCGCGAACCAGTCGTCTGAAAAGCGGACATTCTTCGCGGGGATGCGCGGTGTACGCGGGTTGTGTTGTGATTCACCCCGCGTGGGTAAGAGCGACGTGCGCCGCACACAGCCGGACTGGTCGTCCGTGCCGCGGGACAGGTCGCGGCGGTCGCGCGCGGCCGGCTCCCGACCCGGTCCGCACCACGGGAACGGGCTGGCCCGCGTCGCACCAGTACCGGCCGTTCGTGGGCGACGCGACCCGCCGGGTCCGCCGTGCGTTGTGTCGGGGCCGTGGGAGGGAGCAGGCTTTGCTCGTGACGACGGACGGGGAACCACCCCGGGAGAAGGAGACTCCGCGGGACGCGCCGCCGGTGCCGGCCGCGCGTCCGCCGTCCGACGTGTCCTCCGCCGCGTCCACCTCGTCCGAGCGTCATGTCATACCGGACATCGCGGTCGGCTCGGCAGTGCCGTCCGACCCGGATGCCAACCGCACCCCGGATGCCAACCGCACCCCGGAAGCGTCCCCAGCTGTGCCGGAGGCCGGAACCGAGCACCCGGAGGCCGGAACCGGGCACACCGCACCGCCCGGTGCAGCGGGCGCGCCGGCCGTGGGCGCGGAGCCCACCGAGGACCCGGTGTCCGACGCCGAGGCGCTCGCCTACGCGGTGCATGGTCTCCGCGACGAGCTGTCCCGGGCCCGGTTCGACCTGCCGCTGCCCGGCGCGGACGCCGCCACGGCGACGATCCGCCGGCTGGTGGCGCAGTGCGAGGACTACGTGCTGCCCCGGCTGCGACGGCTGGACGCCCCGCTGCTCGCCGTCGTCGGGGGTTCCACCGGAGCCGGGAAGTCCACACTGGTCAACAGCCTGGTCGGTGCGCCGGTGAGCCCCACCGGCGTGCTGCGCCCCACCACCCGCACCCCGGTGCTGGTCTGCCATCCGCACGACGCCGACGCGTTCACCGAGGCCCGGCTGCTGCCCACCCTGCCGCGGGGCGACGGGCCGGGGGCGCTGCGGGTGGTGCCGGCCGAGTCGATCCCGCCGGGCGTGGCCCTGCTCGACACCCCGGACGTCGACTCGGTGGTGGACTCCAACCGGGAGCTGGCCACCAGGCTGCTCGACGCCGCCGACCTGTGGCTGTTCGTCACCTCGGCGGCCCGCTACGCCGACGGGGTGCCGTGGGCCCTGTTGCGCCGCGCGGTCGAACGCGGTGCGGCCGTGGCGCTGGTCCTCGACCGGGTGCGGCCGGCGGTGGAGAGCGTGGTGAGCGGGCACCTGCGCCAGAAGCTGCGTGCCGAGGGGCTCGCCGACGCGCCGCTGTTCGTCGTGGAGGAGTCGACGCTGCAGGGCGGGCGGCTGCCCGAAGCCGCCGTCGCCCCGCTGTACGTGTGGACCGCCGGGCTGGCGGCCTCCCCGCAGGCCCGCGCCGGCATCGTCCGGCAGACCCTCGACGGCCTGCTCGCCGACCTGTCGCGCACGGTGGGCGACCTGGCCGCGTCCACGGAGTCCCAGCAGGCCGCGCTGGAGGAGCTGAGGAAGGCCACCCAGGGTGTCTACGCCGACGCACGGCACCGGGTTGCCCGCGGGGTGACCGGCGGCACGATCTTCCAGGGTGCGGTGCTCGCGCTCTGGCAGGACTTCGTCGGGCAGGGCGACCTGGGCCGGGTGCTCGAACGCGCGGCCGGCAAGGACGGCCTGTCCGGTCCCCGGGCGGCGCGTGCGGTGAAGGTCCGGGCCGAGCTGGTAGCCGGGATCGCCCGGCTGGTCACCGCGGCCGCGGAGCACGCCGCCGAGGCCGCGTCGATCGCCTGGCGGGCCCGGCCCGGCGGGGTCGTCGCGGTGCGCGGCGCGGTCGGCAACCTCGGCCGCTGCTCGCCGTCGCTGCTCGACGCCGCGGAGCTGGCCGGCCTCGGCTGGGTCCGGGCCATCGACGCCATGGTCGGGATGATCGACACCGAGGTCGGCGCCACCTCGGTCGCGGTGATGGTCGGTGCCGCGTCCAGCCAGGACGTGCCGCTTCCCACCGGTGTCGAGGTGAGCATCGTGGGCGGCACGGTGGGTCTCTCGCGGTCGCTGCTCACCGCGGTGTTCTCCGACGACGAGGTGCAGTCGCTGGTCGAGCGGGCCCGCGCCGACCTGCTCGAACGGGTGCGGGCGCTGCTCGACTCCGAGGAGCGGCGCTACCTGGCCCGGCTGGCCGAACTGGCGCCCCCGGTCGACCTGGCCGAGCAGCTCCGCGGCGCCGTCGCGGTCGTCGACCTGCGCCGAGGCCGGGTCTTCCCCCCGCCGGCGGGGGAGCCGGAGACCGCGCCGCCGCCGGACCCGCCGCCGGAGGTGGTTCCGGATCCGCTGACGGCGCCGCTGGACGAGGCCGAGGCATCCGGGGAAGCCGTACCGACCGCGGACGCCCTGGCAGCGGAGACCGCCCCGTCCCCGCTGTCCGACCAGGCGGAGACGCCGGACGCCGGCGACGGGCACGGGGAGCCGACGGCCGAACCGGCACCCGCGCCGGCCAGGCGACCGCGCAACCGCCCGGCCAAGAAGGCGGCCGCCCCGGCCCCGGCCACGAAGCCGGCCAGGAAGCCGGCCAAGGCCGCCGCCCCGAAGGCGGCCGCGAAGAAGGCCCCCGCGAAGCCGAAGAAGGCCCCCGCGAAGCCCAGGAACCGCCGCACCCTCCTCGCGCCCCCGCCGACTCCCGACGCCCCGGCCGGGGACACCCGGCTGCCGACCCGGCCCCCGGCCACATCCGGGTCGGCAGCCGGGTCCGTCGACGGCCGCGGGTCTGTCGCCGCCTCGCCCGGGCCGGCCGAGGACGCCCCAGCCGGCAACGCGCCGGGCCCCGGGCCGGCCGAGGACGCCCCAGCCGGCGACGCGCCGGGGCCCGGCCCGGCCGAAGTGGCGGCGACCAGCGAGAATGAGGCACATGTCGAGACTGGAGCGGCGCCGAGCGGTGACGCCGCGGGTACGGCGGAGGACGATCGCACCGCGTCGACCGGCCGGCAGGACGGCCCGACCGGGGACGACCGCGGAGTGAGCGCCACGTCGTTACGCCGTGACGCCACCGGGGAGGCGGCCCGATGAGCCTCCCGACGAGCGTGGCCCCCGCGCATGCGCAGCGCGCCGACCAGACCGGCGAGGTGAGACCGCTCGCCCGCCGGCTGGCCGCGCTGGACAAGGCCGTCGCCCTGCTCGACGGCCGGATCGGAGAGGGGCAGCTGCGGTCGGCGCGCCAGGCGTCGCTGCGGGTGTCCGAACGGCTGGCGCTGTCGCCGGCACACACCGTGGTGGCGCTCGCCGGCGCCACCGGCAGCGGCAAGTCGTCGCTGTTCAACCACGTGGTGGGGCTGGAGCTGTCGGCGGTGGGCGCCCGCCGGCCGGTGACCGGAGCACCGCACGCCTGCCTGTGGGGGCCCGACGGCGCCGGGCCGTTGCTCGACTGGCTGGGCATCCCCCGACACAACCAGACCGCCCGCGAGACCGCGCTGGACGCCGACAGCCAGGTCGACCTGCGCGGCCTGGTGCTGCTCGACCTCCCCGACCACGACTCCACGGAGCTGGCCCACCGGCTGGAGGTCGACCGGCTGGTGGAGCTCGTCGACCTGCTGATCTGGGTGGTCGACCCGCAGAAGTACGCCGACGAGGCCGTGCACACCCGCTACCTGCGGCCGCTGTCCCGGCACGCCGGCGTCACGGTGGTGGCGCTCAACCAGGTCGACCTGCTCGAACCCGATGAGGTGACCGCCTGCCGGGACGACCTGCGCCGCCTGCTCGACGCCGACGGCCTGCGGGACGCCCGGCTGATCGAGACCTCGGCGGTGCGCGGCGACGGCATGGCCGGGCTGCGCGACCTGCTCACCGGCGCGGTGGCCGTCCGCCGGGCCGCGCTCCAGCGGCTCGACGCCGACCTGGACGCCGCCGTCGCCGACCTCACCCCGCTGGCCGGTCCCGAGATGCGCGAGGACGTCGACCGCCGGTCGGCCAAGCGGCTCTACGGCGCGCTGGCGTCCGCGGCCGGGGTGACCGCCGTCGGCGAGGCGGTCGAACGCGGCTACCGGTTCCTCGCCACCCGGCACACCAGCTGGCCGGTGGCGCGGTGGCTGGGCCGCAGCCGGCGCGATCCGCTCAAGGGCGTCCACCGCAGGGCCGACCCCGACGCCGTTCCCGCGCCGCCCGATCCCACGGCCAGCCCGGTGCAGCGGGCCAAGGTGGAGAGCGCGCTGCGCGAGCTCACCGAGACCACCACCCGCGGCATGCCGGCGCCGTGGCCCGAGGCGGTGTACCGGGCGGCGCGGTCGGAACTGGAGACGCTGCCGGGCGTGCTCGAGGACGCGGTGGACGGCGCCGACCTGGGGCTCGGCCAGCGTCCGTGGTGGTGGCGGGCGGCCCAGGGCACCCAGACCGGGCTCGCGTTCGCGATGTTCGGCGGGGCGGTGTGGCTGCTGGGACTCTCGGCGTCGGCCGCGGCCGGTCTCGGCCTGCCGAGCACGCCGGTGGTGGGCAGCCTGGCGCTGCCGGCGGTGCTGGTGCTGGTCGGGCTGGCCGGCGGCCCGCTGGTCGCGCTGGCCGGCCGGTCGCTCGCGAAGGCCGGCGGACGGTACGTCCGGGCCCGGGCCGAGACGGCCGTGCGGGACGCCGTGACCGCGGTCGCGCGGGAACGCGTGCTGGCGCCGGTCCGGGCCGAGCTGGGCTCGTACGCGCAGGTGCGCGAGGCGTTGCTCGACCTGGGCGTCCGCGCGCCGGCCGCGGCCGAGTCGGGGGTCGAGGAGTCGACCGCCGCGCACGCCGCGCTCGCGTTACCCCGGATGCGCGCGATCAGCTCCGGCCGCCGCCGCCCGGCCACCCACGCCGCCCCCGACCGCCTCGCCGCCCGCTGACCTCGCAGTGTCACTCGCGGTCACTCGCACAACCCAGCCCAGCCTGGCACTTACCTGCACGGCAAGGCGCAAGAAAGTTCGCGTCGGAATCAGGCTCAGCCGAACGGCCTCGTCACCTGCCACCACGTCACCAGTCCCTCGATGGCTTCGGCCGCGCTTCGGTACGTCCTCGCCCACGGCAACATCTCGTCATTCGGACAGACCCACCACTCACCGCTGAACAGCACACCCAGTTCGGCGACCACCTGGGCGTGGCGGTACACCCACCAACGTCGTTCGCCGTGCCGGCGGATGACCCAACCTGGGGGCGGCTGCGGCAGTTCCAGTGGTCGCTCGTCGCTGCTCTCCCGCCGCCGGCGGTTCATCGCTCCAGCTCCGCGTCGGGGCCGAACCACAGAAAGCTGCTGGCTGGCAGGGGTCGATCGTCGTTGCCGAAGAGGGAGGCTCCCGGTGTTCGCTTCGGCAGACGTTGGTGGCGGTCCAAGGTGTCCTCGGCATCGATCCGCGTCTCGCACGGTCCTGGTTGGTCGCACGCCAAGCAGCGGCCAGTCCACGCCGACGTGGTGTGCTCCTGCCCGAGCTGCTGAGCGGTCTCGATACGACCTCGGGCAACTGCGGCATAAGAGACAGTGGTCAGCAGCGGCTCAGAGCGACAATCGTTCATCGGGCGTTCAACTCCCATGGAGGCTCCGACCGGCGCACTGAAGCCTGCTGGCACGTGCGCGATGTCGGGCCGAATGTCGGCCTTCTGCGACAATCTGAACCGCAGGTCACCGACAGCGCCCTTGAGCTGGGACGGACGGCGAGCGTGTCTGAGGTGCAAGTGGCCAACGAGGCGTGGCGGGCACTGGGGCGACAGCTCGCTGCCCTGCGGCGGGCCGTTGGGCATAGCCAGCACCAGTTCGCCGGACTCGTCCACTACGCGCGCAGCAGCATCGCCAACATCGAGGTGGGGCGGCAGCACGCGCCGCGCGAGTTCTTCTCACTCTGCGATTCGGTCCTCGCAACCGGTGACATGCTCACGACTGCCTGGGACGAGATCGAATCGCTTGAACAAGTGCGACGCCGCGCCGCTGATCGGCTACTTCTGCCGGCTGACGAGGCGCTCTACGTTCTGGCAGCCGATACCGGCGACGAACTGGAAGCATTGGAGTTCATTCAGCGGGTTGTGGCGAGCAACGTGGGAGACGAGACGCTTTCCCGCCTGGAGAAGATCGTTGACGAGTTGGCGACGAAGTATTCTGTGACACCGCCCGCGGAACTGCTGAGACGTACCCGTCGCTACCTCAACTACGTCGTGAAACTGGTTGATGCGCGCAAGACGTTGGACGAACACCGTCGCTTGTTGGTCGTTGGTGCGTGGCTGTCGTTGCTGGCCGCGACCCTGCATATTGATCTCAAGCAGCGCCCGGCGGCTGCCGCTCGCCTGCTGACAGCCGCCAAACTCGCCCAGCAGACCAGGCAGGCTGAGATCTACGCCTGGTGTCTTGAGACGGAGGCGTGGAGTCTGCTCACCGATGGCGACTACCGCCGTGCCCTTGACCTGTCGCAAGCCGCCCAACGCGTTGCCCCGAAGGGCAGCTCCATTGCGATTCAGGCTGCTGCACAAGAGGGTCGAGCCTGGGCGCGGCTCGGTGAATCGCGTGAGACCTACAAGTCAGTGGGACGCGTCGCCGGGCTCGTGGCCGGCCTGCCGGCGCCAGATCGGCCGGAGCACCACTACCGCTACGACCCGAAGAAAGCTGTTGCCTATGTCGCTACAACGCTGGCCTGGCTGGGTGATTCTGCCGCCGAGCCGTACGCCCGTGAAGTCATCGCCAGGCTGAGCGAGCCAGAACTGAACGGCAAGTGGCCACGTCGGGTCGCCGCCGCACAACTCGATCTTGGCCTCGCACTCCTGGCCGCCGACAAGCTCGATGAGGCCTGTGCGTCAGCCCTGGACGCCATTACGTCCGGGCGTATCGTGCCGTCCAATCACTGGCGGGCCTTGGAGATCGTGCACGTTGTGGAGTCACGCGGACTGCCTGAAGCCAAGGACCTACGGGAAGCGTTCGAAATGCTGCGGCGAAGTTAGCAGCTGTCCGGGGAGCGGTCGACTTGCTCGGCGGCTCCGCAACGCTGGCAAGTGCCGTTCGCAGGCGGTGAGGTCGTCGGCGGTGTCGATGTCCGCCGGGGAACCGGTGTCGTCGCAGGGGACGGCGGTGACCTGCTCGGGGTGGGCCCGGAGGTGGGCGCGCGCGCCCGCGTCGCCGTGGGCGGCCTCGGCCACGGCCGCCCAGGTGCTCCGGTCGAGCAGGACGGGGTTCCGCGGCTGGCCGTCGTAGGTCGCGACCGCGATCCTCGCGCCGTTCGCGTGGGCGGTGGTGAGCCGGCGGACGGCCCGCGGCCCGACCAGCGGCTGGTCGACCAGCGTGACGACGACAGCGTCCACGCCGGGTGGCAGCGAGGCCAGGCCGGCCCGCAGCGAGGACGCCATGCCGGTGTGCCAGTGCGGGTTGTCCGCCAGGACGGCGCCGTCCAGGGCAGCGGCCGCCCGGACGGTGTCGGCGGCCGCGCCGAGGACGATGTGGACCGGATCGCAGCCGGCCGCGGCGAGCAGCGCCAGCCCCCGTTCGACGAGGAGCTGCCCGTCGAACGGCACCAGCGCCTTGGGCCGGCCGAGTCGGCGCCCCGCCCCGGCGGCCAGCAGCAGCCCGGCGACCCTCATCCGGCGGGCACCGTCGATGCCGCGTGGATGGGGCCGGTGAGGGTGGACAGCCGCCGGCCCGTGCCGCCGTGGCGCGCGGCGACGATCTCGGCGGCGATGGCCAGTGCGGTCTCCTCGGGCGTGTGGCCGCCGAGGTCCAGCCCGATCGGCGCGGCCAGCCGGGCCAGTTCCTCCGGCGTGACGCCCCGCTCGCGCAGGAGGGCGACCCGGCGTTCGTGCGTGCGGCGGCTGCCCATCGCGCCCACGTACCCGGCCGGCGTCCGCAGCGCGCCCACCAGCAGCGGGACGTCGAACTTCGGGTCGTGGGTGAGGACGCAGATCACCGTGCGGCGGTCCACCGCGGTCCGGGCCAGGTAGGCGTGCGGCCAGGCGCACACCACCTCGTCGGCGTCCGGGAAGCGGCGGGCCGTGGCGAAGACGGGGCGGGCGTCGCAGATCGTCACCCGGTAGCCGAGGTAGCGGCCGATCCGGGCCAGTGCGCCGGCGTGGTCGATCGCCCCGAAGACCAGCATCCGCGGCGGCGGCGCGTACGACTGGACGAACACGCTCACCGCGTCCCCCGAATGCTCGCCGCCCGGGCCGTACCGGACCGTGCCGGTCACGCCGTCGGCCAGCATCCGCCGCGCGTCCCCGGCGGCGCTGGCATCGAGGCCGTCGTGCCCGAGCGTCCCGGCCACCCGGTCGGGCCACACCTGCAGCGCGGCGCCGAGCGGGGCGGGGCCGCCGGCCACGGTGGCCACCGCGACGGGCTCGCCCCGGGCGAGCGTGTCGAGAACGTCGCCCAGGGTCGGATCGGCCCGGCGCACGAGCACGTCGATGATCCCGCCACAGGTCAGGCCCACCGCGAAGGAGTCCTCGTCGCTGACGCCGTAGGTGTCCAGGCGGGCCGCGCCGGTGGCCAGCACCTCGGTGGCGGCGTCGTACACCGCGCCCTCCACGCACCCGCCGGACACGCTGCCCACCACCTCGCCGCGGGCGTTGACGGCCACCGTCGCGCCGGGTGCCCGGGGTGCGCTCCCCAGCACGCCGACCACCGTGGCCAGCGCGTACGGCACACCGGCGTCCCGCCAGGCCCGCAGTTCGGGCACCACCTCACGCACGGCGGCTCACCCGGCCGGGAGGCCGGCGGCACGTTCCAGGACGTCCCGCACCGTCCCCACCAGCAGCGGCACCTTGTACGCCGTCATCGGCAGCGGGCTCACGCCCCACGTCGCCAGCGCACTGGCCGCGGCCACCCGTGCGGCGTTCGCGGGCCCGCCCAGCAGCGCGGCCTCCACCTCCGGCAGCCGCAGCGGCACGGGCGCCACCCCGCCCACGGCGACCGCCGCCGCCGCCACCTCGCCGCCGACGACGACCAGCCGGGCCACGGCCTCCACCAGCGGCCACTCGGCCGACGCGCGGCTGATCGCCCGGTGGTAGGCGGCCCGTTCGCCGGATGCCGGGGCGGGCAGCCGCACCGCGGTGAGCAGTTCGCCCGGCTCCAGCAGGTGGTCGCGGGTTCCGTCCCGTCCGTTCCCCAGCACCTCGCTCACCAGCAGTGCGGCACGCCGGTCCGTGGTGACGACGGCGTCGTAGGCCAACAGCGCGGCAGCCAGCGTGGACGGGTGCGGCGCGACGCACGGCCCCAGGTCGAACGCCACCCCGTAGAGGTGGTTTCCCTCGCGGGCGGGGCAGCTGGTGCCGCCCTTCTTCAGGCAGGTCGTGTCCGGGTGCCGGTAGTACCAGCAGCGGTTGCGCTGCAACAGGTTGCCGCCGAGCGTGGCCACCCGCCGGATCTGCGGGGTGGCCAGGCCGCCGGCCGCGGCGGCGAGGCCCGGATAGGCCGCCCGGATCGCCGGGTCGGCGGCCAGGCGCGCGACGGTGACGAGCGCGCCGACGGCGGCGGAGCCGTCGGCCCGCCATTCGATCCCGGCCAGGTCGGCCCGGCGGCCGATGTCGCGCACCGGGCCGGTGGAGACGCCGCTGCGGCGCCGCTCGGTCAGGTCGGTGCCGCCGGCGCGGATTTCGGGGTGGACGGTGGTCGGGGCACTCATGCGACACCTCGTGCGGCTAGTTGAGCGAGCAGCCGGTCGGGACGGATCGGCAGGTCGTACGGGCGGACGCCGGTGGCGTGGTGGACGGCGTTCGCGACCGCCGCGGCCACCGGCAGCGTCGAGACCTCGCCGATGCCCACGCCCCCGCCGGCGACGTGGCCGAACCCGTCGGGGTCGAAGTGCAGGTCGATCCCGGGGGTGTCGCCGATGCCGGGGATCCGGTAGTCCTCCAGCCCCGCGGTGAGGACGCGGCCGGTGCCGGGGTCGACGTGGCGCTCCTCGTAGAGGGCGTAGCCGACGCCCTGGACGATGCCGCCATGGGCCTGGGCCGCGGCGAGGGCAGGCACGGCGAGCCGGCCGACGGCGAGGCCGCCGTGCATGTGCAGCACCCGGGTCCGGCCGAGTCGGGTGTCCACCTCGACCTCGGCGAGGTACACGGCACTGCAGTAGCCGCGGCCGACCTGCAGGTTGGCCATCAGCCGGAGCATCCAGCCGAACCCGGCACCGGGCAGCCCCGCACCGGCCAGCGCGCGGGTGGTGGTGCGCCCCAGCTTCCCGTCGTCGCCGGGACGGTCGGCGACGACCCGCAGCCCGTCGGCGCCGGCGAACGCGTCCGGCCAGCCGAGCAACCCGCCCGCGTGCCGGATCCCGGCGGCGGTGGGGGTCGCGTCGCGGAGTCCGGCCTTGGCCACCAGCTTCGCCTGGAGCTTGCCGGCCGCGGCGAGCGCTGCGGGTGCGATCGTCGGGGTGGTGCGGCTGCCGCCGGAGATCGGGCCGGGCGGCAGCTTGGAGTCGCCGAGCCGCACGTCGACGTCGGTCGGCTGGAGCCCGAACTGCGCGGCGACGGTGGCGGCCAGCACGGAGCGGCTGCCGGTGCCCATGTCCTGCACGGCGTTGCTGACCACCAGCCGGCCGCCCCGGACCTCCAGGGAGACCGAACAGCCCGGCTCCCACACGTAGATCCAGTTCGCCGCGGCGACGCCGATGCCCCGGCGGAACCGGCCGGTCCGTGCGAGGGTGTCGCGGCGCTGCCAGGCCGGCAGCTCGCTCGCCCACCGGTACAGGCGCTGCCGCGACGTGTCGGGGTCCCACCGCTGCCGCAGCGCGATCGGGTCGCGGCCGAGCCGCAGGGCGGCCTCGTCGACCGCCTGTTCCAGCGCGAAGCAGAGCAGCGGGCCGCCGGGGCCGCGGAACGGGGACCCGCAGCCGAGGTTGTTCACCACGTCGTAGTCGAGCAGTTCCTTGGCCTTGCCCGGGTAGAGCAGCCGACCGAGCCCGGCGACTGTGCTCCCGATCCCGATGCCGGAGTCGCCGTACGCCGCGATCCGGACGGCCCGCAGGGTGGCGTCGGAGTCGGTGAGCAGGGACATCTCGATCTCGGCCGGTGGCCGGTAGCCCGCGACGCTCAACTCCTCCAGCCGGTCCAGCGCCACCCGCACCGGCGCCTTCGCCGCCTTGGCGAGCAGGACGGCGGCGACCGTCTCGGTGCCGAGCGCGATCTTGGCGCCGAACGCGCCGCCGACGTGCTCGGCGACCACCCGCACCTTCTCGGCGGGCAGGTCGAAGCGCTTGGCGAGCAGGTGGGCCTGGTGGGCGACGGCCTGGGTGGAGGCGTGCACCTCCAGTGTGTCGCCGACGAACCTGGCCACCGCGGCGTGCGGCTCGAACGCGGTGTGCACCTGCGCCTGGGTGCGGAACGTGCCTTCGAACAGCAGCGGGTCGCCGCTGTCCCGGGCCCGTCCGAGGAGTGCGCGAGCCTTGCGGCGACCGACCGAGAACGAGCCGACCGGACCGCGGACGTTGCCCTTCCAGCCGGCCGGGGCCAGCGGACCCTCCGCCGCGCTCGGCGGCTTGCGGTTGCCCTTCTCGTACACCTGCGGCGCCCCGTCGGCACGGGCGGCGTCCGGCCCGATCACGGCCGGCAGCGGTTCGTAGGCCACCGCGATCCGCTCCAGGGCCGCCACCGCGGTGCGGCGGTCGACGGCGGCCACGGCGGCCACCTCGTGTCCGACGTAGCGCACGACGCGGTCGTCGCCGAGCAGCTCGACGGCAGCATGGACGCCGTCGAGCGCCAGTGCACCGGACAGGTCCACCGAGACCACCCGCGCGTGCGGGTGCGGCGACCGCAGGATCACCCCTTCGAGCTGGCTGTCGTGGACGACGTCCACGGTGTACCTGGCCTGTCCGGTGATCTTCTCGCCGGCTTCCTTGCGGGGACCGGCCAGCTCGCCGGGCTCGTCGAAGCGGCCGGCGCAGGCGTCCCGGACGGCCGCGTAGATCTCGGCGTAGGCACCGCAGCGGCACAGGTGGCCGACGAGCGCGGCCGCGATCTGGGCGTCGGTGGGCTTGGCGGCGCCGTGCTCGGCGCGCCAACGCTCGTGGAACGCCACCGCCTCGACCACGAACCCCGGGGTGCAGAAGCCGCACTGCATCGCGGCGTGCGCCGCGAACGCCCGTCCCACCGGATGTCCCTCGGCGGCGAGCCCCTCCACCGTGACCAGCGAGCGTCCGTCCAGCGCGGCCACCGGCAGCAGGCAGCTGACCACCGGCTCCCCGTCGAGCTGGACCGTGCAGGCGCCGCAGACTCCGGCGCCGCACACCTGCTTGGTGCCGGTCAGTCCCATCCGGTCGCGGAGCAGATCCACCGCGGTCTCGTCCGGACCGGCGTCGAACACGCACGGCTCGCCGTTCACTTCGACCTTGACCATGCCGACCTTCCCGTCGCGACCTACCTGACACCATTCGAGAGTTACCTGCGGAGCGAATATTCACTCCGCGCGCGGGACCGTCAAGTGCCTGGCTGGATTCGTTCGCGGGTGGTGAGACTCAGACGGCGCGGCCAGAGCAGGTCAGGGCGTTCGGAGCACGCTCCACGCGGCCTCCTCGGCGGCCGCGAGCTGCCCATCGTCGAGCACCAGGCCGGCGCGGAACGCCTTGCCCAACCCGACGAACGCGCCGTAGACCAGGGCCACCAGCATGGCCGGCTCGCCGGGGCGGATCTCGCCGCTGCGCTGGCCACGCAGGACGAAGTCGACGGAGGCGGCCTCCACGGCGGCCGACAGCGCCCGGTTCTCGTCGTCGAGGTAGCGCTCGTGCTGCTGGAACTCCAGGAACGCGAACGCCTCGGGCCACTCGGTGGCGAACCGGCGCAGGATGTCCCAGATCTGCGCGAACTCCTGACGGGCCGGCAGTGGTGCGTCGCCGCCGCGGATCAATGGCTCCAGCAGTCGGCTCTTCCACTGGCGGTACACGGCGTTGCCGAGTGCCTCCTTGCTCGGGAAGTACCGGTAGAGCGTGCCGACCGAGACGCCGGCCCGGTCGGCGACCAGGGAAACCGCCGCGCCGCCGTACGTCCGCTCGGTGAACACCGCGAGCGCGGCGTCCAGCAGCACATCGCGGGTCTCACCGCGCTCGCCCACGGGCGAGGCGGCGCCGTCCGTTGTCGACAGATCCCCCACGCGGCTGAGTATTCGTTCACCACGAGCGCCGGTCAAACAAGAGCTGTCTCGTCTCCGCGCGCTCAAAGGCGTTTCGCTGCACCGCAAGAACCCAGCGCGGGCATCGAGTTCACCGCGGCGAACGTGGAGCGCCTGCTGGACGGTGAAGCTCGCCCCGCCGGCCGCCGCGTTGCTCAGGCACGCGCGGCGCGACCGCCGGCGTCTGTTGGGATAGGCGGCATGCGCGTTCTCGTCACCGGAGCCACGGGCCGGCACCAGGGGACCGGCCGGGTGCGGCCGATGGGGCGATCATCGGGTACGCGACCCGGCATGATCTCGCGATGAAGCGCATCCACCGTGACGATCCGGCCGAGCCCGGTCAGGGCCGCCGGCCGGGTGCCGCCGGTCGCCCTTCCGCGCCGTCCGGCCCAATGAGCTCACGGCCGGGGGGCGGCCGACCTCAGAAATCCTGCCCGCTTCGGCCGTGCCCACGTTGCGCCAAGGCTGTGCCGTATCACGTTCGTGGTACTTTCGGTGGGTGAAGAACCGTTACAGCTTCACCGGGCAGGCGCTGGGCAACCTGGAGGTGTATGGGATCACGCCGGGTGAGGTGTGGGAGGCCCTGCACGCCAAGCGGCGTTTCTCCCGGCAGATCGGTGCCGAGGCCGCGGCGGTGTTCGGGGTGACCGGACGGGGTCGGTATCTGGTGGTGCTGGTCATCGAGTCGGGTCTGGAGGACAACGACTGGGACGTGGTGGCGGCCCGCGAGATGGACGCCGAGGAAGTCGCCGTGTTCGAGAGGTATACCGGGAGGCAGCCATGACCAACCCACTCGATGCGAGCCTGGCCGAGGTGATGGCCACCGGTGAGGAAGCTGGTCTGCCCGTGCCCGACACCGCTGGCCCGATGGTCAGCCGGTCCCTGCGGATCCCGCTGGAACTCGACCAAGCCGTCCGGGCCGCCGCCACCGAGCGTGGGCTGCCGGCGACAACTCTCATGCGCCAGTTCGTCGAGGCTGGCCTGGCCGAGTTGACCGCGGACACCGCGCTCGTGCCGCTCGCCGACGTACGGCGGGTTCTGGCCACTCTGGCCGCACCGCACACGGCCGCCTGACGGCGCACTTCCGCTCCAAGGCGACGTCCGAGGGCCGCCGCCGAAACCGGCGGGTGGAGCGGTCAGTGGATGCGGAGGGTGCGGGTGATGCCCGCGAAGAGGGCGGTGGTGAGCAGCCAGCCCGACCCGACCAGCGTGTAGCTGAGCCACTGCGTCCAGCCGGACGGGTTGAACGCGCCGCGCTGGCCGAACGCGTTCAGCGGGACCAGCAGGTCGAGGGAGTAGGCGAACGCGTTGAAGTGGGGTGCCTCGGCCGCCTTGAGCGGCGGCGGCGGCACCAGCGAGAAGACCGTGGTCCCGACGGCCAGCAGCAGGCCGAACCACAGCGCCGCGAGCCACGGCCGGTACCCGTACCCGACGGTGGCGTCCAGGAGGTGGCCCCAGATCCGTCGGTCGAGCCGTTCGGTCGCGCGGCGGGCGCGCAGCTTGGCGAGCTGGGTGCGGCGGGCCAGCGCGTCGTTGCCGTCCCGCACGAACCAGGCCGCGAGCTGCTCGTACGGCTGGGGCCGGAAACCGCGGGGGTCGCGCGCGACCCAGTCGAGGCGCCGGTGCGCCGGAAAGCCGCGCAGCGAGTCGTACACCAGCCCGTTCAACCGGAGCTCGTCCGGCCAGACGGCGGGGGTGTCGTCCAGGATCACGCCGATGCGGGAGTAGGTCAGGTTGACCATGCCCCGGATCGGCTCGCTCGGGACGAGCACCAGCTCGCGGGCCTCGATGTGGTTGGCGTTGAGCGCCGGGACATCCGGCCCGCCCCGCAGGACTGCCCCGCGGAAGGAGAGCATGCCGTTGACGCGGGCGCCGCGCAGGCTGACGGTGCCCTCCGCGGTGAACCCGTCGCTGCACATCATCGCGTCCTCGACCGACAGGTTCGGCGCCGAGAGCGCCTCGCCGCCGGGTTTCCGCAGCGTGGCGCCCTGCAGGAACAGCCCTGCGGTCATCCGGGCGCCGGCCAGCCGCATGCCGCCGTCGAACTCCGCCCCCTGCGCGTACATGCCCGCCCCGACGCTGAGCGCGCCCGAGGAGAACGCCCAGCCGTCGGGATTGCGGATCGTCGTCCGGTTGAGCCGGAGCCCGCCGGAGAGCTGTGCCCGCGCCAGCCGCACCTCGCCCTCGACCACCGAACCGGACAGGCTCAGGTGCCCGTCCACCTTGAGGCCGGAGCCCCGGAACCCGGGCAGCCGCGAGTCGGTGATCCGGAGCGTGCGGCTGGAGAACTCGGCCAGGTCGGGCGGCTCGTCCAGGAGGCAGCCCTCCAGCCACAGCTCGCACCCCGTGGAACCGCTGCTCAGGGTGAGGCCGCCGGTGACCCGGGCCCCGCGCAGCCGGACCGACGCGACGTGGCCGGGCTCGGCGCTCCGGGCGCCGAGGAGCAGGTGTGCGATCACCTCGGCGCGCACCGTCCGTTCGGGCCCCCAGGCCACGTCGTCCTCAGGTGCCCGCAGGCCGGGGGTCGAATGGGCCCGCGACCCGCTGCCCACCGGCGGGTCGGTCCCCGCGAGGTCGTGCTCCGGTGCGGACTCGGCCGGGTCGTCGGGGGTGAGGTCGACCCAGGCGCCGGTCGGGAACGCGTTCCAGAGGCGGCGCTCGGTCGCGGTCAGGTCCGGAGCGGACGGGGTCTCCTGCACCCGCCCATGATGGCGGTCCGGCCCGTCCGATGTGGCTTCTGCTGCGGACGGGTGGATAGCCACTTTGTCCCGCCCGAGCGCCGGCGCGGAGGCTCGCGTGATCGTGCGCGCGTCGCCCGGTCGGGCGATCCCGCGGTGGCCGAGGCTCCCAGCGCAGGCTCCTTCGAGGGCCGGTGCGGGCTCGGTCCGGGTGAGTACTTCGGCTCATCCGGACGACGTCGCCCCGCTCCTACGGTCGAGGCACGGCCCGGGAGACCGGGGTTCCGAGCGAGAAAGGCCGTGTCATGGCTCCTCCGCCTCCTCGTGGCTACCGACCCCGTTCTCCCTGGGTGGTGGCAACGGCAGTTCTGGTCGCCGCCGCCGTGTTCGCCGCCGCGGCGGTGACCATCGTGGGCGTGTTCGCGCTCCTCGACGCGCTGGGCGGCGGCCGTGCCGCGGACCCCCGGGCCGAGGACGTCGTGGCGGCCCGCACCGCCTCCTGGAAGCAGACGTCGGCGGAGAGCCGGCGGGCGGGCGACCTGGTGGCCCGCGTCCTCCCCAACTCCACCCTGGTCGCGACCGGGCACAAGGACCGCTGCGCCAACGGCCGGCACAACTGGATAGTCGACGACCAGTGGAACCTCTCGTGCGACCACGACCTGGACACCGTCCTCGGGTTCGACCGGGCGACGTTCCGCAGCGAGGCGCTGGAGCTGCACGACGCGCTCCTCGCGGACGGCTGGTCGGCGGGCGAGTTGGATCTGCGAGGGGTCGTCACCGAGTACTGGGACGCCCGGGCCACGTTAGGCAACCCCTCCTACACCCTGAACGATCTACCCGCGGCGGAGTACGAGCGCGCGGACACCGGCGTGGTGATGACCGTCGAGTGGCTCGACCGGCCGGACCTGGACGACATCGACCTCGTGGTGGGCAACCCGTGGGGTGACGTGACGGTTGCCTCGAAGCACATCGACAGCCATACGGTGCGGTCCGTGCTCTCCGGGGGGCAGCGCCACGTCGTGGCGGTTCGCCTCACGTCGAACTACTGGCACCGGTAGCGGTTCAGGGGCCGAGCAGATCCGAGAGCACCGACCGTTCGGACGGCTTCACGGACGCGCCGGGCGAGGGCGTCCCCGCGTCGGGCGGGGTGGGGCCGGGCGCCGTGGGGCGGGCATCCGGTGCGGGCCGCGACGGCTTGGCCGGGTGTGCGGGCGGCCGCTCGACGGACGGGCGCGCGGCGGGTGGACGGGCCGTGGGCCGCTTCGCGGGCGGCACGGCGGACGGCGTCGGGTCGGGGCCTCGGGACGGCGGGCTGACGCCGAGCCCGGCCGGCCCGCCCGGCCCGTCGGGCCCGTCGGGCCGCGGTCCCGCCGGCCGCCCGGGCACCGCGCCGGGTGGGATGCCCGGGAGGTCCGGGGCTGGCGCTTCCCCAGGTCGCGCCGGCCCCGGAACGATGCCGTCCCCGCTGGGGCGCGGCCGGGACGGGGTGGCCTCCCGGTCGTTCCGGGGGGCCTGGCGGGCGGACGGCTGGCTCGGCCCGGCGGGCGGCGCCGGCACGAGCATCGGGCCGCGGCTGGGCCCCGGGGTGTAGGGGGCGGTGACCAGCACCGATGTCTCGTCCACCTCGGCCGATCCGATGCCCACCACTGCCACCGTGGCGCCGGTGCCGAGCCCGCAGAGCACCGCGACCGTGGCGGCCTGGGCCAGCCCGCGCCGACGTCGGGGCGTCAGCCGGGGGGGCACCGGCTCGGCCGGGGCGACCACCAGGGCCGGTGCGGGCGGGCTGAGGCGAAGGGTCCGCTGCTCGGTCAGGAACGAGAGCGCGAGCCGGTCGGACGCCGCGTCGCCGCCGCGCCGGGACACCGGGGAAGGCATCACCACGCGCCGTTGCCGATCACCACTCCGGTTCCGCACGCCGACCACCGCCTTCCCCCGAACGGGCCGAACGGGGGTGGAACGCCGTCGGGGGGTGCGACGGCGTTCCACGCCCGCTGTGCTGACCGTTTCATCGTCCCCACCGGCCACGCCGTTCAGCGACCCCGCCATGCCCGCCGGACGACCTGCCTGCGGTGGGCTGTTCGGCCGATCACGGTCGTGACGCCTGTGCACCCGAGCGTGGCGGCCGGGGAACGCTGCGCGAGGGCCTCGGTGCGATGTGTCACCCCAGCGCTGTTCTCGCACTCAGGAGTCACATGAAAGATGTGGACGACGCGGTGGCGCCGGTACGCTTCTGCCATATTGGGAGCAGTCACGACGTAGTTCCGCACTGCCGCGTCGTTCGGCACCTGTGCCGAGTGCGCGCGGCCCCCGCGAGGGGGGCCAGTCCCATTCGAGGGGGCCGGCGGCCGTCCACGGGCATACCACCCACCGTGCCCACGGACCCGTCCGGCCCCGCCCAGGCAGGCAACGGCGATCCCGAGCCGCCGGCACCCAGCGAGGAGAGGGCCGCATGTCCGGAGACCGAGGACGACGGGCAGGTGAGCGTCGCGGCGAACAGCCGAGCGGAGCCGGCCCGGAGTCGACTGGCGCCGCCCCGTCGGGCGGGGCCGACCCCGATCTCGTCCAGTTGCTCACGCCCGAGGGCGAGCGGGTCGAACACCCCGACTACGCGATCGACCTCACCGACGCCGAGTACCGCGACCTCTACCGCGACCTGGTGATGATCCGGCGGATCGACGCCGAGGCCACCGCGCTGCAACGCCAGGGCGAGCTGGGCATCTGGGCGTCGCTGCTGGGCCAGGAGGCCGCGCAGATCGGCTCGGGCCGGGCGATGCGGCCGCAGGACATGGCCTTCCCCACCTACCGCGAGCACGGCGTGGCCTGGTGCAAGGGCGTCGACCCGTTGAAGGCGCTGGGCCTGTTCCGCGGCATCGACCTCGGCGCGATGGACCCGCGCGAGCACAACTTCGCGATGTACACGATCGTCATCGGCGCCCAGTGCCTGCATGCCACCGGCTACGCGATGGCCATCACCAAGGACGGCAAGGTCGGCACGCCCGACGGCGAGGCGGTGATCGCCTACCTCGGCGACGGCGCCACCAGCCAGGGCGACGTGAACGAGGCGTTCATCTGGGCCAGCGTGTTCGCCGCCCCGGTCGTGTTCTTCTGCCAGAACAACCAGTACGCGATCTCCGAGCCGCTGGAGCGCCAGACCAGGGTGCCGCTGTTCAGGCGGGCGGCCGGCTTCGGGTTCCCGGGCGTCCAGGTGGACGGCAACGACGTGCTGGCCACCCTCGCGGTCACCCGGAAGGCCCTGGACGACGCGCGCAACGGCCAGGGGCCGGCGTTCATCGAGGCCTACACCTACCGGATGGGCGCCCACACCACCTCGGACGACCCGTCCCGCTACCGGATCGCCTCCGAGGTCGAGGCGTGGAAGCTCAAGGACCCGATCGCCCGGATGAAGTCGTTCCTGGTGCGGCAGCAGCTCGCCGACGAGGCGTACTTCGGCGAGGTCGAAGCCGAGTCCGACGCGCTGGCCACCGGGCTGCGCGAGGGCTGCCTGACGATGCCCGACCCCGAGCCCAGCTCGATCTTCGACAACGTCTACGCCGAGGGCTCCCGCGAGATCGACGCCGAACGGGAGACGTTCGCCAGCTACCAGTCCGGATTCGCCGACGCGGCACACGGGGGTGGGCACCGATGACGCCGACGACCACGTCGACAGACGCGTCGACGACCACGATGACGCTCGGCAAGGCCGTGAACACCGGCCTGCGCAAGGCGATGGAAGCCGACGACAAGGTGCTCGTGATGGGCGAGGACGTCGGCAAGCTGGGCGGCGTCTTCCGGGTCACCGATGGCCTGCAGAAGGACTTCGGCGAGCACCGGGTGATCGACACGCCGCTCGCCGAGTCGGGCATCCTCGGCACCGCGATCGGCATGGCGATGCGGGGCTACCGGCCGGTCTGCGAGATCCAGTTCGACGGCTTCGTCTACCCGGCGTACGACCAGATCGTCAGCCAGCTCGCCAAGATGCACTACCGCTCGAAGGGGCGGGTGAAGCTGCCGGTCGTGGTGCGGATCCCGTTCGGCGGCGGCATCGGCGCGGTCGAGCACCACTCCGAGTCGCCCGAGGCGTACTTCGCCCACACGGCCGGCCTCAAGGTGGTGGCCTGCTCGAACCCCACCGACGCGTTCACGATGATCCAGCAGGCGATCGCCAGCGACGACCCGATCGTCTTCTTCGAGCCCAAGCGGCGGTACTGGGAGAAGGCCGGGGTCGCCGACGGCGCCCCCGCGTCCGACTGGTACCCGCTGCACGACTCCCGCATCGTCCGCGAGGGCCGGGACGCCACCGTGGTCGCGTACGGGCCGATGATCAAGACCGCGCTGGACGCCGCGGCGGCGGCCGAGGGCGAGCGCGAGCTGGAGGTGATCGACCTGCGGTCGCTGTCCCCGCTCGACCTCGACCCGGTGTACGCCTCGGTGGAGAAGACCGGCCGGCTGGTGGTCGTCCACGAGGCACCGGGCAACCTCGGGCTCGGTTCGGAGGTCGCGGCCCGGGTCACCGAGCGCTGCTTCTACTCGCTGGAGGCGCCGGTGCTGCGGGTGACGGGCTACGACACGCCCTACCCGCCGGCCCGCCTCGAAGAGGACTACCTGCCCGACCTCGACCGCATCCTGGACGCCGTCGACCGCTCGTTCGGCTGGTGAGGAGCCCGATGTCGCGCATCAAACGGTTCAACCTGCCCGACCTCGGCGAGGGCCTCACCGAGGGCGAGATCCTGCAGTGGCTGGTCAAGCCCGGTGACACCGTGACGCTCAACCAGCCGATCGTCGAGGTCGAGACGGCCAAGGCGGCGGTGGAGATCCCGTCCCCCTACGCCGGCGTGGTGACCGACCTGCTGCACACCGAGGGCGACACCGTGGACGTCGGCGCCCCGATCATCGCGTTCGACACCGACCCCGGCGCGGGCGCACTTCCCGCCGCGGAGCCGGCGCCCGGCGACGGCGCGACGACGCTGGAGAGCGCACCACCGTCGGCGGAGACGCTCGCCTCGGTCACGGTGGCCGGCGACTCCGAGGCGGTCGAACCCGGGCTGATCGGCGGTCCCGCGCCGGGTGGGCGGACGTCGGTGCTGGTCGGGTACGGCCCGAAGACCGTCACGGCGAAGCGACGCCCCCGCAAGCCCGTCGAGGCCCCGGCCCAGGATGCCGCGGGGACGCCGCTGCGCGACCACGAGCTGAGCCTGCTGCCGAGCATCCCCGACTCGCTGGCCACCGGGGCCAAGCCCGTGCGGCACGGCGGCCTGGAGGTCGGCCGGGCGGCGGAACGGGCCGCCGAGGCCGCGTCGGCCCCGGTGCGGGCCAAGCCGCCGGTACGCAAGCTCGCCCGTGACCTGGGACTCGATCTCGCCACCGTGCGCGGTACCGGGCCGGACGGCTCCATCACCCGCGGCGACGTGCAGATCGCCCACGAGTCGGCCCGCGCGCACGTGCCGGCCGCGTCCGTCGGCGAGCCGCACCCGATGCCGGCGCGCCGGGCCGCCGATGCCGCGTCGGCCGGGTGGGACGCCAGCCGCGAGCAGCGCGTCCCGGTGAAGGGCGTCCGGCGGCTGACCGCGGCCGCGATGGTCACCAGTGCGTTCAGCGCCCCGCACGTCACCGAGTTCCTCACCGTCGACGTGACCCGGACGATGCGCGCGGTGCGCAAGCTCAAGGCGTCGCCGGAGTTCGCCGACGTACGGGTGGGCCCGCTGCTGCTGGTGGCCAAGGCGATGGTCCTCGCGGCCGCCCGGCACCCGATGGTGAACGCCTCCTGGGACGAGGCGGCCGGCGAGATCGTCGTCAAGGAGTACGTCAACCTGGGCATCGCCGCGGCCACTCCGCGCGGCCTGATCGTGCCGAACGTGAAGGACGCCGGCCGGCTCTCGCTGCGGCAGCTCGCCGAGCAGCTCGACGCCCTGGTCGCGCTGGCGAAGGACGGCCGGACACCGCCGGCCGACATGCAGGGCGGCACGATCACGATCACCAACGTTGGGGTGTTCGGGGTGGACACCGGCACGCCGATCCTCAACCCGGGCGAGGTGGCGATCCTGGCGTTCGGCGCCGTCCGGGAGCAGCCGTGGGTGCACAAGGGGAAAATCCGGGTCCGCCAGGTGTGCCAGCTCGCGCTCTCCTTCGACCACCGGGTGGTGGACGGGGAGCTGGGTTCGCGCTTCCTCGCCGACGTCGGCCGCTTCCTGAACGACCCCGAGGCAGCCCTGCTCGCCTGGGGCTGAGTTCTCGTACGTCCCCTCCGTCCACGCCGTGGGCGCCCTCAGGCACGGACTCGCTGTGCGCCAGCTCACCGAAGAATCGATGGCGTTCCCCCGCAGGGAGGCGCAGAATAGGAGGCGTAAGCACCAAAGAAGCACTCTGAGAGAAGGCGAATTACCGTGAGCGCGCTGGTCGACAGGTACCGAGCCCACCGCACCGCCGCCCGCCGGAACCGCGCGATCGAGAAGGCTCTCTCGCGCAGCTCCTCGCCGGCGATGCGGGACGAGATTCTGACCATCGCGAGCCGCATCCGCTGACCCGAACGCGGCTCGCCACCGAGCCCCCACGCCTGCACGAGAGGCGTCCGCCGCGAGACCCGGCAGGCACCCCCGCCCGCCGGGTCTCGTGCTGTCCGCGGAGGTCACGACTCACCGCTGAACCGCGGGGTCTCGTCGGCACGGAGGCTTGTGACCAGATAACGTCCGTTGTCGATCACCTCGTCTCGGTTCGCCGCCTGGCACACGTTCGGAGGAGTCGCGATGTTCGAAGGCCGACGCCCGCCGCGGCAGCCGTCGGACGAGCAGCCGGAGAACACGGACGAGCAGTTCCCCGACGACCCCGATGCGACCGCGCTCCTTCCCGCCGTGCAGGCGCCCGAAGACTTGGACCCCGCCGTGACCACCCCCACACCGCCCGAGGACTCCGAGGCCACGGAATCCGCCACGCCCACGGAGGAGCGGGAGCCCACGCTGGCCGCCGACGACCCGGCCCCCGCGGACGACGGCACCCCCGCGGACGACGGCACCCCCGCGGACGACATGCCGGTCGAGCCGGACGCCGGAGCACCCGTGCCACCCCAGGCCGAAACACCGGCTGGATCGGAAGCACCCCCGGCCGACCACGGCGGCGAGGCGCCGGTTGCCGGTACCCCCGTGGACGACGGCACCGGCGAGGAGAGTCGCGCGGTGGCGGCCGAGGCGCCAGGCACGGACCCCCCAGGCACGGACGAACCGCCGACGGTGACCCTTCCCGCGGCTGGTCGCCCCGCGGCTGTCGACCCCGCCGACGACCCCGCCGGCGACACCGTCGTGATTCCGCCGAGGCCCCCGGCCGCTCCGTCCCCTCCGCCCACCACCCAGCTCCCCCCGGGATGGGGTCCGCCCGGCTCTCCGCCGCAGGCCGGCCCCGCAGTGCCGCCCGGCTCTCCGACTCCGCCGGGATGGGTGCCTCCCGGCGCCCCGGCCGGGGCGGGTCAGCAGCAGTGGACCGGCCCGCCCACCTCCGGGGCGCCTGCGCCCCCGCCGCCGCCGCACCGCCGCCGGCCGGCCCGCCCGCTGCCCAGCCGCCGTACACCGCCCAGCCGGGCGCGCCCGTGTCCGGCCAGCCCGGTCGCCCGGGGACCGAACAGCCCTACACCGCGCCCCAGGCGCCCTACGCCACGCCGCAGAGCGCTCCGCCGGCCCCGCCGGGCGGCTACTACGTCCAGCCGGGGTACGGCCCGCCGCCCCCACAGCCGCCGGCTCCGGGGTACGGACCACCTGCGCAGCCGCCGGCCCCGGGTTACGGCCAGCCGCCACCACCTCCAGGGGCCTACCTGCCCCCGTCGCAGCAGCCCGGCTACGAGCCGCAGCCGCCCGCGAGCTATCCGCCTCAGCAACCGCCGCCCGCCCGCACCGCGCCGCCACAGCCGCCGGGCTACGGCGTGGCGCCGCCGCCCCCCTACGGAGTTCCTGGCGGGCCGGGCTACGCGGGCACCCCGCAGCCGCCGGCCGGCTACGCGCCTGGGCCGGCGGGCTACCCCGCACAGGCCCCGGCGTCGGGTTCGCCCTACGGCCAGGTCCCGACATCCGGCGCAGGGCCGGCTCCCACCTCGGGGATTCCGGGGGCACCGGCTCCCACCTCGGGAGCCGCGTACGCGCCGCCGCCCGGCAGCGCCCCGCCGGCGCCGCTCCAGGCACCAGGGCAACCGGCCTACCCGGGGATGCCCGCGCCGCAGGGCCCGCCGGGCCAGTTCCGCTTCATGACGCCCGAGCCGACCAGGAAGCGGCTCGGCAAGGGCGCGGTGGCCGGCATCCTCACCGGGGCACTCCTGGTGCTGGTCCTGTGCGTGGGCGGCAGCATCTTCGGACTCAGCCTGCTGGGCGGCGACGACCTCAAGGAAGGCACCTGCCTCAAGCGCGAGAAGGCCGACGGCGGCGACAAGGCCGTGTCGGTGAGCTGTTCGACGCCCGGGGCGTACGAGATCCTCAAGCGGGTCGAGGGCACCAAGAGCGACGAGAGCTGCCCGGCCGACAGCACGTTCTCGTTCATCAACTACGACGACAACTACGTGCTCTGCCTGCGCGAGAAGTGAACCGGCCGACGGCGATCGGACGACGCCGACCCCGCGCGGACGGCGCCGGCCCGGCGAGCGAGCCGCGAAACCCCGGCGCAGCGCGAGGCTGGCCGGGGTTTCGGCGCGCGGAGGCGGCCGGTCAGACCGGCGGCGGGGGCGCGGTCGGGTCGTCCGTGTAGGTGGTCTCGCGGGTGGCGGCGGCGCGCCGGCGGGGTCCCCAGTAGAGGACGCTGAGCAGGATCCCTACGAGCCCGACGGCCATCAGGATCCAGCCGACGACGTTGAGGTCGATGCCGGACAGCTCCGCCTTGACAGCGAACGCGAAGATCGCGCCCAGCGCGATGAGGAAGAGCCCCGCGCCGATACCCATGACGACCTCCCGGTCGATCCGAAGTGTTGTCGCCGACCTTAGCAACGCCGGCCGCTGCCGCATCCGCGAACGAGTCGCGTTCGCGTCACAGTACGCATCCGCCGGCCGCGTCAGAACCGGTTGCCGCATCGGGGCCGTGCCCGGCGGCGCCCGCCCTGAACGTCACGGCTCCGCGGACGCGATCGCCTGATCCCGGGCAGCGGAAGCGGGTGGGTCCGCGCCGTTCTCAAGTCGGCGCGGACCCACCCCGGTCGTTCCCGGTTCCCGGCGGGAGGGGGCCGCCGGGAACTCTCAGAACGCCTCTTCCGCCAGCTCCATGACGTCGAGCGTGGTGGCCTCGACGACCGCGCGGCGGGCGGTGAGCTCGGGCAGCACGGTCGCGGCGAAGTACCGGGCGGCGGCCACCTTGCCGGTGTAGAACTCCTCGTCGCCGGGCCGGGTCGGCCCCGCGTCCAACGCCGCCAGCGCCACGTCGGCCTGCCGCAGCAACAGCCAGCCGACCACCAGGTCGGAGAGGCTGAGCAGCAGCCGGGAGGTGTTCAGCCCCACCTTGTAGACGTTCCGGACGTCCTCCTGGCTGGCCATCAGCTGGCCGACCATCCAGCCGACCATGCCCTGTACGTCGGTGAGGGCGGCCTGCAGCAGCGCGCGCTCGTCCTTGAGCCGGCCGTTGCCGCTCTCGGCGTCGATGAACGCCGTGATCTCGGCGGCGACCGCGCCGAGCGCCTGGCCGTTGTCCTTCACGATCTTGCGGAAGAACAGGTCCATGCCCTGGATCGCGGTGGTGCCCTCGTAGAGGGTGTCGATCTTGGCGTCCCGGATGTACTGCTCGATCGGGTAGTCCTGCAGGTAGCCCGAGCCGCCGAAGGTCTGCAGCGTCTCGTGGCCGAGCAGCTCGTAGGACCGCTCCGAGCCGCCGCCCTTGACCAGCGGCAGCAGCAGGTCGTTGAGCCGGTCGGCGGCCGCCTCGGCCTCGGCGTCGCCAGCGTGCCGGGCCTCGACCACCGTGTCCTGCACGGACGCGTTGTAGTGCACCAGCGCCCGCAGGCCCTCGGCGTAGGACTTCTGCCGCATCAGGCTCCGACGGACGTCGGGGTGGTGGATGATCGTCACCCGCGGCGCGGTCTTGTCCAGCTGCTGGGTGAGGTCGGCGCCCTGCTTGCGGGTCTTCGCGAACTCCAGCGCGTTGAGGTAGCCGGTCGAGAGCGTGGCGATGGCCTTGGTGCCGACCAGCATCCGGGCGTACTCGATGATCCTGAACATCTGCGCGATGCCGTCGTGCACCTCGCCGACCAGCCAACCGACCGCCGGCACGGACTCCCCGAACGTCAGCTCGCAGGTGGTGGACGACTTCAGACCCATCTTCTTCTCGACGTTGGTGGCGAAGACGCCATTGCGCTCGCCCAGTTCGCCGGTCTCGGGGTCGAAGTGCCACTTGGGCACCATGAACAGCGAGAGCCCCTTGGTGCCGGGGCCGCCCGCACCCTCGACGCCCACCGGCCGGGCCAGCACGTAGTGGGTGATGTTCTCGGTCAGGTCGTGCTCGCCGGAGGTGATGAAGCGCTTGACGCCTTCGAGGTGCCAGGAGCCGTCCGGCTGCGGGAGCGCCTTGGTGCGGCCGGCGCCGACGTCCGAGCCCGCGTCCGGTTCGGTGAGCACCATGGACGCCGCCCAGCCGCGCTCGACGAAGAGCCTGGCCCACGTCTTCTGGTAGTCGGTCCCGAGCGTGTAGAACGTGCCGGCGAACGAGGGGCCGCCGGAGAACATCTGCGCGGCAGGATTGGCGCCGAGCACCAGCTCGGCCAGCGCCCACCACAGTTCCCGCGGGGCGGTGACGCCGCCGAGGCCCTCGGGGATGTCCAGGGTCCAGCCGCCGGACTCCATCAGCGCGTCGTACGAGCGCTTGATCGACTCGGGCATCGTCACCGAGCAGGTGGCCGGGTCGTACACCGGCGGGTTGCGGTCGCCGTCGGCGAACGACGCGGCCACCGGGCCGCGGGCCAGCCGGTCGGTCTCGGCGAGCAGGGTGCGCGCCGTGTCGGCGTCGATCTCGGCGAACGGGCCCCGCCCGAAGCGTTCCGCGGCCCCGAACACCTCGAAGAGGTTGAACTCCAGGTCGCGCACGTTGCTCTTGTAGTGGCTCATCGCCGGGCCTCCCGTGACGGGCCCGCGTGCCGCCCGTCGAAAGTCGTACTCACTGGTAACCCCCATCATATTACCCATGGGTAACCGCTGCCGACCAGCACCCGCACGGGTTGTTCACATCACGGGGATGTCCGCTTGACGACCTCACGCGTGTTCGGTCCGGGACCGACTGGTGACGGTGCGCGCCCGGCTGGGCGGGCGCCAGCCCGGTCTGCCCGGGCGGCATGCGCCGCGGTGACGGCTGCGGACGAGGTCCACCCGTGACGGTCGTCCGGATGCCGTCGGGCGCGGCCGCGCGCGGAAGGCGGGCTACTCGCCGCCGGCGCGGTCCCACTCCCAGGCGGGTGTGGCGCCGGCCAGGGGGTCGCTCGCGCCGGTGTACTCGACCAGCACCAGGGCGATGTCGTCGTCGAGGACGCCCCGCACCCAGTCCTTCAGCGCGTTCTCCAGCGAGGTGAGGCCGTCCTCCACGGTGCCGTGGCCGAGGATCCGCCAGGCCCGCTCCTTGATCGGGAAGAACTCGCCCTCCCGCCGCGCCTCGGCCAGGCCGTCGGTGAACAGCAGCAGCCGGTCACCGGGCTCCAGCCGTTCGACCCGGGGCCGGGCGGCCGGCAGGAACCCCAGCGGCGGGGCCGGCGACGAGGGCTCCAGCGCGATCACCTCGCCCCGGCGCAGCAGCAGCGGGGCGGGGTGGCCGCAGTTCAGCACGGTCAGCGTGCCGCCCCGCTCTTCCAGCAGGCACGCGGTGACGAAGTCCTCGTAGCCCACGGCCCGGGCGACCGCGCGGTCGAGGTCGGACACGATGGCCCGCAGGTCGGCCCGCTCGTGCGCCACGTGCCGGTACGACCCGAGCACGGTGCTGGCCAGGCGGACGGCGTCCAGGCCCTTGCCCCGCACGTCCCCGATCAGCAGCCGGACGCCGTAGGGCGTGCTCAGCGCCTCGTACAGGTCGCCGCCGATGTCGGCCTCGGCGCTGGCCGAGACGTACCGGACGGCCACCGACATGCCGCCGACCTGGGGGCCGATCGGCCGCAGCACGGCCTGCTGGGCCACCGCGGCCAGCTCGGCCAGCGTCTCGACCCGCTGCGACGTGCGGTCGCGCAGGGTGCTCAGGACGGCCGCCAGGCCCGAGGCGACCAGGATCGCGGCCAGCCGGAACAGCTGGGCACGGTCGGCCGGGTGCCCGCCCACCAGACCCAGCCCGACCCCGAGCACGAACGACAGGGCGCCGACCCCGAGCGTGCTGCGGTAGGACGCCAGGGCGCCGCTCAGCAGCGGCGGGGCGACCAGCAGCCCGACGAACTCCGGCCGCGGACCTTCCAGCAGGTCGGCCCCGGCCAGCGCGGCGGCCAGCGCGCACGCGGCGATCACACCGGTGCGGGGAGCCACCACGGAGTCCCCGCGGTGCTGGTTCGCTGCCATCGACGGTCACCTCAGGGAGGGTTGTGCCGGCCGAACTTCGTGCTGGCCCGAGGTCGGGCCCGGGCTGTCCTCAGGATGCCGAATCGGCCGGCGTCCCGTGCCCCGTCCGGGGCACATGACACGTTCCGATTCGGACGGTGCCGGCAGCGGCCGTGCGGACCTCCTGACGTGTGTCCGCCGACAGCACTGCCGGTCACCAGCCTCGCAGGGCCGATCAACGTCCGGCATCGCCCGGCCAGACGAAAACCACCCGCGGGGCACCGCGGGAACTGGTGAACGACGCCAGGCGCTGCCAGCCCCAGTGGCCGTACAGTGTGGCCGCCGTGGACGCCGGGTGGGTGCACAGCCACGCCGCCGGGGCGTGCGCGATCAACGCCTCCAACAGCAGCCGGCCGTACCCGCGCCCGCGGGCCGACGGCCGCACCATCAGCTCCGCGACGATCATGGCCGGGCTGAGCAGGTGCTGGAGCTGGTCCTGGTCGAGCGTGGCGGACAGGGCGGCGTGCCACGCGGTGTCCGGCAGCGCGGCCGGCGCGGGCCAGCCGTACGCGGTGCCCAGCAGCAGGTCGGTGCGGTCGGAGAGCACCGTGGCACTGAGCCGGGGGTTGTCCTCCAGGTCGGCCGCGAGCTTCGCCGGGAACTCGTCGAGCCGGTCTGGGCTTTCCGACCACGGCGGCTCGTCGAAGCACCGCCGGTACAGCGCGGTGAGCTGCGGCGCGAGGTGGCGGAGGTCGGCCGCGCCGGCCAGCCAGAGGTCCGCGAGGACGGGCTCCGGCTTGACGGCGGTCATTGCTCCTTCTCTCGGCGGACGCCACGCGGCCCGCACTGTCCCCGGCTGCGACGACGCCTCCGCGAGGAGCGCGGCAGCCGGTACGCCGAGCTCCTTCACGCATGTCCGCCGGCTGGCTGTTCCCCTCCGGTTGTACGCGCTTGTTCGACGCTCCGTGAGCATATCGTCGTGCCTGCGTGCGGCCGCGGACATCGACGAGCTTCCTCCGACCCTTCGGGGAGCCACGGCCCGACGACGATCCGTCGGTAAGCTGGCGGCGAGGAGGCGCCGTGCACGAGATGGCCATCACGGAGAGCGTGATCACCGCGGTGTCCGAACAGACCGGAGACTCCCGGGTGGTCGGCATCACGATGAAGATCGGCGCGCTGTCGGGGGTGGTGCCCGACTCGGTGCGGTTCTGCTTCGACATCTGCGTCGCCGGCACCCGCATGGAGGGCGCCCGGCTGGAGATCATCGAGGTCCCGGGCCGTGCGCACTGCCGCGGCTGCGGCCTCGACGTCGACCTGCCCGACCTGATCCCGCTCTGCACCTGCGGCAGCATCGACCTCGACATCGTCAGTGGCCAGGAACTCATGATCAAGCATGTGGAGGTGGCGTGAGATGTGCGCGACGTGTGGCTGCTCCGACGGTGCCGGTCCGACCATGACCAACCTCGACAGCGGCGTGGCCGTGTCGCTCGCCCCGCACGACCACGACCACGACCACGACCACCCGCACGACCACGACCACGACCACCCGCACGGCGAGCATGACCATGCCCACCCGCACGGGACTGCCCACAGCCACGGGGCTCCGGGCGGGGTGGACGCGGCGCCGCCGTCCACGCGCACGATCGTGCTGGAGCAGGAGGTGCTGGCCAAGAACGACCAGCTCGCCGGCCGCAACCGCCGCTGGCTGGCCGAGCGGCGCATCCTCGCGCTCAACCTGATGAGCTCCCCCGGCTCCGGCAAGACCACGCTGCTCGAACGCACGATCCGCGACCTCGGTGCCGAGCTGCCGATCTCGGTCATCGAGGGCGACCAGGAGACCCTGCTGGACGCCGAGCGCATCCGGGCCACCCGCGCCAAGGTGGTCCAGATCAACACCGGCAGCGGGTGTCACCTCGACGCCGACATGCTGGCCAAGGGCCTGGCCAGCCTCGACCCTCCCGCCGGGTCGGTGGTGATGATCGAGAACGTCGGCAACCTGGTGTGCCCGGCACTGTTCGACCTGGGCGAGCGGGCGAGGGTGGTGATCATGTCGGTCACCGAGGGCGCCGACAAGCCACTGAAGTACCCGCACATGTTCCGCACCGCCGACCTGATGCTGGTCAACAAGGTCGACCTGTCGCCGTACGTCGACTTCGACATCGCGCGGTGCGTCGAGTACGCGCGAACGCTCCGGCCGGGTCTGGACGTGCTGGAGGTCTCGGCCACCCGGGGCGACGGCCTGGACGGCTGGTACGCCTGGCTGCGCCGCCGGCACGCCGCCTCGCCGGCCTGACACACCGTCGCCGGCCCGCCACGCTGCGGCGGATCCGGCGCGTCCGACCTCCTCCTGGGGACCCATTTCCCCTGGTCTGGTCCACAGTTACCGATCCGCGACGTTCAGCCGCGGCCATACAGGACTACGGTGAAGGGGCGGGTGCACCGAGCGGATGAGGGGTGCGATGTCGGCCGAGGAACGCTTTACCGAGGTGGCAGGCGAGTTGGCTGGCCTGGGTGTGGTCGCCGCGAAGATGTTCGGCATGCCTGCCCTGAAGGACGCCCGGGGCAAGGCCTTCGCCTGCCTGCACGACGGTGAGCTGGCCTGCCGGCTCGGCGAGGGGTCCGAGGCCCACACCGCGGCGCTGGGCGTCGAGGGGGCCGAGCTCTTCGACCCCTCCGGCGGCGGCACGCCGATGAAGGACTGGGTCAGCATCCCGGCCAGCGAGCCCGACCGGTGGATCGAGTTCGCCACCGCGGCCTACGCCCTGCCGCCCACGGTGCCCACCCCCCGCGTCGTCCACTGAGGCGCGCTGCCGTGTCCGGAGCGGGCGGCGCGGCCCAGAAGCGGTTCGCCGAGGTGGCCAGCGACTTCGTCACGGCGCTCACGCATTCCCGCTGGCGGCGCCAGCCGGACCTCAGTCGTCGAGGTCGCTCGGGTGGAGCAGGCCGCGGACGATGAGGCGATCGGTGGCGTCGGGCGGCAGCGCGTTGAGGATCACCGCGGCGCCGAGGTAGGTGGCCTCGGCGTCGGCCACGATGCCGGCGATCGCGCTGGCCTGCGCACCGGTCTCGATCCAGTCGTCCACGATCAGCACCCGGTCGGACGGGTCCAGCCAGCGGCCGCGCACCGAGAGCGTCCCGGTGCGCCCGCGGTGGTCGGGCCCGGTGGTACGACTGCGCAGCTGGTCGCCGACGACGTCGTCGGAGATGTCCTTGTACGCCTCGGCGAAGCCGACGCCGAGCGCATTGGCGACCAGCGGGCCGAGCAGCAGGCCGCTGCGTTCCGGGCCGATCACCACGGTGGGTTCGTCAGCCCGGAACCTCTCGGCCAGTGCCGGGCCGATGCCGGCGAGCAGTTCGGGGTCGCGCCACCACCCGGACCGGTCGCTGACGTAGTGGCCCGACCACGGCCCGGGGTCTGCCCACCGGAACGCCCGCACCAACCGCTGCGTCCATTCGGCGTCCACAGTGTCCTCCGCGGGTCGCTCGCAACCGGCCTTCCGCGGCCGGCGCACGCGTCGGGTGGCGGCCCTCCGCCGCAGGTCCCGGTGCTCGGAAGTTACCAGCCGGTTGCCGTCCCCCGGCGATCCGGTGGGTGGGAATCCCTACACTTCACCGCATGATCCCGATGCGCGACGAGATCCACCAGATCGTCGACGACCTTCCTGACGACCAGGTGCCGACCGCGCTCGCGTTCCTTCGTGACCTCACCCCGGAGGTGGCCGGCGACGCCTGGCCGCCGGCCTGGTTCGGCGCGATCGTCAGCGTGCGCGACGACGTGGCGGCGCAGGCGAAAGAGGTGCTCCGCGCCGATTACGGCTGGCGCCTGCCCGCGTGATCGTCGTCGACACCGGCCCCCTCGTCGCAGCGGCGATCGCCAACGACCGCGACCACGACCGCTGCGTGGAGCTGTTCAACCTGGCCCGCCGGCAGCGTCGGCCCCTGATCGTGCCCGCGTTCGTCGCCACCGAGACGTGCTACACGCTCGAACGGGAGGGCGGGACCTCGGCGCTGGCGGCGTTCCTCCGCTCGTTCAATCCGGGCGGCCAGTTCATCCTGGAGGCGCTGCTGCCCGAGGATCTCGAACGGATGGCCGAACTCGTCGTCGACTACGACTACCTGCCGCTGGGGCCGGCGGACGCGTCCGTGGTGGCGGTGGCCGAACGGCTGCGGGTGGCCGATCTGGCCACGGTGGACACCCGGCACTTCCCTCTGGTGGACCCGCGGCACGTGACCGCGTTCACCCTGCTGCCCTGTTGATCCCGCTCGGCCGGGGCGTCGGTCAGGCCGCGGCGGGCGGGATGTGCACCGCGATCTCGGTGCCGAGGCGGGCGCCGTCGCACAGGCTGAGGTCGTCGCCGCTCCAGAAGACCCCGGGGTCGTACCAGTTCGGCCGGCGCCTGCGGGGCAGCAGGCCCATCTCCTCGTAGGTGAGCGCCACGACCTCCGCGCAGTACGCCGTCTCCAGCCCGGCGTCCGCGCTACGGGCGCCGTCCGAGCCGTCGTGCGCGCTGCCGTCCGCGTGGCCGTGCGCGCTGCCGTCCGGGCTGGTCTCGGAGCCGCGCCGGCCGAATGCCGGCAGCCGACCGGTGAGCCACCGGGACGCCAGCCGTGCGGTGGAGGGGAACGGGATGCCGTCCAGCCGCGCGATCGTCCGCAGCACGGCGTCCTCCATCTCGCGGGTGACCTTGTGGTCGAGCTGGCGCAGCCAGGCCCGCTGGCCGTACCGGGTGCCCCAGACCGTTGCCGAGTCGCGGAGATCGTGCAGCTGGGCGCCGCGCTGCCGGTGGCCGGACCACAGGTCGGGCAGCGACCGGCCGAGTTCGGCGTGCCACATCAGCGGCGGCAGGTCGTCGAGCACCACGGCCATGCCGACGTGGTTGACCGGGCTGTTCGTGGTGAGCTGGATGGCCCGGTCGGCGGGCGTGCGGCCGCGGAACAGCCAGACGTCGCCGGTGCGGGTGAGGTCGAGGGCTTCGTCGAGGCGCAGAGCGGTGGCGGGCACGGCTGTAGCCTAGGCAGATGCGCTGGTGGAAAGTACTCGGCCTGGCCGGTCTCGCGGGTGTGGCGGCGACGGGTGTGGTGATCGCGCGGAGCGAACGCCGCCGCCGGGCGTACACGCCGGAGGAGATCCGCGGCCGCCTGCACGACCGTCTCGTGGCGGGGTCGTCCGAGGCCGCGCCGACCGGCGACTGACCCCGCGCCGGCGACTGGCCCCGTGCCGTCCGGTTGCGCGGCTCTGATAGAAAGCGCGCTGGTGGGGCCGGCGGCGTGCGGGCCTCCCGCTGTGATCGAGGGGAAAGAGATCTTGTCCAGAAAAGGCATCACGTCCGCGCGCGTCGGTCGCGTCCTGGTCGTCGCGGCGACGGCGGCGCTGGTGGGCTTCGGCGGGTCGGCGTGCGGACTGTTCGGTTCGGCGACAGTCGACAAGGCGACGGTGTCGGAGACGCTCAAGGAAGAGCTCAGCGGGCGGGACGAGGCCAAGAAGCTGACCGGCGACCAGCAGCAGAAGTTCGCCGACTGCTCCGCGGAAGCGCTGCTGAAGTACGGCAACAAGGAGGATCTCCAGAAGTTCGTGGACGGGGACCTCAAGGCCGACGCCATCCGCGGGATGGACAGCAAGGACGCCGAGTCGGCCACGCAGGTGTGCGCGCTCGAGGCGACCGCCAAGTAGACCCCCGGCTGGTCAACGGCGCACGGCGGCCAGTACGGATCGGACGGACGGCACAGGCGGAGACTCTCCGCCTGCGCCGTCCGTAGCGCTCCTACAGTGGTCACGCGCGGGTGACCGCGTTGGCGTGGATCGCCTCGTTCAGGTACGCCGCCAGGCCCGGCCGGATCCGTTCGTAGTACGCCGTGAACCGTTCGTCCTCGACGTACATGTCGGCCAGGCCGGTGTGGATCTCGTACGTGCACTCGTAGAACCACTGGCTGATCTGCCGGCGGTGCTCCTCGGCCAGGTCCGTCGCCGCGGGGCTGTCGGCCGGCGTACCGGCGTCCATCAGTGCGGTGACGCGGATGCCCCAGGTCTCGCCTTCGGCCTTGAACCGCTGCCAGTCCGCCTTGGTGTACCCGCGGGTGCGTCGGGCCGACTCCTTGTACGCGTCGGTGCCGCCCCAGCGCTGTTCGACCTCGTCGGCGTGCTGGTCCGGGTCGAAGTCGCCGAACACCTCGAACCGTTCCTCGGGTGTGAGTGAAATTCCCACCTTGTGTGCCTCCATCGCGAACTCGACCGCGGTGACCATCTCCCGCAGACGCTTCATCCGCACGGTCAGCAGCGCGTGCTGCCGCCGCAGGTGTGCCGCGGCGTCGGCCTGCGGATCGTCGAGAAGGCCCGCGATCTCTTCCAGCGGGAACCCCAGCTCCCGGTAGTAGAGGATCTGCTGCAGCCGTTCCAGGTCGGCGTCGTCGTACCGGCGGTAGCCGGCGTGCGTGCGTCCGCCCGGCGAGAGCAGCCCGATCTCGTCGTAGTGGTGCAGCGTCCGCACGGTGACTCCGGCGAGCGCGGCGACCTTTCCCACCGTGTGTGCCATGGTTCCCTCCCTTCCGCGGACCAGGCTCCACCCTCCCGTTACGTCAGAGTCAAGCGCACATCTTCGCCGTCGTGCCGCGACGCTCTGGAGCGGTGTCGGCGCATAGGGTCGTGGCCATGGACGTTCTGCGCTACACCGCGTTCAGTACCGATCCCGCGGGCGGCAACCCGGCCGGCGTGGTCCTGGACGCCACCGGGGCCGACGACGACGGGTTGCTGCGGGTCGCGGCCGAGGTGGGGTACTCCGAGACGGCCTTCCTGACCCCGCAGGGTGACGGACGCTTCGACGTCCGCTACTTCAGCCCGCTCGCCGAGGTGCCGTTCTGCGGGCACGCGACCATCGCGTCCGCGGTGGCCTACGCGGAGCGGAACGGCACCGGCGCGCTGCGGTACTACACGCCTGCGGGCCGGGTGGAGTTGACCACCGCCGCGGGGCCGGACGGCACCATGACCGCGACGCTGACCAGCGTGCCGCCCCGGACCGAGCCGCTGGCCGAAGCCGACCTGGCGCCGCTGCTCGGCGCGTTGCACTGGCCGCCGGAGGACCTCGACGCCGCGCTGCCGCCACGGGTCGCGTACGCGGGCGCATGGCACCCGATCGTGGCCGCGGCCAGCCGCGAACGCCTGGCCGACCTCGACTACGACTTCGACGCCCTCGCCGCGCTGATGGCCTGGCGCGGCTGGACGACCGTCGACCTGGTGTGGCGCGAGTCGCCGGCGGTGTTCCACGCCCGCAACCCGTTCCCGCCCGGCGGCGTCGTGGAGGACCCGGCCACGGGCGCGGCCGCCGCGGCGTTCGGCGGCTACCTGCGCGAACAGGGCGCGGTGACGCCGCCCGCGACGGTGACCGTGCACCAGGGCCACGACCTCGGCCGGCCCAGCCTCCTCACGGTCGACATCGGCCCCGAACCGGGCAGCGGCATCGCGGTGACCGGCACCGCGGTGCCGATCCCGGACTGAGCGGCGTCGTCGGAGAAACGTGTCAGGGGCCACCGGTAGCGTCGGCCGGTATGACTCATGCGAAGAGCGCCTTCACCGTCGACGACCGCGACGCCACCCCCGTCGAGTGGGACGGCGGCGAGATGAGCCGCACCCGGTTCGCCAAGACGTTCACCGGCGACCTGGTGGGGTCGAGCGTGGTGGAGGCCACCATGCTCATGATGGAGAACGCCGGCCCGGTGGCCTACGTCGGCCTGGAACGGATCGAGGGCTCGCTGCACGGCCGGGCGGGCACGTTCGTGCTGCTGCACGCGGCCAGCGGGCACGGGGGCGAACAGGTCGCGTCCTGGACGGTCGTCGCCGGCTCGGGCACCGGTGAGCTGGCCGGCATCCGGGGCAGCGGCGAGATCACCGACCAGCACGACCTCGTGCTGAACTACGAACTCGACGCCTGAGGGGACTCTCGTGGCCAGGTACGTGGCGTTGCTCCGCGGCATCAACGTCGGCCGCAACAAGCGGGTGGCGATGGGCGACCTGCGGGCGATCCTGGCCGGGCTCGGCCACACCGACGTCCGCACGCTGCTGCAGAGCGGCAACGCGGTGTTCGTCAGTACCTCCAGCACCGCGGGTACGCCCGAGAAGCTCGCCCGCCAGCTCGAGAAGGCGATCGAGGACGACCTCGGCCTGGACGTGAGGTGCCTGGTCCGCGCAGGCGACGACGTGCGGGCGGTCGTCGACGGCAACCCGCTGGGCGACGCGGCCACCGACGGCAAGAAGCTGCAGGCGCTGTTCCTCTCGAAGGCACCCGACCCGGCGCTGCTGAAGGCCCACGACCCCGCCGCACTCGCGCCGGACCAGATCAGGCTCGGCGACCGGGTGATCTACCAGTGGTGCCCGGACGGCATCCTGGCCGCGCCGCCGGTCGGCACGTTCGCGGAGAAGCACCTCGGCGTGACGGTCACCGCGCGCAACTGGAACACGGTCACCAAGCTCGCCGCGATGCTCGACGAATGACCGTCCTCGCACCGGGCGGTGCCAGACCGCTGGCACCGCGTCAGCCGGCGGGCACCGCTGCCGCCGGCTGGGGCTGGTCGAACTGGGTGCGGTACAGCTCTTCGTAACGCCCGCCGGCGGCCAGCAGCTCGGTATGCGTGCCGCGTTCGACCACCCGGCCGTTCTCGACCACCAGGATCAGGTCGGCGGCGCGCACGGTGGAGAGCCGGTGCGCGATCACCACGGACGTCCTGCCGGCCAGCGCCTCGCCCAGCGCCGCCTGCACCGCCGCCTCGGAGGTGGAGTCCAGGTGCGCCGTGGCCTCGTCCAGGATCACCACCCGGGGCTGGGCGAGCAGCAGCCGGGCGATGGTCAGTCGCTGGCGCTCGCCACCCGAGAGCCGGTAGCCGCGCTCGCCTACCACCGTGTCCAGCCCGTCCGGCAACGATTCCACCAAAGTGGACAGTCGGGCCCGGCGCAGGACGTCCCACAGGTCGTCCTCGGTAGCCTCGGGCCGGACGAAGGAGAGGTTCTCCCGGATCGACTCGTGGAACAGGTGCCCGTCCTGGGTGACCATGCCGAGCGTGTCGCGGATCGAGTCGAACGACAGCTCCCGTACGTCCACCCCGCCGAGCCGGACGGCGCCGGCGTCGACGTCGTACAGCCGCGGGATCAGTGACGCGATCGTCGACTTGCCGGCCCCTGACGTGCCCACCAACGCCACCAGCTGGCCCGGCTCCACCCGGAACGACACCTCGTGCAGGACGTCCACGCCGACGCGGCGGTCGAGTACGGCCACCTCCTCCAGGGAGGCCAGCGACACCTTGTCGGCCGACGGGTAGCCGAACGTGACGCCGTCGAACTCCACGGCCGCCGGCCCTTCGGGCACCCGTTCGGGGTCGGGCTTCTCCTCGACCAGCGGCCGCAGGTCGAGCACCTCGAACACCCGCTCGAAGCTCACCAGCGCGCTCATGACCTCGACCCGGGCGCTGGCCAGCGCCGTGAGCGGGGCGTAGAGCCGGGTGAGCAGCAGCGCGAGCGCCACCACGTCGCCGGGCGCCATCTGCCCGGCCAGCGCGAGCACCCCGCCGAGCCCGTACACCAGCGCCAGCGCCAGCGCCGAGACCAGGAGCAACGCCGTCACGAACACCGACTGCACCATCGCCGTGCGCACGCCGATGTCGCGCACCCGCCGGGCCCGCAGCGCGAATGCCGCCGATTCGTCGGCCGGCCGGCCGAACAGCTTGACCAGCGTGGCGCCCGGCGCGGAGAACCGCTCGGTCATCTGCGTGCTCATCGCCGCGTTGTGGTTGGCTGCCTCGCGCTCCATCCCGGCCATCCGGCTGCCCAACCGGCGAGCCGGCACCACGAACACCGGCAGCAGCACCAGCGCCAGCAGCGTGACCTGCCACGACAGGCTCAGCATCACGGCCAGGGTCAACGCGAGCGCGACCAGGTTGCCGACGACGCCCGACAGCGTGTCGCTGAACGCCCGCTGGGCGCCGATCACGTCGTTGTTGAGCCGGCTGACCAGGGCACCGGTGCGGGTGCGGGTGAAGAAGGCCACCGGCATCCGCTGCACGTGGTCGAACACCGTCGTGCGGAGGTCGAGGATCAGCCCCTCGCCGAGGCGGGCCGACAGCCAGCGGGTGACGATGCCCAGCACGGCCTCCAGCACCGCCAGCACCGCGATGAGCACCGCGAGCCTGACCACCACGTCGCCGGCCTGCTTGGTGACGATGGCGTCCACCACCCGTCCGGCCAGCACGGGAGTCGCGACGGCCAGCACCGCACCCACCACGCTGAGCACCAGGAACGCGGCGAGCCAGCGGGCGTGTGGCCTGGCGAACGCGGCGATGCGCCGGAGCGTCGCCCGGGAGAACGGGCGCCGGTCACCCTCGGCGTTCATCGCATGGAACATCGACATGTAGGCGGTGACTTCCATGTCCATCGGGGGCACCTCGTTCGCTGGGGCGGGCCACGGCCCGACTGGTGTTGCTCCGGCGGCCGCCGCGTCCGCGGTCCACCTGGCCTCCGGCCATCCTGGTCGAAGGGTGTGACGCTCCGCGTCGGCGGCAAATGGGTTCCACCAGACGCGGTGCGGTTCCGACGCTAGAACCTCGACCCTGGTTGGGATCAAGCCGCGCGTGTAGCCGCCGTGGTGGCGGGGGATGATGTCGGCATGTCGAGCCGTATCGCCGTACTCGCCATCGACGCCGTCGACCCGGAGGCCGTTGCCGCGTTCTGGTGCGGGGTGCTGGACTGGACGGTCACCGAACGGGACGAGGGCGGTGTGAGCATCGCGCCGGCGGACGGCGCCTGGCCCACGATCGACGTGATCCCGGTGCCCGAGCGCAAGGCCGTCAAGAACCGGCTGCACCTCGATCTCCGCGCCGACGGGGTGTCCACCGGGGTCGAGTTGGAACGGCTGCTGGCGCTCGGTGCCCGACGGGTGGACGTCGGCCAGGGACCGGACGTGAGCTGGGTGGTGCTCGCCGACCCCGAGGGCAACGAGTTCTGCCTGCTGTCCCGCGCCGTGCAGGATCTCTGACCCGCCCGTCCCATGACCCATCGGGGGTCAGCACCTGATCGCACGCCCAGCGGTCACGTTCAGCGACGGGCTAGCCGGCGAAGAGCGTGGAGATCGCTTCCCGGATGCGTTGCATGGTGGCGCCGGTGACGATGCCCACCGGCTCGCTGGAGAGGGAGGCGCGGTCGAGCCGGTCGATGTCGGCGGTGCCGCCGACCGGGTCGGCCTCGACCAGGGCGACGAGGTACGGCGGGGCGTCGGTCCGGCCGCGCCGGATCGGCACGACCCACGGCAGCCGCACCTCGTTGTGCGCGTCGCCGCTGACCACCAGCACGTGGTAGCGGCGGTCGGCCACGGGGTAGTTGTGGATCTCCCCCTGCTTCACCACTCGGCACCGTCCAGGCGGTGGCCCGGCGCGCGGGCGGCGTCCCAGGCGGCCATCGCGTCCGCGTCCCGCGCCTCGCGTTCGAACTGGTCGTAGCACTTGGCGGACTCGGCGATGGTGGCCGTCCGGATCGTCCGCGCCACCCAGGCCGACATGCTGATCCCCGCCGCCTGGGCCTGGCGTCTGGCCAGCGCGATGACCGCCGGGTCCAGCGAGACTGTGACGTTCGCCGTAGCCATGGCCGTGACCATATCGGTGAGCGACCGGGCGCCGGGCGGTAATCGCCCCGGGCCGTGTCGTCGAGGGTGGTCCTTGCGGTGGGCGGACGGTGACCGTGGGGGCCTTCAGGCGACGCCGTGTCCTCGTTACCGTGGGGCGGTGCCGGCGGCGAAGAGGTGAGCCCGACACCGTCGAGCCTGGCCAGGGCTCCCGGCGGGGACGAGCCCGACGACGCCCCGAGGGTGGCCCCCCACGGCGCCCCGGACGCCCGGGCAGCTGTCGGCCGCCCTGGACGCCCTGGAGGTGCGCACCGGCAGCGCGCCCGACCACGATGTCGTGCTCGGCATCGAGCAGGAGGCCCGCGCGCTCGGCCTGGCCGAGATGGAGGCCCGGGCGCGGCTGCTGCGGGCCCGGGCACTGGGTGCGCGGAACGAGACCACCGCTGCGGCCGGCCTGCTGTGGGAGGTCAACGACTGGGCGTCCGCACACGAGCACACCGCCGTGCTCGGGGAGAGCCACCGCGAACTGGTCTGGATCTACCACGTCCTGGGCGATCCGGCCGCCGCCCTGGACCACGCCGTCCGCGCCACCGAACTGCTCGGGGACACCGCACCGTCGCCGCTGCGGGTGCAGTACCTGGGCACGCTGGGGCTCGCGCTCGGCTGGGTGCGCTCGTTCGACGCCGCCCGGGAACGCTTCGCCGAGGCCGAGCAGATCCTCGCGTCCGACGACGTCCCGGCCGAGGGCGGCGTGTACCTGCTGATGAACGTGCTGAACAACGCCGCGTTCAACGAGCACCTCGCCGAGGAGCACGAGAAGGCATGGGAGGCGGCACAGCGGATGCTGGCGCTGGCCTCGGCGCGGGCATTCGCTATGAACGCCGTCTTCGTCCACACCGTCGCCCTGGCCCAGATCGGGGTGGGGCGGTTCGCGGAAGCGGAACAGACCCTCCTGGCCTGCCTCGACCGGTACGACCCCCACGAGAATCAGAACCCCAACGACCTCGCGGAGCTGGTGCTGGGCCTGGCCGAGGTGCAACGCCGTCAGGGCGACACCGACCGTGCCCAGGCAACGCTGGACCGGTGCCGCGACACCTGCGACGAGCGCGGACTCGCCGAAGTGAAGATCCGCGTCCAGCAGGAGCAGGCCGAGCTGTATGCGGCGGCCGGCCAGCTCCAGCGGGCGTTCGACGCCCACAAGGCCTTCCACGCCGAGGCCGAGGCGCTGTACTCGCTGGAGCGGGCGGCGCAGTCGCGCATCCGGGCGGCGATCCGGGAGACCACGGAGGCCCGCCGGCAGGCCCGCCAGTTCCGCGAACAGGCCCGCCGCGACCCGCTCACCGGCGTCCGCAACCGCCGGTTCGTCGACGAGGAACTGCCGGGCCTGCTCGACCGCGCGATGCGCGACTGGCTGCCGCTGTCGCTGGCCCTGGTCGACCTGGACGACTTCAAGCGGATCAACGACTCGAAGTCCCACGTGGTCGGCGACCAGGTGCTGGTCGTGGTGGCGAGGCTGCTCACCACGGCCGTGGCCACCGCGGCGTCGCCGGCCGTGGCCGGGTCCGGGTTCGTCGCGCGGATGGGCGGCGACGAGTTCCTCGTGGTGCTGCCCGGGCTGGAGCCGGCACCGGCCAGGCGCTGGTTGGAAGAGGCCCGGAACACCGTGGGCTCGTACGGCTGGGAACCGATCAGCGGGGACGTCCCGGTGACGGTGAGCATCGGCGCCGCCGCGACCCGGCTCGGCCAGAACACCCAGTCCGAGCTGCTCGGCCGGGCCGACGAGCACCTCTACGCGGCCAAGCAGCCAGGTCGGAACGGGGTGGTGACCGACCTGGACTCCTTCGCCGACGCACCGGGCCAGACCGACCGTCGCCGCGGCGGACGGACCTCGCGGTCGGACGGGTGACGCGCCGAACGGTGCGTTCGGCCGGTCCCCGCGGCAGACGTTCAGACCCTTCCGAAGCGTCGTGACCCGTGGTTACCGTGGGGCATGTCGGGGAGAAGGTGACCGACACCGGGCCCTCGCCCGGCACCCCGACGGCGGAGAGCCCGACGAGGCCCGGACGGCCGGCGCGCCGCAGCGCAGCGCCGAGCAGCTCTCGGCTGCCCTCGACGTCCTCGACGTCCCGTCCGACGCGGTCGTCGACCCGGCCACCGTGCTCGACATCGAACGGGAGGCCAACGCGCTCGGCAACGCCGAGCTGGAGATGCGGGCCAGGCTCGTGCGGGCCCGCGCCCTGCGGTGCGCCGGCGAGACCACGGCCGCCGCGGGCCTGCTGTGGGAGGTCAACGAGTGGGCCACCCAGCGCGGCTGCCGGATGCTGCGCGCGGGCAGCCACCGCGACCTGGTCTGGATCTACTACCTCCTGGGCGACCCGGCGGCCGCGCTCGACCATGCGGCGCGGGCCATGGAGCTGCTGGACGAGTCGACGCCGGCCCACGTCCGGGTGCAGCACCTCGGGACGCTCGCGCTCGCCCTGAACGGCGTGAAGTCGTTCGACGCCGCCCGGGAGCGCTTCGCCGAGGCCGAACAGATCATGCTCGTCCGCGGCGTCTCGGCCGAGGGCGGCGTGTACCTGCTGATGAACGTGCTCAACAACCTGCTGGTCAACGAGCACGAGGCAGGCGAGCACGAGCGGGCGTCGGAGGCGGCCGGGAAGATGCTGGCCCTTTCGGCGGCGCAGTCCTTCCCGCTCAACGCGGTGTTCTCGCACACGGTGGCACTGGCGCAGATCGGTGCAGGGCAGCTCGACGAGGCAGCGCGGACCTTGCAGACCTGCCTGGCCGAACGCCACCAGCAGGACGGCAAGCTCGACCACCTCCCGGACGTGCTGCTCTCGCTGGCCGAGGTCCAGCGCCGCCAGGGCCACCCCGACCGGGCCCAGGCGACGCTGGACGACAGCCGCCGCGTCTGCACGGAACGCGGTCTGCGCGAATGCCTCGTACGCGTGCAGCAGGAGCAGGCCGAGCTGTACGCCGCGACCGGCCAGATGCAGCGGGCGTTCGAGACCTACAAGGCCTTCCACGCCGACGCCGAGGCGCTGTACTCGCTGGAACGGTCGGCCCAGGCCCGGATCCGTCGGGCGATCCAGGAGATCACCGAGGCCCGCCGGCAGGCCGAACAGTTCCGCGAGCAGGCCCGCCGCGACCCGCTGACCGGACTGCGCAACCGCCGCTTCGTCGACGAGGAACTGCCCGGCCTGATCGACCTCGCCGTCCAGTCCTGGACGCCGCTGTCGCTGGCCCTGGTCGACCTGGACCACTTCAAGCGCATCAACGACGGCCACTCCCACGTCGTCGGCGACCAGGTGCTGGTGCTGGTGGCCCGGATCATCGCCACCTCGATCGCCACGAGCATCGAGCCGACCGTCGCCGATGCCGGATTCGTCGCCCGGATGGGGGGCGACGAGTTCCTCGTCGTGCTGCCGGGCCTCGGACCCGCCCCGGCGACCCGGTTACTGGAGGCCGTGCGGATGACCGTGGAGTCCTACCACTGGGAGCCGATCACCGGCGATCTGGAGGTGAGCGTCAGCGTCGGTGCGGCGACGACCCGGCTGGGCCACAACACCCAGTCGGAACTGCTGGGCCGCGCCGACCAGCACCTCTACGCCGCCAAGCAGCCCGGCCGCAACCGGGTGGTCACCGACCTCGACACGTTCACCGACGAGCCGGACCGGCCGTCGACCCCTGGCCGGACGAAACGCACCTGGCGCTCGGACGAGTAGGCGTCCGGCAGGAGGCGGCGGCACCCATCCGCGGCTCCGGGGTGCGCGGCGGCGGCTGGTCGGCTCGCCGTCGCTCCAGTTGGGGATATCCACGTCCGCGATTCTCGCCGAGCCCGGCAAGGGTGCCGATCAGTACGGGTGGCCTGGTCACGGGGTGTGCCGACGCGACGTGAAATGTCTGGGCACCACGCCGGTGGTCCTCTAGCGTCCCACCTGTGAGCGATCACGTGTCGTCGGTGGCCGAGCTTCGGGACCGCTACGGCAGGCTGCCTGCCGACCAGCCGGTGCGACTGGCGAAGCCGACCTCGAACCTGTTCCGCTTCGGGCCCGCGGGGAACGGCGAGCGGCTGGACGTGAGCGGATTCGGCCGGGTGCTGGCCGTCGACCCTGCGGCGCGCGCGGCCGACGTGCAGGGCATGGTGACCTACGAACGGCTGGTCGACGCGACGCTGGCCCACGGGCTGATGCCGCTGGTGGTGCCGCAGCTCAAGACGATCACGCTCGGCGGCGCGGTGGCCGGGCTGGGCATCGAGTCGTCGAGCTTCCGGCACGGCCTGCCGCACGAGTCGGTGCGGGAGCTGGAGATCCTCACCGGGGACGGCCGGGTGGTCACCGCGCGTCCGGACGGCGAACACGCCGACCTGTTCCGCGGCTTCCCGAACTCCTACGGCTCGCTGGGCTACGCGCTGCGGCTGAGGATCGAGTTGCAGCCCGTGCGGCCGGTCGTCCGGCTGCGACACCGGCGCTTCACCGACGCCAGGCGCTGCGCCGAGGCGATCGAGGAGATCTGCGCGGACGACGCCGGCCCCGACTTCCTCGACGGCACGGTGTTCGGCCCGGACGAGCTGTACCTGACGCTCGGCGAGTTCGTGGACGAAGGCCCTCCGACCAGCGACTACACCGGCCAGCGGATCTACTACCGGTCGATCCGCGAGCACGAGGTCGACCACCTGACCGTCCGCGACTACCTGTGGCGCTGGGACACCGACTGGTTCTGGTGCTCCCGGGCGTTCGGTGCGCAGCACCCGCTGGTGCGGCGGCTGTGGCCCAAGCGCTGGCTGCGCAGCGACGTGTACCGCCGGCTGGTCGCGCTCGACCGCCGGCTGGGCTTCAGCGGCCGGCTCGACGCCGCGCGGAACCGTCCGGCGCAGGAGCCGGTGGTCCAGGACGTGGAGATCCCGGTCGAGCGGCTGGCCGACTTCCTCGACGTGTTCCATCGGGACGTGGGCATCGAGCCGGTGTGGCTGTGCCCGCTGCGGCTGCGGGACGCGCAGAAGTGGCCGCTGTATCCGCTGGAGCCGGGCCAGCTCTATGTCAACGTCGGCTTCTGGTCGACCGTGCCGCTCGCGCCGGGCCAGCCGCCCGACGCGCACAACCGCCTGGTGGAGCGGTTGGTGGGCGAGCTCGGCGGCCACAAGTCGCTGTACTCCACCGTGCACTACACCGAGGACGAGTTCTGGGAGCGGTACAACGGCGCGGTGTACAGGCAGCTCAAGCAGCGGTACGACGCCGGGGGGCGGCTGCCGGACCTCTACGACAAGTGCGTACGCGACAGGTGACACGGGTGGGGTGAGTCGGATGCTGGTTGCTGACATCTTCGACCGGGCCGTGGGTCACGCGCCGGTCCGGTTGACGGCCTACGACGGCAGCGCGACGGGGCCGCCGGACGCCGAGATCACGATCGACGTGCGGTCGCCGCGGGCGCTGGCCTACCTCGCCTCGGCACCGGGCACGCTCGGGCTGGCCAGGGCCTACGTCACCGGCGAGCTCGAGATCGGCGGCCCGCTCTACCCGGCCCTGCGGGCCCTGGCCGACGCCACGCTGAACCGGGTCCCCCGGGCCGAGCAGGCGGCCATCGCCCGCCAGCTCTTCGGCTTCCGGCTGCGGCACCGGGTGCCGCTGCCGCCCGAGGAGGCCAGGCCGCGGGGGCGGCTGCACTCCCTGTCCCGCGACCGCGCGGCGATCTCGCACCACTACGACGTGTCGAACCGGTTCTACGAGTGGCTGCTCGGGCCGTCGATGGCCTACACCTGCGCGGTGTTCCCCGCGCCGGACGCCTCCCTGGAGCTCGCCCAGGAGACCAAGCACGAGCGGGTGGCCCGCAAGCTCGGGTTGCAGCCGGGGATGCGGCTGCTGGACGTCGGCTGCGGCTGGGGCGGGATGGTCATGCACGCCGCCGAGCGCCACGGGGTGCAGGCGCTGGGCGTGACGCTGTCCCGCCAGCAGGCCGAGTGGGCCCAGAAGGCGATCGTCGACCGGGGGCTGAGCGAGCTGGCCGAGGTGCGCCACCTGGACTACCGCGAGGTCGCCGAGTCGGAGCTTCGACGCCGTCAGCTCCATCGGCCTGACCGAGCACATCGGCCGGGCCCAGCTGCCCGCCTACTTCGGTGCGCTCCACGGCAAGCTCCGCCCCGGCGGACGGCTGCTCAACCACTGCATCACCCAGCCCGACGGCCACGGCCCGCACCGCACCGACCCGTTCATCGACCGCTACGTGTTCCCGGACGGCCAGCTGCACGGCATCGGCCTGCTGGTGTCGCAGATGAACGACGCCGGCTTCGAGATCCGGCACGAGGAGAACTTCCGCGAGCACTACGCCCGCACCCTGGCGCACTGGCTGGCCAACCTGGAGGCGCACTGGGACGAGGCGGTGGCCGAGGTCGGCGGGACCCGGGCCAGGGTGTGGCGGCTCTACCTGGCGTCCAGCCAGGTGGGCTTCGAACTCAACAACGTCCAGCTGCACCAGGTGCTCGGCGTCCGGCTGGACAGCGGCGGCCAGGCCCTGATGCCCGCACTCCCGGACTGGTGAGCGCTCGTCCGCCCGGACGGTCGCGTCCGCCCAACACTCGCCGGGCCGGCGATATGCCGTGCCGACCCGGCCGACATGTCAACGGTGGTGCACCGACGCCACGGTGTAGAGCTGCGGCTCGGCCTGAGGACCGGACCGGGTACCTCGTCAAGCGCGTCCAGTAGCTGTTCCGGCAGGCCTGCGACGAGGAGTTGCGGCCGTCGGCGCTGTCGCTCTCCCAGTACGCCGTGCTGCGCGCGCTGGCCGAGGATCCAGGGATGTCGTCCGCCGAACTGGCCCGCCGGTGCTTCGTCACCCGGCAGTCGTTGCAGGACGTCCTGGGCGGCCCGCGCACCGCCGGCCTGGTCGCTGTCGCCGCTCAGCCCACCGCCGGCCGGGCCCGTCCGGTCACCCTCACCCCCGCCGGCCGCACCCGCCTGGCCGCCGCCGACGCCGCAGTCGCGGCGGTCGAGACGCGGATGGTCACCGGCCTCACGCGCGCCGAGCACCACCAGTTGACCAGCCTGCTGTCCGACTGCGCGGAAAACCTCACGTAGACGTCGAGGAGCATCAGTTCATGGTCCGGCGGGGCCTGGTCAGACGGGACGGCGAGCGGTAGTGCCTGGCAACGCCGAGTCGGATCACGGGTACCGGGCGCTGGCCGGGCACCGGACGGCAGTTCAGGCAGTGGCGTTCTCTTCCGACGGACGACTACTCGCGACCGGGAGTAGAGACACCGCCGTCCGGTTGTGGCAGCGTTCAGAGACGTCCGGTTGACCGATTCTGACCAGGCGCGATGAGTATTCCGCCGGGCGAGGGTCTCTCTGTGCAGGCATCGGTTGCGGGAGCCCGCTCCCGCCCCACGAGAGGACGCAGTGCCATGCAGCACACGATCATCCCGAACCTGTGGTTCGACACCGAGGCCGAAGAGGCCGCGGACTTCTACATCGGCATCTTCCCGAACTCGCGCGTCGTCAACGTCCTCCACTACACCGAGGCCGGGCCGCGTCCGGCGGGCACGGTGATGACCGTGGAGTTCGAGCTGGACGGCAACCGGTTCGTCGGCATCAACGGCGGCCCCGACTTCGCGTTCAGCGAGGCCGTGTCGTTCCAGATCACCTGCGAGACGCAGGACGAGGTGGACTACTACTGGAAGAGCCTGACCGAGGGTGGCGAGGAAGGGCCGTGCGGCTGGCTCAAGGACAGGTTCGGGCTGTCCTGGCAGATCGTGCCGACCGGCATGGACGAGCTGTTCGCCGACCCCGACCAGACGAAGGCCGCCCGGGCGATGCAGGCGATGTTCGGCATGAAGAAGCTCGACATCGCCGCACTCCAAGCCGCCGCGGACGGTGTCCCAGCCACCTGAGAGTCTGACCCGTATCGGTCCGTCACCGTCGCGAACCAAGGAGCATCTGATGGCATCACGTCTCAACCCGTACATCGGCTTTTCCGGCAACGCCCGGGAAGCGATGGAGTTCTACCAGGACGTCTTCGGCGGCACGCTGACCCTGAACACCTTCGGCGAGCTGGGCAACGACGACCCCGCGGGCGCCGACAAGATCATGCACGGCCAGTTGGAGACCGACAGCGGATACACGCTGATGGCCTCCGACAGTGCGCCCGGGACCGACCACAACCCGGGGGACAACATCTCGGTGAGCCTGAGCGGAGACGACGGCGACGATCTGCGCGGCTACTGGGCGAAGCTGTCCGACGGCGGCGCCGTCTCCGTGCCGCTGGAGAAGCAGATGTGGGGCGACGAGTTCGGCATGTGCACGGACAGGTTCGGCATCGTCTGGATGGTCAACATCACCCAGCCCCAGGCCTGACCGCGTCGCTCAGTGTTGCCTCAATCAGATGTCCGGAACCGGGTCATGCTCCATCGATCACAACCGTGCCGATGGGACGTGCTGAAGGCCCGTGGGCTAGCTCCGACCTTCGGAGCTCCGGACCGCATCGTCGGGCGTGCCACGCGTGATGTCGCGATCTATCCGAACATGCTCACAGGCTGCTGAGTGTGGTACTTCTGAAGCCCTTCGAGGAGGTGGCTGTGCCGGAAGTCGATTTCATGGTGGTCTGCGACTACGTCCGGGGAGAAGGCGGCGGCGTGTTGCATATGGTTGCAGCCGGTGTCGACCGGATCACACCATCGGTGGTGCCGGCGGCTCACAATCTGGGGGTAGCGATCCGTCTCAATATGACGCGAGCTGAGTGTGATCGCCAACACGAGCTCCAGTTGATCTTCCAAGACGAAGACGGTGGACGGCTGATGGAGCTGAACGCCGAGTTCTCTGCACCGTATCCAGAGGGCTTGCCGTCCGGCTGGCGAGCGAACGCAGTCGTACCGCTGAATATTGGCGTTCCGCTGCCTGCTTATGGCGTGTACTCGTTCGAACTGCTGATTGATGGCCAAACCAAGAAGTCTGTTCCGATCCTGGTGAGCCCGCGGCCAGAGCCCGCTTCAGCCGCAGGAGAGTAGCTGTGCCGGTGCGGCTGACGCGACATGCTCGGCAACGGCTGGCGGAGCGAGGTATCACTGAAGATCAGGTGAACTATGCACTGTCTCACAGGACCAGCCGGTCAGAAGCCGGACAATTAGGATCAATTTCGGTCTTCGGATACGTTGCCGGTGGGCGCATACTCAAGGTCTGTGTAGCGACCGATGATCCTGAACGGGTCATCACAGCTGTGTGGCCCGACTGACTGTGGAGGCTAGATGCTACGCACAAGCTACGACCAAGATGCTGACGCGTTGTACCTAAGATTGTCGGACAACGCAGTTGCACGGACGGCCGACATCGACGGTTGGACTCTCGTGGATCTCGACGCAGATGGTGTTCCTGTCGGCATTGAGGTTCTGCATCCGGCCCGGGCTTGGCCGCTCGCCGAGGTCATCGAACGCTTCGGAATCGCGGGCGATGACCGGACACTGTTGGAAGCGATGTTCGGTCGGCGGGGGCGGGGAGTCCATGTTCCGTTCGTGCCGGCCGGAAGCGATGTCTCAGGCTCTACGCGGACGACCGTCGAAAGCTGCGTTGCGTAGGCGGCCCGGGACACCTTGCCTCAACTTCGGCCCAGATTTACCCGGCTGACGTGGATGGATCGGGCCCCGCCGGCTTGGGGTCTTGAAGCGCGTTCCGTCGTGGGAGCGGGTGGAGCGGGTGACGGGAATCGAACCCGCACTGTCAGCTTGGGAAGCTGATGTTCTGCCATTGAACTACACCCGCGGTGGTCGTCCGAGTGTAGCGAGCGGGCGCCTGGCCGCGCACGCCACCTGAGGATCGGTGGCCGGCCGTGCGGGTCTCGTCTCGCCGTCGCGGCCGCTCCGGCGCTTCTTCTACCGACGGCGGCGGGAGCGGAAACGCGGTGGTCACCGCGGCGGCCGGCCGGAACAATGCCGGGTGTGAGTAGCAGGCTGCGGGCGCTGGCCCGAGAGGCCGTCGACCTCGTGGAGCGCGGCGAGTACCTGGCGCCGTCCGGTGGGTCGGTGCGGATCGGCGATGCGGCGGCGGCGGCCGTTGGCGGGACTCGGCTGTACCTGCCCGACGACGAGCTGGCCCCTCCGACCCCGGCGGCAGCGGACGTGACCATCGAGGTGACCGGGGAGTCGACGTTGGCGGCGGCGCGGCGGCTGGGTGGGGAGGTGGCCGCGTTGGTGTTCGCGTCGGCGAAGAACCGGGGCGGCGGCTTCCTGAACGGTGCGCAGGCGCAGGAAGAGAGCGTCGCCCGGAGTTCGGCGCTGTATGCCTGCCTCACGGCCGCGCCGGAGTTCTACGCCTACCACCGGGGCCAGGACGACCTGCGCTACAGCGACCGGGTCATCTATTCGCCGCGCGTACCGACGTTCCGCGACGACCGCGGCCACCTGCTCGACGCCCCGTACCCGGTGACGTACCTGACCGCGGCCGCACCCAACGCCAGCGCGCTGCGCAACAACCAGCCCGAACTGCTGCCCACCGTGCCCGCCGCGCTCAATGCCCGTGCGGCCCGGGTCCTGGCCGTGGCCGCCGCGCACGGCCACCGCCGGCTGGTGCTCGGCGCCTGGGGCTGCGGCGTCTTCGGCAACGACCCCGCCACGGTCGCGGAAGCCTTCGCCGGTGCCCTGCGGCAGCATCCCTACTTCGACCACGTCGTGTTCGCCGTCTTCGACCCGCGCCCGAAGTCCCCCACCAGGGACGCCTTCGTCGCCGCGTACTCCTGACCGACCCGGCGGCACGCCGAACCAGCGCGAGCCGGTGGCTAAGGTACGGGCATGTTGCTGTCCGACCGCGACCTGAAGGTCGAGATCGAAGCGGGACGGCTGGGGCTCGATCCGTACGAGCCGAGCCTGGTCCAGCCGTCCAGCGTCGACGTGCGGCTCGACGGGATGTTCCGCGTGTTCAACAACATGCGCTACACCCACATCGACCCGGCCGAGCGGCAGGACGACCTCACCGAGCTGGTCGAGACGAAGGACGGCGAGCCGTTCGTCCTGCACCCGGGCGAGTTCGTGCTCGGCTCGACGCTGGAGATGGTCACGCTCCCCGACGACCTTGCGGGCCGGCTGGAGGGCAAGTCGAGCCTCGGCCGCCTCGGGCTCCTCACCCATTCCACCGCCGGCTTCATCGACCCGGGCTTCTCCGGCCACGTGACGCTGGAGCTGTCCAACGTCGCCAACCTGCCGATCACCCTCTGGCCCGGGATGAAGATCGGCCAGCTCTGCATCCTGCGCCTCACCTCGCCGGCCACGGCGCCGTACGGCTCGGCGGTCTACGGCTCGCGGTACCAGGGCCAGCGCGGCCCCACCCCGTCCCGCGCCTGGCAGAGCTGGCGCACCTGGCCCACCCGGGACGCCTGACGCCGCGTCACGCCTTGATCCAGCCGCCCGACGGTCGCGTTCCGCCGAGTGGAGTGCGCGCAAGGAGGACGTCGCGATCGTTCCGTCCGCCGCCCGCCGCCCGCCGCCCGCCGCCCGCCGCCCGCCGCCTGACGGCGAACGACGTTATGACGTCGGCGGCCGGCCGGCCGGTTCGCCGACGACCGCGTTGAGGACGTCGTCCAGGGTGACCACACCCAGCGGGGTCTGGCCCTCGCTGACCAGCACGAAGTGGGCCCGTTCGCGCCGCATCAGCAGCAGCAGGTCGGCCAGCGACATGTCCGGCGGGACGATCGTCAGCGGCCGCAGCGCGCTGCGGGGCAACGGCTCGCGCCGCGCCTGGCCGTCCGCGCCCAGCACGTCCTTGACGTGCACGAACCCGAGGATCGCCAGCGTCGACCGGTCCACCACCGGGAACCGGGAGCGCCGCACGTTGGTGGCCAGCACCTCCAGCGCGGCCGGGCTGACGTCCTCGGTGACGGTGTGCACCTCGTCCCACGGCACCATCACGCTGTCGGCCTTGCGCTTGGTGAGCGTGAGGGCGCCGGTGATCCGCTGGTGGTCGTCGGCGTCGAGCAGGCCCTCGGTACGCGACTCGGCCACCAGGTTGGCCAGCTCGTCGGCGGTGTAGACCGACTTGACCGCGTCCGGCGAGACGATGCCGATCAGGCCGAGCAGCTTGCGCGACATCCACTTCAGCGCCACCAGCAGCGGCTTGGTCATCTGCGAGAACCACAGCATCGGCGGCCCGAGCCAGAGCACCGCCGCCTCCGGCCCGGCGATCGAGATGTTCTTCGGCACCATCTCGCCGACCACCGTGTGCAGGAACACCACCACGCCCAACGCGAGCACGAACGCCACGGGGTGCACGAGCTGGTCGGGCAGGCCCACGGCCTTGAACGGACCCTCGATCAGCCCGGCCAGCGCCGGCTCGGCGATCGCGCCGAGCCCGAGCGAGCACACGGTGATGCCCAGCTGGGCGCCGGCGATCATCAGCGGGATCTGGTTCATCGCCCGCAACGCCGTGGCGGCCCGCTTCGAACCGGCCTCGGCCAACGGCTCCAGCTGCGTCCGCCGGGCGGCGATCAGCGCGAACTCCGCACCCACGAAGAACCCGTTGCCGAGCAGCAGCAACACGGTGGTGACCAGTGCGAGCTGGGTCATCGCCCACCCGACCCGGATCGGGCGTCCTCGGCGGCCGGCGCGGGTGCGGCCCGGCCGTCGGCCGGCTGCTCGCTGGTCTCGGCGGTGTCCGGCCGCGCGTCGTCCCCCGGACTGGTGCGCGGCGGCGTCACCCGCACCTGCTCCACCCGCCGACGGTCCACTTCGGTCACCGTGAACGTCCAGCCCTGGTACTCGACCGCCTCCCCTTCCCGCGGGATGTGGCCGAGCTGGGCCATCAGGAAACCCGCCAGGGTCTCGTACGGTCCCTCGGGAAGCCGGAACCCGGTCTGCTCGTACAGCTCGTCCTCGCGCAGCAGCCCGGACACCAGGCGGGACGGGTCGGCGCTCGGTGCGGTGACCCGCGGGTCGTAGAGGTGGGTGGCGGCGCGCGGCGGGTCGTACTCGTCGTCGATCTCGCCGACCAGCTCCTCGACCAGGTCCTCGGTGGTGACGATCCCGTCGGTGCCGCCGTACTCGTCCACCACCACGGCGAACTCGACCCCCGCCTCGCGCAGCGCGTCCAGCACACCGTCCAGGTCGAGGCTCTCCGGCACCTGGACGGGCTCGCGGGCCACGGACGTCACCCGGGTCCCCTCGCGCTTGGCGACCGGCACGCCGAGCGCGTCGACGACGCCGGCCACCCCGATGACGTGGTCCAACGTGCCCTGGTAGATCGGGAACCGGGTCTTGCCGGTCTCGCGCGCCAGCCGGAGCAGGTCGGCGACGGTGGCGTTGGCGTCCAGGCCGACGATGTCCACGCGGGGCGTCATCGCCTCGGCCGCGCGCTTCTCGCCGAACCGGATCGTGCGTTGCAGCAGCGTCGCGGTCTCGGGCGGGAGCGCGCCCGCCCGGGCCGAGATCGCGGCGAGGAGGCCGAGCTCCTCGGGGGAACGGGCGCTGGCCAGCTCCTCCTGCGGCTCGATGCCCAGCCGGCGGACGATCCAGTTCGCGCTCTCGTTCAGCGCGGTGATGATCGGCTTGAAGACGCCCGAGAAGATCCGCAGCGGCTGGGCCGACCAGCGCGCGATCGGCTCCGGCCGGGCCAGTGCGGCGTTCTTCGGCAGCAGCTCGCCGACCAGCATCGAGACCAGCGTGGCCAGTGTCAGCGCCAGCACGGTCGAGACCGTCCGGGAGGCGGTCTCGCTGGGCAGCAGGCTGGTCAGCGGACGCAGCAGCCGGGCCAGTGCCGGTTCGGCGAGGTAGCCGGTGAGCAGCGCGCTGACCGTGATGCCGAACTGGGCCCCGGAGAGCTGGAACGACAGCGACCTGAGCGCGGCCTGCAGGTGTTTGGCCTTCTTGTCGCCGGCCGCGGCCTGCTTTTCGACCATCGCTCGGTCGACGGTGACCAGCGAGAACTCGGCAGCCACGAAGAACCCGTTGGCGGCGGTCAAGAGAAAGAAGACGACGAGCGCGAGCCAGACGTCGATGACGGTGTCACCCCACTCGGAAGCGACTATGTCGATACTTCACGAAACCGGATGGTACGCGGACTTCGAAGGGGCCACCCGGTGGCCTGGGCGGGCGGTGGTCGGAACCGCCGTCAGCCCCACCGGTTCCATCCGGCTGGGCTGAAAGTTCCGTGCGGCCGGGCTGAACGCTCGCGCCCACGAGAGCTCCACCACGGCGACCACGCGACTCCTGGCACAGCGAGACGGCTCCAGCCGGGTGGGTTGGAGCCGTCTCGCGGCGCGCCGAGGTCAGGGAAGCTGACCGACCTTGTCGACGATCGCGATCCGGAGTCGGGAGTTGTAGACCTGCTCGCCCTTCCGAATCCCGGCCGGCGAAAAGTCCGCGACGGCGACGCCGCGCTCGCCGAGGAACTCGTACGTCTTCGCGTCGAAGATCAGTTCGTCGCGGGAGCCGGCGTCGGTCCGGGTGACCGCGATGCCACGCCGGCCGGCGGCGTCGACGATGTCACGCTCGACGACGGTGCCGGGGATCGTGGCGGCTGCCTCGAACAACGCCGCCAGCGCGGCCGGCGGGAGGTAGCTCTCCCTGATCAGGTCACCGACCATCGTGAAGGCCCGCTGGTCGCGGGAGGGTTTGGCTGCCGCGGGGGACCCGTAGTTGCCGGAGTACAGCACCCGGCGCATCGCGCCGGCCGCGGTCGGGAGGTCGTCCCGGTAGGCGGGGATCAGCTGGCACGGGCTGTCCTTGCTGGCGTCGATGGGCGTCCTGCCGTTCCGGCAGCCCGGTATCGCGATCTCCTCCCAGGTGCCGCCGGCCTTCGGTCGGCTGCGAACCATCCCGGGGTAGGCGCCGGCCACTGACAGCCACACCTGCCGGACCGTCGGCACGCCCGGCGTCCGCACTCCGTCGCCGCTGACCGAGCCGTACCGGTTCACCGACTCGACGAACACGAGCTGGTTCGGGCGCGGGCGGGGTACCGGGCTGCGGAACGCCACCAGCGCGGCGTTGTGCAGGACCGCGGACGGATCGGTGGGCGCCGCGAACACCGCGGTGGCGGGGGCGTCGGTGCCGCGCTGCACCCCGGCGTCCAGCTGGGCCACCAGCACTCCGGCCACCACCGCGGCCGCCAGCCCGCCCGACGCGGCCAGCCGCCACCCCAGCCTCGGCCGGAACGATCGGGCCCGCGCCTGGACCGCGTCGCGGGTCGGGGCCAGTGCGCGGTGCCGCAGGGCGGCGGGAGGGGCGTCGGTCGCCGGGTCCAGTGCGGCGCCGAGGTCGTCCAGCATCGTCAGGTCGTTCATGACCACTCCTCGTCGAAGTCTGTGGGGTTGCTGCCGCCCAACGCGGCTCGGGTCTTGCGGCGGGCCCGGTTCAGCCGCGACCGCACGGTGCCCACCGGGATGTCGAGCGCCTGCGCCACCTCGTCGTAGGCGAGCGAACCCCAGGCGATCAGCAGCAGCACGTCCCGGTCGCCCGCGGACAGCGCGGCCAGTGCTTGGGCCAGCACGGCCCGGACGGACTGCGCGCTCACGTCGTCCGCGACCCGGTCGGCCGGGTCGGCGGTCACGGGATCGGGCGCGAGCCGGCCCAGCGCCCGGTACCGGGCCTTCTCGGTGCGGCGGTGCCGGGCGACCTCCCGGGTGAGGATCCCGAACAGCCACGGCAGGGCATCCGGACGGGTCAGGTCGTAGCGGCGCCGGTGTCGGTACGCGACCAGGAACGTCCCCGCGACCACGTCGTCGGCGGCGTCGTGGCCGACCCGCCGGTAGGCGTAGTGGTACAGCCGGGCTGCATGCCGGTCGTACAGCGCGGCGAACCGGTCGGGGTCCTGCAGCGAGGCCCCGATCGCTCCGGCGTCGGTGGCCTCGTCGGTTCGCGGCCGGTCCACCAGCCGGGTCACGGTTGCTGCTCGGTACTCATGGGCGAGGTCCCTTCGTCGTGCGGGGTGTCCTTGCCTGTTCTCGCCCGCTGGGCCGTTTCGGGTTCACGTGTACCCGCGCGCTGCACCTTCGCGTGCCGCCGGGGTGGCGCACTGAGGTTTGGAAGCTCCTGAGACCCTTGGTCATGGACGATACGGCGGCCCGATCGTGCGAGCGGTGACAATCGTTCGGCCGACCGGACACCGGCCCCGACGTGCCGCCGGTGCGCTCCCCGGCAGGTTGCTGCGCCGTCCGCCCCTCGTCGCCGTGCTCGGTGTGGACGGGGCGGGCAAGAGCACCCAGGCCCGGCTGCTCGCCCGCTGGCTCGACGACCAGGGCATCCCCGCGTCGGCCTTCAAGAATCCGGGTGGACGCGTGGCGCTGGCCCGGCTGGCCCGGCGGTTGGGGCGGCGGGACGCGGAGGACCTGTTCGGGCGCGGATTCGTGGCGGTCGAGTCGGCGGTGCGGTGGACGGTGATCGGCCGGGCGCTGCTGCTGTCGCGGGTCACCGGGCGGGTGGCGGTGATGGACCGGTACGTCTACTGCCAGTACGCCGCCATCCGTGCCCGGGGCGACGCCGGTGAGCGGTGGGCCCGCGTCGCCTTCGGGGTGTTCCCGGAGCCGGAGGTCGTCTGCCTGCTGTCCGTACCGGCGGAGGTGGCGCGGGAGCGGGTCGAGCGCCGCGGCCGCGACACGGAGGAACTCGCCTACCTGGCCAGGTTCGACGCGGCGTACCGGTCGCTGCCGGAGGCGCCGACGTTCCGGACGGTGGACGGCGACGCGACTCCCGGAGCCGTGCAGGCGGCGCTGCGGGACACCGTCATGCCGTACCTCCGCCCGACACCCTAGGTCGGCGTCCCCCGGCGGCGTCGCGGGGTCAGTGGTGGTCGTTCCAGAACTTCTCGGTGGCGGCCTCGTCCTTGGAGTCGGTGAAGACCTGCGCGGAGACCGGTGCGTCGTCGGAGTCCCAGTAGAGATAGCGGGTGTCGTCCTCGCGGTTGACCCCGGTGATGAACACTCCCTGTTCCTCGCCCTCGGAGTTCGCCCAGTGCGTGTCCTCGTCGACCTTCACGGTGTGGCCGTCGAACCCGGTGCGGGCCGAGTAGCGGTAGGTGTTCTTCTCGGACTGCGAGGTGAAGCGGACGTAGAGGATGTCGTTGCCGCCGGCGAACGAGCAGACCTTGGCCTCCTTCGCGTCGTCGATCTTCTCGGTGTACTTCTCGCACTTCTGGGCCTTGTTCGCGCCGATCCGGGCGAAGTCCTTTAATTCCGGATCCTCGAAGGCCGCCAGCGCGGGCCCGTCCGGTCCGGTGCTGGCGTTCGCGGCCGCGGTGCGCACCGCGGACGGGTTGTCGCCCCCCGTCACCTTGTCCAGGAGCGCGAAGCCGCCTACGCACAGGAGCAGCACCAGCACCAGCGCGCCCGCCACGATGCGGGAGACCAGCCACAGACGGCTCGTCTTGCGCACGGGCAGTTGGAACGGCGGCGGCGCCTGCGGAGGGCCGAACCCAGGCTGCTGTCCGTACGGAGGCGGCGCGCCGTACCCGGGTGGCGGGCCCTGCGGAGGCTGCTGTGGGTACGGCTGGCCGTAAGGGGACTGTTGTCCGTACTGCGGGGGTTGCTGCCCGTACGGCGGGGGTTGCTGCCCGTACGGGGCGGCGCGCCGTGCGGAGGCCGCTGGCCGGCCGGGGGGTGGGGGCCGGGCACGTACCCGGATTGCCCAGCGTGACCGGATCCGGACGACGGGGCCCCGGCGGGGTTCCATCCCTGTGGTGGCTGGGGTGGGTAGGTCACGGTCGTCTCCTCGGGCCCTGTCACCGGCCGGTCCGGCGGCTCACAGGGTAGAGCCCCGTGGCTAGCGGAGTATCCCCAGGTCACAGCGCTGGCCGCCGCGACCCTGCCGAGCGCCGGACGCTGGGAACGAGGAGCTCCGCCGGGTGGTGCCGGCTCGGTAGCCTCACCCGCATGGACTGGGCGTTGATCGAACAGGGCTACTTCACGCCGGGTGGGGTGACTGTCGGCAAGGGCGTGGTCGTGGCTACGGCCCGATATGCCGCGTTCGTGCCGACCGAGCGCCCGACGAACCTGGCCGGCGAGATTGCCTGGGCGGCGGCGGGCTTCATCAAGGTCGAGGTGAGCGGGGCGGTCAACCCCGCCTGGGTCATCCACCACCTCCGGTCGGGGCCACTGGACCATCAGGTGGGCCAGATCTGTTCGGCGATGAGCGGGCTGGTGTGGCGTCCGCACGAGGCGAGGGCCTACGAGAAGAAGTTCCCGCTGCGGCGGCAACACCGCGGTCTCTGGTTCCGGGCCGGCGGGCGGAGCATCCGCCTCAAGCGCACCGTCCCCCTCGCCGAGTTCGACTACCTCCGCCACCAGCTGGCGGGCTGGACCTGGATGTAACGCACCCTTCCGGCAGGGCGTCCCCCCGAAAGGGCCGTGTCAGGCGGCCGAAGTGCTTCTATGCCGATCCCGGGCTCACGACGACCAGGTACCCGATCGTCACGGCGAGCACGGCGAGCAGCACCAGGCCGACCACCACCACGACCCGGCGCCAGCCGCCGCGCATCCATTCCCGTCCGCTGACCATCCTGCCCACCTGCTCGATCTGGCCGGCGGGCCCGACCGGGTCGTGAACGGTCTGGGGCAGTCCCTGCCAGGTCGCCGGCTCGTTCTCAGACGGACGGTCACGTTCTCCCATGCGTTGATTATGCCGCGCGACCGCCGACGATCCCGACGCGCCGGGCCGCACACTCCCCATCGAGCCGCATCCGATCGATGCCGACGGACGTGACGGTTGGCTACGAGGCGGCGCCGGGCTGGATCGAGCGGAGCAGGATCTGGGAGACGTCCAGAACCTCGACCGAGTCCTTCGCCTGGCCGGACGCCTGCGCGCCCGTCACGCCGTCCGAGAGCATCGTCAGGCAGAACGGGCAGCCGATCGCGACGATGTCCGGGTCGGTGGAGAGCGCTTCCTCGGTGCGTTCGACGTTGATCCGCCTGCCGATCTTCTCCTCCATCCACATGCGAGCTCCACCCGCGCCGCAGCAGAACGAGTTCTCCTTGAACCGCGGCATCTCGGTGTACGTGACGCCCGGAAGGCTCCGCAGCACCTCGCGCGGCGGGGTGAACACGCGGTTGTGCCGCCCGAGGTAACACGGATCGTGGAACGTCAGGCTCGCGTCCAGCGGGGTGACCGGTGTCAGGCGCCCGTCGCCGACCAGCGTGGACAGCAGTTCGGTGTGGTGCACCACCTCGTAGGCGCCGCCGAGCTGCGGGTACTCGTTGGCCAGCGTGTTGAAGCAGTGCGCGCAGGTGGCGACGATCTTGCGCCGCGGCTTCTCCCGGTCGCCGAACGCGGCGTTGAGCGTCTCGACGTTCTGGCCGGCGAGCATGCTGAACACGAACTCGTTGCCCAGCCGGCGGGCCGGGTCGCCGGTGCACGTCTCGCCCGTGCCGAGGACCGCGAACTCCACGCCGGCCTCGTGCAGCAGCGTCGCGACGGCCTGGGTGACCTTCTTGGCCCGGTCCTCCAGCGCACCGGCGCAGCCCACCCAGTACAGGTACTCGACGTCGTCGGGCACGGCCTGGCCCGCGTCGACCTTGCGCACCTCGAAGTCGAGCTTGCGCGTCCAGTCCTCGCGGTCGTTCGGGTTGGCGCCCCAGGGGTTGCCCTTGCTCTCGAGGTTGCGCAGCATCACGCCGGCCTCGGACGGGAAGTTCGACTCGATCAGCACCTGGTAGCGGCGCATGTCGACGATGTGGTCGACGTGCTCGATGTCGACCGGGCACTGCTCCACGCAGGCACCGCAGGTGGTGCACGACCAGAGCACGTCCGGGTCGATGACCCCGTTCGCCTCCGGGCCGCCGACCAGCGGCCGGTCCGCCTCGGCCAGCGCGGCGGCGGGCACGCCGGCCAGTTGCCCGGCCGACGCCTGCTCCTCCCCGGCCAGGTTCTTGCCGCCGCCGGCCAGGAGGTAGGGCGCCTTGGCGTACGCGTGGTCGCGCAGCGCCATCACCAGCAGCTTCGGCGAGAGCGGCTTGGCCGTGTTCCAGGCCGGGCACTGCGACTGGCACCGGCCGCACTCCGTGCAGGTGGTGAAGTCGAGCAGGCCCTTCCAGGTGAAGTCCTCCACCCGGGCGACGCCGAAGGTGTCCGTCTCGGGGTCGGCCTGCTCGAAGTCCAGCGGCCTGCCGTCCGACATCATCGGCTTGAGCGCGCCGAGCGCCACCGCGCCGGAGGCGTTCCGCTTGAAGTAGATGTTGAAGAACGCGGTGAACCGGTGCCAGGCCACGCCCATCGTGATGTTCAGTGCGATCACGGCGAACCACGCCATCGACACCACGATCTTCACCAGCGCCACGGCGCTGATCGCCGTCAGGCTGGCGGGCAGCACCGCACCGACGGCATGGCTGACCGGTGTCGCCCAGACCGGGTGGTCGAAGTGGCCGGTGGCCACCTTCAGTCCCCGGATCGCGAAGACGCACAGGATGATCGCGAGGATCGTGTACTCGACGTAGTACGCCTGCCACATGCTGGAGCCGGCGAACCGGGACTTCCGCTCGGGCCGCGACGGCAGGTTCCGCAGCCGGACCACGATCAGCGTGAGGATGCCCAGGCCGCCGGTCAGCGCGACGGCCTCCATCGCCAGCCCGTACGGCGTCCAGCCGGCGATCAGCGGCAGCTCGAACGTCGGGTCGAACACCTCCCCGTACGCCTCGGCCAGCGTCAGCAGCAGCGCCCCGAACGCGACGAACACGAACCAGTGGGCCGCCCCGACGAGCGTCCACCGCAGCATCCGGGTGTGGCCGAGCGTCTCGGTGAGCATCGTGACGGTGCGGCGCAGCGGGGCGTCGGTGCGGGTGGGGTCCGCGGCGCCGAGCCGGAGGGTGCGCACCATCCGGGCCACGGTGCGCGCCACCAGCGCGAGCGCGACCACGCTGACGACGACGCTGATGCTCGCCGTGACGATCTGGACGGCGTCCATACGGGCGGGTCCTCCTGGGCGGTGGGCGCCAGCGTGTGCGTGCGCCGCACGCGGTCGTGGGCACGGTGAGCAGGCCGGACGTACGTCGGCGAAGCCTAACGCCGGAGGTGACCCGCCAGTAACCTCGCTGCCGCGAGAGTTCGGTCACCCGCCGCCGGAACTGCCGGAACGTGGGCGGTCAGGCGCGGACGGCGCGGCGGTTGCGGAGGAACTTGTGGGCGCCGCGGGCGGCGGCGAGCTGGGCCATGCCGATCACGGCACCGGAGAGCAGCGCCCAGGCGACGGCTTCCTTCCAGGCCACGTCCGGGTCCTCCGGGTCGGTCGGCGGCCGGCCGCCGGTGGCGACGCGCCAGCTGCCGTCGAGCGCCTTCTTCGCCACCATCGCGGCCGCCGCCACCGCGGCGCCCGCCAGCATTCGCGCGATCATCTTCTCGCCCACGGTGCTCCATCCTCCTCGTCGGGCCGGCCCGTTCATCCTGGCCCCTCCGCGCCCGTTCCCCGCGCAGGTGCCACCCACCCTGGTTGCCCGCGTGTCCGCGGGCGGAAACCCACCCCGGCCACGCCCGGGGTCTGAGTCGCGCCGTGAGTGAACCGATCCGACGGCCGTGAAGTATCTGGGGACATGTACCGATTCCGTGGCAGCCCCGCGCCCGCGGTCGGGTTGTGGCGAGGGAGTAGGAACAAACTCTATGCACAGTGGAACGCTGCGGGTCAGCGGGGACGTCGCCGGCGCGGCCTGGATCGCTCCCCGGCTCACCGGCGGGCGCGGCACGGTGACCAGGGCTGTCCCGGACCTCTACCCGGCCTACGGGCGGATCTGCCACCCCGTCCGCCAGGCCGACGGCACGCCGTCCACCTGGTCGCAGGTGGCCGCGGCCACGGGTCGACGCGCTCACCCGCTCATGCAGTGGCATCGCCTGGTGGCATCGGCGACGCCGGACGGCGTGCACGGCTCGTGGTCCGGGTCGGTGCCGGACCGGGGCAACCTGCACGCCGAGGCACTGGCCGCGCTGTGCGGTCTGCTCACCCTGCACACGACGACGCCCGGAGACTGCCACTTCTGCCTGTGGAACGGCCAGCGCCCGACCGGCGGGCCCGACCCCGACGACGGCGGCGGCGCGTCCGCGTCCGCGCCGGTGGTGGACCCGCCCTGGTTACGCCTGGGCGACTGCACCTATCTGCTGCTGACCGGCCCGCTGCACGGTGCGCTGGAGATCGGCTGGCGGCCGTCCGCTGACTGGTTCGACGCCCGCTCGCCCCACGTCTTCTGGCCGACCGACCGGGCCTGGTACGTCACGACCGGGGTCGACGGCGACTCCACGCTGGTCGGGGGGAGCCGCGAACTCGTCGACGCCGTCCTGGCGGTGCCCAGTCTGGACGCCTGGCCGGTCGGGCCGGACGACTCGCTGGCTCCGGACGCCGACGGGATCAACGGCTGACCACCGCCGGTCGGGCGGTGGCGTGACCCGTCGACGTTCCAGGAAGCGTCCACGTCCGGACGGCCCGGTGGCATGCGGTCCGGGGTTTCCGACACCATGGGTGGGTCGCCGCGACCAGCGCCGGCAGCGCGTCAGCAGGACGAGGCGTTCGACCCGAGGAGGCTCCATGTCCGGTCCCCGGCCGGTGCGCGCGGCCCGCGGCACCACGTTGTCGGCGCGGTCGTGGCCGCAGGAGGCCGCGCTGCGGATGCTGCACAACAACCTCGATCCCGAGGTGGCCGAACGGCCCGACGACCTGGTCGTCTACGGCGGCTCCGGCAAGGCGGCCCGGGACTGGCCCTCGTTCGACGCGATCGCCCGGACACTGACCACGCTGGCCGACGACGAGACGCTGCTCGTCCAGTCCGGCCGGCCGGTCGGCGTGTTCCGCACGCACGAGTGGGCGCCGCGGGTGCTGCTGGCCAACTCCAACCTGGTTCCCGACTGGGCCAACTGGGAGGAGTTCCGGCGCCTGGAGCATGCCGGCCTGACCATGTACGGCCAGATGACCGCGGGTTCGTGGATCTACATCGGCACCCAGGGCATTCTCCAGGGCACGTACGAGACGTTCGCGGCCGTGGCCGCCAAGCGGTTCGGCGGCACGCTGGCGGGCACCCTCACCCTGACTGCCGGCCTGGGCGGCATGGGTGGCGCGCAGCCGCTGGCCGTGACGATGAACGGCGGCGTGGTGCTGTGCGTCGAGTGCGACCCCGGCCGGATCGCGCGTCGGATCGAGCACGGGTACCTCGACGTCCAGGCCGACGACGTGGACGACGCGCTGCGGCGGGCGGCCGAGGCGAAGGCGGCCAGGCAGCCGCTGTCGATCGGGCTGCTGGGCAACGCCGCCGAGGTGCTGCCCGCACTGCTCGCCCGCGGGGTCGAGGTGGACGTCGTCACCGACCAGACGTCCGCGCACGACCCGCTGTTCTACCTCCCGGCCGGCATGCCGTTCGAAGACTGGGCGGCCGAGCGGGAGAAGGACCCGGCCGGGTTCACCGTACGGGCACGGGCCAGCATGGCCGTCCACGTCGAGGCGATGGTGGGGTTCCTCGACGCCGGCGCGGAGGTGTTCGACTACGGCAACTCGATCCGGGGCGAGGCGCAACTGGCCGGCTACGGACGGGCGTTCGACTTCCCGGGGTTCGTGCCGGCGTACATCCGGCCGCTGTTCTGCGAGGGGCGCGGGCCGTTCCGCTGGGCGGCGCTGTCGGGCGACCCGGCCGACATCGCGGCCACCGACGAGGCCGTGCTCGACCTGTTCGGGGAGAACGAGCCGCTGGCCCGCTGGATCCGGCTGGCCGGCGAGAAGGTGCACTTCCAGGGCCTGCCGTCGCGGATCTGCTGGCTCGGCTACGGCGAACGCGACCGGGCCGGCCTGCGGTTCAACGACATGGTGGCCAGCGGCGAGCTGCGCGCGCCCGTCGTGATAGGCCGCGACCACCTCGACTGCGGCTCGGTCGCCAGCCCCTACCGCGAGACCGAGGCGATGCTGGACGGCTCGGACGCGGTCGCCGACTGGCCGCTGCTCAACGCGATGCTGAACGTGGCCTCCGGCGCGTCGTGGGTGTCGATCCACCATGGCGGCGGGGTCGGCATCGGCCGGTCGATCCACGCCGGCCAGGTGACCGTCGCGGACGGCACGCCGCTGGCCGCGGAGAAGATCGAACGGGTGCTCACCAACGACCCCGGCACCGGCGTGATGCGGCACGTGGACGCCGGCTACGAGGCCGCCGCCGAGGTCGCCGCCGCCCGCGGCGTCCGCGTCCCGATGCGGGAAGGCGACCCGGGCACCTGACCTCGGTGCGGCCCGGACGCGGGCCCGGCTGGCGGTGCCGCGGCCGCGCGAACTGGTTCAGGCGCGCAGGCCGAAGGGGCGGAGTTCCACCATGCGTCGCGATCCTCCGGCATCGCCAGGGCGTCAGGTGGAGAGGGGCGTCGCTGGCGTCAGGGCCGCCTGGCTCGCCGGGCGGAGGAACCAGGCGATCGAGGCGCGCGTCGCCGCTTCGTAGCAGCGGGGGGCCGCTTCGCTGTCGAGGTGGCCCGCCAGTTCGAGGCTGACCACGCCGTGCGCCGCCGCCCACAGCACCTGGGCGATCTCCCCCGGGTCGGCGGGCACGAAGACACCGGCGTCGACGCAGGCGCGGGCACAGTCGATCAGCACCTCGAACCCCGCGTCGGCGGCGGCCAGCGCTTCGTCGTCCGGAACGAAGCCGGGAATCGCCTGGAGGAACATGACCCGGTAGTAGTGCGGGTCGGCCAGCGCGCTGGCCCGGTAGGCCGCGGAAATCTCGTACAGGTGTGCCAGCGGGTCCGGGTCGGGCGCGAGCTGCGCCAGGCGGCGACGGAACCGTTCGAAGCCTTCCCGGTAGAGGGCGTCCGCCAGGCCGTCCTTGCCGCCGAACATGGTGTACAGCACGGTCGTGGAACAGCCGACTTCGGCGGCCACCCTGCGCATGGTCAACGCCGCCACGCCCTCGGCGGCCAGCAGCCGGCTGGCGGCATCGAGCAGGGCGCCCCGCAGCTCCGCGCGTCCACGGCTCTGGGCCAGCTCGTAGGCGTTCTCGGCTCGGGCCATCGGTCGGCAATCCTTCTGCTACAACGATGTCTCTGCACAGTAACAGTGTTACTGTGCAGGCGCACAGAAACCACCAGAGGAGCATTCACATGGCAGTCGAGCTGATCAACCCGGCCGGGCTGGTCGAACCACAGGGCTACGCCCACGTCGGCATCGCGAGCGGCAGTCGCACGGTCTACCTCTCCGGTCAGATCGCCCAGGACGCCGAGGGCAACCTGGTCGGTGCGGGCGACCTCGCGGCCCAGACCGAGCAGGCGCTGGTCAACGTCTCGATCGCGCTCGAGGCGGCTGGTGCGAGCTTCGCCGATGTCGCGAAGACCACCATCTACGTGGTCGGTTGGAAGCCGGACATGATCCAGGCGCTCGGCGAGGGGCTCGGACGGGTGGCCGCGCGGCTCGGAGTCGACCCGCTGCGTCCCACCACGATGGTCGGTGTCGAGGCACTCGGGGAGCCCGGCGCGCTCGTCGAGTTCGACGTCACCGCGGTGATCTGACCTCGGAAGGCGCGGCGTCCCCGGTTGCGGGCGGGGGCGCCTGGCCTGTTCTTTCGTGCTGTCTCGCGCGCCCGCGTTGTCCACAGACTGCCGACGAAACCCGCTCGGCGAGCTGCTGCCTAGTAATTTCGGCAAGATGACGATCGCCGTCCGTGAGTCAAGAACATATGATGAAGGTATGAGCACTCGTCGGATCACGTTGACGTTGCCCGAGCCACTGATCGCCGCCGCCGAGGCTGCGGTCGCTGCGGGTGAGGCACGGTCGGTGTCGTCGTGGATCGCCGCCACGGCGGGAGCCGGCGAGGCGAAGATGACCTTCGAACAGGTGATGTCCACGTGGGCAGCCGACGTGTCCGCTGCCTCGACGGAGGAGCGGCTCGCTGTCGCCGACCGGGCCGCGGAGTTCATGACCCGACAGCGGCTGCGCGACGACCGGCAGGGCGCGTGAGGCGTCCGGAAGCCGCCGGTATCATCCTCGACGCGTCCGCCTTGCGGGCTGCGCACACGAATCTGTACCTGCAGACCCTGGTGCGTGAACACGCACGCGAGCGGCGGCCGATCGTCGTTCCCGCCAGTTGCCTGGTGCTCGCCGTCGCCGACGGGCGCATCAGCGCCGCCGAACTCGACCCGCCGCAGTTCACCGTCACAGCCCTGTCGCAACCCATCGTGCCGGCCGTGGCGCTGCTCGTCGCCACCTCCTCCGGGCAGGTGTCCGTCGACATCGCGCACGTCGCCTACGAACACACCCTCACGGGCAACACCGTCCTCACCGGCGACCCGGACGCCTACCAGACCCTCCCGGTACCCGTCGACGTCGAACCGATCTGATCCGGTCCCAGCCGATGCGTAGGCGGACCGTCCGCGTGGAAGAGTGCGGGATGTGAGCACGTTCGACGGGTTGTGGGACGAGTTGCTGCCGGTGGGGCGTGATGCGCGCAGTGGTGGGTACCGGCGCTTCGCGTACGGCGCGGCGGAGCTGGCGTGCCGGGAGTGGTTCAGTGGCGCGGCCACGGCCCGGGGGCTGGATGTCGTCGGCGACCGGGCGGGGAACCTGTGGGCGTGGTGGGGCGACCCGGATGCTGACGGCCCGGGGCTCGTGCTTGGCAGCCACCTGGACTCGGTGCCGGACGGCGGCGCGTTCGACGGGCCGCTGGGCGTGGTCTCGGCGTTCGCCGCGCTCGACGCGCTGCGTGCCGCCGGCGTGCCGCCGGCGCGGCCGGTGGCGGTGGCGGCGTTCGCGGACGAGGAAGGCGCCCGGTTCGGCATCGCCTGCACGGGGTCTCGGCTGCTCACGGGCGGGCTCGCGGCCGAGCGGGCGCTGGCGCTGGCCGACGCGGACGGCGTCACCTATGCCGAGGCGCTGCGCAGGGCCGGCCGCGACCCGGAGCACGTCGGCCGGGACGACGAGACGCTGGCACGGATCGGCACGTTCGTCGAGCTACACGTCGAGCAGGGCCGCGGCCTGGTCGAGCTGGACGCGCCGGTGGGCGTCGGCTCGGCGATCTGGCCGCACGGACGGTGGCGGTTCTCCTTCGCCGGCCGGGCCGACCACGCCGGCACCACCCGGATGGAGGACCGGCGCGACCCGATGCTCACCTACGCGATGACGGCGCTGGCGGCGAACAAGCAGGCCCGGCTGCGGGACGCCCGGGCCACCTTCGGCCGCATCGAGGTGGAGCCGAACGGCACCAACGCGATCCCGTCCCGGGTGCTGGCCTGGCTGGACGCCCGCGCGGCCGATCAGTCCACGTTGGACGCGCTGCTGGCGGACGTCGGGCGGATGGCGGCCGAGCGGGCCGGCCGAGACGGCACCGCGGTGACCGTCGAAGCCGAGTCGGTGACACCGCTGGTGGAGTTCGACACCGCACTCCGCGACCGCCTGGCCGCGACGCTCGGCAGCGTGCCGGTGCTGCCGACCGGGGCCGGCCACGATGCCGGGGTGCTGGCCGGCGCGGGGGTGCCCGCCGCGATGCTGTTCGTCCGCAACCCCACCGGCATCTCGCACGCCCCGGACGAGCATGCCGAGCGGGACGACTGCCTGGCCGGCGTCCGCGCTCTCGCGGACGTCGTCGCGGAACTGGCCGGCCCCCGGTGACGGCGTACTGGTGCGAGTACGCCTGGCTCCCGTCCGGCCTGGCGTCGGACGTGCTGGTCGAGGCGTCGGGCGGCGCGATCGTGCGGGTGGAGGACGGCGTCGCGGCACCGGCCGGGGCAACGCGGCTGGCGGGGGTGGTGTTCCCCGGTTTCGCCAACGCCCACTCGCACGCGTTCCACCGCGCGCTGCGCGGCCGCACCCACGCCGGTCGGGGATCGTTCTGGACCTGGCGCGAGGCGATGTACGCGGTCGCCGCACGGCTCGACCCCGAGCGGTACGCCGCGCTGGCCGGGGCCGCCTACGCGGAGATGGCGCTGGCGGGCGTCACCTGCGTGGGCGAGTTCCACTACGTCCACCACCAGCCGGACGGCGCGCCCTACGCCGACCCGAACGCCCTCGGCGAGGCGCTGCGGGCCGCCGCCCGCACGGCCGGCATCCGGCTGACGCTGCTGGACACCTGCTATCTCGCCGGTGGCATCGGAGCGCCGCTGAGCCCGGCGCAGGCCCGTTTCGGCGACCGGGACGCCGACGCCTGGGCCGCCCGGGTCGCGCTGCTGCGGGACGACGCGCACACCCGGACCGGGGCCGCGATCCACTCCGTCCGGGCCGTGCCGGCCGCCGCGCTGTCCACGGTGGTGACGGCGGCACACGGACGGCCGTTGCACGTCCACCTGTCCGAGCAGCCGGCCGAGAACGCGGCCTGCCGGGCGGCGTACGGCGTCAGCCCGACCCGGCTGCTGGCCGACCACGGCGCGCTCGGCCCACGCACCACCGCGGTGCACGCCACCCACCTGGACGCCGACGACATCGGGTTGCTCGGCGCGTCCGGTGGGCATGTGTGCTTCTGTCCCACCACCGAACGCGACCTCGCGGACGGCATCGGTCCCGCCCGGGCGCTGGCCGACGCCGGTGCGTCGCTCTGCCTGGGCAGCGACCAGCACGCGGTGACCGACCTGATCGAGGAGACCCGAGCGTTGGAGCTGCACGAACGCCTGGCCAGCGGGGAACGCGGACGCTTCTCCGCCGGTGAGCTGGTGGACGCGCTCACCTGGCGGGGCCACGCCGCGCTGGGCTGGCCCGCGGCCGGGCGGGTCGCCCCCGGTGCCCCGTGCGACCTGGTGGCCGTCCGCCTGGACACCCTCCGCACGGCCGGCGTCCTGCCCGACCAGGTGCTCTACGCCGCCAGCGCGGCCGACGTGTCCACTGTGGTGGTCGGCGGCGAGGCGGTGGTGCGGGACGGCGCCCACGTCAGGCTGGGCGAACCGGCCGAGGTGGCCGTGCGGCTGGCGGACGCGATCCGGGCGGTGACCCCGTGACCGCCGGACGCTGGGGAGTGGAGCCGCCGCCGCCCGCACCGCCTCACGTCACCACGCTGGTCACCGGCATCTCGTCCCTGGTCACCAACGACCCCGCGTACGGGCCGGGGATCGGCGAGATCCGCGACGCGGCCCTCGTCCTGGACGGTGCGTGGGTCGCCTGGACCGGCCACGCGGTGCAGGCGCCCGCGGCCGACCACCGGATCGACGTGGGCGGCCGGGCCGTGGTCCCCGGTTTCGTCGACTCGCACGCGCACCTGGTCTTCGCCGGCGACCGGGCCGGCGAGTTCGCCGCCCGGATGGCGGGCCAGCCCTACGCGGCCGGCGGTATCCGAACCACGGTGGCCGCCACCCGCGCGGCGTCCGACGCCCAGCTCGCCGCGAACCTGCGCCGGCTCGTCGACGAGGCCGCCCGGCAGGGCACCACGACGGTGGAGGTGAAGAGCGGGTACGGCCTCACGGTCGCCGACGAGTACCGCTCGCTCCGGCTGGCGTCGGAGGTGACTCCCGAGACGACGTTCCTCGGAGCGCACGTCGTGCCGCCCGAGTACGCCCACGACCCGGCCGGCTACGTCGCGCTGGTCACCGGCCCGATGCTGGACGCCTGCGCCCCGCACGCCCGCTGGATCGACGTCTTCTGCGACCGCGGTGCCTTCGACGCGGACGCGGCCCGGGCCGTGCTCGCCGCCGGCATCCGCGCGGGTCTGGACGTGCGGGTCCACGCCAACCAGCTCGGCCCCGGCGCGGGCGTGCAGCTCGCCTGCGAACTCGAAGCCGCCTCGGCCGACCACTGCACCCACCTCACCGGTGCCGACGTGGCCGCCCTGGCCGACTCCGGCACGGTGGCGACGCTGCTGCCCGGCGCGGAGTTCTCCACCCGCTCGCCCTACCCGGACGCCCGCCGGCTGCTCGACGCCGGGGTCGCCGTGGCGCTGGCCACCGACTGCAACCCCGGCTCGTCGTACACGACCTCGATGCCGTTCTGCGTCGCGCTGGCCGTCCGCGAGATGGCGATGACGCCCGCCGAGGCCGTCTGGGCGGCCACCGCGGGAGGAGCGCGCGCCCTGCGGCGTGCCGACGTCGGAACCCTGCAACCCGGTGCCCACGCCGACCTGGCCGTTCTCGACGCCCCGTCCTACCTCCACCTCGCCTACCGCCCCGCCGTCCCCCTAGTCACCACCGTGTGGAGTAAGGGAGTCCCGATCGATGACTGAACCGAACTTCACGGACCTCCTCCTCGGACCGCCGTACCTCGACGACGAGACGGCGTCGGTCTTCGACGAGATCGAGTCAGAGCGAAAGAGCGACCTGCCGCAGGAGGGCCACTTCGACCCGGCTGAATGAGGCCGTGTTTCGTAGGAAGGGAAGGGTTACAACAGGCTCTTGATGCGCAACAGGGCGTAGGAGGCCAGGGTGACCGTTTCCATGGTCTCTCCGTCGCGGATCATCGCTTCGAAGTCGGCGATGCTGAACCAGCGGTGGAGCATGTCCTGTTCTTCGTCTTCGCGGTGAGGCTGGCCGTGGGTGAGTTGGGTCGCGAAGAACACATGGCAGGCCTGAGAGCTCAGGCCGGGTGCGTTGTAGAGCGTGCCCAGGTACCGCATCGACCCTGCGGTGATTCCGGTCTCCTGCGCAAGTTCGGCGCGCGCCACGGTCTCCGGGTCGGTGGAGTCGAAGGTGCCCTGAGGGAACTCCCAGCTCCGCGTGCCGGTGGGGTACCGGTCCTGTTGAACCAGATGGAAGCCGTCGTCCTCGTACGCGGCGACGGTTGCGAAGGCGGGTTTCTCTACCACCGCGTAGATACCGTGACTGCCGTCGGCTCGGACGATCTCGTCCTCCCGCAGAGTCATCCACGGGTTCTCGTACACGACGCGGCTCGACACCGTCTCGATATTCATGGCGACTCCTCAGTCAGCCGTGACGGCATACCGATAGATCTGCTCCAGGCGATCGCCAGGGATCACCCGGAACGTGACCTCCACAACCCGGTCGTTCTGGTCGTAGCAGCGCCGCCAGATCGTGAGCACCGGGTCACCGGCGTCGAGTTCAAGCCGCTCACTCTCGACAGGCAGGGCGCGGCGGCACGTAACGGTGTCCTCGAAGGACAACTGATAGCCAGATTCTTCCATCCGGGAATGGGCGCCGCCCGCTCCGGTGTCGGTCTGACGGAGGATCGGCAGACGCTCGGTGATCTCGGGGATGAACCAGGTCGTGGACAACTGTTTTACCGGCTCGCCTCGTACCCCCTGCCGTCGGGCGCGCTCCAGCACGAGCGTGCCGGCGGGTACTCCGAGCCACCTGGCCACGACCGGGTCCGCGGGCACGGCGTCGCGGATCACCGTTTCGGTGTACGGCTGCTGACCCTGATCGGTCATCGACACATGGAAGCCCCGCCATTGCCCATCACGCCTCGTGATGTCCAGCGAATCCCGCCGAGCGCGGGGAGGACGCACCCGCACGCCGGCGCCACTCTCCCTTGTCGTGAGGCCTCGGGCGATCATGATGTCCAATGCCCGTCGGACTGTGGAGCGAACGACACCATGTGTCTCGCACAGTTCGCGCTCAGGAGGCAGCCACGCACCGGGCGCCAAGGCCCCGGACTCGATCTGTGCGGCGAGAGAGTCAGCTACGGCCTCGGCCCTGACGGGCGGTTTCGCCATCACGCGTCCCTTCACCGCATGGCCTGGTATTCGACCAGTTTGGACAATCCGTGGTGAGACCAAGAACTTATCAGGTGGTCGTCTGTCCGCTATAGATTGCTGACGGCGTCCTGATGGACTCCTACTCTGGCGTTGAAGCAGACCGCCCCACCGGCCAGGGAGACAGCCATGCGAACGAGGTCGACCCAACACGTCCGTCGGGTCTTGGATGGGGCCGGCCGGAGGCATCCGTGATCACCGTCGTCGGGTACGTGCGACCAGCACCCGGGGATCGGCCAGGTGCCGCGGACGGGGCGATCATCGGCTACGCCACCCGGCACAACCTGGCGATGAAACGCATCCACCGTGACGACCCCACCGAACCGGGCCAGGCCCGCCGCCCCGGGTTCCTCGCCGCACTCGAGGATCTCCGCGAATACCGCGCAACCGGTGTCCTCCTGCCCTCGGCCGATCACCTCTCACCCGTCCCGCACGTGCAGGACGCACTGATCCGGCTGGTCGAGGAAACAGGCGGCCGGATCTACCTCGCCGATACCGACACCACGCCACTGCGACGACAACACGTCGCATGTGCAGAGCAGTCCACGCGCGCACCGACTGCCCCCTTGAACCCGCGGCCGGGGCTGGTGGCAGACCCCGGAGTCCTGCCCGCTCAGGCCGTGCCCAACACCGGACATAACGATCACGGGGCGACACCATGAAAGCGGAAAGCAGCCGAGAACGCGACGGGGGCGCCACGCTCGGGCAGGCCGTCGCGGACACTGCCGATCTGCCGCAGGGATGGACCGCGGTCTGGGACGACTCCCGCACATGGATGCTGTTCCATCGGGGCATGTTCGTCGCTGAACTGGGACGTTCCATGATCGGAGAGTGGCGGCTGTGCCTGGCCGGAGAGATCCTGCCTCGACCTCACGCGCACCCGAGTCCGGCCGCAGCGGTCGTCGCCTTGTCGCATATCTTGGAACACGAGATGGCTTCGCCCATCCGAGAGGGCCCGGTGCGCACGAACGATCCCATCCCTACGCGGCGTCCGATACTCAGTTCCTACCGGCGCCGAACCGCACCTTCGCCGCGTCACCGTAGTGGAGTCCGACCCGAATGGCGGGGGTGAGACGGGCTGCTCATGTAAGCGCTGGGCGCGGGCGGGCCGCGTTAGCCTGTTCCTGACCAACGTGAGGAGGTGCCCGATGAGTCTGCCGATCTCGACCATGCCGCCGGGTGGTTGGACCGTCGACGACCTCGACGCGATGCCGGTGACCAACTACCGCTATGAGCTGACAGACGGAGCCCTCAGCGTGTCTCCCTCCCCGACGAACCTGCACCAGCACTTGGCCGCCGCTCTGATGATGCGGCTGGCCGCCGAACTCCCGGACGGCCTTGGTGCCGCGCAGGCTGTCGAGGTGCGGTTCGGGCGGCAGCTCACCCGGATCCCGGATGTGCTGGTGGTGCGCAGCGACGATCCGGGGCGCCACTGGTTCTCCCCGGCCGAGGTGCTGGTCGCGGTCGAGATCGAGTCGCCCGGCAACCACGTCGAGGACCGCACCACCAAGCCGGCGCTCTACGCCCAGTTCGGCCTCCCGCACTACTGGCGGATCGAACCCGACCCCCTCCAGGTCACCACCTACCGACGGGGAAGCGGCGACGCGTACGTCCCGGTGACCACCGGTGAGCGACTCACGGTGGCCGAACCTCTCGTCCTCGACTTCGACCTCAAGGAGCTTCTGCCGCCCTGGGCGAAACGCTGACTCCTGCTCAGGTCAGCACCGTCACGGGCGGCCACCGCAACGGGTGGCCACCCGCAATCCGGTCGCGCGGCCCGGCGGCGTCGGGCCGCGGCCCACTGAGCCTGCCCGAATGCCGCCAGAGGCCCGCCTGGGGCCCGGGAGCCCGTTAGGGTACTGATTGTCCACAACCGAGTCCCGCGCCCCGGGGCCGGAACCGCGGGGGACGATGTGAAGAGTCTGCGCTTAGACGCTCTCGTCTGGGAGGAATCCGGCGTGCGGTACCGGATCGACGCCGACCCGCTGGTGGTGTCGCGGAACGAAGTGGGCGTCGTGGTCGCGCGGGATGCCGTCGCGACGCGGCTCGCGGACGTGCTCGTCGGGCTGGACCCGCCCGTGGAAGGTTCCGTCCGGCTCGACCGGGACGACGTGACCAGCCTGGCGCCCGGGCCTCGCCGGATCGGGCTGGTCCCCGTCGGCGGCGACCTGCTGCCCCACCTCACCGTGGAGCGCAACATCGCGTACGGCCTGCGGCAGATGTCGGCCCGTTCCCGTCGGGACCGGGCCAGACACGTGTCCGAACGGCTGCAGCTGGACGGCCTGGGCCGGCTGCGGCCGCACGAGCTCTCCCCGGTCCAGCGGTTGCAGGTGGCGGTGGCGCGGGTGCTGTGTCAGGAGCCCGAACCGGTCGCCGTGGTGGTCGAGGACCGCGCCCGCGACACCCCGTGCCGGGCGGCGGTGGCGACCGCGGTCGGACAGGGCATGGCCGTGGTGGTCCTCACCGACGACGCCGCGCGGGCCGACACGTTGAGCAGCCAACCGATGCGGCAGGTGATCGATGCCGGTCAGCCGTAGGGATGCGGTCAAGGGGTTGGCCGCGCTCACGGGCCTGGTCGCGGCAGGGTGTGGGGCCGGCCGACCCACGCTGCGGGTCGCGGTGGTCTGGAGCGGGTGGGAACTCACCCAGTTCAAGCGCGTGCTCCGGGCCTTCCCCGGCGACTTCGAGCTGAGTGTGCAGTCGGTCGGGGACGACATCGGCGCGCTGCTGGGTCGCCGGGTGGCGGCAGCGGCGACCCCGGACTTGGCGATCGTGCCGCGACCCGGCCTGGTGAGCGAGTACCGGAGCCAACTGGCTCCGCTGACCCCCATGACAGACAGCTCGCGGCGCTGGCAGGACCTGCTCACCTTCGGCGGCGAGGTCTACGGCAGGTGGTTCAAGGTCGCCCACAAGTCGCTGGTCTGGCATCGGGCAGACCTGCTCGGCCCGGCCCCGGTGCCGTGGGGCTGGGACAGCTGGGTGCAGCGGTGCCGGACGCTCGCCGAGGCCGGCACACCCCCGCTCGCCATCGGCGCGGCGGACGGCTGGGTGCTCACCGACTGGTTCGAGAACGTGCTGCTCGGTCTCGCGCCGGACACCTACCGGAGTCTCGTGACCGACCCGACGAGATGGACCGACGACGCCGTCCGGGAAGCGCTGCGCCGGCTCGGCACGGTCTGGAGCATCCCCGGCGCCTTTCCCGGCGGGCCCGGGCGGGCGGTCCTCACCCAGTTCGACGAGTCCGTGCTGGAGGTCTTCGAGCACGGCCGGGCGGCGATGGTCGTCGGGGCCGACTTCGTCTGGCCGGTCGTCACCCACTACACCGGCTTCGCGCGCGAGCGGGTCGGGTGGCTCCCGTTCCCGCACGGCGACAGCGGCCACCGGCCGGTGCTCGTCGCCGGGGACGCGGCGGTGCTGCTCCGACCGGGAAGCGCGGGCGGGCGCACGCTGATCGAATGGCTCGCCTCACCGGACGCGGCCGCGACCTGGGCGGCGGAGGGCGGCTTCCTCTCGGTCGACGGGCGGGTGCGGGGCTATCCCACCGAACTGCGGGCCGGTCCGCTGGTCGAGGACGTGAGTCGGGGCAGCGGAGACGGCGGAAGCGTCACCTTCGACCTGTCCGACCAGCTGTCCGGCCGGCTCGCCGGCGGGGAGGGCCGCGGGATCTGGAAGATCTTCGAGGAGTTCTTCGTCGAGGTCACGGCGGTGGGCTCCGGCCTGGAGGCGGCGGTCGACCGTGCGGTGGACGCGCTGAGCCGGGCCGCCCGGCACCGGGGCGGCCGATGACCGGGAACGCCGAGCTCGCGTTCGAGGTGACGCCGGCGGAGGACACCCGTTCGCCGGTCCGGGGCCGCGCGCCGCGGCCCTGGCGGGCGACGCTGCTGCTGCTCCCCGGCGCCGCCCTCGTCGGGGGGGTCCTCGTCGTGCCGCTGCTGGCCACGGCGGTCGCCAGCATCCGGGTCGGTGAGGCGGACCTCGGCGTCGGCCACTACCGGTCGGTGCTGGGCGACAGCGGCGTCCGGCATGCTGTCGGCAACAGCCTGCTCTGGCTGGCCCTGGCCGTGCTGGTGTGCCTGGTGGGGTTGCTGGTCGCCTGGCTCGGACTCCGGGCCCGGTACCGCCTTCCGGCCCTGCTGGTGGCGGTCGTGGCCGCACCGGTCGCGGTCTCGCCCCTGGTCGTGGGGATCGTCTTCCGCCTGTTGTTCGACCCGAGCCCCGAGCGCGGCACGGTCAACGCGATCCTCGGCCCGGCCACGGACGGGCAGGGGATCGCGTTCCTGGGTCCCGGCTGGATCGGGTTGGTGCTCGCGCTCGCCTTCAGCTGGCAGTGGATCGGCCTCGCGGTGATCGTGTTCCAGGTGGGCCTGCTCGGCGTGCCGGCCGCCACGCTGCGGACGGCGCGCGCCTTCGGGGTCGGACGGCTGCGCCGGCTGTGGACGGTGGTGGCGCCGGCGGTGTTCCCGCTCGCGGCGCTGGCGCTGCTCATCGTCCTGGTCGCGGCGGCCCGGGTCTTCGATCTCGTCCTCGTCACGGCCCCGGGCTCCATCCAGGACGATGTCGAGGTGGCGGGCCTGCACTGGTGGCGCTCGGGTTCGGACCTGGGCGGGGGCGGTGCCGCCGCGTTGGGGATCCTGATGTTCGTCGTGGTCGGACTCGCGGCGCTGGCTGTGCTGTGGGGCCTGAGCCAGGTGTGGCCCGGCGACCGGTCGAGGCGTTTCGCCGCCGGCCCCCTTCCCCCGGCCCCCGGGTCCCGTCCCGCCCGCCTGCTCGGTGTGCTCGCGGCCGCGCTCTGGGCGTTGCCTCCGTTCGTGCTGCTGGCCACGTCGCTGCGCACGCCGAGGGACGCTGCGGGTTCGGGATGGTGGAGCGGCGGCTGGAGTCTGGACTCCTACGCGAGCGCCTTCGCCAGCGGCGAACTGCTCGGCGCCGTGACCGACACCGGCGGGCGGGCGGTCCTGGCGGTCGTGCTGCTGCTCGTCGTGTCGGTGCCGGCCGCCTACGCGCTCGCCTGGGGCGGGCTGCCGCGGACGGTGGTGCGCGGGCTGGTCGCCGTGCTCGCGGTGCTGGCGGTGATGCCCATGCAGACCGTGGCCGTGCCGCTCGGTGAGGTCTTCGACCAGCTCCGCCTGCTCGGGGCGTCCGGCGCGCTGAGCGTCGTGCATGCCGCCATCGGCGTCCCGCTGGCGATCCTGCTGCTCAGGAATGCCTTCGGGTCGGTGCCCCGGGAGGTGGTGCGCACCCGGCGGCTCGAACCCGAGCCCGCTTCGGCGCTGGTTGCGGTGGTGTCCCGGCGCTGGCGCACCGTCCTCACGGTGGCGGTGCTCGAGTTCGTGCTGGTGTGGAACGACCTCTTCGTCGGCCTCCTGCTCGGCGGTCCGGACGCGGGGCAGGTGGCGCTGGTGCTGCTGGGCGAGGCCCGGCAGTTCGCCACCTCCACCGGAGTGCTGGCCGCCGGGGCGGTGGTGAGCCTCGCCGTTCCCCTCGCTGTCGTGCTGGCGACCGGACGGTGGCTGGTGCGGGGGCTGACCGAGGGGGTGGCCCGGTGAGCCGGCTCCGTCGCCCGCTGGTCTACGCCATCCTGGTCGACATCGTCCTGGTGGTCATGAGTGTGGTGGGCGGCATCCTGGTCGAGGCGTCGACCGGCCAGCTGTCCGAGCTCGGGCCGGTGGTGCCCATCGTCTGGGGCGTGTGCATCCTGGTCCTGGTGGGGCTCGTGGTGACCCTGGTCTGGCTGATGCGCAAGCGTGACGGCCCGGCCCCGCCCGGACCGTCGCCGTCAGCCCCGTCGCCGTCAGCCCTGACACCGTCGGCGGCCGAGCCGGACGCGGGCCCGACGCCGTGGACGCTTCCGCCGCGGGTCGATCTGGTCGGGCGCGAACACCTGGTCAGGGTGGTCGTGGAACAGTCGCGGCGGACCGGCATCGTCCTGGTGCGCGGGCCGATCGGCATCGGCGCGTCGGCGGTCGCCATCGAGGCCGCCCACCGGCTCGTTCCGGCGGCGGACAAGCAGCGGTACGTCGATCTCCGCGGACCGGCACGGAGCGATCCGGAGAGTTCCCGCCGGGTGGCGATCCGGGTGTTCCGGACCCTGGGCGCCAGGCCGGGTCCGGCGCGGGACCTGTCCGCCGCCGCCGCGGAGGTGGCGAAGACGCTGCGGAGCACCGAGGGATGCGTCCTGGTGCTCGACAACGCGGCCCAGATGGACACGGTCGCGTGGATCGCCCAGAGCATTCCCGGAGCGTTCGTGATCATCGCCGGCGACATCGCCGAGCAGGACGTTCCCGCCGGTGCCGTCGACGTCCACGTGGGACCGCTGGACCCCGGGGACGGCCTCGAACTCCTCTGTCGGCAGGACGCGGAGGGTCCGCTGCGTCAGCGGATCCGCCACCGGATGGCCGGATGGTTCCCCTGGATCCCCGGTCGGCCGCGCGGCCGCTCGGTGACCGGCCGGATCGCGGCAGAGCCCCGGTTGGCGGACGAGCTGGCCGAGAGCTACCTGCGGCACCCCCAGGTCGCGATCGGAATCGGACGGCGGCTGGTCGAGAAGCCCGAGCTCACGCTCGAGGAGTTGATGAAGGAGCTCGCCGCCGCCAGCCGGCCGAACACCGCGCTCAACCGCATCCTCACCACGCAGCTCGACGGAGCCTCGGCCGGGGCGCGGCACCTGCTGGCGCTGTTGGCGCACGGCCCGGTCATCGAGGTCAGCGAAGCCACCGCCGCCGTGCTGGCCGGCGAGACCCCGCACCGGACCGCGCGGCACCTGGACGAGCTGGCCGACCGGTCGCTGGTGGAGCGGGTCCGGACCTCGCGTGTCCGCGTGTCCATCAGCGCACTGCCGCTGGTCGGGGACCTGGCACCGAAGGCCGTCGCGAGGTCGGGGAACCGTCTCACCCGGTACTTCGCCGGGCTGGCCGATGCCCATGCCGAGTCGCTGACTCTCGAACCCGGGTGCGCGCCGCGACGGCAGGCCGAGGAGTGGTTCGGAGTCGAGGACCTCACCCTGGTGGAGTTGCTGCATGTGCCGGCGCCGTCCCGCGCGGTGGGTGCGCACCTGTGGCGGATCGCCGACGCCCTGGAGACATGGTTCGCCCGGGAGGACCGCCTGACCGACCGGCGGATCGTCGCCGAGGCGATGGCGCAGGCCGCCCGGGACATCGGGGACGTCCCCGCGCGGGCGGTCGCCGAGCTGCGGCTGTCGGCCATCGAACGGGCCGAGGGCCGCCTGGCGGCCGCGCATGACCACCTCCGGCACGCCGACGCCCTGACGGGTCGGGCCGACGGCTGGCGGCCGCAGTTGGAGACCGGTCACGCGACGTACCTGATCGCGGCGGGTGAGGACACCGAGGCCGTCGCCAACCATCTGGCGCGCTGCGTCCAGGCGCGCCCGCGACGCGATGTCGCCGGCCAGGTGGTCGACCAGATCAATCTCGCCGTCCTCAGGCTCCAGCGGAACGAGTACGACCTCGCCGACAAGCACCTGGTCCGGGTGCTGGACCTCACCGAGGGAACGGGCAACCTTGCCGGCGAGGCCCACGCCCGCGAACTGCTCGGCGTGGTGGAGTGGCATCGGGACCGCGAGGTGCAGGCCGCGGCGGCGTGGTCGGAGGCGGGCCGGCTCTACCGGCGGCTCGGCGACAGCCTGGGCCAGGCGCGCTGCCTGCTGCACCGCGGCTTCGCCGTGCTCCACGCGGCTCGCCGGGCTCCCGCGGACGGCCAGTCGGTCGCCGAGGGGGCGGCGATGCTGGAAGGCAGCCTCGAACTGCGCGGCGAGATAGAGAACGGCATCGGCGTCGCGCTGGCCCACCTGCACCTCGCCGAAGTCGCCCGGGCCAGCCGTCCGGAAACGGTGGGCCGGCACCGCGCGGCGGGTCTGGCGGCGTTGAGCCCCTGGCACGGGCACACCGGGTCCCCCCAGGTGAACACCCTCCGCCGTCGGCTCCAGTCACTCCCGACAGGCACCTGAGGCCGCGTCCCCGGCACTCACGCCGGGGGGCGGAGTGAGGCGGCCACCCCGTTGAAGCCCTCCTCGAAACTGGCGAAGCCGCTCGACGGGCTGCGCAGCGAGATCTCGTAGTAGGTCCCCCCGACGACGAACCGGAAGATCCGGACCTGGCGCTCTTCTCTCGTGTACGTCCCCAGGTAGGTGTACTCGAGCAGTGCGCCGTGGTGTGGCCCGATCCTGTACTCGTCGGTCAGGAGCTGGGTCTGGTAGCCGGGGAACGACTTGGGCTTGGACTTCGCGGCGGCGTCCTGCTCCTCGAGCAGCTCGTAGGCCGTGTTCCCGAGGGCGGGGCCGGAGATCACCAGGACGTACGGGTTGGTGGCCAGTTGGGCCTTGTCGGGGCTGGCGACCTCGTGGACGTCGGCGGCGAGCTTGTCGAAGTAGCACCGGAGGTCTTCGTAGCCGGTCGGGGGGCAGTAGGCGTTCCAGTCCGCCGGGTGCCGGAGGGCGTAGAGGCCGTTCGGGTGGCTGAACGCCGTGGTCGCGCCCCCGGGCACGGTCGGTGAGGGAGATTCGGGCGAGGAGGACGTCGTCGGGCTCACGGCGTCGCCCGGCCACAGGCCCGCCCGCCGGACCCCGATGCCCGCGCCGGCCGCGACCGCCACGACCAGCAGCGCGACGACGAGCGGCACCACGGTCCGCCGAACCCGCCCACGTCGGCTGACGGCTCCGCGGTGCAGCGTGCCGGGGTGCGGTGTCGCCCCACCCGGACGGTGGCCGTGGTCCTCGCCCCCGGCTGCGGCGTAGCGCGGGAAGGACGTGGTCGGTGCGGGTGCCCCGCTCGCTGCGGCTCCGGACAGTTGGTGGGCCGAGTAGCCCGGGCTGTACGGATCGCCGCTGACCGGCGTGACCCCGCCGGGGGAGCCGGGCATCGCCGGCGGGCCGTGGTGCCAGGGATCGGGCCGTTCGGAGGGGATGCGGAGGGTGTCCACCTCGTCGGGTCCGGCCGGCGCGCCCCAGCCGGCGGTGGGTTCGACGGGCTGGCCGTTCGCCACGCGGTCGAGTGCGGCGCGGGTGCGTTCGGCGTCCCAGCGCTGGTCGGGGTCCTTCTCCAGCAGTCCGGCCAGCACCGGGGCAAGGTGCCCGGCGCGCCGCGGGACCGGCGCCGGTTCCAGGGTGATCGCGGTGATCACGGCGAACGGTTCGTCGCGGAGGAACGGTGGCGTGCCCTCCACCGCGGCGTAGAGCGTGCAGCCCAACGACCACAGGTCGCTGGCCGGCGCGGCGGGCCGGCCGGTGAGCCGTTCGGGAGAGAGGTATGCCGGTGAGCCGACGACCTGACCGGTGCCGGTCAGCGAGGGGTCGCCGGCCACCGACGCCACCCCGAAGTCGGTGAGCACGGTCCGGTCGTCGCCGATGAGCACGTTCGCCGGCTTCACGTCGCGGTGCAGCACGCCGGCGGCATGGGCGGCCGACAGCGCGTCGAGCAGGTGGCGGCCCATCCGGGCGGCCCGTTCCGGGGTGAGCGGGCCGGTCGCGCGGACGACCTCGGCCAGGTTGCGGGCCTCGACGAACTCCATCACGATCCACACCCGACCGGCCTCGGGCAGCACGTCGTAGACCCCGACCGCGTAGGCGTGCCGCAGCCGGGCCGCCGCCCGGGCCTCCCGCAGGTAGCGCTGACGGAGCTTGTCGGCCTCGGCCCGCGGCATCCCCTCCGGGATCACCACTTCCTTCACCGCGACATCGCGTTGCAGGAGCTCGTCGCGGCCGCGCCAGACCGTGCCCATGCCGCCGGACCCGAGATGTTCGCCCAAGCGGTAGCGCCCGCCCACCAGGCGGTCGTCTGTCGTCCCGCTCCTCACAGCGACAGGCTAGAGGTACACAGAGGCGGTATGGCACCCGAGTGGTCGGCACTCCGACACTTCCGGTCCTCCCGGCGCGTCCGTTCGGCCCACGCGCCAGGGGCCGCGTTCAGCCCCTTCGGGCGGGTGGGCCGGTGGAACGAACCCGCGTCCGTCCGCCTCGACCACGGTCCGGTCGAGCATCGGCGGGCGAACGGGCGGATCTCGGCGCGACCGCGGCCCCCGGACCCGGAAGAAGAATCGATCCGCTAGTGTTTGTGCCGAGCAGAAAAGTTGCGCGAGGTCGACTCAAGTCTGGCAGGTCCAGCCCGCGCTCCCGCACGGAACCAAACCGGGGCATTTACAAGGAGGATCCATGGCTCGAGCGGTCGGCATCGACCTCGGCACCACGAACTCGGTCGTCAGCGTCCTGGAGGGCGGCGAGCCGACGGTCATCGCGAACGCCGAGGGCAAGCGCACCACCCCGTCCATCGTGGCCTTCGCCAAGAACGGCGAGGTGCTGGTCGGCGAGGTGGCCAAGCGCCAGGCCGTGACGAACGTCGAGCGCACCATCCGGTCGGTCAAGCGCCACATGGGCACCGACTGGTTGGTCGACATCGACGGCAAGGACTACACCCCGCAGGAGATCAGCGCGCGCGTGCTGCAGAAGCTCAAGCGCGACGCCGAGTCCTACCTGGGCGAGACCGTCACCGACGCGGTGGTCACCGTGCCGGCCTACTTCTCCGACCACCAGCGCCAGGCCACCAAGGAGGCCGGCCAGATCGCCGGCCTCAACGTGCTGCGCATCGTCAACGAGCCCACCGCGGCGGCGCTGGCCTACGGCCTGGACAAGGGCGAGAAGGAACAGACCATCCTGGTCTTCGACCTCGGCGGCGGCACCTTCGACGTCTCGCTGCTGGAGATCGGCGACGGCGTCGTGGAGGTCAAGGCCACCTCCGGCGACACCAACCTCGGCGGCGACGACTGGGACCAGCGCATCGTCGACCACCTGGTCAAGGCGTTCGCCTCCACCAACGGCATCGACCTCACCGGCGACAAGATCGCGATGCAGCGCATCCGCGAGGCCGCCGAGGTGGCCAAGATCGAGCTCTCCGGCCAGCAGCGCACCAACGTCAACCTGCCCTACATCACCGGCGGCGCCAACGGCGCGCTGCACCTGGACGTCCCGGTCACCCGGGCCGACTTCCAGCGGATGACCGCCGACCTGCTCGACCGGTGCAAGGGCCCGTTCCACCAGGCCATCAAGGACGCCGACCTGCCGCTCTCGGCCATCGACCACGTGATCCTGGTCGGCGGCTCGACCCGGATGCCGGCCGTCTCCGAGCTGGTCAAGGAGCTGACCGGCGGCAAGGAGCCCAACAAGGGCGTCAACCCGGACGAGGTCGTCGCCGTCGGCGCGGCCCTGCAGGCCGGCGTGCTCAAGGGCGAGGTCAAGGACGTCCTGCTGCTGGACGTGACGCCGCTGAGCCTGGGCATCGAGACCAAGGGCGGCATCATGACCCGCCTGATCGAGCGCAACACCACGATCCCGACCAAGCGCTCGGAGATCTTCACCACGGCCGACGACAACCAGCCGTCCGTGCAGATCCAGGTCTACCAGGGCGAGCGGGAGATGGCCGCGTACAACAAGAAGCTCGGCATGTTCGAGCTGACCGGCATCCCGCCGGCACCGCGCGGCGTCCCGCAGATCGAGGTCACCTTCGACATCGACGCGAACGGCATCGTCAACGTGTCCGCCAAGGACCTGGCGACCAGCCGCGAGCAGAAGATGATGATCACCGGCGGCTCGGCCCTGAACAAGGACGAGATCAACCGGATGATGGCCGACGCCGAGTCGCACGCGGAGGAGGACAAGCGCCGCCGCGACGAGGCCGAGACCCGCAACGTCGCCGAGTCCCGGCAGTACGCCACCGAGAAGTTCCTGGCCGAGAACGGCGAGCAGATCCCGGCCGAGCAGAAGACCGAACTGTCCGACGCGCTGTCGGAGCTGCGGTCGGCACTCGGCGGTGCCGACCTGGAGACGATCAAGGCGGCCCAGGAGAAGGTCGACAAGATCTCCCAGGAAGTCGGCACGGCGATGTACGCGAAGGTCCAGGCCGAGCAGGCGGCCGCGGCCGCGGCGGCCGGGCCCGGCGACGGGGCCGAGGCGGGCGCCGACGAGACCGGGGCCACCGCGTCGGCGGGCGGCGGCGACGTGGTCGACGCCGAGATCGTGGACGACCAGGGCGACACACCCCGCGGAGGCACCGAGAAGTGACCAAGACGACTGACGGCAACTCCGAGGAGTCGAAGATCGTCATTCGCGATCGTCGGCGCATCGATCCGGAGACAGGCGTCGCTCGGCAGGTCAAGACCACCAGCGTCGGGACGGAGGCCAAGGCTTCCGTCCCGACGGAGGTCGAGACCACCGCGGCCGGCGGCAAGGCGAAGGCGTCCGACCCGGCCGGTGACCCGGTGGCCCAGGTGACCGAGGCGACCGCGAAGCTGGCCGAGCGCACCTCGGACCTGCAACGGGTGACCGCGGAGTACGCCAACTACCGCAAGCGGGTCGACCGCGACCGGCAGGTGGCGGGCGACAAGGCCACCGCCACCCTGCTCACCGCACTGCTGCCGGTGTTGGACGACCTCGACCGGGCGCGGGCGCACGGCGACCTCACCGGCGCGTTCGGTGCGGTCGCCGAACAACTCGTCGCGGTGCTCACGAAGCAGGGTCTGGCCGCGTTCGGCGAGCCGGGCGAACCGTTCGACCCGAGCTTCCACGAGGCCGTGATGCACACGGTCAGCGAGGACGTCTCGGAGCCGACGTGCGTCGAGGTGCTGCGCCGGGGCTACATGATGGGCGAGAAGCTGCTGCGGGCGGCGATGGTCGCGGTGGCCGACCCGTCCGAGCAGGCGGCCGCGGAAGGCACGATGGACACCGAGTCGACCAGCGACGCCGACGAGGCAGCCGGTGCCGCGGTCGACTGAGCCGGGACCGCTCGGGCCAGCACTGGCGCTGGCCCGCCGGGACAGTCCACCCTGGTTAGTGGCAGCGAGGAGTCGGGCAGCCGACGAGGGCGAAGGGAGGGAGCCCGGTGAACGAACGAACCGCGGCTTTCCCCGTCTGCCTGGGGGTGGGCCCGTGAGCGAGCGGACCAGGGGGCACGGCAGGACCGCGAGCGCGGCCGCCGAGCGTGGCGAGGTGGGCCCGTGAGCACGAAGGACTGGCTGGAGAAGGACTACTACGCCGTGATCGGCGTGGCCAAGTCGTCGACGGCCGAGGAGATCAAGAAGGCCTACCGCAAGCTCGCGCGCGACTTCCACCCGGACAAGAACCCCGGCAACGCCAGCGCCGAGGCGCGGTTCAAGGAGGTCTCCGAGGCGTACGCCGTGCTCTCCGACGAGCGGCGGCGACGCGAGTACGACGAGGCCCGGGCCCTGTTCGGGTCCGGCGCGTTCCGGCGCCAGGCGGGGGCCGGCGGCTTCTCCGGGGCGGGTGCGGGCGGCGTTCCGTTCGACCTCTCCGACCTGTTCGGCGCGGCTGCCCCGACCGGCGGCGCGCACCGGGCCCGGGGTGGCGGCGGTGGCCTGGGCGACCTGTTCGGCGCGATGTTCGGCGGGGGTGGCGGTGGTGCCCGGGCCGGCGCGACCCGCGGCGGCGACATCGAGACCGAGGCGTCGCTGGACTTCGCCGAGGCCGCGCACGGTGTCACGGTGCCGCTGCGGCTGCACGCTCCCGGCATCTGCGAGACCTGCCACGGCAACGGCGCCAAGCCCGGCACCGAGCCCCGCACCTGCCCGCTGTGCCTGGGCGCCGGGCTGGTCAGCCGCAACCAGGGCGCGTTCTCGTTCTCCGAACCGTGCCGCGAATGCCAGGGCGCCGGCACGGTCGTCGACCAGAAGTGCCCGGACTGCAAGGGCACCGGCGGCGTCACCAAGACCCGCACCATGCACGTCCGGATCCCGGCCGGCGTCAGCGACGGCCAGCGCATCCGGCTCAAGGGCAAGGGCCAGCCCGGCCAGCGCGGCGGCCCCCCGGGCGACCTGTTCGTGGTCGTGCACGTCCAGGGCCATCCGATGTTCGGCCGCAGCGGCCCGCACCTGACGCTGACCGTCCCGGTGACCTTCCCCGAGGCGGTGCTCGGCACCGAGCTCCGGGTGCCCACCTTGGACGGTGCGGTGACGCTGCGGGTGCCGCCCGGCACTCCCAGCGGACGGACGTTGCGGGTGCGGGGCAAGGGCATCCGCAAGGCCGAGGGACCGCCCGGCGACATGCTCGTCACGGTGGAGGTCGACGTGCCCGAGGTCGTCAACGAGACGGCCCGCAAGGCGCTGGCCGACTACGCCGCCGCGATGCCCGACAACCCGCGGGCACATCTGGAACGGGAGGTGGCCCGATGAGCGAGTACGGCTCGGGTTTCGGCGGGGACGTGGAGATGGCGTTCGAGGGGCCGGTGTTCGTCATCTCGGTCGCCGCCCAGCTCGCCGGCATGCACCCGCAGACGCTGCGCCAGTACGACCGGCTCGGGCTCGTGCAGCCCGGCCGCTCGCCCGGCGGCGGCCGCCGGTACAGCCCCGGCGACGTCGTGATGCTGCGCGAGATCGCGCGGCTGTCGCAGGACGAGGGCGTCAACCTCGCCGGGGTGAAGCGGATCATCGACCTGACCCGGCGGGTCCGGGAGCTGACCGAACAGGTCGAGGCCCTGGACGAGGCGGTGCGGCTGGCGGAGGCCCGGCTGGCCGAGGCCCGGGCGTCGATGCCCTACCGCGGTGAGTTGGTGCCGCTGTCGCAGAGCATCCTGCCGGTCTGGCGTCCGCCGGCGCGGTGAAGGCCGACGGCCGTTCGGGGCCGGCCGCGGGACGTGGAGGGGCGGCCACGGTGTCCGAACACGAGGCGGTGGAGCGGGAACTCGCGCTGCTGCTGCGCCGGGCCCGCAGCATGGCCCTGCTGTTCGCCTCGCGGGTCCATCCCGGACTGGACCTGGGCTCCTACGCGACGCTGTTCCTGCTGGACGAGTGCGGCCTGCTGCGGGGCTCGGAGGTGGGCGGGCGGTTCGGGCTGGACAGGTCGACGGTGAGTCGGCAACTGTCCCGGCTGATCGAGTTGGGGCTGGTGGAGCGCACCCCCGACCCGACCGACGGGCGGGCGCACCTGGTCGGCATCACCGCGTCGGGCCACGAACGGCTGTTCGCGGTGCGGGAGGCCCGCCGCCGGGAGTTCCGCCGCTACCTCGACGGCTGGGCCGAGGCCGACGTGGCCGAGTTCGCCCGGCTGCTGGCCCTGTTCAACCGCACGTCGCTCTCGCCGGACTGACGGCGTCCCTTCGTCCGGCGGTGGCACCTCATCCCGGCGCGCACCGCACGCCCACGCTGAAAGTTGAGTGGAATAGACTCAACTTCGCCACCGTTTGGTGGACAGTGGACGCCGGCCCCCCGTTGCCGGTGTGCTGCCGCGTCCGCCAGCCCGTCCGTCGCCACGTCCTGGGGGAGCCCGCTTGAACGCCGAGATCCTCACCACCAAGAGCCGCGAGGTCGTCGCCGCTGCTCTGTCCGCGGCCGCCGAGGCCGGCCACGCCACCGTCGAGCCGACCCACCTGCTCACCGCGCTGCTCGACGTGGACGGCTCCACCGGACCCGCGCTGCTGCGGGCCGTCGGCGTCGACCCGGGCGAGCTGGCGAAGCGGGCCCAGGACGCCCTGCACCGGCTTCCCACGGTGTCCGGCGCGAGCGTCGCCCAGCCGCAGGTGGCCCGCGCGACGCTCAACGCGCTGACCGCCGCCGAGCAGGTCGCCCGCCCGCTCGGCGACGAGTACGTCTCCACCGAGCACCTGCTGGCCGGACTGGCCCGGGCCGGCGGCGAGGTGGCCGACTGGCTGCGTGCCGCCGGGGCCTCCGAGGACGCGCTGGTCGCGGGGTTCGCCACCGTCCGCGGCGGCAACCGGCGGGTCACCAGCCCCGACCCGGAGGGCACCTACCAGGCGCTGGAGAAGTACGGCATCGACCTCACCCAGCGTGCCCGCGACGGCAAGATCGACCCGGTGATCGGCCGGGACGCCGAGATCCGCCGCGTCGTCCAGGTGCTCTCCCGCCGCACGAAGAACAACCCCGTTCTGATCGGCGAGCCCGGGGTGGGCAAGACGGCCGTGGTCGAGGGCCTGGCCCAGCGCATCGTGGCCGGCGACGTGCCGGAGTCGCTGAAGGACAAGCGGCTGGTCGCGCTCGACCTGGCCGCGATGGTGGCCGGGGCCAAGTACCGGGGCGAGTTCGAGGAGCGGCTCAAGAGCGTCCTCGACCGAGATCAAGGACTCCGACGGGCAGGTCGTCACGTTCATCGACGAGCTGCACACCGTGGTGGGCGCCGGCGCGGCCGAGGGCTCGATGGACGCCGGCAACATGCTCAAGCCGATGCTCGCCCGGGGCGAACTGCGGATGGTCGGGGCGACGACGCTGGACGAGTACCGCGAGCGGATCGAGAAGGACCCCGCCCTGGAGCGCCGCTTCCAGCAGGTGTTCGTCGGTGAGCCGAGCGTCCCGGACACCATCGGCATCCTGCGCGGCCTGCGGGAACGGTACGAGGCGCACCACGGCGTCCGGATCACCGACGCCGCCCTGGTGGCCGCCGCGACCCTGTCCGACCGGTACATCACCGGCCGGTTCCTGCCCGACAAGGCGATCGACCTGGTGGACGAGTCGGCGTCCCGGCTGCGGATGGAGATCGACTCCCGGCCGGTGGAGATCGACGCGTTGCAGCGTGCGGTGGACCGGCTGCGGATGGAGGAGCTGGCGCTGGCCAAGGAGTCCGACGCGGCGTCGGCCGAGCGGCTGGCCCGGCTGCGCCGCGACCTGGCCGACCAGCAGGAGAAGCTGGCCGCCCTGACCGCCCGCTGGGACCAGGAGAAGGCCGGCCTCAACCGGGTCGGCGAGCTGAAGAAGCAGCTCGACGACCTGCGCGGTCAGGCCGAACGGGCCCAGCGCGAGGGCGACCTGGGGCGGGCGTCCGAGCTGCTGTACGGGCAGCTCCCCGCGCTGGAGGCCGAGCTGACGGCCGCCGCGGAGAGTGCCGAGGCCGTCGAGCCGATGGTCAAGGAGGAGGTCGGCCCTGATGACATCGCCGACGTGATCAGCGCGTGGACGGGCATCCCGGCGGGCCGGCTGCTCGAAGGCGAGACGGCCAAGCTGCTCCGGATGGAGGAGGAGCTCGGGAAGCGGCTGGTCGGCCAGCCCGAGGCGGTCAAGGCCGTCTCGGACGCCGTCCGCCGGGCCCGCTCCGGCGTGGCCGACCCGGACCGTCCGACCGGCTCGTTCCTGTTCCTCGGCCCGACCGGCGTCGGCAAGACCGAGCTCGCCAAGGCGCTGGCCGGGTTCCTGTTCGACGACGACCGCGCGATGGTGCGCATCGACATGAGCGAGTACGGCGAGAAGCACTCGGTGGCCCGGCTCGTCGGCGCCCCGCCCGGGTACGTCGGGTACGAGGAGGGCGGCCAGCTCACCGAGGCCGTCCGCCGCCGGCCGTACAGCGTCGTACTGCTGGACGAGGTGGAGAAGGCCCACCCGGACGTGTTCGACGTGCTGCTACAGGTGCTCGACGACGGGCGGCTCACCGACGGCCAGGGGCGCACGGTCGACTTCCGCAACGTCATCCTGGTGCTCACGTCCAACCTGGGTTCGTCGTTGATCGCCGACCCCGCGCTGGACGAGACGCAGCGGCGCGACGCCGTGATGGGGGTGGTGCGGCAGGCGTTCAAGCCGGAGTTCCTCAACCGGCTGGACGACGTGGTGGTGTTCCACACCCTCGGCACCGAGCACCTGGGCCGGATCGTGGAGATCCAGCTCGACCTGCTGGCCCGGCGCCTGGCCGACCGGCGGCTCACCCTGGAGGTGACCGCCGCCGGCCCGGGACTGGCTGGCGCTCAACGGCTACGACCCGCTCTACGGCGCCCGACCGCTGCGGCGCCTGGTGCAGTCGTCCATCGGCGACCAGCTGGCGATGAAGCTCCTGGCCGCCGAGATCCGCGACGGCGACACGGTCCTGGTCGACGTGGCGTCTGCTGGCGCGACTTTGGACGTGCGCCCCGCGTAACCCGCCACCGCCTGGGCCCTCATGACGCCTGGACGCAAGATAAGCTGACATCTGCGCAGGTTTCCTGCATGATGGCGAAGTTATCGGGTGAGTTTTCAGGTGAGGTAGCTCATGCTGCGTAGTTTCCGGTTCGCCAACCATCGGTCGTTCAGGGACCAACAGGAGCTCTTGCTCCTGCCGGTCTACGAGAAGGAGAGCCGACCGGCCGCCCTCACGGTGGCCGGCCTCTACGGGGCGAACGCGTCGGGCAAGTCGAACGTTCTCGACGCGTTGACGTTCATGGTGTCTGCTGTCCGAGCGATTCCTACCGGCGCTGGGACCCCGAAGACCGCATCCCCAGACAGCCGTTCAGGCTGCGACGCCAGCGCCGTCGAAGAGCCATCGTGGTTCGAGGTCGACTTGGTCGCCGAGCGGCGTCCGGTACGTCTACGGCTTCGGCATGAACGACTCCGAGATAGTGGAGGAGTGGCTGCACTCCTATCCCGCGCGGCAAGAAGCGGATCCTCTTCACGCGGGTAGATGGAGCAATCGAGTTCGGCAGAACGGTTACTGGGCACAAGTCCGCATTGGAAGAGCTGACCAGGCCGAATGCATTGATGCTGAGCGTGGCCGCTCACGTAGGCTTGAAGGTGTTTCTTCCGGTCTACCGATGGTTCCGGCGCTCGATGAGCATTGTCGATCCGGACGCCGGACTGCCGCCGTCTGCTCACGACTATCAGGCGTTTACGTCGAGTCGCCGGAACTCGCAGATCGCTTGACCGAGTTGGTCCGTGCAGCTGATGTGGGGATTTTCGATATTCGGATGAGATGGCTGATCCGACCCACGATTATCGGCGGATCGCTGAGATGTTCGCAGGCGCGTGACCGAGTTGCGTAGCTGCAATATGATTCGCCGCCTCGGCTGAGGCTGAGGCCGAGCCAGAGATCCGCATCGGTCTACCAGCCTCCTTTTCGCAGACAGATCGCGATCTCGATTCCTGCAGGCACTGAGCCGCATTTCGGAGGACGGCTTGAAGCCGCGCAGACTCTCAACGCGGATGCGCGGTTTCAATTCATCCACGCCGGAGGAACTGCTTTCCCGCTGGAAGACGAGTCGCGAGGCACGCTCGCCTGGTTCGGACTGGTGTGGGTCGACTCTGCGAGTCCTCCAAGTGGGCGGCGTGCTCGTCGTCGACGAGTTGGACAGCAGCCTGCATCCGCTTGCTCACCGCGAAGTTGATCGGGATGTTCCAGTCGGTCGAGAGCAATCCGCACCACGCGCAGTTGATCTTCTCCGCGCATGACACGTCCCTGCTCGGCACCGCGCTTGGGCGAGACTCGTTGCGTCGTGACGAGGTGTGGTTCGTGGAGAAGGGGTCGGACGGCGCGTCCAGGCTCTTCCCGCTGACGGAGTTCCGTCCGCGGCAAGGCGAGAATCCCGAGCGGCGCTATCTGGGTGGAAGCTACGGCGCGGTGCCGGTGCTGGATGACGAGGCGTTCGAACGCGGCCGTGGCGCGCTTCCGGCGTGAGGCGCCGCGGGACCGCCGGACTGCCGGCCGCCGCGAACCACGCGCCCGTATTCTCGTCGTCTGCTGCGGTGCGGCGACTGAGCCTGCGTATCTGAACGGTCTGAAACAGCGTTGTCGCGCTGCCAACGTCAAGATGAAGGTCAAGAGCACCGTCGGCTCGCCGAGCCAGATCGTCGAGCACACCCGACGCCGCCTCGCCCATCACGACGACGAGTACGACGAGGTGTGGTGTGTGGTGGACGTCGATCAGTTCCCCGATGTCCCCGAAGCTACGGCGGCAGCCGGAGCGAGCGGAATACAGCTCGCGGTGTCGAATCCGTGCTTTGAGCTGTGGCTGTTGCTCCATTTCGAAGACCCGCCAGAGCGCTGCGACGGCTACCCGGAGGCCGTTCGCCGCCTCCGTCGCCATCTGCCCCGCTACGACAAGCAAGCACTGAACTTCGCCGACTTCGCGCCGGGCATCCAGGCGGCGATTTCCCGCGGCGAGAGGCTCCACGCCGAGCGCGAGACGGCCCCGCATCGGCCGCACAGCGCCGTCTGGAGGCTCGTCCAGCGCATCGTAGATTCCGACAACGCCGCCGGTGCGCCCTGACCGTTGATTCCGGTTCGCGGCCACCACCTCGCGTCTGCCGGTCAGCTCGGTTCCGGACGACGGAACCGTACGAGCGACGGCAATCGCGGTGACCGGCCGTGGCGGTGGCCCTATGCTCTGGGGCTTCGTCGGGTCGTGGTGGGCAGGGGGCGTGCGGGTGGCGGATGTGGGCAGGATCGTCGCGGACTTACGGCAGGTGCTGGCGGGGTTGGGCAAGGCGCAGAACGCGGCGGCGGGTGCGGCGAGCCGGGCCGAGCAGGTGCAGAAGCGGGCGGCCGGGTCGGGGTTCCGGGGGGTGGCCGACGGTATGTCGCAGGTCCGGAGCGGCTTGGGCGGGTGCAGGCGATGCTGGCGGGGATGGTGACGGCGGCGACGGAGACCGTGGGCATGGTCGGTCAGGTCGACGCCGACAGTAGCCCGGGTGAGGTGGTGTCGCGGCTGACTCCGGTGGCGGAGCGGATCGGGTCGACTGCGGCGGGGATTGCCGGGGTGGTTCGGGAGGTCGACGGGGTGAAGTCGCAGGTCGCGGCGGTGTTGAAGGGTGGGCAGCCGGGGCCGTTGGTGGCGATGGTCGATCAGGTGAAGCAGGCGTTGGTGCCGTTGGTGGCGGTGGTCGGCGGAGCGAAGCGGGTGACCGAGGAGACGATTTCCGAGGCGCGGCAGACCGGAAATTTCTGACCGGGGATGGCGCCGGCGGGCGCCATCCCCGCGACCCGGCCTCGGCCCACCAGGCCCTCTCACCGCCGGCACCGGCGACAAGGTCCCAGACCCCGCCGACCGCCCCGGCACCAGAGCCTTCGGCGAACACGAGGAATGGGATCCGAGGAGATCCAAAAGGGCGCAGTTCCGTCGTACCAGTCATCGTAAGGCCGACCAATGCCTGGACGCGACGAAACAGAACGCCACCTTGCTCAAGAATGGCATGTTCCACCGACCACCGACGAGCCAGTCGACGGCGACACCTCATCAACCGAAGATATCCTCGGCAGAAAAGCCAGCCAGCGCACCGGACCTGGCGGCCGGCGCTGTGGTGGCTGCGGTCGTAGTTATAGAATTTGGACGTTGGTTTAGAAGAAAGTATTCGGAACGAAGGGGACGTCGCGGTGAAAGTAAGTGATGAGCATGTTGCAGCCCTCCGGACGTTGCTGGCTGGCGACTTCGATGAGCACGACCGGGCTCTCGATATCCTTCAACAGCGTGGCAACTGGGAGCCGTACAACACTCTCATCCAAGCAGCGTTCTTCGAAGCGGTCGACAGGCGGTTCGGTAAAGGCTATACGGTCGCCGAGATCGTCCAGTTCGTGGCAGACGCCCGAAGCCGATTCGATCAGAGCGGCAGCGATGTCGACGCACGGGTGGCCGAGCGGCTGATTCTGGCTGCTCAGGGGGAAGGGCTGATCCCTGATCTCGACACCAACACGGTAGTGGGGACCGAAGTGCTTCTCTTGGGGGCAATGATGACCGATGAGCGACTTGACAGCGCCGGTTTGGATGAATTCATGCAGGAAGCCCGCGACCTTGCCGATGAATGGATGGCGACAGGTTAGAGGGCTTGAGTCTGACCCGCCGCGCCTGGAACGAGAGGGAATCACTCAGTGATAGCTGACCTTCATGTTGCGGTACTTCGGGCGATGCTTACGATCAATGTCGACGAGTACGACCAGCTGGTCGAGCAGATGGAGCAGACCGGCACCGCGGACGGGTTCAACGTCCTGATCGCGGCCTCGTTCTACGAGGCGGCGCGTCGGCGATTCGGCCTGGAATGGACCGTCGCCGACGTCATCCGTTTCGTGGCCGAGGTACGTGTCGGCATCGACGATGCTGCGGAGGATGTCGATCCGCAGGCGGCGGAACGGCTCACGATGGCGGTGCTGGGCCGCGGGTCGGCTGAAGACATGGACGAAGAGGCGAAGGCTCGTGCCCAGATCGCACTCTTGATCGGGCTGGTGGAGGACGAGGACCTCGACGAGGCCGGCCTGGACGGGTTCCTCGCTGAGGCACGCAAGCTCGCCGATGCCACCACGGTACGGCTCGAGAAGGCGGCGGACGACGCGGGATGAGCCGGAATCCACGGCCGTTGACTGGGGTGTCACAGCCCTCGAACGCCCGACCTGGCCAGATGCCGCGTTACGGTGACGCGGTGGGTACCGTTCGCGAGGCCGCCGCCCGCCTTCTGGCCGCCGCCGAGAACGGTGAGCTGGAACGGGTCTGCCGCAGTCACGGGGTGGACCTGCTCGTGCTGTTCGGCAGTGCGGCCAGGGCTGAAGGCGAGCCGGCCGACCTCGACGTCGCCTACCGCTTCGCCCGCGACCACGCAGGCGGTGTCCTGGCGCTTCTGGACGATCTGGCGTCGCTGGCCGGCACCTCGAAGATCGATCTGCTCGACCTGGGTCGCGCCGGACCGGTCGCTCGCGAGCGGGCGCTGGTAGGGGTTGTTCCCCTCTACCAGGCGACATCGGGGCTGTACGCGAAGGCGCAGATGGCCGCGACCGGCGAACGGATGGACACTGCCTGGCTTCGCCGGCTCGACCTCGGTCTGATGGCCGGATGACACCGCCCGAGCTGGACGTCGATGTCCTCGGCGAGAAGCTGCGGCTGATCCGGCTACTTCTCGCCGACCTCGACCAGGTGGGCGAGACAACCGCGGAACGGTTGCGGACTGATCGACTGCTCCGGCACGCGGTCGAGCGGATTCTTACCCAGCTGGTCGATCTCGCTGTGGCGATCAACGGCCACATCGCCTCAGTGATCGAGGGACGAGCCCCGGCGACCTACCGAGAGTCGTTCGCGGCCGCTGCCCGGGCCGGGGCGCTGGACGAGGAGCTCGCGGCCGAACTCGCGCCCAGCGCCGGGCTGCGGAACGTCCTGGTTCACGAATACGTCGACATCGACCTGGACCTCGTGGCCGCGAGCGTACCGCTCGCCCGGGACGGGTACGGACGCTACGTCGCCGCGCTCGCGCGGTTTCTCACCAGGCGGGCTGCCGGGTCCTGACGTCGCCGGCGGTCGAGCCTTCGTGGGGACGTGTCGCGGTGGCCCGCTGTGGACGATCGGCTCGGGGGCTGTCGGTGCGGTTGAATGAGGGCCGGTGGCGAGGGCGGGAGTGGTCATGGCGGGCGTGCGGCTGGTCTGGGACGGCAAGAGCGCGGAGGTTCCGCGGCTGCGTCTCCCGTTGCAGGTCGTAGAGACCGTCAACGCGCCGCGCGGCGACCGGGGCACGCTGTTCCAGGGCGGGCCGGCCGAGATCGGCGAGGATGCGGCGGACGGCTGGCGCAACCGGCTGATCTGGGGCGACAACCTGCACGTGCTGGCCAGCCTGGCCGACGAGCTGGCCGGCCAGGTCGACCTGGTCTACATCGACCCGCCGTTCGACTCCCGGCAGGACTACAAGGTCCCCCGTCCCGTCCTGCCGTTCCGGTACGTGACTCCATCGCGCTACGAGACCGTCCAGGGGCGGAGGCGTGGCCACCACGCCCGGACGTGGCGGCGGTAGCGTTCGTATTCGGCGCCGTAGCGCTCGCGCAGCACCGGCTCCTCGTACCAGCGGACGAACGACGCCATCACCAGCCAGCCCAGCACGGCGTACGTCAGCAGAGCCCACGAGCCGAACAGGAGCGCCTGCCCCAGAACGATGGTCACGACCGCCACGTACATCGGGTTGCGGACGTGGCGGTAGTCGCCCCCGACCACGAGCCGCTCCGTGGGCTCCACCGGAGCCGGCGTCCCCAGGCCTTCGTCGACAAACCGCACGAACGCGCGCACCAGCACCACCAGGGCGGCGGCCACCAGCACGCCGCCCAGCACCACGGGCACGGCCGCGAGCCCCGACCGTGGCGGCTCGAACATCCGTCCACTGATCCACCACGGCAGCACGCCGGCCACCACGCAGGGTGCGGCGACGAAGAAGACGGCGCTGCCGACCGCGGCTCGGCGCTTCCGTGCGTTCATGCCGCCATTATCGGCCTACAGCTCGGCGAACCGGCCGGCGGCCACCGGGAGACAGAGGACGAACAGCACCGCGTTCACCGCCACGTTGCGGGGCTCCCGCAGCCGGGTGTGGGCGACGGCCGCGCCGACCATCACCACCGCCAGCCCCACCGCCGCGAGCGGCGTCAGCACCGCTACTTGCCGGTGCGGGCCCGGCGCATCTCGGTGAGCTGCTTGTCGGTCGGGGGGAACGCCGTGGCCAGCTTGCCGGTGGCCCGGTCGTACTGGACCGCGATCTGCCTGCCGTCGACCTCGCTGAGGCAGGACGTGGTCTGGGCGGTCGCCGACCCGGCCCGAGCCGACCACGGGAAGCATTCCCGGCTCGACGCCGCCCGCTCGACCAGCCGCCGGTACTCGGCCTTCTGCGCGTCGGTCGCGGGGGCCGTGCCGAACCACGCGGACGCGTACCTGTCGGCCGCGCGGTCGAGACCCTCCGGTGTCACGGTGAGGTCGGGGCAGCCCGCGGGAACGGCACCGGCCCCGTACCGGCAGGACGCGGCCTTCGGCGCCGGGAAGACCGCGCTGGCAGTGGCCCGGAGGGCGTACGGCGTCCGTCGGGGAGCGCTGCTCGGCGCGGTGGCCGAGCGGTAGAAGTCGCTCCATGCCTTGCTGGTGATCCGGCAGGCCACCGGCAGACTGGCGTCCGGCGCCACCGGCCTGGGTGCGGTGATGCACTTGCCGAGCTCCCGGTTGGTGTGCACCGAGGCGCGCATCACCACGGTGGCGGCCGCGCCGGAGGCGTTGGTGACGTTCCACCGCATCGTGCAGCCCGCGACGTTGCAGGCACCGCTGATCTTGGTGGTGGCGTCGATCCGGACGAGCGAGTCGTAGGCCCCTTTGGCCAGGACGCGGACGCCGTTCGCCACGTCGGCCGCGAAGGCCGCGGCCTCGTCGTCGTCGGCCGGCGTGACGGTCAGCTCGGCGCGCTCGCTGCGGGACGGGTCGGCGCCGGTGACCGCCTTGCCGACCACCTTCACCACCCGGTACGGCTTGGCGGTGGTGACGAAGAGGTCGCCGTCGGGCGTACTGATCTTCTCCACCTCGACGCCGTCGAGCGTGCTCACCTCGGGTTTGGTGGAGCCGAGGCGGGCCTTGCCGAACGTCTGCAGGAGCCGCTTGCCCAGCGCGCCGGGGCGCAGCGCCGTCGCGAGGTCGAGGCCGGGCTCGGTCTCCGCGACCTTCACCCACACGTTCTTGTAGAGCTGCGCGCGGGCGTCGGACCCCCACCAGGCGGCGGGTGCGCGCACGTACGTGGCGTCCTCGACGACCATCACCTCGGCCTGCTTGCCGGCCTTCTTGAGGACGCCGCGGCCCTCGCCGCTGTCGAGCAGCCGGACGTCGAGGGTGAGGTCCTGACCCGAGCCGTCGACCACCGTGCCGGCCACCCGGACGCCGGGCGCACCGGCCAGCTGGGTCAGCGCGACGCTCATCCTGCGCCCCGGGGAGTCGACCTCGGCGAACGTGCCCGTGGTGGTTCCGCACCCGGCGAGGAGCACGGCCGCGGCGGCCAGTGCCGTCAGGCCGGCCGCCCGGAGGGTACGGCGGCCACGCTGGTCCCTCGTCGTCCGCACGGAACGCTCCCTCCCACCCGCCCCGGACGGCCGGCAACCGTCACGGCAACCTGACTGAAGCCGCGCGCCCCGTTCGACGTGCCGGGGTCAACTCACCGTACCTGCCGGTCACATCAGCCGTATGCGACCTTGCACAGCTACGGCATGTCTTCGGCACGGTTGAGATCGGGGCGTTGCCGAACGGACGGCCCGGACGTAGGGCACAGTGAGCCGGTGGACCTCACCGACCTGAGTACCGCTGTCACCGTGCTGGCCGGGATCGGCATCCTGGTCGGGCTGTTCGGGACCGTGCTCCCGGTGCTGCCCGGCCTCGTGCTGTGCTGGGTGTCGGTGCTGGTCTGGGCGATCGTGGCCGACGCCGGGTGGGGCCGGTGGCTGGTGCTGGGTCTGGTCACGGTGTTCGTCGTGGTCGGCACGGTGGTGAAGTACGCCTGGCCGGGACGAAACCTCAAGCAGAGCGGCGTCCCCAACCTCTCGCTCTTCGCCGGCCTCGTGCTCGGCATTGTCGGGTTCTTCGTCGTGCCGCTCGTCGGGCTGCCGATCGGCTTCGTGCTGGGCGTCTGGCTCGCGGAGGCCGCCCGGCTGAAGGACTTCCGGACGGCCTGGCCGCCGACCTGGGCCGCGCTGAAGGCCACCGGCCTGTCGGTCATGATCGAGCTCGCCGCCGGCATGGCCGTCGCGGTCACCTGGATCGCCGGGCTGATCTTCGCCTGACCCGCCGCCGCGGACCCGCCGCCGCGGGACCGCCGCCGGTCGCCGGTTGCGCCGAGGGTGCGGCAGGATGCGGGGATGGTGCTCTTCGCCCGCCACCCGCGCGACACCCGCGACGGGATCGCGGCGTTCTGGGCCTGGTGGGCCCGCGCCAGGGACCAGGTCGCCGCCGCCCTGGTCCGCGACGACCTGCGCAGGCTGCACCACACACTCACCAACCGGGTGCACGGCATCCACCCGGAGCTGGCCTGGGAACTGACCCGCGGCCGGCAGGCCAGACACGCGTTGGTGCTCAGCCCGGAGGGCTCGCCGGCACTGCGTCCGGTCACCGAACGCTGGCTGCGGGCCGGGCCCGGTCCGGACAGCGAGTGGGAGTACCACCCGGCCCGCCCGCCCGACCCGGGCGCCTACGCCGGCGAGGTGCCGCTCGGCGGCCGCGCGTTCCGGCCGGCGTTGGCGCGGTTCGCCGTCGAGACCGACACCGAGCGGGCCCGCGTCCACGTCCGCGTCTGGCACCCGGACTTCGGCCACCTCGACGACCTGATCCGGCTCCAGGCGTCCTTCCTGCTGCTCGACTGGGCACTCGGGGAGGACGACGTGGAGCGCTGGCTCGGCGAGGTCCGGGTCGCCGGTGCCGACACCGCCGGTGCTGACGTTGCCGGTGCCGGCCGGGACGTCGACGTCACCGGGTTGCGGGAGGCCGTGGGCGACCTCACCAAGCGGTTCACCGGCCGGGAGTGGACCGTCACCGAGGGCCTGGACGAGGCCGACCGGCCGATCCAGGTGCGGCTGCGGGTGCCGTTCCCCCGGCTGGACCATCCGCTGTTCGACCTGCACGGGGCGGTCCGGATCCCGTTCGTTCCCGCCGAGGAGGGCCACTCCGCCGAGGAGGGCTACTCCGCCGTGGACGGCTACTCCGCCGTGGACGGCTACTCCGGCGTGGCGGAGCATCCGGCGCTGGACGCGTTGACCGAGGGTCTGGCCGCCCGGCTGGGTTCCTCGGCCGCACTGGTGGCGGTGGCCACCACGCCCGGGCTGCGCACCCTGCACCTCTACGCCGACTCCGACGGGGTGGTGCGCGACCAGGTGGCCACGTGGTCAGCACAGCAGCCCCGGCCGGTGCACCTGGACTGGCGTCTCGACCCCGGCTGGGACGCTGTCCGCGCGTACTACTGACGTGTCGCAGCCGGGGGCCGAACCAGGTCGCGGGACCTTCCGGACCAAGGCCAGCGCCAACCGGACGCCGACCGGCGCGAGGTGAACGGACGCGATCAACGACCTCCAGCAATGTGGGCCGCGGCCGACACGGGGAATCCTGCCCGATTCGCGGCCGTCCCCGGCATGCGCGGCCTCGAAAAGGGGTATACCGGTGTGCACAGTCGTGCCTCGTGGGACACCTGAGGCGCGGTCCGCCCGCCGAGAGGACGTTCCATGACCGACAGCACGCCGCCCGGGGGCGGCATGCCGCCACCACCGGTGCCCGGGGAGATGCCCGTCTCCCGGCCCGACCGCCCGAGCACCGTGACGCTCGCGGCCGGCCTGATGATCCTCCAGGTCGTGCTGAGCCTGGTCAGCATGGTCATCCTGCTGGCCAACCAGGACGTCCTGAAGGCCGTCACCCAGCGCGCCCTGGAGGACAGCAAGCAGCCGGCGGGCGCCGACGCGGTGGACGCGGCGATGACGTTCACGATGATCAGCATCGTCGCGGCCACCGTGGTTCTCGTCGTCGCGTTCGCGGTGCTGGTGCCGTTGCTCCTGCGCGGCAACAACGTCGCCCGGATCGTCACCTGGGTGGTGACGGGGATCCTGCTGTGCTGCACCGGCCTCGGCTTCACCCAGGGCGGTGGCGACGCCGCACCGGGCTGGTACACGACGATGTCCCTGGTGATGAACGTGGTGGGCGTGTTGATCTACCTCGGCATCATCGTGCTGCTGTTGCTGCCGCCGTCCAACGCCTTCTTCCGTCCGCGGCCGAAGGGGTAGGTCCTTTCCGACCTCGGTTGACGGGCTCCGACCTTCCGTGGTCGGGGCCCGTCGACGCGTCCGGGCGCGGCCCGGTCGGACCCAGTTCGTGGCCAGACAGTTGGATGTCGGGTGTAATACCGAGGTCACTGACTGGGTCGCCGGGCGAGGCGGCGGCCCGACTCATCGTCCGAGGAGACGCTCCATGACCTACGGGATGCCGCCGGGTGGCGGGATGCCGCCGTGGTCCGGGCCCTACGCCGCGGCACCGGTCCGCCCGGCCCGGCCCGGCACGGTGACGTTCGCGGTCGCCCTGATGCTCCTGCAGGTCGGGCTGAGCCTGGTCGGCGCCGGCCTCCTGGTGGCGAACCGGCAGTACCTCGAGGACTCCATCATTGCGTCCTCCCCCGAGGACGCCGGCACTCCCGCGGGCGACACGGCGGCGCGCGACGCGACCACTTTCATCATCGTGCTGCTGATCGGGATCGCCCTCGTCGTCGCGGTCGGACTGCTGACGTTGGCGTTCCTGAACCTGCGGGGCAACAACGTCGGCCGGATCCTCACCTGGATCTTCTGTGGGATCGGGTTGTGCTGCACGGGCATCGGGGCTCTCGGCACCGTCTCGGGTGCCACCGAGGGGCCGGGCTGGTACGTGGCGTACTCGTATGCGTCCACCACCCTGACGTTCGTGATCTACCTCCTGGTGACCATGCTGCTGGTGCTGCCGGCGTCCGCCGCGTACTTCCGTCCGGGCCGCTGACCCGATGCCGTCCAGGCGCCGGCGACCGTGGCCCCGCACCCCGACCCCCGTCCTCGACTCCAGAGGGAGTGACCCGTGCCCACCGCACTCGTGACCGGAGCCACCCTGGGTATCGGTGCCGCCTTCGCGCGTCGCCTCGCGGTGGAGTTCCACAACCTGGTCCTGGTCGCCCGCGACCCCGACCGCCTGGACGCCTTCGCCGCCGAGCTGCGCGAGGAGCACGGCGTCGAGGTGGAGGTGATCCCGGCCGACCTGGCGACCGAGGCCGGGTGCGCGGCGGTGGAGGCCCGGCTCACCGATGCCGACCGGCCGGTCGACCTGCTCGTCAACAACGCCGGCATCGGACTGAGCACGTCCTTCCTGCGCAACGACGTCGCCGAGGAGGACCGGATGATCCGGCTCAACGTCCTCGCGGTGATGCGGCTGACGCACGCCGTCGTCCCGGGGATGATCGCGCGCGGGCGGGGCGACATCCTGAACGTGTCGTCGGTGGCCGGGTTCGGGCCGATCTCACCCGGCGCCACCTACTCGGCGAGCAAGGCGTGGGTCACGAACTTCAGCGAGTCGCTGCATCTCGCGCTGCGCCCGAAGGGTGTGCGGGTCACGGCGCTGTGCCCGGGGTTCGTCGACACCGGCTTCCACGGCCGGGCCGGCATCCCGACCGACTCGATCAGCGACCGGATGTGGCTCGACGTCGACGCCGTGGTCCGCACCGGCCTCGCCGACCTGCGTCGCCGCCGTCCGGTCAGCGTGCCCGGCGCGCAGTACAAGCTCATCACCGGCGTGCTGCGGCACACGCCCCGACCGGTCTTCCACCGCTTCATCGGGGCCGCCACCCGCCGGGCCGGCCGCCCGGAACCGAAGTAGCCAGAACCGATTCGGTGCGGTAGCCCGCACGGTTACGCCGAGGGCGTGATCGCTCTCGGCGGAACCTGTGGGTGTGGCGCGTCCGGCCGGGCATGGTCGCGGCATGAGACTTCTCGTGCTCGGCGGCACCCGGTTCCTCGGCCGGGCCGTGGTGGAGACCGCCCTCGCGGACGGCTGGCAGGTCACCGCGCTCACCCGCGGCGTCTCCGGTCCGGCCGCACCGGACGTCGACGCGCGGATCGGCGACCGCACCACGGCCGACGGCCTGGCGGCGCTTGCCGGCGGCGAATGGGACGTGTGCGTCGACACCTCGGGATTCGTGCCCCGCGACGTCGGACTGGGTGCGCGGGCCCTCGCCGGACGGGTCGGGCACTACGTGTTCGTCTCGACCGTGAACGTCCACCCGGCCTGGCCCGGTGCTCCGGTGCGCGAGGGCTCCGCCGTGCACGAGTGCCGCGCGGACGCCGGTCCCGACGACGGCGACTACGGCGTGCTCAAGGCCGGCTGCGAACGGGCGGTCGAGGAGTCGTTCCCCGGTGCGGCCACCCACAACCGGTCGGGCCTCCAGGTCGGACCAGCCGACAACACCCACCGGCTGTCCTGGTGGCTGCGGCGGGTCGCCCGCGGTGGCGAGGTGCTGGCGCCGGGCGACCCCGACCAGGAGCTCGGGCTGGTCGACGTCCGCGACATGGCCGCCTGGATGCTGCGGTGCGGGCGGGAACGCGTCGCCGGTGCGTTCGCCGTGGCGGCGCCCACGGGCACCCAGACCTTCGGCGAGATGCTGGCGGAGTGCCGCCGGGCCACCGGGTCGCAGGCCACCTTCCGCTGGGTGGACGACCAGCAACTGCTCGACGCGGGCATCGAGCCCTGGAGCGAGCTGCCGCTGTGGCTGCCGCACGACGTCGCCCGCACCGCCTGGGACGTCGACGTGCGACCGGCGTTGCGGACGGGGCTGGAACTCCGGCCGCTGCGGCAGACGGTGACCGACACCTGGAGCTGGATGGGCCGCCATGCCGACCCGCCGTCCCGGCCCGGCCTGCCGCGGAACGGCCTGGACCCCGCCAAGGAGCGGGCCGTCCTCGCCGGCGGGGGCGTTGGGGAGCCCTCCCCGTAGCCCGTCGGCGCTACGGGTGCGTTTACTCCCAAGTGCGAGAGTTCGTCGTTCATGACGCTGTGCCAGTCGGGCCGTTCCTTGGTGCGGGAACGGCCCGATTGGTGTTCCGGCCCCGTTCGGCTCTGCGTCCAGCGGGCGCCCAGGCGACGGACCGGCCTCCTCTAGGCTGCCGACGTGAGCGAGCGAAGCGAGAGAGCTGACGACGCGGCGGCCGTGGCAGAACTGTCGAGCCCCGGCGTGGCGGGCACGTGACCGAGGGAACCGACGACGCGGCGTCCGCCGCGGATCCGACCGAACGGGACGCCCTCCGGACGTTGATCCTCGACCTCGCCGTGGTGCACGGACGGGTGGTGCTCTCCAGCGGTCGCGAGGCCGACTACTACCTCGACCTGCGGCGGGTGGCCCTGCACCACGCCGCGGCACCGCTGATCGGGCGGGCGATGCTGGAGCTGACCGCCGACTGGACGTACGAGGCGGTCGGTGGCCTCACGCTGGGCGCCGACCCGGTGGCGGCCGCGATGCTGCACGCAGCGGCCGCCGGGGGACGCGCACTGGATGCCTTCGTGGTGCGGAAGTCGGAGAAGGCGCACGGCCTGCAGCGCCGGATCGAAGGCCCGGAGGTGGCCGGCCGCGGCGTGCTCGCCGTCGAGGACACCTCCACGACCGGCAGCAGCGTCCTCACCGCGGTGGACGCGCTGCGCGCGGCGGGCGCCAGGGTGGCCGGGGTGGCGGTCCTCGTCGACCGCGGTGCGGGCCCGGCGGTGGAGGCCGCCGGTCTGGACTACCGCGCCGCGTTCACCCGCGCCGACCTCGGCCTCGACTGAGCGACCTCCGCCCGACCGATCGCGCTCGGGCCCGAGCTGACCGGACCGCCAGATCCAGCCCGGGTCCGGCCTCGCACAAGGCCGGACCCGGGCCGGATCTCCTCCGTCCCGGCGGAGACCGTCTGGACGGGGTGCACCAGGCAGGCGTCGAGAGTGGCTAGCGCAGCTTCCGCGACTCGATGTAGCCCCAGCGCTTGGCGTTCGGGACGTAGACGAGGATCCACCAGCCGTTGCCGCGGGTGACGCCGGTGAGGTGGACGTGCCAGCCCTTGTAGACGTTGCCGACCACGAAGTTGGCCGGGTCGCGCATGGTGCCGTTGTGCTTGACCTGGACGTGGTGGGCGATGATGCCCGCACCCGACTGCCTGAAGTCGACCTTCCGCCAACCCGAGGGCAACTGGCTGCGTCCCTCCAGGATGCGCGAGGGCACCGAGATGCCTGCCGGGTACTCCGACTGGGCGATGGACTTCCCGATGCAGGCACGCGGGGCGAAGCCCCACCAGGCGAAGGTGTTCTTGGCCCGTGCCGGGTCGGAGACCACGGCCCAGGTGGCGTTGACGTTGTAGCGCCAGATGATCGTCCGGCCGGCGGGGATGATCCAGTAGCCGCCGTGGTTGCCGACGACGCCTTCCTTCGGGTAGTTCGGCACGACCAGGCAGGCTGCCTTCGTCTGGTAGCGGATCAGCAGCTTGGGCCGCTTCGCGGCCGCCTCGGCGGTCGCCGACGGCGTCACCGTGGCCACTGCTCCCAGTGCGATGAAAGCCGCTGCCGGTAACGCCAGGCGCCGGATCCAACTCCGTCTGTACCGCACGTTCTGGTACATGCGACATCTCCCCTCGGATGTGTACGGAACCGGGTAACTTGACCGGTGCCGAGCAGGATTCTGCCGAGGGACCACCCCGGGACCCAGGGGTGCGAACACGACGCGGATGCTTCGCGAACATCCGCCTGTAACGGCCGCGGGAACCGGGAGGACGCCAGCGGTGCCGAATGACGCCCCGTCGGCGGGCAGATCCTCCCTCCGGGAGTTCGCCGCCGGTCTGCAGATCCTCTATCGCGAGGCGGGCAAGCCCGACTACCGCGAGCTCCGCCGGCGCACCGGCTACGGCCGCACGGTGCTTTCCGAAGCCCTGAACGGTAGCCGGCTGCCGACCTGGCCGGTGACCCAGGCCCTGGTCCAGGCATTGGACGCCGACCCGGAGGTGTGGCGTTCGCGCTGGGCCGAGACGTGTCACGCGCTGGCCGCCGACCCGCGGGCAGCGGCCGCCGGTTCCGCGGACGAGCCGACGGTGGCCCTCGCCGGCGTCGCGACCGAGCCGGGGCCCGGCATGCCGGCCACAGCACCCGGAAGCTCCCCGCCCGGTCACCCGCCCTCGCCGGCGGCGGCCGGCGGACGCCGTTGGCGCTGGCCGGTTCTCTCGGCGGTGGTTGTCGGGCTGGTCCTCGTCGCCATGTTGGCCGCGTGGGCGGCTGCTCGCCGGGGGGCCACCGACCGGCAGGCCGCGGGGCCGGTGGCCAGCGCGCCGTCCGCAGCGCCGCCGTCCGCAGCGCCAACGAGCCGCCCGCCGTCGGCAGCGCCAACCAGACGCGCACCCGCGGCGAACGACCCCGGCACGGGAATCGCCAACGGTCTCTGCATCCGGGTCATCGCGAAGGACGTCCGGGTCTTCACCTCGGCGAAGGGCTCGAAGCTCGCCGCCTCGTGGCCCAAGGAAACCCGCTTCTGGTCGGACCCGCAGACCAACACGCACCGGCGCTACCGGACGGTGCTGCGCGACGGTCGTCCGGCCTGGGTCACCGCGAACCCCCTGTACACGGCGCCGGGCGTCGGCTGTCCCTGAGCCGCGGACGTCCGTCGCCGGCAGCCGTCCCCCGGCAGTGGTGCCGTCGTCCCGTCGACGCCGGCCCCTCCACCGCCGCGTACGGCCCCGGGCGGATGGCCGGTCAGGGCGTCTGGGAGCGGACGTCGTTGAGAACCTTCTGGACGGCGCCTTTCGTGGCGGGTGGCGACTCGACGAACACGCCGACCTGCCACCGCAACGGCCCGCCCGGCGTGGCGCCGAAGAAGTGGCTCATGTCGACGGAGTAGTTGCCCCGGGCGTTCTCCGGATCCTCGATGTAGCTGGTGGTGGGGTCCTTCCACCGGGCCCGCTGCGGCTCGTTGTCGAACCAGAGCTTGTTCATCGCCTTCTGCTCCGCGTCGCCACACGTCGTCGGACACGGTCGGAGCATGATGTTGGCGCGCTGGCCGGCGTTCGGGTTCTTCTCGTCCAGGCACGTCCAGGCGTAGGCGTCCGGAGCGCCCGGCACAGTCGCGCTGATGCAGCCCCACGAGGACGGGCCGCGGAAGGCGAACGGCCAGCCGTTGAAGGCGAACGTGTAGGTGGCATCGCCCGGCTGGAAGGTCGGACCCACGACGCTGACCGACTTCCCCGACCTCAGCACCGGTTTGGTGGCCGGGAGCGGTGAACGGCTCGGCGAGGCCGACGGAGCTGAGCCGGGTGTCGGGGTGGCCGCTGCGGTGCGCGTCGGAGGCGGGGCAGCCGTGGCCGAAACCGTCTCGTCCGGGTTGCTGAGCAGGGTGTACCCCACTCCGCCGCCGACGACGAAGAGGAGCGCGGTAACGGCGGTGATCAGCCCGATGACGAGCGGGGTCCTCGGGTTGGTCGCTGGCCGAGACACCAGCCGGGACACCGGCCGAGACACTGGTTGCGGCGGCGGGAAGGCGCCGGGCCGGAGCGTGTGGGTGGGAGGTCCGAACGACAGCGCCTGGGCGGTCGGCGACGGTTGGCCGAGGTGCCGCGGCGCTCCGGCCGGTGGGTGCGACAGTCGCAGACCCGCGGGAGGGTGCGGCGGCGGGCTGTTGGCGGGCGGCGGCGGGGCACCGGGGTGAGCGGGCGCTGCCGAGTGGCCCGGCAGAGGTATCGGGCCGGACGTGCGTTGTCCGGCGGACTGTTGGGCCCGCAGGACGTCCATCACGGTCGTGCGGGGCAGCAACTCGGTCGGGTCGGCGCCGTCCGCCAAGGCGCCCGGCAACCGGTGGAGCAGCCGCTCCGCCCCCCGGCGGCCCGGCTCGGGGTAGCTGGCCGCCCACGGGCGGGTGGCGTAGAGGTCGGCCTCGTGGATCGAGGACTCCATCGGCCCGATCGCGGTGGAGTCCTGGGCGACCGCGTCGGCCAGCGCGGCACACCAGCTCGGATCGTTGCCGGCTTCCTCGGTCAGCGCCACGACCGTCACCGGCCGGCCGGTTTTGTCGAAGCCGGTCAGCAGCTCGACCATCGGCGCGCGGTGGATCACTCGGAGACCGGCGAAGCGGCCGAGGGTGCCTGTCGGATCGTTCATCGTCCGAGGTGTTCTCTCTTCGACCCAGCGTACGGCTCGCCGCGACGCTATCAGGGTGGTCGGCCGGTGCACCGCCAGGTGGGTCCGCGGTGTCGTCAGACCGGGCCGGAACCGACGTCCTGCGCGGCGCGCCGGCGGTTCCGGCGTTCGCGGACGATCTCGATGAGGATCGGCAGCACGGAGAGCAGGATGATCAGCGCGACCACCGGCAGCAGGTACCGGTCGATCGTCTCGGCCGGGATCGCGTCCCCGAGGTAGTACCCGGCCAGGATGAGCCCGTCGGTCCAGACGATGCCGCCGATCACGTTCCAGAGGAAGAAGGTGCGTGCCGGCATCTCCAGCACGCCCGCGACCGGGTTGAGGAACGTCCGGACGATCGGGATGAACCGGGCCAGCACGACGGCCTTCGCGGGCCCGAACTTCTCGAAGTAGTGCTCCGCCTTCTCTACGTACTCCCGCTTGAACAGACGCGACTCGGGACGCTCGAAGAAGGCGCGACCGACCCGGGCGCCGAGGTAGTGGCCGAGTTGGGCGCCGACGATCGCACAGACCGGTGCGCCGATCAGGAGCCCGGCGAGGTTGAGCGGCTGACCGATCAGCTCGGCGCCCACACCGGAGGCGGCGACACCGGCCAGGAACAGCAGCGAGTCGCCGGGGAAGAAGAAGCCGATCAGAAGGCCGGTCTCGGCGAACAGGACGACCCACACACCGATCAGACCGAACGTGCTCAGCAGGTCCTTGGGATCGAGCGGGTTCACCGCCAGCGAGTCGCCGACGGCACGGATCTTCTCGGTGGGCTCCACGGGAAGACAGGCTACCGGGGCCGGACAAGAGGCCGTGTCCTGCACCGGGCTGGTCGCGGCACCCGGGCCCGGGTGCCGCCGTGCGCGGATACTGGCCTGGCTGCCTACAGGGGCTTCGCACCCGCTGCCTACGCTAGAAGGCCGCGGCGGCGCCGCTGTGGCGCGGCGCGTGGTCTCACGGGCCGGCGGACGGACGAAGGTGGACAGTGACCGACGGGTCGTCGTTGAGCGAGCGCGAGATCGCGGCCGAGCAGCGGCACGTGGACAGCGTGTACGTCCGGCTCGAACAGGTCCGTGACGATGCCGCCGCGATCGCGACCGACGGGCACCGCCGGGCCCGGATCGGCAACCAGGGCGCGCTGTACGAACGCGACGTGATGGTCTACGAGTCGGCCCGACGCCTGCGCACGCTGGACGCGGAGTACGAGGGGCTGGTGTTCGGGCGGCTCGACCTGACCGACGGCGAGGCCCGGCACATCGGCCGGCTCGGCGTCCGCGACGCCGACTACGAGCCGATGGTCGTCGACTGGCGCGCGCCGGCCGCGGCCGCGTTCTACCGGGCCACCACCGAGGACCCGATGGACGTCGTCCGCCGCCGGGTGATCCACTCCGCCGGCACCCGGGTGGTCGGCGTGTCCGACGACCTGCTCGACCCGGCCGCGGCACCCGAGGCGATGCCGGTGGTGGGCGAAGGTGCCCTGATGGCGACGCTGGCCCGGGCCCGCGGCCACACCATGCGCGACATCGTCGCGACCATCCAGCGCGAGCAGGACGAGGCCGTCCGCGCACCGGCGTCCGGGGTGACGTTGATCGAGGGCGGACCAGGCACCGGCAAGACGGCCGTCGCCCTGCACCGGGCCGCCTACCTGCTCTACCAGAACCGGCGGCGCTTCACCGGCGGCGGCGTGCTGCTGGTGGGCCCGTCGCGGGCGTTCATGACGTACATCGAGCGGGTGCTGCCGTCGCTCGGCGAGGACAGCGTGGTGCTGCGGGCGGTGGGCGAGCTGGTGGAGGACGTCCGGGCGGTGCGCCGGGACAGTCCCGCGGTGGCGGCCGTCAAGGGATCGTCGCGGATGCGGCGGGTGCTGGCCCGGGCCGTGAAGGACGCGGTGCCGGGGGCGCCGACCAGCCTGCGGATCGTCTACGGCGGTGAGGTGCTGCGGCTGGAGGGACGCCGGCTGGCCGAGGTCCGGCGCGCGGTGCACCAGCGCGGGGCGCCGCCGAACGCCTCGCGCGCCCGGGTGGTCGATGCCCTGGTCGCGGCGCTGTGGGACACGGCGATGGACTGGTCGGAGCCGCCCGCGCACTGGGACCGGGAGCGGTTCGACGAGGAGATCCGCGGCCGCAACGAGTTCGTGGCGTTCGTCCGGGCGTGGTGGCCAGTGCTCACCCCGGCCGACGTGTTCGGCTGGTTGGGTGACCCGGAACGCCTGGGCCGGTACGCCGGCGGGGTACTGACCCGGGCGGAGGTCGAGCTGCTGGCGGCGTCGTTCGCGGTGGGCGACCCTACGGTCGCGGATGTCGCGCTGCTCGACGAGCTGAGGGTGCTGCTCGGGCGGGCGCCGCAGCCGGCGGCGCGGCGGCGCGTCCCGGAAGCCGGCGAGATGCAGGAGCTCCGGCTCTCCTCCGACCGGCCGGCCCGTCCCGCGCGGACCGAACCGGACGACGAGTACGCGCTGATCGTCGTGGACGAGGCGCAGGATCTCTCGCCGATGCAGTGGCGGATGCTCGGCCGCCGCGGACGGCATGCCAGCTGGACGATCGTCGGCGACCCCGCGCAGAGCGCCTGGGAGAACCCGGACGAGGCGCGGCAGGCGCGGGACGCCGCACTCGGCTCCCGTCAGCGACAGCAGTTCATGCTCACCACGAACTACCGCAACTCCGCGGAGATCTTCGACCTCGCTGCCCTGGTGCTGCGGCGTGAGCTGCCCGACGCGGACCTCCCGCGGGCGGTGCGGCCGACCGGCCATCCGCCGACCCACCGGGTCGTGCCGGTCGGCACGCTGGCCGACGCCGTCCGAGGCGAGGTGGCCGCGCTGCTGGACGCGGTCGACGGCACGGTGGGTGTGGTCACGCCGGCGGCGCTGCGCGCCTCGGGGTGGGTGCCCGCCGGGCGGGCCGACGCCGACCGGGTGCAGGTGGTCGACGCGATCGAGGCGAAGGGGCTGGAGTACGACGCGGTGGTGGTCGTCGACCCGGCGGCGATCGCGGCGGAGTCGTCGGCCGGCGTGCGGGTGTTGTACGTGGCGCTGAGTCGGGCGACGCACCGGCTGACCACGATCTCGACGGACCCGACCTGGCTCGACGCCCTGGGCCTGGATCCTTACGAACCGGTGTCGGAGCCCGCCGCACTGGCGTGACCGACCGTCCCGGGCGGCTAGCGTCTGCAGCCATGAGCGAGCGACTTGTCGTGATCGGGATGGATGCGGCCGGGGCGAGCGCCGCGAGTCAGGCTCGCCGGCTGCGCGACGCCGACGCGTTGGAGATCCTCGCGTTCGAGCGGAGCCCGCACACGTCGTACTCCGCCTGCGGCATCCCGTACTGGATCGGCGGCCTGGTGGAGACCGAGGGCGCGCTGATCGCCCGCAGTCCGGAGGAGCATCGCCGGCGCGGCGTCGACGTGCGGACCGGCCACGAGGTGGTCGGCGTCGACCTGGACGCCCGGTCGGTGTCCGTCCGCGGTCCGGACGGGTCGGAGGAACGGCACGGGTTCGACCAGCTGATGATCGCGACCGGGGCGACCCCGGTGGTGCCGGCCTGGCCGGGCGCGGACGCGCGCGGAGTGCACGGCATCCAGACGCTGGCCGACGGCGAGGCGGTGCGTGCGTCCCTGGACCGCGGTGCCCGGCGGGCCGTGGTGGTCGGCGGCGGGTACATCGGCGTGGAGATGGCCGAGGCAATGGTCCAACGTGGACTCGGCGTCGTCCTGGTGGAGCGGGGCGAGCAGCCGATGAACACCCTCGACCCGGACATGGGCGCGCTCGTCCGGGACGCGATGCGCGGGATCGGCATCGACGTCCGGACGGGCGTGGCGGTGACCGCGATCGACACCGGCAAGGACGGTTGGGTGCGGGCGGCCTTCACCGACGACGGCGAGCTGCCGGCGGACATCGTGCTGCTGGGGCTGGGCGTTCGGCCCAACTCCTCGCTCGCCGCCGAGACCGGGCTCCGGGTCGGACGCAGCGGCGGAATCGTGACGGACCGACGGATGCGGGTGCCGGACGTGGACGGCGTCTGGGCCGCCGGGGACTGCGTGGAGGTGGAGCACCGGGTGACTGGCCGGCCGGTCGCGATCGCGCTCGGGACGCACGCCAACAAGCAGGGCCGGGTGGCGGGTATCAACATCGGTGGCGGCTACGCAACGTTCCCGGGCGTGGTGGGCACCGCGATGAGCAAGGTGTGCTCGCTGGAGATCGCCCGCACCGGTCTGCGGGAGCGGGACGCCGAGGCGGCCGGGTTCTCGTTCGTCACCGCGACGATCTCGTCGGACGCCCGGGCCGGCTACTACCCCGGTGCCGACCGGATGACCGTGAAGGTGCTCGCCGAACGCGGCACCGGCCGTTTGCTGGGTGCCCAGATCGTCGGCCGCGAGGGTTCCGCGAAGCGGATCGACACCCTCGCCGTGGCGCTGTGGAACGAGATGACAGTGGACGAGATCGCCGGCCTCGACCTCGGCTACGCCCCGCCGTTCTCCCCGGTCTGGGATCCCGTCCTGGTCGCCGCCCGCCATGCCTCCACCGCAGTCCGCGCCTGACAGTCGTGTCCGCGCTGACCTACCTGTCGACCTGTCTGCCAGCTCAGCACAGGGGCGTTTGAGCTTCACAGTGGATGGCGTGAGCAGCATGTTTGTCAAAGAGGCGAAGGTAGGTGGGCGTGGCGTTGTTCGTGTACGTCAGGTAATAGTCTTCGTACAAACCTCGGCGGGCCCAGCTGACGACTTGATCTTCAGACCTCGGGTCTTCGACCTCGGATCGATCGACGACTCTCGCCAACTGTTCGTAGCCATTTCCTATGCGGTAGGCATTCGGTGTCACGTTCTCTCCGGCGGTGTCCGCATATACAGCGATGTCGTATGCGGCAGTTTTTTCCGACGCCGCTGGAATTTCCATGGCCCCGCGCACGAACTTGTCGATGCGCAGATAGGGTCGTGCGAGCCCCGGTTGGTAGGCACTGACGAGGCCGGACGCAGCGATGGTAACGATGGCGGGCAGGAGGAACCCGCCGCACGGCACTTTGCCGGCCGTCTGGTCGGCCAGCTTCTTCACGGCCGTGGTCGCGCGGCTCCGCTGTTGATATTCCTCGAACAGCGAGATGGTCAGGCGTTCGCCTTTATGCCCGATTTCCCGCCAAATCTCGTTCTCCGCGCCGGCGATGGAGAACGCGTCCAGATATGCTGCGCGCCTGCCGGCTTCGCCGAAGGTGGGCGCTGCGGATTCTCCCAGCAGAGACCGACCTGTGCGCGCTGCGTGGATCAGGTCCCGCTTGTAGGCGACCCGGGCGACGTTGATCTCCGCGCGTCCAGATGCCGTGTACTGGCTGAGCCGCAACATGCGCGTGGCGACTTGGACGGACACGGTGCCGCCGCGCTCGTCGTTCCATGAGTTCTCGGAGTGAGGCAGGGCGGACCAATTGGTGCCGTCGCCGCGGTAGCGCGCGGCGTGGGTCAACGAAAACAAGCGGAGGTTTCCCTTGGTTGCTATCGCCAGGCCATGGGACAGGACGGGGTTCCGCTCCATACCCAGAGTGGCGGTCGCGTACAGATCTCCCTCGCCCGTCTGGTCGCTGGCCGTGCTGAGGTTCTGGACGAGACGGTAGTAGCCCTCCTGGGCCTGTCGGGAGGTGAGGCCGGCAGCGGAATCGCCCCACAGCGACGCCCTGCCCAGCCAGGACACCACAGCCGCAGAAGCGCGGCCTTTGTCGTCCCAGACAGGCCGGACCAGGTCACGGACGAACGATCGGCTGTCAGCCTTGGTGAGGTTCCGCAGGCTGGCTCGGTGGTTGCGAGCACCTACACCCAGAACGATCGACGGCTTGGTTTTGCCGAGGTACCGGTCGACCACCGCCTGGTCGTCTCCGTCGCTGCGCCGCAGGGGATCGTCCGGCGACGTGACGACGGCCCATGGGCTTGGCCTCGCGAGTCGATGGCGCAGCGTGTCGGCATCCGTGGCGTACGCCACCGCTGCGGCCTGCAGCAAGGTGGAGAATTCGACCCCGCCTCGCGCCGCGGAGTGGGCAAGGAGTGTCGAGAGCGTCCGGTAGGAGCCGCCGCCGGTGAGCCTGGCTTCGGACCCGAACCGCCCGACCGAACGTGTCACGGTCCGCGGTCGGTCGACCATGGCCGCTTCGAGAGCCGTGCGGGTTCCCGGTGTCAGGGCGGTCCAACCCCCGTCGGCGTTCTCCTCGTTGGACAACGCGAGCAAGCCGTTACCAAAGGTCTTCAGTAGCGACTCCTGGTGGGGAATGCTGAATCCGCGTGAGTAGTCGCGCTTTTCGACGTCTGCCGACTCTCCGTTTATGTACTTCGGAACTTGCAGGATGCGGCCGCCCAATTCGGCGTAGAGCGCGTTCAGAAAAGCAATCTCTCCATGGGCAAGAAGGCCACCGCCGGCTGCCTTGTCAGTTACCGTCCGCATCCGCCCGATCGCATTCTCGAATACCTCTCGCGGTGTTCTGCCGTCTAAGGCTCGCACGATCTGCTCTCCCGCCCGCCGACCATCGATCGTCGTCAAAGGCGCGACTGGAGTCTCGGGCGTGCCGAGTGATCTTTTCGGGTGGTCGCCCGCACACTGGGTCATCACTGCGCGTAGATCTTCTGTGCTGGGGCGTGGCTGGGGCGCCACAGGTTGTCGGGGGGTGCGCGTTGAAGCCGGGCGGCCTCCGGAAGGTCCGCTGCAGGAGGCAAGGACGAGCGACATGACGATGAGCGCCGTGACGCTTGCGCTACCCTTCATTGTGGCTCTTGCCCTTCTCGTCCCAGGATCTGTTTTTCGGCGTCGTCCGTGGTGAACGTCACGTAGGTGCCGTTGGCTCTCGAGGCGTAAGCCGTCGCGTACTGCTGATAGGGGCTGTTCTCAGACCACTGGACGACCTCGGGACGGGCGCCGTCACTTGCCTCAGACCGGTCGACGACCCGTTCCATCAGGCGGTTGTCCTCTCCCGCTCTCCGCGCGGCCGGATCGACGGCCTCGCCAGCGCTGTCGGCGTAGGCGGCGACATCGTAGGCGGCGATTTCGGCGGCCACGTCAGGAGACTGCAGGCTTCCGTCGTCCAGGCTGGCAGGGCGGAGGTCGGGGCTGAACTGCTGCGGCCGGCCCCGCAGGATCATGTCCTCGCCCACCGTGGCGGCCACCGCGCTCAACAGGGATCCGACTCCGGGAACGGTACCCGCCACGCCGGAGGCGATGTTCTTCACCGCGGTGGCGGTGCGGGTGCGTTGCTCGTAGGCGTCGAAAAGTTCGGCGTTGAGCCGGTCGGCATCGTCGCGGTTCTTCTCCCGGATCGCCAGTTCCGCCCCGGCGATGGACAGTCCGTCGAGGGTGCCGGCCCGCTCGCCGGCCCGCTGCAGGGACATCGACTCGGATTCTCCCGGCAGAGGCTGGCCGGTGCGGGCGGCGCGGATCAGATCCTGCTTGTAGGCCTCGCGGGCGAGGTCGATCTCCGTGCGGCCGGCCGCCGTGTACTGGCTCAGCATCAGGGTGCGCCGGGCGTCCCGGAAGTTCAGCTGGGCACCGGTCTCGGCGTCCCAGCTGGAATCGACATCGGTCGGCTGGGAGAACAGGCCGATGTTGCCCTTGGTGGCCACGGCCAGGCCGCGGGACAGCCCGGGATTCTCCTGCATGCTCCGGGTGGCGGTGGCGTAGAAGTTGTCCCGGCCCTTGGCGTCACCCCGCTCGGTGACCTCTTCGACCAGGCGGAAGTAGCCGAGCTGTGCCTGGCGCGGCGTGACACCGGCCGCGGGATCGCCGACCACCGAGGCTTTGCCGAGCCACGACACCACCGCGCCGGCGCCCGCGCCGCCGTCGTCCCAGTCGTGGTCAACGAGCCCGCGGATGAAGGGGCGGCGGTCGGCACCGGTCAGGTTCTGCAGGCTGGCCTCGTGGTTGCGTGCGCCGACGGCCAGCAGGATCGACGGCTTTCCGAGGAACCTGTCGGCGCCCGCGGTGTCGAAACCGTCGGTGTCGCCCTGCCGGAAGTAGTCGGCCGACGGTACGACCACCCGGCTGCCGAGCTCCGCGAGGCGGGCGCGGACCTGGTCGGACGCGGATGCGTACCCGACGGCCGAGACCTGCAGCGACCGGGAGAACGCCGTGCCGCCGCGGGCGGCGGAGTGGGCGAGCAGTGTGGACAGCGCCCGGAACGAGTCGCCGCCGGTGAGTTCGAGACCGCTGGGCGCACCCGGCCTGGGCTGACCGTCCGGCCCGACCGGCGGCACGATCCGGGGGCGGTCGGCCAAGGCGGTGTCCAGCGCGGTGCGGGTGGCCGTGGGCAGCGCGTTCCAGCCGCCGCCGGGGTTCTTGTCGTCGGAGAGGGCGAGCAGGCCGTCGCCGAAGGTGCCGAGCATCGTGGTCTGCTCGGCCGAGCTGAACGCTGGCGCCTTGCCCTGGTCGGGGTACCGGAACGACGTGCCGCTGACGTACTTCGGCAGCTCCAGCACTCGACCGCCGAGTGCGGCGTAGAACGCTCTGAGGAAGTCGACCTCCCCGGCGGTCAGCCGCTGGCCGCGACGAGCCTTGTCGGCTACCACCCGCACCCGTGCCGTGGCTTCGCGGAACGCCGCCGGCGGCTCCTTGCCGTCCATCGCCCGCACCACCTGGGCCCCTGCCAGCCGGCCGTCGCGCGCGGTCAGCGTGCTGCCGGGCGTGACGACGGCCCACGACGGGGCGCTCTCGGCGTCGGCCGTGAACACTCCACTGCGCAGCGGCGCGTTGGCCTCCCTCGCCGCGTCGACGCGCCGGAGCAGGTCAGGCCGCAGTCCGGCGATCCATTCGGCGGCGCTCCGCAGGCGGTGGTCGGGGAAGTGGTCGAGCTGGACGCTGGCCAGTGCGTCGGCGAACTCGCCGTCGGCACGGCCGAGGGCGTCGGCAGCCCTGTCGAGCTGGGCGACTGCCTGCTCCATGGCGTCGACGTCGATATGCACGGTGCTCACGGTCAGTACCCCCTGCGCGGATCGGCCGGTGCGTGGCGCAGATGCGTCTGCCACCGCGACTGCCAGGCGCCGTCGACGACCAGCTCCGGCTCGGCCCGGATCCTGGCGTCCAGGACCGCGATCGCGTCGTCGACGGCGGCGAGAACTCCCCGGTGACGCAGGTGCAGCCCGGCATCGAGGGCATTGGCCGCCGGGCAGTGCCAGGCGTGTGCCAGCGTCCGCCGCGGGCGCGCGACAGCGTCGGCGACCTGCGCACGGACGCGGACGATCCGTTGCCGTGCCTGGACCAGCGCCTCCCGATAGGGGTTGGGTTGCGGCTTCGCTGCCGTCTCCTGCGCGACTGCCACCGCCGTCCCTCCTCCCGTCGAAACCGTTCGGGCACGCCGAACCGCCACCTGCCCGCCCGGCCCCCTGCATCGGTGAATTCGTGCGAACCGCCTGCACCGAACCTAGCGGTCGTCAAGGACCCCACGGGCGGCCCGATCGAAGTCTGTGGAAAACGTGCGCGGCCACCTGGCGGGACCCCCGGCGCCGGGCTGGCAGCCTGTCCGCGCCGCTCGGATACCCTGCCGGCGAGCCCCGCGGGCGATGCGGTTCCCGGCCTGTGCCCGTTGCGCGGGAACACCGGCCGCGCGCCTGCGGGATACTGACGTCGAGGACGAGCCGCAAGGCCCCGCCGCAGCACACTAGGAGCAGTGCCATGCCCATCGCCACCCCCGAGGTGTACGCCGAGATGCTCGACAAGGCGAAGGCCGGCGCCTTCGCCTACCCGGCGATCAACGTCACCTCGTCGCAGACCCTCAACGCCGCGATCCGCGGCTTCGCCGAGGCCGAGAGCGACGGCATCGTCCAGGTGTCCACCGGCGGCGCCGAGTATCTGTCCGGCTCCACCGTGAAGGACATGGTCGCCGGTTCGGTCGCCCTGGCGGAGTTCGCGAACGCGGTGGCCAAGAACTACGGCGTCAACATCGCCCTGCACACCGACCACTGCCCGAAGGACAAGCTCGACGGCTTCATGCGCCCGCTGATCAGGATCAGCCAGGAGCGCGTCGCCGCCGGTGAGCTGCCGCTGTTCCAGTCGCACATGTGGGACGGCTCCGCGGTGCCGCTGGAGGAGAACCTGAAGCTCGCGGTGGAACTCCTCGAGGAGTGCCGCAAAGCCACCATCGTCCTCGAGGTCGAGGTCGGCGTCGTCGGGGGCGAGGAGGACGGCGTCGACAACGAGATCAACGAGAAGCTCTACACGACGAACGAGGACTTCGTCCGCACGGCCGACCTGCTCGGCACCGGCGGCAAGGGCCGCTACATGCTGGCCGCGACCTTCGGCAACGTGCACGGCGTCTACAAGCCGGGCAACGTCAAGCTCCGCCCGTCGATCCTGCGCGACGGCCAGCGCGCGGTGGCCAAGGCGCTCGGCCTCCCCGCGGACGCCAAGCCGTTCGACCTGGTGTTCCACGGCGGCTCGGGCTCGCAGCCCGAGGAGATCTACGAGGCGTTGGACTACGGGGTGGTGAAGATGAACGTCGACACCGACACCCAGTACGCGTTCACCCGCCCGGTCGCCGAGCACATGTTCAAGAACTACGACGGCGTGCTGAAGATCGACGGCGAGGTCGGCAACAAGAAGCTCTACGACCCCCGCTCGTGGGGGAAGGCCGCCGAGGCCAGCCTGGCCGCCCGCGTGGTCCAGGCGTGCGAGAACCTGCGCGCGACGGGCACCACGCTCGGTCGATAGATCCCGTGAGCGCCGGTCGACTCCCGCCGCGGCGGGAGTCGACCGGCAGCCGCCTGCACACACGCGAGGTGCGTCTCCACGGTGGGAGACGCACCTCGCGGCTGGTGCGGAGGGACTAGGCGGAGGGGAAGCGGAGCGTCCAGCTCTCCAGTGAGCCGACGTCCAGGCGACCGGTGTCGCCGACGATCAGTACCCAGTCCCCGTTGACCACTTCGCCAGCCGGGAAGGCTGCCGTGTAGGTGGCCTTGATGTCGACACCGGGGTCGTCCGGATCGCTCTTGCGCAGTGTGTAGATCGTGCCGTCGGGGGCCCGCAGCTTGAGCGTCACGTCGCCGCGGTAGGTGTGGCTGATCGCCACGTCCACGTCGACCGACGTCCGACTGGCCGGGTTGACCGCACTGACCGCCATGCCTGAGCGGACCTGCGACTCGTCCGGGATGGCGGTCTTGTCGCTGTTGGTGAACGTGAGGCCGTCACCCGGAGGAGGCGGCGGGTTCGCCGGCGGGGGCGGCGGGGGATTGGCCGGAGGCGGCGGGGGCGGAGGAGGCGGCGGGTTCGCCGGCGGAGGCGGGGCGGCGGCGGAGCCGGGCGGGCCGGCCGGGGCGTCGCCGACCGCCCCGGTGTTCTCGATGTTGGGGGCGCCCGGGCCGATCTGTGTCGGGGCCCCGTCGCTCAGCCGGGTCGCCGACCCGGAGTACTGCGCCGGTCCCTCGTGGAATTCGTAGCCGCCGACGGCCACGCCGTTGAGCGCGACGGACTGGAGCCGGCCGTCGATCATGCGGGACAGCGAGAAGTGCACGTGTGCGCCGCTGGTGCTGCCGCCGCACGGGAGGGCGTTGCCGATCTGGCCCAGCACGTGACCGCGGGCGACCTGTTGTCCGTCGCTGACCGCGATGCCTTCCATGTGGTAGTAGGTCGTCCACCAGCCGTCGGCGTGCTCGACCTGGACCGTGGGGCCACCGTCGCACTTCTTGAGGTGGACCACGCCGTCGCGGGCCGCGGCCACCTGGCCGCCGACCGGCACGATGTCCAGCGCGTTCTTGGGGCCGGTGTTGCCGTCGTCGGAGTGCAGGCCGCCGATCCAGGCGGTGACGCCCTGGACGTACGGGAAGCTGAGCTGTGCCGCGCCGTCGGCGGCCGAGGCGGACTGGAGGCCGGTGCCGAGCGTGGCGGTGGCCGCGACGACGGCGGTGACGGCTCCGAGGACCCGTAAGCGGTGTCGGAGAAACCGCGTGCGTGCGAGGCTCATGGTGCGAATGTTTATCGGAAAAAGGCCGTGAACACAATTGGCAAGTATGAACCAGATGCCCTCTGATACACGGCCGAGACCCATGTTTGGCGCCTTGACAAAACGTTAGCAGTGTTCACACTACGGTGGGTGTCTGGCCCGGTTCCGCTAGGTCATCGGCGGCGTGCGTCCGGGCCGCGGCGCTGCCGGCGGAGAGGGCTGCGCCGTGGAGAAGCGCGGCGCCTGGCATAGGGAGCCGCGCGACCGGGCGTCGGCTGTGCCGGTTCTTTCGCGCTCCCGCCGCCCGGACACGTGTCCGGGCGGAGCCCTCACTGGTGCGGGTTCGTCGCACGCAATGGACGGAACAGCCGGGTGGCAGCGCGTGTGTGGTTTTATCTACGCATCGTGATGATGTGCCGATTCGGGGCTCGCCGGCTCCCCGATCACGTGCCGTAACGTCACTGGCGGGTGACCGGGCCGGCACGCAGTGCCGACCCCGCCTCTTGTTCGAGGCATTGAAGCGCCGTCCGGCCCGGGCTGGCCAGGTGGGCACGCTGAACCGTATGACGACGTCGACGACCAGAGGTGGGGTGCGGGAACGCCGCAGCGTGGCCGCGAAGTGCGTCGACAATCGGCCAGAGCGAACGCCGGGCGTTGGGGACGGGGCCGGAATGTCGGGCAGCCGTCGGCGCGCGCCGGGGGCGGCTGAACATGCCGACGGCTCGATGCCCCCTCCTGCACCGAGCCGCCGGTCGGCGTGCAAGCATTCGATGGCGTACGGAGACGTCCGAGGCATGCTCGCCGTTACACCGAGTCACTCTAGAGCGTGGACGAATTCTTCACAACCGTGGGGGGCGTCACCCTGCGTCCACCGTTGACCGCACCAGGATGGGTTCATGGACTACCTGCAGAACTTGATGCCGCAGCCGCCCGAGACGCTGCTCCCGGCCACGCCGGAGGCCGACGCCGAGGTCGCTGCCGCGAGGGCGGGCGAGACGGACGCCGCCGAGGTCGCGGCGCACCATCCCGCGCACAGCGCAGCCTGGGCACTGCTCGCCGAGCGGGCCCTCGACGACGGCCAGGTCGTCACCGCCTACGCATATGCCCGGACGGGTTACCACCGCGGCCTGGACGCGTTGCGCCGCAACGGATGGAAGGGACACGGCCCGGTGCCGTGGAGGCACGAGCCGAACCAGGGCTTCCTGCGTTGCCTGCGGGTGCTGGCCAGAGCCGCCGGCGAGATCGGTGAGGCCGACGAGGCCGCCCGCTGCGCCCAGTTCCTCCGCGACTGCGATCCGGCCGCGGCCGACCAGCAGTAGGTCGCCGCAAGCACGCCGGCCCGTCAGAGCCCTTCGGAGATCGAGGCGGCGATCCTGAGCCAGGCGGTCCGGCTGCTGTGCGTGATCATTCCGTAGCGGATCGGTTCGCCGGAGTCGAGCAACGGCTCGTAGGGCGCCACCAGCACCGCGCGGGTGCGGGCCGCGAAGTGCCGCTGGATGGCGGGCAGGTCGACGCCCTTGCGGCTGGCCGGCATCGCGATCACGCTCACCGCCTGGCGGACGAGCTGGTCGCGGCCGGTCTGCTCCAGGTGGTCGAGCATCCGGGCCGCGGTCTCGGCCGAGTCGCCGCGGGCCGACATGGTCACGACCAGCTGGTCGGTGGCGTCGATCGCGGCCTGCCAGTTCTCGGCCCGGACGTTGTTGCCGGTGTCGACGATGATCAGCTTGTAGAACCGGTCGACCACCTCGCGGATGGCCCGGAAGGCGTTCGCGGTGAGCATCTCGCCGGCGGTGGCCGACTCGTCGGAGGCGAGGACGTCGAACATCGCCTCGCCCTGCGACCGGACGTAGCTGCTGAGGTCGCCCACCTTGCCGTGCGGGCCGGTGAACGTGCCCAGGTCGTGCAGCACGTCGCGGACCGTCCGGGTGTGGAAGTCCTGCTGGGCACGCATCCCGAGGGTGCCCTGGGTCTCGTTGTTGTCCCAGGCCAGGATGTAGCCGCCGCGACTCTGGCCGAAGGTCATGGCCGTCATCAGCACCGCGACGGTCTTGCCGGCGCCGCCCTTGGGGTTGACCACCGTGATCTGCCTGAGGCCGCCGAAGTTGCGGCGGACCCGCATGACCGACTCGCGGTAGTCGACCTCCTTCCTCGAGGGCGGGGGCGAGACGATGCCGAAGGTGGCCTTGCGGACCAGGGCCGGGACACCCATCAGCGCTTCGGGTGCGATCGGCCGGTGGGCCCGGCGGGCGGCGAACTCCTCGGCGGTCGGCGGCACGGCGAACGGTTGCGCCGCGGACGGCGACTGGGGGTACTGCACCTGGGGCTCGAAGCCGGGGGGAGGTGCGGTGTGCGCCGGGCGACCGCTCTCCGTCGGGGCGTACTGGGCCATCTCACCGCCCGGGTGCCCGGCCTGCGGGGGGTAGCCCGGCGGGGGCGCATAGCCCTGCGCGGGGTCCGCGGGGTAGCCCTCGGCGGTGTGCGGGCCCTGGCCGGGGTAGGGGTCCTGCTGGTGCCATCCCGGCGGAGCTGCCGGTTCGCCCTGCTGGGTGGGCCAGGCCTGCGGCGGGGGGACGGCCAGGTTCTGCTGCGGCCATGCCTGGGTGGCCTCGGCCGGATCGACGGCCTCCTGGCCGCCCTCGTGCGGCCAGGCCTGCTGGCCCTGCTGGGTCCACTCCTCGGACTGCTCCTGCGGCCAACCCTGCTGCGCACCGGCCTCGCCCTGCTGGGGCCACTGCTGCGCCGGGTCGTCCTGCTGCGGCCACTCGCCGCCCTGGTCCTGCGCCGGCCAGGCTCCGCCCTGGTCGTGCGCCGGCCAGGCTCCGCCCTGGTCGTGCGCCGGCCAGGCTCCCTCGGCCGGCTGCTCGGCCCAGGCCTGCTGCTCGTAGTACCCCGGGTCGGGTTGGCCCGCGGCCTGGCCGTAGTCGGGGTGCGGCCAGGCGGCCGGCTCGGGCTGGTCGGCCCACTCCTGCGGGGCGGCGGCGTCCTGGCCGGCCGGCGCCTGCGCCGGCTGGTCCTGCCAGGGCTCGCGGGGCCGCTCGGGGGCGTCGGCGGCGCTCCACCAGTGCACGCCTGCCGACTCCTGGCGGTCGCTGGGCGGCAGGGTCTCGCCGTCGTAGGCACCGCTCTGCGCCTCGTAGGTCTCGCCTGGACCGGCCGGGTAACCGCCGGAGCCGGCGGGAAGGTGGCTGGCCGGCTCGGCCCAGCCCGCGGGCGAGGGCGCCAGGTGTTCGGGCGACCACGGCGGGACCCGTTCGGCCGTCGGCGACGGAAAGTCCTGCGCCGTGGGCCAACCGGTCGACGCGGACTCGGCAGCCGGGTACCCCACGAACTGTTCCTCAGCGCCGTGGTCCCGAATCGGCTTCGGGTGGTGGCCGTTGTCCTGCACGGATGGAACCCCCTGTGGATCGGGCTGGCGAGCGACGCCCCCGACGCGGAACCTCGGTGACTAAGCCCATGGTGCCACCTGTCCATACTCCGCCATCGTCACATGCGTAGAGCAGACCATCCACAAGACGTCACGATGTGATACCGACATTAAGCCCAAGATACCGCTAGTCACATAACAATCGGTCATTTCGCCGGCTGGTAGACGCCCCAGGCGCCCCGCTCCATCCACCACGTGCGCTTGGCGCGCAGGACGCCGTCCACGCCGTCGTCCGTGCAGTGGACGCTCTCGCAGGTCAGGGTGACCGCCACGGCCCGGCCGCGGGCCCGCCGCACCTCGACGGTGGCCCGGCGTCGACGCCCTGCCGGCAGTGCGACGCCCACGTCGAGCACCCCGTCAGCCGGATCGGCGCCGAGCAGCAGCGGAAGCCCACCCACCGAGGCGTACCCGTCGGCGTTGGCCACCGCGCAGGCGAGCAGCGGCTCGGTGCCGTCGCAGAGCACGGCGTCGTCCACGTCGATGCGGGCCTGCCAGGGCACCGGGCGGCCCTGCTCGTCCGCGCCGCCGAGCAACGCGCCGTGCAGCGTCACCGATCCGCCGTCGTTGCGGAGCAGGTCGACCCGCCGGACGTCGCCGGCCAGCACCGCCGCGGCCACGTCGGCCGGCGAACGCGGCAGGCCGAGCCGGGACGCCAGGTCGGGCACCGCGCCTACCGGCTCCAGCGGCAGCACGCCGAACGCCGGCAGGTCGGGGACCGTCCGGTCGGCGGCCAGGTCGTCGGGACGCGCGCCGCCGCGCGGCAGCACCCGGCGGACGGCCCGACGCAGCACGGCCCGCAGCGGCCCGTCGCCTCCGGCCACGACCACAGCGGCCTGCTCGGCCTCCGCCCGAGCCAGCCAGGCGTCCACCTCGGCGTCGGACTCCGCCGGGACGATCTCGACCGACGCGCCCTGCCGCAGGCCGTCCGCGCAGGCCAGGACGGGGACGCGGGTCGCTACCCCGGCCCCCGGGGCGAGAAGCAGCACGTGCACGTTCGTTAGCCTTGCACCGCACCACCCGTTCCGCGCAGCACCCCTCCACCGGCGCCGCGGTGTGCGCGCCCAGGAGAGGAGGACGCCATGCCCGCACTCGTGCTCGTCGGGGCCCAGTGGGGCGACGAGGGCAAGGGCAAGGTCACCGACCTGCTCGGCGGCCGGGTCCGCTACGTGGTCCGCTACCAGGGCGGCAACAACGCCGGCCACACCGTGGTCACCACGGAAGGGGAGAAGTACGCGCTGCACCTGATCCCGTCCGGCATCCTCACGCCGGGCTGCGTCCCGGTGATCGGCAACGGCGTGGTGGTCGACCCGGGGGTGCTGATCGGGGAGATGGACGGCCTGGTCGAGCGCGGCGTGGACGTCTCGCGCCTGCTGCTCTCGGCCGACGCGCACCTGATCATGCCGCACCACATCGCCCTGGACCGGGTCAGCGAACGCCACCTCGGCAAGGGCCGGATCGGCACCACCGGCCGCGGCATCGGCCCGGCGTACGGCGACAAGGTCGGCCGGATCGGCATCCGGGTCGCCGACCTGCTCGACCCCGGCATGCTCCGCGAGAAGCTGGCGGTGGCACTGCGGGAGAAGAACCAGATCCTGGTCAAGGTCTACAACCGCAAGGCCATCGACGTGGCCGAGGTCGCCACCGAGTACCTCGGGTACGCCGAGCGGCTCGCCCCGCACATCGCCGACACCCGGCTGATCCTCAACGAAGCGCTCGAACGCGGCGAGACGCTCCTGCTGGAGGGCTCACAGGGCACCCTGCTCGACGTCGACCACGGCACGTATCCGTACGTCACCTCGTCCAACCCGACCGCGGGCGGGGCATGCGCGGGCAGCGGCATCGGCCCCACGAAGATCAACCGGGTGATCGGCATCCTGAAGGCCTACACCACCCGGGTCGGGGCCGGCCCGTTCCCGACCGAGCTGTTCGACGAGTACGGCGAGCTGCTGCGCAAGGTCGGCGGCGAGGTGGGGGTGACCACCGGCCGGGACCGCCGCTGCGGCTGGTTCGACGCGGTGATCGCCCGCTACGCCACCCGGGTGAACGGCCTGACCGACCTCTTCCTGACCAAGCTGGACGTCCTCTCCGGCCTCGACCGGGTGCCGATCTGCGTGGCCTACGACGTGGACGGCGAGCGCACCGGGACGATGCCGATGACCCAGACCGGGTTCGGTCGCGCCAGGCCGGTGTACGAGTACTGCGACGGTTGGTGGGAGGACATCTCGGCCTGCCGCTCGTTCGAGGACCTGCCCAAGAACGCCCAGGCGTACGTGCGCCGGCTGGAGGAACTCTCCGGCGCGCCGATCAGCGTGATCGGCGTGGGGCCGGGCCGCGAGGAGAACGTGGTCGTCCGCGACCTGCTCTGATCTCGCCGGCTATCCGGCGCGGGTCGGCCCGCGCCGGAGTCACCAGGTCCGGCCGGGCCAGGGGCGGGTCGAGAACAGGTCGCCGGGCTGGCAGCCCAGGACGTCGCAGATCCGGGTCAGGGTGGAGAAGCGCACCGCCTTGGCCCGGTCGTTCTTCAGCACCGACAGGTTGACGACGCTCACCCCGACCCGGTGCGCCAGCTCGACCAGCGTCATCCCCCGGGCGGCGAGGAGCCGGTCGAGGTGGCAGACGACCCGGTGGTCCTCCGCGGGTTCGGCGGACACTCAGACCAGCCCGTCGACGTCCCGCACCTGCTCGGACCCTCGGCGGAACGCCTCCGCCAGGGCGAGCAGCAGTGCCACCGCGACGGCCACCTCGACCAGCGAGAGCTGGACCTGGGAGTACACGGGGCTGTCGGCGCCGTCGAGCCCGAGCCGGGACAGGACGAGGTTCGCGGCCAGCGCCGGGACGACGTCCGTGGCGAACGTCGCGACCGCGGCCAGGCCGGCGATCCCCGCGATGCAGGCCGCGTTCCCGCGCCGGAACGGCCGGCCCTCGGCGATCGAGGTCAGCAGTCGATGCAGCAGGAACGCTCCGGCCGCGACGCAGAGCCCGAGCACCGCGAAGTGGCCTCTGGCCAGCGCCTGTTCCAGCGCCGTCGAGTCCCACGCCTCCAACGTGACCGGACTCGTCACGGCACGTAGTGCCGTGCCTGCTTCCTGGCCCGGGATAGAAAGGTCGACGGCGTCCGGGTGGACGTCGCCGCCGGGCTGCCGCAGCGGCACGCTGGTCGCACCCGCGTCCGGTCCGGTGCCGGCGGTGAGCGGAAGGGCCAGCTTCGCCTTGTCGCGCACCGTCACGGGGACGGCCACTTCGGCACCGGTCTGGGTCACCCCGTTGATCGCGTACCCGACGCCGCCGACACCCGCGCCGACGCCGACGATGACCGCGAGGCCGGACAACAGACCGAGCATCCTCGAACCGGCATACCTGCGCGGTGTCCTTCGGCGTGCCGGTGAGGGTGCGCTGTGCGGAGTCATCGGGGTCGTCTCCTGTCGGGCGGGGCGAGAGGCCGTCGGCATATCGAGTTCCGATACTATCGACTATCGATAGGGCGTTGTCAAGCGGCTGTTCGGTGGCACCGTGCCAGGTGGTCGGACCCGGACGGTGCGCGCCCCCCGCTCCGACGGTCGACCCTGTGCGCGGCCGCGAGGGCGGCGGCCCTACTGTGCCGGTAGCCCCCAGCCCGCCGCCGGCGTGTCCCGCCGGGCTCCCCGAGGAGGTCCGCTGAGTACCGAGCACGCTGCCCGGCTCGCCGTCGACCGGGCCGTCTCCACCTTGGGGCTCGGTGTCTACGTCTTCGCGCCGCACGTTCTGGCGTCTGACGCGAACGTGCCGACCACACCCGATCCGGGGCAGGCCGGAGGGCAGCCGACCAGGGGGACGGCCGACCAGGAGACGTCCGCGCTGGCCGCGGGAGGCCTGATCGTGGAGGCGTTCCTGGCCGGGATCAGTGCCAGTGTGCGGGGCCGGCTGGACTTCTGGCGCGACGGCGCGGCCACCTGGATCACCCGGCGGCTGATCGCCACGCTCGACCGCCAGTCCACCGAGACGCCGTTGCGCCGCGGCCACCTCGACGTGCGGGATGACGCGGTGTCCACCGTGCAGATGGCGGTGTGGGACGTGTTCGCGGCGGTCGAGGACGGCCGCCGGGCGGGTGCGGTCGCGGGGCTGGCCGAGCACGTCGCGCTGGTCCGGGCGTCGTTCACCGAGGTGCTGGCCGCCACCGGCCTGCAGCGGGACGAGGCCGGCTGGTATGCCGACTCGGTCGCCGAGGCGGCGGGCCCGCTGGTCGGCGTCCGCTAGCCCGGCGTCCGCTAGCCCGGCGTCCGCTGGTCCGGCGGCTGGACTTGGCTCGGTCTCGGCCTGACCGGGTACCTCGCGCATCCCGCGGCACGTCTACCCTCGGCGTCCGTGCGTGTACTCGTCGTCGGTTCCGGTGCCCGTGAGCACGCCCTCTGCGTGGCGCTGGCCGCCGACCCCGCGGTCGACCACCTGGTGTGTGCGCCCGGCAACGCCGGCATCGCCGCCGTCGCCGAGCTTCGGACGGTGCCGGTCGCCGACCCTGCCGCGGTGGCCGCCCTGGCGGTGGACGTCGGGGCCGACCTGGTCGTGGTCGGCCCGGAGGTGCCGCTGGTGGCCGGCGTCGCCGACGCGGTGCGCGCGGCCGGCGTGGCCTGCTTCGGGCCGTCCGGCGCGGCGGCCCGGCTGGAGGGCTCCAAGGCGTTCGCCAAGGCGGTGATGGCCGCCGCCGGCGTGCCCACCGCGCAGGCCCGGACCTGCGACGACCCGGCCCAGGTGGCCGCCGCACTGGAGAGGTTCGGCGCACCGTACGTGGTGAAGGACGACGGGCTCGCGGCCGGCAAGGGGGTGCTGGTCACGGACGACCGGGACGCCGCGCTGGCCCATGCCGCGGCGTGCGGCCGGGTGCTGGTGGAGGAGTACCTGGACGGCCCGGAGGTGTCGCTGTTCGTGGTGACCGACGGCGTGGCCGCCGTGCCGTTGCTGCCGGCGCAGGACTTCAAGCGGCTCGGCGACGGCGACACCGGTCCGAACACCGGCGGCATGGGTGCCTACGCCCCCCTGCCGTGGGCCCCGGACGGCCTGGTCGACCAGGTGATGGCCGACGTCGTGCACCCGACGCTGCGGGAGATGGCCGCCCGCGGAACGCCGTTCGGCGGCCTGCTCTACGTCGGGCTGGCCCTGACCGGCCGGGGGCCGCGGGTGGTGGAGTTCAACTGCCGGTTCGGCGACCCGGAGACGCAGGTCGTGCTGCCGCTGCTGGCCACCCCGCTGGCCGGACTGCTGCGTGCCGCGGCCACCGGGACGCTGGCCGACCACCCGCCGCTGTCCTGGACGGACCGTGCCGCCGTGACGGTGGTGCTTGCCGCTGCCGGGTATCCGCTGGCGCCGCGGACGGGCGACGCGATCACCGGAGCCGACGTCGACGGGGTGCTGCACGCCGGCACCCGCCGCACCGGCGACGGCACGCTGGCCACCGCGGGCGGCCGGGTGCTGTCCGTGGTCGGCACCGGTGCCGACCTGGCCGCCGCCCGGGAAGCCGCCTACGCGCTGGCGGCCGGTGTGCGGTTCGAGGGCGCCCAGCACCGCACCGACATCGCCGCGCGGGCGGCCCGACCGCCGGTCAGGACTCCAGCGCCCTGACCAGGTCGTCCAGGCCGGCTTTGATCCGGGCGGGGGCCATCGTGCGGTGCCGGCGCTGGTGGACGTAGAGCCCGGCGGCCAGCGGGGCGAGCAGGGCGTCGGCCAGGTAGCGCGCGTCCCCGTCCGGCCGCACCTGGGCGAGCAGCATGGCCAGGTGGGCGTGGTGGGCGTCGTAGGCGCCGTTGTGGAAGCGGGCGGTCGGCGTGTGCGACTCGGCCACCGCCAGCAGCGCGGCCTGGACGCCGAGCCGGTCGACGAACGCGTGCAGGAAGGCGCGGATCCGGGCGGCCGGCGGCGCGCCGGGCCCCAGCGGCGGCGGCCCGGCCAGGAAGGCGAACTGGAGCTGGCGTTCGCCGGCGTCCAGCAGGGCGTGGGCGAGACCGGCCCGGTCGCCGAAATGCCGGTACACGGTGCCGATGCCCACACCGGCGCGCGCCGCGGCGCTCTCCATCGACAGGGCCTCGACGCCGTGCTCGGTGACCAGTTGCCCGGCCGCGCCGAGGATCGCCTGCCGGTTGCGGGTGGCGTCCGCCCGCTGGGTGGGGACGGACCCGAGCACCGGGAGCGACTTGCGGCGGGCACGGCCTGTCGTCGGACTCTGGGTCACGGGCATCCTGCCTGGTGGGAGCGGTGGGCCGGCTCGGAGGATATCGGAGCACCCTCCACTTCGGCCTCGCAGGGCTGTCGCGGCGGAACGGCGCGTCGTGCGATGGCCGCCCGCGGCCCGTGCGAGAACACGGCTGGGCAGTGCCCGCCCGGCCGACGCTGATCGGGGGTTACGTTGGCAGCTGTGGACATCGACGGTCTGACCTGCCTCACCTCGGACGCCGAGCTGCGGGAGCTGCTGGGCGAGCCGCTGGCCGCGGCGGCGGCCAAGGTGCGGACCGCGCTGCACGAGTTCGACCGGCAGTGGCTGGCGCACTCGCCGTTCTGCCTGGTCGCGACGGCCGGCGCGGACGGCAGCTGCGACGTCTCGCCGAAGGGTGACCCGCCCGGCTTCACCCACGTCCTCGACGACACGACGATCGCCATCCCGGAGCGGCCGGGTAACCGGCGGGTCGACGGCTTCCACAACATCCTGGCCAATCCGCACGTCGGGTTGATCTACCTCCTTCCCGGGCGCGGCGACACCCTGCGGATCAACGGCCGGGCCCGGCTCGTACGCGACGCGCCGTTCTTCGACCAGTTGGTGGTCAAGGGCCACCGTCCGCTGGTCGCGCTCGTCGTCGAGATCGACGAGATCTTCAATCACTGCTCGAAGGCGTTCCTGCGCTCGGGCCTGTGGCAGCCGACCTCCTGGGATCCCGACGCGGTGCCGTCCCGCGCGCGCATCGCGCACGCACTCGAGCGGCGCGACCAGTCGCTGGCCGACATCGAGGCGTACTACGGCGCCGCCTACTCCACCGGCCTCTACCGCAACGGCTGACGGAGCGTCGCGCCGGACACCGGCCGGTTCACCGCGGACCGGCCCTTGCCGGGGGAGGTTTCTCGAGCGCCGACAGGGGAACCAGACGGTATGGACCGCCACAGGAACCCCTACCGGAAGCTCACCTGGACCGTTCTCGCGCTGTCGCTCGTCGTCCTCGTCGGCGGCACGGTCTTCGAATCGACCCGTACGGGCGAGGAGCTGAACCTGCTGTGGTTCTGGGTGGGCGCCGCGGCTCTGTCCTTCACGGCGTTCGTACTGACCTTCCGGTTGTACGAGATCGACCGGAAGTCTCGCCGCGAGAACCGCTGACGACCGTGTCGCGGACCGGGAGGCCGGCCTGGTGGGAGCCGGCCCGACCTGACCAAGCCGGCCCTTGCGTGGCCCGGTTACCCTCCTTCGCATGGGCCTTGGGGTCGGAGTAGGAGTCCTCGCGGAAGTCGACGACGAGGAAGAGGCGGCGGAGTACCGCGTCGAGTTCGACGCGCTGAGTGCGGCGCTCGCGGCTGAGGGTGTGAGCTGGCGCGAGCCAGAGGGCGTGACGGTGCCGCCCATGCGGGAGAATTTCGGCGGTTTCCCGTACTCGTGGCTGCACTTCCTGCGTCGTGTTCTGGCGTTGGTCGACGACGGTCAACCGGTCACCCCGGTGGCCGGGCCGGAGCTGTCCGCCGAAGACGACGCCCAGATCAACGAGCTGGCGATCATGTTCGAGTCGCACCTGGTGTGCCACTCCGACTGCGACGGCTACTACATCCCGGTCGACTTCAAGTGTCCCCTCTTCCTGCCTGAGGAAGCCGGCGTCGCCGGGGGCGGGATGGTGGGCTCCAGCCAGGGTCTGCTGACCGAACTGCGGCGGTGTGCGCCAGCGATCGGCATCCGACTCGACGACGACGGTTCGCTGTCCGATGTCGAGGCCGCCCGGCTGTGCAAGCTGTCCGACGGTGCGGACTACGCCGTCGAGTCGATCGTATGGCTCACGCTGCACGAGGCGTGCCGGGTGAGCATCGCCAGCGGCTGCGCGATCGTGTACCGCTAGGCACAGCGCTCCCGACCGGACGTCAGGTCCGCCCACGCTCGTGGAGCGCTGGCGAGCGCGCCGACCGGGGCTGACGCTCGTCACGCGGGTATGGGCAAGAATGGGGGCGATGACCGGGCCCGAGTTCCCCGACGTGCTGGCCGCGCGCTATGCCTCGCCCGAGCTGGTGGGGCTGTGGGCGCCGGCGTCTAAGGTGGTGCTCGAACGCCGGTTCTGGATCGCCGTGCTGCGTGCGCAGCGCGATCTCGGGGTGGATGTCCCCGACGGGGTGGTCGAGGCGTACGAGGCGGTGGTCGAGCAGGTCGACCTGGGCAGCATCGCGGCCCGCGAGCGGGTGACCCGGCACGATGTGAAGGCACGGATCGAGGAGTTCTCGGCACTGGCCGGGCACGAGCACATCCACAAGGGCCTGACCTCGCGCGACCTCACCGAGAACGTCGAGCAGCTGCAGATCCGGGCCTCGCTGGAGCTGGTCCGCGACCGGGTGGTGGCGTGCCTGGCCCGGCTGGCCGCGCGGGCGATGGAGTTCGACGCCCTGGTACTCACCGGCCGCACCCACAACGTGCCCGCGCAGGCGACGACGCTCGGCAAGCGGTTCGCGTCGGCGGCCGAGGAGCAGCTGCTGGCCTACGAGCGCCTGCGGGATCTGCTGGCCCGGTACCCGCTGCGCGGCATCAAGGGGCCGGTGGGCACGGCCGCCGACCAGCTCGACCTGCTCGACGGGGACGCCGCGAAGCTGGCCGCGCTGGAAGCGGCGGTGGCCCGGTACCTGGGTTTCAGCCGGGTGCTCGCCAGCGTGGGCCAGGTGTACCCGCGCTCGCTCGACTTCGACGTGGTGTCCGCGCTGGTGCTGGCCGTGGCCGCCCCGTCCAGCCTGGCGACGACGATCCGGCTGATGGCGGGGCAGGAGCTGGTCACCGAGGGCTTCCAGGCCGGCCAGGTGGGCAGCAGCGCGATGCCGCACAAGATGAACACCCGTTCGTGCGAGCGGGTGAACGGCCTCGCGGTGGTGCTGCGCGGGTACGCCTCGATGCTCGGGGAGCTCTCCGGCGGCCAGTGGAACGAAGGCGACGTGTCGTGCTCGGTGGTGCGCCGGGTGGCGTTGCCGGACGCCTTCTTCGCCTGCGACGGGCTGTTCCAGACCTTCCTCACCGTGCTTGCGGAGTTCGGTGCCTACCCGGCCGTGGCGCAGCGCGAGCTCGACCGCTACCTGCCGTTCCTGGCCACGACGAAGGTGCTCGTCGCGGCGGTGCGACGGGGTGTGGGGCGCGAGGTGGCCCACGACGCGATCAGGGAACACGCGATGCACGTCGCGCTGGCGATGCGGGAGAAGGGCGCGGCCGGCAACGACCTGCTCGACCGGCTCGCCGCCGATGAGCGCTTGCGCCTGGATGCGGACGCCGTGCGTGCGCTGGTTGCCGACCCGGCAGCGTTCACGGGCGCGGCGTCCGCCCAGGTCGCCGCGGTGGCGCAGCGGGTGGCCGAAGTCGTCGCCGCGCACCCGGACGCCGCCGGCTACGCCCCCGCCCCGATCCTCTGACGACGCGAGCACGTCCGGGCCCTACGTCCGGCCGCCGTGGGGGCGCGGGTTCAGTTGTCTGCGCGCGCGGTTCCGGCTGGCCTCGACGATGTCGGGGCGGAGCAGGTGTCCGAAGCCGCTGCGGTCGAGCCGCAGTGCCAGTCCCGGTCGGTCGGTGCCGAGGGTGGTGGCGGTGGCGTCGAGGTCCCAGTCGTGGGCGGCGAGCTGGGAGAGCAGGTGTCCGCGGCGGGTCTGGGCAGCGGAGAGCCGGAACGTCTTGAGGTAGACCAGCGCTCCGGCGTCGTCGGTGATGGTCTCGCCGAAGTTGCCCAGCACGTACTCGTGCAGGAATCCCAACGAGAGGCGCTGTTCGGCCGCGCCGGCGCGGAACTCGCGCTGCGCGGTCGAGGTGATCGCGGCGTTGACGAACATGACCACGTCTTCGCAGGCGAACTGGTCGGACAGCGGCACGACGGCGTCCAAGCTCCGAGGCGACAGGGGGCCGGCCGGGGAATGGAGGCACGAACTGCGAAGCGTCGCTTCAGAGGCGGGTTCCGGAAGTCGCACCGAAGTCCCGCGGCCGGCCCGGCCACCGTATCGCGACCGATCGGGCGCGATCGAGGCAATATCGGCCGGCCGCCTCGGCCGGACCCGCCCGGACCGCCTCGGGCCGTCAGGTCAGCAGCTGTGCCGGGACGAACGAGAGCGCGAACGGTTCGTCGGCGGTGAACGTCTCGTCGCCGGTGGCGTGTGCGGTCAGGACCGACTGCCCGCCGCCGGCGGGGTCGAGGCGGAACAGGTCGACGGTGACCGCGGCCGGGTCGGTCGGGTCGACCAGGAGGTACCAGGGGATGCCGGCCCGCGCGTACTCCCGGCGCTTCTCCACCCGGTCCAGGTCGTGGCTGGACGGCGACTCGATCTCGACGGTCATCACCACCGTCTCCGGGAACACGTGGTTGCGGGCGAAGTCACCCCGGACGTTGGTGACGATCAGGTCGGGAATCGGCGCTTCGGCCGGCCGGTTGCGGATGTGGAGGCCGACGCCCAGATGGACCCAGTGATCGGGGCCGGCGTCGGGCAGTTCCAGAAGCCGGTACAGCGCCGTGAGTGTGTGCTGGTGGCCGAGCGAGGGCGCGGGGGACACAACCAGCCTTCCGTTGATGAACTCGACCCTCGTGCCGTCGTCGGGCAGGTCGGCGGTCCAGAGCTCGTCCGCGGTGGTGGGCCAGCGGTCGACGTGCAGGGGTGCCGTCATCGCGGGCTCCGTTCCGATCGACGCGTCGGCGCCGTCGCGGTCTCCTGGTCCAGCCATCGTCCGCCATTGTCAGCCGCGCTCGTCCGCGCTGTCCACAGCCCCTGTCCGGCGCCGGCCGAGCTGCGCACGGAGCTGCGCGAGGTCGCGGCCGGAGTCGTCCGGCTCTACGCCGGGTTGACGTTCACCCGGGGTGGTTGACGTTCACCCGGGGTGAAGGCCCAAGGTGACGCGCATGGACAAGCTGTTGGCCATCGGCACGTTCTCCCGGGCCACCCTGCTCTCGCCCAAGGCGCTGCGCGACTACCACGAGTCCGGGCTGCTCACGCCGGCCGTGGTCGACCCGCGCACCGGCTGGCGCGGCTACTCGCCGACCCAGCTCGGGGACGCCGCCGTGATCCGGGAGCTGCGTTCCCTGGACGTGCCGCTGGCCGAGATCGAACGGGTGCTGCGCGCCCGCGACCCCGACGTCACCCGCGCGGTGCTCGCGGCCCACCAGGAGCGGGTGCGCGACCGGCTCGTCCAGGCCGGCCGCATCCTCGACACGGTCGACGAGCTGCTCACCGACCCCGCCGCGCTGACCAGGCTGGCGGTACGCGAGCGCGACGAACCGGCCCGGGACGTGGTGGCGCTCGCCGGCCGGGTGGCCGCGGCCGACTTCGGGCAGTTCCTCGGTGACGCCTACCCGCGCCTGTACGCGTTCCTCGCCGACCAGGGGATCGCGCCCGCCGGACCGCCGGGCGCGCTCTACCCGGGCGGCGCGTTCGAGCCAGAGGCGACCTCCGTCCGTGCCTACGTTCCGGTGGCGGCGCCGGTGGACGGCCGGGGCGGGGGCATCGGGCCAGCCCGGATGCCGGCGGCGCGGCTCGCTGTCGCCCTGCACATCGGTCCCTACCGGACGATCGCCCCGACCTACGCCGCCGTCGGCGGGTGGCTCGCCGGCCACGCGGTCCCGACCGGCGAGGACGTCCGCGAGACCTACCTGGTCGGACCGGGCGACGGCGTGGACGAGAGCGCCTACCGCACCGAACTCGGCTGGCCGGTCGGCCCGCCGCACACCGGAGGATGACGATGTCCCTGCAGATGGCCAGTGTCACGATCGACACCCACGACCCGCTCGCGTTGGCCGCCTTCTGGTCGGCCGCGCTCGACCTGCCGGTGGAGGAGGGCGGCTCGCCCTACTTCGTCACGATCGGCCGGGGCACCGACGGCCCGGGCATGTCCTTCTGCATGGTGCCCGAGGCCAAGACGGCCAAGAACCGCTGCCATCTCGACCTCGCCAGCCCCGACCGGGAGGCCGAGGTCGAGCGGCTCGTCGGTCTCGGGGCCAGCCGCGAGGCCGACCACGACCTGTACGGCCACCGCTGGACGGTGCTGCTCGACCCGCACGGCAACGAGTTCTGCGTCGGCCAGGCCTGAGGGCCGGCAGCCGGCACGGTCGTCGCGACCTACAGCGAGCCCCTGGCGGCGACCCATTCCACGGGTTGGCCGGTCACGGAGGCGATCCGGTCGTAGTCGGCGTCGTAGTGCAGGACGGTGGCGCCGTCCAGCTCGGCCGTGGCCGCGATGACCAGATCGGGGAGTCGGAAGTGCCGGTGCTGGCTGGTGGCGGCCAACATCCGGTGCACGGCCAGCGCGCGGTCCATCGCCTGGCTGGTCACGTCGATCCACCGATGGCCGTGCAACGCGCCCCACAGAAGCTCGTAGCCCTGCGGGTCGGGGGCGTTGTTGAGGTATTCCAGTGCGGTCATCTGGCAACCGGCGAGTCGCCCCTCGGCCAGCAGGGTTGCGAACCGCCGGCGTACCGCGGCGTGCCGGCCTTGCAGGACGTAGAGCGAGGTGTCGGCCAGGTAGATCGTTGCGGCCATCAGACCGTTTCGTCCCTTTGGGAGTCTTGTTCTAGTCGGGACAGGTCACGCCCGCCGCCGTAGCCCCAGGCGGCGCTGGAGTCGGTGAAGTCCATCGGCACGCTGTCGAACGCCGCCACGATCTCCGTTGCCTGCTTGCGCACCGCGAAGGCGTGCAGGGCCGCATTGATCGTGGCCACCTTGGTGTCGGTGCCCAGCACCTCGCGGGCGGCTTCGAGCCACGCGGCGTTCACGTCCACCGTGATGCGTGTCATACACAAAAAAGTACACCAATTCTCTCCAGTCAAACACATCAAAGAGTTGTCGCAGCAAGCACCAACGGAGCGGTGGGCGGCCGCGCCACGGTGTCGGGATGCCCACATCCCAGCCGGTCAGCGGCGCCGCAGCCCGTCGCCAGTCGACCCGCACGGCAACGAGTTCTGCATCGGCTGAGGACATCGGCGCAGTCCGGTGCGGTCACGTCCATCCACCGCTGCGAGCCGCGCTGCCGGCCCTGGGGCTAGGGTCCTGCCCTGACACGACGTCGGGAGGTGCGGTGGGGGCGCTCGTGGTGCAGGCGCCGTCCGACGAGCTTCTCGCCCGCCTGTTCGAGCTCGCGGCAGGTCCGGTCACGCGCCAGCGGTTGGACCCGCTGTTCACGCGGTTCGGGTGGACGCCGCGCGGGCCGGACCAGGTCAGTGTCGACGACGAGGTCCACCTGGGGCGCGGGCTGACCGTGGTGCGCTATGGCGACGACCTCGACCTCGTCCTGTCGTTCTGCTGGTTCGAGGCGGAGGGCACCGGGCTCCGGCAGGAATGGGGCCCCGACGCGGAGGTCCGGGCGGCGACGAGGAGAGACTTCGACGACGTCTACCGGGCGACGGTGGGCGCCGCGACCCGGGTCGCCGGCGACCCGACGCTCGTCGGCACCGAGCCGGCAGCGCATCGCTGGGGGCCGTGGGGATGGGCGGCGTGGCGGACCGACAACGCCGTGCTGAGCGTGTCGCAGGGCGAGGATCTCGTCTCCTACTCGGCGTACGAGGACGTCGCCGTGGCGATCCGTCCACGGTCGGCCGGTGACTGGCCGCCGGCGCAGGGCACCTTCGGTCTCCGCTGGCGCGAGGACGCGCCCGGCGACCTGGCCGGCGCCGTCCCGGTCCGGCGTCCCGGCTGGCTGGGTCGGATCGCGCGGCGGCTCGCCGGTCGGGAACCGGGCGCCTGACGCACGGATGCGTCGAGCCGGTGGCTCCACCGTGTCCCATGCGGTGGGCACCCCGTGGGCCGACGGTGGTTTGTCCCACCGTGTCGGTAAGCTGAGGTCGCCGCCTTGACCCTGCGGCGTGGCCCGACTCCCCGTGCGAATCGAACTCCCAGGAGCAGGACGTGCCCCGCCCCGAGAACCGTGTCGTCGTCGACGTCATGCCCAAGCCCGAGATCCTCGATCCGCAGGGGCAGGCCATCGTGAACGCCCTCCCGAGCCTCGGCTTCGCCGCCATCACCGGCGTCCGCCAGGGCAAGCGGTTCGAGCTGGAGGTCGAGGGCGAGCTGACGCCCGAGGTGATGGACGAGTCGCCCGCGGCGGCGCAGGTGCTGCTGTCCAACCCGGTGATCGAGGACTTCGCCGTCCGCGTCGACCGAGCCGGCGGAGTCCGGCTCCGGCGGCCGGCGTGACGCGGGGTGCCGGCGCGTGACGGCCCGGATCGGCGTCGTCACCTTCCCCGGCTCCCTCGACGACCGTGACGCGGCCCGCGCCGTCCGGCTGGCCGGCGCGCACCCGGTCGGCCTCTGGCACGCGCGACGCCGACCTGACGGGCGTGGACGCGGCGGTGCTGCCCGGCGGCTTCTCTTACGGCGACTACCTGCGCTGCGGCGCGATCGCCCGGTTCGCGCCGGTGATGGGGAGCATCGTCGAGGCGGCGGGCCGCGGCATGCCCGTGCTCGGCATCTGCAACGGCTTCCAGATCCTCTGCGAGTCGCACCTGCTCCCCGGCGCGCTCACCCGCAACGTCCACCTGCACTTCCGCAACCGCGACCAGGAGTTGCGGATCGAGACCGACGACACGGCGTGGACGAACGCCTACGCGCCGGGGCAGCGGATCGTCGTCCCGGTGAAGAACGGCGAGGGCCGCTACGTGGCCGACGAGGCCACGCTGGACGCGCTGGAGGCATCCGGCCGCGTGGTCGCCCGGTACGTCGGCGGCAATCCGAACGGTTCGCTGCGCGACATCGCCGGCATCACGAACGCCGCGGGCACCGTCGTCGGCCTGATGCCGCACCCCGAGCACGCGGTCGAGCACCTCACCGGTCCGAGCACCGACGGCCTCGGCTTCTTCGCCTCCGTCCTGCGCGCGCTGGTGCCGGCATGAGCGCGCACCGCGAGCCCGAGGCCGTTACGTCCGACCTGATCGGTCTGGACACTGTGGACGCCGCCGAGAAGACGCCGGACGTCGAGCAGCCGTTCGCCGAACTGGGCCTGCGTCCGGACGAGTACGCCGCGATCCGCGAGGTGCTCGGACGCCGGCCCACCCAGACCGAGCTGGCGATGTACTCGATCATGTGGAGCGAGCACTGCTCCTACAAGTCGAGCAAGGTGCACCTGCGCCAGTTCGGCGAGAAGAAGCCCGAGACCGACGTCCTGCTGGTGGGCATGGGCGAGAACGCCGGCGTGGTCGACGTCGGCGGCGGCCTGGCCGTGACGTTCAAGGTCGAGAGCCACAACCACCCGAGCTTCGTCGAGCCGTACCAGGGCGCGGCCACCGGCGTCGGCGGCATCGTCCGCGACATCCTGACGATGGGCGCCCGGCCGATCGCGGTGATGGACCCGCTGCGCTTCGGCGCGGCCGACCACCCCGACACGTTGCGCGTGCTGCCCGGTGTGGTGGCCGGCATCGGCGGATACGGCAACTGCCTCGGCCTGCCCAACATCGGCGGCGAGGTCGTGTTCGACCCGTGCTACCAGGGCAACCCGCTGGTCAACGCGCTGTGCGTAGGCGTGATGCCGATCGAGCGGATCCAGCTCTCGGCCGCGCGGGGCGTCGGGAACGTGGTGGTGCTGCTCGGCGCGAAGACCGGCCGGGACGGCATCGGCGGAGTGAGCGTGCTGGCCTCGGCCACCTTCGACGCCGGCGGGCCGGCGAAGCGCCCGTCGGTGCAGGTTGGCGACCCGTTCACCGAGAAGCTGCTGATCGAGTGCTGCCTGGAGCTGTTCGACCGCAACGCTCGTCACCGGCATCCAGGACCTCGGCGGCGCCGGCCTCACCTGCGCGACCACCGAGACCGCGGCGGCCGGGAAGTCCGGCATGCGGGTCCACCTCGAACGCGTGCCGCTGCGCGAGGCGTCGATGCAGCCGCACGAGATCCTGGCCAGCGAGTCGCAGGAGCGGATGCTCGCGATCGTCGAGCCGACGAAACCTCGACGAGGTGCTGGCGCTGGCCGAGAAGTGGGGCGTGCTGGCCACTGCGATCGGCGAGGTGACCGAGGGCAACCGGCTGGTGATCGGGTGGCACGGCGAGACCGTCGTGGACGTCCCGCCGGCGAGCCTGGCCGACGACGGACCGGTGTACGAGCGCCCGATGCAGCGGCCGAACGACCACGACCTGGTCCGGGCCGACCGCGCCGAGACGCTGCCCCGGCCGGCGACCGGCGACGAGCTGCGCGCCACCGTGCTGCGGATGGTGGCCAGTCCCAACCTCGCCGACAAGACCTGGGTCACCGAGCAGTACGACCGCTACGTCCAGGGCAACACCGTGCTCGCCCAGCCCGAGGACGCGGGCGTCCTGCGCCTGGTCGAGGCCTCCGAGGAGAGCGGTCCCGCCCGGGGCATCGCGCTCGCCACCGACGGCAACGGCCGCTACGCCAAGCTCGACCCGTATGCCGGCGCGCAGCTCGCGCTGGCCGAGGCGTACCGGAACGTCGCCACCACCGGCGCCCGGCCGATCGCGGTCACCAACTGCCTCAACTTCGGCAGCCCGGAGGACCCCGGGGTGATGTGGCAGTTCGCCCAGGCGGTCACCGGGCTCGCGGACGGGTGCCTGGAACTCGGCACGCCGGTGACCGGCGGCAACGTCAGCTTCTACAACCAGACCGGCGAGACCCCGATCCACCCGACCCCGGTGGTCGGCGTGCTCGGCGTGCTGGACGACGTGGCCCGGCGGACGCCGATGGGCTTGAAGAACGACGGCGAGGCGCTGCTGCTGCTCGGCGAGGTGCGTGAGGAGCTGTCCGGTTCGGAGTGGGCCTGGGTGGAGCACGGCCACCTCGGCGGTGTGCCGCCGCGGGTGGACCTGCCGCACGAGCGGCTGCTGGCCGAGGTGCTGGTCGCCGCGTCCGAGGGCCGGATGCTGAGCGCGGCCCACGACCTGTCCGACGGAGGCCTGGCCCAGGCGCTGACCGAGTCGTGCCTGCGGCACGGGGTCGGCGCCCGGGTCACGCTGCCGACCGGCGCCGACCCGTTCGTGTGGCTGTTCTCCGAGTCGGCCGGGCGGGTGGTGGTGAGCGTCCCGGCCGCCGAGGAGTGGCGGTTCGTCGACCTGTGCACCGCGCGTGGGCTGCCCTGGACCAGGATCGGCCTCACCGACCTCGCTGGTGCCGTGCTGGACGTCCAGGACCAGTTCACGATCCCGCTGGACGAACTGCGCACCGCCCACGCCGGCACGCTGCCGGCCCTGTTCGGCTGACGCCGGCGCCGTCACCTGCCGGCGGCGCCACTACCCGTGGGGCGGACCGGCGACCGGCTCGTCGGTTCAGCGGTACGGCGGGTCGTCGTCCGGGTCGTCCGGGTGGCGGCCGTGGCGTGGTCGGGGCTCCTCGTACGGCGACCAGGTCTCGGTCTGGTCGTGCCGTACCTCGGTCTGGTCCATGCCCGTGCGACGGTACGGGCGGGCGTACGGGTCGACCGTCGGGTCTCCGGCCCGGGCCGGAGGCTGCGGATCGCTGTAGAGCGCGGCGCGATCGCGGGCAGCGGCCGCCGCGCCGTCGAGCGCATCCCGGTCCCCGCTCTGTGCGTGGCGCCGGCTGGGACCCGGCTCGGTGTCGGCCGGGCCGGTGCCCGGCCGGTCGCTGGCCGTCCGCTCGCCGCGCAGCCGGTCCAGTCGGTCCTGGTAGCTCGGGCGGGACGGGGCGGGCCGGTCGCCATAGCGGTCGTCGGCCCGGTCGTATCCGGCTTCGTCCCCGTTGTCGTGCCGGGCGGCGCCGCCGTAGAGCGGGCCGTGTCGTCCGCGCCGCCGTATCCGGTCGGCGCGCCGTAGCCCGCGCCGAGGTCGTATGCGGCGCCGTCCTCGTATCGGGACGGGCCGCGGGGCACGCCGAGCGCGGTGGTGGGCTGTGCATCGCCGTAGCTGTCGCGGCCGAACATCGTGGTGGGTTGCGCGTCGCCGTAGCCCCCGATCACCTGGGTGGCTCCGGCCCCGCTGTACGCCGCCCCCCGGAGGTCGATGCGCTGGGTGGGCGCATCCATGAACGGCCGGGGTTCGGGGTCGGGCCGGTCGGGCCGGTCGGGCCGCGAGTCGGCCTGGTGCGACCGGTACAGCCACCAGCCGGCGCCGCCCAGCGCGGCCAGCACCAGCAGCGAGCCGAGCACGACGATCAGGACGGTCAGGCCGGAGCCGCTGTCGGAGGCCACGATGTCGGACTGCTTGTCGAGCACGGCCGGACCGGACGCGGACGGTGTCGCCGAGACGGTGGTCAGCGGGTCGAGACCGATCTGCACACCGTTCAGCGGGCCCTGGGCGTCCGCTTCTTCGGTGGCCGGCTGGTAGCCGTCCCTGGTGACCTTGATGGTGATCTTGCCCGCGGCCAGCGGTGCGGCGGCCGTGGCCGCGCAGACGTACGCGCCGTCGGGCTTCGTGGTCGTCCGGCAGGTGGCCCCCGCCGAGTCGGTGACCAGCACCGCGGCGCCGGGCACGCCCTGCCCGGTGAAGCTGTCGGCGACCGTCCCGGACACCTGGGTCACGGCGCCGGCACCGGCCACCACCTCGACGCCGAACTGGCCGCTGTCGTTGCCCGTGTTCGGGTCGCCGCCGGCCGGGTTGTAGACCGAGACGGCACCGGGCTGGCTGAGCGTCTCGCCGGCGGACACCGATCCGGCCGGCGGCGGCGCGATGACGATGGTCACTCCGGCCGACTGTCCGGGTTCGAGGCCCGAGAGCGGGCAGGCGAGCACGTTGGGCCCGCTGACCGCCTGGCACGCCGGATTGCTGCTGACCACCCGGACGCCGCGGTCGCCGAACGGCACCTGGACGTTGACGATCGGCGCGCTGACCGAGCTCGGACCGTCGTTGACCACCGTGAAGCTGAGCGTGCCGGGCTGCCCGCCGGACTTCAGCGTGACGCCGCCGGTCTGCACCTCCACCCGGAGGTCCGCGGGCTCGTCGGCATGGGCGGGGTGGGCGACGAACGCCGACACAGCCAACGCGGCCAGCGCGACGAGCGTGCCGCCTACGCCTCGTCCCGTTGCGTTGCGCACCTCGAACCTCCGCGTCCGCGCACCAGGTGCTTCGGGGGCTGTCGTTGATTTCGCCCTGGCGCTCACTATGCCGTGTGGGGGTCCGTGGCCGTGGCGGGAATCCCAGGTCCAGCGCAATAGGCTTCCGCCGTGGCACGGATGGTTCACGACCCGGACGCGGTGGCTGCGACGCTGGCTGCCCTCGACGCTGGGGGTGAGCCCGAGCCGGCCGCGTTGCGGGCCGCCGTCCGGCACCTCCTGGCCGCGCTGGCCCGGAGGGCGCCGGGGCGTGCGGTGGAGGTCCGGGTGCCACCCTACGCCGCCGTGCAGTGCGGCGAAGGCCCCCGGCATACGCGTGGCACGCCGCCGAACGTGGTGGAGACCGATCCGCTCACCTGGCTGCTGCTCGCCACCGGCCGGCTGACCTGGCCCGCCGCGGTGGACGCGGGGCGCATCGCCGCCAGCGGTTCCCGCGCCGACCTCTCCCCCTGGCTCCCGCTCAGCTAGAGCCGGGTCGGTCGAGCGCCGCAAGACATGCCCGGACCGTGTCGTCCGGTACGTCCGGCCGGACGTGCACCGTCCAGGTGGACGAGAGACCGGGACACTCGGCCGCCAACATCCCGGACAACGGCGAGAATGGAACGGCCTCCTCGCCAGGACCGGGACGCCACCCACCGTCGCCGTCCGGCCCGGCAGGCCAGGCTGCCTCCTCGGCGCCGAGACGCCGCAGCAGGTCGGCAGCCTGGGGGGCATACTCGGGGTCCTCCGAATCGGCGACGCGTTCGAGCACGTGGCGGGCCCCTACCGGGTCATTCTCGGCGGCCAGCATCGCCCCGAGCAGAGTGCCGGCCCGCGGACCGACCTCGGGATCGTCGGCGTCGACGGCGCGGTGGAGCGCCGTGAGCGCGCCTTGGCGGTCGCCCAGGCTCTCCAACGTCGTTCCGAGGTTGTACGCCGCCATGGCGTACAACGGGTGTTCTGGGTCACGGAGCTGCCGCCAAGCCTCGCATGCCCCTTCCAGGTCCCCTTGGCGGTTGAGCATCTCGCCGAGCAACTGTGCTGCCTTGCAGTCCGGGTCGGACTCGCCGGTGTCGATGGCGAGCTGGTAACTCTCGCGTGCTCCCTCGACATCGCCCTCGCGCTCGAGCAGGAGGCCCAGGCCCTCAGCGGCGAACTGGGCCCATCTCGGGTGCCGGAAGTCGAGGGCTCGTCGGTACGCCCGGCGGGCGCCGTCCAGGTCTCCCTGCTCATCGGACAGCACGCCCAACCGCCATGCCGCCTTCGGAGCCTGCTCGACGTGGCCGGAGTCGAGAGCATGCTGGTGGAGGCGACGCGCGCTGGCCAGGTCCTCCTGGTGATGGAACAGCAATCCGAGCTGGTTGGCCGCCTCCGGACCGTATTCGCGGTGGCCGGAGTCGACAGCACGCCGGAAAGACGACTCCGCGGCCGCGTACTCGCCGAGCTTGGTGTGCATGTTCCCCAGCAGCAAGGCGGCGGCGGGCGAGTGGTCGGGGTGGTTGAGGTCGAGCGTGCGTTGGAGCCACGGTCGCGCCTCGTCGAGGTCGCCCGCGTTCCAGGCGAGTACCCCCAGCCCGTACGCCGCGGAATCGACAGATTCGGGTTCGTCGGCGGCCACCACCGCTTGGAAGGCCCGGCGGGCACCGGCGTCGTCCCCCTCGTACAGGCGGGTCCTTCCGTACTCGTTCATCGCCGCCACGGCGCCGGGCTTCCCGGCCTCGACGTCGGCACGGAGGAGGGCCCAGCGGACGTCCTGATCCTGGTCTGAGGAGGAGGGTAGCGCGGTCGTTCCGCCCGCCTCGGTGGCCGACTCGCGGGGGACGGCGATGATCGTCTGGACCTGCTTTCCGGAGCCCTCCGCGAGGGACATGTCGCTGCCCTCGTAGACGCCGTCGACCACGCCGTCGGTGGCGTGGAACGTCAGCGGCGTGACTGGCCGGTCGCCGGACGAATGGAAGGCGTCCACAGCGCGGGCGAACTGCGCCAGCTGCTCCGGGGGAAGGTCGGCGCGTACCGCGAGAAGCAGGTCACAGGCAGGTACCGCCACCAGCATCCGGTCGCCGCCCAGCAGGCGCTGTGCCTCGCCGAGGAACGCCGGGTCGAGGACGCCGGCCGCGGCCGCCGGATGCGTGTCGCAGGTGAGCACGCCGAACGGTTCGTCGTCCTCGGCCTGGAGATCGAGCGTGCGCCACCGCAGCTCGAGCGTCCGGAGGTTGGCGAGCGCCGCGGCCTCGACTTCGTCGGGGTCGATACCGTCGCCGGGGCCGTGCAGGACGAACGCCGATGGCGTGTCGTAGCCGAAGGCGACGAAACCGACGTGGTGGCCGGCCACGGACAGTGGTTTCAGGTCATGCGTTCTGCCGGTTACCCGCGTTGCCAGGCTGGTCTCCCAGTCCAGCGGCAGGAGCGTCGGCAGCAACGGAACGATGGACGCGGTCGCGGTGGCCCGTACGGTCGCCGGCGCGTCGTCGGAAGGGTCGGCCTCGGCAAGGTCGGGCGCGGCCCGCTCGATCCGTTCGAGCCAGTCGAGGACGGCGGGCTCGTCGAGCACCTCGACGTCCAGCGACGCGGGCAGCTGGTCGAACAGCCGCTGTGCCCGCCAGGTGCGCAGGTAGGTCGGGGGGCCCAGCAGGATCACCCGGTGGCCGTCCAGGGCCGGGATGTCGATCGGCGTGCCCTCGTTCCAGATCCAGGTGTCCCTGGTATCGAGGTCGGGAGGATCGGGCAGGCTCCCACCAGGGCAGAGCGCGGCACCGGTGTAGAGATTCCAGGTGCCGGCGACGATCTCGTCGAGCTGCTGCGGCCCTTCGCCGCACGCCGCCGCCACGGCCGCTGCCGACACCCGCCCGCCGTCGCCGGGGAACGCGTCCATCAGCAGGACGTTGAGCTGGAAGTTGTTCACGACGCCGCTCATCCGGCCTACGACGCCTTTCCCGGTGGCCGGTTCGATCGCCACGAACGGCTCGTCGAACCGGACCCGGAGCATCGTCGCCAGCCAGCCCGCTCCCGTGTGCAGGCTGGCCACCCGCTCTGCCTGGGAGGCGAGGTCGCGTGCCAACGCGTGGGCTTCCCGGTCCACGGAGAACAGGGCTATCGCGGCCGGCCAGATTGCGGCGAGACGCTGCCAGGCATCGTCGAGGTCTGGACGGCCTGCGGCCACGGTCGAGAGCGCGGAGCTCTCCCGGCTGGTCAGCCACTCGTCCGTCGCCTCGTCGTCCAAGCCGTCGGGCGGTGCCCCGACCACGTCGTGGACGGCACCGGCGAGCTCCACACAGCGCGGCAGCACGGTGCGGAGGCAGTTCGCCATCGGATCGCGCAGCGCGCCGGGAGGTGCGCCGGCCTCGAGCATGGCTCCCATGAACATCGCCGCGACGCCGGCCCGCTCAGGGTCGGGAATCCACAGGCCGGCGGACAGGATCGTGAGCGCGGCGGTGAAGTCGTCCATCGATGCGGTGTGCGAAGCCGCTCCGAGGGTGCCGATCAGCTCCTGGACCTCATCGTCCGGACTCCCGCCCCCCAAAGCGGCGACCAACTCGTGGGCCGCGTCCGCGAGTGGACTGGTCGTCGTGGCGGACGGATCATCGTGTTCGCCCAACACCAGCTTTCCGGAGGCCAGCAGACCTCGGACGGTGTCGAGAGTGTCGGGATCGATCCCCGGTATGTCCATGCCGTCACCGATGGCGGCAACCAACGTGTGGAGGTCGGGGCCGGGCGACGCGTGTTCGGGGTCGCCGCTGGCCCGTTGGACTGGCGCTTCGTCGAAGTCCACCGGTCGGGTGACTTCTGGTGGCTCGGACGAGGTCGTGGAATCCCGCGTCTTCGCGAGCGCGAGGTCGCTGCCTTCGTAGATGCCGTCCACGGACCCGTCGGTCGCGTAGAAGGTCAGGTGCGTGATCGGACGCTCCCCCTTGAGGTGCACGTCCGCCACCACGCGCGCGAACGACGCCTGTTGTTCGGGAGAACCCTGTGCGGGTGCCGCAACGAGCAGGCCGCGGTGCGGAATTCCGACCATCAGCCGCGGAGCGTTCAGCAGCCGGTGGGCCTCGCGCAGGAGCGTGCGATCGAGTACGCCGGCGGCGGCGAACCCGTGATAGGTGCAGACCAGGCCGGGGTATTCGACGTCGGAGAACTTGAACCGTCGCGGCTCCCACGTCAACGCCGATGCGCGCAGGTTGGCGAACGCCTCGGCGTCGAGTCGAGCGGGGTCGACGCCCTCCGCGACGCTCTCGATGTGGAGCATGTAGGGCATGTCCCGCCCGAAGACGACGTGGCCGACGTCCCGTCCGGCGAGCCGGAGCGGTCGGTTGACCGATTCCACGACCCGGACGCCGTTCTCGCCCTCCAACTCGATCGTGTGTTGCCAGTCGACCGGTTGGAGGACCGGGAGGAGCAGCCCCTCGTCGGGCGGCGGGGGCTCGAGGCCGATGACGGTCGTGGCTATCCGCTCGGGGCCGTCGTGGCCCTCGACCACCAGGAAGATTTCGCCGTCCACGTCGATGGTCTCCAGCAGCACCGGCCGGCCGCCGGCGAAGTCGTGGACCTCACCGCGGCCTGTGGGTTGGTCGACCACGCTGCGCCCGCTGGTGACGCCCATCTCGCGGAGGTGCTCGGCAGCCAAGGGGGCGTACTTGGTATGGCCGGAATCGACGACCTGCTGGTAGGCCCGAATGGCCCCTTCGCGGTCCTTCTGGCTGGCGAGCAGGTCGCCGAGCTTGAGCGCTCCGAACGGAGCGGTCTCGGGGTGACCGGCCGCGATGGCCTGCTCGAATTCGCTGCGGGCTGCCTTCTCGTCGCCCTCCGCCTGGCAGAGCACCCCGAGGCTGACGCGGGCCAGCGTGCTGGCCAGGGGTTGCCGGGACGCGATGGCCTGCTGGAGGGCCCTGCGGGCACCCCGGAGGTCGTTGTCGACCATCAGCAGCATCCCGAGGTCGCCAAGCGCGAGCGGGCTGATGTCCGGGTCCTTGGCCTCGGCGGCCCGGCGCAGCGCCGCCTTGGCACCCTTGTTGTCGCCGGAAGTCCGCAGCGCCGTACCGAGGTTGTACGCCGCCACGGCGTAGAGCGGACGGCGAGGATCGGTCACCCTGCGCCACGCCTGACAGGCTCCCGTGATGTCTCCCTGCGCACTCAGGAGCTGACCGAGACGGAAGGTGGCCCGTTGCCCGGCGTCGGTGGGCCCGAACGCGGCCGCGCGCTGGAAGGCCTGCTGGGCACCCTCGACGTCACCCTTCTCGTCCAGCAGCCTGCCGACGCCCTCGGCCGCCACAGGGGCATGTTCGACGTGGCCGGAGTCGACGACCTGCTGGTAGAGCAGTTGGGCGCCGTCCGGATCACCGCGGTCTTCCAGGATCTTCCCAAGCTCGTGTGCGGCGTGCGGCCCGTGTGCGGCGTGGCCGGACTCCGCGGCGCGGCGGTAGGCACGCTCGGCGGCCCCGCTCTCCCCGGCCGCGGCGAGCAGGGCACCGAGCCGCACGGACGCGCCAGGCCCGTGGTCGGCATGGCCGGAGTCCACGGCCCGGCCGAAGGCCTGCCGGGCGCCAGCGAGGTCGCCGGTCTCCTGGAGCAGGGTCCCCATCCGGAGCATCGCGGCGGGGGCGTGGTCGGGATGGCCGGACTCGACCGCCCACTGGTAGGCGGCCCGGGCGCCGTCGGTGTCCCGCCTCCCGTGCAGCAGGGTCGCGAGGTCGAGTGCTGCGGCCGGGGCGTGCTCAGGGTGTTGCGAGGCGATGGCGTGCCCGAACGCCTGCCGCGCCTCGTCGTCGCGGCCCGCGCCGGCCAGCAGGGCGCCCAGCTTCCGCCCCGCCAGCGGCAGGTGCTCCGGATGGCCGGACGCGATCGCGCGTTCGTAGGCCTCGCGGGCACCGTCGGTGTCGCCCTGGCCGGCCAGCAGCGTCCCGAGCTGGCACAGCGCGGCCGGAGCGTGCTCCGGGTGGCCGGAGTCGACCCCGCGCTGGTACGCCGCCCGGGCGGCGTCGGCATCGCCCCGCTCCGCCAGCAGCTTGCCCAGCCCGACCGCACCGGCCGGGGCGTGGTCGCGGTGGCCCGAGGCGACCGCCGCCTCGTACGCCTCGCGCGCGCCGTCGTGGTCGCCCGACCCGGCGAGCAGTTGCCCGAGCTGGAGCGCCGCGGCCGGGGCGTGCTCCGGGTGGCCGGAGTCGGCCGCCAGCCGGTACGCGCGCTGGGCACCGGCGGCGTCCCCCTGCCGGAGCAGGAACTGCCCGTACCCCGTGGCCGCCTCCACCGCCTCGGCGTCCCCCGACGCGATGTCCTCCCGCAGCCTTCGCCAGACGCCGTCGCGGTCGTCGGACGACGCCCCGGCGCCCGTGGGCGCGGCTCCGGTGAGCGCGGCCCGGTCGGGGATGATCGCGTCCGGCTCGGACTGCGGCGGGCCGTCCACGGCTCCGGTGGTGTGCCCCGGCTCCTGGAGGGCGTCCAGCGCGGCTGCGGCCTCGGCGGCGTGGTCGGGATGGCGCGCGTCGAGCACCTGCTGGAAAGCCTGCCGGGCGCCGAGGTGGTCGCCGGTGTCCCGCAGCAGCGCCCCGAGCAGCAGCGCCGCGCGCGGCGACTCGTGCGGATGACCGGAGCCGACGGCCCGCTGGTAGGCCTGCCGAGCACCGTCGTGGTCGCCGTCGGACTGGAGGAGCTGCCCGAGCTGGATCGCGGCCGGCGGCGCCTCGTACGGGTGGCCGGAGTCGGCGGCGAGCCTGTACGCCCGGCGGGCGCCCTCGAGGTCGCCGTACCGTTCCAGCAGCCTGCCGAGGTGGAGTGCGGCCCTGGGGGCGTGGTCGGGATGCCCGGACGACAGCGCGTGTTCGAACGCCCGCTGGGCCTCCGCCCGGAGTTCCTGCTCGGCCAGCAGGATGCCGAGCTGGACGGCGGCCTTCGGTGCGTGGTTCGTGTGCCCGGACGCGACAGCCTGCTGGTAGGCCGTCTGGGCGCCGCGCACGTCGCCGTAGCGGTGCAGCAGCGCCCCGAGGTGGACCGCGGCGTCCGGGGCATGGTCGGGGTCGCCGGAGCTGAGCGCCTGCAGGAACGCCCGCCGGGCGCCGTCACGGTCGCCCCGGCGTTGCAGCCGAACGCCGAGGCTGACGGCAGCCGCGGGGTCGGGTGCGCCGTGGCCCCCCGCGCCGGTCGACATTCGGCCACCGCCTTCCTGCAGTGCAGGCCGGTACGACGGCCCTGCGCGGGCTGTCCGAACCCCCGAGGCGGACAGGATAACGCCGCGGATACGACGAAAGCACCGTGCTCACGAGGGCCGCCGGCCTGGGGACTGGTCCCCAATTCGCCCCGGGCCGTCAGGCCGTGGCGTCCAGCGCGGGCTGGCGGACCAGGCAGGGTGCGCCGGACCGGGGCGGCGAAGACAGGTGCAGGGTCGTCGTCGGGCCGACGGCAGCCAGCCGGTGGGTGTAGGACGGCCGGTACGCGACCCGTTCGCCGGCGACCACCAGCCGTTCGCGCAGCCCGTCGGCGGCCGCCGCGGTCTCCCGCAGCAGTCCGCCGACCACCGCGTACGCGCCGTACGTCCCGTCGTGGATGTGCAGGTCGGTCTGTTCGCCGGGTGCCCACCGCACCAGCCAGGCGTCGTAGAGCGGGTTGGCCCGCAGCCGGGTCACCTGGTCGCCGCGGGCCAGCGCGGCGGCCAGGGCGGGGTCGCCGAGCAGGCAGGCGGCGCGCTCCAGCAGCCCGGTCGGCGTCAGCGAGGAGGGGGCCAGCAGGTAGGGCTCGAGGTGGTTGAGCACGAGGTGTCCACTTCGGATTGACGGTCCTCGCCCGGGGCGTCCGTCGCGGACTGCAACCCGGGCCGATCAGATCGTCAGCGACAACACTCGTCGAAAACCCGACCGCGCTCCGCCCGGCACACGTCGGCGCAGGCCGGCGGCAGCGGGGTGGCGGTCATGGCGCAGAGTGAACCACACCCCGCCCGGCCGGACCACCCCGCAACCCCGTCGCACCGGTCCGCGGAGGCGGCGGGAAGGGGGCGCCGGTGAACTAGACTGAGCAGGTGCTCCGTGGCGACGGCAAGCTGAATCACGACCTCACCCTCGACGACCCCTCCGACAACGGCCCGCAGGACGCCTGCGGCGTCTTCGGTGTCTGGGCTCCGGGGGAGGAGGTCTCCAAGCTCACGTACTTCGGCCTCTACGCGCTGCAGCACCGCGGGCAGGAGGCCGCCGGTATTGCCGTGAGCGACGGCGCCGGCATCGTGGTCTACAAGGAGCTCGGCCTGGTCGCGCAGGTCTTCGACGAGCCGACGCTGGCCTCCCTGCGCGGCCACCTCGCGATCGGCCACACCCGCTACTCCACCACCGGCGGGTCGACCTGGGAGAACGCCCAGCCCACCCTGCGCAGCACGCCGGCCGGCACCACCGTGGCGCTCGCGCACAACGGCAACCTGGTCAACACCGCCGAGCTGGCCCGGGCCGTGGCCGAGTCCGGTGCCGCCGACGAGGGCCCGGCCAGCACCAACGACACCTCCCTGGTCACCGCACTCCTCGCCGCCCGCCCGGACGTCTCGCTGGAGCAGGCCGCGCTGGAGGTGCTGCCCACCCTGCGTGGCGCGTTCAGCTTCGTCTTCATGGACGAGCACACGCTCTACGCCGCCCGCGACGCGCAGGGTGTCCGGCCGCTGGTGCTGGGCCGGCTGGAGCGCGGCTGGGTGGTGGCCAGCGAGACCGCGGCCCTGGACATCGTCGGTGCGAGCGTGGTGCGCGAGGTCGAGCCGGGCGAGCTGATCGCCATCGACGAGCACGGCCTGCGCTCGGAGCGGTTCGGCATGCCCACGCCCAAGGGCTGCATCTTCGAGTACGTCTACCTGGCCCGCCCGGACACCACGATCGGCGGCCGGAGCGTGCACGCCACCCGGGTGGCGGTCGGCCGCCGGCTGGCCGAGGAGCACCCGGTCGAGGCCGACCTGGTGATCCCGGTGCCGGAGTCCGGCACGCCGGCCGCGGTCGGGTACGCCCAGGCCAGCGGCATCCCGTACGGCATGGGCCTGGTGAAGAACACCTACGTGGGGCGCACGTTCATCCAGCCGTCGCAGAGCATCCGGCAGCTCGGCATCCGGCTCAAGCTCAACCCGCTGCGCGACGTGATCCGCGGCAAGCGCCTGGTCGTGGTCGACGACTCGATCGTGCGCGGCAACACCCAGCGGGCGATCATCCGGATGCTGCGCGAGGCCGGCGCGCTCGAGGTGCACGTCCGCATCTCCTCCCCGCCGGTGAAGTGGCCGTGCTTCTACGGCATCGACTTCGCCAGCCGGGCCGAACTGGTCGCCAACGGCCTGGACACCGACGGGATCCGGGCGTCGATCGGCGCCGACTCTCTCGGCTACGTCTCACTCGACGGGCTGATCGCCGCGACCGAGCAGCCGCGGACGCGCCTGTGCCGGGCCTGTTTCGACGGCGAGTACCCGATTCCGCTGCCGACCGACGACGTCATCGGCAAGCATGTCCTGGAGGGCATCGAGCGCGGCATCGACCGCTCCGAACCTCCGCGTACGACCCGACCGCTCCTGTCCTCGCCCGGTGGCAGGGACGCGCTGCGCCGGCCCTGACAGACCAGGTGAGCTGATGAACGATCGAGGCGAACGCCGCGGTGCGTACGGCACCCGCCGCGGTGCCGACGAGCGAAGCGAGGCGGCACATGGCTGAACCTGGCGCGGACCGGGGCTCGACGTACGCGGCGGCCGGCGTCGACATCGAGGCCGGCGAGCGGGCCGTCGAGCTGATGAAGTCGAAGGTCAAGAAGACGTTCCGGCCCGAGGTGGTCGGCAACCTCGGCGGCTTCGCGGGACTGTTCGCCTTCGACGCCGCCAAGTACGACAAACCCGTGCTCGCCTCGTCCACCGACGGCGTCGGCACCAAGCTGGCGATCGCCCAGGCGATGAACATCCACGACACCGTCGGCGTCGACCTGGTCGCGATGGTGGTGGACGACCTGGTGGTGTGCGGTGCCGAGCCGCTGTTCCTGCTCGACTACGTGGCGATCGGCAAGGTCGTGCCGGAGAAGGTGCTCGACATCGTCGGCGGCATCGCCGACGGGTGCCGCTGGGCCGGCTGTTCGCTGATCGGCGGCGAGACGGCCGAACACCCGGGTGTGCTGGGGCCGGACGAGTACGACATCTCCGCGACCGGCATCGGCGTGGTGGAGGCCGACGACCTGCTCGGTGCCGACCGGGTGAACAAGGGCGACGTCCTGATCGCGATGCGCTCGTCCGGGCTGCACTCCAACGGGTACGCGCTGGTCCGCCACGCCCTGCTGTCCCCGGGGAAGATGCGGCTCGAGGACACCATCGACGAGCTGGGCAAGCAGCGCACGCTCGGCGAGGAGCTGCTCACCCCCACCCACATCTACGCCAAGGACTGCCTCGGCCTGCTCGGCGAGGTGGAGGTGCACGCGTTCGCGCACATCACCGGCGGCGGCATCGCCGGCAACCTCGTCCGGGTGCTGCCCCACGACGTGGACGCCGTGGTCGACCGGAGCACCTGGACGCCGCAGCCGATCTTCGACGTGATCTCGGCCATCGGGCAGGTGGGCCGCCCGGAGATGGAGCGGACGTTCAACCTGGGCATCGGCATGATGGCGCTGGTGGCGGCCGACGACGCCGACCGGGCCATGGGCTGGCTGGGCAAGCGGGACGTGGACGCCTGGGTGGTCGGCGAGACGGTCACCGGCGCGGGTCGCGTCCGCCTCGTCGCCGAACACCCCGCCTGACCCGACCGTGCTCCACCACGACGCGAACTTCGACCACATCGCGGCCGTCACCGGCCAGCGAGTGGAGCGGATCGCCCGGCCCGGCCCGCTCGGATCCGGCTGAGCCGGTCAGCCGGCGAGCGCGCGCAGAGCTGCGAGGCGGGGACGGCGGGCGGCGGGGCTGTCCAGGCTCATGCCGCGGACGTCACCGAGGCCGCGCAGTGCGCTGCCGAGCACCGAGATCCCCCCGGCCGAGGGATCCAGCAGCGCGGCCAGGTCGCGGCGCAGGAGCACGACGCCGTCGATCCAGGTGACCAGGGCGTAGCCCGGCCCGCTCGGCGGCACGAAGGCCGCGAATTCCGCGGCGTCCTCCGGGCGGATCAGCAGGTCTGTACCGTCCACGGGCAGCAGTCCCAACGGCGCGACCGCCGCTTTGGCGGCTTGAACGCCGAATGCCGAGAACCAGCGGAAGTGTGCCAGCGACGCCGGCCCCGTCCAGCCGAAGTAGAGCCGGGCCAGCTCGGTGCGCGCCTCCTCCGGTGTGAACGTGGTCGTCCGCGACGGGCTGTCGGTCCACCGCACGTACCCGTACCGCTGCTGGTCGAGCCGACCGTTCACCGGCACCCGACGGATCTCGCCGGTCGACTGCAGCAGGCCGAGCGCCACCGGGAGCGTGGTCGAGAGCCCCTTTCGCTTCCGTCCGGCCCGAGCGCCCGGACGGCGTCACCCAACGCCGTCCGCAATGCGGCGGGGTCCATCGGCGCGTCGGCACCGTCCAGCGTCTTCACCACCGCGTCGCCGAGCGCGTCGATCTCGGCCTCGGGGACGCCCAACGACGCGACCGTGGCCAGCGGCGCCCGCGCCGCGCCCTCGGAGAGCGCGAGGCCGAGCGCGAAGTGCGCGGCGGGCAACACGTAGGTGCAGCCGCGGGTCGACGGCAGCTCGTGGATTTCGAGAGCGGCCGCGTCCGCGTCCGCGGCTTCCCGGTCGGTGCCGGCCCGGGATCGGGCCGGACCCGATCGGACACGTCAGTCGCCGGGTTGGGTGAGGCTGAACCAGTTGCCGGAGTCGTCGCGGAACACGGCCTCGGTGCCGTACGGCCGCTCGGCGGGCTCCTGCAGGAACGTCACGCCCTTGGCCGACAGTTCCTTGAAGTCGGCCTGGATGTCGTCGGTGGCCATCACCCCCGCGCCGAGCACGCCCTTGGCCACCAGCGCGCGCACCTGCCCGGCCGACTCCGGGTCGAGCATCGGCGGCCCGAGCTTGGCCAGGATCAGCTCGACGTCGGGCTGGCTCTTCGGCCCGACGGTCAGCCACCGCAGCCCGGGCACGCTGGCGTCGTGCCCCTCCGACGACGGGTCGGGGCCGAGTGTGGTGTCGGTGCGGACCTCGAAGCCGAGCTTCTCGGTGTAGAAGGCCAGCGCGGAGTCCTGGTCGAGAACCCAGACGGTGGCGTGCGACAACCTGGTGATCAACGCGTCTCCTCGGTATGTGACTGCGGTAACGGATGAGGTGACGGTAGTCAGCCGTCGGCCGGGTTGGCTTCTCCGGAATTGCGCACTTGCCGGGGACCGTTGACGGTCCACATCAGCACGAAGCAGCCGGGGATGGCCGGTGGGCCACCACGCCGCGCCGCGGCGTCCCGGTAGGCCGACGGCGACTGCCCGACGTGCTCGGAGAACCGGGCGCTGAACGTGCCGAGGCTGGTGAACCCGACCAGGTGTCCAGGTCGAGCGGTTCGGCGAACCGGCGGTCCATCAGGTCCTTGGCGTCGCGGAGCCGTCCGAGTCGGGTGAGGTCCACGGCCCTGCGTCCCATGGTGCCCATCGTCGCAGGTCATCGGTGCGGCTACCACCAACGGGCCGGGCGGTGGGCGACGCCGAGTGCCCCTCACCGGCGAGGGGCCGTACTCGGTCCGGCTCAGCGGGGGACGGCATCCGCCGGACGGTGCCGGACCCGGGTGAGGGCGTCGGCGATGGCCGCGCAGAGCGGGAGGCCGGTCTCGTGCTCGATCCAGGCCCACTGGCCGTTGGGGTTGAGGTCGAGGAACACCCACTCGCCGGCCGGGGTGACCACGAAGTCCATCGCCGCGAACCTCAACTGGAGGTGGGCGAGCATCTGCAGCACCGCGACCCGCACCCTGGTCGGCACCTCCTCCACCGCGTACACCAGCGCCGGGTAGTCCGACCGCCAGTCCACCCGGGCGGCCTCCGACCCGGCGGTCAGCCGGGCCGCGAAGAACCGTTCGTCGACCACCGTCAGCCGGACCTCGTGCGCCTTGGGTACCCACTCCTGGAACAGGTGCGCGGTCAGCCGCACGTCGTCGTCGATGTCGTCGGCAGTGACCGGCGTGGTGTAGACGAACGCGCGCCGGCCGTCCTTCTCGGTCGCCGCCGAGAACGGTTTGTACACCACCTGCCCCACCTCGGCGGCGAACCGGCGCGCGTCGGCAGGGTCGTTGGTGATCAGCGTGCGGGGGGTGTCCAGGCCGGCCACGGCCGCGGCGGCGAGCTGCACGGGCTTGTACTCGGCGTACCCGATGCGGCTCGGGTGGTTGAGCCAGCGCGCGACCGTGGCCAGCACGCCCCCGAGCCCGACCCGCGCCTCCAGGCTCGCCCAGCCCAGCTCGGACTCGGTCATGCCGGGCGGGAAGACGAACGCGCTCGGCCGGCGGTAGTAGGCGCCGCAGACGGCGTCCAGGTCGAGGACGTGCGTCCCGGTGTGGACGACGCCGTGCCAGCGGCCGTCGAACTCGGCGGACACCCGCAGCTCGCCGGGGAACTCGGCGGTGTCGAATCGCACCACGGGCACGCCGCGACGGTCGAGCTCGGCGACGACCAGATCGGCCGTGGGGTCGAGCCGTTCGGTGAGGACGAGGACGGTATCGGGGCGCGCCACCGTCAGCGCTTGTCGAAGATCTCGTCCTCGCGGGGGATCTGTCCGCTGGTCTGCAGCGTCAGCCCCATCGAGTGCGCCGCGAGCGGCACCAGCTGGTCGCCGTCCCGGGCCACGGCCACCTGCCGGCGGGTGTCGTAGGACACCGTGTCGAGGTCGAGGTCGAGCGTCTCCGACGGCAGGCTGGCGAACCGCAGGCCGAACGGGCGGCCCGCACTCAGGCCGGATCCGGACGGGGCCTCCGGGCCCGGCTCACAGATCACGGCGTCGGACGCCTGCGCGCCGCAGGTGACCGCGGCTCCGCCGGGCACCGCGGTCGACGCGGCGGATCGTCCGAGCGGCAGCTGGTCGGAGAGCGGGAACATCTCGTAACGGGCACCCATGGTCATCGGTGAGCCTTCCTCCGTCCGCGGAGCTGTGAGGTCTCCGCTCGACGTACCCCTGGTGGTACCGACTCACGGGGCGAGCGACCCCGCGTGACTCACCGCCCTGAGCGGGGCGGCGTCCTGCTGGTGGACCGGACGGCGTTCAGCGTCGAGGCGCCCAGTCGTCGTCGGAGCGCTCGTCGGCGGTCTCGTCCTCCTTGGACGGCGGCGACGAGCTGGTGAGCTCACGCTGCAGAGCGTCGAGGTCGGTGCTGGGAGAGCTGTACTTGAGCTCACGCGCGACCTTCGTCTGCTTGGCCTTGGCACGGCCGCGCCCCATTGGCTCGACCCCCTCGCACAGGTCTAACGGGGCGTCAAGCAGAGGCCCCGCGTGATGGCAACGTCTCGTGCGTACACCGTACCGTCCGGAACTCCGATCGGCACCACTGCCGGTCGGCCCCCGCAGCCGGCCAGGAGCCAGCGACAGCCCTTGCCGGGACGCCGCGGACCAGCCCACGCACTCTCCCCGGGTCACGCCGTCCGGCACGCCGGCCGGGTCGACGTGCACCCACTGTAGCGCCGCCGGGCCCGGCTAGAGCTCGGACGGAAGGTGGATGGCTCGCAGCCGTCCGACATCGGACATCCGGCGTTCCGCGAGCCGGTCGGCGGAGACCGTCGGGGTCACGCCCTCGGCGTCGGCGAGCCGGAGGATCTCCCGGGTGGTGTGGTAGATCCGGGCGGCACGGCGCTTGGCCCGTTCGAAGACGAAGCCCTCGATCTCGTCGGCCACCTGGATCACGCCGCCGCAGTTGACGACGTAGTCGGGGGCGTAGAGGACGCCGCGGTCGGCCAGCACCTTGTCCAGCCCGGAGTGCGCGAGCTGGTTGTTGGCGGCGCCGCAGACGATCTCGGCCCGCAGCGCCGGCACGGTTTCGTCGTCGAGCGCACCGCCCAGCGCGCACGGGGAGTACAGGTCCATCTCCGTGCCGACCAGCGCGTCCACGCTCACGTCCTCGACCTGGCCGAACCGCGCCTGGACGGCTTCGACGGCCGCGGCGTTCACGTCGGCGACCACCACCGAGGCACCGTCGGTGATCAGGTGCTCGACCAGGTGCCTGCCGACCTTGCCGACGCCGGAGACGCCGACCCGCTTCCCGGCCAGCGACTCGTTCCCCCAGCGGTGGGCGGCCGCGGCCCGCATCCCCTGGAAGACGCCGTACGCGGTGAGCACCGAGGAGTCGCCGGCGCCGCCGTGCTCGGGCGAGCGTCCCGTGACGAACCGGGACTCCCGGGCGACCACGTCCATGTCCTCGACGTACGTGCCCACGTCGCAGGCCGTGTAGTAGCGGCCGCCGAGGGACTCGACGAACCGGCCGTACGCGCGCAGCAGCGCCTCGGACTTGTCCCTGGCCGGGTCGCCCCAGATGACGGCCTTGCCGCCGCCGTGGTCGAGCCCGGCCAGCGCGTTCTTGTAGGCCATGCCCTTGGCCAGGTCGAGGACGTCGTGCAGGGCGGCGTCCTCGTCGGGGTACGGGTAGAAGCGGGTGCCGCCGAGGGCGGGACCCAGTGCGGTGGAGTAGATCGCGATGATGGCCCGGAGGCCGGACGCCGGGTCGTGACAGAAGACAACCTGCTCGTGACCTGCGTCGGAGCCGCCGACGGCCCCGGCAGCGGCGAATACCCCCATGCTGACTCCCGTTCGTCGGGTGGATCGCGGCCCTCGTGAGGCTGCGGGTGGGCCGGCGGGTGTGCCGGGCGTCCCTGACGATAGTCCGCGGGAGGCTGGGCACCCGGGCATGTTCGTTGCGGCGGCGGCGGCGTCGGCGTCGGCGTCGGCGGCATCGGCGGCGGTTGCGGCCCGACGTCGGTGCGGTGTCGGGCGGGGGAAGGCGGCTTGACCAGGAGCGCTCGCGCCGCCACGCCGTGGTGCTACTGACACGTATCGTTGTTGTGGTTTGCGCAGAGTGTGCAAGTTCGGCCGGATAGATACGCGGGATCACCCTTTCGGCCCATGTCGGGCACAGCGGACACGGTGGAGCATGGTGCGCAATGCGGCGCCCTTCAGCCGCGATCGCACGCTTAAGGAGCACTCCGCGATGGCAACCCGCACCCCCGATTCGGAGCCGCTGCTCACCCCGGCAGAGGTGGCCACGATGTTCCGGGTGGACCCGAAGACCGTGACCCGATGGGCCAAGGCCGGCAAGCTCAGCGCCATCCGGACGCTCGGTGGCCACCGGCGCTACCGGGAGTCCGAGGTGCGGGCGCTGCTCGCCGGGATTCCCCAGCAGCGCCTGGGCGACTGAGGCGTCACCGATCTCGTAGTTCCGTCACCGCGCTGATCCCGCTTTGCGCGGTGCGCGCCCCCACGATGATGCCGTGACCTCGTGTCACGGCATCATCGTGCTGTCACGGCAGATCGTCGGGGCGGCGCGTGGGCGGGAGGACGCATGACCGACGGCGAGGCGCGGCTGGTGGTCGTGGGGGCCGGCACGATGGGCCTCGGCATCGCCTACACCGCGGCGAACGCCGGGTACGCGGTGGAACTCGTCGAGATCGACCCCGACCGCGCCGCGGCAGCGGGACACAAACTCGACCAACTGTGGGACGGCGCGGTGACCCGCGGCAAGACCACGGCCGAGCAGGCCGGTCTCGCCCGCCAGCGGGTTGCGTTCCGGCCCGACCTGGCGGCGGCGGCGCCCGGCGCCGCGGTGATCGTCGAAGCGGTGCCCGAGCGCCTGGATCTCAAGCACGCCGTCCTGCGGGCCGCCGAGGCCCGCGCGCCGCGGTTGCTGGCCAGCAACACCAGCAGCATCTCCATCGGCCAGCTCGCCGGGCCCCTCGCCCACCCGGACCGCTTCGTCGGGCTGCACTTCTTCAACCCGGTCTGGGCGATGGCGCTGGTCGAGGTGGTGATCGGACCGTCCACCTCGGACGATGCGCGGGCGGACGCGCTGGGAGTCGTCGCCGCGCTCGGCAAGCAGGCCGTGGTGGTGAACGACGCACCGGGATTCGCCACCTCCCGGCTGGGCGTGGCCGTGGGGCTGGAGGCCGTCCGGATGGTCGAGGACGGCGTCGCGTCGCCGGCCGACATCGACGCCGCGATGACGTTGGGGTACCGGCACCCCGTGGGCCCGCTGGAGCTCGGCGACCTGGTCGGCCTGGACGTCCGGCTCGACATCGCCCGCACCCTGCACGAGGCGTACGGGGCGCGGTTCGCGCCGCCGAGGCTGCTGACCGAGATGGTCGCGGCAGGGCAGCTCGGCAGGAAGAGCGGCGCGGGCTTCTACCGCTGGTCCTCCGACGGCGTCCGCTCGGGCGGCGACCAGGTCGTCGGCCGCGCCGCACCTGCCCCGGCCTCGGCCCAGGGCGAGCCGGGAAGCCGGCCGCCGGACGCCGACTGACCGCGGCGAGTCCACCGTGCACGGTGGGCCTGGCACTGACGCGGCACGGAGAACGGGGGTTCACGGCGTGTGCCTCCTGGCGGACCCCTCGGTAGTCGGGTCGATATAGTCGGCGGCGATGGCGGTCCTCGGCGACGTGCCGGCCCCGCCAGGTGAAATCCGGAGGTCGCGCTGTGGTGAGCCACGGGCCGCAGGGTGCGCCCCGGCAGGGCGACCGGCCCGGTGCGACCTTCTACGCTCTGCTCGGCCTCGGCCCGGACGCTCCCGAGGCCGCGATCCGGACGGCGATCACCACCCAGCGCCGCACCTGGCGCCGCCGCACCACGGCCCCGGACATCAACGCCCGACAGGAAGCCGAACGCCGCATGCAGGCCCTGGAGGATGCCGAGCGCACCCTGCTCGACGCCGAGCGGCGCCGCGCCTACGACGCCCACCTGCGCACGGTCAAGGGCCCCCCGCCGGGCCAGCCGGCGGGCCTGCCGCCGGGTGGCCCGGCGGGTGCCCGGCCGTCCGGCCCGCCTGGCGCGCGGCCTCCCGGGCCCGTCCGGTCGGCGTCCGGCGGCGGGCCCACCGCGCCCGCGGGCGGGGCACCCGGCGGGCCTCCCGCCGGCCCGCCGGCCGAGCAGGAGGACAGGCGCTGGCTGGTCCGGGCCGTCGAGCAGCTCGACAAGGGCCAGGCCGAGGTCGCCGCCTTCACCGCGCGCCGCGCCGTGGACGAGGACCCCGAGAACTCCTACGCCTGGTCGGTGCTGGCCGAGGCCGCCGCCCGCTCGTCCGACCCGCAGATCGCCCAGGACGCGATCAGCCGCGCGCTCGTGCTCGATCCCGAGTCGGCCGCCCTGCACGCGCAGCGCGGCTGGATCCTCGAACACGCGGGCGAGCACGAGCGCGGCGTCGGCGCGTACCGCAGTGCGGCCAAGCTCGCCCCGAAGCGGCCCGACTACCGGGTGCGGGCGGTCAAGGCGCTGCTCCGGGCCGACCTGGTGGACGACGCGGTCACCGAGGCCGAGGCTGCCTACCAGGCGTTTCCCGAGGACGGGGACGTCCGCTCGGCGCTGGGTGCCGCGCTGGCCGAGCGGGCGGTCGCCGCCCAGCACGAACTGCCCGACGGGCGGCTGGTGATCTCGTCGCTGTCGCAGGCGTCCTACGTGCTCGCCCTGGCCAACCGCGGCCTGTCCGTGCACCCGCCCGATCCCGGGGTGCGGGTCGACCTGGAGCGGCAGCGGGAGTACGCCCGCAAGGCCGGCCGGCGCCGGTTCTCGATGGCGGCGTTCCGGCGCAACTACCGCTGGCCGGTCGGGTTCGGCCTGCTGGCCGTCGCCGGCGTGTGCTGCGGGCCGGGCTTCGCGCAGGGGTTCTCCGACGGGTTCCGGCTGATGTACTACGTCGGCCTCATGGTGGTGCTGCTGGGCCTGGCCGGTGCGGTGCTGCTCACCTGCTTCGAGCCGATCCACAAGCGGAACGCCACGCTGATCGAGAACACCGTGCCGCGCCGCAGCGCCCGCGGCCCCGGCGCGACCTCGAAGCAGCCACGGTGACGGCGGGGAGGGGCCGCGGATGACGGCGATCGGCATCGACCTGGGTACGACGTTCTCCGCCGCCGCGGTCGTCGGCCCGGACGGCACCCCGTACGTGCTGCGCAACCGCGAGGGCCACACCACGACGCCGTCCGCGGTGTGCTTCCTCGGCGACCGCCCGTCCGTCGGCCTGGCCGCGCGGCGGCACGCGACCATCGCCCCCAGCGAGTGCGTGGAGTTCGTCAAGCGGCACATGGCCGACACCACCTGGCGCTTCCCGACCGCCCGGGGCCACGTCTACACGGCCGAGCAGATCAGCGGCATCATCCTGCGCCGCCTGGCCGACGACGCCGAGAAGGAGCTCGGCGAGCCGTGCTCGGAGGTCGTCGTCACGGTGCCGGCCTACTTCGACGACGCCCGCCGCCGGGCCACCACGGACGCCGGCCTGATCGCCAACCTCGACGTGCTGGGCGTGCTCAACGAGCCGACCGCCGCGGCGCTGGCGTTCGGCCACGGCGCCGACCGGGACGAGACCGTGCTGGTGTACGACCTCGGCGGCGGCACCTTCGACTGCACGGTGATGCGGATGGGCCGCGGCCGGTTCGACGTGCTGGCCACCATGGGCGACCGGAACCTCGGCGGCTTCGACTTCGACAACGCCCTGATGCTGCACGTCGCCGAACAGGTCCGGGCGGCCGGCGGACCGTGGCTGCTCGACCCGGACTTCGACGACGGCGTGGCCGAGGCCGTGCTGCGGGAGCGGTGCGAGCAGGCCCGGCGGATGCTGTCCAGCCTGCCCGAGGCGCGGGTCTCGGTGTCGGTCGGGACGCCCGGCGACGCGTCCGAGTGGTCGGTGGACGTCACCCGGCCGGCGTTCGAGTCGCTGACCCGGCGGCTGCTGCGGCGCACCGAGGAGATCGTCGCGGAGGTGCTCGACGACGCGGGCGTGACCCGGGGCCAGCTCGGGGCGGCGCTGCTGGTGGGCGGCGCGACCCGGATGCCGATGGTGACCGCGATGGTCGAGCACGTCACGGGCGTCCGGGCCGACCGGTCGGTGCACCCGGACGAGGCGGTGGCGCTGGGTGCGGCCCTCTACGCGGACGTGCTGGCCAAGCAGCGTCGGGGCGAGACCGAGCGGCCGCGGCGTGCGGTGCGGTTCCGGGACGTCACCTCGCACGGCGTGGGCGTGGTGGCCCGCTCGCAGGAGACCGGCGAAGAGGTCAACTCCGTCGTCATCCCGCGCAACAGCGCGATCCCGGGCGAGGGCCGGCGGCGCTACCGGACGCTGGCCGAGAACCAGCGGGAGATCCTGCTGGTGATCACCGAAGGCGACGACACCGACCTGCGGTACGTCACCGTGGTCGGGTCGGCGCGCCTGGCCATCCCGCGCCGGTCGGGTTCGGCCGAGTTCGACGTGATGATCGCCTTCGACGCGGACGGCATGATCCACGTGTCGCTGGTGGAGGCCGAGGGCGGGGCGCTGCTCGGCGACTTCCACATCGACCGCGAGGCCAACCTCGACGCCGCCGAGGTCGCCCGCATGCGCGCCGCCATGAACTCCCTCGAAATCGGCTGACAAAGAGCGGCTGGAGCGCCCGTAGCCGGCCGTTGGGGGGAACGGCTGGTCGGGCTCGGAGCTCAGGGGGTCAGGATCGTCAGGTGGGGGAAGTAGGTGCCGTACCGGCGGGTGTCTCGGGTGAGCAGGCGGTACCCGGCCACCGCGGCGTGCGCGCCGATGTAGAAGTCGGGAAGCGGTGACGTCTTCGTGCCTCCGGCCCGCCGGTAGGCGAGAAAGCACTTCCCGGCCAGGAAGGCCGCATCGTAGGGAAGCGGCTCGCGGTGCAGCAGGTCGGGCGGGAGCGAGCGGTCGAGCATCTCGCGGTGCGCGAAACCCACCGACACCTCGGCGTAGACCAGCGGGTTGATGACGAGGACCGCGTTGTTCGCGGCGTCGGTCAGTGCGGCGCTGGATTTCTCGTGCCAGACCGGGTCGCCGTGGATGATGTCGATGAGGACGTTGCTGTCCACCAGCACCCGCTCAGTCGCCACGTGTCAACGCCATGATCTCGTCCGTCGACATCGTGAAGTCGTCGCGGCCGGTGCGCATCTGCCGGACCAGCCGTTCGCCCCGGCCTTCGCCGGTCGGCTCCTTCCGCACGATGCGCACCTCGTCCCCGTCGAGGATGAAATCGACCTCGGTATGCGGGAGCATGCCGGCCTGCTCGCGGATCTGCGCCGGAATGGTGACCTGGCCCTTGGTGGTGATGCGCATGGCGTCTCCTGGGTAGGAGTAGTACTCGTAAGGGTAATACTACGGTCACCCGGGACGCGTTCCCCGAGGTTTGCCCGACCGCAGGGGTGTCGGCGAGCACGGAGAGGCGAAAGAGCCGAGGCCCTTCGCCCTCCGCCACGAAGTCGAGCTGCGAGAGCAGTGCGTACGCCTTTGCGCAGTGCGGCGCGGCCTGTTCGGCATGGCCGAGTGCGAGCAGCACTTTCCCCAGCTCCTCCTCCACATAGGGATTCAGCTGCTCGGCCGCCAGCTTGCGCTGGATGTGCAGGGCCTCCTCGTAGCGCCCCAGCGACCGCAGTCCGCGGCCAACGCAGTAGCGCGCCAACAGGATCGAGTCAGGATCACCGCTCTCCAGGCGCACGGCCAGGACACGCTCCCACTCGGCCAGGGCCTCCTCGCGGCGGCCGCGGCAGTGCAGGGTCCAGCCGAGATTGTCGCCGCGGCGGCCCGTTGCCGGAGTGGCCGTGTGCCCGGCATCCCGCCGGGTGGGATCGGCGAGGTCCGAGGCGCTCGCGGCATCGGCGTCGTCGGGATCAGTCACGTGCTCATCCTTCACGCCACGTGCGGGACCCTTCGGCTCGCGTGCCGCGGTCGAGAGAACCCATGGTTGACCAGTGGTACAGCGCGTGCGCCGCGGCGGAGCAGAAAGCCCCTGAGCCTGGCCTCCGTGAAGGAGGGCCGGGTGGACACGCCCGGCGGCTCAGGGGCCCGGTGACTGCCTTGGTGTGCCGCGCCGCCGCCCACGTCGGGTGACAGCCGGTACGACCGGGTCCGGAAGGACGGCGGCTAGGGAACAGCCACCTCACGAGTCCGATAGCTCTTCAACGCTGGACCACCTCCCTCCTCGTGTACGGACGAAGGTACGCCGCGACTCGGACGGCCGCCAACGGATTACCGGAACGCTCGCGCGGCTGCGCCGTCGCCGGGACGCGCGTCAGACCGGGAAGCCGAGCAGGTCGTTGACCGCGCCGATCAGGCTGCTCTCGGCGAGCGGCTTGCCGTCGAGTTCGGTCACCCGGGCGGCGCCCCGGACGCTGGAGCACAGCCACACGCCGTCCGCGGCGAGCAGGTCCTCGACGCGGGCCCGGCGGCGCTCGGCGGTGAGGCCGAGGTGGCCGGCATGGTCGAGCAGGTAGGCCGCCGTCGTCCCGGGCAGGATGCCCGTCTCGGGCGGCACGGTGCGCAGCGCTCCGTCTGCCACCCACACGACCGAGGACGTCGGCCCCTCCAGCGCCTCGCCGTCGGAGGACACCAGCAGCACGTCGTCGTGCCCGTCGCGGGCCGCCCAGCGCAGGACGGCCATGTTCATCGCGTACGACAGCGACTTGACCCCGCCCAGCAGCCACGGCGCGGTGGCCCGGCCCTCGGCGCTGACGCCCAGCGTGGCCGTGGCCACCCGGATGCCGTCCCGGCGTTGGCGCCGCACGGCCGTCGGCACCGGGAAGACGATCGCGAACACCGTGACCGGCCCGCCCGGCGTGTGTTCGTCGCCCTCCGGCCCCCGGGTGCAGACCAGCTTGACGCCGGCCTCGGCGGTGCCCGTCCAGCCGCCGACCGCGGTGTCGACCAGGGCGGCCAGCTCGTCGGCCGGTGGCAGCGCCATGTCGAGGGCGGCGGCCGAGCGGCCCATCCGGGCCAGGTGCTCGGCACGCAGCCAGCCGGTGCCCTCGCGTACGTGCATGGTCTCGAACACGCCGTCGCCGCGGGTGACCCCGAGGTCGTCGGCACGGAGCAGCGGGGTGTCCAGCGGGACGATGCCCCGCCCCAGCACGGCAAGCACGCGGGTATCCATCGGGCCAGCGTATCCACGCGGTGGCGCCGCACGGGGACGAGGCCGGGACGGGCTTGGGACAACTAGGACTCGAAGAGGTCGGCGAGCACCGCGGCGACCCGGGCCAGCGTCGCGCCCGTCAGCATGCCCACCTGCTCCACGCCGGCGGTGCGCGGTAGGCGCTTCGTCCGGCCGACCATCACCGCGCCGGACACGGGGTCGGGCTCACGGAGCCCGACCGCCCACGGAGGTACGGGGCCGTTCGTGGCGCTGCGAACGATCGGAGCCCAGTAGGTCGAACCGTGTTCGTTGAACATGTCGTTGGACACGACCAGGCCGCAGGTGCGTCGCGCCGGGTCGGCGGGGTCCGCGATGAACCAGACCTCGCCGCGCCTCATTTCGGCGGCTCGGTCAGGTCGCGCCAGTCGTCGTCGAACCGGGCTGTCACGCCCTCCCAGGTCTCCAACTCCTCCTGGACGCCCGGGTTCGCCGCCAGCCACTCGCGGTACCGCTCGTCCGCGTCGCGAAGCGCCTCCCGGCGGGCTGCCCTGTCGATCCAGGCAGACAGGCTCAGTCCTTCGCGGCCGGCGGCGGCCCGGGCGCGCTCCAGGGTGTCCGGGCGCAGGTTCAGCGTCACCTTGTCTGCCATGTCTACCAGCGTACGGAGTGTACGGAGGGATGGACGTACGTTCTCTACCATCCAACCACCGTACGAGAGTTCGCGGCTCGTCGCTGGTGCCGCTGTGGACGACGGTCGGCACCCGCGGGGCGCGACTACGATGGGCGGCATGGGCACGCCGTCGTTGACCGAGGAGCTGCGTTCGCGCGGGCTGCGGATGACGGCGTCCCGGCAGCTCGTGCTGGAGGCGGTACAGCGCCTCGGCCATGCCACCCCCGAGCAGGTGCACACCGCGGTCCGCGAGACGGCCGCCGGCGTCAACCTGACCACGGTCTACCGGGCGCTGGAGCTGCTCGAGGAGATCGGGCTGGTCACCCACACCCACCTCTCCCACGGCGCCCCGACCTACCACTCCGCGGACGAGCAGCACGTGCACCTGGTCTGCCGGTCCTGCCGGTCGGTGACCGAGGCGCCGGTCGCCCTGTTGGACGCCGTGGCCACCCAGCTCCGCGACGACCGGGGCTTCGTGGCCGATGTCGGGCACGTGGCGCTGTTCGGGCTGTGCGCCCGGTGCGCGGACGCCGGCGACGAGGACGAGGGATGACGACTCCGCTGCTCGCCAGCCCGGGGGCGGTCGCCGCCGAGGGGCCCGATGCCGGGGTCGCGGCGCACTACGGCGACCCGTTCGGCGAACAGCGGCGCCTGGCCGAGCGGGTCGGTGTCGTCGACCGCGGTCACCGCGGGGTGATCGCGGTCCCGGGCGACGACCGGCTGTCGTGGCTGCACAGCCTCACGTCCCAGCACCTGTCCGAGCTGCCGCCTTGGCGCGGCACCGAGTCGCTGGTGCTCTCCCCGCACGGCCACGTCGAGCATCACCTGCTCGTCGCCGACGACGGCACGCACCACCTGGCTGGACGTGGAGCCGGGCACCGTGCCGCCGCTGCTGGACTTCCTCGACCGGATGCGGTTCCTGCTCCGGGTCGACCCGACCGACGTCACGGACGCCTGGGCCGTGCTCTCGGTGGTCGGCCCCGAGACCCCGGACGCCGTGGCCAGGCTGGGAGGCGAGGTGCCGCCGGAGCCGTACGACGTGCGGCCGTCGGCCGACGGAGGCTGGGTGCGGCGGATGCCGTGGCCGGGTCCGGACGCTGCCGACCTGCTGGTGCCGCGGGCCGCCGTGCCGGCGGTGGTGGAGCGGCTCGGGGCGCCGCTGGCAGGCACGTGGGCGTACGAGGCGCTGCGGGTGGGCGACCGCCGCCCCCGGCTGGGATTCGAGACCGACCACCGGACGATCGTCCAGGAGCCCGAGTGGCTCGCCACCGCCGTTCACCTGCAGAAGGGCTGCTACCGCGGCCAGGAGACGGTCGCCCGGGTGCACAACCTGGGCCGGCCGCCGCGGCGGATGGTGCTGCTCCACTTCGACGGCTCGTCGGACGACCTCCCCGCGCAGGGCGAGCCGGTGCTGCTCGGTGGCCGTGCGGTGGGCTTCGTGGGCACGGCCGTCCGGCACCACGAACTCGGCACCGTCGCGCTGGCGCTGGTGAAGCGGAACGTCGAAGACGACGCCGACCTCCGGGTGGGCACCTCCCGCGCCGCGATCGACTGAGCGGCGGTCAACGCGGCGCCGACGCCCCCGTGGCGGCGGCAATCCGTGATGGAGATGTAACCGCGTTGGCCTTGCGGAAGCTGTGGACGATTCGGACACGACGTGCGCAGGCTTTCGTCGTCGTGCCAGGATGCAGGGATGACCCCGACGATGATCACGGTCGCCCCGACGGGCGCCGAGTCGTCGAAGGCCGATGTCCCGGCCCTTCCGGTGACGCTGGGAGAGCTGGTCGGCACGGCCAGGGACTGCCAGGCCGTGGGCGCCGGCATCGTCCACGTCCACGTCCGCGACGACGCCGCCCGGCCCACCCTCGACCCGGGCCGGCTGCGCGACACCGTCGACGCGCTGCGTGCCCAGACCGACCTGGTCGTCCAGCTTTCCACGGGCGGCGCGGTCACCGACGCCGAAGCCGACCGGCTGGCCGTGCTCGACGCCGCGCCGGACATGGCCTCCTGCACGATGGGCACCGTCAACTTCGGCACCGACGTGTTCATGAACCGGTGGGAGTTCATCGTCGAGCTGCACACCCGGATGCGCGACCGGCAGATCGTGCCGGAGTACGAGATCTTCGACCTCGGCCACCTCACCACCCTGGCCAGGCTGCTCGACAAGCACGGCCCGCCGTTCGGCGGGCACGTCCACTGCGACCTGGTGCTGGGCGTGCCCGGCGGCATGCCCGGCACGACCCAGGCGCTGGTGGCGGCCGTCCAGGCCCTTCCGCCCGGCGCGACCTTCTCGGCCACGGGCGTCGGGCGCAGCACGCTCCCGGTCATGCTCGCGGCGCTGGCCACCGGGGGTCACCTCCGGGTGGGCCTGGAGGACACGCTGACCTACGCCCCAGGTCAGCCCGTGGAGAGCAATGCCCAACTGGTGGCGCGGGCGGCCGGGGTGTCCCGGCTCGCGCAGCGTCCTCCGATGGCCGCCGGGGAGGTACGCGCCCTCCTCGGTGTCCGGAGCGGGGCCGTCGTCGGTGGTTGAGGTCGGGAGCCGCTGGACGGCTCCGCGCGCAGGAAGGGGAAGCGGGATGCCGGAGGTCCGTCGGGGCGGCAAGCGACGGCTCGACCGGGTGCTGGCGCCGGAGTACTCCGACGGCCTGCCCGGCCTCCCGGCCGGAGCGCTGCGGTCCCGGCGCACCGAGGCCGAGCTGGAGGCGGCCGAACTCACCGAACTTATCGTCCTGCTGCACGGCCGGGTCGAGGTGCTCACCGCCGAATTGCGGCACCGGGGTAGCCGCGGTTCCCGCGCCTGGCGGGCGTCCGGCGCCGCCGCTACGCCGGAACCGGACGCCGTGGGCCATGACGGCGCCCGCCGCGCGGGCGGCTTCTGGCCCCGGTCGGCTCCCGAACCAGGCCGCACCGACCGCCGCCGCCGGGTCGAACGCCTGGTCGTCGACGTGGACCTGGCCGATGTCGCCGCCCGTACGGACGACGAGCTGGAACGGGTGCTGCGCACCTACCGCGCCGAGGAGGAACGGGTCCTCGTGCTGCGGTCGCAGGTGCGGCAGGTCGCCGAACGCTGCGGCGAGGAGCTTGCGCGCCGGGGCGTGGCCGGGTCCGAGCGGCGGGCGGCGACCACGCCGGCTGCCAGGGACGACCGGTGACGGCGCCGCTGGCCGAGGTCGTCCGTTCCGGGTTCGTCGAGAGCGTGCACCGCGGGTCGGTCGTGGTGCTGGACGCGTCGGGAACGGTGGTCGCCGCGGCCGGGACTCCGGACGCGCCCGTGTTCCCGCGCTCGGCCAACAAGCCCCTGCAGGCCGCGGCGATGCTCCGTGCCGGCGCGGTTCTGGCGCCGCCGGAGCTGGCGCTCGCGGCCGGTTCGCACTCCGGCGAGCCGTTCCACGTGGCCGTTGTCCGCGCGATGCTGGCCGCCGACGGGCTCGGCGAGGACGCGCTGGGCTGCCCGCCCGCGTTGCCCCTCGACCCCGCCCCGGCGCAGGCCGTACTCGCCGCCGGGGGTGGCCCCGCGCGGGTGCTGATGAACTGCTCCGGCAAGCACGCGGCGATGCTGCGGACCTGCCTGGCCGGCGGCTGGCCGACAGCGGGGTACCTCGACCCTGGGCACCCGTTGCAGAAACACCTGCGCGCAACCCTCGAGGAGCTGGCGGGCGAACCGGTGGCGGCGGTGGGGATGGACGGCTGCGGCGCACCGGTGTTCGCGCTCTCCCTCACGGGGGTGGCGAGGGCGTTCACCGTGCTGGTCGCGGCCACCCCCGGCTCGGCCGAGCGGCGGGTCGCCGACGCGATGCGCCAGCACCCCGAGCTGGCCGGCGGCACGGGCCGGGACGTGACGGCGCTGATGGCCGGCGTACCCGGACTGGTGGCCAAGGACGGCGCCGAGGGCGTGTACGCGGCGGCGCTGCCGGGCGTGGGCGCGGTCGCGTTGAAGATCGAGGACGGCGCGGGCCGGGGGCGCGTGCCGGTGCTGGTCGCCGCGCTTCGCCTGCTCGGCGTGGACGCTCCCGTACTGGACGAGCTCGCCAGGCCGCCGCTGCGCAGCGGCGACCAGCCGGTCGGGGAGGTCCGCGCGGTCTGGCCGTCGCCCGCTCGGTGAACGCCGGGGCGCCGCGCCGGCGTGACCACTGTCACGCTACCTGCCGCTAGCAGTGCGCTTGCAGGAGCTAGCAACACGGCCTACCGTGGAGGCATGGCCGCGCTGGAGGACATCGGGGCGTTCATCCGCGAACAGCGGGCGAACGCGCGGATCTCGCTGCGGCAGCTGTCCGACCTGGCCGGGGTGAGCAACCCCTACCTGAGCCAGATCGAGCGGGGCCTGCGCAGGCCCAGTGCGGCGGTGCTCGCCCAGATCGCCACCGCGCTGCGCATCTCGACGCCGGTCATGTACCTGCGGGCCGGACTGCTCGACCTCACCGACTCCGGCGGCGTCCCCGCCGCGGTGGCCGGCGACGACGAGCTGACCGACCAGCAGAAGCACGTGCTGCTGGAGATCTACCAGTCGTTCCGCCGGGAGAACGAGAACGCGAAAGCGCCGGCCGGAGCCACCCAGACCGATCACGACGCAACCGATCACGACGCAACCGATCACGACGAACCAGCCCAGGAGGCCTGATTTCGATGGCAAAGACCCCCCTTCCCACCCCGCTCTACGCCGTTGCCGGTGCGGGCGACGTGGTCGCCGAGCAGCTCAAGAAGCTGGCCGCGAACGCGCCGGAGATCCAGACCCAGATCCAGAAGACCGTTGCCGACCTGCCCGCCGACCTGCGCAAGCTCGGCAAGGAGATCCCGGCCGACCTGCAGTCCCTGGCCGCCGACCTCCCCTCCTACGCTGCGCAGGCCCGCACCCGGGCCCGCGACATCGACACCGACAAGGTGACCGCGGCCGTGCGCAAGAACGTCGAGACCGCCTCGGCCAAGGCGCAGGACGTGTACACCACACTGGTCGCCCGCGGTAAGAAGGTCGTGGACGGCAAGCCGGGCACGCTGGTCGTCACGTCGACGCCGGCGAAGCCCGCCGCGGCCGAGAGCGACACCGCGAAGAAGATCGCGGCGCGCACCACCGCCAAGAAGGTCGCCACCAAGTCGGCGACCAGGCCCGGCACCGAGAGCTGACCCTCTCCCCGGACCCACGCTCGACCCGAGGGCCCGCACGTTCGCGTGCGGGCCCTCGGCCTGTCACGTTCCCGCCCACCGGTCCGTCCCCAGCAGGATGACCCCAGGAGGATGACCCCAGGAGGCGACATGGGTGACCACGGTGCGGGCCGCACGGCACGGCCGGGCCGCGGCGGACCGGCCGTCGACCTGGCGGAGGAGTTCGACGGGCACCGGTCGCACCTGATCGGCGTCGCCTACCGGATGCTCGGCAGCATCGCCGATGCCGAGGACGCCGTGCAGGAGGCCTGGCTGCGCCTGCGGCGGGTCGACCGCGCCGGCATCGACGACCTGCGCGCCTGGCTCACCACCGTCACCGGCCGGCTCTGTCTGGACCGGCTGCGCGCGGTCCGCGCGACCCGGGAGGTCTACGTCGGCCCGTGGCTGCCCGAGCCGCTGGTGGAGCGGCTGCCGGCCACCGATCCCGATCCGGCGGACGCCGCCGTCCTCGCCGACTCCGTCCGGATGGCCCTGTTGCTGGTGCTGGAACAGCTCACGCCCGAACAGCGGGTCGCGTTCGTTCTGCACGACGTGTTCGGGGTGCCGTTCGACGAGGTGGCCCGGACGCTGTCCACGTCCCCGGAGGCGGCCCGGCAGGCGGCGTCCCGGGCCCGGCGGGCCGTGCACGACCGGGCACCGCGCCGGGTCGCGCCGCCGGCCGAGCAGCGTGCGGTGCTGGACGCCTTCGTCCTCGCCTGCCGGCAGGGCGACCTCGACGGGCTGCTGGGTCTGCTCGCCCCGGACGTCGTGCTGCGCTCGGACGGCGGGGGTGCGGTGCGGGCCGCGCTCCGGCCGATCGAAGGTGCGGACAAGGTCGCCCGTTTCCTCGTCGGCCTGCTGAACGGGCTCGGTGACACCGAGGTGGTGGTCGACCTGGTGTCGGTGAACGGCACGGCTGGAATGGTCGTCAGCCTTCGCCCGCCCGACTCCGCGGTGGCGCACCGCGTCGGCGTCTATGCGTTCGACGTGTCGCCGGACGGACGCATCGACCGCCTCTGGTTCGTCCTCAACCCCGCCAAGCTCGGCCACCTGCCGACCTGACGCCACGGCCGACACTCGCCGCGAACTCGCGCGCGCCCGCCTCGAAGTCGTGTTGCGGGCTGGCGAGTCGGACGCGTTCGAGGAGGATCCGCGGGTCGTTCTCCACGGTGTCGGTGACCCACCGCGCATCGTCGACCACCGCGGTGCCCGCGCGCCTGGCCAGGGCGATCGCCACGGCGACCGCCAACACCTTCGAACCGGGCGTGCGCAGGAGGCCGGCATCCACCTCCGTCGCAACCACCCGTTCCGTGCCCACGCCGGGATGAGGGGGAATGGTGACAGCGGTGACGTGCACCACCGCCGCTTCCGCGACGCTGACCACCCACCCGTCCCCGCTGGCGCGGCGCATCGTCACGTGCGGGTCGGCCGCCAGGTGGAGAAGCGTGCGCAGCGCGCCCGCGACGTCGACGGAGATTCCTTCGAAAGAGATGCGCTCCGCCGTCGTCAAAGAGAGTTCGATGCTCATGGGACAACGGTGACAGGGCGACGCGAGTCATGTCGACGGTGACGAGCTTCGCGGCCGGTCGGCCTCTGCCGTGGAGGGAGGGACGGGGCAGGCGTCGCCGGAGGTGAAGCCCTGGGCGGTCAGGCCGAGCGCGTGGTTGAACCGGGAGCGGTGGTTCTCCAGCGCGATCAGGTAGGTGAGCTCGACCAGCTTCTCCTCGCCCAGTTCGGCCCGCAGCGCCGTGACCTGCTCGTCGGTGACGGTCATCGGCTGGTCGGTCATCGCGTCGGCGTAGGCGATCACCCGCTTCTCGGTGGCGTCGAACGCGGACGAGTCGGCGTAGCGGTCGAGTTCGCGCAGCCGGTCGACAGACAGCCCCTCGCGCAGGGTGAGCATCGTCCCGAAGTCGACACACCAGGAGCAGCCGATCCGGGCGGCCACCCGGTGCAGCGCCAGGTCGCGCATCGCCGGGTCGAGACGGGTGAGCACCCGTTCGTTGCCCAGCTCGAAGATCGCGGTGTTCCACAGGATGCCGCGGTGGTGGGCGTAGATCGTGGCGGGCTCGGGCACCTGGCCGTACCTGCGGGCGGCGAAGCGGTAGGCGAGGCGGGTGAACAGGCCGGCCTGCTCGGCCGGGACGCCGGTGATGCGGCTCATGGTCGGCTCCTCAGTGCTCGTGCGGACATCACCAGGACGCACGGCCGCGGCCGGACGTGACCGGCCGTGACCCGCACCACTGGGGTCGCATCCCGGCGGTCCGCCCTCCGCTGGACGCGGGCCTGTGCGGGCCCGGCTTCGTCGGCCGGGACGGGTAGCGTGAGCTGCCGTGGCCACCGCGGACGTCGACGAACTGCTCGCTGCCGCCGTCGGCGCGGTGCCGGGCGGGGTGACCCGGCCGGGCCAGGTCGCGATGGCCCACGCCGTCGCCGACGCCGTGGGCGCGGGTGAGCACCTGCTCGTGCAGGCCGGTACGGGCACCGGCAAGTCGCTGGCCTATCTGGTGCCCGCGCTGGCGTCCGGCGAACGGGCGGTGGTCTCCACCGCGACGATCGCGCTGCAGTCGCAGCTCGTCGAGCACGACCTTCCCCGCCTGGTCGACGCGGTCGAGCCGGTGCTCGGCCGGCGGCCGACCTACGCGCTGCTCAAGGGCCGGCACAACTACGTCTGCCTGGCCCGCCTGGACGCCGGCACCGCGGAGGAGGGCGACGCGCTCTTCGACGACGGTCCACAGTGGCTCGGCGCGGCCGGGCGGCTCGGCCAGCAGGTGACCCGGGTGCGCGACTGGGCGACGGAGACCGACACCGGCGACCGGTCCGAGCTCGACCCGGGGGTCGACGACACCACCTGGCGGCAGGTCTCGATGCCCGCCCGCGAGTGTGTGGGCGCCCAGAAGTGTCCGTACGGCGAGGAGTGCTATGCCGAGGCGTCCCGGGCCCGGGCCCGCCAGGCCGACATCGTCGTCACCAACCACAGCCTGCTCGCCGCCGACATGCTGTCCGGACGCCACATCGTCCCCGACCACGCCCTGCTCGTCGTGGACGAGGCGCACGAGCTCACCGACCGGGTCAGCTCGGCGGCCCAGGCGGAGCTGACGGCCGACTCCGTCAGCCGGGCCGGCCGCCGGCTCCGATCCTATGTAGACGCCGATGTGCAGGATGCGCTGGAGGGCGCCGCGGACGGGCTCGAACAGGCCCTCCTGGCGGCACCGGTCGGGCGGCTGGACGCCCTGCCGGACGGGCTGCGGGATGCGCTGGTCTCACTCGACGCGGCCGGCCGGGGCGGGCTCGACGGCCTGGGCGGGATCAGTGCCGACGACCCGGAGGCCGTGGGCCGCAACCAGGCGAAGGCGCTGCTCACGATGGTGGTGGAGACGGCGCAGCGGCTGCTGCTCCAGTCCGGGTACGACGTGGCCTGGGTGGCCGAGGACGACCGGCTGCGGCGTTCGCTGGTGGTCGCCCCGCTCTCGGTGGCGGCCGCGCTGGGCACCGGCCTGTTCCGCGGACGGACGGTGGTGGCCACCTCGGCGACGCTCGCGCTGGGTGGGCGGTTCGACGTGATGGCCCGTTCGCTCGGGCTCGACCCGGAGCACGGACGTACGCCCGACACCGGTGACGTCCGGCCGGACCCGGTGGTCACCTCGGCGGTGGGGGCGACGGCCCGCGGCGTCGTGACCTCGGGATCTGCCGCGGCGGTGTCCGCCGGCCCCGGCGCGGCCGGTCCTGCGGCGTCCACTGTGGTCACGCCAGCGGCCGGTGCGGGGCCGCCCGCGCGGTGGCGGGCGATGGACGTCGGGTCGCCGTTCGAATACCCGAAGCAGGGCATTCTCTACGTCGCGTCGCGGCTGCCGCGGCCCGGTGCGTCGGGGTTGTCCGAGGCCGCGCAGACCGAGCTCGTGGAGCTCGTGCGGGCCGCGGGTGGGCGGACGCTGGGGCTGTTCTCGTCCCGGCGCGCGGCGGCGCAGGCGGCCGAGGCGCTGCGGGCCGCGACCGACCTCCCGGTGTTGCTCCAGGGCGACGACGCGATCCACCACCTGGTGCGCCGGTTCCGCGAGGAGCCCGCCACCTGCCTGCTCGGCGTGATGTCGCTGTGGCAGGGCGTGGACGTGCCCGGCGACGCGTGCCAGCTCGTGGTGATCGACCGGCTGCCGTTCCCGCGTCCCGACGAGCCGCTGTCCTCGGCCCGGGCCAAGGCGGTGGACGACGCCGGTGGGTCGGGGTTCATGGCCGTGTCGGTGCCGATGGCGGCGGTGCGGCTGGCCCAGGGCGCGGGGAGGCTGGTGCGGTCGGCGTCCGACCGGGGCGTGGTGGCCGTGCTCGACTCCCGGCTGCACGCGGCCCGGTACGGCGACTTCGTCCGGCGGTCGCTGCCACCGTTCTGGTACACCACCGCGCCTGAGGTGGTCCGGGCCGCGTTGGCCCGCCTGCGGGAGGGTGCCGAGGCGCGGGCCGCCCAGGCCACCGCTCCCGGCCCGGCGGCGCCGGAACCGGCCGCTGCGGCCGCACCCACGGCCGCGGCGGCCGGATTGTAGGTCGGCCGGGCGGCCCGGGGTACCTCCGCTGTGGACAACTGGCCCTGTGGACGGTGTCCGCGCCGGCCCCGCGATTGTCCCTACCGTGGTCGCCAGGAGGTGACGCCGTGGGGGCGCGCCGAGAACGTCTGGAGATCACCATGACCAATGCCGTCGGTGGCAACCTCAGCGACCTGCACCAGCTCGCCACCAACCTCAAGAACAGCGGCCAGCAGGTCGTCCAGCTCAAGACCGGGTGCGACCGCGCGGTGCAGAGCGCGGTGTGGACCGGTCCGGCCGCCGATCGCTTCCGTGGCGAGTGGGCCCAGTTCGCCCCGGTGATGGTCAAGCTGCAGCACGCGCTGGACGAGGCGTCCCGCGAGGTCGACCGGCGTCGCGACGCGATCGACACCGCCACGCGGTGAGCGAGCCGCACGCGCCGGGCGGTCCTGGCGGCGGCGGTTCCGGCGAACTGCTCGCGGTCGGCCTGGTCGGGTGGCCGCCGGTGGGGTGTGGCGACCCTGCCGGCGGCGCCGCGGAGGCTGTTCCGCCGGAAAGCCTCCACCGGTATGGGTCTGCCATCTACGCCGGGGCGGGGGTCGGGCCGGTCGGGCCCACCGCTGCTTCCTCGACCGCTGCCTCGGTGTCGGCCTCGTCGGCGTCGGTGGGCCGGGTGCCTGGTGGCTCGGCCTCAGCGGGGTGCACCGGCTCGCCGTCGGGATGTCGTCGGAGGTAGCGCACGGCCGTGTTGGTCACCGCGAGCAGCGGCACGGCTACCAGGCCGCCCACGATGCCGGCGAGGATGAAGCCGCTGGTGATGGCCAGGATTACGGCGAGCGGATGCAGCGACACCGCCCGCCCCATGATCAACGGCTGGAGCACGTGCCCTTCGAGCTGCTGCACACCGATCACGATGGCCAGCACGATCAGGGCCGCCACCGGACCCTTCGCGACGAGCGCGACGAGAACGGCGACGGCGCCGGACAGGGTGGCACCGACGAGGGGGATGAACGACGTCAGGAAGATCAGCGCGCCGAGCGGCAGGGCGAACGGCACCTGGAGGATCGCGATGCCGATGGAGATGCCGGCGGCGTCGACGAACGCGACGAGCACCGTGGCACGCACGTAGGACACCAGCGTGCGCCAGGAGTACTGACCGGCCCGCATCACCGACGCCTGGGCGCGCCGGGGGAGCATCCGCACCAGGAAGTCCCAGATCTTCCCGCCGTCCCGCAGCATGAAGAACACCGAGAACAGCACCAGGAAGAAGCCCGTGACCACCTCGCCCACCGTCGCCGCCGTGCTCAACGCCCCGGCGGTCAGGGCCTGCCGGTTCTGCGTGATCGCGTCCTGCGCCGACTGGAGGGCTTCGTTGACCTGCGCCTGCGAGACGTGCAGCGGACTCGCGGCGAGCCAGGTCTGGATCTCGCCGAGGCCCTGCCGCACCTGGTCGGACAGATCGGGGAAGCCGTTGATGAACGCCTGGACCACCGCGGCCAGCGTGGCGCCCACGGCCAGCATGCCGGCGATCATCACCATCGCGGCCGCGAGCGACGACGGCACGCCGCGGTTGCGCAGCCACGACACCGCCGGCTGCAGCAGTGCCACCAGCAGGATCGCGACCACCAGCGGAATCATCAGCAGCCGGAGCGTGCCGAGCAGCCACAACAGCCCGTAGAGCACTACGGACAGAACGATGATCCGCCAGCCCCAGGCCGCCGCGGTGCGCAACGCACGCGGCACGTCGTCGTCGACGGTGTGCGCCGACCGTGGCGGGTCGCCCACGACCGCGGGGCTCGGTTCGGCCACCGGAGCCGGCTCGGCCGCCTTGAGGGCGGCCAGCCTGTCGCGCGTCCGCTCCCGAACACGTGCGACCCAGGTCATCGGCACTGCCCCCCTGCCCTCGTCGGCCACGAGTGTCCACCGTACTGCGGTGGGTCTACGCACATGGTGGTGACGCGGCCGGCCGGCGCTGCCTCAGAGCGGCCCGGGGCCGAAGTCCGGCCGGTACACCGGTTGGTTTCCCGCCCAACCTGGTGCGGCCGGCCGGCGGGCGTGCTGCATCACATACAGCCGCCGCGCACCGATCGTCTGCAGCAGCGTCCGCTCCTCGTCCGCGTAGTCCGACCCGGCGATGCCGCGGATCAGCCCGTCGCGCAGCATGGCGAGCTTCATCGAGGCGCCCTGGTAGTCGGCCATCGCCTTGCCGCCCATCCCGCCCGCCAGCGTCCGGGCCCACTGTCGGGCCGCGCGCCTGCCGGCGATCGTGCCCAGCGAGGCGACCTCCTGCGGGTTGAACCAGCCCGCGGCCACGTAGGCCGGCAACGTCCGCGAGACGATGCGCGCCTCGCGGTTGCGCAGCAGGATCGCGGCCACCACCATCGCCGCGAAGATCGGCACCATGAACAGCGCGTACCCGCCGAGGATCACCGGCAGGTCACCGGTGGACGCCAGCAGGTTCCAGGTGGCGTGCAGCCCGATCGCGAGGACGAGCCCACCGAGCGGGGCCAGGATCCGTACCCACAGCTGGCGGTGCAACGCCGCGATACCGACCCCGATGCCGGTCATACAGGTGAAGAGCGGGTGGGCGAACGGCGACAGCACCCCGCGCAGCACGAAGATCGCGATCAGCCCCGTCAGGCCCTTCCCGTCCTTCGCCCCTGCGGCGTATGCCGCACCGAAGTAGAGGATGTTCTCGGTGAACGCGAAGCCCACCGCCGACATGCCGGCGTAGACGATGCCGTCGACCACACCGTTGATCTGGCGGCGTCCGAAGATCGTCAGTCCGAGCAGGAGGAACAACGGCAGCGCCTTGAAGAACTCCTCGACCGGCGGCGCGACGAAGACGGCCGTGGCCGAGGCGGGCCCGCCGATGCGGTTGACGACCGCGCCACCGGTGCTGTTCAGGAGGAGCGAGGCCGCGGTGGCCACGCACGCACCCCAGCCGAACGCGAACGCGAGGTACTGCCACGGCTCGGGTTCGTAGCGGTCGAGCCACCAGAAGCAGGCCACCAGGATCGGCACCGGGACGACGGCGGCCGCGGCCGCGAGCAGGAACGCCGTCGGCCCGAGGCTGTAACCGACGAACCCGTAGATCAGCAGTCCGGCGATCGCGATGACGCCGATCGCCGTCGCCCCGACGGTCAGTTGGACGCCGCGGCGGCGATGCCACGGCAGCATCGGCGGCACGTCCCCGATGCCGATCGCTCCCGGCGGGCGCGGAGGTGGCACGCCGGGCGGGGCCGTGGGGTAGTACGCCATGGCCCACAGCGTATCCGCGCCGGCCGTGCCCGGCAGGCCGTGCCCGGGTCAGCCAGGCCGTGCCCGGGTCAGCCAGGCATGCCGGGTCAGCCAGGCATGGCCGGGTCAGGCGTCGCGCGCCTCACCCGTGGCGGCCCGAGGATCGCGTCCGCGACGGACGGCCGGCGGTCGCCCGGATCAGGGCAGCGCGAAGCGGGCAACCACCGGGGCGTGGTCGGGGACGACGGCGTCCGCTCGGCGCTCGACCGACTCGGTGATCGAGTCGATGCCCTCGACCAGGGCGTCCATCGAGCGGACGCCGAGCAGCAGGTCACGGGAGACCATCAGGTGGTCGATGAGTTCGCCGCGGCCCCGGAAGATCCGGGAGAACGCACGCTCCCGGGGAAGCCGGTCGGCCAGGTTGTAGAGGCGGACGGGGTCGCCGAGGTCGGGACGGTTCGGGTCGCCGTCGGCGGGGCCGGTGAGCATCACGCTGGTCACGGCGTCCGGGCCGTCGTTGAAGTCGCCGGCCAGCACCGTCGGCACCGGTGGTCCCGTCCGCATCTCGGCGTTGAGGTGGACCCGGATCGCGGCCGCCTCCGCGGCCCGCCGCATCAGCGCGAACCCGGCGCCGCGGGCCCGCTCGTCCTCGCTCTTGGGGAACCGCCGCCCGCCGGGGTAGGTGAGCAGCTTGGACTTGAGGTGGGCCGAGAGCACCCGCAGCGCGCGGCCGTCCGGCAGCGTCACCCGCACCTGGAGCACGCCGCGCCCCATCCGCCTGAGCGGGTCCCCGTCGACGTCGGGCACGGTGGACATGCCTTCGGCGGGGAACGCCGAGAGGTCGGCCTCGGGCGTGATCGGGTGCGGGGTGAGGATGCCGACCCGGATGCCCCGGCGGTCGGGGTGGTGGGAGAGCGCGAGCTGCCAGGGCGGCCCGAGCCGGGCCACCAGGTCGTTGCCCGCGCCCAGGTGGCCAACCTCCTGGAGTGCGACCACGTTCGGGGCCGCTGCGCCGACGATCGTGGCGAGGTAGTCCAGCTTGGCCCGGTACACCGTCTCGCTGGACGGCCCGGACGGGTCGCCCGGACGGAACAGGTTCTCCACGTTCCAGGTCATCGCCGTGATCTCGCCCGCCACCCGCGCACCCCCCTTCGCACTGCCCCGCACTCACGGTCCGGCGGGCGGCCCGGCCGGGGAAGGGGTCTGTCGGCGAACCGACGGCGGGCGTTCCGGTCGGCAGCACCGGCGCGATGGTGGACCGGACCGGACCGGAGGTCGGGCCGGCGGGGCCGGTGGGGCCGGCTGGGCCGGGAGGTCGGTGCCGGGCAGGACATCGGGCCGGGCAGGCGTCAGGCCGGCGCGGACGCCGCCGGGCGTTCATGTCACGGCGGGGGCTCCAGGCGGGGCCGCGGGAAGGCGGAGAAGACACCTGCCGAAAAGTTGGACGGGCCCGTTTCCCATTCGCGCCGCAATGCGACGTAGCTGAAGGGGCGGGCCCGCAACGCAATGTGTACTCGCTCTCCACAGCGCGTGGCAATAGTTTCGACGCAGCCAACTGGGCGCAGGATCCCAGATAATGGGAAGTCCCAGGTCAGCGGTCCCACCTGTGCGAATCTTCGACCGCGCGGGTCCACCGGGCCACTCGGCCCGAAACGGCACCAACCGGAAGGCCCGCCAGCGCCCGGTTCTCCTCGCCCACCCGTGTCCAACGGTCGGTCACGCGAGCCGACCTCTCGCGCCGTGGCGCCAACCTCCCGGCACACGGCTTGCCCTCCCGGCGTGCGTCCGAGCGGCGCGTACCCCGCCTCCACCCGTCCGGGCCTGAGCCCGCGAGCCGCGCGCGCGGCTCGAGAGCCCGGACACAGACCTCCCCGTCCCGGCACACGACCTCCCCGCCCCCTGCGCGTCCGTCGCGGGAGCTGGCACGTTCTGGGGATAGCGGGCTCGCACGCGACGCTTAGCCTGTGATTCGACGGCAACGAGAAAACCGGGAAGGGGCACTACCGCGATGAGCGAATACGAGACCAACGTCGATGTCGACGGTGACGGCGACTGGGACCAGGTCGACTACACCGAGAACGCCGACGGAAGCGTCACGATCACCGCTGACCAGAACAACGACGGCCGGATCGACTTCGTGGCCCACGACTACAACCGTGACGGCCGCGTCGACGACGCCACCTACGACGACGACAAGGACGGTGACCCCGACAGCTACTGGAAGGACACCGACGGCGACGGCTGGCTCGACCGCGCCAAGGGCGACGTGAACGAGGACGGCAAGACCGACTGGGCCGGCGCCGACACCAACGAGGACGGCAACATCGACCGCGCCGTGGTCGACAAGGACTACGACGGCGACGCCGACGTCTACGTGGCCGACCGCAACTATGACGGCCGGGTCGACCTGACGGTCGCCGACACCAACGACGACGGCAAGGTCGACGTCGCGGCCAGCGACGACAACTACGACGGCGACGCCGACCGCGTGGCCATCGACCGCACCTGATCAGAAGCACCACCCAGGGGGAGGCCGGGCGGACCACCCGCCCGGCCGCCGACGTCCGCGCTCGACGTCCGCCGACCGGTGTCCGCGCCCCCGGACGCCTGCGTCCACCGACGTCCGCGTCCTTCGCACGCCCGTGCGGACTACCGTGGGCTGCGTGGACGCCCCGCCGGCACCGGAGATCCGCCGGCCGGTGATGTCCCAGCACTGGCTCCACATGACGTTCCTGCACTGGCGCTATCCCGCTGAGGCGGTGCAGCCGCTGCTGCCCGCGGGGCTGACCGTGCAGACGTTCGACGGGTCGGCGTGGGTGGGGCTGCTTCCGTTCCTGATGGACCAGGTCAGGGCGCCGGGGCTCCGTACCGTGCCCTGGCTCTCGCGGTTCCCCGAGACCAACGTCCGCACCTACGTCAGCGACGGATCCGGCCGGACGGGCATCTGGTTCTTCTCCCTCGACGCCGCCCGGCTGCCGGCCGTGCTGGCCGGCCGGACCGGCTACCGGCTGCCCTACCGCTGGGCCGAGATGACCGTCCGGCGCCGTGGGCGGCGGCTCAGCTACCGGTCCGTACGCCGGTGGCCAGGCCCTCCCGGGGCCTTCTGTACGGCCGAGGTGGAGGTCGGCGATCCTCTCGCCGAGCACGAGCGGGACGAGCTGGCCCACTTCCTGACCGCCCGGTTCCGGCTCTACACCGTCCTCGCCGGCCGGCTCGCCTCGGCGCCCGCCGTGCACCCGGACTGGCCGCTGCACCACGCACGACTGCTCGGACTCGACCAGGATCTCGTGCAGGCTGGCGGACTGCCCGCACCGGAGGGCGCCCCGCTCGTGCTGGCCTCACCCGGCGTCGCGACCCGGATCGGCCGCTGGACCTGGGCCTGACCCGCTCGGCGCAGGAGGCAGCCACCAAGGCCGGACGGCTGGTCGGGGTTGGCGTTCCGCGATACGACGGAGGCTGACCGGCTCGTCGCACCGGCCGGCCTCCGCTCGCGGCTCCGGGCGGCGCCCGGCGGCACGACTACGCCGGCGGCTTGGCGGGGGTCGGGAACGGCTTCGCCGTGGTGGGTACGACCGGCGGCTTGGGCTTCTTCGACGCCTTCGGCTTGCGGGCCTCGCGGCGCACCTTGTCCTTCGACATGTTGGGCTCCTTCACGGGATCAGACGGTGGCGTCGGCCTCGCCGGCGGCCACCTGGCGACAGATCTGCTCAGCGGGCGGGCCCGCTCGTGACGTCCCGTCTGATCACATTCCAGGCCTCCCTCGGCAGCTGTCACCGTCGCCGGACGACAGCCCGTGCTTGCACCACCACGCTAGCCCTCCCGCGGAGGAGGATCACGACCATTTGCGGCGAGCCGGACACCGATCCGGACCGTGTTCGCACTCCCCACCGCCGCCGCGGACCGGGCCGGAGCAGGGCGGTTGCGGGCGCCAGCACCCGGCAGACCGTCGCCGCGATGTAGGTCCACAAGAGACCCGCGCTGGTTCGGCGCAACGCTTCACGTTGCGCTCGGCGTCTACCTTGTGGAGCGCTCGGTACCCAGAAACTCGGCTCCGCTGTCTGCAGTCTGGTCGACGGTGGGCCGGGACGCGCAGGTGCCCTCTGACGAGGGGGCACCTGCCGTCGTCAATCGCCAGGACAGTCAGTCGTCAGGACACCCGTGCCGTGCGGCAGTCGAGTGGCTAGCCTCGGGGCCACCGTCACGAACCCGACCTCCTGGAGAACGCCATGCAGTCCGTCCTCAACGCACCGGGCACCCCGGACCGCGTGACGATCGGCGAGACCGACGAGCCCGCTCCCGGTCCCGGCCAGGCGGTCGTCGAGGTCCGGGCCTTCTCGGTCAACCGCGGTGAGTTGGACCTGCTGGGCCGGCGGCCGGCGGGATGGCGTCCAGGACAGGACGTGGCCGGGGTGGTGGCCAGCCAGGCGGCCGACGGCACCGGACCGACCGCTGGTACCCGGGTGGTCGGGGCCGCGGAGGGGGGCGGCTGGGCGGAACGTGTCGCGGTGGACACCGACCAGCTCGCCGTGCTGCCCGACGCCGTCGGCTTCGCCGCCGCGGCCACCCTGCCGGTGGCGGGCATCACCGCGCTGCGCACGCTGCGGATCGGCGGCGACCTGCTCGGCCGGCGGGTGCTGATCACCGCCGCCAGTGGTGCGGTGGGCCGGTTCCAGCTCCAACTGGCCGCGCTGCGCGGGGCCTTGCCCACGGCCGTGGCGAAGCCGGAGCACGAGAAGGCGCTGCGGGCGTCGGGAGCGGTGGACGTGGTCGCCGAGGTGGGCGCCGCGGAGGGCCTGTTCGCACTGGTCACCGAATCGGTGGGCGGTCGGGCCACCGCCGGGGCGATCTCGAAGGTGGAGCCCGGCGGCGACGTCGTCCTCTTCGGCATGTCCTCCGGCCAGCCCGGCACGGTGTCGATCTACGACTTCTTCGGCCACGAAGGTGCCCGGCTGCAGTCGTTCTTCTCCTTCTCCACCGGCCCGTTCGGCGGCGACCTGGCGCTGCTGGCAGACCTGGTCGCGGAAGGGAAGCTGCACCCGACGATCGGCTTCGAGGACGACTGGTCGGCGTTGCCGCGGGCGCTGGATGCCTTCGCCGGCCGCCGGTTCGCCGGCAAGGCCGTCCTGACCCTCGGCTGACGGCACGTTCGACGCGGTCGATGGTGCCGGCGGACGGCGGCGGAGCGTCAGCCGGTGCCCGGTCGGCCGGGGTTCGTGGCGTCGGCGGCCCGCGCGGCCAGATGGGCCGCGACCGACCGGGCCACGTACTCCTCGCCTTCACAGACGGCGATGGTCCGTAGGCCCGTGCAGCGGCGGCACATCCAGCTCGCGCCGAGCCCGTAGCTGCCCTGGTGGCGGCGGGGAATGGCGACCTCGTGGCCGCAGGTCAGGCTCGCCCAGTAGGTATCCGGCTGCACGCTCCACCTCCAGTCGATTAGGTTAGGCTAACCTAATCTACTGGAGGTCAATCCGGGCGTCGTCGCCGGCGGGGTCAGCCGAGCGCGCCGGGGTCGGCCGGGACGTCCACCGCGTGCTCGCGCAGCGCGTCGAGCGGGACGATGTCCAGCGCCCGGGCGTGCGTGGCGGCGAGCACCACGGGCGCCGCGACACCGGCCTCGTACGCCTGCAGCCACCGCGCGGCGACCACGCACCACCGGTCGCCGGGAGTCAGCCCCGGGAACTGGTACTCCGGACGGGGCCGGGTCAGATCGTTGCCGGTGGACTGCTGGTGGGCCAGGAACTCGGCGGTGACCACGGCGCAGACGGTGTGGCTGCCGAGATCCTCCGGGCCGGTGGTGCAGCATCCGTCGCGGTAGAAGCCGGTCACCGGATCGGTGCCGCAGGGCTCCAGCTCGCCGCCGAGCACGTTCCGGTCATCGGTCACCGCGTTAGCCTCGCACAGTCACAATGAGGGCTCCGCCCCCCGACGTCCAGGAGATGAAGCCCGTGCCCCGAGTGCCAGTCGACCACGGCGGGACCGACGCCGCACGCACGGTGTTCGTCCTCGGCGGGGGCGGAGCGCTCGGCGCGTACCAGGCCGGCGTCCTGCTCGGACTGGCCGAACGCGGCGTGGTGCCCGACGCGCTGTACGGCTGCTCGGCCGGAGCGCTCAACGCCGCGTACCTCGCGGTCGACCCGTCGCTCGGCCGGGCCCGGGAGCTGGCCGCGTGGTGGACGGCGACGCCGTCGCGGACGGTGCTCTCGCCCGGGTGGTGGACCCGGATGCGGGGGTTCGCCGCGGTGGCGGCCCGGCGGTCCGACGGGCTGCTGGACGGGCGCCCGCTGCGCCGGGTGGTGGCCGAGCACGTCCCTGCCCACGACCTGTCGGAGCTGGCCGTGCCGGTGAGCGTGACGACCACCTGCCTGGACTGCGGCGTGGAGCGGCACCACGACCGCGGTCCGGTCGGTGACCTGCTGCTGGCCAGTTGCGCGCTGCCCGGGCTGTTCCCGCCGGTGCGGCTGGCCGACGGGCACCGGCACGTGGACGGCGGGGTGGTCTGCGGTGTTCCGGTGCGGGCCGCACTCGACGCGGCCGGGCCGCACGACACGGTCATCGTGGTGGACTGCGCGCTCGCACCGGTGACGGCGCGTCCCGGGGCCTGCGCGGCGCTGCCGGTCACGGGCCAGGCGGCGCGGGAGGAGGCCTGCGGCCTGCCCGCCGGCAGCGATTCCGGCCGGAGCTACGTCGCACCGGTCGAGTCGTCCCGGGGTGCGGTGGAGGTCGTGCTCAGGGCGTTCGCGGTGGCCCGGGCGACGGCCAACCGGGCCGGCACCGCCGACGCGTTGACCGATCCCAGGGTGCGGGTGGTGCCGCACGTTGCCGACGCCTGGGCGGCCGGCCTGCTCGACGACCTGCCGGCCGGGCCGCGTGACTTCAGCCGGACCAGGTCCCTGGTCCAGGGCGGCCGGGCCGCGGCGCACGGCTGGGTGGCCGCCGACGCCCTTCCGTCCCGGCGGCACTGAGCTGGCGCAGCGCGTGCCTCAGCGCCATCTGTGCGGTGGGCAGCGCCACCTCGCGGGTGCGTCCGGCGAACCACGGCAGCCCGTGCCGGACCAGCCACCACGCCTCGTCCCGGCCCCGCACCGGCACGGCGGCCGGCACCGGGGCCCGCGCGGGCGCCGTGGCGAAGCCGGCCCGGGCGAGCAGGTCCAGGGCCGCCGACCCGATCGCGAAATGGCCGAGCGGCGACGGGTGCAGCCGGTCGACGTCCCAGGCCTGGCGGTCCCGCAGGCCGGGTACCGCGTCGAGGTCGAAGACGTGCACATCGGCGTCGGCCCGTCCGGCCTCGTCCACCGCCGCGTTCACGACGGCCACCCGTTCCGACAGCGCCCGGCGCAGCGCCCGCGGCACCGGCAGCAGCCGGGTCGGGTCGTGCAGGCGACCGAGCAGCACGCTGGCGCCGCCGGCCCGCAGCGTGCCGACGACACCGTCCAGCCCGGCGCGCATCCGGCCCGGGTCGAAACCGCCTCGGATCGCGTCGTTCAGCCCGACCAGCAGGGTGACCAGCCGCGGTGCCGCGGCCAGTGCCAGGGGCAGTTGATGCCGCTGCACGTCGGCCAGCACCGAACCGGCGTCGGCGAGCGGCAGCAGGTGTCCGCCCACCAGCCGGTCGGCCAGGACCGCCACCCAGGTCTGCCGCGGCGGGACCTGTACCCCGACGCCTTCGCCGCAGCTGAAGCTGTCGCCCAGCGACACGACCTGCGTGATCATGCGGTCGCCTTCGCCTCGGCCAGCCGGTGGGCGTCCAGGAAGCCCGACACCGTCCGCGACCACGGGTAGCGCTCGGCGTGCGTGCGGGCCGCCCACCGGCGCTGCTCGGCCCGCCGGTCGAGCAGTTCCTCCACCGCGTCGGCGATGCGGCGTCCGGTGCCGTGCCGCGCGGCCAGCCCGGCCGCACCGAGGACCTCCGGCAGCGCGGACCGCGAGTTGGCCACCACGGGAGTGCCGCTGGCCATCGCCTCCAGGGCGGCCAGGCCGAACGTCTCCACCGGGCCGGGGGCGACGAAGACGTCCGCCGTGGCCAGCAGCCTGGCCAGCTCCGGCCGGGTCGCGACGAAGCCGACGAACCGCACCGGCAGACCGGCCGCCTGCCGCCGCAGCGTGGCCCGCAGCGGCCCGTCGCCGGCCACCACGAGGCGCACCCGGCGGCCGCGGCGGACCAGTTCCGCGACCGCGGCCAGGGCCAGCTCCGGACGCTTCTCCCGCGACAACCGGGTTGCCATCACCAGCAGCGCCCCTCCGTCCGGAGCCAGCTCGGCCCGCAGCGCCGGCGACGCGAGGCCCGGGCCGAAGGAGTCGAGGTCGACGCCGAGCGGGACCCGCACCAGGTTCGGCGCCCCGATCCGGTCGAACTCCTCGGCCGCCCAGCCCGTCGTACAGAGCACCGTGTCGTACGACGACGCCAGCCCCGCGTTGGAACGGTCGGCCGCCGCGCGGAGCGGCAGCCACCCGGGCAGCCACTGTTCGAGCAGGCGGTCCAGCCGCTCGTGGCTGATCACCATGGACGGCACGCCCGCCGACGCCGCCCACCGGCCCAGCCCCCGCAGGGTGGTCCGGTCGTGGACCTCCACCCGGTCCGGTCCGAGCCGTTCCAGCACCGCGGCCACCCGTCCCGGCCGGGTGACCAGGCGGTAGCCCGAGCCCACCAGCGGAGGCGCCGCGACGGTCACCAGCCGTCCCCACGCCGTTCGCTGCTCCAGGTCGCAGGGTCCGGGCACCACCTGGACGACCTCGTGGCCCCGGCCGGCGTAGCCCAGCGCGAGCTGGCGGAGCGCGGTCCGAAGCCCACCCGAGTGCGGGGCGACGAAGTTGGCCACCTGCACGATGCGGCTCACGCCGAGGCCCCCCCGAGGCTGGTCACGCCGAGAGCACCTCGTCGTAGTGCCGCCGGAGCTCGTCGCCGATGACCTCCCAGCTCCGGCCCCGCACCGAGCAGCGGGCGGCGGCGCCCATCGCCGCGCGCAGTTCCGGACGCCGTGCCAGGTGGATGACCTGTGCGGCGAGATCGTCGCCGGACTCCGGCGTGAACAGCCGCCCGGTGGCGCCGTGCCGGACCAGGTCGGTCAGCCCGCCGGCCGCCGGCGCGACGACGGGTACGCCGCTGGCCAGTGCCTCCTGGGCGGTCTGGCAGAACGTCTCGCGCGCGCCGGTGTGCACGAACACGTCGAGCGAGGCGAACGTCCGGGCCAGCTGCGCGCCCTGCTGGAAGCCGAGGAACCGGGCGTCCGGGAGCTGGTGTTCGAGTTGCTGACGTTCGGGGCCGTCGCCGACGACCACCAGCCGGACGCCCGGCACGTCGCCGAGCGAAGCCAGCAGCGGGACCTCCTTCTCCTTGGCGAGCCGGCCGACGTAGCCCACCAGCACCTCGCCGTCGGGGGCCAGCCGTGCGCGCAGGGCCTCGTCGCGGTGCTCCGGCGCGAACCGGCGCAGGTCCACACCCCGGGCCCACCGCACCACCCGCTCGACGCCGTGGCTGCGCAGCGCCTCCACCGCGGGCCAGCTCGGCGCCAGCGTCCGCCGGGCCAGCCCATGGACCTCCCGCAGCCACCGCCACGCCGTCCGTTCGAGCCCGTACAGGCCGTACCGGGAGGCGAATCCGGCGAGGTCGGTCTGGTACACGGCCACCACCGGAACGCCCAGCCGGCGGGCGGCCCACGCGGCCTGCGCGCCGAGCACCGTGGGCGACGCGAGGTGCACGATGTCCGGGGCGAAGTCGCGCAGCGTGCCGGTCAGCCGCGGCCACGGGCGGGCCAGCCGGAAGTCGGAGTAGCCGGGGAGCGGCACGGAGGGGGCGCGCACCACCCGGGCGCCGGCCCATTCGGTGGGGCCGCGGCCGGGCGCGATCACCATCGCGGTGTCGCCGCGCCGCCGCAGCTGCTCGCAGACCCGCAGCACCGAGTTCGTCACGCCGTTGACCTGCGGCAGGAAGGACTCGGTGACCACGGCCACTCTCATGGCAGCAATGTCGCCCGGTCAGGCGGGCAGCCGGCGACACCTTGGGGGGTGTCAGGTGAAACCTGGGCAAAGGCCGGTATCCGCGCAGGTCAGCGCAGGTCGGGTGCCGGGAGCGGTCCGGCGGCGGCCACCCGTGGGTGACCGCCGCCGGACCGGGGCCGTTAGTGCGTGACGGGGAGGCCGACGAGGCGTTCGCTCTCGTGCCAGAGTCGCTCGCCGGCGTCCGTGTCGTAGCTGCGGGCCGAGGTCTTCCGGGCCTTCTTGTTGGCGAAGTACTGGCCGGTGACGCCCTCGACCTCCGCGGAGCTGGCGAGGTGGATCGAGGTCTCGGCGCCCTTCTCGGGGCTCTTCAGGAACGGCTTGAGGACCGTGATGACGAATTTGATCGGCGGCGTCGGGTCGTCCTGCCCGAAGTTCGTGCGCACCACTCCGGGGTGGAGCACGGTGGACGTGACGCCCGTGCCGTCCAGGCGGCGGGCGAGCGCGTAGCCGAACATGACGTTGGCCAGCTTGGACTGGTTGTAGGCGGCCTGGCCGCTGTACCCGTTCTCGCCCTGCAGGTCGTCGAAGTTGATCTTGCCCATCTGCTGGGCGCCGGAGCTGACCGTGACGACCCGCGCCGGGGCACTGGCCTTCAGCTTGTCGAGCAGCAGGTTGGTGAGCAGGAACGGCGCGAGGTGGTTGAGCGCGAAGGTGTACTCCAACCCGTCGACGCTGGTCCGCCTGGTGGCCCAGAACCCGCCGGCGTTGTTGAGCAGCACGTCGAGGCGGGGGTACTTCGCGTCGAACTCCTCGGCGAGCTTCCGGACGTCTGCCTGCGAGGAGAGGTCGGCCAGCAGCACGTCGACGTTGTCGTTGCCGGTCTGCTCGCGGAGTTCCGCCACGGTCCGGCTGCCCTTGCCGGGGTCGCGGGCGACGATCACCAGGTGCGCGCCCAGCGCGGCGAGCCCCGTCGCGGTGGCCCGGCCGATCCCCGAGGTGCCGCCCGTCAGCAGCACTGTCTTGCCCTTCATCATGCTTGTTCCTTCCCCACCGAGGTTGTTTCGACGAAGCATACAGACAAGTCTGTCTAGTGGGTAGAGTACGATTGCTGGCGTTCGAAGGGAGGGTGAGACGTGGCGACGACGCGGACGTCCTCGGCCCGGGACCGCATCCTGGGCACGGCGTGCGAGCTGTTCTATGCCCACGGCATCCGCGGCGTCGGTGTCGACCGGGTGATCGCCGAGTCCGGCGTGGCCAAGGCCACGCTCTACAGCCACTTCCCGACGAAGGCCGACCTGATCCTCGCCTACGTGCAGGCCGCCGACGCCTACTGGCAGGGCGAGCTGCACCGGGCCGCCGAGGCTGCCGGGCCGCACCCGCGCGACCAGCTCGTCGGGCTGTTCGACGCCATCGGTGCCGCGTGCGCCCGGGACGGGTTCCGGGGCTGCCCGTTCCTGAACACCGCCGCCGAGTCCGTCCCCGGTTCGCCGGTCCACGAGGCCACGGTGGCGCACAAGCGCGCGCTCCGCGCCTGGATCGGGGGGCTGGCCGAGGAGGCCGGCGCGGCCGACCCCGACGCGCTGGCCCGCGCCCTCACGCTGCTGCTCGACGGGGCGATGTCGGCGGCCGCGATGGAGAACGGGCCGGACGTTCCTGCCGCGGTCACCGCCGCGGCCGTCACCCTCGTCGACACGGCGCTCGAGCACCCGTGAGAGCTCGCCGTTCACCAGCCCACCAGGAGGCTCCGCGGGCGGGCCGGTGACGACCGGACGCCGTCCGCCCGCAGCCGAAGCGTCGGGCGGCGCGTCCTACCGCGCGGTCCGGCGGAAGCCGACGATGAGCATGGCGCCGACGGCCAGGTGCAGGAGGGCGAGCACCGTCCGTTCGGTGCCGCTGAAGCCGGGCATGAACGGCATCGAGACGATCAGGACCACCACGGCGATCACCGTCCAGACGGTGAGCGCGCGTTGGGTGAACCGCTCGAGCACGGCGAGCAGCGCCCAGCCGAGCAGCCCGGCGATCAGCGCGGTGCCGATCACCGGCCCGACGCCCAGGTCGACCCGCTCGGTCGCGCCGGGGCTCGCCGGCACGGTGACGTCGTTGCCCAGCAGCGGCACGGCGACGAACCAGACGAGCACCGCCGCGACCACCGCCCCGAGGACGACGAGCGCCCGCCGGCCGGCCTTCGACTTCGGTTTGCTCTCAGTGGTGGAAGTCATGGCTGAATCCTTCCGTTCGGGGGTGAGCGAACACGCGGGGCTTGGCCGGTGTCGAAGGGAGGTTGTGGTCTGTGCAACGCCGGCGGGTCGCGTTCGAGTCCCATCCGGGTCATGTCGCCAGCTTCTGACCTCAACCAGGGTTGGGGTCAAGAGGTACGGTCGCGGGCATGTCCCGTCCGCACCCGACCTTCCGCGAGCTGAGCGTCGGCCAGGTCGCCGAGCGCAGCGGCGTGGCGGTGTCGGCGCTGCACTACTACGAGCGCCACGCCCTGATCCGCAGCCGCCGGACGGCCAGCAACCACCGCCGCTACGCCCGCGACACGCTGCGCCGGGTGGCGTTCATCCGGGCCTCGCAACGGGTGGGCATTCCGCTCGCCCGGATCCGGCATGCCACCACCGTGGACCACTTCGCGCGATTGGGTTACCCGAGGAGCGCAGGCGTCACCGGAGATCGGCGTATTCAGCCCTGATCCACCGGCGTTGAGTTCTTAGCTTCGGTTGTGGGGCAGGTGGGTGGGGCCGCGTGGGCGGGTATGGGGCGGTCGCCGGTCCTGGCCGGCTTTTCCACTGCGGTGTCCTTGGTCGTGCCGTTGCCGGCGGGGTGGTCAGGTGGTGACTGGGGCTGGTGGGCCGGTCGCGGTGGTCCAGAGCGATTCCCAGCCTGGTGCCCATGGCCAGTGGTCGGGCAGGTGGAGCACGAGCCGGCGTCCGGTCGCAGCGATCCGCGCGGGGATGTTGATGATCCGCTTGCGCACGGTTGCCCAGCGGGCGGTGCGGAGGTGGGCTGCGACCGCGGCGGCGCGGGCGATGTTGAACGCGATCACGGCGCAGGCGACCCACGCTGCGTTGGCCGCGTACTTCCCGCTGGGTAGGTGTGCGAGCGGTCCGTCCTTGAGCTTGGCGATGACCTGCTCGACGATCGCGTGGTCGCGGTGGCGGTCGTCGGCCTCGACCATGCCCAGAGTGGAGTTGGTGATGAAGGCGTGGTGGCGGTAGGCGGCGAACAGTTCGCCCTGCTCGGTGCCGTCAGACGCCGGCGGCTGGAGTCGCTTCACCCGGCGCACGATCAGCCGACACTTGACGTGGTCGCGCTTGCGGCGGGAGGTGAACGCGATGAAGTCGATCTCGGCGACCTCGGCGTCGGAGACCCAGCGTTGCTCGGCCTGGTCGAAGACCGCGTTCGGGTACTCGATGCTCTGCCACGCCGCGGGGTCGATGCTGGCGATCGCTGTCTTGGCCTGCGGGTTCATCCGCGCGGTCACGCTGAACCACGCACCGTGCCGGATCGCGGTCGCGACGAAGGCGTGGCCGTAGTAGGCGGAGTCCGCGCGGGCCAGGATCTGGCCGGTCACGCCCGCGGCATGGGCGGTCGTGATCGCCTGGGCCAGCAGCCGCCCGGCGCCGGCGTGGGAGGCGGTGTTGCCCTTGCGGAGTCGGGCGCGGGCGATCACCGGCGCCGCGGTCTGGGTGCTGATCGTGGCCAGCTGCAAGTTCAGTCCCGGATCCCGGTGTAGCCGAACCCGGCTGCCTGCTTGGCGTAGCCGTGGACCTCTCGGATGGTGTCGTCGACATCGACGAACACGATTCCCTCGGCTTGGCCACCGGCGAGCAGACCGGGCGCCTGGGCGGCGAGCCCGGCCAGCAGACCGCCGCCGATCTTGTCCAGCTGCTGCACGTGCCCGTGGGTGAAGGCCCGCAAGAACGTGCCCAACGTCGAGGGCGCCCGGGTCCCGGCAAACAACCGTCCCATGCCGCCATGGCGTAGCAGGTCCAGGTCGGCGATGCAGTCCGCGCCAGCCAGCATCCCACCGACCACGCCCGCTGTCTTCGCATCCGCGTTGGGCGAGGGCACAGACAAACCGTGGAGGAGGTCGTAAAGACCGGCGGACTCGGCCAGCCGAAGAGCCGGGACCAGACCCGCGGCCGACACCGATTCCGATCATCGAAGACAGGCCGGATCGTGTGAGAAGGTTTCACTTACGAGGTGCCTCTCGTGAGCATTGGATGACGACGTCGCAATCGACATCCTCCCTGCTCAAGAGGGCACCTCGTTCCACGCCGCGCTCACACCGCCCACCACCGTCGGTGGATCAGGGCTCCGAGTCGGCGAGCGCCGCCCGTGCCATTGCCACAAACTCGCGCAGCCAGTCGGCCGCCTCCTCGTCAGTCCCCGAGTTGAGTCCCCCGTAGTTGCCGTCCCATGCGACGAGATGCAGCAGCGTGCCCGGCTGCTGCGGAGGGTCGGCGAGCAGCGCCTCGATCGCATCGGCGCCCTCGCGCACGCCCCGCCGGTGGAGCCCCACCATGCGCCGAAGATCCGCCGCCACCGCGTCACGGCTGACCGCGTCGCCCCAATAGCGTTCCACGAACTCACGGGTGTCCTGCAACGGATCTGACATGGTCAGCACGCTACCTCTCGTCCCGCCCGAGAGACGGGTCAGAACCGGGACCTGCTTGGCCCGTCTCTGGGTCAGGGGTTCAGGTAGCACCGCTTTGGTGGGCCGGACGCATCACGATGCGAACCGTGCCGTGCTGTTCGCGGGTGACCCGCTCCCGGTGCGTCTGACCAGGTCACGGGCCAAGTCCGGTCCTGCTGACCTGCCGTCCGATGCTGGTGCCAGCGTAGCGGCGGCCGGACAGTGAGCCGGGTGGACGCCGCGATCCGGTCGGTGGCAAGCATGACCGTGGTGAGCCTGGCCGGCATCGCCGGGGCGATCAGTTACAGCCACATGCAGGAGCTTGCGCAACGGCACGGCGAAGTCCGGGTGGCGGGCGCATGCGTTCCCGCTCAGCGTGGACGGCATCGAAGTCGTCGCGTCGCTGGTGTTGTTGGCCGATCGCCGCGCCGGCCGGCCTTCGGGTTGGCTGCCGTGGGCGGCGTTGGTCGCCGGGGCCGGGGCCAGTCTCGCGGCGAACGTCGCCGTGGGCGCTACGGACGCGACCGCTCGCGTCGTGGCAGGTTGGCCGGCGGTGGCGCTGCTTGTGGCGATCAAACTGCTGTCGGGACTGCTGGAGCGTCCCCGTCCCGGCGACAAACCCGTCCCGGACGAGCCCGCCGCCGTCCCGGACCGTCCCCTCGTAGCGGTAGATCGTCCCGGCTCTGCTCCTGTTGTCCCGGACGGACCGACTACCTTCCCGGACCGTCCTGGACGTACCGTCCCGGCCAGCCTCGCGGCCACCAAACGACCGACGACGACCCGACACGTTCATGCCGCCCCCGCGCGTGCCCGTGGCGCAAGGATGGATCAGGCTGGTGTGGCCGGGGACACCGCGCTCCTGCCGGCCGCGCGGATGGCGCGGGACCGGCTGGTCGGTCGGGGACGGGTACTGACCCGCGACTCTTTGGCGGAACAGCTACGTGAGGACGGTCACGCGGTCGGTAACGTCCGCGTCTCCGCTCTGCTGACCACCCTTCGCTCGGAGCGGGCCACGACTGCCGGCAAATGAACTACGACGATGGCCAGCTCCCCTCTGGGAGCTGGCCATCGTGGTTGCGGAGGGGACGTGACACTCCGCGTAGTAGAGCTGGGCCGAACTGTTTAGGCAGCGGGACCGAACTCTCCGTCTCGGGCACCGACGATGAAGGCGTCCCATTCGGCTGGTGTGAAGGCCAGATAGGGCCCGTTGCGTCCTTGGAGTCGCGGACCGCAACACCGTTGTCGACAATCGCCACCTCGACGCAGTTGCCGTTGCCGCTGCTGCGGGATTTTGCGCCGACAGCACCACTGAGGTCCAGGGCAGCCATTTCCGCACCCCTTGTCCTGGGTTCGTAGGGAGCAGTTCAGTTACTGAAAGTCACGAGAGGCGTTCCGTAGGGCTGCGGCCAACTCTTTCGGATTCAGCGCCATACCGCACAGCCTCTCGTGAACCATGGTATACCCGCTCACGTGCTCGGGCTCCTCTAGTGCCTGCCCGTTCGTGAGGTTGTCCAGGTAGACCACTGGTTCCTCGGCGGCGTCGGCGAAGCTGAGGATCACGTAGGGCGTGGTCATGGCCGGGTGTCCGCCCGACGAGAACGGCAACACCTGAATCGTCACGTTCGGTAGTTCAGAGGTCTCGGCGAGTTGGTCGAGTTGGCGGCTCATCGCCCGTGGTCCTCCGACCAGCCGGAGCAGGACCGCCTCGCTGAGCACTGCGGACAGTTCGACCGATGGCTCCCGGCGGAGGACCGCCTGACGTTGCATGCGGGCTGCGACCTTACGGTCTACGTCGTTCTCGCCTGCCGTGAGGACGTACATCGTGCGTGCGTAATCCTCGGTTTGCAGCAGGCCCGGAACGGACTCGGCCTCAAAGGTCCGGATCGCGGAAGCTTCGGCTTCGAGCCCTACGTAGAACTCGAACCACTCCGGCAACACGTCGCTGTAGTTCTGCCACCAGCCGCGCTGTTGGGCTCCACGCGCGATCTCGATCAACGCCTCGGCGTCGTCGGCAGGGACGCGATACAGCGACAGGGCAGCCCGCACGTCACGCGGCTTGATGCCGATCTGGGCGTTCTCGATGCGCGAGAGGTTGCTCCTCGACATGTCGAGCTGGCGGGCGGCTTGGTCCAGCGTCATGCCGGCACGTTCCCGCAACTGTCGTAGCTCGCGGGCTATCCGGCGACGGCGAACCGTAGGACTTGTGGTCACGGCTGATGAGTGTTGCACCCCAGGGCACACAACCGCCAGTACCGCAACGCAACTGCCGAATCTGGGAGTTGCATTGCATCAGTGATATGTGCATGATGATGGACATGCACGTCGTGGCATGCGCATCCGGCTTGCGGGAGGCTCCGAATGGCAGTGCTGGCTATCGGCCCGATCCGGCTCGCCGAGGATCGGCGCGCGCCATGACGACCGTGGTGGGGTACGTGCGGCCGGCTCCGGAGGATCGACCGGACGCTGCGGACGGCGCGATCATCGGTTACGCGACCCGGCACGAACTGGGCATGAAACGCATCCACCGCGACGACCCGGCCGAGCAGGGCCGCCCCGGTTTCCTCGCCGCGTTGGACGATCTACGCGACAACCAGGCCACCGGAATACTCGTCCCCTCGGCCGATCACTTCTCCTCGTTCCCCCGCGTCCGGGACGCCCTGCTTCGGATGATCGAACAAGCAGGAGGCCGGGTCTATCTGGCCGATACCGACCCGACGCCGCTACGCCGCCGGGCTGCGGCGGCAACCACACCCGAGCCCGGCGAACCCACAGACCCACGGCCGGGGCGGGTGGCAGACCTCGGAGTCCTGCCCGTTCAGGCCGTGTCCAACTCGACGCGTTTCAACGACGGCGAGCAACCGTCGTGAGCGTCCGAACCATCCAGGAACACAACGTGGTCGCCACGGACCCCGATGGCGACCTCCGAGACCTACCCCCAGGCTGGACCGCGGTCAGGCACGGTTCGTCCCACACATGGTCACTGGTCTACCGAGGCGAGTTCGTCTCCGAACTGGGGCAATCCCTCGTCGGGGAATGGCGACTATGCCTGCCAGGAGAGTTCCTTCCTCGACCCACGGCATACCCGACTCCAACTGCGGCGGTTGCCGCCCTGCTGCGTATCTCGCCCCGACTGACGGCCGGGACCGAGCCCCCGCCCACGGGAGCAACCCGGGTCCGCGCCACGCCCGGTGCTCAGTCCCTACCGTCCGGCAACCGGACCCGTTCCGCGCCACCTCGCACGCCCTGACGATCCGCGTCGGAACACCGAGCCACCTGGCCGAGATGACTGCAAGCCCAGACCTGAGAACGCCACGTATGTGGACCTCGGGGCGCGCATCGACTGGTGCGAGTCCGGAACCTTCACGCCGCCGCGAGCGGAGTCCGACCGTGACCATCCCACCACCGCACGCGCGCTCGTGGAACTTGCCGACCTGCCACTCACCGGACGCCCTGGACGGGTGGCTACCATTCGTCTCCCAGCCCTAGCTAATACTTCGTTCATGTCGCTTAGAGCGATAGCGCAATTACTGTGGATTACGGCCTCTACCCAAGGAGTCCAGATGACGTAGATCGGAATGCCGGCTCTCCCCGCTCGCTCGCTGCCGATTTCGGCTGGGCCGGTGGCGTTTACCGCTGGGCACCACTTCACGGTCACCGGCGGCGTCGGTGGACGAACTGGCCGAGGCGGCGACCGTCCGCTGTCGGTGATCCTGCAGGTGACGAAGCGGTGCAACTTCGACTGCTCGTTCTGTTCGGAGACGTTGCAGCTTCCGACCCGACGCTGCCGAGTTGGACACGATCCGTGGCAACCTCGCCGGGGTGCCGCGGGTGTTCCTATCCGGCGGTGAGCCGTTGCTGCGCCGCGACTTCGGCGACATCGTGGACATGTACACCGGGGATTCATCCTCGGCATCCCGACCAACGCCACCCGTGGCTTGCAGCACGCGAAGGCCATGGTGGGCAAGGTCGCGTTCGTCAACGTCGGCTTGGAAGGGCCGCGCGCCACCACCAACCGGGTACGCGGTGACTACGACCAGGTGATGGCCGGCGTCCGGGCTTCCTCGACGCCGGGTTGCCGCTGTCGCTGTCGGCGGTGGTGTACCGGTCGACGCTGCCCGCGTTGCCGTTCACCTACCAGATCGCCGACGTGATCGGCGCGGGCAAGCTCAAACTGATCCTGCCGCTACGCAAGGGCAACGCCCTGGACCTGGAGGAGCACGAGTTCATCAGCCTGGACGAGGCGGGGCAGACCTTCGACCGGCTGACCGAGGCTACGGGCGGTGCACGACTGGCGCCCGGCGCTGCGGATGACGACATGGACCCCGGACACCGAGGGACACATGATCCTGGTGGAGGTGACCGGCAAGGCCAGCGCGTGGCCGGTATACGACGCCCCGGACCTGCTCGAACCGCTGGGCAACCTGCGGGACGAACCGGTCTCCGAAATCTGGGACCGGTACCGGTTCAAGCGCAACCACTTCGCCAAGTACCTCGGCAAGAGCATCCGCACGGTCGCCGACGCCGCCGCCCGGACCGGGCGGGACACGCCTGCGTGACTACACCAACCTGGCCTGGCCGGAGGCCCGTTCGGGGCCGACCACGCCCGTTCGGCAAGCCGGCCTCGATGCTCCCGCGTTCGCCGTCGACTGGGCCGCCGGGCCCCCGCCGAAGCGGTGCCGGTCGCGGCCGCGACGGTGTACCTGCGGGTCCGCGGCGCGCGGTGTCATAGACGTCGCCGACGACACCCTGTCCATCGGCTTCGCTTCCCGTCATCGACCACCCCGCCGAGGTACCCGACCTTCTCGCGCTGGTCGACCGGGCGTCGATCGCGCCCGACGACACGCCCCGGTCCTCGCCGCCACCCCCTCGGCGCCGACCTGGCACGAATGACGGCCCTTTCGGCCACCTGACGGCGCGGCGTGGTAGGTGTCCCGCTGGCGTGGGCGACCCGGTCAAGGGACGCGGACTCGCGGACGGTCGACACCAGCCAAGACGCCAACAGCGTCGACCTCGACACGACGCTCGACCGGCTGCGAGTGAACATGCCCGATGCATGCCCGGCCGCTGCGCGGATGTCACGCGCACTGCCCTGATGCGCTGTCTGGCCGTCGGGTTGACCGCCGCCGTCCACACCAGCCGCTACCGCTGGGAGGGAACCTTCCCCGTCCGTCATGCGGTCGACCAGGCCGGCTGGGACGTGTTCGGCGAGACCGACGCGGCCGCCCAAGCCGGGTAATCTCGATTCGCGCCGACCGCGCCAGAGCGGATGACATTTCAGGAAAGGACTGCGTTGTACGTCACCGGCAACCTCGGCGGTCCCGGTGGTGTTGTCCCGCCACGACCGGCCGGGACGCGGCTGATGGCGTCGATCGACGTGGAATGGACGA
>CAVUDO010000004.1:0-7262 GCA_963740255.1 uncultured Actinomycetota bacterium | reverse complement strand
CCGACCGGCCAGGGCATTCGCCGCGCCCGTCACTGGACCACTCGCAGCCTTGCTGGTCGTGCAGCAGAGTCCCGACCGAAGCGACGGCCGAGGGGAACAGCAGTGACGTTCGATGTGACCGTGGTCGGGGGTGGACCCACCGGCATGATGCTGGCCAGCGAGGTGCGGAAGCACGGCGTGCGCGTGGTCGTGCTGGAACGGGATGCCGAGCCGACCCGGGTCGTCCGCGCTCTCGGGCTGCACGCACGCAGCATCGAGATCCTGGATCAGCGGGGGTTGCTCGACCGGTTCCTTCCGCTCGGCACGCAGTACCCGGTCGGTGGCTTCTTCGCCGGCATCAGCAAGCCGACGCCGGACCGTCTGGACACCGCACATCCGTACGTCCTCGGCATACCGCAGCCCACCACTGAGCGCCTCCTCACCGAGCACGCCACCGAGCTGGGCGTCGAGATCCGGCGAGGCTGCGACGTGGTCGGGCTGAGCCAGGACGACCACGGGGTGACCGTCGACCTGGCAGACGCCACGTCTCTCCGCTCGCGGCTACCTGGTCGGCTGCGACGGGGGCCGCAGCACGGTGCGCAAGCTGCTCGGCGTCGGCTTCCCCGGCGAGGCGGCCGGGCGCGAATGGCTGTCGGGCGAGGTGGAGCTCACTGCGCCGCTGGAGGAGGTGACCGCCGTAGTCACGACGGTCCGCGAGACCCAGAAGGGGTTCGGTGTCGGGCCCTCCGGAGAGGGGCTGTACCGCGTCGTCGTGCCGGCCGAGGCGGTCACCGAGGACCCCTCCATCCCCCCGACCCTCGAGGAGGTCAAGCGCCGCCTGAGGACGTTCGCGGGCACGGACTTCGGGGTGCACTCGCCGCGCTGGCTCTCCCGGTTCGGCGATGCCACACGGCAGGCCGAGCGGTACCGGACCGGCCGCGTGCTGCTGGCCGGCGACGCCGCACACATCCACCCGCCGACCGGTGGCCAGGGCCTGAACCTCGGGCTCCAGGACGCGTTCAACCTGGGCTGGAAGCTGGCCGCCGAGGTCCACGGCTGGGCCCCGGAGGGGCTACTGGACAGCTACCACACCGAACGGCACCCGGTGGGCGCCGACGTCCTGAACACCACCCGGGCGCAGGCCGAGCTCCAGTCCACCGAGCCGGGTCCCCAGGCGGTGCGCCGGCTCATCTCGGACCTGATGGACTTCGACGAGGTCAACCGGTACTTGATCGAGAAGGTCACCGCGATCGGAGTCCGCTACGACTTCGGCGAGGGACATCGGCTTCTCGGCCGGCGCCTACGCGACGTGGCATTGACGCGCGGGCGTCTCTACGCGCTGATGCACGGGGGACGCGGACTCCTGCTGGACCAGACCGGCGGGCTCTCGGTGGCCGGCTGGGCCGACCGGGTAGACCACGTCGTCGACGTCATCGAGGAGCTGGACGTCCCTGCGGCGCTGCTCCGGCCGGACGGTCACGTGGCGTGGGTCGGTGACGACCAGCGAGACCTGCTCAGCCACCTGCCCACGTGGTTCGGCGCCGCCGCCAGTTGAGCGTCCGGACGGCAACCCACGTCCTCGGCGACGCGGACGGCCCGTGTCGAGACGCAGGCGGAGGATGGGCCGCATGCCTGCCGCTCCCGAGGGTTCTGCCGGGGCCGCAAGCCGCGCCGCCGTCAACGACTACGACAGCTTCGCCGAGGCGTACTCGGCCGAGACCGAGGCGAATCTCGTCAATGGCTACTACGCGCGGCCCGCGGTCCTGAACCTGGCCGGGGACGTGGTCGGCCGTCGGATCCTCGACGCCGGCTGCGGCTCCGGTCCGCTGTCCGCAGCGCTGCGCGACCGGGGCGCCGTCGTGACCGCCATCGACTCCAGTCCCACGATGCTGGCGCTGGCCCGCCAGCGGCTCGGCGCCGACGCGGACCTGCACGTCGCCGACCTGGGCAACCCGCTGCCCTTCCCCGACGGCGCGTTCGACGACGTCATCGCGTGCCTGGTGCTGCATTACCTGGGGGAATGGGAGGCACCCCTGGCCGAGCTGCGGCGCGTCCTGAAACCCGGCGGCCGACTCATCGCCGCCGTCGACCATCCCTTCGTGACCACCCTCATGCACCGCGAGCAGGGGCGAACGGAAAGCTATTTCGAGACCTACAACTGGACCGAGGAGTGGACCTTCGGCGGCCACGCCGCCGAGATGAGCTTCTGGCACAGGCCGCTGCACGCGATGACCGACGCCTTCACCACAGCCGGCTTCCGGATTTCCGTCATCAGCGAGCCACCTCCCGCGCCAGACACACCCCGCGACCTGATTCCCCCCGAGCTCGCCGGCAAGCCGGCCTTCCTGAGCTTCATTTTCTTCGTCCTACAGGCCGACTGAGCCTCCTCGGGACGAGACCGTCGCGTCAGCGGCAGATCCGGACCGTCTGCGGACGTGCAGCAGTGATGCCGGTGAGTGGCCGGCGTCGCATTCCCACCGCCTTGCTGATACCCCCAGGGGTATCGTACGATGACACCGTGAACATCCCACAGGCGGAGCTGACCGACGTCGTCAAGCGCTTGAAGCGCATCCAGGGACAGGTCGGCGGCATCATCCGAATGATCGAGGACGGTCGCGACTGCGCGGCCGTGGTCACCCAGCTGGCCGCCGCTTCGAAGGCGCTCAATCGCGCCGGTTTCGCCGTCGTCTCCACCGGGATGCGCCACTGCTCCACCACGGAGGACGGCGAGACGCGCGAGGTCGACCTGCGAGAGCTCGAACGCCTGTTCCTGTCCCTGGCGTGATGGCCTCGTCGTCGAACCACCGCGAGAGATCGATGAGCGCCGTGTACCAGATGACCCCGACCCAGCTCGCCGCCAATCCCATCCGCGCCCAGATCGTCGACGTCCGCGGGCCGGACGAGGTCGCACGCGGCAGCATCGCCGGCAGCACCAACATCCCGCTGCCCGACCTGCCCGCCCGGCTCGTCGAACTCGACCTCGCCATCCCGATCGTCACCGTCTGCCAGAGCGGCAGGCGCAGCCAGCGCGCGGCCGAAGCTCTTCAGGCGGCCGGATACACCGTCGCCAACCTCGACGGCGGCATCGACCGCTGGATCGTCCGAGGGCCGCACGACGGTCTGACCCCTCTCTCATTTTCAACCCCTGATACCCCTGCCCGGTACGGCACCAAGGAGACTTCCATGCAGATCGATGTCATCGAGACGACCAGCCTCGGCGACCGCAGTTATCTCGTCCACGAGGGCGGTGAAGCAGTCGTCATCGACCCTCAGCGGGACATCGACCGGGTGCTGAGCCTGGCCGCGAATCGGAACGTGCGCATCGCGCTCGTCCTCGAGACCCATCTGCACAACGACTACGTCAGCGGCGGACTGGAGCTCGCCGGCACCGTGGGGGCTGACTACGTCGTCCCGGCGGGCGACAACGTCGCCTACCAGCGCATCCCTGCCGCAGACGGGAACGTGCTCGAGGCCGGCCCCATGCGGCTTCGGGTGATGCACACCCCGGGTCACACCCACCACCACGTCAGTTACGTGCTCACCGACGCCGACGGCGCAGTGCAGGCCGTCTTCACCGGCGGCTCCATGCTCTACGGCGCGACCGGCCGCACCGACCTGGTGGGGCCCGAGCACACCGACGAGCTCACGCACGCGCAGTACCACTCCGTGCGCCGATTGGCCGCCGAGCTGCCGGCCGGCACGCCGGTCTTCCCCACCCACGGCTTCGGCAGTTTCTGTTCGGCCACCCCGACCAGCGGGGACTCCTCGACGGTCGGCGAACAGACGCGGGTCAACCCGGCCCTCACGCAGGACGAGCAGGCCTTCGTCGACCAGCTGATCGCCGGACTGGACGCCTACCCCGCCTACTACGCCCACATGGGGCCGATCAACGCGGCCGGGCCTGAACCGGCCGACCTCTCCCGGCCGCGCATCGTCGACCCGGCGGAACTCGGCCGGCGACTCATCGTCGGCGAATGGGTGGTCGACCTGCGCACCCGTACGGCGTTCGCCGCCGGGCACCTTCCCGGCGCGCTCAATTTCGAGCTGTCCGACAACTTCATCACCTACCTGGGGTGGCTCTACGACTGGGGCACCCCTCTGACCCTCATCGCCGAGACCGCCCAACAGGTCGCCGACGCGCGCCGGCAGATGATCCGCATCGGCATCGACCGCATCAACGGCGCGGCGATCGGGCGTCCCGAGCGAGCTCAGCAACGGCAAGCCGCTGCGCAGTTACCCGGTCAGCGACTTCGCCGGTCTCGCGGCAGCGATGGCGTCCGCGCAGAAGTCCGGCACAGGCCATCACGGTGGTCGACGCCCGCCGCGACGACGAGCGCGCCGACGGCGGGGTGCGCGACTCGCTGCACATCCCTCTCCACCAGCTCCGAACCCGCATCAAGGACCTGCCCGACGGCGAGGTGTGGGTGTACTGCGGATCGGGCTACCGCGCCGCGATCGCCGCCTCACTGCTGGCCCGTGCCGGCCTCCGCCCGGTCCTGGTCGACGGCGGCTACGGCGAGCCCGACACCGGCGCCGCCGCCGTCGGTCTGCACACCCTCCAGCCCGCCACCGCCTGACCGGCGACCCCGACCCCAGCGATCACACGACGAAAGGACGATCCGATGTGCCGAGCGACCACCTGCCGGACCTGCGGCAAGACGACATGGGCCGGCTGCGGTCAGCACGTGGACCAGGTCATGCGCGCCGTGCCCGATGCCCAGCGCTGCCCCGGCCACAGCAACGATGCCCCCGCCGCCCCTACCGGATTCCTGGCCCGCCTGTTCGCTCGGCGCTGACCGCTGCCGTGCCGGCCGGCGCCGTCGAGTTCCCGGTTCGCCTCGCTGCCGACAACGTGGCCGTCCGATGATCGTCGCGGTGGCCCTCGGGCTGGCCATCGGGGCACTGGTCGGCCTGCTCGGCGGCGGCGGGTCGATCCTCGCCGTGCCCGCCTTGGTCTACGCCGCCGGACAGGACCTGGCGCAGGCGGTCGCCACCTCGCTGCTCGTCATCGGCATCACGGCGATGGTTGCGCTGCTCCCCCGGATGCGGGCTCGGCAGGTCGCCTGGCGAATCGCCCTGCTCTTCGGAACCGCCGGCGCCGTCACGGCCTTCGCGGGCGCGGCGGTCAACCGGCTGCTGCCCGACGACGTCGTCCTCGGTCTGTTCGCCGCCCTGATGGTCGGCGCGGGCATCCGCATGCTTCAGGAGAAGCCGACGACCGGCGCGGCGTGTGCCGTCGACGGCGGCCGGGTCAACTGGCGGCGCTGCCTGCCCCGCACGCTCGCCGGGGGCCTGGTGGTCGGGTTCCTCACCGGCCTGCTCGGCGTGGGCGGCGGGTTCCTGATCATCCCGGTGCTCGTCGTGGTTCTGGGGTTGTCGATGGAGACGGCGATCGGAACGTCCCTCGTGATCGTCGCGGTGAACTCCGCCGCCGGGTTCGCCGCGCACGCAGGCGACGCACCCCTGGACGTGCCGGTCACCATCGCGTTCACGTCGGCCGCCGTTGTCGCCGCGCTGGCCGTCAGCCGGATCGCTACCCGGCTGGACACCGCACGGTTGCGCCGATGGTTCGCCTACCTGGTGTTCGTCGTCGCCGCGGGCATTCTCACGCAGATCGCCGTCGTACTGCTCGGTTAGGCAACGGATCAGAGCAGCACTCTCGGCCTGGACGGATGCCCCCGACCGCCATGCCCCCTGTCCCGTTGTTCGTGGGATTCGAGGCCGCCCATCATGGGCCCCCAAGCGCAGACTGAGCAGGGCGAGGAGGCGGAGCCGATGAGCGACCTGGTGGAGCACTGGGACGCCGTGTACCGCCGGCACGATGCGCACAGCTGGGATCAGACCCGGCCAACGATCGCGCTGGGGTTGCTCGACGCGGTGGGCCTTCCTGCGCATGCGGCGGCGATCGACGTCGGTGGCGGGGACGGCGCCCTGGCCGCGGCGCTGCTCGACCGCGGCCACACCGACATCACCGTGTTGGACATCTCGGCGGAGGCGCTGGCGGCAGGGCGGGCACGGCTGGGTGAGGCCTCGGATGCCGTCCGCTGGCTGGTCGCCGACATCCGACGTTGGCAACCGGAACGCTCCTTCGACCTGTGGCACGACCGGGCGGTGTTCCACTTCCTCGTCGAGCCGGCCGATCGGGAGGCGTACGGCGAAGCGATGCAGTCGGGTACGGCGCCTGGTGCGGTCGCCCTGATCGGCACCTTCGCTGCCGACGGCCCGACGCAGTGCTCCGGGCTGCCGGTGTCCCGCTACGACGACGACTCCCTGATCGATGCCGTCCGGACGGCGTCCGGGCTGGACTGGGCACTACTCCAGTCCGCGAGGGAGGTCCACTGCACACCGTCCGGAGCGCTGCAGCCGTTCACCTGGGTTGCGCTCCGCCGCCCTCCGTGAACTGGGATCAGATGAGGACAGCGCGGTGAGATAGTGCTCCCGTGGGAGGTTGCTGCGATCCGCGCGGATGCGACCAGATGTTCGACGCCCGGTTCGCGCGTCGGAGAGCCAGGCGCTACCGGAAGAAGGGCCTGGACAGGACGGCCCAGCGGATGGTCGATCTGCTCGAGAATGACACCCGCGGGGCCACGGTGCTGGAGATCGGCGGCGGGGTCGGCGAGATCGGCCTCGAGCTGGTCCGTCGCGGCGCGGCAGCCGCGACCACCCTGGAACTCTCGCCCGGCTACGAGCAGCAGGCGGCCGAGCTCATCGACGAAGCCGGCGTGACGGGTCGGGTGCACCGCCAGTTGGTCGATATCGCCGCCGCCCCTGATGCGGTCGAGCAGGCCGACATCGTCGTGCTGCACCGGGTCGTCTGCTGTTACCCCGACTACGAACGCCTGCTCAGCGCGGCGGCCGATCACGCGCGGACCCGGCTGGTATTCAGCTTCCCACCGCGTAACGCGATGTCTCGCACCATCGTGGCCACCCAAAATCGCCTGCTACGGCTCGGCGGCAGGCAGTTCCGCACGTTCGCGCACGCGCCGGCCGCGATGCTGTCGGTGCTCGCCCGCCACGGTCTCCACAGCGAGGTGGCCCATCGTGGCGCCGTGTGGCAGGTGGCCGCGGCCAGCCGCTGACCAGGAGCGTCGGGTCTGCGACCGATCAGTCGGACGGAGCCGGATTGCAGGCGCTCCGTGAGCCGGTCGAGGTTGGCCGGCAGTCGATCGCGATCTCGATCGAGACCAGTCGGCGTCCAGTGGCCACCACGCTGGCACCACAACGACGAAGGAGGGTGGAGCTGAGGGGACTCGAACCCCTGACCCCCTTACTGCAGCCACCAA
>CAVUDO010000003.1:0-36818 GCA_963740255.1 uncultured Actinomycetota bacterium | reverse complement strand
TCAGGTCGGTGGAGCTGAGGGGACTCGAACCCCTGACCCCCACACTGCCAGTGTGGTGCGCTACCAGCTGCGCCACAGCCCCGTGGGCCGACGTTCCGGCCCGACCGCTGAATACTACACACTTCGGCGGGCCCGCCCCGGACCGGGTGAACGCCCGCGCGGCTCAGTTCAGCGTCGGGTCGGAGGGGTAGAACGCCAGCGCGCCGAGCATCCCGCCCTGGCGGCGCAGCACCGTCGACCAGAGGTCGTCCGGCTGGGCCACGAACGGGTCGCCGGGCAATGAGTCCAGCACCAGCCAGGCGCCCTCCTCGACCTCTTTCTCCAGCTGGTCGGGGCCCCACCCGGCGTATCCGGCGAACACCCGCACCTGTTCGAGCATGGCCGCCATCGCCCCCGGGTCGGTGGACAGGTCCACAGTGCCCACGATGCTGCCGTCCACCCGGCTGAAGCCGTCCGGTTGCGAGCCGGCCCGCAGCCGGGCCAGGCAGATCGCGGCCTCGGGCTGCACGGGCCCGCCTTCGAACACCACCGGCGGCTGCACCGCAAGGGCGTCCCAGCCGTTCAGCACCTCGCCGACGTGCACCTCGGTGGCCCGGTTGAGCACCACACCGAGCGCGCCGGACTCCTCGTGCGCGATGAGCAGCACGACGGACCGCTCGAAGTTGGGGTCCTTGAGCGAAGGGGTGGCGACCAGGAGTCTCCCGGTCAATGTGTCCTCCGGCATGCCCGTGATCATGCCTAACGACTCCTCGCGACGGGACCTGTTGGGTGAGCCGATCGTGTCAGTCTCGTGACTCTCACCGGACGGACTACCCCGTGCGGCCTGCCGGCCTGCAGGCGGACGCCGGGCCGGCACCTCGCGCGATGCGACGTGCCGGCCCGGACGGGAGCGTGGGATCAGTGCGTGATGTCCCGCACCGCGTCCTTGACATGCTCGCCAGCCTGCTTGACCCGCGCGCCGGCCTGCTCGCCGATACCCTCGGCCTGCATGTTCTCGTTGTCCGTCGCGTCGCCGACCTTCTCCTTGGCCACGCCCTTGGCTTCCTCGAACTTGTTCTGGACCTTGTCTTCGATACCCATCTCTCTCCCTCTCGTCGCGACCGGATGACCAGCCAGATGCGCTGGATGCGGCCTGAGAGGTCAGTACCCGGTGCCACCGGGTTCACACGTGCGCCTGCCGCCGGTGCCGTCCGGCCGGCCGCCGCGGACGGCACCGTCCAGGCTCGCCACTAGGCTCTGGCGCGACGCGCCGAAGGGAGCACAACGATGACCGCGGTGGACGCCGGAGCCCGCGCCGAGGTCGGGGTGATCGGCGGCTCGGGCCTGTACGCGCTGCTCGACGCCGTCGCCGAGATCGCGGTGGACACGCCGTACGGCCCGCCCAGCGATCCGGTGACGATCGGCGAGGTCGGCGGCCGACGGGTGGCGTTCCTGCCCCGGCACGGCCGCGACCACCGCTACCCGCCGCACCGCATCCCCTACCGGGCCAACCTGTGGGCGCTGCGCTCGCTCGGCGTCAGGCAGATCCTCGCACCCTGCGCCGTGGGCGGGCTCCGCCCCGAGCTCGGACCGGGCACGTTCGTCGTCCCCGACCAGCTCGTCGACCGCACCAGCGGCCGGGTGCAGACGTTCCACGACACCGGCGCGGCGCACGTCGCGTTCGCCGACCCGTACTGCCCGACCGGCCGCGTCACCGCCCTCGCCGCCGCGGCGGCGTCCGGCGTGCAGGCCACCGACGGCGGCACGATGGTGGTGATCGAGGGGCCGCGCTTCTCCACCCGCGCGGAGTCGCGCTGGTATGCCACGCAGGGCTGGTCGCTGGTGAACATGACCGGCCACCCCGAGGCCGTGCTGGCCCGCGAGCTGGCGCTCTGCTACACGGCGATCGCGCTGGTCACCGACCTCGACGCCGGCGTCGCGGCCGGCGAGGAGGTCACCCAGGAGGAGGTGTTCCGGGTCTTCGCCGAGAACACCGCCCGGATGCGGGACGTGGTCCTGCGTGCGGTCGAAGCCCTGCCCACGGGCCGCGAGTGCCCCTGCCCGCACGCTCTCGACGGCATCGAACTGGCCCTCACACTGCCCTAGAGCCTCACGAAACCCTTACCGCCCGGCGCGGCCCGGCCACAGCGCGAACGGCGCGCCTAGCGTGGCGGGCATGCGTGTCCTTGTCACCGGCGGCGCCGGGTTCATCGGGTCCCACGTCGCCGAGGCGCTGGTCTCGGCCGGCCACGAGGTGCGCCTCTTCGACGCACTGACGCCGGAGGTGCACCCCGCGGGCCGTCCGGACTACCTGGACGGCTTCACCCTGCAGGTGGGCGACGTCCTCGACAGCGACGCGGTGGACGCCGCCCTGGACGGGGTGGACGTGGTCGTCCACCAGGCGGCGATGGTGGGCCTCGGGGTGGACGTCCAGGACCTGCCCGCCTACGTCGGCACGAACGACCTGGGCACCGCCGTCCTGCTGGCCGCGATGGACCGGGCGGACGTGGGCCGGCTGGTGCTCGCGAGCTCCATGGTGGTCTACGGCGAGGGCCGGTACCGGTGCGCGCGCGACGGCGTCGTGCGGCCGGGACCACGAACGGTCGCGGACCTCGACACCGGCCTGTTCGACCCCCGCTGCCCGGTATGCGGCGCAATCCTGACGCCCGGCACGGTTCCGGAGGACGCTCCGCTGGACCCCCGCAATGTCTACGCCGCCACCAAGCTCGCGCAGGAGTACCTGGCCTCCTCGTGGGCGCGCGCGACGGGCGGAATCGCGGTGGCGCTGCGCTACCACAACGTCTACGGCCCGCGGATGCCCCGCGACACGCCCTACGCCGGCGTGGCCGCGATCTTCCGGTCCGCGCTGGAGCGGGGCGTGGCCCCGCGGGTGTTCGAGGACGGCGGCCAGCGGCGCGACTTCGTGCATGTGCGCGACGTCGCCGCCGCCAATCTCGCCGCGGTGGACGCCACGGGGGCGTCCACCGCGGCGTTCACCGCGTACAACGTCGCCTCCGGCGAACCGCACACCGTGGGGGAGATGGCGTTCGCGCTGGCCGAGGCGTTCGGCGGCCCCGAACCGGTGGTCACCGGCGACTACCGGCTCGGGGATGTCCGCCATGTGGTGGCCTCTCCCGACCTGGCCCGGTCAGCCCTGGGCTACGCGGCCCGCGTCGACTTCGCCACCGGCATCAAGGAGTTCGCCACCGCACCCCTGCGCGGCTGAGGCGACCCGGCTCAGCCCGCGGGCGCGGGCAGGCGGACGGTGAACCGGCAGCCGTCCTCGACGTTCACCACGCCGATCTCACCGTGGTGCGCCTCCACCAGCCCGCGGGCGATGGCCAGCCCCAGGCCACCGCCGGCATGGGTGCCGTTGCCGTTGCTCACGACCGTCGTGGACACCGGCGTCCGGGCCGCCTCGCCGCGGAAGGCCATGTCGAACACCCGGGGCAGGTCCTCCTCCGGGATGCCGCCGCACCCGTCGGTGACCTCGATCCAGCCGCCGTCCGAGTCGGCACCGCCGGTGACCGTGACCACCGAGTCGGCCGGGGTGTGCCGGATCGCGTTGAGCAGCAGGTTGGCCAGCACCCGGCCCAGCTCCGGCTCGCTGCCGCGCACCAGCCCGTAGCCCGCGTGCTGCGCGACCAGCCTGACGCCCTTGGCCCGGGCCAGCGGGTCGGCCGTGGCCACCGCGTCGGACACCACGTCGGCCAGCGACACCGCGGCCAGGGTGAGCCGCAGCGCCCCGGCGTTGATCCGCGACATCTCGAACAGGTCGTCCACCAGACCGGCCATCCGGTCGGTCTCGACCCGGATCCGGCGGTGGTAGTCCCGGACGGTCGTGGTGTCGGACACCACGCCGTCCTCCAACGCCTCGGCCATCGCGCGCATCCCGGCCAGCGGCGTCCGCAGGTCGTGCGACACCCACGCGATGACCTCGCGGCGGCTCCGCTCCAGTTGCCGCTCGCGGTCGCGGGCCTCCCGCGCCCAGACGCTCTCCCGGGCCAACCGGCGGCCGGCCCACAGGCCCACCGCCAGGCTGACGAGTCCGGCCACGCCCAGCACGATGAACAGCACAGTCAGGTCGTGGTCGCTGATGAACATCGCCTCGCCCACGGCCACCACCCCGGCCACCACGGACGCCACCGTCAGCGCCACCAGCGTGCCCACGTGTACGGTCACCGAGCGGCCGCGCAGCAGCCGCAGCGCCAGCAGGCCCACCAGCGCCACCGCGCCCGAGCACGCGAGCGCCACCAGCCCCACCACGACCGCGTCCCTCATCGCCCACCTGCCGGTTCGTAGCGGTAGCCGACGCCCCAGACCGTGACGATCCGCTCGGGACTGGCCGCGTCGGCCTCGATCTTCTCCCGCAACCGTCGCACGTGGACGGTGACGGTGGCCTGGTCGCCGAAGCTCCAGCCCCACACCTGGTCGAGCAGGTCGGCCCGGCCGAACGCCCGCCCGGGGTGGCGCAGGAAGTGCGCGAGCAGGTCGAACTCCCGGACGGTCAGGCTGAGCGGGACACCGTCGCGGGTGGCCGTGCGGGCCACCGGGTCCAAGCGAAGGCCACTGTCGGCGAGCACCTGCCGGTCGCCCGGCGAATCGGCCGCCCGGCCCGCCCGACGCAGCACCGACTGCACCCGCAACGCCAGTTCCCGGGGCGAGAACGGCTTGGTGACGTAGTCGTCGGCACCGTGCTCGAAGCCGACCACCCGGTCGGACTCCTCCCCCAGCGCCGTGAGCATCACGACCGGCACGTCGCAGACCCGGCGCAGCCGCCGGCACACCTCCAGGCCGGACATGCCCGGCAGCATCAGGTCGAGGACGACCAGGTCGGGCGGGTGCGACTGGGCTTCGGCCAGCGCCGCCGGCCCGTCGGCGGCCCGGCCGACGGTGAAGCCGGCCCGCTCGAGGTACCGGCAGACCACGTCGCTCACCGTCGGGTCGTCGTCGACCACCAGTACCCGCGGCGCCGTTCCGTTCACCACCGCAGCCTCCAGCACACCGTGATCACGAGCGTCACCGCCACCTGCGCCGCCAGCCAGGCCCGGTGGTGCCGGGCCGGCAACAGGGCGGCCAGCGGCAGCAGCCACACCTCGAACGGCAGGTAGATCCGTTCCACCTCGCCCTTGGAATGGTTGGACGCCACGGCCAGCGCCACGGCCAGCAGGGCGGCAGCCGGCAGCACGAGCGCCCGGCCCAGCGTTCCCCCGGTGAGGCCGTGCCGGGCCCGGAAGGACGCCACGGCCGCCCCGAGGCCACCCAGTGTGGCCGGCCCGACCGCGTACGCCAGCGCCGCAAGGTTGGCCAGCGCGAAGTAGGTGCCCGGCCGGTCGATCCACCCCGACCCCTCCCGCACCCGGGCCGTGGCCGTGGCCAGCCCGTCCAGCCACCAGAAGCCGTTCGCCGCGAACCACCCGACCAGCGCCACCACGCCGAGGCCGCCGACCAGCAGCGGCCGGACCCGACGCTGTACCAGCACCGCGGCCAGCGCCAGGACGCCGGCCAGCGCCAGCCCGTACGACAGGAACAGCACCCCGCCGAGCAGCAGCCCGCCGGCCAGCGCCACCACGTCGCCACGCAGACCACGCCGGGACCCCGCGTACGCCAGCGCGTACACCCCCCAGGCCGCCACCCCGCAGAACAGGGCGTCGGCCGAGGTGGCCACCCAGAGCGCGGCCGGCGAGAGGGCCACGAACGGCAGCGCCCGGCGGGCGGCGGTCTCCGTCCCGAGCAGCCGCACCGTGAGCAGCACCGCGGGCACCGCCGACGCGCCCGCCCCGATGCACAGCGCAGCCGCCCAGCCGCTGCCGCCGAGCCCGAGGCGATCCAGCCCGACGAAGGCGAGCAGCGCGCCCGGCGGGTGACCGCTGACGTGCGTGACCCACTGGAACCCCGGCGAGCCGCCCAGCACATGGTCGTTGAACGTGCTCAGGAACGGCCCGATCGCGCCCACCCGGTCGACGTCGCGCAGGTACTCCCACCGCGTCGCCAGCGGCGCCCCGAGCGCCGACACGCCGTCGACCAGCGCGAGCGCCACCGCCCAGGCCCCCGCCAGCACCCCCGACACCGCGACGAGCCGCGGCCACGGCCAGCGGGCGGCCGCGCCGGGCAGCCACCACACGCAGACCGCGCCGAGGAGCACAGGCGCGAGCAGGGCGGCCGGCAACCGGAGGTCCAGATCGCCCGTCAGCGGCGGGAGGCTGCTCACGTGCAGGCGGACGCCCTGCGCGCCGAGCCACGCGCCCCACCCGGCGGCCACCGCGACCAGCGTGAGCCCGACCGCCACCGCGACCGCCGGCCCCCTCGCGGCCGACCGCGCCGGGCCGCCAGCACCGCCGCCGGGCGCCGGGCCGTCGGGCCCGGCGGCTCCGGAGCGGCCGGACGGCGCGGCCGGGTCGCGCAGGTCGGGGATGCTCACACGCCGAAGCCTAGGTCCGTCCCGCCCCCCGCACCGTGCTGCGTTCGCGGACCGTAAGGGTTTGGTCCGCCCGAATCGTCCCGTCGCGACCCTAGGGTCGGGCCCATGACCGAACCCCTCCCCCGGGCCGCGTCTTTGCTGGTCGACGTGGTCTTCCCCTGTCTGGACGAGGTGCTGTCGCTGCCCTGGCTGCTGGGCCGGATGCCCGCGGGATACCGCGCGGTCGTCGCCGACAACGGGTCGACCGACGGCTCCGGCGCGCTGGCCCGCGAACTCGGTGCGCTCGTCGTCGACGTCCCGGAACGCGGCTTCGGTGCCGCGGCACACGCCGGACTGGTGGCCGCCACCGCCGATGTCGTCTGCTTCTGCGACGCGGACGGCTCGCTCGACCCGGCGCACCTGCCGCGGGTGGCCGAGCCGGTGCTGGCCGGCGACGCCGACCTCGTGCTCGGCCGCCGCCGCCCCACCACCCGGGCCGCCTGGCCGCTGCACGCGCGGCTCGGCAACGCGCTCGTCGCCCGGCGGGTGCGACGCCAGGTCGGCGTACCGATCTACGACCTGGGCCCGATGCGGGCGGCCCGCCGGGACGCGCTGCTCGACCTCGGGCTCGCCGACCGCCGGTTCGGCTACCCGCTGGAGATGATCACCCGGGCCGGCGAGGAGGGCTGGCGGGTGCGCGAGGTCGACGTCGACTACGCACCCCGCACCGCGGGCAGCCAGTCGAAGGTCACCGGCACCACGCTCGGCACGCTCCGCACCATCCGGGACATGGGCCGGGTGCTGGCCCGGTGAATGCCCATCTCCTGGTGATCGCCAAGGCGCCGGTGCCCGGCCGGGTGAAGACCCGCCTCTGCCCCCCGTGCACACCGCACCAGGCCGCCGTCCTGGCCGCGGCCGCCCTGGAAGACACGCTCGACGCCGCCCGCGCCACGACGGCCGCACGACGGTTCCTGGTGCTGGACGGAACACTGTCCCGGCCGGCAGCCGGATTCGCCGTCGTGCCGCAGCGCGGAGCCGGCCTCGACGCCCGGCTGGCCGCGGCATTCGCCGACACCGCACGCGCCGGCGTCGCGTCGTTCCTGGTCGGCATGGACACCCCGCAGCTCACCGCTGCCCGGCTCGACGAGGCACTGGCCACGCTGGCGACCGCGGACGCCGTCCTCGGCCTGGCCGAGGACGGCGGCTGGTGGGGTCTCGGCCTGCGCGACCCGGCGCACGCGGCGGCGCTGGCGGGCGTGCCCATGTCGACGGGGCAGACCGGACGCCTGACGGCTGCCGCGCTGCGGACCCGCGGCGTCCGGATCCGCACCCTGCCGACGCTGCGCGACGTCGACACGGTGGCCGACGCCGCCGCGGTCGCCGCCGACGCGCCCTGGTCCCGGTTCGCCGCCCGCTACCACGAGACGGCCCGATCCTGGGAACTCGTGCCGTGACGGCCGTACCCGGCCAGGCCACCAGCGCGGTGCGGCTGTACGCCGAGGGCCTGCACGCCGCCCGCGCCGGCCGTCCCAGCCGCCTGCGCGTGCGTCGCGAGGACGGCCGGTGCGCGCCGCTGGCGCTGGACGCCTGGTACGCGGCCCGGATTCCCGGTGACGAGGGCCTGCTGCGCCGGTGCGGCGGCCCCACGTTGGACCTGGGCTGCGGACCGGGCCGGTTGGCGGCCGCGCTGGCGGCCCGGGGCGTCCCGGTGCTGGCCGTCGACGTCACCGGGTCGGCGGTCGCGTCGGCACGGCGGCGCGGGGTGGCCGCGCTGCGCCGGTCGGTGTTCGACCGGCTGCCCGCCGAGGGCCGCTGGCACCGGGTGCTGCTCGCCGACGGCAACGTGGGCATCGGGGGCGACCCCGGCTGGCTGCTGCGCCGGTGCGCCCGGCTGCTCGGACCCCGTGGGCTGGCCCTGGTGGAGCTGGACGCCGACCCGGACCTCGGCCCCCTGCGGGTGCGGCTGGAGGCCGGCGACCGGCACAGCGAGTGGGTCGACTGGGCGCGGGTCGGCCTGGCGGGCGCCGCCACGGTGGCAGCCGGAGCCGGCATGAGGATCCACGAGACCTGGACGGAGGAAGGCCGTTGCTTCGCCGCATTCGGAGCCGCGTGAGCACGCTGGGCCGCCGCACCGAGGAGGTGCTGCACCGACCGCTTCCCGTCCCGCCCGCCGCACTGCGGCGCGGACCGCTGGCGCCGGGGCGGTTCACTTCCACGCTGCGCTCGGAACGGGTCACCGCCTGGATCGGGCTCTGGCTCGGGATCGCGTTCGCGGTGTGCTTCGTGACGGGGTTGATCAGCCACGCGATCCAGCAGCCGCCGGACTGGTTCTGGTGGCCGTCCCGCCCGGTCGGTCTCTACCGGGTCACCCAGGGGCTGCACGTGGCCACCGGGATCGCCTGCGTGCCGCTGCTGCTGGCCAAGCTCTGGTCGGTCTACCCGAAGCTGTTCACCTGGCCGCCGGCCCGCGACGCCGGCCACGCGGTCTCCCGGGCCGCGCTGCTGGTGCTGGTGGCCAGCTCGCTGTTCCAGGTCGCTTCCGGCGTGCTCAACACCGCACGGTGGTACACCCCGTTCGGCTTCTTCTTCACGGCCGCGCACTACTGGACGGCCTGGCTCGCGATCGGCGCCCTGATGCTCCACATCGGAGCGCAACTGCACGTGATCCGGCGCGGCCTGGCCCGGCCGGGCGCACCTGCCGACGAGCCCGCCACCGCCCCGGCCGCCGAGCCGGTGGCGCCCGCCTCCGTGCCCGCGCGGGCCGCGGCCGGGCTGTCCCGGCGGGGCTTCCTGCTCGCCACCGGCGCCGCCGTGGGTGTGGTCACCGTCGCGACCGTCGGACAGACCGTGGCGCCGCTGGCGCCGGTGTCCCCACTGGCTCCACGCCGGCCCGACATCGGGTCGCAGGGCCTGCCGGTCAACAAGTCCGCGGTGGGCGCCGGGGTGACGGCGCTCGCCCGCGATCCCGCCTACCGGCTCGTCGTCGACGGCCCGCGTGCTCTCCAGCTCAGCCTGGCCGACCTCACCGCGTACCCGCAGCACACCGTCGCGCTGCCGATCACCTGCGTCGAGGGGTGGAGCGCCGATGCCGTGTGGACGGGCGTCCGGGTCCGCGACCTGCTGGACGCGGCCGGTGTCGACGCCGGCGCCGACATCGGCGTGGAGTCGCTGCAACGGGGCGGGCTCTACCGACGGTCGACGCTGGCGCCGCCGCACGCCCGCGACTCCCTGACCCTGCTCGCCCTGCGCCTCAACGGCGAGACCCTGAACCTCGACCACGGCTACCCCTGCCGGCTGATCGCGCCGAACCGTCCCGGCGTCCTGCAGACCAAGTGGGTCGCCCAGCTCGGACCGGTGACGCCGTGAACGACCCCGTACCGGTCGGCGAACGCCATCGCGCCGAGGCACCGCCGGCCCGCGGCCGCTGGCTCTGGTACGCGGTTGGCGTGGTCGTCCTCGCGTACGGCGCCTATGGCCTGCTCACCTCGGGCATCTCGCTGGTGGCCTGGGCGCGGTTCGCGTTGTTCTCGGTGGTCCTGCACGACGGCGTGCTGGCACCGGCGGTGGTGCTGGCCGGGGTGGCGCTGACCCGGGTGATACCGGGGCGCTCCCGAGCGTACGTCCAGGCGGGGCTGATGATCAGCGGCGCCGTGACGCTGCTCGCGGCGCCGTTCCTGCTCGGGTACGGACGCAACGCGGGCGTGCCGTCCGCGCTCCCGCTGGACTACGGCCGCGGCCTGCTCGTCGTCCTCGCGGCGACGTGGGCGGGGGTGGCGCTGGTGGCCCTGGCCCGGAGTGCGCTGCGGCCGCGCCGCCGGGTCAGCCGACCCGACGGCCGGCGGTCAGCCGGGGGGTGACGCGCTGGTGGCCGTCGGCACGGCGGCCGGGAGCGGCGGCACCTTGCTCAGGGAGCCGGCCGGCGGCGAGTTGCGGTCGGCCTGCCGGAGCGGGGTGGCCTTGGTCGGCGACGGGGCGGGCGCGGTCGGCAGTGGTGCCAGCAGGGGACGGGTCGCCCCGTACGCGGCGATCCACCCGCGCAGCGTCGGCAGTTGGGGCCGGAGTGTGCCGTCCTCGTCCAGCATCCGGAAGCCGTGCACGTGCCCGTGTGCACCCGCGTCGGGCCGGTACGCGGCGTAGACGACCGCGAGCCGGACCTGCGGGTACCTGCGGCGCGCCAGCTCGAACGCCCGGCGCAGGTAGTCGGCTGAGATCGCGTCGGTGGCGACGCCCTTGTTCCAGGGCTGGTCATGCGGGACGCCGTCGTTGGAGTGCACCGAGAAGCCGAACTCGGTCCACCAGACCGGCTTGTTGACGTCGTTGTATTGCGCCATCAGCTCGACGATCGCGCCGAAATGCGTCATCCGACCGGGGCCCGGCTCGTCCTCGGCCTCCGGCGGCACGGTCTGGTCGCCCTGGTACGGGTGGACGGACATCACGTCGAAGTAGTTCTTGGCCCCCACCTCGTAGCAGGCCTTGACGAACTTGTCGTCGTTCTTCGAGGGGCCGCCGAACACCACGACCGAGTCCCGTCTGCCCTTCTTGACCGCCTCGGAGAACGCGCGGAGCAACGGCACATACCTCAGTGGACGGTCGGCGGGACTGTCCACGCCGGTGAACGCGGCGAGGTTCGGTTCGTTCCACACTTCCCAGGCCAGCACCCGGTCGCCGTAGGTCTCGGCCAGCCAGGTCGCCCACGGCCGGATCGCGTTGGGGTCCTCGGGAAACTGCTTGGGATTGGAGCCCGTGCCCGGCCGTGCCCACTCCGGAGACTGGTGCACGGTCATGAGCACCTTCATCTTGCGTGCCTTCGCCTGGTCGAGCACGTAGCCGATCCGGCGGTTGTACTTGCGGTCCGCCGAGGGCGGGCCCTCGGTGGCCTGGCTGGTCGACCAGCCCATGTCCACCCGCAGCACGGCGACGCCCTGCTGCTGGAGCTGGTCGAGGTGCCGGGTGAACATCGGCTTGGGCTCGACCGCTCCTTCGTCCCAGTACATCTCCCAGGCGCCGTGGAAGTTCACGCCCAGCGTCGGCGGGAGATCCTCGACCCCGAGGTTGGGGCCACCGGGACCGGTGAAGTGATCGTCGAGATTGGACCCGGAACGTCGCGGTGACCCGATCTGCGTCGCGGCTCCGATCGCGACGCCGGCGGCGGCGACCGGCACGGCGAGCAGCGCACCCTTGATCACCTTGCGACGTTCCATGCGCATCCTTCCTGGGATGTGCCGAGCAACGTCCGCGCGACGCCCGGCAACGTCGCGTGACACTAGACCCTAACTCGTTCCCCCACGTCAGCCGGGTTCCGCCACTCGTCGGCAGGCATCTGCAGGCGTCCGCTTCGCTGTGTTTGGGCCCGCTTTTGTCTCCGTTGCGGACGCGCTCGGGCGCCGACGGACACCGGCCCGGCGGGTGCGGCGGGCGGGAACGACCGCGCCTGGAAACGACGCGCGGCCAGGGAGCGACGGAGGGGCTGGTCGACACCGTCGACCAGCCCCTCCGGCTGTCTCGTGGAGGTGCCGGGAATCGAACCCGGGTCCTCCGTCGCTTCAGCAGGTCTTCTACGGGCGTAGCTCACGATGTCTCTACTTGGCCCCGCCGGTCATGTGAGCAAGCCGGTGTGACGGGCCCAGCCACTGTGCGGTGTCCCGTTCGATCCCGTGACCGGATCGAACGGTGAGTCTCCTAGCTGATGCCAGGGTCCGGGCCGGAGACGCTCCCGGTCTGACAGAGTCACTCTGGCCTAAGCGGCGAGAGCGAGCTCACGCTGACTGTGAGAGTCGGCGCTTGATTTTTTTGCGACATTTCGTGGTTAACGAGATCATCGTCGCCTTCCTCGGCCCGCTTCCCCTGCCTCGACGTCCGGAGTCGAGACCAGTCACCCCCTCGGTGTGTCGTTCACCAGGGTAACGCCTGGGGCCGGCGAGATCATCCTTCCGACCTGCGCGCGTCCCGGGTGGCTTGCCGTTCGCTCAGAGGCAGAGTGCCCGTCACACCATGCCCTTGGCGCGCCGCCCGAGCGCCTTGGCGACCTCGCGGTTGGCGTCCCGCTTGGCCATGTCCTGCCGCTTGTCGTAGGCCTTCTTGCCGCGGGCCAGCGCTATCTCCACCTTGGCCCGGCCGTCGGAGAAGTACATCTGCAGCGGCACGATGGTCAGGCCGCCCTCCTTGACCTTCCCGATCAGCCGGACGATCTCCTCGCGGTGCAGCAGCAACTTGCGCACGCGGCGCGGCTCGTGGTTGGTCCACGTGCCCTCGGTGTACTCGGGAATGTGGACTCCGCGCAGGTACACCTCGCCGTCGTCGATGGTGGCGAACCCGTCCACCAGCGAGACCCGGCCGGCCCGCAAAGACTTCACCTCGGTACCCGTGAGCACCAGCCCGGCCTCGTAGACGTCCAGAATCGAGTAGTCGTGCCGCGCCTTGCGGTTGGACGCGATCACCTTGCGCCCCTGCTCGCGCGGCATCGACTTCTCCTCGACCTCTCGGCCCGACCGGACTCGGACCCACGAACCGCCCATCCTACGGCCCGATCCGCGATGCCTCCGAAGCCTTACGGCGCCGCCGGCCGTCGCTGCCCGCCGCGGCCGCGACCCGGTCGCGACGCGCTAGAGCCAGCGCAGCGGGTTCACCGGTTCGCCGTCCAGCCGCACCTCGAAGTGCAGGTGGTTGCCGGTCGAGGCACCGGTCGTGCCCACCCGGCCGATCACCTGGCCCCGGCCCACCCGTTGGCCGACCCCGACCGCCTGGCTCGACTGGTGCGCGTAGCAGGTCGACAACCCGCGTCCGCGGGACACGTTGTAGTGGTAGATGCAGGTGTACCGGCCGTAGCCGCCGTTCCACCCGGCCCGGACGACCACCCCGCTGGCCGCCGCCCGGATCGCGGCTCCGCCCGGCGCCGCGAAGTCGGTGCCGGCATGGAGCTGCCAGCGGTTGTAGTACGGGTCGTACCGCATGCCGAAGTCGCTGGACTTCCAGCCGCTGACCGGCATCCGCAGCGGACCGCCCCGTTCGGCGGTCGGCGGCGGCCGGTTGCCCCGCTTGGCGGCATCGCGCAGCGCCGCGGCGATCCGCCGCGACTCGGCCAGCGCCTCGTTGTACAGCCGCTCGCTGCTGGACCGCTCCTGTTGCGCGACGGCCAGGGCCTTCTGTCGTTGGGTGACGAGCACGGCCACCTGGACCTTGGCCGCCTGCGCCGCCCGCTGCTGGTCCTCCGCACCCGCCAGCGCGCTTGCGGCCCGCTTCCGCGCGGCTTCCGCCCGCTTCTTGACCGCGGCCACCTCGGCGTGGCGTTCCGCGGAGACCTGGCGCGCGGCGACGACGCCGTCGAGCGCCCGCTTCTGGGCGTCCACCATCAGGTCGACGTAGCCGATCCGGTCCAGTACGCCCTCGACCTCCGAAGCGTCGGTGAGGAACGGCATGGCCGCGAACGACTGGCTCTGGTAGCCGGCCCGCACGAAATCGCGGAGCTTGTCGCGGGCGTCGTCGACGTGGGTGCGGGATCGGTCGAGTTCCGCCTGGACGGCGGCCAGCTGGAGGTCGACCGCCTGGACCTCGCGCTGGGCAGCCCCGGCGACCACCTGGGCGGCCGCCACCCTGCCGGCGGCCTCGGATGCGGCGATCTGCGCTGCCGGCAGCCGCCGGCTCGCGTTGGTGTAGGACGCACCCGCCTGGCGGGCCCGCATGGTGGCGTTCTCCAGCGCGGCGGCCGCCTTGGCCACCTCCCGGTCGGCCTGCCGCTGGTCGTTCTCGCCGGGTCGCCCCGCGGCTGGCGCGGTCAGCAGCCCGACGACCGCACAGACGGCGATCACCAGCACCAGCGGTCGTAGCCGTCGCCTGTCCCACCACGCGTGCCCGAACATCCCCACCCCCGAAGCTCCGTGACGACAGCCGGCCCTGCCCATCCCGGACCGCGAGCCGACAACCCTTCACTTCACGTCGAGGTTGACAGTACGACCAGGCGCATGAGTTCACAAACACCTCAGAGGAAACAGGCGCACCATTCTTCGCTCAGGGGCACAGAACGGGACTGCTCAGACCTTCACATAGAACCGGAGCGTGTTCCAGCCGGTGAGTCCGGCGATCAACACGGACACCACACACAGGGCCGGTCCGGTCAGCGCGATCTCCAGCCAGGTGATCTCCGGGATGGCGAGGCTGGTGAACAGCGGTTTGAGAGAGCCGTCCAGGAGTAGCCACTTGCCCAGCACAAGGACGAGGAACGCCACCAACGCTCCGATGAGACCCGCCAGCGCCGCTTCGAGGACGAACGGCAATCGCACGTACCAGTTCGAGGCCCCGACGAGCTTCATGATGCTCACTTCTCGACGGCGACTGAACGCGGCGACCTGGATCGTGTTCGCGATCAGGAGAATGGCCGCGATGCCCTGGATCAGCGAGACGACGAACGCGGTGTTCTTGATCGCGTCGATCGTGTCGAACCGTGACCGGATCAGTTCCTGCGGCGTCCTGACCCGTTCGATGGCGAACTCGGTGCGGACGTCGTCGCGGTCGTAGGCGGCATCGAGGTCGCCGGCCTTGTCCACGTCGCGGAGCTTCACCCGGAACGAGTTCAGGAGCTGGCTCGCGCGGGTGTTCTCGACCCAGATCGGATTGCTCTCCTTGAACAGCCGCACGAAGTTCTGGTAGTCCTCCTCCTTCGTGAGGTACCGGACCTCCCTGACCAGCGAGTCACCGGTCAGCCTGCTGCGTAGCGCGTCCTTCTGCTCCTGGGTCGCGGTGTCCTTCAGGTAGATCGAGACTTCGAGCTGGTCGTAGGCCTGCGCCTTGATCTTGCCCACCTCGTAGAAGAGCAGGCCGCCGGCCGCGAGCAGGGCGAGCGAGATCGCGGTGGTCAGGATCAGTGCGATCGTCATCGTGACGTTGCGCCACAGGCCGGTCGCGGCCTCGGTCAGGACGAACTTCGCGCGCATCAGAGTCCTCTACGTCTTGTGCCCGGCCGGTCTGCCGGGCGGGGGCTCCCCGGGCCGCGCCGACGGGCCGGCGGAGGAGCAGCTACTCGGTGTCCGCCGCGACCAGGACGTTGCGGCGGGCGGGCGCACTGCCTATCCATACACGCCGCGGGCCTGGTCGCGGATGATGCGGCCGCGGTCGAGCTCGACGACCCGGCGGCGCATCTGGTTGACGATGTTGGAGTCGTGGGTGGCCATCACGACCGTGGTGCCGGTGCGGTTGATCCGGTCGAGCAGTCGCATGATCTCGATCGAGGTGTCCGGGTCGAGGTTGCCGGTCGGCTCGTCGGCCAGCAGCACCAGCGGACGGTTCACGAACGCCCTGGCCACCGCCACGCGCTGCTGCTCACCGCCGGACAGCTCGTGCGGGTACCGGTTCTCCTTGCCCTCCAGGCCGACCAGACCGAGCACCTCCGGCACCACCCGCCGGATCACGTGCCGGGTCTTGCCGATGACCTCCAGCGCGAACGCCACGTTCTCCGCGGCGGTCTTGTTCGGCAGCAGCCGGAAGTCCTGGAACACGCAGCCGACGCTGCGGCGCAGCTGCGGGACCTTCCACTGGCGGATCGTCGCGACGTCCTTGCCGGCCACCATCACCTTGCCCCTGGAAGGCACTTCTTCCTTCAGCAGCAGGCGGATGAACGTCGACTTCCCCGAACCCGACGGGCCGATGAAGAAGACGAACTCGCCCTTCTCCACCGTCACGCTGACATCGTCGAGCGCGGCCCGCCGCGACTTCGGGTAGGTCTTGGTCACGCGGTCGAGGGTGATCACGGGGGCCGAGTCTAGCCCGATCCGATGTGCGACCCGGCACCCTCCACCGTCGGGACCACCCTCGGCTCGGCTGTTCGTCGCGTGCCGGTCCTCCGAACGAGGGGCGCCGGTGGGGGCTCTCGGTCCGCTCGGTGATCGCGCCGTTTCAGCGAGGTGTGAGTGCGGCCGGCGTTGTGAGGCCCCTGTGCCTCTGCCCGCCCACGTTTCCGCCGCAGATCGGGACGTCCGTCAACCCCGCGCGTTCCAGAAAGCCGACTCGACGGGGTCCTGGCGCGGCGGCGACCCGCGGCGCCGCCGCCGCGAGGCGAGGACCATGACGAACCCGAGGAGCAGCACGAACGCCGCTCCGCCGACGAGGGCGACCAGCCGGGCGCCGGTCACCGCCAGGCTGTCTCCGGCCAGCGGCGAGGAGGCCGGCGCCGGGAACTCCTCCATGGCCTCGGACGGCGACGCCGAAGCCGCGGCAGCGCAGACCTTCGCCGGGTACGCGGCCGTCGCCGGCTTCATGCCCGTTGCCGTGACGATCAGCGTCACCGTGTAGTCGGCCGTGAGCGCCCGGCGGGCGTTCGCCGCCTTGACGACCGGCGATGCGTCTCCGTAGTCGAGCTTCACGGTGTCCCCCGCCTTGACCACCTGCTGGTCGAGCTCCTCGGGCTTCCCGCTGCCGTAGTTGGCCAGGATCGTGAACGTGGCCGGCGCGCCGCCGCCGTTCTTCAGCGTCGTGACGATCCCCTCACATGTCACCTGAACGGTGGCCGCGGGCTTGGCGTCACCCGCCGGTGCGGGCGGGCGGACCAGGCCGGTGACCGGGCACGGGCCCGCCGGCACTGTGTAGACACCTTGGCTGGTGCGCTTCACCCCGCTGGTCCACACGGCCGTGACCGTCAGGACGACCCGGCCGCTCGCGCCCCGCCGGAAGGCCTGGGTGCCGGTGACCCTGCCGCCCGCGGGTAACGCGCTGGACAGGGCGAGGCCCTCGCCGGCGGGCACCGCCGTGGCCTTGCGCAGGGTGGCGGCCTGGTCCCTCATGTCGTTGGTCACGGTCCAGGTCACGACGAACCGGCCGTCGGCGGCACACCGGCCGGTGCTCTGGACCGCGATCTCGGTCGCGCCGGCCGGCGCGGCGGTCAGCGTGAGCGTTCCCACGACGGCCAGAGCCGTCGCGACCGCAGCGAGCCCCCGGCGGGCGGGGCCATGCGACGCGGAGGGCGGTGGACGCACGTCTCGTTCCCCTCGGTCCGTCGGGTTCAGACAGGGCGGACGCGGGTCGGTCACGCTGCGCGGTGAGCGCGGCACCGGTGCCCCGCGTCCGGGCGGTCGGCTCTTCTTCTCGGGACGAGGAGACACCACCGAGACCAGACATTACGTTAACAAACCCATGTCACGCCAGCGCCAGGACGCGCTGGTTCAGTGGGGCGGCGGAGGCACCGGCACGGCCGGTGAGCCGCCGACCCGAGGCCGCTCAGGCGCCGTGGCGAACGCCCGCGGAGGTCGTACCGGCCCGTCGGTCAGGCCACGGTCTCGCTCTGCCTGCGCCACCGCACACCGGCCTCGATGAAGCCGTCGATGTCGCCGTCGAAGACCGCCTGTGGGTTGCCCACCTCGTAGTCGGTCCGCAGGTCCTTGACCATCTGGTACGGATGCACGACGTAGGACCGCATCTGGTTCCCCCAGGAGTTGCCGCCGTCCTTGAGCGCGTCCATCTCGGCCTTCTGCTCGCGGCGGCGCTGCTCCAGCAGCCGCGCCTGCAGGACCCGCAGCGCGGCGGCGCGGTTCTGGATCTGGGACTTCTCGTTCTGGCAGGACACCACGATGCCGGTGGGCAGGTGGGTCATCCGTACGGCGGAGTCCGTCGTGTTGACGCTCTGCCCACCCGGACCGGACGAGCGGAACACGTCGACCTTGAGTTCGTTCTCGGGGATCTCGACGTGGTCGGTGGTCTCCACCACCGGCAGCACCTCGACGCCGGCGAAGCTGGTCTGGCGGCGCCCCTGGTTGTCGAACGGGCTGATCCGGACCAGGCGGTGGGTGCCCTGCTCTACCGACAGCGTGCCGTAGGCGTAGGGGGCCTTCACCGCGAACGTCGCCGACTTGATGCCGGCCTCCTCGGCATACGACACGTCGTAGACCTCGACCGGGTAGTGGTGGCGCTCGGCCCAGCGCAGGTACATCCGCATCAGCGTGTCCGCGAAGTCGGCGGCGTCGACGCCCCCGGCCTCCGCCCGGATGGTCACCAGCGCCTCGCGCTCGTCGTACTCGCCGGAGAGCAGCGTCCGGACCTCGAGCTCCTCGATCGTCTTGCGCAGACTCACCAGTTCGGTGAGGACCTCGCCGGTGACCGCGGCGTCGGCCTCGGACTCGGCGAGCTCCAGCAGCACGGCGGCGTCGTCGAAACGCCGGCGCAGCCCGTCGACACGCTTCAACTCGCCCTGGACGTACGAGAGCCGCGAGGTGAGCCGCTGGGCGTTCTCCTGATCGTTCCACAGGTCGGGCGCGGCGACCGCCTCGTTCAGCTCCGCGAGCTCACGGCGGAGCCGGTCGAGGTCGATAACCGCCTCGACGGAGGTGAGGGTGGTGTTCAGCGCTTTCAGTTCATCGTGCAGATCGACGTCGGCCACAACCAAAACCCTACGCGGTCGCGGCGTGCCCCCGCGTCCGCGCGCCGGCGGGCCTCAGCCGCGCGGTGCCGTCTCCAGCCATTTGAGCAGCGCCTTCTGGTAGGTCACCGCGAAGTCCAACGTGGCCACCCGGAACGGGTCGTCGGACTTCTTCGCCAGCTTCAGCTCCTCGCGGAGCTCCCCCAGCCGCTCGGCGTGCTCGGTCTGCCGCTCGTCGTAGAGGGCCGCCAGCTGCTCCTTCCGGTGCAGGGCGCCGAACGCGGTCCGCAGCAACAGCGGGTTGCGCAGCTGGTCGCGGCCGGCGTCCTCGGCCAGCCACCGGGTGAACGCCCGCCGGCCGGTCGCGGTGATCGCGTAGGGCTGGGAGGCGCGCGGTCCGGGCTTGCCCATCCTGACGAGTCCGCGCTCAGCCAGCACCGGAAGCTCGCGGTACACCTGACTGCGGGTGGTCGTCCAGAACGGACCCAGTCGGCCCTCGGCCGCGGCCATCAACTGGCCGCCGGTCATCGGACCATCGTGCAGCAGCCCGAGAAGCGCGGCTGCCGTCGCATTGAGACCTTTGTCCGCCATACGCTCACGCTGCCACGATATGGGCGTCAAAGCCAGCGTTCTCGCCTTCCAAAGTGGAACGCGTCGCGGACGGCCTCCTCCGCAGGTCACAAGGGGTGCCGGTCCGGCATCGCGGGGTGAAATCTGGCCCGACGACAGGGCGCGCGCCGGGCGCCCTCTCAGGGCCGCAGCGGCGAGCGCGCGGTGCTCACCGTGGAGCGTTCGACGCCGCCGCCGACGCCGAAAATCTCGCCGAACGGCACCCGGACGACCCGCGCGCAGGCCACGGTGACGCGGTCCAGATCCACGGTCGCGACCGCCGCGAGGTCGCCCCCGAGGCGGGCGCGGTACCGCTCGACCGCGGCCTGCGCCTGCTCGGTCGCGAGCGGCAGCGCGTCGTCGCCGCTGAATCCGGCCGCGTCGTAGGCCGCGGCCGGGTCGAGTCCCGACGCCCCCGCGGCGGCGGCCCCGTCGCAGTCGGCCTGGAGGTCGCGCTGGGCCAGGAAGGCCGAGGACGCCGTCGTCACGGCAGCGACCAGCAAAGCGGCGACCAGGAAGCAGAGCAGGACGAACGGGATGCTGCTCCCCCTGTCGCCTGCCGGCCGGCGCAGACGCGGGCCCTCGTGCGGACCCGCACGCGGGCCTGGGCGCGGACACGCACGCGGACCCAGCCGCCCGGCGGTCACTCGCCGCTCCGGAAGTCGTCGACGTGGACGACGTACCGCCCGATCACCTGGTTCTGCCCACCGTCGAAGATGCTCGGGACGCCGGGAAGGTGGAACACGCGGACCACGCAGACCTCGAAGTCCCGACCGGGGTCCAGGGTCTGGCCTCCGGCGCCGGTGCAGCCCGAGCCGACCGGGCCGTACCGGACATCGGGCTCGGCGTCGATCTTCTGGTCCTGCAGGGCGATCCGCGCGGCGACCCGGGCACGGGCCTCCCCGGTCGCGACGTCGTCGGCGGTGACGAACGCCCGCCCGGCCTCGCGGGCCGCCTGGGTGACGGCGAAGGCGTTGCGCTGCGCCTCGAAGACCGCCACGACCAGGTAGAGCAGCGGCACCATCACGAGGATGCCGAGGAAGACGAACTCGATCGTCGCCGCTCCGGCCTCCCGACGCCGGGCCGCGCGCGCGCGCCAGCGCCACCATGGCCGGCGGGCCGGCGTCGGGAGGCTCACTGACCCTCCTCGATCGAACGGGCGGACACGTCGACCGGGAGAACCCCGCCGAGTGGCGCGAAGAACACCGGGAGGGCGCCGACGCAACGCACCACCGCCACCTCGACCCCGCTGGCGACCTCCTGCCCTCCCGAGCACCGCACGCGGTCGGCGGTGTCGTCGCCGGCCCCGCGCCGGAGGATGTCGGCGGCCCGCACGGCGCCCTCGGCCGGTTCCACGTCGGCGTTGGCCGCGTGGCGGGCGCCCTCGGCGGCGCTCGCGGTCGTGACGTTGCGGACGTAGAGGTAGACGGCGACCTGGGCCACCGCCAGCAGCAGCATGAGCAACAGCACCGCGACCAGGGAGAACTCGGTGACGGCGGAGCCGGAGTCGCCGGTCAGACGACGCCGTCGTGCCACATCGGCAGCGAAGCGAAGGCGGGTCGGGTGCCGTTCACGGGGCATACCCGCGGGGATGGCGGCTCACCTGCCGGTGCCGGACACGACCTGGTCCAGCGCGTTCTGCACCGCGCCCACGATCGCGCCGCGGAAGACGCCGAAGATCGCCACCACCAGTCCGGCCGTCATCACGGTCACCATCACCCAGCCGGGCACGTCGCCGCGGTCGTCGCGCAGGGCAGCGGCACGAAGGTGGACCGCCGCCACGAATCGCGTCCAGGGGCGTCTCGCCAGCACCTCGTACCTCCTCGTCCGCCGCGCTTCCCCGCACGGGCACCGCTCACCCTACGGCAGCTCATACCCACCAGCGCGGCTCGGACGAAGCTGTGGACAACCGGGTCGAACGCCGTGGGCGCGTACGGACGGCTGCCTGCCCGCTCGGGCGCCGAAGGGTCAGCGCAGGGCGCCCGGTCGGGGGACGCCGTGTGTGTCGAGGATGGCGCGCAGGGCCTCGGCCAACTGGTCCGGTGCGATCTCCCGGTCCGGGCTCAACGGACGGTCGGAGAGCCGGAAGCTGTCCTCCCGGCCGTGCCGGCCGTCGGCGAAGACCAAGACGGCGTGCTCGTCGTCGTCGAACTTCGCCGCCCAGTACTCGTCGGACTCCTGCCCGGTGATCTCGCGGACGAGTGAGCCGAGCTTGCGTTCCGTGCCCGGGTTGCCGGCGTCGGCCATGGCGGCGAGGAACGCGTCGATCAGCCGCACCCGCTCGTTCCGCTCTGCCATGAACGCCGGGTCCTGCTCGGCGAACGCCTGCTGGTCGTGGTGTCCCTCGGTCATCCGACGTGCTCCTTCCGTCCGGCCCATGGTGCCCCACGATGCGGCCACGGAAACCCACCGACGGCACGGCCGCACCGGGTCGGCGGCGTCATGCGACGGTCAGGCCGCCCCGACGAGCAGGCCGAGCCAGGCCGAGGCCAGGCAGGCCAGGACGGTGAGCAGCACATTCGCCACCGCCGATCCCGGCGTGCCGCGGACGAGCAGGTGCACCGTCTCGTAGCCGAACGTCGAGTAGGTGGTGAACGCGCCGCAGAATCCCGTGCCCACCAGGACGGAGACCTCCGCGGGCCAGCCCGAGGCGGTGCCGGCCAGCATGCCCAGCGGGAAGGAGCCGAGGACGTTCACCGCGAGCGTGCCCCACGGGAAGGCCGCTCCGAAGCGGGCCCGCATCGCCCGGTCGACCAGGTATCGCGCGGGCGCACCCATCGCGGCGCCGAGGGCGACGAGCAGCCAGGTCACGTGGTCCCGCCGACGGCCGGGAAAACCCGGCGCACCATCGCGCCACCGCACCACACCGCGACGAGCCCCACCGCGAGCGTCCCGCCCACATAGGCGAGTGCGAGCGCCGGCCGTCCCGCACGGAGGAGCAGGTGGGCGTCCACGGCGTAGGCGGAGAAGGTGGTGTACCCGCCGAGGACTCCGGTGCCGAGGAACAGCTGGGCCAGCCGGTTCGCGCCCCTGCGATGGGTCACCCACGCCATCAGCACGCCGACGAGCAGGCAGCCCGACGCGTTGACCGTGAACGTCGCCCACGGGAACGTCCCCGGGGGACTGGTGTACGCCAGCGCCACCGCGTGCCGCGCGAGGGCCCCGAGCACGCCTCCCGCCGCAACGGCACCGAGTGCAGCACAGACACGGTCAGGCATCTGGTCGGCCGTCCGGGCGGGCAGGCGCGCGGGCACAGCCGGCCCGCTCAGCGGCCCGTCCCGGCCGCCCGGTGCCGACACCGGGCGGTCACCGGGTGAGCAGGTCGATGGTGACCAGCCCCGGGAACAGCGCGAACAGGACCGTCACCGGCAGGATCAGGAACACCACCGGGACCATCATCGCGATCTCGCGCCGACCGCCGGAGGCGAGCAGCGCCCGCTTGCCGGCCTCCCGGACGTCGGCGGCCTGGGCGCGGAGCACGTCGGCCAGCGGCGTCCCGCGCTCCAGCGCGATCACCACACCGTCGGTGAACCGGGCCAGCGGCTCGAGGGACGTCCGCTCGGCCAGCGACTCCAGCGCCGCCGGCAGGGTGGCACCGGCCCGCGCCTCGGCCAGCGCCAGGCCCAGCTCACGGGCGAGTTCGCCCTGGCTGAGCCGGCAGACCCGTTCCAGCGCGGCGGCCGGCGACTCGCCCGCCGTCACGGCGAGCGCGAGCAGTTCGGCCACGACGGGGAACTCCGCCAGCATCAGCTCCTCGCGCCGCCGCACCTGCGCCGAGAGCCACCAGTCACGCCCCAGCACCCCGCCGAGGAAGCCGGACGCGGCCAGCAGCACCAGCGCGAAGAGGCTCAACCCGCCGCTGGCCACCGACAGGCCCAGCGCGACCACCACACCGGCCAGCACCCCGAGCAGCCCCCAGATCACCTGCTGGATCCGGATGTCCTCCACGGTCTGGGTCGAGCCGATCGCGGTCAGCCGGCGGCGCACCGAGCGGCTCCCGCCGAGCACCCGCTCGACGACCCGGGCAGCATCCTCGAGCAACGGGCGGAGCAGCCTGGTTGCCGCTCCGAACGGCGTGATCGTGGCGGTGGGCTGGAGGAGTCGGGAGGGTCGTGGCGCGTCGCCGAGGTAGGGCGTCAGCCGGTCGGCGAGTCGGACCCGCCGGAGCGGGGGGAGGTAGGCCACCACCAGCGCCGCGCCGGTCGCGAAGACCAGCCCGAGAAGGCCGCCCACCACCGCCCCGGTCATCCGGCCACCGGGCCCGGCGAGGCGAGGCCGTCGGGTGCCCGCAGCACGCGCTTCTCGGCCGGGAGACGTCCGATCCGGAGCATCAGCCGGTAGGCCAGCACGCTCACCCCTCCCCCGACGGCCAGCAGCAGCCGTCCCGCGAACGTGTCGAACGCCGCCAGCGTCGTCGACTGGGTGGCCAACAGCAGCAGGACGAGCCAGGGGCTGGCGACCGCGAGCCGGGCGGCGTTCACCGTCCAGCCCTGGCGCGTCTCCAGCTCGGCCCGTGTCCGGGCGTCCTCGCGGAGGAAGGTGGACAGTGTCCGGAGCAGCCGGCCGAGGTCGGTGCCCCCGACGTCGCGGGCCATCCGGAGCGACTCGCACACCCGGTCGCCGACCGGGTCGGCCAGGTCGTCCTTGAGCCGGTCGAGACATACCGAGAAGCGGCCGGTGGCCCGGTACTCCGCGGCGAACCGGCCGAAGGCCGGACGCAGCGACTCGGGGCCCCGGGTTCCCAGCGCACCCACCGCCTCGGGCAGCGACAGCCCGGCCCGCACCGCCGAGGCGAGGTTGTCGACCACCTCCGGCCACACCTCCCGCAGCTCCGTCCGGCGCCGGTCGTGCAGGCGGCGGACCACCGCCATCGGGCCGAAAAAACCGAAGACCGCGAAGCAGGCCGCGACCGAGACGCTCTGCGACACCACCAGTACGACCAGGCCGACCGCCACCGCGGTGAACACCTGCAGGAGGAGGATCTGCCATCCGCTGACGCCGTGGATGCCGGCCTGCCGCAGCCGCTCGGTGCGCCGCGTCATCCAGCCGAGCGGCGGCCGCCCGCGACGAGGCGAGCGCGGTCGGCCGCTCTGCAGGATCAGCAGCAGACCGAGGCCGAGCAGGAGTCCGAAGAACGCGCCCATCTCAGCCCTCCCCCGCCGCGGCGACGTCCGCTGAGGTGCTCGCGGGTTCGGACGGCGCGCTGGCCGGCTGGGACCGCCGCCCTCCCGCTGGCTGCTGGAGGGTGTGTCCCGGCGGTCCGTGGCCGATCACCGGCAACGGCCCGGTCGGCGCCCCCGCCGGGACCTGGGCCGGCCGGCCGGCCGGCGCCTGGGACGGCGGCCCGGCCGGAGCGCGGTGCGCCGGGGACGGCGGGCCCGCCGTCATCGGGTGCGTCCGCGCGAGCACCGCGGGGAGGTCGATGCCGGCCCGCACGAACCGGTCCTGGTGCGGCGGATACCCGTCCGCCCGGATCAGCCGGCCGCCGCGGGTGGTGAAGATGTCGGCGGTCTCGACGACCGAGCCCTCGGCCCGGCCCGGCACCGCGACGATCTCGCGCACCCGACGCTGGCCGGAGGCCTCCGTCGCGAGATGGACCATCAGGTCGACCGAGGACGCCACCGTCGGCACGACGAACGAGGCGCTGACGTTCTCGCCGGCCAGCAGCGGAAGCGTGCAGAGCTTGGTGATCGCCTCCCGCGCCGAGTTGGCGTGGATCGAGCACATCCCCGGCAGACCGGCGTTCAGCGCGATCAGCAGGTCGAGACACTCGGCCTGGCGGACCTCGCCGACGATGATCCGGCTCGGGCGCATCCGCAGGCCCTCGGTGATCAGCCGGCGCAGCGGGATGTCGCCCGCTCCCTCGAGGTTGGGCTGCCGGGTCTGCATCGCGACCCAGTCCGGCAGGCCGAGGCGGAGCTCGAACACCTCCTCGCAGCTGATCACCCGCTCCGAGGCGGGGATCGCCCCCGCCAGGCAGTTGAGCAGCGTGGTCTTGCCGGCCTGGGTGCTGCCGGACACGATCACGTTCAGCCCTGCCACCACCGCCGCGTCCAGGAACCGGGCGGCGTGCGGCGTGAGCGAGCCGAGCGCGACCAGTTCGTCGAGCGTGTGCGCCCGCACCACGAACTTGCGGATGTTGACCGCCCAGTGCTCCCGGGTGATGTCCGGGATCACCACGTGCAGCCGCGACCCGTCCGGGAGGGTGGCGTCGACGAAGGGCGTGGAGAGGTCGATCCGGCGGCCGCTGTGCTTGAGCATCCGCTCGACCAGGTCGGCGATCTGGCCCGCAGAGAGGATCGCGTTGGTCAGCTCGCTGCGGCCGCGCCGGGCCACGAAGACCCGGCCGGGGCCGTTGATCCAGATCTCCTCGACCTCGGGGTCGTCGAGGAAGCGCTGCAGCGGGCCGAAGCCGGCCACCGCGTCGAACACCGCGCGGGCCGTGCCCGCCGGGTCGGCCACCACCGGCAGGGCGCCGGTCAGGGCGCGGTCGGCGTAGTCGGCCAGCACCTCGTCGACCAGGCGGCGCACGGCGGCGGCCTCGCGCATCGGGTCGATCCCACGCCGACGGACGAGCTCGCGCACCTCCGCGTCGATGATCTCGACCGCGCTCATGACACCCCCGTACGGCTCGACGCCCGACCGACATTATCGGTGTTCGACGTTCTCCGTCACCGCGCGGTCGTCGCCTGTGCACAAGCGGGTCACGGCGGGAAGGAGCCGCCGATCGAAGGTTCCCCCGGACCGGGGGTGGCCGGCGGGGTGCCGGGGTCGAGCGAGAAGCCCGGCGTCGGCGTGTCGCCGGGATCCGGACGGTCGGTCGGTGACGGGCTGGCGCTGGGGGTCTGCGACGGAGCCGCGGAGGGCGACGGCGAGGTGCTGGTCGTCCCGGTGGTCTGTCCGACCTCGCGCAGGACACCGCTGGCGTACACGCCGCCGGCGATCGCACCGAGGGCGACCAGCCCGACCAGCACGGCACCCAGCACCAGCGGCCAGCGACGCGGCCGGCGGCGGGTCCCGGCGGGCCGGCTCGGCGGGCCGCCCGGGTAGGGCGCACCGACCGGATGGGCCGGGGACGACTCCCAGCCGGGGGGCGGCACCGGCCCCCACCCCGGCGGCGGCACGGACCCGGGTGGCGGCACGGACCCGGGTGGCCCCGAGACGGGCCATCCGGGCGGCGACGCCTCGCTCCAGGCGGGCACGACCGTCGTCGGTGGCGGGCCGGACGGATTCGTCGCGGCCGACGCGGGCAGGACCGCGGTGACCTCCGGGTCGGGCGCGTCGTCCGGAGCGTGGTGCGCGCCGTGGGCCCCCCTCGGCGCCCCGACGGCCGCGAACTCGTGGGCCACGGGCGCCCCGGAGGTCTGGTGCGCGGCGGTGGTGACGTTGGGATCCACCGACGGAACCGGCCTGCCGTCCGCCTCGCGGTGGTGCGGCGTCCCGGCCGGGAGCGGCGGGGTGGCCGGAAGGCCGGTCAGCGCGGGCAGCACGGCGCGCAGCTCGTCGACCAGGGCCGCGGACGTCGGGCGGTAGGTCGGATCGCGGTCCAGGCACTGTCCGAGCAGCGGACGCAGGGCCGTCGGGACACCGGGTGTCCACACCGGAGCACACTCCACGTGGCGGCGGAGCACCTCGTCGGACGGGCCGCCGCGGTAGGGCGTCGAGCCGGTGAGCATCTCGTAGAGCACCGTGCCGAGTCCGTACACGTCGCTGGCGTACAGCGACGCGTGGCCGTTGACGACCTCGGGAGCCACGTACTCCGGCGTGCCGTGGCTCAGCGTGCCGGGGCGCCGGGTCAGCCGGGCCACCCCGAAGTCGGCCAGCTTCACCGGGCCGCCGGCGGACGGGACCAGGATGTTCGCCGGCTTGACATCGCTGTGTACCACCCCGGCGGCGTGCGCGGCCGCCAGCGCCTCGGCGACCGTCGCCGCCAGCTCGACGGCCGCGGCGGGCGCCATCGGGCGGGGGCCGCCGAGGTAGTGCCGCAGGTCCGGCCCCAGCACCAGGTCCATCACGATCCCGAGGTGGTCGCCCTCGGCCACCATGTCGCGGACCCGGACGATGGCCGGGTGGTCGAGGGAGCCCAGCAGCCGGCGTTCGCGCAGGAAGCTGTCGACGATCTCGGGGTTGCCGGCGTACTGCTCGCGGAGCAGCTTCACCGCGACCGGCTCGTCGGTCCCGCGGACGGTGGCCCGCCACACCTCGCCGGTGGCTCCGGTGGCGATCAGGTCCGACAGCTCGTACCGGCTGCCCAGCGGCCTGCTCATGGCGTCCACCCCTCCCACGTCGTCGCCGGGTGCGGCGTCGGCCCGGCGACATGGTCCACGTCCGCGAGTATGGAACCGCACCTGCATCGCCCGGTTCCCCACTTCGTGCCAACGTGGGCTCCCGGCCGGCGGGGCCGGCTCACAGCTGGCTGCGGAGTTCCCACAGCTCCGGGTAGAAGCGCAGGTCGAGGCGGCTGCGCAGGTAGGGCGCGCCGGACGAGCCGCCGGTGCCCGACTTCGTCCCGATCTGGCGTTCGACCATCAGGACGTGCCGCGCGCGCCAGCGGGCGAACAGCGCGTCGTGCTCGACCAGCGCCTCGGCGAGGTCCCACACGGCGCCGTGGGCCGCCCGGTCGTGGGCGATCGTCCGCAGCGCCTGCAGCCGGGACTCCGGCGTCGCGGTGTCGAAGTCGGCCGAGGCGAGCACGGCGAGGAACCCGTCCCACAGGCTCGGCTCCTCCAGCCGGCGGATCAGGTGGGCCCGCTCACCGGCGGTCAGGCCGCGGAAGCGTTCCAGGTAGCCGGCGTCCTTCGCCCCGGACAGGAACTCGACCTCGCGGAACCGGACGGACTGGAATCCGCTGGCCGGCGCCAGCTGCGCGCGGAACGCGAGGAAGTCCTGCGGAGTCATCGTCTCCAGCACGTCGATCTGCTCGACCAGGACCCGGGCGATCACGTGGCAGCGTTCCAGCCGGACCCTCGGCAGGTATGCCTCGCCGGCCAGCATCGCGTCCCGGGCCGCGGTCAGCTCGTGCAGCAGCTGGTTGAACCACAGCTCGTAGACCTGGTGGATCGTGATGAACAGCAGCTCGTCGTGGGCCGGCGGCGCGGCCTGGGGACGCTGCTGGGCGAGCAGGTCGTCCAGGCGGAGGTAGGAGCCGTAGGTGAGCTTGCCGCCCTGCTCGCCGAAGTGCCGGTCCGCGGCCGCGGCGTCGGCGACGGACGGGGTCGCGGACGTCGCGACGGTCGCTCCCGTCGGGCGGCGGGCGGCGCCGTTGTCCTGGGTCACGCCTCGAACCTATCGCGCGCGGACCTGTGGACGGCCGCCACGCGGGGACTGCCGGCTGCGAGACGCTGGTCCGCGTCGGCACGGCCGGGTGCGGGGGGTGGCGTGGAGCTGAGACTCAGTCTGGTCGGAGCCGCCGACGCGGTGGACGTGGTGCTCACGGCGCCGGCCGGGGCGCCGGTGGGCACGGTGTCCGCCGCACTGGCCGGCGCCGTGGGAGCGGCTTGCGACGCCGCGCTCAGCGTGGCCGGGCAACGGCTCGATCCGTCGCACCCTGTCGGCGTCGCGCCGCTGCTCGACGGGGCCCGGATCGGGGTGGGCGCGGCGTCGGCGTCGGAGGCCGTGTCCAGCCCCGGGCCGAGGCAGCTGCGGGTGATCGGCGGGCCGGACGCCGGCGCGGTGCGCACCCTGAACGCCGGCGAGACGGTGGTCGGCCGCGGCTACGGCGCCGATCTCCGGCTCGACGACCCGGACGTGTCCCGCCGGCACCTGCTGCTCGACGCCCGGCCGGACGGTGTCCACGCCTCCGACACCGGATCGACGAACGGCAGCGTGCTGTGCGTCGGCGGCGGGCCCGACCAACCGCTCACCGCCGCGCCGGTCCGGCTCCTGCCGGGTGCGGTGCTGCGCTGCGGGGGGTCGTTGCTGGCCTACACCGAACCCACTGAGCCGCCGGCGGCCGTGCGGCCGGACTCCGCCGGAGGCATCGGCCTGCACCGGCCGCCGCGGCTTCCTCCGCCCCGCGACACGGTGACCGTGACGTTCCCCGCCGTCCCGACCGACCGTCCGAGGCTGCGTTTCCCGTGGGTGATGGTGCTGGCCCCGATGGTGCTCGGCGGCGTGCTGTGGTCGGCGACCGGCGGCAACCAGGCGTACCTGTTGTTCATGCTGCTCTCTCCGCTGATGTACGGGGCCAACGCGGTGAGCGACCGGCTCTCGGGTGGACGCGACCACCGGCGCTCGCGGGCCGCGTACGAGGAGGCCGTGGCCGCGGCGCGCGAGGAGGTGTCGGCCGCGGTCGACGCCGAGGTGCGCCGCCGGCGCGACGACGCGCCCGATCCGGCGGCTCTCGGCCTGACCGCCGCCGGTCCGGGCGCGCGTCTCTGGGAGCGCCGTCCGCACGACGACGACGCGTTGCTGCTCCGGATGGGATCGGCGGACCTCCCCGCCGCGCTCACCGTGCGCGGCCCCGATCCGGACACGGCCGGCCGGCCGGCGCGGCGTCGGTGGCGGCGCGCCGTGGCCGCACCGCCCAGGGACCCGGGCGACCGGCACCCGGCCCTGCCTGCCGTCCCGGTCACGGTGCCGCTCGCCTCGGTCGGTGTGCTGGGAGTCGCCGGGGCGGGGCGCCACGGCCTGGCCCGCTGGCTCGCCGGTCAGCTCGCTGCCCTGCACCCCCCGCGCGACCTGCGGATCGTGCTGCTGGCCCAGGCGCCGGACGGGCCGCGGGACTGGTCCTGGCTGCGCTGGCTGCCGCACACCTCCCCGACCCGCGACCACCACGCGGCCGCGCTGGTCGGTGTGGGCGCCGCACAGGTCGCGGCCCGGGTCGCGGAGTTGACCGCGGTCCTCGACCGACGGCTCGCCGCCGGAGCTGCCCCCGAGCCGGGCGGATTCGGGTCGGCCGGCGCGAGCGGGCCCGCGGGCCACCGGGGCGACGGGCCGGCCTACGTCCTGCTGCTCGACGACGCCGACGCCCTGCGCGCGTCCGCCGGGGTGGTGCGACTGCTCACCGACGGGCCACGGGTCGGCATCCACGCGATCTGCCTCGCCGAGGACGCCCTGGAGCTGCCGGCGGAGTGCGGCGCCACGGTGACGCTGGTCGCCGACGCCACGGCCATGGTGGTGCGGGCCGGCGCCGCCCCGGTCGCCGCGGTGGTCGCCGACCTGGTGAGCCCCCGCTGGGCCGAGCGACTGGCCCGATGCCTGACCCCGGTCCGCGACACCACGCCGGACGCTGTCGACGGCCGCATCCCACCCGCGGTGCGGTACCTCGACCTCGCCGGACCGGTGGCCGTCGACCCGGTGGCGCTGGCGGCGGCCTGGCAGTCGCGTCCCCGGTCGACGTCGACCGTGCTCGGCCTGGGGGCGGACGGGCCGGTGTCGGTCGACCTGGAGGCCGACGGGCCGCACGCGCTGGTGGCCGGCACGACCGGTGCGGGCAAGTCCGAACTGCTGCAGACACTGGTCGCCGGCCTGGCGCTGGGCAACCGGCCGGACGAGCTGGCGTTCATCCTGGTCGACTACAAGGGTGGCGCCGCCTTCGCCGACTGCGCGGCACTTCCGCACACCGTCGGTGTGGTCACCGACCTCGACAACCGCCTCACCGCCCGGGCGCTGGAGTCGCTCGCCGCCGAGCTTCGGCGGCGCGAACACCTGTTCGCCGCGGCCGGGGCCAAGGATCTCGCCGCCTATCTCGCGGTCCGGACCCGGGCGACCGACGAGACCGCCGCCCTGGCGGGCGACCGGCGGGCGAGGGTCGGTCCGGACGGCGGCCGCGCGCTTCACGGGACGGCACGCCCGCCGGAACCGCTGCCCCGGCTGGTGATCGTGGTGGACGAGTTCGCCCTGCTGGTCGACGAGCTGCCGGACTTCGTCGCCGGGCTGGTCGACATCGCCCGACGTGGCCGATCGCTCGGCGTGCACCTGGTCCTGGCCACCCAGCGACCGTCCGGAGTGGTGTCGCCCGAGATCCGTGCCAACACTCCGCTGCGGCTCTGCCTGCGGGTCACCGACGCCGGAGAGTCCGCCGACGTACTGGATGCCCCGGCGGCTGCCCGGATCCTGCCCACCACACCCGGCCGGGGCTACGCCCGGCTCGCGGACGGCGGACTCACCGCGGTCCAGACCGCCCGGATCGGCGGCCGGCCGCCACCGCCGGCCGGCCCGGCCGTCGGAGTCCGTGCCGCGCCCTGGGCCGCGGCCGGAGACCCCGTCCCCGGGCCCGACGCCCGCAGCGAGGACGTGCCCACCGACCTGGCCACCCTGGTGACCACCGTGGCCACCGCTGCCGACCTCGCCGGCATCGCGGTGCCGGCCAGCCCGTGGCTCGCTCCGCTGCCCCTGTCCGTGACGCTCGACGACCTGCCGGGAGCCGGCCCCGACCGCGTCCCGCTCGGGCTGCACGACCTGCCGTCCGCCCAGCGCCGCGACGTCTACGCGCTCGACCTCGCCCACGGGGGGCACCTCATGGTCGTCGGCGGGCCGAGGAGCGGCCGCAGCACGGCGCTGCGCACGCTGGGCGGGAGCCTCGCGCGCAGCTTCGAGCCTCGCGACGCGCACCTCTACGCGCTGGACTGCGGCAGCGGCGGACTCGCCTGCCTGGAGGCGTTGCCGCACTGCGGCGCGGTGGTCCCCCGCGACGACACCGGCCGCGGCGTCCGGTTGATCGCCCGGCTGCTCGCCGAGATCGCCCGGCGCCACGACCTCCTGGGCCAGGCCGGCTATGGCTCGGTGGCCGAACAGCGCGCGGCCGCGGTGCAGGCCGACCGGCTGCCGTGGATGGTCCTGACGGTCGACGCCTACGAAGGGTTCCTGCACGCCTACGGCGAGATCGACGGCGGCCGGGTGGTGGACGATCTCGGCCGGCTCCTCCACGAGGGACCTGCGGCCGGTCTGCGGGTGGTGGTCACCGGCGACCGCCAGCTGCTCACCTCGAGGCTGTCCGCGCTGGTCGGCGAACGCCTGGTACTACCGCTGGCCGATATCGACACCTATGCGCTGGCCGGGATCCCGGCGAAGGAGGTGCCCGAGCGCGGTGTCCCCGGACGGGCGCTCGCCCCCGGCGCGACGATCACCGACGTGCAGCTCGCACTGCTCGACGCCGACCCGGCCGGACCGCGGCAGGTGGCCGCCGTGTCGAGGATCGGTGTCCGCGGGCCATCGGACGTTCCGGCGGCACAGCGGCCGATCCGGCTGCGTCCACTGCCCACGCGGGTGTCTGCCACGACGCTGCGGGTGCGGCCCGGCGGCCGCCTGTACGTCCTGCTGGGGCTTGGCGGGGACGCCGCCGAGCCGGTCGGTTTCGACCTCGCCGAGGACGGGCCGGGCGCCCTGGTGGCCGGCCCGGCCGGCAGCGGGCGGACCACGGCGCTCCGCACGGCGGCCCGGACCCTCACCGCCCGGGGCACACCGGTCGCCGTCGTCGGCGGCCGGCGGTCGGGGTTGGCGTCCCTGGCCGGCGTGCCGGGCGTCGTCGGGCTGTTCGGCGCGGCTGCCGGCGACCGGCTTGGCGGGACGCTCGCCGCCCACGCCGGCCGGCCGCTGGTGGTGCTCGTCGACGACGCCGACCAGCTCACGGACACCTCGGTGGACGCGGTGCTCGCCAGCCTGCTGGAGGCCGACGAGCCGCTCTGGGGCCTGGTCGCCGCCGGTGGCACCGACGACCTCGCGGCGACCTACCGCGGCTTCACGGTGCCGCTGCGGCGGAGCAGGCTCGGTGTCCTGCTCAGCCCGGCCCGGCCCTCGGACGGGGAGCTGCTGGGCATCCGGGTCACCCGTGGCGCCGCCTCCCGGCCGGGCCTCGGGCTGCTGGCCACCCGAGGCCACACCGTTCCGATCCAGGTCGCGATCGACGGCCACCCATCACCAGGTTGACCAACGTCCCTGGGCAGTACACCTAGTTCATGTGGGGGTACCGGTGGTCGGTCGGCGGCACGAACGTCTCCTTCACCGTCCTCGGGCTCACCCACCGCAACAGGTTCAGCATCGAACCCGCCTTGTCGTTCGTTCCGGACGCTCTCGCTCCCCCGAACGGCTGCTGCCCGACGACCGCCCCGGTCGGCTTGTCGTTGACGTAGAAGTTGCCGGCCGAATACCGCAGGGCAGCGTGCGCACGTTCGACGGCCGCGCGGTCGGTGGCGAAGATCGAGCCGGTCAACGCATACGGTGCCGCGCCCGCCGCCTGGGCCATCACCTCGTCGAACGCGTCGTCGTCGTAGACGTACACCCCGAGGATCGGACCGAAGTACTCGGTGGTGAACACCTCGTGCAGGGGGTCGGTGCACTCCACCACCGTCGGCCGGACGAAGTAGCCGACGGAGTCGTCGGCCGTGCCGCCGGCGAGCACCGCGCACGTCGCGGCGTCCTTGATCCGGTTCAGCGCTGCGGCGAGCCGGTCGAACGCCCGCCGGTCGATCACGGCTCCCCCGAAGTTCGACAGGTCGGTGACGTCGCCGTAGCTGAGTTCGGACGCCGTGGTGGCCAGCCGGTCGCGGAGGCCGCCCTCCCAGAGCGACCGCGGCAGGTAGGCCCGGGAGGCGGCGGAGCACTTCTGGCCCTGGTACTCGAAGGCGCCTCGGACGAGCGCGGTGTGCAGGGCGTCCGCGTCGGCCGAGGGGTGCGCGATCACGAAGTCCTTGCCACCGGTCTCGCCGACCAGCCGCGGGTAGCCGCGGTAGTGCGCGATGTTGGCCCCCACGGCACTCCACAGCCGCTGGAAGGTGCCGGTGGAGCCGGTGAAGTGGATGCCGGCCAGGTCGGGGTCAGCGACCGCGACCTCGCTGACGGCGTGCCCGTCGCCGGTGAGCAGGTTGATCACTCCGGGCGGAAGGCCGGCCGCCTCGAACAACCGCATCGTGAGGTGCGCCGAGAGCTGCTGGGTCGGGGACGGCTTCCACACCACCGTGTTGCCCATCAGGGCCGGCGCGATCGGGAGGTTGGCCGCGATCGCCGTGAAGTTGAACGGGGTGATCGCGAGGACGAAACCCTCCAGCGGCCGGTGGTCGAACCGGTTCCAGACACCCGACGACGACATCGGCTGCTCGCCGAGAATCCGCTCGCCGAACGCGACGTCGAACCGCAGGAAGTCGATCAACTCGCAGGCGGCGTCGATCTCGGCCTGGATCACCGACTTGGACTGCCCGAGCATCGTCGCGGCGTTCAGCCTCTGGCGCCACGGCCCGGCGAGCAGGTCGGCCGCACGCAACACCACCGCGGCCCGCTCACTGAACGGCAATCCCCGCCAGGAGGGTGCGGCCTGCTTGGCCGCCGCCACCGCGGCCGAGACGTCGGCAGGAGTGGCCTGGCGGAGGGTTCCCAGCACGTGGCCGTGCCGGTGCGGCTGGACCACGTCGACGGGCTCGCCGCCCCCCATTCGGTGTTCGCCACCGATCGTCTGGGTGAACTCGGCCCGGTCGCCCGCGAGCTCGTCCAGGCTGACCTGCAGCTCCGCCCGTTCTGGGCTCCCCGGAGCGTAGTCGCGGACCGATTCGTTCACCGGCAGGGGTACGTGCGTGACGCCGTCCATCGGTACCCTGCTCTCCATGCCTCGCTCGGCTTCGTCGACGAGTGACCACTGGCGAACGTGCGGGGCACGCTCGCACCATTTCATCCTGTCACGCGGTCTTTCCCGTCCGTGCGACGTTCCGGTACAAGCGCCGCACAAGCCGCGCCCATGCCGCTGCGTCCCGCGCGAGGCGAGGAGACCCCGCCATCTGAAGGGAGTCGATGTGGAGTCCGGCCGCGTGCCCATCCCCTCGCCCACGGAGCCCGGTCGTACCACCGTTCAGTTACTGGTTGCGTGCTCCGCGACGCTGGCTGTCCTACAGCTCGTGGCCGCCACCTCGGTCGAGGTCTTCAACGGCGGTCGGCCCGGCTGGTGGATGGCGATCCAGGGTGCCACCGTCGCGTTCGCGGCGGCGTTCGCCGGCGCCGCGGCCGGCGCGGCCGGGGCGTGGTTCCAGCGCATGCGGGAAGGCGCCGGCAGCAGCACCCCCAAGAGCCTGATCACCGGCATCGGCGCGGCCAGTGTGGTCGCCATGGTCTTCACCGTGCTCTGCTGGGCGGCGATCGCCCACCAGGCGCTCACCGTCCCGGTCGCGCTCGCGGTGCTGTTGGCCGCGCTCATCGGTGGGTTGGCGGGCTCCTTCCGGGTCGGCGGTTCGGTGCTCGGCGGGCTGGTCGCGGTGTTCGTCGCAACCCTGGGCGACCTCGTCGGCCAGGCCTTGACGACCCTGTTCGTGCTCGGCCCGGCCGTCGCCTCCGGCGACCCGGTTCCGACGGCGGCCCCCCTCTGGCTCAGCACCGCGATCTGGACGGTCTCCGCGGGGGCGGGCACCACGGCCGGCTGCTGGTGGCTCTCCCGCCGCCGCCAGTACACCGCCCTGTCGCACTGCGCGGTGATCGGGGTGTTCCCGGCCGTGCTGGTGACGGTCGGCAACCTGACGTCCGCGCTCGGCTTCACCCTCGTGGACGACCCGGCGAGCGACGGGGCGTTCGGCACCTCGCTGACCCTGCACGGTACCCAGATCGGGGTCTACCTCGCTGGCGGCCTGGTGGCCGCGGCGGGAATGGCCCTGTCGCTGCGACGCCGCAACGCGCTGAGTCTCCGTCCGATCTCGGTGGTGGCGATGTACGTGCCTTCGCCGAACGACGACTGACCGGACGGCCGCACTCCCGGACCACCGCACCGGCCAGCGTTCAGCCCGACGGCGTCAGCGCACGAGTTCGGGAAGCTCCTGGATGCCGACCACTCCAGCTCGTGGGCCTCGGCACCGTCCATGGTGAACTGGGCGTCGTCGTCGTCGAGGTCCGCGGCGAGCACCGCCGAGGCGGCCGCCGCGACGTCCCGTTCGGCCGCCGCACCGTCGAGGTGGAGGGATGCCACCTGGATCAGCGCGACCGGCGTGGTGGTGCGGACCACCGCCCGGTCGAGTTCGGGGAGTGGCCGCACCTCGCCGTCCGGCACGTCCGCGGCGACCACCGCGCGGCGGCGAGGGGCCAGGGGATCGCCGTCCAGGAGGCGCAACGCCGCCCGGGCCGCCTCGGTGAACGCGGCGTACTCCAGCACCTCGTCGTCCTCGTCGAGGTACCACTCGCGCACCGAGGGGGTGACCGCGAACCCGGTCAGCGGCGCCGGCCCGTTTTCGCCGGTCTTGTGCAGGTCCCGGAGGATGTTCAGCGTGGCCGGCAGGTAGATCCGCATCGCTCTCCTCGACTCGGCGTCGGCCCGGCACCAGGCGGAAGGGTCACGTCGGCGCCGGACCGGTGTCGTGGTGAAGCCTACGACTCCGCCGGGTACGGATCGGCACCGCGACGCAGCGCGGCGGCGGACGTGCGCAACGACGTGGCCAGCACCGCCTCGCGGCGCGACGGGTCCATCAGGTTGGCCCCGATGGTGGCCAGGTCCTCGGTCCGGCCCGAGCAACGTCACCCGGGTGCCGGTCGCCCGCACCTTCTCTGCTTCGCGGAGCATCCGCTGGGCCATCGCGCGCCGGACCC